>CAVYER010000001.1:0-20000 GCA_963767515.1 uncultured Alphaproteobacteria bacterium
CCTCGCGCAGGGCCATGGATTGCGCCGATTGGACAAAGCTCCTTCGCGCGATCGGTGTATTTCTCGAAATTCATGCCTCAACTCCTTCGGCCACGTTGGCGCTGATCTCTGTCCGGGCCCCGCTAAGGCGACCCGGTTGGTCCATTATGTGGGCGCATTTATTGCAGTTTGAAGAGGGAGTTTGCTTGATATAGGTCAGCATTAATCCTCTCCGCGATGGCGATAAGCGGCTAAAAATCAATGGCATCTGAGCCCGCTTCCCTTCGCGCGATTTATCGATACCCGGTCAAAGGACTGTCGCCGCAGCCGCTGGAGCGGACCCGCCTTGCGGCTGGTCACACGATCCCGGCCGACCGGCTCTATGCCATCGAGAAGGCCCTTCGGGTTCGACCCGCCGCCCCAGCCTATTTCCCAAGAACGTTCCTGATGCTGATGCGCAATGAGCGCCTGGCGGCGCTGCGGACCGACTACGATGAAGCCGACCACACCCTGACGATCCACTGGGAGGGCCGCCAGGCAGCCCGCGGTGACCTGCGCAGCAAGGAGGGAGGCTCGCGATCGAGGCCTTCTTCCGCCGTTTCATGCCGAAAGAATTACGCGGACCTCCCAAGGTGTTGCATGGCGAGGATCACAGCTTCTCGGATGTGGCCAGAAAGGTGGTGTGGATAATTAACCTCGCCTCGGTGGCGGCGGTGGAAAATGCCGCCGGCGCGCCGGTCAATCCATTACGTTTTCGCGGCAACCTCTATGTCGCGGGCTGCCGGCGTGGCGTGAATTCGACTTGCTCGGCGCGGAACTCACGATCGGCCAAACGGCCCGGCTGAAAGTGGTCAAACGAATTCAGCGCTGCGCGGCCACAGATGTTGACCCGAAACCGGAATCCGCGACCCGACCATTCCGCGAACGTTCCTGGAGAATTTCGACCACACCGATTGCGGCGTCTATGCCGAGGTCATTGCTCCAGGAGATATCACCATCGGTGACTTGATCAAGACCGAAGAGACCTGACGTCGGCCTTACGACAATAAAAAACGCGCCCCGCTTACGGCAGGGCGCGTTTTTATGTTTAGCGGACGCGGTTAGCCGCCAGGCAACACATAGGCGCTGATGCGCCCGGCCGGATAGACGGAACTCGGCAATCGGTGATTGTGGTTGCCGGAGACGATGATCGGGTTGCCGTTCGGATCAACGCCGCTGACCACACCAACATGGCCGCCGCCGTGGCGGCCCATTACGGCGATGGCGCCGACCTGCGGCCCGCTCACGCGCTGGCCGTAATGCGCGTAAGCGCTGGCAAGATTGCCACCGCCCGAATGGCCGTGCGCTTGAGCACCATGTCCATGAACGCGCCACACCAGAGGCTGCCGCGACCGGTCGGATTGGTGCCAATATATTTGCGCGCCTCACTGACCAGTGAATCGCTGGTGGCACCGCCGTAGGCCGAGTTCGAATGCGACTGGGCCCGGGCACGCGCCTCCGCGACGGCAAGGGATCGGCGGCCATGACGTCGGCCACGGCCGATGTCTCGCCATCCATCGTCCCGGCGATTGCGTTGCGTCGAATGAATAACGCACGTCCCGATCGGCACCGGACGGTTGCGACTGAACTGCAGTTGCATACCGGCCGCACGAGAGTGCCTATGGTGGTGGACGGGTCTTGCCAGGGCTGTCGTTGCAAGAGCCGCAACCGCCACCGAACACAACAGGACTGTCGCCCGTCTTGTTTTAAGTGTCATCAGATTAGTCCCCTTAGCTATACAAGCAATACACCTGGAACAGATAAAATCAGCGCCAGGTACGGTGTCCAAACGCCGTCCGGTATGGCAATTTCGTGATCATTGGAAGGTCATTTCTGGAACGCATACAGGTATTCGATTGAAATACCGGCTGCAAAAAAATTATACCTCTTATAAAATTATTTACTCATTGCAATACTTAAATACTGTCTTCGATACCAACCTATACTTAAAGCGAAGTCATGCTGCTGCTGCACACAGTTAAAGTTGCGCGCTAGCACTTTCAGACCGGCGATAGATGCGTGAAGCGAAGCCGCCTCAGCCCTTCCGGCTGAGCAAAAAAACGGCTTGTTCCCCAAAAAGGTTCCAAAACCACCAGGGAGCATTGAGGCGCAGCGGTTCGCCCCAGGCATTCAGCGCCACCGCCTTCTCCATTTGGACCCCGATTTCCGTGCAGAGCTGTCGGAAGTCCTTGATCGTGCAGTGGTGGATATTCGGCGTGTCGTACCAGCTGTAGGCAGGATATCGGTCTGCGGCATATGGCCGGCAAATAACAACTGAAGCCGAACTTGCCAGTGGCCGAAATTCGGAAACGACACAATCGCGGGCGGCCAATCCGCAGCATGTGCTCGAGCACCACGCGCGGATGACGTGTCGCCTGCAGGGTCTGCGACAGGATCACATAGTCGAAAGCATCGTCCGGGTAGTCGCCGAGATCGGTATCTGCGTCGCCCTAAATCACGGCGAGCCCCTTCGCCACGCATTCATTCACGCCTTCGCGCGAGAGTTCGATGCCGCGGCCATCGACGCCCCGGCTTTCGCTCAGGATCCGTAAAGCTCGCCATCGCCGCACCCGACGTCGAGCACCTTGGCACCGCGCTCGACCATCTCGCGACCAGCACCAGGTCGACGCGGGCGCCGCCCGGCGTGCGCGGAATGTTGGCAACGGTCAATCCGGGTTATCACGATTGAGCATGTTCATTGCTCGGCTTTCGGCCCAAGTCCGCGCGCTTTCCCGGCTCCATCGAGAAAGCCACGCACAATTGCGAATAACTCCGGCTCGTCGAGCAGGAACGCATCATGGCCCTTGTCGGTGACGATTTCGGCAAACGAGACACGCGCGCCGGCGGCATTCAGCGCATGCACGACCGCGCGCGATTCCGATGTCGGGAACAACCAATCGCTGGTGAATGAAATCAGGCAAAAACGGGTCGGCGTACGCTTGAAGGCGTTCGCCAGAACTCCATTGTGATCGGCAGCGAGGTCGAAATAATCCATCGCGCGCGTCAGATAGAGATAGGAATTCGCGTCAAAACGCTCAACAAACGAAATGCCCTGGTGACGCAAATAGGATTCGACCTCAAAGTCCGCGTCAAACGAGAAGGTCGGATTCTCACGATCCTGAAACTTGCGTCCGAATTTCCGGTGAAGCGCAGCATCCGACAGATAGGTGATATGCGCGCCCATGCGCGCGACCGCGAGTCCACGCCGCGGATTGGTACCCTCCAAATGATAGCGGCCGCCGCGCCATTCCGGATCGGCCATGATTGCCTGCCGGCCCACCTCGTGGAACGCGATATTCTGCGCCGAATGGCGGGTGGCACAGGCGATTGGCAGTGCCGAGAACACGCGCTGTCGGATAGCTCTCCGCCCACTGCAGCACCTGCATCCCACCCATCGAACCGCCGGCGACCGAAAACAGGCTGTCGATGCCAAGATGATCGAGCAACATGGCCTGAGCTCGCACCATGTCGCGGATCGTAATGACGGGGAAATTGAGCCCCCACGGCTTCCCGGTTTTCGGATCGGTGGAGACGGCCCGGTCGTGCCCATGCAGGCGCCAACAACGTTGGGGCAGATGACGAAATAGCGTTCCGTGTCGATCGGCTTGCCGGGCCCAACCATCGTCTCCCACCAGCCGGACTTTTTGGTAACAGGATGCGCGCTGGCCACATGCTGGTCGCCGGTCAGCGCGTGGCAGATCAGAACCGCATTGCTGCGCGCGGCATTGAGGACGCCGTAGGTCTTGTAGGCAATCTGGAATGGGGTGAGTTCGACGCCGGCGTCGAGCTTGAGCGGCTTGTCCGCCCCAAAATGGGCGACAAGGGAATTGTGCGGCTGGTCCGCCTCCCGCGGCGCATCCCCGGCCTCACGCGCGCTCGTCAAATTGGCCTCGGCCATGTCGCCTGTGCGCTCCCGGCGCTACCCGCGTCGCGGGCCGATTATATAGCGGTTTACTGTCAACCTAGCAGGCTTCAGTCAACGTTTTCTTTGATTTCAACGCTCAGCCCACCTATCAATGCCGCCATGGTGAAAGCACCCCAAACACCCGCGTTGGCAGACTTACGCAAGGAGATCGACCGGATCGACAAGGCGATGCACCAGCTCTTGATGGAGCGCGGCGAGATCATCGATCGCCTGATCGCGGTCAAACGTAGCCAGGAAACGGGCACGTCGGCTTTTCGGCCCGCGCGCGAAGCCGAGATGATGCGGCGGCTGGTCAAGCGGCACAAAGGATTCTGCCGCTTGATACGGCCGAAAGCATCTGGCGCGATCATCATTTCGACTTTTACTTATGTGCAGGCGCCTTTCTCGGTCCATGCGGATCTGTCGGCGGCGACGCGCTGATGCGAGACTCCGCGCGATTTCATTTTGGCTTTACGGTCCCATTCGTCCCACATATGGGCGCCGCCGGCGTGGTCGCCGCCGTATCGGACTCCAAAGGCGACCTTGGCCTGGTATCCGCTTCAGATGTGGGGTCGGCAGGCGCTTGGTGGAGTGCGCTTGAATTCGATGCCGCCCCCAAAATCATTGCGCGGCTGCCTTTTGTCGAACGCCCGGATCACCCGGCTGCATTGCCGGTATTCGTCCTTTCCAGGGTGGCGCCCGACGCGATGGCGACCGAAGCCGCCGTTTGGAGCATGCGAGTGTCCGGCTGGAGCGCCATGGCCGCCGAAGCACTATCGGCACAGGCCGAATTATCGCTGTGCCCGATCGCGCCTTCGACGGAGCCGCGTTGTTGGTGACGTTTGCAAAGGATGCGGACCTTAAATCGGTGAGTGCGGCCTTGGTTAAGGCTGGCGCGACTGTACGCTCGGCAGCCCTCGTCGGAAGCCACGCAACCCGCTATACGATTGCCGCCGACAATCCCTGATCGTTCGGGAAATCGTCCATGACTGCGAATCGCCCGCAACCACGCCCCGGCGTGCTCGATATTGCCCCTTATATTCCGGGCAAGAGTTCCGCGCCTGGAGTCGCGAAGGTTTTCAAGCTCTCCTCCAACGAAACGCCGTTGGGGCCGAGCGCGAATGCGCTCGCGGCCTATCGCGCGGCTGGTGAGCACCTTGAGGATTACCCGGACGGATCTGCTTCGGCCTTGCGTGAAGCGATCGGCGCCGCCTTCGGGCTCGATCCAGATCGTATTGTGTGTGGCGCCGGTTCGGACGATTTGCTGAATTTGATCGCGCGCGCTTATCTCAGAGACGGCGACGAAGCGATCTACACGACGCACGGCTTTCTGGTTTACCCGATCGCGATCACGGGCACCGGCGCAAAAGCAATTGCGGCGTCCGAAAAGGATTTCACGGCGAATGTCGATGCGATCCTCAAGGCTGTGACGGCGAAGACAAAGGTCGTGTTTTTAGCCAATCCAAATAACCCGACTGGAACCTACGTTCCTTTCGACGAGGTAAAACGTCTGCACAAAGGCCTTCCCGCGCATGTTCTACTCGTGCTCGACGCCGCCTATGCGGAGTACGTGCAGCGAAACGATTATGAGTCCGGCATTGAGCTGGTCGCCACCACCGATAACGTGGTGATGACGCGCACCTTCTCGAAGATTTATGGACTGGCGGCTCTTCGACTCGGCTGGCTTTATGGGCCAGCGCATATCGTCCATGCAATCAACCGCATCCGTGGTCCATTCAACGTCAATGGACCGGCAATCGCCGCGGGAATTGCGGCGATTCGCGATACGGCGCATGTGGATCGCGCGCGCTCGCACAATACGCAGTGGCTGGCCTGGCTGACCGACGAGATCGGCAAGCTTGGTCTCGCCGTGACTCCGAGTGCCGCAAACTTCGTCCTCATCCACTTCCCGGAGGTCAAGGGTCGCACCGCCAGGGATGCTGATGCGTTCCTGACGAAACGCGGGCTCATTCTGCGCCAGGTCGGCGCCTACAAGCTGCCGAATGCCTTGAGAATGAGCGTCGGTACTGAGGAAGCCAACCGTTCGGTCGTACAGGCGCTCAAGGAATTCCTGGGGAAAGCAGCGTGAGCAAACCGGCCACTTTGTTCAATCGCCTGGCGCTGATCGGCTTCGGGCTGATCGGCTCTTCAATTGCGCGCGCGGCCCGCGCGCAAGGCGCAGCGCGTTCGATTGTCGCGACGGCGCGTTCTCCGGAAACGCGCCGGCGCGTTGCCGAGCTTGGCCTCGCCGACCAGGTGTTAGAAAGCAATGCCGCCGCCGTCGAAGGCGCGGATCTCGTCGTTGTCTGCATTCCCGTTGGCGCCTGCGGTCCGGTCGCGAAAGAGATCGGCCCGCATCTTTCCGCCGGCGCAATTGTCTCTGATGTCGGCTCGGTCAAGGGTTCTGTTGTGCGCGACATACCCCGCACCTGCCCAAGAACGTGAGTTTCGTACCGGCGCATCCGGTCGCAGGAACGGAGTACTCCGGTCCGGATGCCGGCTTCGCGGAATTGTTCGTCAATCGCTGGTGCATTCTGACGCCGCCAAAAGGTACAGATCCGCAGGCCGTCGAAAAACTGGCCGCGTTCTGGCGCCTTCTCGGTGCCAATGTGGAAGTCATGGCACCCGATCACCACGACCTTGTGCTCGCGATCACAAGCCATCTGCCACACCTCATTGCCTACACAATTGTCGGCACCGCAGATGAACTGCAAACAGTGACACGCTCGGAGGTGCTGAAGTTCTCGGCAGGCGGTTTCCGCGACTTCACACGCATTGCTGCATCTGACCCGACAATGTGGCGGGACGTGTTTCTCGCAAACAAGGACGCCGTCCTGGAAATGCTCGGCCGCTTCAATGAAGACGTGTCGGCTTTAACAAAGGCAATTCGTAAAGGTGACGGCGACGCATTGTTCGAGCATTTTGCGCGCACCCGCGCGATACGGAAAGGCATTGTCGAAATCGGCCAGGACTCGCCGGCTCCGGATTTCGGCCGGCCGCATCCGGACCTGCCGCACGAACCGCTGCCTAAGCCGTACGCGTCGGATAAAAGCTAAAACAGCGCCGGCGCGTTGCCGATCGGGATTGGGCCCAGGAAAATTGCACCATCGGTGAAGCGCAATGGCAGCGTTACCGCGCGTTTACCCTCGAGCGTGGTCTGTTCCCCAAGCATATTGATGCCGAGCGATATATTGGCGCCCGCCTGTTGGCGGGCCACATCTCCCAGTCCGGGCGCCAAGCGGTCGAGCGCACCGACGAGCTTGTCCACGTCAGGCGACGTTTGCACCCGTTGCTGCGCGCCAATTGCCGTCAAGAACTGTTCGAGGCCAGCCATCGTTACGCGCAGTTCGCCTCCAGACGGCCATTACCGTTGATTGACAACGTGCCGCCACCGACCGCGAGTATTTCCCCTTGCTGGATGCGCGCCTGCGTAATGTCGATGCGGCCACCTTCCGCCTGAATCTCGCGGAAACGAACCGACCGGGCTTCGGTGAAAAATCGTTCAAGCCACGAAGCACTGCAGTGGCGTTCGCATCAATCGGCTGAGCTGCCGCCGGGTGTTGGGCTCCGCACTTCACCCGGCGGGCAGCTCAGCCAATTGATGCGAACGCCACTGCAGTGCTTCGTGGCTTGAACGATTTTTCACCGAAGCCCTGGTCGGTTCGTTTCCGCTGGATTTGAGGTTGAAGGTGGCCGCATCGACATTACGCAGGCGCGCATCCAGCAAGGGGAAATACTCGCGGTCGGTGGCGGCACGTTGTCAATCAACGGTAATGGCCGTTGCAGGCCCAACTGCGCGTAACGATGGCTGGCCTTGAACAGTTCTTGACGGCAATTGGCGCGCAGCAACGGGTGCAAACGTCGCTGACATGGACAAGCTCGTCGGCGCGCTCTACTGCTTGGCGCCCGGACTGGGAGATGTGGCCCGCCAACAGGCGGGCGCCAATATATCGCTCGGCATCAATATGCTTGGGGTAGATACCACGCTCGAGGGTAAACGCGCGGTAACGCTGCCATTGCGCTTCACCGATGGTGCAATTTTCCTGGGCCCAATCCCGATCGGCAACGCGCCGGCGCTGTTTTAGCTTTTATCCGACGCGTACGGCTTAGGCAGCGGTTCGTGCGGCAGGTCCGGATGCGGCCGGCCGAAATCCGGAGCCGGCGAGTTCTGGCTGATTTCGACAATGCCTTTCCGTATATCGCGGGTGCGCGCAAAATGCTCGCGCAACAATGCGTCGCCGTCACCTTTACGAATTGCCTTTGTTAAAGCCGACACGTCTTCATTGAAGCGGCCGAGCATTTCCAGGACTGTGCTCTGTTTTGCGCGAGAAACACGTCCCGCCACATTGTCGGGTCAGATGCAGCAATGCGAAGTGGTTGCGGAAACCGCCTGCCGAGAACTTCAGCACCTCCGAGCGTGTCACTGTTTGCAGTTCATCTCCTGCGGTGCCGACAATTGTGTAGGCAATGAGGTGTGGCAGATGGCTTGTGATCGCGAGCACAAGGTCGTGGTGATCGGGTGCGACGACTTCCACATTGGCACCGAGAAGGCGCCAGAACGCGGCCAGTTTTTCGACGGCCTGCGGATCTGTACCTTTTGGCGGCGTCAGAATGCACCAGCGATTGACGAACAATTCCGGCGAAGCCGGCATCCGGACCGGAGTACTCCGGTCCCTGGGTGACCGCACGCGCGGTACTAAACTCACGCGATTGGGGCAGGTGCGGGGTCATGTCGTGAATACAGAACCCTTGACCGAGCCTATCTTGAGCACAATTGCGCCGGCGGAAAGATGCGGGCCGATCTCTTTCGCGACCCGGACCGCAGGCGCCAACGGGAATGTGATAGATGACGAGTATCCGCGCCTTCGACGGCGGCGGCATTGCTTTCTAACACCTGGTCGGCGAGGCCAAGCTCGGCAACGCGCCGGCGCGTTTCCGGAGAACGCGCCGTCGCGAAATCGAACGCGCCGCGCCTTGCGCGCGGGCCGCGCGCGCAATTGAAGAGCCGATCAGCCCGAAGCCGATCAGCGCCAGGCGATTGAGCAGAGCGGCCGGTTCGCTCACGCCGCTTTCCCCAGAAATTCCTTGAGCGCCTGTACGACCGAACGGTTGGCCTCCTCAGTACCGACGCTCATTCTCAAGGCATTCGGCAGCTTGTAGGCGCCGACCTGGCGCAGAATCAGCCCGCGTTTCGTCAGGAACGCATCAGCATCCCTGGCGGCGCGACCCTTGACCTCCGGGAAGTGGATGAGGACGAAGTTTGCGGAACTCCGTGTTATGGCGAGACGAAGCTTGCCGATCTCGTCGGTCAGCCAGGCCAGCCACTGCGTATTGTGCGAAGCGCGCGCGATCCACATGCGCCGGAAAAATCGCTCAATTCTCCGCTGTACTTCCTGCTGCGATTGCCGGTCCATTGACGTTGAATGGACCACGGATGCGGTTGATTGCATCGACGATATGGGCGCTGGCCCATAAAGCCAGCCAAGTTGAAGAGCCGCCAGTCCATAAATCTTCGAGAAGGTGCGCGTCATCACCACGTTATCGGTGGTGGCGACCAGCTCAATGCCGGACTTATAATCGTTTCGCTGCACGTACTCCGCATAGGCGGCGTCTATAGGACTGAGTAGAGAGTAACATGTGCGGGAAGGCCTTTGTGCAGACCGCTTGACCTCGTCAAACGGAACGTAGGTTCCGGTCGGGTTATTTGGATTGGCCAAAAACACGACTTTCGTTTTTGGCGTCACCGCCTTGAGGATCGCATCGACATTGGCGGTAAAATCATTTTCGGACGCGGCAATTGCTTTCGCGCCGGTGCCCGTGATCGCGATCGGGTAAACCAAAAAGCCGTGCGTCGTATAGATTGCCTCGTCGCCGTCCTTGAGATAGGCGCGGGCGATCAAATTGAGCAAATCGTCCGAACCGGCACCACACACAATGCGATCTGGATCGAGTCCAAAGGCGGCGCCGATAGCTTCACGCAAGGTCGACGCCGAGCCGTCCGGGTAGTCTTCGAGATGGTCGCCGGCCGCTCGATAGGCCGCGAGCGCATTCTCGCTCGGCCCCAACGGTGTTTCGTTGGAGGAAAGCTTGAAAACCTTCGCGACTCCAGGTGCGGAGCTCTTGCCCGGAACATAAGGGACAATATCGAGCACGCCGGGGCGTGGTTGCGGGCGATTTGCAGTCATGGACGCTTTTCCGAACGATCAGGCCTTGTCGGCGGCAATCGTATAGCGGGTTGCGTGGCTCCCGACGAGGGCTGCCGAGCAACAGTCGCGCCAGCCTTAACCAAGGCCGCGCTCACCGATTTAAGGTCCGCATGCTTTGGAAAGGTCACGAGTAACGCGGCTCCGTCAAAGGCGCGGTCGGGTACAGCGATGAATTCGGCCTGGGCCGATAGTGCTTCGGCCGCCTTGGCGCTCCAGCCAGACACCCGCATGCTCCAAACGGCGGCTTCGGTCGCCATGGCGTCGGGCGCCACCCTGGACAGGACGAACACAGGCAATGCAGCAGGGTGATCCGGGCGTTCGACGAAAGGCAAGCGCGCAATGATTTTGGGGGCGGCATCGAATTCGAGCGCACTCCACCAGGCGCCTGCTGACCCCACATCTGAAGCGGGCACCAGGCCAAGGTCGCCTTTGGAATCCGATACGGCAGCGACTACTCCGGCCGCGCCCATATGTGGGACGAACGGCACCGTGAAGCCAAAATGAAAGCGTGCCAAATCTCGCATCAGTGCATCGCCTGCGGACAGATCCGCATGGACCGAGAATGGCGCCTGCACATAAGTAAAAGTCGAGATGATAATCCGCCAAATGCTTTCGGCGGTATCGACCGGCAAAATGCCTTTGTGCCGTTTGACCAGCCGGCGCATCATTTCGACTTCGCGTGCGGGCCGGAATGCCGAGGTGCCCGTATCCTGGCTGCGCTTGACCGCGATCAGGCGGTCGATGATTTCACCACGCTCCATCAAGAGCTGGTGCATCGCCTCGTCGATCCGGTCGATCTCCTTGCGTAAGTCTGCCAGCGCGGGTGTTTGGGGTGCTTTCACCATGGCGGCATTGATAGGAGGGCTGAGCGTTGAAATCAAAGAAAACGTTGACTGAAGCCTGCTAGGTTGACAGTAAACCTCTATTAATACGCCCGCGATGCGGGTAGCGCCGGGAGCGCACAGGCAATATGGCCGAGGCCAATTTGACGAGTGCACGTGAGGCCGGGGATGCTCCGCGGGAGGCGGATCAGCCGCACAATTCGCTTGTCGCCCATTTTGGGGCGGACAAGCCGCTCAAGCTCGATGCCGGTGTCGAACTGACCCCATTCCAGATTGCCTACAAAACCTACGGTGCCCTTAATGCTGCGCGCAGCAATGCGGTGCTGATCTGCCACGCGCTGACCGGCGACCAGCACGTCGCAAGCGTGCATCCAGTTACCAAGAAATCCGGCTGGTGGGAGACGATGGTGGGCCCCGGCAGGCCGATCGACACGGAACGATATTTCGTTATCTGCCCTAACGTGGTTGGCGCCTGTATGGGTACAACCGGACCGTCATCAACCGATCCAAAGACCGGAAAGCCGTGGGGGCTCGACTTTCCCGTCATTACCATCCGCGATATGGTGCGAGCGCAGGCCATGTTGCTCGATCATCTCGGCATCGACAGTTTGTTTTCGTGGCCGGCGGCTCGATGGGCGGCATGCAGGTTCTGCAATGGGCAGCGAGCTACCCGCAGCGCGTGTTTTCGGCGCTGCCAATCGCGTGCGCCACGCGCCATTCAGCGCAGAACATCGCGTTCCATGAGGTGGGCCGGCAAGCAATCATGGCCGATCCGGAATGGCGCGGCGGTCGCTATCATCTGGAGGGCACCAATCCGCGGCGCGGACTTCGCTGTCGCGCGCATGGGCGCACATATCACCTATCTGTCGGACGCCGCACTCCACCGGAAATTCGGACGCAAGTTTCAAGATCGCGAGAATCCGACCTTCTCGTTCGACGCGGACTTCGAGGTCGAATCCTATTTGCGTCACCAGGGTATTTCGTTCGTCGAGCGTTTTGACGCGAATTCCTATCTCTATCTGACGCGTGCCATGGATTATTTTGATCTCGCTGCCGATCACAACGGAGTGCTGGCGAACGCCTTCAAGCGTACGCCGACCCGCTTCTGCCTGATTTCATTCACCAGCGATTGGTTATTCCCGACATCGGAATCGCGCGCGGTCGTGCATGCGCTGAACGCCGCCGGCGCGCGTGTCTCGTTTGCCGAAATCGTCACCGACAAGGGTCATGATGCGTTCCTGCTCGACGAGCCGGAATTATTCGCGATTGTGCGCGGCTTTCTCGACGGAGCCGGCAAGGCGCGCGGACTTGGGCCGAAAGCCGAGCAATGAACATGCTCAATCGCGATAACTCCGAACTGACCGTTGCCAACATCCCGCGCACGCCGGGCGGCGCCCGCGTCGACTTGGTGCTGGTTGCGGAAATGGTCGAGCGCGGCGCCAAGGTGCTCGACGTCGGGTGCGGCGATGGCGAGCTTTTGCGGATCCTGAGCGAAAGCCGGGGCATCGATGGCCGCGGCATCGAGCTCTCGCGCGAAGGCGTGAATGAATGCGTGGCGAAGGGGCTCGCCGTGATACAGGGCGACGCCGATACCGATCTCGGCGACTACCCGGACGACGCTTTCGACTACGTGATCCTGTCGCAGACCCTGCAGGCGACCCGTCATCCGCGCGCGGTGCTTGAACACATGCTGCGGATCGGCAGCCACGCGATTGTGTCATTTCCGAACTTCGGCCATTGGCAGGTCCGGCTTCAGTTGCTCTTCGCCGGCCACATGCCGCAGACCGATATCCTGCCCTACAGCTGGTACGACACGCCGAATATCCACCACTGCACGATCAAGGATTTCCGTCAGCTCTGCACGGAAATCGGGGTCCAGATGGAAAAGGCGGTGGCGCTGAATGCCTGGGGCAAACCGCTCCGCCTCAATGCTCCCTGGTGGTTCTGGAACCTTTTTGGGGAACAAGCCGTTTTTCTCCTCAGCCGGAAGGGCTGAGGCGGCTTCGCTTCACGCATAAATCCCGGTCTGAAAGTGCAGCGCAGCAACTTTAACTGTGCTGCAGCGCCTGCATAACTTCGCTTCCAAGTATAGGTTGGAGCGAAAGCAGTATTCGAGTATTGCAATGAGTAAATCAATTTTCATAAGAGGTATAATTTTTGTGTCAGCGGTATTCCGATGGAATATCTGCTATGCGTTCCACGAAATGACCTTCCAATGATCACGAAAATGCCATACCGGAACGGCGTTTGGACACCGTACCTGGCGCTGATTCTATTTGTTCCAGGTGTTTTGCTTGTATAGCTAAGGGGACTAATCTGATGACACTTAAAACAAGACGGGCGACAGTACTGTTGTGTTCGGTGGCGGTTGCGGCTCTTGCAACGACGGCCCTCGCAAGACCCGTCCACCACCATAGGCACTCACGTGCGGCCGTCATGCAAACTGCGGTTCCGTCGCAGCCGTACGGTGCTGATCGAGACGTGCGTTATTCATTCAACGCAACGCAATCGGCCGAAACAATGGGTGGCGAGAGCATCGGCCAAGGCCGCCGTCATGGCCGCCGATCCCTTGCCATCGCCGAGGCGCGTGCCCAGGCCCAGTCGCATTCGAACTCGGCCTATGGCGGTGCGACCAGCGATTCGCTGGTCAGCGAGGCACGTAAATACATCGGCACCAACCCGACAGGACGCGGCAGCCTGTGGTGTGGCGCGTTCATGGATATGGTGCTCAAGCGCACCGGCCATTCCGGCGGTGGCAATCTTGCCAGTGCTTATACGCATTACGGCCAGCGCGTGAGTGGCCCCCAAGTCGGCGCCATCGCCGTAATGGGCCGCCGCGGCGGCGGCCATGTTGGCGTGGTCAGCGGCGTTGATCCGAACGGCAACCCGATCATCGTCTCCGGCAACCACAATCACACGGTTGCCGAGTCCGTTTATCCGGCCGGGCGCATCAGCGCCTATGTATTGCCAGGCGGCTAACCGAGTTCCGCTAAACAATAAAAACGCGCCCTGTCGTATGCAGGGCGCGTTTTTTATTGTGATAAGGCCGACGTCAGGTTTCTACAGTATTGATCAAGTCACCAATGCTGATGTCTCCTGGAGCAATGACTTCGGCATAGACGCCGCAATCGGTGTGGTCGAAATTTTCCAGCAACGTGCGCGGAAGGGTCAGGTCGCGGATTCCGGTTTCGGGATCAACATCCGTGGCCGCACAGCGCTGAATTCGTTTGACCACTTTCAGCCGTGCAGTTTGGCCAATCGTGAGTTCCGCGCCGAGCAGGTCGAATTCACGCCACGCCGGCCAGCCCGCAATATAGAGGTTGCCGCGAAAACGTAATGGATTGACCGGCGCGCCGGCGGCATCTTCCACCGCTGCCACAGAGGCGAGGTTGATTATCGACACCACCTTTCTGGCCACATCCGAGAAGCTGTGATCCTCGCCATGCAATACCTTGGGAGGTCCGCGTAATTCTTTCGGCATGAAACGGCGGAAGAAGGCCTCGATCGCGAGCCTTCCATCCTTGCTGCGCAGGTCACCGCGGGCTGCCTGGCGGCCCTCCCAGTGGATCGTCAGGGTGTGGTCGGCTTCATCGTAGTCGGTCCGCAGCATGGCCAGGCGCTCATTGCGCATCAGCATCAGGAAGCGTTGCTTGGGAAAATAGGCAGGGGCGGTGGGATCGAACCCGCAGGGGCCATTCTCGATGGCATAGAGCCGGTCGGCCGGGATCGTATGACCAACCGCAAGGCGGGTGCGCTCCATCGGCTGCGGCGACAGTCCTTTGACCGGGTATCGATAGATCGCGCGAAGGGAAGCGGGTTCGGATGCCATTGATTTTCAGCCACTTTAACAGCCACCGCGGCGAGGATTAATGCTGACCTATATCAAGCAAACTCCCTCTTCAAACTGCAATAAATGCACCCACATAATGGACCAACCGGGTCGCCTTAGCGGGGCCCGGCAGAGACCGGCGCCATCATGGGCCGAGGGAGTTGAGGCATGAATTTCGAGAAATACACCGACCGCGCCAAGGGCTTCGTCCAATCGGCGCAATCCATGGCCCTGCGCGAGGGTCACCAGCAGTTCGCCCCCGAGCACTTGCTCAAAGTTCTGCTCGATGACCCGGAGGGGTTGGCGGCCGGACTGATCGACCGCTCCGGCGGTAATTCCCGCCAGGCATTGCAGGCAGTCGAAGCGGCGCTGGCAAAAATTCCGAAAGTGTCCGGGGCAGGAGCCGGCCAGGTTTATCTGGCGCCGGGTCTGGCCCGCGTGTTCGACGCCGCCGAAAAGGCCGGTGAGAAGGCCGGCGACAGTTTCGTTACCGTTGAACGCCTGCTGCTGGCGCTGGCAATTGAGAAGGACAGCGACGCTGGAAAAATTCTCGCCAAGGCCGGCGTCACACCGCAGAACCTCAATGCCGCCATTGAAACCCTGCGCAAGGGCCGCACCGCCGACTCCGCCTCGGCCGAAAACGCCTATGACGCGCTGAAGAAATATGCCCGCGACCTGACGCAGGCCGCACGCGACGGCAAGCTCGATCCGGTCATCGGCCGCGACGAGGAAATCCGCCGTACCATTCAAGTCTTGTCGCGCCGTACCAAGAATAACCCGGTGCTGATCGGTGAGCCTGGCGTCGGCAAGACCGCGATCGTCGAGGGTCTGGCGTTGCGCATCGTCAACGGCGACGTACCGGAGAGCCTGCAAGATAAAAAGCTGCTCGCGCTCGATCTCGGTGCCTTGATCGCCGGCGCCAAATATCGCGGCGAATTTGAGGAGCGGCTCAAGGCCGTCCTGAACGAAGTCACTTCGGCCGAAGGCGGCATCGTGCTGTTCATCGACGAAATGCACACGCTCATCGGTGCCGGCAAGGCAGACGGCGCCATGGATGCTTCCAATTTGCTCAAGCCTGCGCTGGCGCGCGGCGAACTGCATTGTATCGGCGCCACCACGCTCGACGAATACAAGAAGCACGTCGAGAAGGACGCCGCGCTGGCGCGGCGTTTCCAGCCGGTGTTTGTATCCGAGCCGACAGTTGAAGACACCATCTCGATCCTGCGCGGCTTGAAGGACAAATACGAACAGCATCACGGCGTCCGCATTGCCGATTCGGCGATCGTGGCCGCGGCAACGCTGTCGAACCGTTACATCACCGACCGCTTCTTGCCCGACAAGGCGATCGACTTGATCGATGAGGCCGGCGCGCGCCTGAAGATGCAGGTCGATTCCAAACCGGAGGAACTCGATTCCATCGACCGCGAAGTCGTGCGGCTCAAGATTGAGCAGGAGGCGCTGAAAAAAGAAAAAGACGCCGGCTCCAAGGACCGCCTCAAGCGGCTGGAGACCGAACTAAAGGCGCTTGAGAAACAATCCGCCGATATCACCGCGCGCTGGAAGGCGGAAAAGGAGAAATTGTCGGACGCCCAGAAGCTCAAGACCGAGCTCGACCAGTTGCGCGCCGAACTCGCCAATGCGCAGCGCAAGGGTGAATACCAGCGCGCCGGCGAACTGGCCTACGGTCGGATTCCGGAGCTGGAAAAGAAGTTAAAAACGACCGAAGGCTCGGAAGCTTCCGCCAAGGGAGCCATGGTCGAAGAGACCGTGACCGCCGATCACGTCGCGGGGGTGGTGTCGCGCTGGACCGGCGTGCCGGTCGACCGCATGCTCGAAGGCGAGAAGGAAAAATTGCTGCGTATGGAAGATGAACTCGCCAAGCGAGTCATCGGCCAGAAAGAAGCCGTACAGGCGGTGTCGACCGCGGTGCGGCGTGCGCGCGCCGGTTTGCAGGATCCGCACCGGCCGATCGGCTCGTTCATGTTCTTAGGGCCGACCGGCGTCGGAAAGACCGAACTGACAAAAGCCTTGGCTGCCTATTTGTTCGACGACGAGAACGCGCTGATCCGCATCGACATGTCGGAATACATGGAGAAGCACTCGGTCGCGCGGCTGATCGGCGCGCCGCCGGGCTATGTCGGCTATGACGAAGGCGGCGCACTGACCGAAGCGGTACGGCGGCGGCCCTACCAGGTCATTCTGTTTGACGAGATCGAAAAAGCGCACCCGGATGTCTTCAACGTTCTGTTGCAGGTGCTCGACGATGGCCGCTTGACGGACGGGCAGGGCCATACCGTTGATTTCCGGAACACGTTGATCGTCATGACGTCGAATCTCGGTGCGGATTTCCTGGTCAATCAGCCAGAAGGCGAGGACACCGATGCCGTTAAAGATCAGGTGATGACGGTGGTGCGTGCGGCGTTTCGCCCGGAATTCCTCAACCGAGTTGATGAAATCATCCTGTTCCACCGCCTCAAGAAGTCGGAAATGGGCCGCATCGTGGATATCCAGATGACGCGGCTGCAAAAGCTTCTGGACGACCGCAAGATCGTCATCACGCTTGAACCGAGCGCGCGTGACTGGTTGGCGGAAAAAGGTTGGGACCCCGCCTACGGCGCGCGGCCTCTAAAGCGCGTGATTCAAAAATCCGTACAGGATCCGCTCGCGGAAATGATTCTCGCGGGCACGATCAAGGACGGTGAGAAGGTCAAGATCTCCGGTGACAAGCTCGGCCTGACCTTCAACGGCAAGCTCGCGCAGGCAGCGTAAGGCGAATCTAGCGCAAACAACCGCTCGTCCCCGCGAAAGCGGGGAGCCAGTCTTTAACTTGTTCAATGAGTTTCGGGCTGGATTCCCGCTTGCGCGGGAATGAGCGGCAACGGGGCTTATCGGGTCGTCGGCGCGGTTGATGCTACGCGTGCCGGCTTGCGCGCCATGATGCCGTCCAGCCGTTCGCGTTCCTGCTCGAAGCCTGCCAGCATTGGTCCTTCGAGCACGCGGCCACGTGGCAACTTGATGCGCATCGGGTCGACAAAGCGGCCGTTGACCAGAATTTCGTAGTGGAGGTGCGAGCCGGTCGAAAGTCCGGTGGAGCCGACGAAGCCGATGACCTGCCCCTGGCGCACACGCGTATTTTCATCGATACCGCGCGCAAACGCAGTCATGTGGCCATAGGCCGTTTCATAACCGTTAGTATGGCGGATGCGGACGTACTTGCCGTACCCGGATTCCCAACCGGCTTTCTCAACAACGCCATTGCCGGAGGCATAGATCGGCGTGCCGCTCGGCGCCGCCCAATCCACGCCGGTGTGCATCTTGGTATAGCCGAGGATCGGATGGCGCCGCAGGCCGAAGCCGGAGCGCATGATTCCGGCAAGGACTGGTTTGCGAACCAGGAATTTCTTCGCGCTCTTGCCGGTCTCGTCGTAGTAGTCGACCAGTCCGTCATCCGGCGACTGGAAGCGATAAAACTTTTTCGTCTCGCCGCCGACGGTGAGCGTCGCGAACAGCACTTCGTTGCGGCTGTCGGCGACTGGCGTCTCCTCCTCACCCGCGTAGAGAACCTCAAAGGAATCGCCGGGCTGCACTTTGCGCTGGAAATCGACGTCGTAGGAGTAGATGCGGATCAGGTCTTCGATAATGGGGCGGGGAATGCGGTTTCGCAGCGCGGTTTCGTAAACACTTTGATAGAGACGAACGCCTGAGCCGTCATCTTCGCCATTGTCGTCGGAATTGTCGGCAACTTCCGTATCGACATTCTTGACGTCGACCGACACATATTTTCCGGTGTCCGCCAGTGCCACCACGGCGTCGATTCCGAGAATCGCCAGCCACGATCACGCGGATCGGCTGCAGCCGCTGGCCGCCGAGAACCGGCGCCATCAGCACGCGTAGCTTCTGGCCTTCCTTGATGCCGCCGTCGAGGCCGCGCGGCCCAAGCACGCGGACGACGGCGCTGATGTCCGCGGGCGTAGCGCCGAGATCGCGCAGGATGGTCGGAACGCTTTCGCCTTTCTTGGCGATGATCAGTTTTTCATTGAGCGCGTTACCGCCGGTCGTCTGGTTCGCGGTTTTCGGCAGCAATGTAATGTTCTCGGGAACGATACGCGCTTCAAATCCTGCGTAAGGGTCGACATTCCCGTCGCCGGCATACGCGAGCTTGATGCCGGTGATATTGGCGGCCACCGGCAAATGATTGGCGGCTTTGTCGCTCCACTCGGCGGCTTCCCGCACGCGCGCCACGACTTCATCAGTTGGAGTTTGCAGCGCGATTTTGAGTTTCGGCATGATCGGCGCCATGTCGCGCATCACGAAAGCGACTTCGGCATCCGGCTCTGCAGCCGGTGCATCGTCCGACGCGGAACCGCCGCCGGGCGCGGACTCGGCGAGCAGACGTTGCGGATTGAATGGAGGAATATTGGCGGAGAGATCGGAAACGGTGAGCGACAAATTGCCGGCAATGCGCACAAACGGACGCACGCGCACGACTTCATGGTTGCCGACCCGGTTGATCGTAGAAACCCGGATCACCTGGCGGGCGAACGAAGGCTCTTCGGCCGTTGGCAGGCGGTCGCTCTTGTGCGTGCCCTTCTCGGCGCCGACACCAAGGGCGCCGCGCAGCGCGACTTCGACCCGTTCCGGCAATGATGCGAAAGTGGTCTCGCCATCGAGCGACGTGAAAACGGCGCCGCCCATGAGAGCAGCGCCGCAAAGTGCGGTCAGGATCGTGCCGGCAAACCACTGGACCGAAACGCGACGGCGATCGACGAATCCGCTCGACCCGCCGTCGACTGACAGTGGCGGTTCGTTACCGAGCTCAATGGCGTCGGTCTGCCGTGATCGATATGCGCCGCGCGACCGTGTTTGGTCCAAGCTCGCCGTCCCCTGCGCCTCGGATCGAAGGCGACTGCCGCAACCAAATTTGCCCCAGACGCTGTCGGCAGGCCGCGTGAATCAATGGCCGGCACGATGCCGGTTGGTCCATAGGCCGTCAATGACGGCGCCTGGACCCGGTTAATTGGCCTGATTGACGGCGGCTGAAGGCCCCCGTTGCGATTCCGTCCCTCGAACGAAGCTTAAGGACGACGCAGGAATATGGCCTCAGTGCGGCGCGGACATGGATTAAGGCATTGTTTATTCGGCGATCCGCGCAATCTCCTGATGGTAAGCTAGGGATGGTCGCCGGCCCTACAAAAATGGGC
>CAVYER010000001.1:27500-446153 GCA_963767515.1 uncultured Alphaproteobacteria bacterium
ACTATATGGGTGACGAATAGTCGCTGAGCCGACAAGAAGATTGGCCAAGCGGAGGACCTTAGGGAGGAGTGAAAATGCGAACTACGACGCAACTTTTAGGATTTGCCGCCGCCTTTATTGGCGGGGCTGTTGCGCTGTCGGCGCCCGCCCAAGCGTGGGAGCCCACCAAGCCCATCGAAATTATCGTGCCGGCAGGTACCGGCGGTGGCGCGGACCAGATGGCGCGTGTGATGCAGGGCATCATCACCAAGCACAATTTGTCCAAGCAGTCGGTGGTTGTGATCAATCAGTCGGGCGGTGCCGGCGGCGAGGGCTTCCTGGCTGCCAAGAATGCGAAGGGTGATGCGCACAAGCTGATCATCACGCTCTCGAACTTGTTCACCACGCCGCTTGCGACCGGCATTCCATTCAACTGGAAGGATCTGACACCGGTTTCGATGATGGCGCTCGATGAATTCGTCCTATGGGTCAATGCCGACAAGCCGTACAAGACCACAAAGGACTACATCGACGCGATCAAGGCTGCGCCAGATAATACTTTCAAGATGGGGGGCACCGGCTCCAAGCAGGAAGACCAGATCATCACGGTCGCTCTCGAAAAGGCGACCGGCAAAAAGATGACTTACATTCCTTACAAAGGCGGTGGCGCCGTTGCCGTGCAGCTCGTCGGCGATCACGTCGACTCAACGGTGAACAATCCGATCGAAGCCGTTGCGCACTGGCGCGCTGGAAAACTGCGCCCGCTCTGCGTATTTGACAGCAAGAAGTTAGATTATCACGACAAGATTGCCGGTGACATGTCGTGGAACGACATTCCGACCTGCAAGTCGCAAGGCCTCGATGTCGAATACCTGATGCTGCGCGGGTACTTCATGCCGCCGGGTGTCACTCCGGACGAGGTCGCCTATTATGTCGACCTGTTCAAGAAAGTACGCGAGACGCCCGAGTGGAAGAAATTGATGAGTGATGGCGCATTCAACACGACCTTCATGACCGGCGCCGAGTATACCAAGTGGGTGTCCGACGCGGAGAAGCTGCACGAAGGCCTGATGAAAGACGCCGGCTTCCTCGCCAAGACCAACTAACTGCGGTTGTTTCGACCGCAGCCACTTGAGGGTGTAATGAATCAGACAGCAAACGAAACCGGTGGGGCGGGTCCGTCCCACCGGAGCGTCGAAATCGGAGTGGCCGGGTTCATGGCACTCCTCGCGCTGATCGGAATCTATGGAAGTTTGAAAGTCGGAATTGGTTGGGGCGATGAAGGGCCGCGCGCCGGCTTTTTTCCGTTCTATGTCAGCCTCGTTGTTCTGATCTCTTGCGCAGTGAATCTGCTGACGGTGCTCGCGACATCTGGGCAAGGTAAGGTGTTCGCGGAATGGGGCCAGCTCCGGCAGGTCATTTCGGTCCTGGTGCCAACCATCATCTACGTTGCGCTGGTGCCTTTTCTCGGAATGTATGTCGCGTCCGCTCTGTTGATCGTATTCTTCATGCGCTGGTTCGGAAACTATGCGTGGCACACAGCTGTGGCGGTTGCGGTGGGGGTTCCGGTTCTGACATTCCTGATGTTCGAGATCTGGTTCCTGGTCCCACTACCGAAGGGGCCGCTCGAAAGCTTCCTGGGATATTGAAGACCTGATGGCCGCCGTGCGCTATTGCGCCGGCGGTTTGGGGACAACGCTCGGATAATCAAGAGACGGGTTTATGGAAGACATTGGCAATCTTTTCCACGGCTTTGCAGTGGTCGTGCAGCCGTTCAACCTGGTGCTGATGGTCGTCGGAATTGTGCTTGGGGTCATCGTCGGCGTGTTGCCAGGCCTTGGAGGAGCCAACGGCGTTGCAATCCTGCTGCCGCTGACGTTTTCCATGTCGCCGACGTCGGCAATCATCATGCTCTCGTGTATTTACTGGGGCGCATTGTTTGGCGGCGCCATAACCTCAATTTTGTTCAACATACCGGGCGAGCCATGGTCGGTGGCGACGACGTTCGACGGCTATCCGATGGCGCAGAACGGCAAAGCCGGTGAGGCGCTGACCGCGGCTTTCACTTCGTCGTTCGTTGGCGCGCTGTTCGCAGTGATTATCATCACGCTGGTGGCGCCGCTGGTGGCCAGTTTTGCCTTGCGCTTCGGCCCTCCTGAAATCTTCTCGGTCTATTTTCTCGCATTCTGCAGCTTCGTCGGATTGAGCAAGGAGCCGCCATTCAAGACCGTCGCCTCGATGATGCTGGGCTTCGGGCTTGGCGCCGTCGGTCTCGACCAGATGACCGGGCAATTGCGGCTTACCTTCGGCGTTGAACAGATGCTCAACGGCTTTGACTTCCTGATCGCGGTGATCGGCCTTTTCGGCATCGGCGAAATTCTGCTGACCATGGAAGAAGGCCTGAGTTTCCGCGGCAAGCCGGCCGCTCTGAATATGAAGGTCGTGCTTCAGACCTGGGCGAAGCTACCGCGCTATTGGCTGCTCTATCTACGCTCGTGCTTGATCGGATGCTGGATGGGGATCAGCCCGGCGGGTGCCACGCCGGCATCCTTCATGAGCTACGGCATTGCCAAGCGCATTTCCAAGCATGGGCATAATTTCGGCAATGGCGAGATCGAAGGCGTGATCGCGCCAGAGACCGCGGCTCACGCTGCCGGCACCTCGGCGCTGCTGCCGATGATCGCACTTGGCGTGCCCGGCTCGCCGACCGCGGCGGTGTTGCTCGGCGGACTGCTGATCTGGGGTTTGCAGCCGGGCCCACTGCTCTTCGTCGAGCAGAAGGATTTTGTGTGGGGACTGATCGCCAGCATGTATATGGGCAATATCGTCGGCCTGCTGATCGTGCTGACCTGCGTCCCGCTGTTTGCCTCGATCCTGCGCATTCCCTTCAGCGTAATTGCGCCGGTGATCATGGTCTTCTGCGCAATCGGCGCCTACACCGTGCACAACAACACGTTCGATGTCGTAATGATGGTCGTGTTCGGCATTGCCGGTTACTTCATGAAGAAGTGCAACTATCCGATGGCGCCGATGGTGCTGGCGATCGTGCTGGGTGACAAGGCCGAAGAAGGATTCCGCCAGTCGCTTCTGGCTTCGCAAGGGAGCCTTGGCGTATTCTTCTCGAACGGGCTTGTGAGCACGATCATGGGGCTTGGTCTGATCGCGCTGTTCTGGCCGATGATCCAGGCCGGCTGGACGCGGCTGCGTTCGGGCAAGCTGCGGCCGGCGGAATAAGATCCGCTCGACCGTCGGGCTCCTGAATTTTAACGGTATCGCCCGATTCCGAGATGATCTTCGAAAATATGCGGCGGTTGCCGCATGCTGGGGCATCTGGCATATTGTATACCAGCATGAGTACCCGAGACCGTAACCCCCGTCGCGTCAGTGTTTCCGAGCGTGGAGCCGCAGCCCGCGCGCCGCTCGCGCCGCACCCGGCACTCCAGCCGATCGACGTCACGCCGAGCTTCAAGCACAAGGCCTATGCCGCGCTGAAGAACGCGATCGTGGCGATGGACATCTATCGAAACCGCGACGATATCCGGCTGGACGAGCGCAAACTTGCCCAGGACTTCGGCATTAGCCGTACGCCGGTGCGCGAGGCGATGGCTCAGCTCGAGAGCGAAGGCTTTGTCCGCTCGGTCCCGCGCCGCGGCATCTATGTGGTGCGCAAAACCAGGCGCGAGGTGATCGAGATGATCACCGCCTGGGCGGCGCTGGAAAGCATGGCGGCGCGACTGATCACGCAAACCGCGACCGACGAAGAAATCGCCGGATTGCGCAAGATGTTCGCGACCTTCGAAAACGGCAAGCTGCGGGCGCATCTGGACGAGTATTCGGATGTCAATATCGAGTTCCACCAGACCATCATCAGGCTCAGTCACAACGACGTCCTGATCGACCTCGCCGAAAATCTTTTCACGCATATGCGTATGATCCGGCGCACAACGATCGGCGAGAAGGACCGTGCCGACCGTTCAATCCGCGACCACATGAACATCATCGAAGCACTGGAAGCGCGCGCAACTGATCGCGCCGGAGAACTGGTGCGCGATCACGCCCTCGGCCTTGCCGATCATGTCGCGCGCTATGCCGATTATCTCGATTAAACGAACAGAAGAGCGGGAGGACTCCCATGGCTGATGCAGCAGTGAAAGAAAAACCGGCAGATGCCGCTGAAACAGAGCGCGAGCTGACGGATGGCTTCCACCTCATTATCGATGCGCTGAAGCTCAACGGCCTCAACACGATCTACGGCGTGCCCGGTATTCCAATCACGGATTTCGGCCGTATGGCGCAGGCCGAGGGTATCCGCGTCATCTCGTTCCGCCACGAACAGAACGCCGGTTATGCAGCGTCGATCGCCGGCTTCCTGACGAAAAAGCCCGGCGTGTGCCTCACGGTCTCGGCGCCCGGCTTTCTCAATGGTCTAACCGCGCTCGCCCACGCCACGACGAACTGCTTCCCGATGATCCTGATGTCAGGTTCGTCGGAGCGTGAGATCGTCGACTTGCAGCAGGGCGACTATGAAGAGATGGATCAACTCGCGATCGCCAAGCCGCTGTGCAAAGCGGCCTTCCGCGTGCTGCACGCACAAGACATCGGCATCGGGCTGGCACGCGCAATCCGTGCGGCTGTATCGGGGCGTCCCGGCGGCGTCTATCTCGACCTGCCGGCCAAGCTGTTCGGGCAGGTGATGGACGCCGAGGCTGGACGCAAGTCGCTCGTCAAGGTCATCGACCCGGCGCCGGCGCAAATACCGGCGCCTGACGCCATAAAACGCGCGCTCGATGTGCTCAAGAGCGCCAAACGACCGCTGATCATCCTCGGTAAGGGCGCGGCCTATGCGCAGGCCGATGACGCGATTCGTGCGCTGGTCGAAAAGAGCGGCATTCCGTTCCTGCCGATGAGCATGGGCAAGGGATTGCTGCCTGACACGCATCCGCAATGCGCGGGTGCGGCGCGCTCGACGGTGCTGAAAGACTGCAGACGTCGTCATGCTGATCGGCGCCCGGCTGAACTGGTTGCTTTCGCATGGCAAGGGCAAGACCTGGGGTGAGGCGCCAAAGAAGTTCATCCAGATCGATATCGAGCCCAAGGAAATGGACTCGAACGTCGAGATCGTCGCGCCGGTGGTTGGCGATATTGGTTCATGCGTCGCCGCGCTGCTGCACGGTATGGGCGGCAATTGGCCGGCCCCGCCGGCGGACTGGACCAGCGCCGTCAGCAAGAAGCGCGAAGAGAACGTCACCAAAATGGCGCCGCGGCTGATGAACAACAATTCGCCGATGGACTACCACGGCGCGCTCGGTGTGCTGCGCACGATCATCAAGGAGCGGCCAGACGCGATCCTCGTCAACGAGGGTGCCAACACGCTCGATCTCGCGCGCGGCATCATTGACATGTATCAGCCGCGCAAGCGGCTGGACGTCGGCACCTGGGGCATTATGGGCATCGGTATGGGCTATTCCATCGCCGCGGCCATCGAAACCGGCAAGCCGGTGCTCGCGGTGGAAGGCGACAGCGCTTTCGGTTTCTCCGGCATGGAGGTCGAAACGATCTGCCGGTACAAGCTGCCGGTCTGCATCGTCATCTTCAATAACGATGGCATTTATCGCGGTACCGACGTTAACACCGTAAGCTCGGATCCGGCGCCGACCGTATTCGTGAAGGGCTCGCGCTACGACAAGATGATGGAGGGTTTCGGCGGCGTCGGCGTCAACGCGACGTCCCCCGACGAACTCAGGCGCGCCGTCAACGCCGCCATGGATTCCGGCAAGCCGACGCTCATCAACGCGGTGCTCGACCCGGCGGCCGGCAGCGAGAGCGGCCGGATCGGCAATCTCAATCCGCAAAGCAAGCTGAAGAAGAAATAAGGGGAGCAGGGCGCGGCAGGGACTGCTGCGCCGCTCGTCAGGGACATCACGCAGAACTGGATTCGGAGGACAGGCACAATGGCCAAGAAGAAACAGAAAATGGCGAAAGCCGCATCGAAAAAGCGGGCTCGCAAGGTGGTGAAACTTGCCGCCCGGAAACCGGCGGCAAAGAAGGCCAATGGCAATGGTCACCTGCCAAGGCCGTCGTCAAAGCCGTTCGGTCAGGACGGCAAGGCGCTCACCGGCGTGCGGATCCTCGATTTCACGCACGTGCAATCGGGCCCGACCTGCACGCAGCTTCTTGCCTGGATGGGCGCTGACGTCATCAAGGTCGAGCGTCCGGGCGTCGGTGACATCACCCGCGGCCAGCTCGTCGATGTGAAGGGCGCGGACTCGCTCTACTTCACGATGCTCAATCACAACAAACGTTCGATCACCGTCGACTCCAAGCATCCGCAGGGCAAGCGTGTACTCGATGAACTGATCAAAAAGTGCGACGTGCTGGTGGAGAATTTCGCGCCGGGCGCGCTCGATCGCATGGGGCTGACCTGGGAGCACATTCACAAGCTCAACCCGCGCATGATCGTCGCCTCGGTCAAGGGCTTTGGTCCCGGTCCTTACGAAGATTGCAAAGTCTACGAGAACGTCGCGCAGTGTGCCGGCGGTTCGGCCTCGACAACGGGCTTCCGTGAAGGTCCGCCGCTGGTGACCGGCGCACAGATCGGCGACAGCGGCACCGGCCTGCATCTGGCGCTCGGCATCGTTTGCGCGCTCTACCAGCGCAACCGCACCGGCCGCGGGCAGAAGGTGCTCGCCGCCATGCAGGATGGCGTGCTCAATCTCTGCCGCGTCAAGCTGCGCGACCAGCAGCGCCTGAAGGCTGGTCCGCTCACGGAATACAGCCAGTACGGTGAAGGCGTTGCGTTCGGAGATTCGGTGCCGCGCGCCGGCAACGATTCCGGCGGCGGTCAGCCGGGCTGGATCCTCAAGTGCAAGGGCTGGGAGAATGATCCGGACGCGTACATCTACTTCATTACCCAGGCTCCGGTCTGGCAGGCGATCTGCGATCTGATCGGCGAGCCCACCTGGAAGACCGATCCGGAATACGCCACGCCGCGCGCGCGGCTGCCGAAGCTCAAGCAGATCTTTGCCCGGATCGAGCAATGGACCATGACCAAGACCAAGTTCGAGGTCATGGAATTGTGCAACAATGTCGATATCCCGGTCGGTCCGATCCTGTCGATGAAGGAAATCGCCGAAGAGCCGTCGCTGCGCAAGACCGGCACCGTTGTCGAGGTCGATCATCCGACCCGCGGCAAATATCTGACCGTCGGCAATCCGATCAAGATGTCGGACTCGATATCCGAGGTGAAACGATCTCCGCTTTTGGGCGAGCACACGGACGAAATCCTCACGGACGTGCTCGGCTTCAAGGCCGCGGAGGTCAACGAAATCAAGAACTCCGGCGCTCTGAGCGCGCCGAAGAAGGAAGAAAAGGCGGCTTAGTCTCTGTCATGCCCGGGCTCGTCCCGGGCATCCCGATTAGGGACGCAGTGCCCGAGTAATCGGGATCGCCGGGACAAGCCCGGCGATGACAAGTTGGGGAGGGAGTTGACTATGCGTATCGTCGTTCACGGGCAGCAGGCCTTTGGCAAGGCCGTGCTCGAGGCGCTGCTCAAGCGCGGTGAAAATGTGATTGCGGTCTATGTTGCCCCGGAAAAAGAAGGCGCCAAGGCCGATCCACTCAAGGAAGCCGCAGTCGCTGCCAAGCTGCCGGTCTATCAGCCGGCGTCCTACAAGGACCCGAAGGTCTGGGAAGAATTCAAGGCGCTCAAGCCCGATCTGCAGGTGATGGCCTTCGTGACGCTGTTCGTCCCCGAGGACTTTCTCAATATCCCGACCCACGGCTCGATCCAGTACCACCCGTCGCTCCTGCCGGCCTATCGCGGCGCTTCCGCCATCAACTGGCAGATCATCAAGGGCGAGAAGGAAGCCGGGCCTGTCGATCTTCTGGCCCGACAACGGCCTCGATACCGGCGACATCTTGGTGATCCGGAAAACACCGATCTCCGCCACCGACACGCTCGGCACCGTCTATTTCGACCGCCTGTTCCCGATGGGCGTCGAGGCGATGCTGGAAGGCGTCGATCTGGTGAAAGCCGGCAAGGCGCCGCGCATCAAGCAGGACGAGTCCAAGGCAACTTATGAAGGCCGCTGCGGCCCCGGCAACGCGAAGATCGACTGGGGCAAGCCCTGGGAGCAGATCGATCGCCTGATCCGCGGCTGCAATCCGGCGCCGGGCGCCTGGACGACATTCGATGGCAAGACGCTGAAGATCTTCGACGCCAAGCCGCTGCCGGCGAAAGACCCGAAAGGCATCGCCGGAAAGCTCGGTGAAGTGGTCTCGATCGATGCCGACAGCTTCACCGTGGTCTGCGCCGATGGGCGCTTCAAGGTCACCCGTGTTCAGCCCGACGGCGGCAAGAAGATCGACGCCGCTGAATTCATCTCCACCGCCAAGCTCGCCGCCGGGGCGCGCCTTGGTTAGCCTTCATTTCAAATAACGGAAACACTCCAATGCCCGCCTCGCAGCATCAAAGCCCGAAATCCGACATCGAAATTTCGCAGGCCGCCAAGAAGCGGCCAATCCTCGACATCGCGAAGGAAAAGCTCAGCATCGCCGCCGAGAATCTCGACCCCTACGGCCACTACAAGGCCAAGATGTCGATGGACTACATCAAGTCGCTGCAAAGTAAGCCGAACGGCAAGCTGATCCTCGTCACGGCGATTACGCCGACGCCGGCGGGTGAGGGAAAGACGACCACCACGGTGGGTCTGACCGACGCGCTCAATCACATCGGCAAGAAGGCGATGCTGTGCCTGCGCGAGCCAAGCCTCGGGCCCTCATTCGGTATGAAGGGCGGCGCCGCGGGCGGCGGTTATGCCCAGGTCGTGCCGATGGAAGACATCAATCTTCATTTCACCGGCGATTTTCACGCCATTACGTCGGCGCACAACCTGCTTTCGGCGCTGATCGATAACCATATCTATTGGGGCAATTCACTCGGAATCAACTCGCGCCGCGTCGTATGGCGCCGCGTCATGGACATGAACGACCGCGCGCTGCGCGAAATCGTCTGCTCGCTCGGCGGCGTTGCCAACGGTTATCCGCGCGAGGCCGGCTTCGATATCACCGTTGCCTCTGAAGTCATGGCGATTTTCTGCCTCGCCAAGAACCTCGACGACCTCAAGGAACGTCTCGGCAATATCATCATCGGCTATACCCGCGACAGAAAGCCGGTGCGCGCGCGCGATCTCAAGGCGCATGGCGCGATGGCTGCGCTGCTCAAGGAAGCGATTGCCCCCAACCTGGTGCAGACGCTCGAGGGCACGCCGGCCTTCATTCATGGTGGTCCCTTCGCCAACATCGCGCATGGCTGCAACTCGGTGCTGGCGACCACGACTGCGCTCAAACTCGCGGACTATGTCGTGACGGAAGCGGGCTTCGGCGCCGACCTTGGCGGCGAGAAATTCATCGACATCAAGTGCCGCAAAGCCGGTCTCACGCCTGATTGCGTGGTGCTGGTCGCAACTATCCGCGCGCTCAAGATGCATGGCGGCGTCAAGAAGGAAGACCTCAAGTCCGAGAACCTGAAGGCGCTCGAAGCTGGCATGGCCAACCTTCAGCGCCATGTGGAGAACGTCAAGAAATTCGGCCTACCGGCGGTGGTGTCGATCAACCGCTTCTCCGCCGACACCGATGCCGAAATCGCGCTGGTGAAAGAGAAATGCAAGGCGCTCGGCGTCGAGGCGCTGATGGCCGATCACTGGGCCATGGGCGGGGCGGGCGCGGCCGATGTTGCCAAGGCGGTGGTCAAGGTCATTGACGACGGCAAGAGCAAACTCAAGTTCCTCTATCCCGACGAAATGCCGTTGTTCGAAAAGATCGAAACGATCGCGCGCGAAATCTACCGCGCCAAGAATGTGACTGCCGACAAGTCGGTGAAGGATCAGCTCAAGACTTGGGAAGAAATGGGTTACGGCAAATTGCCGATTTGCGTCGCCAAGACCCAGTACTCGTTCTCGACCAATCCGGACGCCAAGGGCGCGCCGGCCGACCACACCATCAACGTGCGCGAAGTCCGGCTCTCCGCCGGCGCCGAGTTCGTCGTGGCAATCTGCGGTGAGATCATGACCATGCCCGGCCTGCCCAAGGTGCCGGCGGCCGACTCCATTGACGTCAACGCGCAGGGCCAGATTGTCGGATTGTTTTAACACCTTCCGCCACGGCTCGATAAATGACAAAGGCCCGCCAAAAGCGGGCCTTTCGTCACTTATGCTGGCGTCGCGGCGGGCAAATTACCTAAAATTTTTTGCACTTTTGCATGGTGCTTGTAGAGCGAGTTTTCGGAAGTTTCCGGTAGGTTGCTACCCGCTACGGTCGCGCGGAATTCCCCGCGGGACCGCGAGGCGACCAGTAACCACCGGTTAACCAGCATTGCCCATGCCAGCCACCGCCGCATCACAGAATTCCAATGCGCTCGCGCAAAGCCGCTCGGTGCTCGACGAGTTGATCGCGTCGGCATCGACCGGCAGCGCCGACCAGCGTCTGAGGATCCTTCAACGCATCGCCGATCTGTTTGCGGCGGGCTCGCGTAGCTATTCGCACGACCAGATTGCGCTGTTCGATGACGTGCTCGAGCAGCTCTCTGCCGATATCGAGGTCAAGGCACGCGCAAAACTTGCGGAACATCTGGCGAGCATGGAACGCGCTCCGCCCAAGATAGTTCGCTCGCTGGCATTCGACGATGCGATCGAGGTTGCAGGACCGGTGCTGGTCCATTCGCAACAGTTGACTGACGACGATCTCGTTGAAAACGCCACGATCAAGAGCCAGGACCACCTGTTTTCGATCGCGCAGCGCCTGAAATTGAGCGAGGCGGTCACCGATGTCCTCGTCGAGCGCGGCGATCAACGCGTCGTTCACCGGGTCGTCAAGAACAAAGGCGCGCGTTTTTCCCTTGCCGGCTACGGCAAGTTGACGACCCGCGCGCGCTATGACCGCAAACTGACATTGGCTCTCGGCGAGCGTAGCGACATTCCGCGCCAATACTTCCTCAAGTTGCTGGAGGCGGCATCATCCAACGTCCGCGCCAAGCTCGAGGCCGCCAATCCGAGAATGGCCGCTGCCATTCGCGATTCCGTCGACGACGTTGCCACGGAAATGCAGCAAGAGGTTCGCAAAGGTTCGCGCGCGCATACCGCGGCCGTGCGCGAAGCCAAACGGCGTTTCAACGTGCGGCCCATCACGGAGGCCAGCGTTCACGGTCCGGCGCATGCGCAGGATTTCGAGAAGACGGCGGTTGCGCTCGCCCGACTTGGTGTTTTCCCCATTGATCTGGTGGAACGCGCACTCCTCGACGAGGGCGAAGATATGGTGCTCCTCCTCGCCAAGGCCGCCGGCTGTTCTTGGACGACTGCGCGCGAACTACTGGTCATGTACGTCGCCAACCGCAGCCTGCAGCCCGACGAAATCACCGAGGCTTTTGAGCGCTATCGGAAGCTCAGCAAGGAAACCGCCCGTAACATCGTCAACTTCTACGAGCGGCGCATGAAACAGCGGTCGCAGCGGGGTGCAAAGAAAAAGCCTCCCTCCGCACAGGACTTGGCACAGATGGCAGATGACGACGCTGACATCGTCGAGATGCCATCGCCGTCCCTCGCACCGATTTAGCTTTCGGCTAGTCGAGTTCGATCGGCGTCCAGCGGATTGCGGCGCTGAACATAGCGGCGCGAACGCGATTCACCGAGTAGGGCATTCCGAAAAGACGCAATGTTTCCTTGGCGTCGCCCTGTACCATCACGACGTCGGCTGACGATTCCCCGCGATGTGCCAGGCGCTCGCGCATGCGCGCGGCGACATTCTCGATTTCGTGCAGTTCGAGAATGACGTCGTGCACGCGGATCGCGTAAATCACCTGACGCTGCGATTCGCGAACATACCCGCAGGATAAACGCAACGGCCGGGGTCCGCTGGCGATCACGACTTGTTCATGCACTCCTCGATGAAGAACCAGCGGTCATCGCCGTCCAGCCCCTTTTTGCGGGCGTCCGCCTGGCAGGATTTCAGTTTCGGCTTATTGGCGTTCCACTTGGCGCGCATTTCGCTGAGCTTCTGTTTCGTCAACTTCATCTTTGATTCTTTCGGCGCTGACATCGGCGACTGAGCCGCCGCCGTTACGATCATGGCCGATATCAGGGCTGCGGCGGCGATGGAAACACGAGTGTAAAACATAAACTTCCCCCATTGGATTTCGCGCGATCGGTCGAAGCGAAACATGCCGCGGAACGATATAGAGGGTCGTTCCGCGGCGTCGAATTTTGCGATCAGAAAATCTTGATGGCGCTTTCCAGCGTCTTCCACACACCCCAGGCCAGCGGAATACCGACGAAAGCCCAGAACAACGCGGCCTTGCCGTCGAATCCGCCCTTGCCGATGCCGAATGAGCCCGATGGTGTTGCCGCCGCACTTTTCGCGCTCGCGGCCTGCAGCTTCGCGACTTCGTCCGCGCTCATGTACCACTTCGGATTAACCGGCTTGACGAGGTAGTTGCAGATCAGGCCAATGATCAGCATGCCGGCCAGAATGTACATGGTGAAGTCGTAGAGGTGGTCGCGCGGCACGCCGGCCGCCAGTTGGGCTTCGCGGATGTAGTTGACCACCACAGGGCCGATGATGCCCGCTGTGGACCACGCGGTCAGCAGGCGCCCGTGGATCGCACCCACGAATTGCGTTCCGAACATGTCGGCAAGATAAGCCGGCACGGTCGCGAAGCCGCCTCCGTACATTGACAGGATGATGCAGAAGGAGCCGACAAACAGCGCTTTCGAGCCGTTGTTGGCCGCCCAAGGTGCCAAAGCATAGAGCGCAATGCCGAGCAGGAAGAACGTATAGTAGGTATTCTTGCGGCCGATGAAGTCGGACAGCGAGGCCCAGAATACCCGGCCGCCGATGTTGAACAGCGATAGAGACCGGCGAAGCCGGCGGCGATCGCCGCAATGGCCACGCGTTGATCGGCTGACAGTGCGTTGAATTTCACGCCCGGCAAGCCGACCAGTGAACCTGCAAAGATTTCCTGCAACATTGGCGACGCCATGCCGATCACGCCGATGCCGGCCGACACGTTCAGGCAGAGTACCCACCAGATCAACCAGAATTGCGGTGTCTTGTGCGCGTCCTTCAGGTGGACGTTGTGCTCGGTAATCATCGCGTTCTTCTTGGCCGGCGGCGTCCATCCGTCCGGACGCCAGCCGGCGGGCGGGACCCGATAGCTGAAGGCACCGACCATCATAAAGAAGAAATAGATGACCCCCATGGCGACGAAGGTTTCCCAGACACCGACATCGAAGTGGGTGTCTTGAAATAGTTGATGAGGATATTCGCGAGCGGCGCGCCGATCATGGCGCCGCCGCCGAAGCCGACGATCGCAAATGCCTGTCGCCATACCGCGGTGATCGGGAAACCATTTCATCAGCGTCGAAACCGGTGAGATGTAGCCGAGGCCGAGACCCACGCCGCCGAGGACGCCGGCGCCGAGCCACATCAGCCAGAGCTGATGGGTGTGCACGCCAATGGCGCCGAGCAATCGAATCCGCCGCACCAGCATAGGGCAGCGACAACGCCGGCTTTGCGTGGTCCGACACGCTCCAGCCAACCGCCCCAGATCGCGGCTGATACGCCGAGGAGCACAAAGAACAAGGTGAACATCCAGCCGAGGCTGGCGATGCGCCAGTCGCAAGTTGTCGTAACCAATTCACTGGCGAGCGACATGTCGGGGCAGGTCTTCGACGCCGTCAGTCCGATTGCGCGCGACAGCGGGAGCCAGAAACACGCTGAAACCGTACGCCATGCCGATGCAGAGGTGGATTGAAAGTGCAGCCGGCGGCACCAGCCAGCGATTGAACCCGGCCTTGGCGATGATGTGATCTCGGTCCAGAATGCCCGAAATACCACCAACTCCAGTCAGCGTTTGATCGGCTGTGCTCATACGTCTCCCCCGTGAAATCTGTGCCTTCCCGGCGCGTTTTTGGTGCGCGGGAGTGTCCGCAGACACAGAAGGAAGATCAACGGCGAAAGACTTATGAGGCGATAGGGATTTTCAATTTCGCAATAGCGAAACGCTATGCCGATCCAAATCTTATGTGAGATTATTTTTTACGTCGCGTTACACATATTTATTGTCGCGTCATGCATGCAACTAAAGGCTAGTGTGAATTCAATCTGACAATAAAGGTGCAACACGACGCGCTTCGGCAACGAGGGCAGCCGTCAGTGTCGTCATCGGCTCACGGGCCGGCGCTACCAGGCCAATGGTGTGCGATGCTTCCGGTCCAACAATCGGGATTGAGCGCAAAACATCCGTCAGGCCGAGCGACGCGGCGAGCCGAGCCGGCATCACGCTGGCCCAGCGGCCGGTGCGGACGTGCGAATACAGCACAATCATCGAATCCGATTCGAGCGTGATATGCGGATCGATCCCGGTCTCACGCAGCAGCCGTTCGATGATGCGCCGGTTCTGCATGTCGGGCGTAAGAAGACACAGCGGGACCTGAGCGACCTCGGCCCAGGTGACTGACTCACGATCTCCAAGCGGGGCATCGGCGGCGACCAGCAGGCGATAGCGTTCACGATAAAGCGGGATCGCGGTCACGCGGCCGAGCGGTTCGTTATCGAGGTAGGTGAGGCCAGCGTCGATTTCGAGATTTTCCAGATGTGCGAGTATCTCGATCGATGTACGCGATAACACCGTAAATTGGACGTCCGGATGGCGCGCGCGGAATGGCGTTGTGAGGGTTTCCACCATCGCGAGTGCGGTCGGGATTGCAGCAAGGCGAAGCCGCCCGGCGAGTCCGTGACGGAGTGCGTGCACCTCCTGACGCATGGCGCGGGTGTCGCCGACAATCCGACGCGCCCATTCGAGCACGCGCTCGCCTTCGGCGGTAAAGCCCTGGAAACGGGAACCTCGATTGACCAGCAAGACGCCAAAAGTGTCCTCCAGCTGCTTCACCCCGGCCGACAGTGTTGGCTGGGTGACGCCGCAGGCTTCGGCCGCCCGGCCGAAATGCTTCTCGCGGGCCAAGGCGAGGAGAAATTCCAGTTTTTCCAGCAAAGTGTCGCCCAACCTGTACGGATATGACCGGTTTCCGGCTTCCCCTTCATCGCGGAAACAAAGTCGCCATTCGGAAAGCCAATTAAGGCAGCATCATCGGAAATTACAAGCAGAACGAGCGCGTTAATAGAAAACATCTATCGCTCGATTTGGGGCTAGGGCTTGCCTAGGGGGATTCAGAAGCGTTTTCCTGATGTTCAGAGGGAGAAGAGATGAGCGTCACAGACCATGGGGCCCCCGCGGTTCCCGCCGGCGCGCGCGCCGGCCGACGCCGCCCGCCGCGCACGCCCAAGGGACGCCAGGTCGATCCGCAGGCGCTGATCGAAATCCGGTCGCTGCTCACCGACCGGCCGCGCCGGCGCGATCTGCTGATCGAGCATCTTCATCTCATCCAGGATCAGTACGGCTATATTTCCGCCGCCCATCTCGCCGCGCTTGCCGCCGAAATGAAGATGGCGCTGACCGAAGTTTATGAGGTCGCGACCTTCTACGCGCATTTCGATGTGGTGAAGGAAGGCGAGATGCCGCCACCTCCCGTTACCGTGCGCGTCTGCGATTCACTGTCGTGCGCGATGGCGGGCGCTGAAAAATTGCTGAAGGATTTGCCTGGCAAACTTGGCCGCGACGTTCGCGTCGTGCGCGCGCCTTGCATGGGCGCCTGCGATCGCGCGCCGGTCGCTGCCGTTGGCCATGTGCAGACCTTCAAGGCGACGCCGGCCAATGTTGCCGCAGCGGTGAAGGCGAAGCCGCACGCGCATGCGTGGACGCCGGGCGCCGATTTCGCCGCGTATCAAAAGTCCGGTGGTTATGCGCTGGTGAAAGCTTGTCTCGCGGACAAACGCACGCGCGATGATCTCATCAAGATCGTCAGCGATGCCGGATCTGCGCGGTCTCGGCGGTGCGGGATTTCCGACCGGCCGCAAATGGTCGCTGGTGCGCGCCGAGCCCGCGCCGCGCATGTTTGCGGTGAACGCCGACGAAGGCGAGCCCGGCACCTTCAAGGACCGCTACTATCTCGAACGCGATCCGCATCGCTTCATCGAAGGCGTGTTGATTGCCGCCTGGGTCGTCGAGGCGCCCGACACATACATTTACATTCGCGACGAATATCCCGAACTGCGGCTGATGCTGCTCGACGAGATCGAGAAGGTCGAGAAAGCCGGCCTCTCACCGCATACGAAGCTGCATCTGCGCCGCGGCGCCGGCGCCTATATCTGCGGCGAAGAGTCGGCGATGATCGAGTCGATCGAAGGCAAGCGCGGTCTGCCGCGCCATCGTCCGCCCTACGTTGCGCAGGTGGGTTTGTTCGGCCGTCCGACGCTCGAACAGAACGTGGAGACCATGTTCTGGATCCGCGACATCATCGAGAAGGGCGCCGAGTGGATGACCGCGCAAGGCCGCCACGAAAGAAAAGGCTTCCGCAGTTTCTCGGTGTCGGGCCGCGTGAAGAACCCGGGCGTCAAGCTCGCGCCCGCCGGCATCACCATGCAGGAACTGGTCGACGAGTTCTGCGGCGGCATGCAGGAGGGCCATGTTTTCAAGGCCTATCTGCCGGGCGGGCCGTCAGGCGGCATTCTGCCGGCCTCCATGGCCGACATTCCGCTCGATTTCGGAACTTTGGAAAAATATGGCTGCTTCGTCGGGTCGCATGCGGTTGTGATTCTGTCCGACAAGGACGACATCAAGGCCGCGGCCCTGAATTTGATGAAGTTCTTCGAGGACGAAAGTTGCGGCCAATGCACGCCTTGCCGTGCCGGCACGGAAAAGGCGGCCAAATTGATGGCCAAAGGTCCCTGGGACGTAAAGCTGCTGGAAGAGCTCTCGACCGCCATGCGCGATGCCTCGATCTGCGGTCTTGGCCAGGCGGCACCGAATCCGCTGCTGTGCGTGCTAAAATATTTTCCGGATGAATTGTCGAAACCGCTGGGAAGCTGGTGACGGCGAAAGGCGAAAACAATGAGCGCAGGTAACGGCAAAGCCAAGAGCGTGAAGTTCATCCTCGACGGCAAGGAAGTCGAGGCGCTTGCCGGCGAGACCATCTGGCAGGTGGCGAAACGACTCGGCACCGACATCCCGCATCTCTGCTATTCGCCCGAGCCCGGCTACCGCGCCGACGGCAATTGCCGCGCCTGCATGGTGGAGATCGAAGGCGAGCGCGTGCTGGCGGCAAGCTGCATCCGCAAGCCGGCCGAAGGCATGAAAGTGAAGGCGACATCGGACCGCGCCAAGACGGCGCGGCAGATGGTGTTCGAACTGCTCATTTCCGATCAGCCGGACCGCAAGACCGCCGCGCACGATCCACAATCGAAGTTCTGGGAATGGGCCGATCGCATGCACATCGGCACCAGCCGTTTCCCGACGCACGGCAAGCCCGCACCTGACCGCAGCCATCCGGCAATGGCGGTCAATCTCGACGCCTGCATCCAGTGCAATCTCTGTGTCCGCGCCTGCCGCGAAGTGCAGGTCAACGACGTGATCGGCATGGCCGGCCGCGGCCATGGCGAAAAGATCGTCTTCGATTTCGACGACCCGATGGGCAATTCCACGTGCGTGGCTTGCGGCGAATGCGTGCAGGCCTGTCCGACCGGCGCGCTGATGCCGGCGACGCTGGTCAACGACAAGAACGTCCGCACGGAATTCCCCGACCGCGAGGTGCACAGCGTGTGCCCCTATTGCGGCGTCGGCTGTCAGCTCACCTACAAGATCAAGAACGACAAGCTCCTTTACGTCACCGGCCGCGACGGCCCGGCCAATCAAAACCGCCTGTGCGTGAAGGGCCGCTTCGGCTTCGACTACGTCAGCAATCCGCAGCGCCTGACCAAGCCGATCGATCCGCAAGGACGGCGTGAAAAAAGCCGCCGACGACCTGGTCGATCCCGTCAAATCCGTGGACGCATTTCCGCGAGGCCACCTGGGAAGAGGCGATGGAACGCGCCGCCTCGGGCCTCAAGAAAATCCGCGACCGCGACGGTCCGCGCGCGCTCGCCGGGTTCGGTTCGGCCAAGGGCTCGAACGAAGAGGCTTATCTTTTTCAGAAGCTGGTGCGCACCGGCTTCGGTTCCAACAATGTAGACCACTGCACGCGGCTTTGCCACGCGTCCTCGGTCGCGGCGCTGCTCGAAGGCGTCGGCTCGGCGGCCGTGACCGCAACCTTCAACGAGTGCAAGAATTCCGACTTCATCATCGTGATCGGAGCCAACCCGACCGAAAACCATCCGGTTGCCGCCACCTTCTTCAAGCAGGCGGCCAAACGCGGCGCCAAGCTGGTGGTGATGGATCCGCGCGGGCAGGCGCTCAAGCGCCACGCCTGGCGCATGATGCAATTCAAAAACGGTACCGACGTCGCCATGCTTAACGGCATGCTCAACGTCATCATCGGCGAGAAGCTTTACGACCAGCAATACGTGCAGACTTATGTTGAAGGCTTCGATCAGCTCGCCGACCACGTGAAGGACTTCACGCCGGAGGAGATGGCTCCGATCTGCGGCATTCCTGCCGACACGCTGCGCGAAGTGGCGCGTGGCTTTGCGCGTGCGGAAAACGCGATCATTTTCTGGGGCATGGGCGTGTCGCAACACACCCATGGCACGGACAATGCGCGCTGCCTGATCGCGCTGTCGTTGATCTGCGGTCAGGTCGGCCGGCCCGGCACCGGCCTGCATCCGCTGCGCGGGCAGAATAACGTTCAGGGCGCCTCGGACGCCGGCCTTATCCCGATGTTTTTCCCCGATTACAAGTCGGTGGAAAATCCGGAGATGATCGCGAAATACGAAAAGGCCTGGGGCAAAAAGCTCGACCCCAAGCGCGGTAAAACCGTGGTCGAGATCATGGATGCCGTCCACAACGACGAGATCAAGGGCATGTACATCATGGGCGAAAATCCCGCGATGTCGGATCCCGATCTCAACCACGCGCGCGGCGCGCTCGCACATCTCGAGCACCTGGTGGTGCAGGATCTCTTCCTCACCGAAACCGCGTCCTATGCCGACGTTATCCTGCCGGCCTCGGCATGGCCGGAGAAGGATGGCACCGTCACCAATACCAATCGTCAGGTGCAGATGGGCCGAAGGGCATTGCCGCTGCCTGGCGACGCACGTCAGGACTTCTGGATCATCCAGGATCTCGCCCAGCGCATGGGCGAAAAGTGGAACTACAAGCACGTCAGCGAAGTGTTCGAGGAGATGGCGCGGCTGATGCCGGCGCTCGACAACATCACCTGGGATCGCGTCGAGCGCGAGGATCACGTGACCTATCCGGTCGATGGCCCCGATGTGCCGGGCCGCGACGTGGTGTTCGACAAGGGTTTCCCGCGGCCAAATGGCATGGGCAAGCTGGTGGCGGCGAAATTGCTGCCGCCGAACGAGACGCCGGATCACGAATATCCGTTTATCCTCACGACCGGCCGCCAGCTCGAGCATTGGCACACCGGCGCCATGACGCGGCGTGCGACCGTGCTCGATGCATTGGAGCCCGCGGCCGTCGCCTCGCTGTCGCGCGGCACGTTCGCCAAGCTCGGTATCAAGCCGGGCGACATGGTGAAGGTGACGACACGGCGCGGCGAGGTGGAGCTCAATTCGCGCCAGGACGACGCCATCCCCGATGGCGTTGTATTTATTCCGTTTGCTTACGTGGAAGCGGCGGCGAATATCCTCACCAATCCCGCGCTCGATCCGTTCGGCAAGATTCCCGAATTCAAATTCTGTGCCGCCAAGGTAGAAGCGGCCAAGCCGCGGATGGAAGCGGCGGAGTAAGGGGCGCCTGACTGCACCTGGGACTGCGTCATGGCCGGGCTCGTCCCGGCCATTGGCGTTATAGGGGCAAGGCTAAATTCTATCCGGACGCCCGCAGGCGGTCCGAGTCTTGCATAGAAATCGGTCAGAGCTATCGGATTTGGGGGAAAACGTAAGCGTGATGAACATCCAACAAAAGGTACCGGCGCGCCAAACGGTCGCATCAGCAGTTTCCAACCCGCTCGCAGATTTTCTCGCCAGCACCCACGCGGCAATTGTGCACGAGGCCGGCGGTGCGGTCGCGGATTACATCCCAGAGCTGCAAAAAGCCGATCCGCGCCATTTCGGGATCGCACTCGCGACCATGGACGGCCATGTCTACGAAACCGGCGATACGGCCGTGCCGTTTACAATTCAATCGATCTCCAAGGCTTTCGTGTTTGCCCTTGCGCTCGACTTGCTCGGTGCCGAGCGTGTCGAAGCCAAGATCGGCGTCGAGCCGAGCGGGGATGCGTTCAATTCAATCCGGCTGCGATCCGACAATCGTCCATTTAATCCGATGGTGAATTCCGGCGCGATTGCTTGCTCCGGGTTGCTTTACGAAGCCGAAGGTGAAAACGCTACGGAGCGCATTCGCGAGGTGCTCAGCCGGCTCGCGGGACGCGACCTCACTATCGATGAACGGGTTTTCGCCTCCGAGCGCCTGACCGGCGATCGCAACCGGGCGATTGCGTACCTCCTGCACAATTACGGCATCATCAAAGGCAATGTCGACGCGGTCCTCGATGTCTATTTTCGGCAGTGCTCGGTGCTCGTCACGGCGCGCGATCTTGCGCTGATGGCGGCGACGCTGGGCAATGGGGGCGTCAATCCGGTGACCGGCGAGCGTGTGATCGGCCCTTATGCGATCTCGCGCACACTTTCGGTCATGACAAGCTCGGGAATGTATGACTATGCCGGTGAATGGATTTACCGCGTCGGATTTCCCGCCAAGAGTGGAGTTGGCGGCGGCATTCTTGCCGCCTTTCCATCGCAATTCGGGCTCGGATCCTTTTCGCCGCGCCTCGATGAACACGGTAACAGCGTCCGCGGATTGAAGGTTTGCGAGGCGGTTTCGGCACAATTCGAATTGCACATGCTCAATCGAACCAGCGACGTCCGGACATGCATCGTGGCGGATTACGATTTCGAGCGCAGTTCTCCGCGCGGCCGTCAGCCGCACGAGCAGAAATTGATCGACGCGCACATGAATGCAATGCGCGTCGTTGAACTCACCGGCACGATTACCTTCGCCAATGCCGACTTTATCGCGCGCCGGATCGAGAACGGTTTGTCGCCCCTCGTTCTCATTCTCGATTTCAGCCGTGTCCCGCAGATCAGCAACGGTGCGGCCAAGCTATTGGCGGACCAGCTTGGTAAGCTCCCGGCGCTCGGTATCATGCCGGTTCTGTCGGGACTCGATCGAGGCTCGCGCAATTGGACAGCGCTGTCGGCGCATCTTGGCGACGGCGGCCAGTTACGCCATTTCGTCAGACTCGACGAGGCGATCGAATGGGCCGAAGACCAGGTCATATACCGCTTTGGCGGGTTTACTCATCTGATGGATTCGGTCCCTCTCACCGAGCAGGAATTGCTGCACGAGATGCCGGCGGAATTGGTCGAAGAGATCGTTAGACTCTGCACGGTGCAGAATTTCAAGGCCGGCGAACGCATCATCGCCAGCGGCGATGCATCGACGTCCATTTTCTTTCTGCTGAGTGGAATGGTCAGCGTAAAGCTCGCCGATGGCGTGCGGCTGGCAACGCTGGTGCCAGGAATGGCATTTGGCGAGATGGCTTTGGTGGAGAGCCATCGCGGCGCGAATGTCTGGGCGGATACCGCAATAAAATGCGTCGAACTTCCGCTCGAACGATTTTACGGCTTTTGCGAGATCTACCCGAAAATTGGCCAGCGCATTATGCGCAATCTTGCCGGCCTCCTGGCGCGGCGCCTGGGACGCGCAAACCGGCGCATCGATTTGTTGAGCGCAACCTAGCGGTCCAAGCCCGCGTCTTTGCTTGGAAATCCGGCGGTCTTGCATGACGGCGGACGAGTGACTGAGGCATTGGCCGCCAGATTGCCGGGCTGTAATTTTCTCGCCCATTTCCCGCCGTTTTCGCGGCGGAGAGTTTCGGTGCCTTCGATGGGATGCGAAGGCGAGTGGACGGAGGGTAAAGCCATGAAAATTGCGTCGCATATTCTGGGGCTCGCCATCGCCTGCGTTGCGATACCGGCAATGGCCAAACCGGCTTACATCGCTTCAACAGTCAATTTGCGCGCAGCGCCCGGCACCGGCAGCGAGATTGTCGCCAAGATTCCCGGCGGAAGCCTGGTCGACACCGGTGGCTGCGATGAAGGCTGGTGCGAGATCACCTGGCAGGACAAGAAAGGCTTCGCGATCCGGACGGCGCTCGATATGAGCGGTCGTGTGCCCCAGCAGCGCGCTGCTGCGGCCGGCCTGGCGTACCGGCAAGCTCCGCGCGGCGAAGGTAGTCGAAGGTCCTGAAGTTGTCGACGGCCCGGTCTACTACGATCCGCCGGCGGTCGTTTACTATGGCGGGCCGTATTACCGTCCATACGGGGGCTGGCGCCGTCACCATTGGTGGTGATGACTATTTCGCCTGTTTGCTGCTGCCGAACATCAGGCCGAGTGCCACCAGGGTGATGACGTACGCAATAATGCCGCCCGGTATCGCGATGTACAATTTCACACCGAGCTGTTGCTCCAGCACGAGCAACACGGCGGCGCCGACCAGTACCGCCGCAAAACGGATCATGCGGTCGCGATTCATACGCGCCGCCTAACGCTTGCCGTTGTTCGTTGCCGGCGCGCGCATATTCGCCCACGGATCCGTGCGGACAGGCGTCGCTTCATCCTGCTTCATGCGTTTCAGCGTGGAGTCGTATTGCTTGTCGACGGATTCGGCTTCTTTTTTCTTCAGAATTTCTTCGGCTGTGTCCTGGCGGCCCCCACCGCCCCCCCGTTGTGCGGAAGCCGGCACTGCCAGCAGCGCCAATAAAATGACGCCGATCGTTACTCGTCGCATCGCTAATCCCCGGACTGCCTTACCCGCTGGCAGGCTAACACTTTTGGACAAAGCGCTCAATGCGATGAAATCATTGCGCAATCGGGTTTTGGTCCGTATGAGGCTGCGGTGTAGGATGGCAAAACCCTCGCGTTGTCGGGCCACTTATTGGAGATCAATGAATGTCGCTCGCCCACGATACCTCGCCGCGCCCGCCTTTGAACCTGCTCCGTCACGACTGGACGCGCGCGGAGGTGCGAGCGCTGTTCGCATTGCCGTTTCCGGAACTGATATTTCGCGCGGCGGCAGTGCACCGCGAGAACTTTGACCCGGCGGAGGTGCAGATTTCCACGCTGCTGTCGATCAAGACCGGCGGCTGCCCGGAGGACTGCGCCTATTGCCCGCAGTCGGCCAAATTCGACACCGGCGTCAAAGCCGAGAAATTGATGGAGCTCGATGCCGTGCTCGCCGAAGCGCGCGCGGCCAAGGCGGGCGGGGCATCGCGCTTTTGCATGGGCGCCGCCTGGCGCTCGCCGAAGGATCGCGACCTCGACAAAGTTTGCGCCATGGTGGAGGGCGTAAAGGCTCTCGGCATGGAAACCTGCGTGACGCTCGGCATGCTGACCGGAGCGCAGGCACGCCGCCTCAAGGACTGTGGCCTCGACTACTACAACCACAATCTCGATACCTCGCCGGAATTCTATGGTGAGATCATCACCACCCGCACGTATCAGGATCGGCTCGACACCCTCGAATATGTGCGCAATGCCGGCATCCATGTCTGCTGCGGCGGTATCGTCGGCATGGGTGAGGGGCTGGAGGATCGCATCGGCATGATCGCGACACTCGCAAGCCTGCCTGTACATCCGGAGAGCGTTCCGATCAATATGCTGGTGCAGGTGGAAGGCACGCCGCTCGCCGGCCAGGCGAAGCTCGATGCATTCGATTTCGTGCGCACCATTGCGGTGGCACGCATCTGCATGCCGGCATCGGTCGTGCGGCTTTCTGCCGGCCGCGAAGACATGAGCGAGGAGACGCAGGCTTTGTGTTTTATCGCCGGCGCAAACTCAATCTTCTACGGGCCGAAGCTGCTCACAACGCCCAATCCCGGTCGCGACCGCGACATGGCGCTGCTCGACAAGCTCGGTCTGCGGGCGATGGAGTGAGGCCTGCTGCGTTAGGCGAAATTGCGCACCAGCGCGAGGCCGGCGAACAGTCCACCGATCGACAGAGCAACCGACAACAGCACATACAGTGCCGCAATTCCCAGCTCGCCGCGCTCGTAGAGTAGCGCGACATCAAGCGAAAATGTCGAGAAGGTCGTGTAGCCGCCGAGAATGCCGGTGGTGAGGAAGAGCTGCCAGTGTTGCGGGATGCCACTCTTGAACGCGAAAAAGGCCACCAGGCATCCCATCACGATCGAGCCGGTGACGTTTTCGAATAGCGTCGCGTAAGGAAATGCCGTACCCAACAGCCGGGCAAAAACAAGATTGAAGCCGTGGCGCAGTGCGGCGCCAACCCCGCCGCCGATAAACACAATAAGAAAGCCCATCATTCATCCCCGAGGTTGGGCCAATGATAATCCGCCCTATGGCAGACGGATTCCCACCGCCTTGTGTCGCGGTAGGAGTCATCAGCCCCAAAATTTCACAACTTGCGGGCGGTTCTCGGGGGACCCCATCCCCATCGGGCCGAAACTACCGGCGGCACATGGCAGGGTCAACGGGGACGCGGCAGACATTTCACACGCAGTCGACTAGTGTTCGCGCCGCTTTGACCCACGCCGCTCCGCCCCGCCGCCGCCGCCGCGCTTTCGACTGGTCGACCGCAGTCATTGCGGCGATGGCCATTACGGCCGCCGTTACGGTTTATGTCCGCGACGGACGTGAGCATTTTTTTGCGATCCTGTTCGGCGACGTGACTTTGTTCGCCGAGATGCTGCCTAAAGTCCTGGCCGGATGTCTGATCGGGGCATTCGTGACGCTGCTGCTGCCGCGCGAAATGGTGGCCCGCTGGGTCGGGCACGAATCCGGGTTTACCGGCCTGCTGATTGCCGCGTTTTTCGGCTTCCTGCTGCCGGGCGGTCCGATCACGATCTACCCGGTGGCCGGCGCCTTCCTGGTGATGGGCGCGGATGCCGGCGCGGTGGTCGCTTTCATCGTGAGCTGGACGCTGATTGGCTACACCCGCGCGCTGGTGTGGGAACTACCGTTCTTCGGATCGGACTTCGTGCTCTGGCGCATCATCGAAGCGCTGCCGCTGCCGATCGTCGCCGGGTTGCTGGCGCGCATCGCCGTGCGTGCAGGATTTAAATATCGCGATAACGGTCAATGACGCTCGCCATCAACATCCTGCTGTGGCTGGTGGTTGCAGTTCTGGCCTTCATCGCCGCCATGCGCGGCCAGGTGCTGCTCAAGGACGGCGCGCGCGGCGGTGCGATGGAATTCCTTCTTCTGTTGCCGCGCATCGGCATCGGTGTGGTCGGCTCCGGTTTCGTTGCAGAGGCGCTGCCGAATGAATGGATCGCGCCGTGGCTCGGTCCGCAGTCGGGCTTTTTCGGCGTGATGATCGCGACAATTGGCGGTGCGCTGACGCCGGGCGGGCCGGTGGTCGGTTTTTCGATCGGCGCCGCCGCGTTGAAAAGCGGAGCGGGGGCGCCGCAGGTCATCGCCTATTCGACCGCGTGGGCTTTGTACGCGATCCATCGGCTGCTGATCTGGGAAGTTCCGCTGATGCCGGCGCGCGTCGTGTGGCTGCGCGCGATGGTATCGCTGCCGCTGCCGTTTCTGGCGGCCGCGCTCGCGATCCTGCTGGGGCGGCCCTAAAGCAGCGCTTTCTCAGGTATTCCCACCGCTGCCGCCCATGCTAGCCTTCCTCCCGGAAGGCGGGGGTTACACCGCCACCGGGGTGAGGGAACGATGGCGGAAGAAGTCAAAGCCGGCGCTGAATCGCAGGTTATTTCCGAAGAACAACTCCGCAAGGCGGAGGAATACGTCCAGCAGGAAGAAGGGGCCGCCAATCGGCTCGCGGGCTGGGTGGGAATTGCCGTGACCGGCATCGCCGTCACGATGACGCTGTTTCACCTCTACGCGGCCTACGACATCGTACCGACGCAGGAACTGCGATACATCCACGTTGCATTCGTGCTGCTGCTGAGCTTCTTGTTGTTTCCGCTCGCTTCGCGTTTCCGCAACCACGTGCAGTGGTTCGATATCATTCCGGCGCTGGCGGGCATTGGCATCATTATCTACGCGCTCGCCGGTGGCGACGATTTTCTCGACCGTGCCGCGGTGCCCGACCGCTGGGACGTGATTCTCGGCGGCATCTTTATCGTCCTCGTGCTCGAAGCCGCGCGCCGCACCACCGGCCCGATCATGCCGATCGTGGCTGTCCTTTTTATTGCCTACGCCATGTTCGGTCCGTATCTGCCGCCGCCGTGGACCCATCGCGGCTTCGACGTTGCGCGCCTGGTCGGGCATTTGTTCATCACGCTCGAGGGTATTTTCGGCGTTGCCGTCGACGTGTCCGCAACGCTGATCATCATGTTCACGATTTACGGCGCTATCCTCCAGCATTCCGGCGCCGGAAAGTTCTTTATCGATTTTTCGCTTGCCGTCATGGGCGGCAAGCCATCGAGCGCCGGCCGCGCGGTGGTTGCATCTTCGTTTTTGCTCGGCGGACCGTCCGGCTCCGGTGTCGCCACCACGGTGATGATCGGCACAGTCGCATGGCCAATGTTGAAGAAGGCCGGTTTTCAGCAAGATGCGGCCGGAGGACTGCTCGCCGCGGGCGGGCTCGGCGCCATCATCTCGCCGCCCGTCCTTGGCGCGGCTGCGTTCCTCATCGCCGAGTTTCTGAAGATCAGTTATCTCGACGTGATCTGGATGGCGACCATCCCGACCTGTCTCTACTACCTGTCACTGCTGTTCATGGTCGAACTCGACGCGATGCGGTTCGGCGCGCAAGAGGTCGTGTTCAAGCAGGAGATGACGATCTGGGCGGATGACCAAGCGCTATGGCTTCCATTTCGTCTCGCTGGTCGCCGTCGTCATATTTATGGTGGTCGGCTATTCGCCGATGCTCTCGGTTTTCTATTCCACCATGCTTGCGTTCACGATGAGTGCGCTGGCGCCGGAAACCGCATTAGGCCCGCGCCAACTATTGATGCCGTTGCTGGCGGTCCTCGCCGTTACTGCGGTCATCGGCGTGATTCCTGGCTTGGGCACGTCTGCGCCGGCAGTGTTGATCCAGGCGAACTTTCCGATGCTGATTTTGATCATCATCGGCGTGCTGGCGTTCCTCGGTCTGACGCCTGCGGGTCAGCGCGCCGTACCATCAAGCAAGAAGCTCACCTCTGCGCTGGCTGACGGCTCGATCGGAGTTCTCAGCGCCGCGACCACCTGTGCTGCGGCCGGCATTATCGTGGGCGTCGTCACGTTGACGGGCCTCGGATTGAAATTCTCCGCCATTGTCATCGATTTCGCGGGCGGCAGCCTTCTGATGACCGCGATCTACACATCGCTGGTGGTCTGGATCATCGGCCTCGCGGTTCCGGTCACAGCGTCCTACATCATTTGCGCGGTGATCGCCGCGCCGGCGCTGATCAAGCTGGGTGTGCCCGATTACGCCGCGCATATGTTCATCTTCTACTATGCGGTCCTTTCCGAAGTCTCGCCGCCGACCGCGCTGTCGCCCTTCGCGGCCGCCGCGATCACCGGTGGCGACCCTTACCGCACCACAATGCAAGCGTGGAAATACACGCTGCCGGCATTCCTCGTGCCGTTTGTGTTCGTGCTCGATCCGCTGGGCATCGGACTATTGATGAAGATTCCGAAAGATGGATCGGTCTACGACATCATCTGGATCACGGCTGTGACCGGAGCCGGACTGGGCGCGCTCTCGGTCGCAGCGCAAAATTGGGCGATCCGGCGCACGACGCCGGTCGAGCGCGGCCTGTTCCTGCTGACCGGGCTGCTGCTGGTGTTCCCAAGCCTGCTGGAGGCCATGATGGAAGGCATGACCGGCCTCGACATTCCCCATCCGGCACCTTTCGGTCTCGCGCTCGGTGCTGGGTTGCTATTATGGCAATGGTTCAGTCGGGAGCCAGCGCCAGCTCGGGTTCGTTAGGCGCATTAAAAATAAGCAGGGAGGAAAACAATGAAACGAGGATTCACACTGGTACTTGCGGCGGTAGCGGCTGCGACACTCGCATTGGGTGGCGCCGTCGCCCAGCAGCGGGCGATCGCGATTGGCACCGGTGGCACCGGCGGCGTTTATTATCCGATCGGCGGTGCGCTCGCGAACCTGATCTCGAAGACCTTTCCGAATATGCAGGCGACCGCGCAGGTCACCGGCGGATCGGTCGACAATCTCAAGCTGATCAATTCAGGACAGAGCGAGCTCGCCTTCTCCATGGCCGACGCGGCCCTCGATGCGTTTAATGGCGTCGACAAGTTCAAAGGCACAAAGGTGCCGTTGCGGACATTGATGGTGCTCTATCCGAACATCATGCACGTGGTGTCCATTGAAGGCACTGGCGTCAATACGCTCGCGGACCTCAAGGGCAAGCGCGTTTCGACCGGCGCGCCTGGCAGCGCCACCGAAGTGATGGCGTTTCGCGTCATCGAAGCGGCCGGGCTCGACAAGGACAAGGACATGAAGCGCGAGCGCCTCTCAGTCGCCGAATCCGTGAACGCGATCAAGGATCACAAGATCGACGCGTTCTTCTGGGTCGGCGGCTTGCCGACAGCCGGCGTCACCGATCTTGCCGCTACGCCGGGGACGAAAATCAAAATGATTGATCATTCCGAAGTCGTGGCCAAGATGAACGCCAAGTACGACAATCTTTATTCGACCGCGGTCATCAAGGCCGGCACCTATCCTGGCCAGGATAAGGACAATCAGGTTTCCGCGGTGTGGAATATCCTCGTCACGAACGACAAAATGTCCGACGAGGACGCCTATAACATCGTCAAACTGATCATCGACAAGAAGGCTGACCTCGTCGCCGTGCACAAGGATGCGTCGAGCTTCACGGTCGAAAACCAGGTGATGGCCAATTCGCCGATCCCGTGGCATCCGGGCGCGGTGAAGTTCTTCAAGGAACACGGCGCGAAGATGTAAGTCAGCGCTTTTCAGCCAAGTTCGCGGCGGCCCCGCTTCTGCGGGGCCGTTTGCATTTCAGGCTGCGGCGTGCGCGCGGGCCGCGCGCCTGGGCAACGCGAGGCAAATGAAATAACCGACTGCGCTGAGGCACGCGATGCAGAAGCTCACCGGCCAATCGGTGTAGAAGGCCATCGTGAGGCCGAGCCACGCATCGGCGAGCGCAAGCCCCGCCGAGACGAAAAGGCCGCTCCAGAGACCGGTCGTGACGCGTTGCGCGGCGGCTGGCGGCCCCACCATCAGGGTGAATACCAGAAGCACACCGACGATTTGCGCGCAGGCTGACACCGCAATTGCGACGAGGGCGAGGAACGCGATCGATACGAACCGCAGCGGCACGCCCTTGGCTTCCGCCAATTCCGGCTGAAGACTGGAAAATATCAGAGGGCGCATGATCGCTGCGAGCGCGGCAAGCGTGACCGTCCCGAGCGCTGCCAGTGTCACGATCATCGTGTGGTCGACCGCCAGCACATTGCCGAACAAAATCGCCGTCGCCTGGGTCGCGAATGACGTGTAGTAGTGCAGAAACAAGAGACCAAAGCCGAGTGCCAGCGACAGCACCACGCCGATAGCAATATCGCGATTGCTGATGCGGTCGCTGAGCGCACCCATCACAATGCCGGCCGCCAGCGTGAAGCCGAGCAGGCCCCAAAGCGGGGCAAGCCCGATCAGTCCGGCGCCGGTGGCGCCGGCAAAGCCGATATGGGAGAGCGCGTGGCCGGCGAAAGTCTGTCCGCGCATCACCAGGAAATAGCCGACCAGGCCCGATATCACCGCGACAATGCCGGCGGCTGCGAAGGCGTTGATCATGAATTCGTAAGCGAACATGTCAGTGATGATGGTGCTGGCCATGCTCATGGCCGTAGTCGTGGTGATCATGCAGATGATCGGTGCGTTCGACGTCGCGTCCGCGCGACATCACGAAAATATGGCCGTCGGCGCGCACCACATGGATCTCGGTGCCGTAGAGCCGGGACAGTACCGGGGCGGTCACCACTTGCTCGACGGTGCCGAGCACGGCCTGGCCGCTGCCGAGATAGAGCACGCGGTCGAGCGTGCCGAGCAATTGGTTAAGTTCATGCGCGCTGAACAGCACCGTGATCTTGCGTTCGCGGCAGACCTTGCGCACCACGTCGATCGCCACCTCCTGATGGCGGGCGTCGAGGCTGATCAGCGGCTCATCAAGCAGCAAGAGCTTGGGTTGCCCGATCAGCGCCTGCGCCAGCAACAGCCTCTGGCGTTCGCCGCCGGACATGTCGGACAGCGGCCGGGCGGCAAGATCACGAGCGCCAACGGCCTCAAGCGTTTCCTCGATTGCGCTACCGTCGTAGCCACTGAGCGACGGCAGGCCCCAGCGCTCGCCATTGAGCGAACTCGTGATGAAATCGCGCCCACGTACGCGTAAGTCAGGCAGAACCGTGCGTAATTGGGGCAGGTAGCCGATGTCGCGGCTGCCCCGCTGCGGGTTGCGGCCGAACACCTTGACGCTGCCTTCGCTCGGCGAGACCAAACCAAGAATGGCGCGCATCAAAGTGGTCTTGCCGGCGCCATTGGGGCCGAGAACGCCGATGAACTCGCCCGCCTCGATCGTGAAGCTGACATTCGACAACACGGCGCGGTCACCGACGTGAAGCGTGGCATGGTCGAGCGCGATCACGTTCACGAGTTCGGCCCGCTCAATGCCTTGTCGACTGCGTCCAGTTCGCCAAGCACCCAGTCCTGGAACGAGATATTCGCCGGCATCGTTTCGGTGACGGCGATCACGGGGACCTTGGCCGCGCCGGCGATCGCGCGCATCCGTTCGGTCAGTTTTTCGGAAACCTGGCTGTTGTAGATCAAGGCCTTGACCTTGTGCTGTTTCAGATCGCTCTCCAGTGCGGCGACATCACGCGCGCTCGGTTCGGTATCGTTCATCATTGCAAGCTGAAAACGCTGATTGCGCATAGTGAGCCCGAGCGCGTCGACCATGAGGCCGAAGACCGGCTCGGTGGCGGTCACGGCAATTCCGGCATGTTTGGCTTTAAGCTGCGCAATGCGTTGCGTGATACGCGCAAGCGAGGCGAGCGTTACCTTGAGCTGCGCGGCGTAGTCCCGGGCATGCGCACTGTCGAGTGTGATCAGTGCATCGGCGAGGGCGGTTGCCATCACAGGCATCGTCACCGGGTCGTACCACACATGCGGGTTGTCGCCCGATTTCCGGCCGTTGAGTTGCGCAGCGTTAATGACGACGCGCCCCGGGCGCGGTGCGGCAGCCAGAAGCTTGTCCATCCAGGGATCATAGTTGGCGCCATTGAGGATCACGATCTGAGCATCGGCAAGCTGGCGTACGACGGCCGGCGTTGTTTCGAACAGATGCGGATCCTGGTCGGGATTGCTCATGATACTGACGACCGCAACACGGTCACCGCCGACCTGGCGTGCGATGTCGCCATAGAAATTTTCCGCGGCGACGACAGCAATCTGGCGATCGGCAGCAGCCGCGTGTGTCGTCTGCCCGGCGGCCAACCCGGCGCCCAACCCAGCGCCCACGACCAGGGCGAGAACCAATCCGGCGACGAATTTCATCTCTCAAACCCTGTTTTGGGCCATCTCTCAAACTAGTAATGTGACATTATAACATTTCATATGACAAGGAAACCCTTGGAAAGGTGGCGGTCTGTAGGGGGCTGGGGTTAGGCGTCGGCTTTCGCCAGGCCGCGGACGAGCCAGAAGCGGACCATCCGGCGTGCGGTCGCCACCGATAGTTTGATAAAATCACTGCGCGCCTGCGCAGCGTCAGTGGCGGGCACCTCGTAGGGTGCAAACCGCAACTTCAGGATCGCGCTAAAGGTCTGCCAGCGCAATTCGGCGGCCTTGCAGGCCACCAGGATGCCGTCGTAGCGGATATTTTGCATCAGTCGCTCGATCAATTCGACGGGCGTCGCGCACATGCGGGCGAGACTGACGACCGTTTCTTCGTATTGACCCGCATCGGCAAATCCGGCGATTGCCTTCTCGTTGAGCTGACCGGTCCCCTGAAGTTTGTCGACCAGTGCCGTCGCTTGATTGAAGTCGCGGGGCGCCGACGCTGTGCGCAGGATCTTGTCCGATACTGAGAAAAGAACCTGCTGGATCGCGGCCCGGCCTTCAGGCGGGACCACTGCCAGCAGACGCGCGCGAACCGTATCGGTGGCCTTCGAAACCAGGTCCTGGAGTAATTGCGGCGGCATATCCATGCGCACACCGAGATTTTCGGCGAGCCGCTCGTCTTCCTCTGCGCGGTGTGCGAGTTCGACATAGCCGCCTTCCGAAAAGGTTGCGCCCTGATTCTGTGACAGCTTGTGGACCACGGTGGTGTCGCCGCGCTGTATCAAGATGTCGGTGACCGCTGCCGCGAGGCGCTTGCGTTCGGAGATGGCGCCCAGATGGCCTTGGCCTTTCTCCGCCGCGATTTCGATCAGATCGTTGTCGGTGAGTTGCGTCGATTGCGCCAGCACGGGTCCGGCGACCGCTATTTCATCGTGATGTGCGAGGGTGCGGATGACGCCGGTGGGGGCGTTTTCGATGGGCGCGAGCTTGGCGCCAAGCTCGGCAAGCGCCTTGGTCTCAACTTGCCGCACAAGGTGGGCGAGCACGTCGTCAAACAGGCCGACTTGCTCTTGATTGAAAGCCGCAGCGTCGCCCAGAAACAAATCGGTTACGCGTCTGAGGATTTCAGTGCGCCGGTCGCTTGAGCCTGCGGTCAGGACAAGTTCAAGTTCGTCGATAACGGACGCGGCCTGCGACATTTCTTGTCTTGGGCGGGATTCTTCCCGCCGCCTTCCACTGACTGCCGTGGGACACCCCGGCGCGCCAGCGCACCATATCGCCGGGCCGTAAAGCTTAGGTAAAGCCGGGCCCGGGCCGGGATCGCGGCAATTCCTTAAGATATCACAATGGCTTAGTTTTTGGCCTATTGCGCGTGAATATTGCCTTCCTTGACCACGCGGGCCCATTTGGTGATTTCCGTCTTGATGTAGTCGGCGAACTGGGCGGAAGTCATTTCGACGGTGGCGGCGCCCTCGCGCGTCAAATGCGGCCTGCAGTTCGGGCGATTTCAACGCCGCCTGGGTCGCCGCGTAGAGTTTATCGACAATCGGTTTGGGTATGCCGGCGGGACCTACCAGACCCCACCAATTGTCCGCGACATAACCGGGCACGCCGGCTTCGGCGATGGTCGGCACGTCCGGCAGGACCGGGTTGCGTTTGGCGCCGCCGGTGCCCAGTGCAATCAGCTGGCCGGATTTAATGAAGGGCGTGGTCTGCACGAGCGAGGAGAACATGATCTTCACGTGACCGGCGATCACATCCTGCATGGCCGGTCCGCCGCCTTTGTACGGGACGTGCACGAGATTGACGTGAGCCTGCAGCTTGAACAATTCGGCGCCAAGATGCTGGAAGCTGCCGACGCCCGCGGAGGCGTAGTTGAGTTCGCCCGGCTTCTCTTTGGCGAGCTTGAGCAAGTCCTTCACGGTTTTGATCGGCGATGTCGGATTGACCACCAGAACGTTCGGCCCGGTCGCAAAGATGGAGATCGGCGTGAATGATTTGATCGGGTCGTATTTGAGCGTGTACAGCGCCGGGTTGACCGCGTGCGCAATCGAGATCACGCAGAACGTATAGCCGTCGGGCGTCGCAGTCGCGCAAGCCTCGGTGCCGATCGTGCCGCCGGCCCCGCCACGGTTGTCGACGTAAACCTGCTGTCCCAGTTTTACGCTGAGCTGCTGCGCCACCAGCCGGCCGACCACGTCGTTGCTGCCACCGGGTGGGAACGGAATGATCAGCCGGACCGGTTTGCTCGGATAGTCATCGGCAAAAGCCGCGGGCGCGAATGCCAGCAGCAAGGCCGCGGCCGTGATCCATCGTGGCAGCAATTTCGTCATGGTGCCTCCCAAACGTCGCATTTTGTTCAGTGCCAGTAAGGCGGATAGTCGGTGTTCTTTTGCTCTGCGTCGAGCCGGCGGAGCATGGCGGGCCACTCAAGAATGCCATACGGCCGGCGCGTGCCCGGCTGATACAGATCCGCGGTGTGCGCGAGCACGTTCTCGCCGGGCATCGTCAGCTCGGTGCGCGCGGCCATGGCGTCGACCTGCGAGCGGCAGGACAATTCGAGCTGATACATGGTGTTAAACGCCTGCTGGACCGTCGCGCCGCAGGTCAGCAGGCCGTGGTTGCGCATGATGAGGGCATCATGCGGGCCGAGGTCGCGCACCAGCCGCTCGCGTTCGTCGAGTTCGAGCGCCGGCCCCTCATATTCGTGATAGCCAATGTGGCCAACGAAGCGGATCGACGTCTGCGACAGCGGCAGCAGTCCGCATTTCATTGCGGCGACCGCCATGCCGGCGCGCGTATGCGTGTGCAGGACACAGGCGACATCCGGACGGGCTTTGTGGATTGCGCCATGGATGACGTAGCCCGACTTGTTGATGTCGTAGTCGGTATCGGGCTTCCAGATGATTTCGCCATCGACATGGATTTTCACCAGGCTGGAGGCGGTGATCTCCTTGTAAAGCAGGCCATAAAGATTGAGCAGAACAACATCGTCTTCGCCGGGAACGCGCGCGGTGATGTGGTTGTAAATCAGGTCGGTCATTCCATAGGTGTCGATCAGCCGGTAGCAGGCGGCGAGATCGACCCGCGCCTGCCATTCTTCCGGCGACACCTGGTCCTTGATCGACGGGAAATCGGTCGAATAATTCATGGCGTTTCCCTTTTCCGGCGGGCGTTGATCGCCCTGCCATGCTTATTCCGCAACCATATCCTTGGGGGTGGGGCGATCAATAGCCCGTGAGGGGGGTGCTTGCGGCAGGCCAACTCGCTACAGTCTCGCGGGTCTAGTATGGGGGCGAGGCTTATGCGCCGTTTATACGTTGCATTGATTGCGACGACCGTGCTTGCACCGGTCGTGTGTAGTGAAGAGCGCATCGGCCGCGGACATGCCGGTCAAGGCGCCAGTCCCCAAGGCTGCCAGGCTTCCGTACGACTGGTCCGGCCTCTATCTCGGCGGTCATATCGGTTATCTGTGGGGCCGCACGCGCGTCGAGGAAGACGGCGTCGTCACCGAACCCAACGCCGCGACGAATGGCACCATCGGCGGTGTGCTGCTCGGGTACAATTGGCAGACTGGCCCGGTCGTATTCGGCCTGGAAGGCGATTTCGGGTGGACCAATGCCCAAGGCACCGGAGCGGCGATCATCGTCCCGACGACCCAGGCGCCCAACACTTACGACGTCAACTGGACATCGCACGTGCGGGGCCGTGTCGGCTACGCATTCGACAACTGGCTCTTTTTCATTGCCGGGGGACTTGCCGTTGCCGATTTCGACTTCCACGAGGGTGCCTTCACCACCACTACCGTCGTGGGCGCAAAGTACAGCGGATGGTCAATTGGCGGAGGAGCCGAGTTGGCCATCACGCACAACCTCGTCGGTCGTGTCGAATATTTGTGTGACGACTTTGGCCACAAGGATTACATCGGTGTGACCGGCGAACCATACCGCGTCTCGTTCCGCGGTCAGACAGTGCGCGGCGCACTGGCATGGAAATTTGATCCATTTGGCATGCGACCGTAATCACTCGCTCGCAGCCTGAATTCGTATCTTTGGCGGCATAAAACGGTAACGTGATAGGGCGCGCTGCGTTATTGCGGCCTATCGCGGAGCGAGTTTCACACAATTGCAGGCGTGTCCTTAACGGGCCGGCAGACATTTTGTGGCAAATGATCCCTTCACCGAGAAAAAGGGACAGCCTCCAGTGTCGGCGCCACGCTTCCGACTTCTCCGAAAGCCGGTCTACCATCGTGGCGTGGTGGCGTGCCGGAAATGCAGGACGCTCATCCCGCATCAAAATTTCAGCGCGCTGCCGGACGAATTTTCGGTGCGTTGTCCGGGCTGCGGTGATCGCGCCTTTTACGCCAAACGCGCCGTTGCGATCCAGGATTTGCCCGAACGGCGAAAAAAACCGCGGCGATAAGCCGTCTAAACAGGCGCCTGTCGGGCCTTTTGTATTCACCCTCGAGATTGCCTATATCTCCGTCACCACGGAGCCCCCATTTCCATGTCTGCCCCCCCGTCAACTGAAAAAATCCCCGTAACCGTGCTCACCGGCTATCTTGGCGCCGGAAAAACCACGTTGCTCAACCGCATCCTGTCCGAGCCGCACGGCAAGAAGTTTGCCGTCATCGTCAACGAGTTTGGCGAAATCGGTATCGACAACGAGCTGGTGGTGAATGCCGACGAAGAAGTGTTCGAGATGAACAACGGTTGCATCTGCTGCACCGTGCGCGGCGATCTGGTGCGCATCATCGACGGGCTCATGCGGCGCAAGGGCAAATTTGACGCCATCATCGTGGAGACTACCGGTCTGGCCGACCCTGCGCCGGTCGCTCAGACCTTCTTCATGGACGAGCAAGTCGGCGCCAGGACAAAGTTAGACGCCGTCATTACGGTCGCCGATGCCAAGTGGCTCAGCGACCGGCTCAAGGATGCGCCCGAGGCAAAGAACCAGATCGCCTTCGCCGATGTCATCTTGATCAACAAAACCGATCTGGTTGATCCGCAGGAATTGAACGAACTGGAAGCGCGCATCCGTGGCCTGAACCCTTACGCACGGCTACATCGCACCGAGCGCGCCAAGATCGACATCAATGAAGTCCTCGGCCGCAATGCATTCGACCTCGATCGCATCCTCGACATTGAGCCGAATTTTCTCGAAAGCGAGCACCATGACCACGATCATCATCATGACCATAGCCATGGCGATCATGGCGCCCATCACCATCATCATGGCAACGGTCTCAAGCACTATCACGACGAAGACATGCAAAGCGTGTCGCTCCGGAGTGACGCGCCGCTGAATCCCGACAAGTTCTTTCCCTGGGTCCAGGATCTGGTGGCGACCGAAGGACCCAACATCTTGCGCAGCAAGGGCATCCTCTCATTCAAGGATGACCCCGAGCGTTTCGTGTTCCAGGGCGTACACATGATTCTCGACGGCGATCATCAGCGTCCGTGGCGTGCGGACGAGAAGCGCGACAGCCGCATCGTCTTCATCGGTCGTAACTTGCCGGAAGATAAAATCCGCCAAGGCTTCGAAAGCTGCATCGCCTAACGTGAGTGACGCGCAGGCCCCAATTCCTTCGCTTGCCGACCGGGTGCGCTCCGTCGATGCGCGCGCGCCTGTGGTCGGTGTGCATTTCCTGGGCCAGACGCCGGTATTTGTGCTCGGCGAGGAAACGCTGCTTTTCGCGGATGAAGCCGAACGTCGCATCCCAATCCATGCGGGTGGCATTCTGGCGAGCGTCTCGGATGGCGAGCGCATCGTCACTGGCGGTGACGATGGCAAGCTCGTCGCAACCGGCGCGGATGGGACGCATTGCGTGCTGGCTTCCGACGACAAGCAGCGCTGGATCGACCAGGTCGCATTGGGTCCGGACAATGCGGTGGCATGGTCCGCGGGAAAGACTGCGCATGTCCTTACGAAAAAGGGCGATGAGCGGCTTTTCGAAGCGCCCTCAACGGTGGCGGGCCTCGCTTTTGCGCCGAAAGGATTCCGCCTGGCCATCGCGCACTACAATGGTGCCACGCTCTGGTTTCCGAATGCCGCCGGTGCAAAGCCGGAACGGCTCGAATGGAAGGGCTCACATCTCGGCGTCACCATCAGCCCGGATGGCAAGTTCCTGATCACGACCATGCAGGAGTCGACACTGCACGGCTGGCGCATTGCCGACGCCAAGCACATGCGCATGTCGGGCTATTCGGCGCGTGTCCGCTCGCTCAGCTGGAGTGCGGGTGGAGCGTTCCTTGCAACATCGGGCTCCGAACAGCTCATCCTTTGGCCCTTCGACGGCAAAGATGGCCCGATGGGCCGGCAGCCGAAAATTCTCGCGCAATCGGACTCGCGGGTCGTTGTCGTCGCCTGCCATCCAAGGCAACCCGTGGTGGCAGTGGGCTATGCAGATGGTGCGGTGAAGCTGGTGCGCATCGATGATGACGCCTTGATCTTGGTTCGCCACGGCGACGGCCAACCGGTCAGCGCGCTGGGTTGGGATAGCACCGGCCAGACGCTTGCCTTCGGCACGGAATCGGGCGAGGCCGGGGTTCTCGCCCTGTGATCGCCGCAATAGCCCGTCTCACTATGCTGGATTGCCCGCCTTCCAGTGACGGCACTAACCTGTAGGACACGTGATTCGGAACCAATCTCAGGTGCCGCAACTTATCCCGCCTGCGGCCGGGCGAGCCTCGACGGGCAGGGGAATAGTCATGCATCTCACTCATCAATTGCGCCGTTTGGCTTCCGCCGTCTTGATTGGCGGCGGAATAGCCTTTGCGGCGATCTCGACCCCGATCGTGCTCGGAGCGCTGACGCCGGCAGCAGCGCAGATTTCCGAAGACGCTCAGGTCGCGCTTGAGCAATACGGCAGCTGGCGTCCGCATCCGCGTTTCGGCGAGGTCTGGGTGCCGGCCGATGTGCCGCCGGACTGGCGTCCCTACGCCTACGGGCACTGGGTCTATACGGATGAGTGGGGCTGGTACTGGGTCTCCGACGATGTCGAGGCCGATTGGGGCTGGGTCGTCTACCACTACGGTCGTTGGGCATTCGAGCGCGGCTTCGGCTGGTACTGGGTGCCCGGTGATGAGTGGGCACCAGCCTGGGTCGATTGGCGTTACGGCGACGACTATTCCGGTTGGGCGCCGCTGCCGCCGGACGAATTGATCGAAACGTATGAGGTCGAGCCGACCTATTGGGTCTTTGTGCCGACCCGCTACATTGCTGCGCCACGCTTGCGCACTTACTTCGTGCCCGTTCAACGTCGTTCGGTGATTTTGCGCTCCACGCACATCGTCAACCGTACCTTTGCGGTGCGTGGCTCGCGGCTCGCGGTCAATCCCGGCATCTCGCCGGCTTTCGTTGCCCGTGTGAGCGGCGCGCCGGTGTCAACCTACCGGGTTCGTCCACGCGTATTCGCCTCGACGCAAGGTGTCGCGGGTGCGGTGCAAGTCCGCCGCGAAGATTTACGAGGCGCGCAGGCCGGGCGGTCCTGGCGGTCCCGCTGGGCCGGGCGCACGAACGCGCCTGGGCACGGTGTCTGTCGAGCGGACAACCGCGGTGATTAAGCCAAGCGCTGCGGTCACTGCTCCGCAGCCACTCGGGAAAAACGAGCCCGGCCGATTAGGAACGCATCCGCCGCGCGCCGCGCAAGGCGCGGCACCGACGCCGTCGGTCGCGCCCGTGCAAGGGCAGCCGCCGTCGCCCCCTCCGCCTCCGCCGCCAAACGCCGGCGGGCCAACGCCGCCACCGGGCTCAGGTTTGCGCTCGGGGCCGCCGCCGACCACAACAGCACCGACAACCAGCGCGCCAACGACCGCGCCGTCTACGAGTCCGCCGGGTGGACCGGCGCCTGCTGGTCTGCTGGAGCGGCGCGAGGAACGTCGCGATCTGCGTTCACCAGGTGGTGCGGGTGGCGGAACGCCGCCGGCTGGACAACCGGCTCCGCAGACGCAGCCGAATATCGTGCGGCCGATTCCGCCACAGACGCCGCCGCCTCCACCGCCACCTCCGCCGCAGCAACGGCAGGTGCAGCCACCGCCGCCACCACCTCCGCCGCAACAGCGGCAGGTGCAGCCGCCAGCGCCGCCCGCTGTGCATCCGCCGCCGCCTCCACCGCCGCCACAACAGCGGCAAGTTCAACCCCCGCCGCCACCACCACCGGCTGCGCGCGCGCCCGCGCCGCCGCCGCCGGCTGCTCGTGCGCCTGGGCCGCCGCCAGGCGCGCCGCCGAAGAAGCCGCCACCGAAGCCCGGTGAGAAGCCGCTGACGCGCCGAAATAGTTCGGTTTTGTTGGTACAAATGAAGCGGGCGGCCTTGCGGCCGCCCGTTGTGCATCCGATGTCCACCGCCCGCGCTGCTCAGCGCACAAGCACGTTCTTGAACTGCCAGGGATCGCGCTTGTCGATGTCTTCCGGAAATAGACCAGGCCGCCGGGTGAGTGGCGTCCAGTCGGTATAGGTGCCGACGACGGGGCCGAGATAGGGCGTCTGCACCTCAAGACAGCGGCGGAAATCCATCTCGTCGGTTTCGACGATGCCGGCGTTCGGGTTTTCCAGGGCCCACACCATGCCGGCGAGCACCGCCGAGGTCACTTGCAGGCCGGTGGCGTTCTGGTAGGGCGCGACGTCGCGTGTTTCGTCGATCGAGAGCTGCGAGCCGTACCAATAAGCATTCTTCTTGTGGCCGTAGAGCAGCACGCCAAGCTCATCGATGCCGTCGGCGATCTCGTGTTCGTCCAGGATGTGGATCTGCTTCTGTCGCTCGCCCTCGCGGCCGAACATTTCGTGCAACGACAGCACGGCGTCGTTGCACGGGTGATAGGCATAGTGGCAGGTCGGCCGATAGACGAGCTTGCGGCCTTGCCGCAGCGTGAAGTAGTCGGCGATCGAGATCAACTCGTTGTGGGTGACCAGGAAGCCGTATTGCGCTTGCGCCGTTGGCGTCCATGAGCGCACCCGGGTGTTGGCGCCAGGCTGCAACAAAAAGATCGCCGCGCCACAGCCCGACTTGTGTTTGCGGGCGTTCACCGGCGTCCACTTTTCGTGCGTGCCCCAGCCGAGCTCGGCCGGCTGCAGGCCCTCCGACACGAAGCCCTCGACCGACCACGTATTGACGAACACGTCCATCGCCTTGGGTTGCTTGGCGCGTTGGGTGTCTCGTTCGGCGATATGGATTCCTTTGATGTTGGCTCTCTTCGCGAGACGCGCCCATTCCTCGCGGGTCTTGGGCTCCTTGAACTTCAGGCCGGAATCGTTGGCGATGTTGAGAAGCGCCTGCTTGACGAACCAGGACACCATTCCGGGATTGGCGCCACAGCACGACACTGCGGTGGTTCCGCCCGGGCGTTTGCGGCGCGCCGCCAGGATGGTCTCGCGCAACGCGTAGTTTGATCGTGCTTCCGGTCCGAGCTTTGGATCGAAATAAAAGCCCGACCAGGGTTCGACGACGGTGTCGATATAGAGCGCGCCGATTTCGCGGCAAAGCTCCATGATGTCGAGTGATGAAGTGTCGACCGACACGTTCACGCAAAAGCCCTGGCCGCCGCCGGCCGTGAGCAACGGTGTGAGTAGGTGCCGATAGTTATCCTTGGTAACGGCCTGGTGGATGAAGCGGATGCCCCGCTCGTCCAGCATTTTGCGGTCCTTGTCCTCGGGGTCGATGACCACGAAGCGGGCCTTGTCGTAGGCGAAATGGCGCTCGATCAGCGGGAGCGTGCCTTTGCCGATCGAGCCGAAGCCGATCATTACGATGGGCCCGTTGATGCGGGCATGCACTGGCCATTTGGGCATCGTCAACGTCTCCCCCGGGGGCTCGGTCATATCCGCGACAGAGCGCGAACGGAATAGTGGCCGAGCAAAAGCCCGTCCGGCGTCCACGACATTCTGGCAGATTATGCGGCGTAGACCGCGAGGTCCGGCTGAGAAATCGGTCGTCCGGCCGGGCGCAACAGGCCGCGAGCGCCATCGAGCGCGCCCGGCACAAGTTCGAGGGCGAGCAGGCGGTGGCGTTCAAAAGGCCCGGGCATGCGCAGCCCGGCGGTTTTCTCGGTCGAGAAGCCAAATCGACTGTAATAGGGAGCATCGCCGACCAGAACGATGGCGCGATGGCCAAGGCGGCTCGCGGCGGCGATCGCTCGGCGCACCAGTGCAGCACCAACGCCCCGGTTACGGCAGTCGGCAGCGACTGCGACGGGTCCGAGCAACAATGCCGACCCGCCGGTGCCACAGGCGAGAGTCCAAAGCCGGGCGGTCCCAATGACGCGTTTGCCGTCCGTTGCGACGAAGGCGAGGCCTTCGGCCGGTGAGCGGCCATCGCGCAGGCGCTGTGAGCTTTTGCGCCAGCGGCGTTTGCCGAAGGCCTCGTCGAGCAGGGCCTCGCGCGCCGCTGCGTCAGGAGGTCGTTCTTTTCTGATCGAGATCATCGCGTTTGCTCCCGCCCCGGCGCGCAGTCGGGCGCGCGCTCCAGGGGCGTCAATGTGTGAGATGGAGGGAGCCGGTCGAGCCGGCTCCCGGGATGTCAGATGTGATAGGTCTTCAGCGGCGTGAAGCCGTTGAACGAGACCGATGAGTAGGTCGCCGTGTAGGCGCCGGTGCCCTCGATCAGCACCTTGTCGCCGATTTCCAGGCTGACCGGGAGCATGTAGGGCTCCTTCTCGTACAGCACGTCGGCGGAGTCGCAGGTCGGTCCTGCCAGCACGCACGGCGCCATAGCGTCGCCGTCGTGCGGGGTGCGGATCGGATAGCGGATCGACTCGTCCATGGTCTCGGCGAGGCCGCCGAACTTGCCGATGTCGAGGTAGACCCAGCGCACGTCGTCTTCCTCGCTCTTCTTGGAGACGAGGACGACTTCGGCTTCAATGGTGCCGGCATTGCCGACCATGCCGCGACCCGGCTCGATGATGGTCTCCGGGATGCGATTGCCGAAGTGTTTGCGCAGCGCCTTGAAGATCGCGTTGCCGTAGGTTTTCACGGACGGCACGTTCTTCAGGTACTTGGTCGGGAAACCGCCGCCCAGGTTAACCATTGATGAGCTTCATGCCGCGCTCGCCGCATTCCTTGAATACCGCAGCCGCCGAGGCGAGCGCACGGTCCCAAGCGTGCTGGTTGCGTTGCTGTGAGCCGACATGGAACGACACCCCGATCCGGCTCCAGGCCAGCCTTGAGCGCGTGCTCCAGCACCTCGACAGCCATGGCCGGTTCGCAGCCGAATTTGCGCGACAGCGGCCATTCCGCGCCGACGCAATCGGAGAGGATACGGCAGAACACGCGGCTGCCGGGCGCAGCCCGGGCGACCTTTTCGACCTCCGCCTTGCAGTCGACCGCATAAAGGCGGACGCCAAGCGCGTAGGCGCGGGCGACGTCCCGCTCCTTCTTGATCGTATTGCCGTAGCTGATGCGGTCGGGCGTAGCACCGGCCGCCAGCGCCATTTCGATCTCGGCGACCGAGGCGGTGTCGAAGCACGAGCCGAGCTTGGCCAGCAGCGCCAGAACTTCCGGTGCCGGGTTGGCCTTCACGGCGTAGAACACGCGCGTGTCGGGCAGGGCCTTGGCGAAGGCATTATAGTTGTCGCGGACGACGTCGAGATCGACGACGAGGCAGGGGCCTTCGTCATTACGTTTGCGTAGAAACTCGCGGATGCGCTCAGTCATTGGCGCTATTCCCCACAGCTAAAGGGCGTCATGAGCCCTTGGTGACGCGGCTTGGGAGCCTGTCGCCTGCGCGCGATGGGGACGCGCCGACGCCTGCACTCCTGCTGCCGCTCAGCTGCCTTGGATTGGATGGGGGAGACCCCCGCCCGCACGGCCGGCAAAGATGAACAAGCCTCTTCGGTGACCCGCGCCGGTGGTGGAGACCGGCAGAGACCAAGGAAGCCCGATCGTCGTTGCTTTAAGCCGCGTCCCCTGCTGAGAGCAGAGTGTGCTGGTTTCGCCTCCAGCTGCCGGTCAGATTTCTTGGAGAGGTTTTGGCTTCTCTCTCCAGGCGGCTGGCGGGCCTCTTGTCCCGCTACCTACCGACCGACACACGGCCACAGGCACGTGCGAAATTGGGCACAACCGAAATAACATTTTTTTCGCGTTGTGCAAGCGAATTAGTTCGCTGCACCAAAAAACTTTCTTAACTTTTTCTTTCGGAGTTTGATCGCGACGCGTTCAGTCGCGCGCGGTGAACGGCTCGATGCGATGCGCGTTGCGGACGAACTGCGCCATGATGGCGATGCCGCAGAGCACGAACAGGCCGTCGAGGACTCGTTGCCCGACGCCGCCGAGGTCGAACAAGGTGGCGAGCGCCCACGAGCCGGCGAAGGCAGCACCGAACACCTCGGCGCCAATCAGGATGGCGGCGCTGATCACGGTGACGACGTTAAGCCATACGATGCGGCGGCCAGCACTTGTGTCAGATTGGGCCATGCGGGGCTCCCTTGCGAGGCCGCAATGTCCCTGAATCCGGCTGCCGGATCAAGTCCATAGCGCAAGTGCCGGATCGCGCCCCGGCGCCTTTGATCTTGCTCATGGCGCCGGTGGCCGAGGCGTTAAAAGTTAACGCATGGCTCCTGACAGCGAGCTCAAGACGGTCCGGCCCTACCTCGCCGGCCTCGCCGCGGCGGGGTTGGCAGCGGGCATTGCTGTTGAGCCTCACCGGTCATGGCGACTGGGCGAAGCTCGATCTGGACCGCCGCAACGGTGCCGGTGCTGGCGGCGCTCGTCATCGAAATTGTGACCAGCTTGCGGCGCGGGGATGTCGGCCTCGACATCGTCGCCGCCTTGTCCATGACTGCGGCGCTGGCCTTCGGCGAGAACCTTGCCGCATCGATCGTGGCGCTGATGTATGGCGGAGGCCAGTACCTCGAGAGTTTCGCCGAAAAGGCGGCCCGCCGCGAGATGACAGCGCTGCTGTCGCGGGTGCCGCGCACGGCCGTCCGGCACCGGGACGGACAGCTGGAGGAGGTCGCCCTCGAACTGCTCGAGCCCGGCGACCGGCTGCTGATCCGCCGGGGCGACGTGGTGCCGGTCGACGGCACGGTGGCCGAGGGCGTCGGGGTCCTCGATCAGTCGGCGCTGACCGGCGAGTCTCTGCCCGTGAAGATCCCGCTCGGCGAGGCCGCTCATGAGCGGCTCAACCAATGTCGGGGAGGCCTTCGATCTGGTGGCAACGCGGCGAGCCGCGGAGAGCACCTATGCCGGTATCGTGCGGCTGGTCGAGGCGGCCCAGCGCGCGCGCGCGCCGATGTCGCGCATGGCCGATCGTTACGCTCTGCTTTTCCTCGTGGTGACGATTGCCCTCGCGACCGCGGCCTGGGGGCTGACGGGCGATCCGATCCGTGCGGTTGCCGTGCTCGTGGCGGCAACACCATGTCCGCTCATCCTGGCGGTCCCGGTCGCGATCGTCTCCGGCCTCTCGCGCGCGGCCAAGCTCGGCATCCTCATTAAAGGCGGCAAGGCGATCGAGACGCTGGCGCGCGTCCGGTCGCTCGTCATCGACAAGACCGGCACGTTAACCGTCGGCCAGGCAACGATCGTGTCCGTCAAGGTGGCCGACGGAATGGCGGATGATGAACTGCTGCGCATCGCTGCATCGCTCGACCAGGCATCCAAGCATGTGATCGCCCAGACCATCGTCGCCGAGGCGCGGAGCAAGGGCCTGCTGCTCGCGGTGCCCTCCGATGTGATGGAGACGCCGGGCGAGGGAGTGAGCGGCACGGTTGACGGCCACAAGGTCATCGTCGGGGGGCTCCATTTCGTTGCTGGTAAGATCGCCGATGCGGACCTTTCGCTGCTGCCCCACGACCGGCCGCCCGGCGCGCTCGCGGTCGCCGTGGCAATCGACGGGAGGCTCGCCGGCGTTCTTGTGCTCGCGGACGAATTGCGCGCAGGCACGGAAGCCTTGCTGCGCGATCTTCGGGGTTTGGGCATCGAGCGTATCGTGCTGGCGACCGGCGATCGCCATGAGGTTGCGCGATTCATTGCCGCCGGCCTCTCACTCGACCTCGTGCGCTCGGAACTCACGCCCGACCAGAAGATCCTGGTGGTCTTGTCGGAGCGAAAGAATGGCCCGGTGATGATGATCGGTGACGGTGTCAACGATGCTCCCGCTCTGGCGGCGGCCGATGTCGGTGTCGCGATGGGTGCAAAAGGGGCTGCGGCCTCGGCCGAGGCCGCCGACGTGGTGCTGCTGGTCGACCACCTCGACCGCATTCTTCCCGCCATCAGGATCGCGCGCCGTTCGCGCTATATCGCGCTGGAAAGCGTGGTAGCCGGCATCGGCCTGTCGACCATGGCGATGATCGCGGCGGCATTCGGCTTCCTTGTGCCGGTCGAGGGCGCCTTGCTGCAGGAAGTGATCGACGTGGCGGTTATCTTCAACGCACTGCGGGCCCTGCGCGGCTAGCGCACGCGGCTGGCGACTGGCTATGGCGCGCCTTCGCCATCTGGTAGCGTCAATGTCCGCAGTGGACCTCGTTCTGCAAATTCAGTCCAATGAGCGAAAGCGACGGGGCAGGGAGCTCAACGATGCGATACCTACTGGCCACTTTTATAGTTTCCCTTGGACTGCTGCTGGTTACTGGCGATGGCGGCATGGCCCAGACAGGCGCGCCGGCGCCCATGAGCAAGCGGGCATTGCGTAAGCAGGATCAGCAAGATTGCACTCAGCAGGCGACGCAACAGAATATCGCACGCCGAAACCTGGCCGAATTTGTCCGGAAATGCATGGCCGACCGGCAGGCCGAGCGAAGAAAGCAGAGCGCGGATGAAAGGCGCATGAAGAGAGGGATGGCGATCGAGGAGGGGGCGGCCATCCTGGACGGTGCGGAACCGGGAACGGCGCGAGCAGCTCGAAAAGGAAGCCGCCAAGCGCGCCGACTGCAACAAGCAAGCAAATGAGCAGAAGCTCCGCGTTGCCCAGCGCCGTACCTTCATCAAGAAATGCACTGCCCAGTAAATTCTTTTTGCTGACTATTTTTCGTACTTTTTGATCGCAGCATCCGGTTTTCCGACTATATAGGCCGCATGAAACGCCCGAAAACTGCGGCTACTTCCGAAGTTCAAAATCCCTTGCTCGCCGAATGGACCGGCACCTTTGCGCTGCCGCCATTCGCATCGATCAAGCCCGAGCATTTCCGGCCCGCATTTGACCGTGCGCTCGCTGCGCATCGGGCCGAGATCGACGCGATCGCCGCAGATCCTTCGGCGCCGAGATTTCGACAATACTATTGTGGCGCTGGAGAAAAGCGGTCGCGAGCTTGATCGCGTTGCCAATGTCTTCTTTGTGCTGACGGGCGCCGACACGTCGGACGAGATCGAGGCGATCGAGCGCGAGATCTCGCCGTTACTCGCCCGGCACAACAACGCGCTCTATCTCAATCGCGCTCTCTATGCCCGTATCGCCGCGCTCTACAAAAAGCGCGATGTGCTCGGCCTTGATGCCGAGCAGGCGCGGGTGCTCGATCGCTATCACACGCGTTTCGTGCGGGCGGGTGCGGGCGTCGAGGAAGAGGCGCAGGGTCGGCTCGCCGCAATCAATGAACGTCTGGCAAGTCTCGGCACGCAGTTCGGACAGAACGTGCTGGCGGACGAGAAATCCTTCACGATGGTTGTTGGAGGAAAGCGATCTCGCTGGGTTGCCGGATTTCGCGCGCGCGGCCGCCCATGCTGCCGCTGAAGAACGAGGTCAGCCTGGCAAATACGTCATCACTCTGGCGCGTTCCTCGGTTGAGACTTTCCTTCAGTTCTCATCCCGGCGCGACCTGCGCGAAAAGGCATTCCAGGCCTGGATCCGACGCGGCGAAAACGGTGGGGCAACCGACAACCGCGCGCTGATCGCTGAAATGGTGGCGTTGCGCGACGAGCGCGCGAAGCTGCTCGGCTTTGCAAACTTCGCGGACTATCGCCTCGACGATCAGATGGCCAAGACGCCGGCTGCGGCGCGCAAGCTGCTCGACAAAGTCTGGGGCCGTGCGCGCATGAAGGCTGCCGCCGAACGCGATGCGCTCCAGGCCATGATCGCGGAGGAGGGAGGCAATTTCGCGCTCGCCGCCTGGGATTGGCGCTACTACGCCGAGAAGCTGCGCAAGGCGCGGTACGATCTCGACGAGGCCGAGATCAAACCATACTTCCAGCTCGACAAGATGATCGAGGCGGCTTTTGAAACCGCGCGCCGCCTGTTCGGCCTCTCGTTCAAGCCGGTCGCTGCGCCGCTCTATCATCCTGATGCGCGGGCGTGGGATGTGACCGATGCGCAAGGCCGTCACGTCGCGTTGTTTATTGGCGACTATTTTGCGCGCAGTTCCAAGCACAGCGGCGCCTGGATGACCTCATTGCGCGATCAAGAGAAACTTGCGGGCGAGATCCGGCCGATCGTGCTCAACGTGTGCAACTTTTCCAAGCCCGCTGCCGGCGAACCTGCGCTGCTGTCCTTCGACGACGCGCGCACGCTGTTCCACGAGTTCGGTCATGCGCTGCACGGAATGTTGTCGAACGTCACCTATCCGTTGCTCGCGGGGACAGCGGTGCCGAGCGATTTCGTCGAACTGCCCTCGCAGCTTTACGAGCACTGGCTCGAAGTGCCGGAGATCCTGCGGCAATACGCGCGCCATGCCGCGACCGACCAGCCGATGCCTCAGGCGCTGCTCGACCGACTGCTGGCAACGCGCACGTTCAATCAGGGCTTCGCGACCGTGGAGTACACGTCCTGCGCTTTGGTCGACCTCGACCTGCATTCGGCGCCCGAGTACGGCGGCGCTCGACGTAACGGAATTCGAACGCAAGGATCTTGAGCGCATCGCCATGCCGGCGGAAATCGTGATGCGTCATCGCCTGCCGCATTTCCAGCATTTGTTTTCCGGCGGCGGCTATGCGGCCGGCTATTACTCCTACATGTGGTCGGAAGTGCTCGATGCCGACGCCTTCGCGGCCTTTGAGGAGATCAGGCGATGCGTTCGATCCGGCGACGGCGAAACGGTTGCGCGATTTTGTCTACAGTGCCGGCAATCTGCGCGAGCCGGCGGAGGCCTATAAGTCGTTTCGCGGCCGCCTGCCGACGGTTGATGCGCTGTTAAAAAAGCGCGGTCTCGTCGACACGGCGGTCAAGGCGCCATGAGCGCGATTGGAGCGGGGTTGGCCGCGGCCTGTGTCGTCTCGAAGGCCGGTTGGCCTGAGAACAACGAGACACAGATCAACGCTATGATGACGGTCTCGAAGCAGATCTCGACGAGCTTTTCCATGATGTCCTCCCTCGCGGCGGTACCGCGATCCCAAAATCTTCAGGAAGCGATGTACGTCCCTGCCCATTTGTGTGCGTGCAGGCGCTACAAGGTTCAGGCCCGAATGAGCCGGAGGTTGAGACGCGCGTGGTCGAGGCAAAAAATTCAAATATTTCAAGGATATTGCGATCTTGCGCGGTGGCTGAATGAGTCTGCATAGCGCCGGACATCGCCGCGGCGTCGTTTGCGCCCCGCATGCGGCCACCGTCGAGGATGGCCGCGCGATCCTCGCCGAGGGCGGAAACGCAATTGAGGCGATGCTCGCGATGGCCGCGAGCATTGCGGCCGTCTACCCGCACATGAACCATATCGGCGGCGACGGCTTCTGGCTGATCCGCGAGCCGTCCGGCCGCGTGCGCGCATGATGGGTGCGGGCCGCGCCGGAGCAAAGGCGACGCCGCGTTTTATCGTGACGCCGGTTTCGACGAAATTCCTGCGCGCGGCCCGCTCGCTGCGCTGACCGTGCCGGGCGCCGTCGGCGACGTGGATCTCGCTGCCGAAGCGGCGAAGGCGCAAGTCACGAAAGGGTTTGGGGGCAAACTGCCCCTCGATCTGTTGCTATCGCCCGCCATCAAGCATGCGCGCGAGGGCTATGCGGTGACGCGCAGCCAAGCGCGGCTGACGGCTGAAAAATTGCCGGAGATGGATAAAGCCGCCGGGTTCAAGGAAATGTTCCTCGTCGACGGAAACGTGCCCGAAGAGGGCGCCCGTCATCAAACAAACTGCTTTTGCTGCCACGCTCGAACAACTGTCCCATGCCGGGCTCGACGATTTCTATCGCGGCGATGTCGGGCGGGAGATTGCGTCGGACCTCGAGCGCATCGGCAGTCCTGTGACCCGCGCCGATCTTGAAAATTATCAAGCCATGGATCGATGAGCCGCTCAGTGTCTCGATACACAGGCGGGCACGCTTTACAATTCATCACCGCCGACGCAGGGACTTGCCTCGCTGATCATCCTCGCCCTCTTTGATCGCTTGCGCGTGATGGAAGGTGAAAGCTTCGAACATATCCACGGGCTGGTCGAGGCGACCAAACGTGCGTTCCGCGTGCGCGACAAGGTCATCACGGATCCCGACACGATCAGCGGCGATCTTAACTATTATCTTTCGCCTCCTTTCCTCGACGCCGACGCAAAGAAGATCGATCCAAAAAAGGCCGCACGTTGGCCGGCGCCCTATGGCGAAGGCGACACGATCTGGATGGGGGCGGCGGACGCGAGCGGCCTCGTCGTCTCCTACATCCAGTCGCTCTATTGGGAGTTCGGCTCCGGCTGCGTGCTGCCGCGGACCGGCATCCTGATGCAGAACCGTGGTGCAAGCTTCTCACTCGATCCGAAGGCGCTCAACGCACTGGCGCCCGGCCGCCGTCCCTTCCACACGCTCAACCCAGCGATCGCCGAGCTCAAGGATGGGCGCGTCATCGCTTACGGCACCATGGGCGGCGACGGCCAGCCGCAAAGCCAGGCCGCCGTGTTCACGCGCTACGTGACATTCCGCCAGCCGCTCGAGCACGCGCTCGACGCGCCGCGCTGGTTGCTCGGGCGGACATGGGGCTCGACCCACACAAACCTGCGGATGGAATCCCGTTTCGACGGCAACCTGATCGATCGCCTGCTATCGGCCGGGCACGATGTCGCAGTGCTGGACGAGCCCTATTCCGACACGATGGGTCATTCGGGTGCGGTCGTGTTACATCCCGACGGGTCGCTGGAAGGCGGGCATGATCCGCGCGCCGACGGCGGCGCGGCGGGCATCTGATTCTCGGCGTTTACGCTAAAGATATTTGCAACACAGTTACACGTCACTTTTGCGCCGCAGTCCGTGTTATGGTGCGCGCAAATGACCGCTTCCATCCGAATTTTTCTCACCGCGCTCCTGACGTTGGCCTTTGCAGGTCTCGCGCAGGCGCACCCGCACGTCTGGGTTACGATGCAAGTCCCAGCTTATCTACGCGCCGGATGGCAGCATCACCGGCATTCGTCACGCATGGTCGTTCGACGACATGTTCTCCACCTTCGCTTTGCAGGGCATGGAGAGTAAGGAAAAAGGTAAGTTCACGCGCGAGGAGCTGGCGCCGCTTGCGAAGGTCAATGTCGAGTCACTCAAGGAATACGACTATTTTACTTACGCGACCGCCGACGGCACCAAGGCCGAACTGGCCGAGCCCACGTCCGACTACTGGCTCGACTATACCGATCAGGTGCTGACACTCAATTTCACTTTGCCGTTTAAAACGCCAGTGAAAGCCAAAGAGCTGAAAATCGAGATTTACGACCCGACTATTTTTGTCGACTTTTCTTGGGCCAAGGATGACCCGGTGCGTCTGGTTGGTGCGCCGCACTGTAAGGGTGATGTGGTCAAGCCACGCGAAATGACGTTTGCCGAAGGAAAGAAACTGAGCGAAATACCCGCAGACGAAAAAAATACGACGATGGCGTGGGGTGCACAGTTCGCGAACAAGATTCTCGTGCATTGTCCGTAAAGCGTGATGTGGGGCGGCGCGTCGGCAAGAGGTTCATGCTGCGATGAAGTGGTCGGCCCCAATGTCTCTTTGGGCGCGCTGCGCCCTTGCAATGATCGGCATTCTGTTCGTTGCCATTGCCATTGATGTCGCGCTTGCACAGCCGTTCGGCATGACGCGCGCCGCGTCTCCGGCCGAAGTTGGTGGATTGACCGGCTGGGTGCTCGCCAAGCAGGCAGAGTTCTACCGCATGTTCTCCGGTCTCATCCGCGCGTCGAAGTCCGACGGCAGCGCGGCCTATACACTGCTCGGAATTTCGTTTCTTTACGGTATTTTCCACGCGGCCGGTCCCGGCCACGGCAAGGCGGTGATCTCGTCCTATCTGGTTGCAAACGATGAAACCTGGCGGCGCGGTATCGTGCTGTCTTTTGCGTCGGCGATCCTTCAGGCATTCACAGCCATTGCCCTCGTCGGCATTGCGGCCGTGTTGCTTGGCGCCACTGCCAAGGCCATGGGAAATACAGTGCGCGTGATCGAGATCGTCAGCTATGGCTTGATTATCGTGATTGGCTTGCGGCTGTTGTGGGTCAAAGGCCGCGCCTTTTTAAAACTGCTGCGCGCTGGATCGCACGAGCACCACGCACACGACCATGCGCACGGTCACGGCCACCATCATCACGGTCACGCTCATGATCATTCGCGCGGCCACGGTCATCATCATGACCATGACGACGAGGCCTCGGCCTGGGGCCACGCCCATGCGCCGGAGCCGAGTGAACTGACCGGACGGCATTGGCTCCGCCACGGCCTCTCGACGATTGTCGCGGTCGGTTTGCGGCCCTGTTCGGGTGCGATCATCGTACTTGTGTTTGCGCTGGCACAGGGGCTGTTCTGGATCGGTGTCGCGTCGACCTTCCTGATGGGGCTCGGCACGGCGATCACGGTCGCAGCCATAGCCACGCTTGCGGTCGGCGCGCGCGGGCTTGCTGGCCGGGTTGCAAAGGCAAAGCCGGGCGCCGGAATGATCTTCATACGCGGATTGGAAACCGCAGCCGCGCTTGTGATCATCGTGTTCGGCGCGGCGCTGCTCACCGGTTACATGGTGAGCGAGCGATTGATGGGGGTCTAGTATTGCCGTCGTCCCCGCCAACGGGTCCGCGCAAAGCGCGGCCCGATGACAGGCTCCGGCGGGGACCCATACGCCGTGCCCTCTCGATAGACTGCGGAGTATGGGTCCCGGCCCTCGCTTTTGCTCGGCCGGGACGACCAGCTCAGAGGAAATCCTCTTCCCGCAATTCAATCGGCTCGCCGTGCGGTGTGCGGTCGCAAGCACGATCCCACGCATCGCGATAGCGATGCAGGGTGCCTTGCGTCGTCACGCCCTTTTCGGCCACCAGTCTTTTCCAGCGTATTGAGCCAATGTAAGTAATAGGTCTCACCCGTATCGGGATCGCCTGCGGCCTGCGCGCGCTTGATCTCGGCCGCAAGCGCGGCCGCCCATTCACTCCACGAGAATACGCCGCGTTCATGCAGCGCCAGGGTCATTGCGAAGGCTTGCGCCTCCCACGGCTCGCGGAACACTGGGCCGTCGGCATCGCGCGGCACGCCGGGCACGGCAATTGCGGCGCGCATCGCGGCTTGCGGGTCCATTCCCATCTCAGGCTGGCTCCAAATATGGCTCCCAGGCATCGACCGAAACCTTTGTGGTCGGATCGCCCTCGGGTCCCCACAATTCGCGCCCGTCGAAACGCACCGTGTAGAGCCATTGCGGATTTTCGCCGGCGCCGGTCGCGTTACTGTCGGGAAAAACGTGATACCCGATCACGCGCTCAACGGTGCCGACCCGGCCGCGCACATAGCGCGGCAGCCGCGTATGGGTGGGTGGATTGATGTTTTTCGTCCGGACTTTGTCGCCGGCCTTGAACGCCGCGGACGTATTTGTCTGCCGCTCGGTCGGCCCGCCGCGATAGAGAACTTTCGCGACGTCTCCGGGCGAGAGGATGCGTTTGACCGGTTTCGGCGGAGCCAGCGCGTGTCCGGCACTGATCTCGTTCTCCGTCACCAGTTCGCGTTCCTTGAGCAACGTCACCAGTCCGGCAAGCCAGATCTGGTAGTAGCTCATCGACAGATATTCGCCGGGCGGACGGTTCTCGCGAGCGAAACGCAACATATCGCTGTTCCAGCCGCCGGGCCTGCCCATCGCGAGCGTGAGCGCGAACGCGCGCTTTTCCCATTCACCGTGAAACACCGGCTCATTTGGCTCAGGTCTGACCGGGCCATGGCCGTGCGTGCCGCCGAGATCCTGACCACCGTTCATATGACACTCCATGTCATTCCGGGGCGCGCCAAAGGCGCGAACCCGGAATCCAGAAGCAGTCTCAATGCTTGCATCTGGATTCCGGATCGCCTCGCGATGCTCGGCGTCCGGAATGACAATAGAAATTTCATTTCAAATCTTTCGGCTGCTTCGCCAACCCGGTGCCGATCATGGAATCACGTGTGACAAGCTCGGCGAGTTTGTCCTCGCTCCAGCCATCTGTGCCTGCGGGGCGCATCGGCACCACGAGGTAGCGAATTTCGGCCGTCGAATCCCAGATGCGGATTTCGGTGTCTTTCGGCAGCGCCACGCCGAAATCGGTCAGCACGCCGCGCGGATCGGAAACCGCGCGCGAGCGATAGGGCGCCGATTTGTACCAGACCGGTGGCAGCCCCAGCACCGGCCACGGGTAGCAGGAGCACAGCGTGCACACGACCATGTTGTGCAGCTTGGGCGTATTCTCGAGCGCGACGATGTGCTCGCCCCGGCGGCCGGCATAGCCCAGTTCCGCGATGGCCGGTGTCGCATCCTTGAGGAGACGCGCGCGATAGGCCGGGTCGGCCCAGGCCCTGGCGATCACGCGGGCGCCGTTGCGCGGGCCGACTTTCTTTTCGTAGGTCTCGATCAGGAGATCGAGCGAAGCCGGATCGACATAGCCTTTTTCGGTGAGCACCGTTTCCAGCGCGCGCACGCGCAACTGGGTTTCCGAGAGCTCGGAATGGTCGTGATCGTGGTGATGGTGGTCGTGATCGTGCCCGGACATGGCCTCACTATAAGCAAAAAGCCGTTCTTTGTGCCATCATTGGCGCCATGAGTTTTGCGCATATGACCGTATTCGCCGGCTGCATCGACCGCCTGACAGCGGCGATCGGCCGCGCCGTCGCCTGGCTGGTGCTCGCGGTCGTGCTGCTGCAATTCGCGTTGGTCGTGGCGCGTTACCTCTTCGGGATCGGGTCGATCTGGCTCACCGAGACGGTGATCTATGGGCATGCGGCGGTCTTCATGCTGGCGGCGGCCTGGACATTGCAGATCGGCGGCCATGTACGGGTGGATATTTTCTATGCGGATGCATCGGCGCGCACGAAGGCGCTGACCGATCTCGCGGGCAGCGCGCTGCTGCTGCTGCCGTTTGCGTTCGTGTTGTTCATGCTTTCGGTGCCCTATGCCGCGCGTTCGTGGGCAATCCTCGAGCACTCGCAGGAGTCGAGCGGGCTGCCGCTTGTCTTTGTGCTCAAGACGCTGATCCCGCTGTTTGCGCTGCTGATGGCGTTGCAAGGCATCGCGCAGGCGATCCGCGCGGCGATTGCGCTGTCGAGGGCGCGCTGATGCTGCTCGCCGAAACGCTCGCGATCCTGATGGTGGCTGCGGTCATCGTCGCACTGATGGCAGGCTATCCCGTGGCGCTGACGCTCGCCGGTGTATCGCTGGTGTTCGCGTTGCTCGGCGATGCGCTGGGCATCATGAGTCTCGGCATTCTTGGCGCGCTGCCGCAGCGTATTTTCGGCGTCATGACGAACGAAGTGCTGCTGGCGATCCCGCTGTTCATTTTCATGGGTGTGATGCTGGAGCGCTCGCGCATCGCTGAAGATTTGCTCGAGACGATGGGGCGCCTGTTCGGCACGCTGCGTGGCGGGTTGGGCATCTCGGTGGTCATCGTCGGTACGCTGCTCGCCGCCGCCAAAGGTGTCGTTGGCGCCACCACAGTGACGATGGGCCTGATCATGCTGCCGACGATGCTGCGCTTCGGCTACGACCCGCGGCTTGCCGCCGGGACGGTGGCGGCCACCGCAACGCTGGCGCAGATATTCCCGCCGGCAACGGTGCTGGTCTTGCTCGGTGACCAGCTCGGCAATGCCTACCAGGCCGCGCAACTCTCAAAAGGCATATTCTCGCCGCGCTCGCTCACGGTCAGCGACCTGTTTGCCGGCGCGTTGGTGCCCGGATTTGCGCTGGTCGGGCTTTATCTGCTGTTCCTGATCGCAGTCGCAGTCCTGTGGCCAAAAGCGTCACCCGCGTTGCCGCCGGACCCGAAGGCGCCACGCGGCTTTGCATTGGTGCGCCGCCTCGCGGAGGTATTGGTCGCGCCGCTGGCGCTGATAGCAGCTGTGCTCGGCTCGATCCTCGGCGGTATAGCGACGCCTACTGAGGCGGCGTCGATTGGCGCGGTCGGCGCAATCTTATTGGCGGCGCGCAAGGCGTCTCTCACAACGCTGCTGCGGCCTGTTTCCGAGAAAACCACGCAGATCGTCAGCATGATTTTCCTGATCCTGATCGGCGCCACCATGTTCAGCCTGGTGTTTCGCGCGCTCGGCGGCGACGACATGGTGCATCGCGCGCTGTCCAATCTGCCGGGCGGGGCGCCGGGAGCCGTGCTCGCGGTGATGTTGGCGATGTTCCTGCTCGGCTTCGTCATGGACGCCTTCGAGATCATCTTCGTGGTCGTACCGATCGTCGCGCCGACCCTTCTAGCAATGCCCGGCGTCGATCCGGTCTGGCTTGGCATCATGATGGCGGTGAATTTGCAGACCTCGTACATGCACCCGCCGCTCGGGCCCACGCTGTTTTTTCTCCGCGGCGTCGCGCCGCCGCAAATCACGACGCGTCATATCTACGTCGGGATCATTCCGTTCGTGCTGATCCAGCTGTTCGCGCTGGTGATGCTGTGGTTTGCCCCGGCGCTGGCGACCGCGGTGCCGCACGCGCTTTATGGACGATAAAGGGAGTAACCAATGTCAGCTTACCTAGTTGCCGAACACATCGTTACCGATCCGGTCAGATGGGAAGAATACCGCACCAAGGTCGGGCCTATCATTGCGCGTTATGGCGGGCGCTACATCACGAAGCCCGGCAGCCACAAGATTCTGGAAAAGGGCGTCTGGAATCCGCAGCGCGTCGTTATCATCGAGTTCGCCGATATGACGGCGCTGAACGCCTGGTACAACGCGCCGGAATATCAGCCGCTGATTAAATTGCGGACGGGTGCCACGATCGACATGTTGATCACGCTCGAAGGGGCGTAAGCCTCAGCGCCAGAATCGCTCGACCGCGATCCATATCCACACGGCGCCGGCGGCGAGCAAAGATAGACCGACCGCGGCGGAGCCCATGTCCTTTACGGTTTTGATCGCCGCATCATTTTTGCGGGTGATGCGGTCGCTCAGCTTCTCGATCGCCGTATTGAGCAACTCAACGATCAGGATGAAAACGATCACCCCGATCAGCATGAACCGTCGGCCAACGTCCTCGGTCAGCACGAAGGCCAGCGGTATCGCCAGGGCCAGCAGAAACAGCTCCTGGCGAAAGGCAGCTTCCGATCGCGTCACCGCGACCAGGCCATTCCAGCTGTTGATCACCGCTTGCCAGATCCGGTCCACGCCAGCCGCCTGTCCAATGCTCCGCACGATAGGTACGGGTTTTTCGGGGTCTATTCCATATCGTCGCGGCCCCCGTGTATAACGGCTTCCGCATGAAAGCCGCCGAGATGTTCAGCCTGAAAGGCCGCGTGGCGCTGGTGACCGGCGCATCCAGCGGTCTCGGCGTGCAATTCGCCAGGGCGCTGGCGGAAAATGGCGCCGCGCTCGCGCTGGTGGCGCGGCGGACGGACCGGCTCAAGGCGCTCAAGGACGAAATTGAAGGAAAGGGCGGCAAGGCGGTTGCGATCGAAGCCGACGTCACTGACCGCGCCGCCATGACGCGCGCCTTCGATGCCGCGGAGAAGGCCTTCGGCACCGTCACGATCCTCGTCAACAACGCCGGCATCGCGCACGGCGGCCGCGCCGTCGAAATGCCGCCGGAGGAATGGCGCAAGGTGCTGTCGACCAATCTCGACGCGGTGTTTTTCTGGGCGCAGGAAGCCGCGCGCCGTATGCTGGCGGCAAAGAAGCAAGGCGCCATCGTCAATATCGCGTCGGTGCTGGGCCTTGCGGTCGCCAAAGGCGCGGTGGCCTATGCGACCGCCAAGGCGGGCGTAGTGCAAGTCACCAAGGCGCTTGCGGTCGAGCTCGCGTTCAAGGGTGTGCGCGTCAATGCCATTGCGCCGGGCTGGTTCGTCACCGAGATGAATGACGACTATCTCGGCAGCGAAGCGGGCATCGCGATCAAACGCGAAATTCCGATGGGCCGTTTCGGCAACGCCGGCGATCTCGATGGAGCACTCCTGCTCCTTGCATCGGACGCGGGCAGCTACATCACCGGCGCAACCATCGTGGTGGATGGCGGGCAGGTGGTCGGCGATCAGGGGGTAGGAATGGACTTCACACTGTCGCCGGAAATCGAGGACCTGCGTTTGCGCGTGCGTGCGTTCGTGGAAGAACACGTGCTGCCGCTGGAGGCTGATCCGGAAAATTTTTCGGAACATGAGAATATCCCGGAGGCGCGGCTCGCCAAGGTGCGCGAAAAGGCGAAGAAAGCCGGCCTGTGGGCGCCGCAGTCGCCGAAGGAATTCGGCGGCATGGGCGCTGCCGGTCGTTGCCTGGGCCGCGATCTACGAAGAGGCCGCTCGGTCGATCTTCGGGCCGCTGGCCATGACATTGCATGGCGCCGGACGACGGCAACATGAACCTGCTCGCCAAGACCGGTACGCCGGCACAAAAGGAAAAATGGCTGCGCCCGATCGTCGAGGGCAAGGTGCGCTCTGCATTTCGTAATGACCGAGCCGCATCCGGGCTCCGGTTCCGATCCCGCGAATGATGCTCACGCGCGCCGAGAAAAAGAGGCGACCGCTACATCGTGCGCGGCCGCAAATGGTTCATTACTGGCGCCGATGGGGCCGCGCATTTCATCCTGATTGCGCGCACGTCAGACGATCCGCGCCGCGGCTTGACGGCCTTCCTCTATCATAAGGACCAGCCGGGCTGGCGCGTGATGCGCCGCATCCCGATCATGGGACCGGAAGAGCACGGTGGACATTGCGAGCTTGAGTTCGATGGTCTGGAAATTCCCGCCGAGAACGTCCTGCTCAAGGAAGGCGACGGTCTGCGCGCGACGCAAATCCGGCTCGGCCCGGCGCGGCTCACGCACTGCATGCGTTGGCTCGGCTTCGCCAAACGCTGCGTGGAAATCGCGCAGGCTTATGTGACGGAACGCGAGGGCTTCGGTATCAAGCTCGCCGATCGCGAAAGCGTTCAGATCAAGCTGGGCGAGGTGGCGCACCAGATCCAGATCGGCCGCCTGCTCACCATGCACGCAGCGTGGAAACTCGATCAGGGCTCGCGTGCGCGCAAGGAAGTCTCGATGGCGAAGGTCCAGGTTGCCGACGCCCTGCATAATGCAGCCGACGTTGCGATCCAGCTCAATGGCGCCCGCGGCTATTCCAAGGACACGATCCTTGAGTGGCTTTACCGCTACGCCCGCTCGGCGCGGCTGGTCGACGGCGCGTCCGAGGTGCACAAGATGGTGCTTGCGCGTTTCATGCGCGAGGAAGGCCGCGACTTCTGGCAGTGGGGTTAGCCGCCGGCCGCTTTCCGGAGATTTGCGACCTCGGCCCGCGCCGATTTCATCAGATATTGTACATCGGACGCCGTGATGACGAAGCGCGCGCCGAGCTTCACCAGTTCCGCGACGTGCTCGACATCGGCGCGGATGCCGCCGACGCCAAGATGCTTGCCGCGTGTCTTGCAGGCTTTCGCCGTCGCTTCATAGGCAGCACGCAATTTCGGGACTTTTGAGGTCGCCGGGAATGCCCATGGCGGTGCAAAGATCGTTGGAGCCGATGAGCAGCACGTCGATCCCCGGTACAGCGGCGATGGCATCCGCGTTGGCGATGCCCTCCGGCGTTTCCAGCATGGCAATGAGAACGGTCGCGGCGTTGCCCTGCTTGTTGACGTCGGCGAGCGGCGTTGCGTGGTAGCCCTGCAAAGGCCCGGCGCCACTGACCGAGCGTTCACCCAGCGGCGGAAACCGGCACGCGCGCACGAAAGTTTCGGCTTCGGCGCGCGTGCTGACATTCGGGCAGATGATGCCGAGCGCGCCCATGTCGAGCAGGCGCGTTGCATCCTCGAACTGGTGACCGGCGATGCGCACCAGCGGCGTAATGCCGACCGGCAGCGCCGCAACACATATCTGCGCCGCCGCGTCGAGCGAGATCGTGCAGTGTTCCATGTCGATGAAAAAGGCATCGAAACCGCATGAGTCCGCGATCATCGCGATCTCGGCGGTGCGCGCCAGCCGCGTCGCCATGCACAGCGCCACCTCGCCGCGCGCCATGCGCTCCTGCATGCGATTGGTGACGGCCACGGCGATTATTTCAGTTACGGTAGCTGGTGTCGATTTTGTCGAGGATGCGCAGATAGGCCGCCCAGTCATGGCTGCCGCGACCGGCGTCGTGGTGCTCATATTGTTCAGCGGTCTTGGCGCAGACATCCGGCGGAATCTCGATCAACGGATTGCCGGTGGCTTCCATCATCAGCTGGATATGCGCGGCTTCGAGCAGGTGCGACATCAACACGAAAGCTTCCCGCGCGGTCTTGCCGACCGTCAGCATGCCGTGATTGTGCATGATCATCGCGCGGTTCTGGCCGAGATCCTTGTTGATCCGTTCGCGCTCGCCGAAATCCTCGGTGATGCCTTCATAGGCGTGATAGCCGATGCGCTTGTAGAACCGCACCGCCGGCTGCGACAGCATGCGCAAACCGCTCTTGAGTCCGGCGAAAGCCATGCCGACCTCGGTGTGGACGTGGATCGCGCAATTCACGTCCGCCCGTGCGGCGAGAACACCGCCATGCAGCGTGAAGCCCGGGCGGTTGACGCCGGATTTCTCATCCAGGTCTGCGTCCATCGATACCTTGGCAAGATTGGAGGCGGTCACTTCCGTATAAAGCAGGTCATGCTGCTTCATCAGGAACATGCGCGGCTCGCCCGGCACCCGCATGGACGAGTGATTGTAGATCACATCATCCCAGCCATAGTGCGCCGTCAGGCGATAAACCGCGGCGAGATCGACGCGTGCCTGCCATTCAGCCGGTGAAATTCCATCCCGTGAAATTTTGGAAACGCTGGCGAGCTTGTTCATCGGCGCAGTACTCCGTGAATTTGAGCGGTACTCTACCATACCGGCGCCGCTTGGCCAGATCGCGCCGCGTCAGTATAGAAGATGCCGTAACGAGCGAGAAAAAATGACCCAGCCAATCAAGATCCGCATGGGCGGCTATGGCCCTCCGACAACCGGCTTCAGCAAGTCTCTGAAATTGATCGGCGACAAACTCGAGGCGCAGTTCGGCGAGGGCGTTGCCATCGAATACGTCTACAACATCATGGATCACGGCCATAAGGCCGAAGACATTCTGACGATGGTTGAGGATGGGTCGATCACGCTTGGCTACCAGTCGTCGAGCTACCTCACCGACCGTGTGCCGGAACTGGGCTTCGTCGATTTACCGTTCCTGTTCAGCAGCAATGCGCAGGCGCGCGCCGCCATGGATGGCGAGCTTGGCGCGTTCCTCGTTCGAAAAACGGAAGAGCGCATCAACTATCGTATTCTCGGCTGGTTCGAGAATGGCTTCCGCCATATCTCCAACCGTCTGCGGCCGATCCATTTGCCTGTCGACATGAAGGGCATGAAGATCCGCGTGCTGCCGAGCGAAATCCATAAACGCACGTTTGAACTGCTCGGCGCCGTGGCGATGCGCATGGACCTCACCGAGGCTATCGCCATGATCAAGGCCGGCACGCTGGATGCGCAGGAAAATCCGCTCGCCAATACAGTCACCTATGGCGTGCACAAGTTTCACAAGTTCCACACGCTCAGCTACCACTTCTATATTTCCCGGCCGATCTTCCTGCATCGGCCCTCGTTCGCCGCCTGGCCGGCCGATCTTCAGCGTGCGATGCAGGCCGCGGTGAACGAGGCGGTCGCGTTTCAGCGCAAACTCGCGGTCGAGGAAAACGAACAGTCCTACAAGGCGATCGTGGCGGAAGGCTGCGAGATCAATGAGCTGACGCCGAAGGAACACGAGGCTTTCGTTGGCGCGGTACAGCCGCTTCTCTCGGATGCGCGCACAGACTTATGGCGACGCCATGTTCAAAATGGTGCCAAAAGCGTGATTGACTGGACCGCGCGTTTAAGCTCACCGAAACCTTAACGCACTCGCTGCAATTCGAAGATTTACGCCGCTGAAACGACTCTTGCGTACAGAGCAGTCGTCAATTTATCCGGGCGGTGGCGGTCACAATGAATTCCCAGAATTATCCTGTCGCGCTTGCGCTTCGCGGAGTGAGCAAGCGCTTCGACCGTCCTGCGGTCGATGCGCTGGATCTCACCGTCTATGGCGGCGAGTTCTACGCGTTGGTCGGCCCTAACGGCGCCGGCAAGACCACGACCTTGCGTATGGTGGTGGGCCTGCTCGCGCCCGACGCCGGCTCTATCTGCATTGAAGGCATCGATGCGCTCTCCGACCCGGTCGCGGCGAAGCAGTTGACCGCCTGGGTGTCCGACGAGCCGATGATCTATGACAAGCTGACACCTTACGAATATCTCGAATTCGTCGCCGGGCTCTGGCGCATTGAACCGGCCGCGGCGGAAGCGCGCGCGCGCGAGTTGATCGGCTGGCTGGGGCTCGAGCCGCATGCGCACGAGCGTTGCGAGGGATTCTCCAAGGGCATGCGGCAGAAGGTGGCATTGGCCGGCGCGCTGGTGCACGACCCCAAGCTCATCATTCTCGACGAGCCGCTGACCGGCCTCGACGCGGGCACGGCGCGCCAGGTGAAGAATGTCCTGCGCGAGCGCGTGCGTGCGGGCGGCACTGTCATCATGAGCACGCATATTCTTGAGGTGGCCGAGCGCATGGCCGACCGCATCGGCGTCATCGCCGGCGGGCGCCTGATCGCCGAAGGCACGCTCGACGACCTGCGCCGGCAGACCGGCGAGACCGCGACCAGCCTGGAAGATACGTTCCTGACGCTGGTGGCCGAGCAGGTGGCCGCCGCGTGAGCCAGGCCGCTTCACTGCCCTGGCTGGCCAGCCACGAGTTCCGGCTGGGCTGGCGCGATTGGGTCTCGCTCATGACTGCGGGCGGGCGCCGGCGCGCGCGCAACGCCGTTATTGCGCTGATCATCTTTGCGGCCTTCATGCACGTGTTCGCCTATTGGACGGTCGCCGCCTATGCCAACGCCAATCTGACGTCCGATACGGCGACACTTGTCGGTCTCACAGGCACTTGGTTTTGTCGTGGTCGCTGCTGCTCTCGCAGGCGATGGAATCGGTCACGCGCGCCTTCTATTCGCGATCGGATCTCGACCTCATTCTCACGTCACCTGCGTCTGCGCGTAAAGTGTTTGCGGTTCGCATGGGGCGAATTGCTGACCGCGGCGGTTGCAATCGCTGTGCTGCTGGCGGCGCCATTTATCAACGTCCTGGCGTTTCTCGGCGGTAGCCGCTGGCTCGGCGCCTATGGCGTCGTGGCCGCTATGGGCGCGGTGGCAACAGCGGCGGCGCTGGCGCTGACCATTGCTTTGTTTCGAGTCATCGGAGCCAAGCGTACGCGGCTTATCGCGCAAATTGTGGCGGCGGTGATCGGCGCGGCTTTCGTCATCGGCCTGCAAATCGCGGCGATTTTTTCCGCCGGCAGCCTGTCCCGCTTTACGGCGTTGCAGTCGGACTGGATGTTGCGGCATGCGCCTGGCGCCGACAGCGCCTTCTGGTGGCCGGCACGCGCCGTGCTCGGCGACTATGCCGCGCTCGCCGCGGTTCTCGCGTTCGGCATACTTTTCCTGGCCGGGTCGATCGCGCTGTTCTCGCGCCGCTTCGGGGAGCACGCGGTGGCTGCGGCCGGCGTCTCCAGCACCACCGTACGGCAGCGCCGTTGGTCGCTTCATTTCCGCCGCCGATCCGCGGGCCGCGTCCTGCGGCAGAAGGAGTGGGCGCTTCTGCGGCGCGATCCGTGGCTGATCTCGCAGACGTTGATGCAAATTCTCTATCTCATTCCGCCTGCGCTGCTTCTGTGGATCACCTTCGGCAAAGGCAACGACGCCTTCGTCGTGTTGATTCCGGTGGTGGTGATGGCAGCCGGCCAGCTTGCCGGCGGCCTTGCGTGGCTGTCGATTTCCGGCGAGGACGCGCCGGATCTCGTCGCAACCGCTCCGATCGCCGCGCATCGCGTCCTGTGGGCCAAGATTGAAGCCGTCATCGGCATGATCGCGCTGGTTTTCGCGCCGATCGTGGGCATGATGGCTTTCGGCGAGGTGTATGCGGCGCTTGTCTGCGGCCTCGGCATTCTGACGGCAGCGGCGGCGTCGACGATGATTCAGCTTTGCTTCAGGGTGCAGGCGCGCCGCAGTCAATTTCGCCGGCGGCAGACGTCATCGCGCATCGCCACCTTTGCCGAGGCATTCTCGTCGATCGCCTGGGCGGCAACGGCCGCGCTGGCAGCGGCGGAAACCTGGGCTGCGCTCGGCGCGGCGGTGGTCGCGCTGGGTCTCTTGGCTGCGATCTGGCTGATCAGCCCCTCGCGGGCGTGATTGTCAAACATAGGCCAGGCGCAGGCGCCGACGCCCGACCAGCGTCCCGATCACAAACAAATTGAGAATATTGGCGCCGATACCGGCGGCGAACGCCGGCGCGTAATATCCGTAGTGATCATAGAGCAGTCCGGCGAGCCAGCCGCCGAGCGCCATGCCAAGGCCGCTGAACAGGAGTAGCGTCGGAATTCGCCACGACGCTTCGGAGGCCGGAAACAATTCGCGCAGCGCAAGCACATAGGCCGGAATGATTCCGGAAAAGCCGAGACCAAACGCCGCGGCAATCGTGAACAGGCCGGCTTCGTTCTGCGTGAACAGAAACGCGGTCATCGATGCGGCTTGCCAAGCCGAACCGATCAAGACGGTGGCAAGTCCGCCGATGCGATCGGAAATCGCGCCCCAGATTTGCCGGCTCAGGAACGCCGTGCCGAGCAGAACCGAGAGCATCAAGGCGCCGGTCGACCGGCTGATGCCGAGGTCGCTACAGAAGGCGACCAGATGGCCTTGCGGCATCGCCATCGGAATGCAGCACAGCACCGCGGCGGCGCACATCATGCCGAACACCAGATTGGGCGGCCAGCCGAGCACGCGGCTTTTGCCGGCGGCATGGCCGGAGGCAGTCGCAGGGATAATGAGTTCAGGCGGCGCACGGAAATAAATCGCCGCGAGCGGAACGATCACGACGATCTCGGCAATCGCATACCACAGCATTGTCTGGCGCCAGCCGAAGCCCGCGATGACGCGCTCGAAGACCGGGGGCCACATTGCGCCCGCCAGATAGCTGCCGCTCGAGATCAGCGCGAGTGCCGAGCCACGCCGCCGGTCGAACCAGCGGCTGACGTAGATGTACATCGGAGCGTTGATGCCGCCGAGCCCGATCAGTCCGATGAAGAGGCCGTGGCCGATCCAGAGCGGCCACGGCGGCCCGTAGGTCGAAATCGTCAGGCCGAGCCCGATCATCAGCGCGCCGCAAATAACGGTCCACCGTGTTCCGACACGATCCGCGATGCGGCCCATCAGGATGCCGCCCAGGCCTGAGCCAAGCCAGGCCAAAGCGCTGGCCAGCGCGGGAATCGAGCGCACGCCGGCGACCTCGGCGGCGATGTCCTTGAGCGCAACGGCCGTAATCCAGGCGGCGCCGAAGGCCATCAGCATCGTGACCAGCGCCACTGTGGCGACGGTCCACGAGGATCGTGATTTCAATCGAAGTCGATGGTGGCTGCAACATCAGGAGGGGGTCCGGCTGGCCATTCTTTTGACAGGCCGCACAGAATTTGACCACCCGCGCCAGCGTCGGGGCTGCTCTGCCTGCTGCATTGCGCCATAATGCGTACGGACAGGGTTAAAGGAAATTTCCTTCTAGAGTGCGCAAGAATAACGAAATTGACCCCAAAGCCTCGACGTATAGCCTCGTAATGCGGCCGGGGTGCTTTGCGCCGCGAACGCCAAGCCTATATGAGTGCTCCCGGCAAAGTAGTTGCCGCGTTGACAAGGCCGTCCATGCCGCTTCGACCGGTTAGTCTCGACGACAAATACGACCTTACCCAGTCGCATGTGCTGGTGACCGGTTATCAGGCGTTGATCCGTGCCTGCCTTATGCAGCATGAGCGCGACCGGCGCGCCGGCCTGAATACGGCCGGCTATGTCACCGGCTATCGCGGTTCCCCGCTTGGCGGCCTTGATCAGCAGTTCATGCGCGCGGCTCGCCAGATTGCCGCCGCCAACATCAAGTTCCAGCCCGGCATCAATGAGGAACTCGCTGCCACCGCGTTGTGGGGCAGCCAGCAGGCCGAACTGCGTGGCGAAGGCAAATTCGATGGCGTTTTCGGCATGTGGTACGGCAAGGGCCCAGGCGTTGACCGTTCAGGCGACGTTTTTCGCCACGCCAATCTCGCGGGCACGTCGAAAAACGGCGGCGTTCTCGCTCTGATGGGCGATGATCATACGGCCGAGTCATCGACGACGGCACATCAGTCGGAATTCCACTTCGTCGACGTGATGATGCCGATTCTCAATCCGGCCGGTGTCCAGGAAATCATCGACTACGCGCTCTACGGCTGGGCGATGTCGCGCTTTACCGGCACCTGGACCGCGCTCAAATGCATGCACGAGACGGTCGAGTTGACCGGCGTCGTGGATGGCGGTCTCGATCGGGTGAACATCATCACGCCTGCCGACTTCCGCATGCCGGACGGCGGCCTCAACATTCGCCTCGTCGACACGATCCTCGGGTCAGGAAGCGCGGCTGCACGATTTCAAGCGCGACGCCATGCTCGCGTTCGTGCACGCCAACAAGCTCAACCGCATCATCACGTCGGGTGGCCGCAATCCGAAGATCGGCATCATCACCACCGGCAAAGCCTATCTCGATGTGCGTCAGGCCTTCGATGAACTCGGCATCGACGAGGTCAAATGCAACGATCTGGGCCTGCGGCTGTTCAAGGTCGGCTGCGTGTGGCCGCTGCCGCGGCAGGAACTCGCCGACTTCGCGCAAGGCCTCGATCTCATCATCGTGGTCGAGGAAAAGCGATCGCTGATCGAAGTGCAGGTGCGCGAGGAATTGTACGGCACCGCCAACCAGCCTGTCTGCATCGGCAAGAAGGACGAACAGGGCAATTGGCTGTTCCCGGTCAAGGGCGCGCTTGATCCGAACGATGTCGCAATCTGCATCGGCGAACGGCTGCTGCGCTATGGCGCCAACGAGGAACTTGCGGCGAATGTGGCGCGGCTGAAATCGGCGCAACGTGCCCTTTCAGAGACGTCCGACGTTGCTCAACGCATTCCTTACTTCTGCTCCGGCTGTCCGCACAACACATCGACGCGCGTTCCGGAAGGCAGCCGCGCCTATGCCGGTATCGGCTGCCACTACATGGCGCAATGGATGGAGCGCAAGACACTCGGCTTCACCCAGATGGGCGGCGAGGGTGCCAACTGGATCGGCGAGGCGCCGTTCTCGAAGCGCGACCACGTTTTCCAGAACATCGGCGACGGCACCTACAATCATTCGGGCTATCTCGCGATCCGCGCTGCGATCGCCTCCGGCGTGACGATGACCTACAAGATCCTGTTCAATGACGCGGTCGCGATGACCGGCGGACAGGCCAATGATGGCGGATTGACAGTTCCGCAGATTGCCGCGCAGGTCGCGGCGGAAGGCGCGAGCCCGCGTCGTCGTCGTTACCGATGAGCCCTGGAAATACGCCAAAGGCACCGACTGGCCGCGCGGCTTGACCGTGCACCATCGCGAAGAGCTCGACACGATTCAGCGAGAGCTGGCGACTGTCCCCGGGGTGAGCGTGCTGATCTACGATCAGACGTGTGCCGCCGAGAAGCGCCGCCGCCGCAAGCGCGGCGCGTTCCCGGATCCCGACAAACGCGTGGTCATCAACGATCTGGTCTGCGAGGGATGCGGCGATTGCGGCGTCAAATCGAATTGCGTGTCGGTGCAGCCGCTGGAGACCGAATGGGGCCGCAAGCGCACCATCGATCAATCGAGCTGCAACAAGGACTATTCTTGCGTTAACGGGTTTTGCCCGTCGTTCGTTACCGTCCACGGCGCCAAACTGAAAAAAGGCGAGAGCGTCGCCGAGCCGGACAATTGGTCCGCTTTGCCGGCACCGTCGGTGCCCCTGATCAACCATCCTTATGGTGTCATTGTCACCGGCATTGGCGGCACCGGCATTGTCACCATTGGCGCCATTGTCGGCATGGCCGCGCATCTGGAAGGCAAGGGCGTCGGCGTCATCGATATGGCCGGCCTCGCGCAGAAAGGCGGCGCGGTCTACAGCCACATCCGCATTGCGAATACGCCGGAGGAAATCCACGCCATCCGCGTCGCCGCCGGCGGTGCCGATCTTGTGCTGGGTGGCGACATTGTTGTAGTCGGCGCCAAGAAAGTGCTCGGCGCGATGAAGGCCGGCAGTACGCGTGTGATCGTCAATACGGCTGAATTTCTGCCGGGCGATTTTACGCGCAACACCGAATTCTCGCTTCCGACTGAGCGGCTCAAACGCGCGATTGCCGGGCACGCAGGGCGCGAGCGCAGTCATTTCGTCGATGCGAGCCGCCTTGCCACGGCGTTGCTCGGCAATTCCATCGGCGCCAACATGTTCATGCTCGGTTACGCCTATCAGCTCGGGGCGCTGCCGCTCTCGGCCGAGGCGATCGAGCGTGCGATCGAGATGAATGGCGAAGCCGTGCCGATGAATATTTCGGCGTTCCGTTACGGGCGCCGCGCTGCGGTGGATCCGAAAGCGCTTGAAGCGCTGATCGAGCCACGCCCGCAGCAGCAGAACGACTCGCTCAAGCTTTCACAGTCGTTCGCCGAGACCGTTGAACGGCGCGCGGCATTCCTGACAGCCTATCAGAATGCAAATTACGCACGCCGCTACCGCAATCTGGTGGAAAGAGTGCGCACGGTGGAAGCCGAGAAAGCGTCGGGTCAATGCGGATTGGCGGAAGCGGTCGCGCGCTATCTCTTCAAGTTGATGGCGTACAAGGATGAATATGAAGTCGCCCGGCTCTATAGCGAGACATCATTTTTCGATCGCGTGAAATCAAACTTTGATGGCGACCGGCTGCGCTTTGAATTCCATCTGGCGCCACCCTTGCTCGCGCGGCGCGATCCGCAGACGGGCGAACCGAAGAAAATGTCTTTCGGGCCCTGGATGCTGAAAGTCTTCGCGGCGCTCGCCAAGCTCAAGTTCCTGCGCGGCACGATGTTCGATCCGTTCGGCTACACCGCGGAGCGGAAAATGGAGCGCCGTCTGGTTGCCGACTACGAAAAGCTTCTTGGCGAAATCGTCGAGCAGTTGACGCCAAACAATCACCGTATCGCCGTCGAGCTTGCGATGATTCCGGAAAAGATCCGGGGCTTCGGGCCGGTCAAACAGCGTCATCTGGTCGCGGCCAAGGCCGAGCAAGCCGCATTGCGCGAGCAATTTAACGCGGGCGCGGCGCCGTTTCTCAAGGCCGCGGAATAGCTTAGCCATCGGCAGTCGTCAATTTCATTCCATCTGATACTTGACCGCCCTTCGGCGGTGATTTCATATCGAAATAACAAGTTCGTCCATGAAAGGGCGGCGAGGGGTCAGAGTCGCGCCACGGCGCGCGGCCACACGGGAGGATCGGGCTGTGGCGAATGCCGCCCCTGGCGCGGACACGTTTTCCAAGCTGTTGGTTCGCAATGCCCATCTTTACGGGGCGCGCCCGGCCATGCGGCATAAGGATCTCGGCATCTGGCAATCCTGGACCTGGAGCCAGTCGCTTGATCTCGTGCGTGCCTATGCCGTCGGTCTGCATCAGCTTGGCGTCAAACGCGGCGAAACCATCGCGATCGTTGGCGCAAACCGGCCAAAACTTTATTGGTCGGTGATGGCTGCGCAAATGCTGGGTGCAATTCCGGTCCCGGTGTATGCCGATGCCGTGGCCGACGAACTTGCCTATGTGCTTGCGCACGCCGACGTGCGGTTCGCTGCGGTCGAGGATCAGGAGCAGATCGACAAGATCCAGTCGGTCATGCAGCGCCTGCCCAAGCTCGAATTCATGGTCTACGACGAGAAGCGCGGGCTGCGTGACTACGACCACAGCCGTTTGCGATCTATGGACGATGTCATCGCGGACGGGCGTAAAGCGCTCGCCGGCGATCCGGCGGTCGCTGCGTGGCTCGATAATGAAATTGCGGCCGGCAAGGGCTCCGACCCGTCCATCATTCTATATACGTCAGGGACCACGGGTACATCCAAGGGCGTGGTGCTCTCAAACGAGCGATCGATCCATGCCGCGACCGACACCGCCACATTCGACAGACTGAACGAAAAGGATGTGGCTCTGGCTTATCTCCCGCTCGCTTGGGTCGGTGACCACTATCTCAATTACGCACAAGGCATGGTCTCGGCGTTTTGCATGGCCTGCCCGGAAAGTGCGGACACCGCCATGCAGGATTTGCGGGAGATCGGTCCGACTTTCTATTTTGCGCCGCCGCGCACACTCGAACTGCTGCTAACGCGCGTGATGATCCGGATGGAGGATGCCGGTTTTATCAAGCGCAAGCTCTTCCACTACTTCATTGATGTCGCTCGGCGCTATGGCGAACGCATCCTCAACGGTCAACCGGTGCCGATAACCGGCCGTTTGCTTTATTGGCTTGGGAATATTCTGGTCTACGGCCCGCTCAAAAATGTTCTCGGTTTCTCAAAAGTGCGCGTCGCCTATACCGCCGGCGAAGCGATCGGGCCGGATTTGTTTAATTTCTACCGCTCGATCGGGCTGAACCTGAAACAGCTCTACGGACAAACCGAGGCCTTCCTCTACGTGACGGCGCAGCCGGACGGAGAAATTTATTCCGACACGGTTGGACCGGCTTGCCCGAACGTCGATATTCGCATCGCCGAGAATGGCGAAGTGCAGTTCAAATCTCCGGGCATGTTTACCGGCTATTTCAAGGACGAGGCCAAGACCGCCGAGGCGATGACGCCGGACGGCTATGTGAAGACCGGCGATGCCGGTTTCTTCGACGAGAAGACGGGCCACCTGAAGATTATTGACCGCGCCAAAGATGTCGGCCGCCTCAAGGACGGCACGCTGTTCCCGCCGAAATACATCGAAAACAAGCTGAAGTTCTATCCCAACATCCGCGAAGCCGTCGCGCTTGGCGACCAGCGCGACTTTGTCGCGGTGATGCTGAATATCGACCTCACGGCGGTCGGCAGTTGGGCCGAGCGCAACAACGTCGTTTATGCCTCCTATCAGGAGCTTGCCGGCCACCCCTTGGTCTACGACATGATCGCGAAGCATGTGGCCGAGGTGAACCGGTCACTCGCCGCCGACAAGATCATGGCAGGCGCGCAAATCAAGCGCTTCCTGATCCTCCACAAGGAACTCGATGCCGATGACGGCGAGCTCACGCGCACGCAGAAAGTCCGGCGCGGCTTTATTGCCGACCGCTACGCACCGTTGATCAAGGCGCTCTACGATGGGTCCAAGGAGGCCGACATCTCCACCGAGGTTACCTTCGAGGACGGTCGAAAGGGTGTGATCAGTGCGCGCGTGAAAATTCGGGATACGCAGGCGGCGCCTGCGCCCGTGGAGAAAGCGGCATGAGGGCGCCGGGCGGTCCCGAAGTGTCGGTGGGTGAAGTTTTATTGTCCGTGGAAGACGTCTCGCTGTCATTTGGCGGGGTGAAGGCGGTCAGCAACGTTTCATTCGATATCCGCAAAGGCGAGATCCGCGCGATCATCGGGCCGAATGGCGCCGGCAAGACGTCGATGCTCAACATCATCAACGGCTTCTATCACCCGCAACAAGGCCGCATTACTTTCAGGGGCGTGACGCGCAGCAAGATGCAACCGCACGAGGCGGCCTATGGCGGCATCGCGCGCACGTTCCAGAATGTCGCGCTATTCCGTGGCATGACGGCGCTCGACAACATCATGGCCGGCCGTTCTCTGAAAATGCACAGCAACTTCTTCTGGCAGCTTCTGCGTCATGGTCCGGCGATGCGCGAAGAAGTCGAACACCGCCACCGGGTTGAGGAAATCATCGACTTTCTGAAGATTCAGGAAATCCGCCGCGTGCCCGTCGGCCGACTGCCTTACGGATTGCAAAAGCGGGTCGAACTCGGCCGCGCGCTTGCCATGGAGCCCGATCTGCTGCTGCTCGACGAGCCGATGGCCGGCATGAACCTCGAGGAAAAAGAAGACATGTCGCGCTTCATCCTCGACGTTAACGACCACTACGGCACCACCATCGCGTTGATCGAGCACGACATGGGTGTGGTGATGGATCTGTCCGACCGCGTGGTGGTCCTTGATCATGGCATCAAGATCGCCGACGGCACGCCAAACGAGATCAAGGGCAATCAGGCGGTGATCGACGCCTATCTCGGCGTGGCGCACTGATGAGGGCCGCGCGATGCATCTGATCTATCAGATTTTCATCGACCCGTTCGTGCAAATGGGCAACGCGCCCGATTTGCTCGTACAGACGCTGTGGGAAGGCCTGGTCGCCGGCGTGCTTTATTCGCTGATCGCGCTTGGCTTCGTGCTGATCTTCAAGGCCTCCGGCGTATTCAATTTTGCGCAAGGCATCATGGTGGTGTTCGCCGCGCTCACGCTGGTCGGTTTCTACGAGCACGGGGTTCCGGCCTACGTTGCGCTGGCCCTCACGATTGCGGTGATGTTCGGGCTCGCTTTTGCGGTCGAGCGCCTCATGCTGCGGCCCCTGGTAAACCAGCCTGACATCATCCTGTTCATGGCAACCTTCGGCCTGACGTATTTTCTGATCGGTTTTGGCGAGCTTGTGTTCGGTGGCGATCCGAAGGTGATGATTGCCTCCCAACTTGGCCTGCCGAAGGGCGCGGTCGAGTTCAAAATGGCCGGCGGCTTCGTTTCATTGCAGAAGATCGACATTGCAGCCGCCATCATTGCGTCGGTGATGGTTGCGGCACTCGCCGTGTTCTTTCAAAAGACCCGGGTTGGACGTGCGTTGCGCGCGGTTGCCGATAGCCACAAAGCGGCGCTGTCGGTCGGCATCTCGCTCGAATATATCTGGGTGATCGTGTGGTTTGCGGCCGGACTCGTCGCGCTTGCGACCGGCATCATGTGGGGCGCGCGCTCGGAAGTGTCCTTCGCCCTGGAGATCATCGCGCTCAAGGCGTTGCCCGTGCTTATTCTCGGTGGCTTTACCTCGATTCCTGGCGCGATCATCGGCGGCGTCATCATCGGCGTCGGCGAGAAGATCGGCGAATTCTACTGGGGACCGCTGCTCGGCAGCGGCATCGAGACCTGGCTCGCTTACGTTATCGCGCTGGTTTTCCTGTTGTTCAGGCCGCAAGGCCTGTTCGGTGAGCGCATCATCGAGCGGATTTGACCGATGTTTTATCGCGAGGTCGGGCAGTACAAAACGAATTATTCCGCCGACATGTCGGTGATGCCGCTGCTTCAGGATCGTTTCGGCATTGCCATCATTCTTTTCATCGCGGTTGTGATCATTCCGTACTTCGGAAATGCCTTCCTCATTCAGGCGATCATGATTCCGTTCCTGGTGTTTTCGCTGGCCGCGATCGGGCTCAATCTGCTGACCGGTTACACCGGATTGTTATCGCTCGGCACTGGAGCGTTCATGGGCGTCGGTGCTTATGCCTGTTACAAGCTCACGACCTATTTCCCCGGCGTCAACATTCTGATCTGGATCGTTGCGTCTGGCTTTTTCTCGGCGGCGGTTGGAGTGGTATTCGGACTGCCATCATTGCGCATCAAGGGCTTCTACCTGGCGGTGGCGACGCTCGCTGCTCAGTTCTTCCTGTCATGGTGCTTCATCCGCCAGCCGTGGTTTTACAATTACAATGCGTCCGGCGCGATCGAGGTGCCGACAAGAACGCTGTTCGGGATTCCCATCACCGGCGCGACGGCTTCGGATGCTACCCGTTACTATGTCGTGTTGGGGATCGTGGTCGCGATGACGTGGGTTGCGTCCAATCTTGTGCACGGCCGAATTGGCCGTATGTGGATGGCCGTGCGCGACATGGATCTGGCGGCAGAACTGATCGGTATCAGATTGTTGCGCACCAAGCTTCTCGCGTTCGCGGTGTCGTCATTCTACTGCGGCGTTGCCGGTGCGCTTCTCGTGTTCCAATGGTATGGCAGCGCCGAGCCCGCAGTGTTCGACGTCAATCTGAGTTTCTTCATCCTGTTCATGGTCATCATCGGCGGCCTCGGCAGCCTGACGGGTTCGTATCTCGGCGCGGCGCTGATTTTCATCCTGCCGATCGTGCTGCGCTACATTCCGCCGCACCTCGGCATCCCGATCCGGCCAGCAACCGTCGACCATATTCAATACATGATCATCGGCGCGCTGATCGTGCTGTTCCTGATCGTTGAGCCGAATGGCCTCGCGCGCCTGTGGCAGATCGGCAAGCAGAAATTGAGGGTGTGGCCTTTCCCGTACTAACAGGGCACACTCGCCTTAACCCCGGTTGAAGGGGCGGCCTTAGCGAAGGCCGTTGAAAAACAGGCGGTACGCCGCCGGAAATAGAGAGGGAGGAAATCCAATGCGACTGCATCAAGTTATGCTCGGAACGGCGTTCGTCGCCGCGACCCTGCTGACAGTGCCGCTGACGGCAAGTGCCGCCGACGGCATTTACGTTCCGCTGTTTTCCTACCGCACCGGTCCGTTCGCGGGCTCCGGCACGCCGATCGTCAATGGCATGGCTGATTATCTCAACATGCTCAACGAGCGTGATGGCGGTATCGGCGGCGTAAAGATCATCGTTGAAGAATGCGAGACCGGCTACGACACCAAGAAAGGTCTTGAGTGCTACGAGCAGGTCAAGGCGAAAAATCCGGTCGTGATCAACCCGTATTCGACCGGCATCACCTTGCCACTGATTCCGAAGGCCGCGATCGACAAGATTCCGATCTTGTCGATGGCCTACGGCCTCTCGGCGTCGGCTGACGGCAATGTATTTCCGTGGATCTTCAATCCGCCCGCAACCTACTGGGATGGGGCCTCGATGTTCATCCGCTATGCGGGCGGCAAGGAAGGCGGGCTCGAGCGGCTCAAGGGCAAGAAGATCGGTCTTGTTTATCTCGACGCGCCCTACGGCAAGGAACCGATCCCGTTGCTCGAAGCGCTCGCCAAGGATTACGGCTTCGAGCTCAAGCTCTATCCGGTGCCGGCGGCCGAGATGCAGAACCAGTCGTCGCAGTGGCTCAACATTCGTCGCGACCGGCCGGACTGGATCTACCTCCAGGGCTTCGGCGCAATGAACCCGACCGCGGTGAAGGAAGCCGCAAAAATCAATTATCCGATGGACCATCTGATCGGTAATTGGTGGGCCGGCGGTGACGACGACGCGCGTCCAGCCGGCGATGGCGCCAAGGGTTACCTGTCGCTCGATTTCAACCAGGTCGGCACCAACTACAAGGTCATCCAGGACATTCTCAAATATGTCGTGGACAAAGGTAAGAGCCAGACCCCGAAGGATCGGGTTGGCGAAAACCTTTATAACCGTGGTGTGCTCAACTCGATCATCATTGCGGAAGGCATCCGCAGTGCGCAGAAGGTTTCCGGCAAGAAGCAGATCACCGGTGACGACATGCGCCGCGGGCTTGAGACGCTCAACATCAACGATGCACGTCTGAAGGAAATTGGTGCCGATGGGTTCGCCGCGCCGATGAAGGTCGCGTGCGACGATCACAACGGCCACAACGCTGCCTATATGGCCAAGTGGGATGGAACCAAATGGGTCAAGGGCTCGGACTGGATCGAGCCGCTCAAGGCCAAGGTTCGTCCGCTGATCGAGTCAGCCGCCAAGGACTATGCTGGCGCCAATGCCGGCTGGCCGAAGCGTACCGAGGCTTGTGACAAGTCCTCTTAATTCGCGCAACCAATGCCTCTCCCCGCCGGTGGCGGGGAGAGGTTCTTGTCTGGAGTCAGCATGTCGGTAGCAGTGCAGACCACCACGACGTCCGTTGCGGCGGATAAAATACTCTCGGTCAACAATATCGAGGTGATCTACGATCACGTCATCCTGGTGCTCAAGGGCGTTTCACTGCAAGTGCCCAAGGGCGGAATCGTGGCGCTCCTCGGCGCCAATGGCGCCGGCAAAACCACCACGCTGAAGGCGATTTCAAATCTGCTGCACGCCGAACGAGGTGATGTCAGCAAAGGCTCGATAGTATTCGAGGGCGCTGAAGTCCAGGACCTTTCGCCAAACGAATTGGTGCGCCGTGGCTGTATCCAGGTGATGGAAGGCCGGCACTGCTTCGGCCACCTCACGATCGAGGAAAACCTGCTGACCGGCGCATTTACACGACGCGACGGCAAAGCGGCGATCAAGCGCGATCTTGATCTGGTGTATTCCTATTTCCCGAAGCTCAGCGAGCGGAAGGGCTCGCTCGCGGGTTATACCTCGGGCGGCGAGCAGCAAATGTGCGCGATTGGCCGCGCCCTGATGTCGCGACCAAAGATGATCCTGCTCGATGAACCATCGATGGGTCTTGCGCCGCAAATCGTCGAGGAAATTTTCGATATCGTGAAGGACCTCAACGACAAAGAGGGCGTGTCATTCCTTCTGGCCGAGCAGAATACCAACATGGCGCTGCGATTCGCGCGCTACGGCTATATTCTGGAAAATGGCCGCGTGGTGATGGATGGCGACGCCAAGGCGCTGGCGGAAAACGAGGACGTGAAGGAATTTTACCTTGGTGTCTCGGAGGGCCGACGCAAAAGCTTCCGGGACGGCAAACATTACCGGCGGCGCAAACGCTGGCTGGCGTAAGCCATGGTTGAACACTACGACGCCCTGGAAACACGTGACCCCGCCGTGCGCGAACGCGAACAATTCGCGCGTTTGAATGAAATCATTGTCCGCGCGATGACCGCGCCGGGTTGGGCGAGGCACCTATCCGCTGCCGATGTAAAGTCGGTCAATTCTAGTGCAGCGTTGTCGAAACTGCCTGTGCTTCGCAAATCCGACATTTCCGCGTTGCAAAAAGAGCATCCACCGTTTGGCGGCCTCAACGTCACGCCACCGGGCAAAGCGCGGCGCCTGCTGATGTCGCCGGGACCGATCTTCGAACCGGAAGGCGAGGGCTCCGACTGGTGGGGAGCGGCGCGTGCGGTATACGCCGCCGGCTTCCGCAGCGGCGATATTGTGCACAATTCCTTTGCATATCACCTGACGCCGGGTGGTTTTATTCTTGAGTCCGGTGCGCGTGCACTCGGCTGCGCGGTAATCCCCGGCGGCGTCGGCAGTACCGAACAGCAGCTCGAGGCGATCGCGCACTACAAACCATCCGGCTATGTCGGCACTCCGGATTTTCTGAAGATCCTGCTCGACACTGCTGAAAAATCCGGCAAGGACGCGACTTCCATCAAGCGGGGGCTCGTGTCCGGTGCCGCGCTGCCCGCATCGCTGCGCGAGGAACTTCGCGGCCGCGGTGTCGCCGTGCTGCAATGCTACGCGACGGCGGAGCTCGGTGTGATTGCATACGAAAGCGAGGCCCGCGAAGGTATGATCGTGAACGAGACCGTCATCGTTGAAATCGTGCGGCCCGGCACCGGCGACCCTGTGGCGGAAGGCGAGGTGGGGGAGGTCGTCGTGACCTCGTTCAACCCTGACTACCCGATGATCAGGCTTGGCACCGGCGATCTTTCGGCGCTGATGCCGGGTGTCTCTCGATGCGGGCGCACCAATGCTCGGATCAAGGGATGGATGGGCCGGGCCGACCAGACGGCGAAAGTGAAGGGCATGTTCGTGCATCCCAAGCAGGTTGCCGAGATTGCGGTACGGCATCCTGAACTCAAGCGGCTGCGGCTCGTCGTCGACCGCGAGGCCGAGCAGGACACGATGACCTTGCTGGCCGAATGCGCATCGTCCGGCGCCGCCCTCGAATTGGCGGTCGCAGCGACGTTGCAGTCGATCACCAAGCTCAAAGGTTCGGTGCAACTGATGGCACCCGGCACACTGCCAAATGATGGCAAGCTGATTGCCGACGAGCGCAAGTCATGAGTCCGGACACCCTCCAGCACGCCGGCGGCCGCATCGGCGTGCTTCTGGTCAATCTTGGAACGCCGGATTCAACCAGCTACTGGGCGGTCAGGCGTTATCTGAAAGAGTTTCTCTCCGACCGCCGCGTGATCGAAGAAAACCGTCTGAAATGGTGGCTAGTTCTCAATCTAATCATTTTGACTGTCCGGCCCGGTCGCAAGGGTCGCGACTACGACAAGATCTGGAATAAAGAGCGCAACGAATCGCCGCTCAAGACCATCACGCGTTCGCAATCCGATAAGCTGGACGAGATAATGGACAAGTTTGACAAGCGCATTCGTGTCGATTGGGCGATGCGCTACGGCAATCCATCCATCGCCTCGCGGCTCGATGCGCTCGTTGCACAGAACTGCGAGCGAATTCTGATCGTGCCGCTCTATCCGCAATACGCGGCGCCGACCACGGCAACCGTGTGTGACGAAGTATTCCGCGCGCTGACGTCCATGCGCTTTCAGCCCACGATACGCATTGCCGCGCCTTATTTTGCCGAGGTCGCATACATCGACGCACTCGCAGCCTCGATTAACGCAACGCTGGCAAAGCTCGCCTTCAAACCGGACGTGATCATCGCCTCCTATCACGGAATGCCCGAGGATTACGTCGCCAAGGGCGATCCATATCAGCAGCAATGCAGTGAGACGACCGTGCTTCTGCGCAAGAAGCTCAAGCTCGATGACGAGCGGTTGATCATGACTTTCCAGTCGCGCTTCGGCACGGCTGAATGGATCAAGCCCTACACCGACGCAACCGTGAAGTCTCTGGCCGAACGTGGGGTGAAGAACATTGCGGTCGTCACGCCTGGTTTTTCGGCCGACTGTCTGGAAACGCTGGAAGAAATCGCCATGGAGAATGCCGACATTTTCCGCCAGGCGGGCGGGGAAAATTTCGCTGCCGTTCCTTGCCTCAACGACGCGCCGGGCGGCATGGCGGTGATCCGCGACGTCGTCACGCGCGAGCTCAAGGGCTGGATTTAGCCCGTAAATGCAGCACTCTGGGCGATCAACGTCCCGTTAACCATAAGAATTTAACGTCCGTTAACCATCGTCCGCAGCCGCGGCGGGCGGGCGCTCCCGTCATGGGCGCGCGCGTCCGGCGTGCGCGCGGGCTTTGACGATGCACGGATGAGGAGACATTCCAGCGGTGGCGCCTCTTCGCAATGCCGGTTTGGCCGCGCTGCGCGGCGTCGGCGTATTGGTCGCCGCGTGCGTAGCGCTTCCGTGCGCCGATGTGCATGCACAGCTTGCCAATCCGTCTTACACCGATCCGCTGACCGCAAAGTTGCAAACCAGTCCGCGCAACCCGCCACGCTTCCAAAAATTAGATAGCGAGGGGCTCGCCCAGTTGGCTGGGCCGACGACGTTCACACCGCCGGCGTCCGGCGCCGGTACGTCCGGATTTGATTCAACCAACAATCGAAAGATCAGAGCCAAGACCAAGGTCAAGGCATCGGCCAGTGCGCAAGCGATTGCGCCGGGCGTGGCCGCGCCAGCCGCCGCGTCGGCCTACGATAAATCAACTGATGTAACTGGTAGCGTTGCCGCCGGAGCGCCGGGTGCGCCGCCGGTACAGATCGGTCCTATCCGGACAGTCCCGAAAAAGCGACCGGCTCATAGCGAGCCCGACGATCCTTATGCGCCGCTTGGCGTTCGTGCCGGTGCGTTTGACCTCTTTCCTGCAGTCGAGCTGATCGGGGGCTACAATACCAACCCGGGGCACGAACCTGGCGGCCAGGCCGCGTGGTTCTATACCGTTGCTCCTGAATTGCGGGTGCAATCGGATTGGGCGCGGCACGAGTTCAAGGCGGATTTGCGTGGCAGTTACATTGGCTACAGCCCAGATGAGACGCCGACACTGAGCCGTCCTTACTTCAATGGGAAAGTCGACGGTCGTGTCGACGTCACGCACGACACACGTATCGATCTCGGCAGCCGTATTCTTTTGTCGACCGACAATCCGGGCAGTCCGAATTTACAAGCTGGGCTCGCCAAACTTCCAATCTATGTCGTTGGTGGCGGAACAGTTGGATTGGGCCAGCGATTTAATCGCTTCGACGTCTCGATCAAAGGGGATGTGTCGCGGACCATCTACCAGGAGTCCACGCTGACCGACGGGTCGACGGCCAGCAACGACGACCGCAATTTTGATCAGTATGCCGGCACGCTTCGTGCCGCCTACGAGCTGTCGCCCGGCTTGATCCCGTTCATTGAGGTCGGCGCGGATACCCGCGTGCATGATCTCAATTCCGACTTTTCCGGTTATCAGCGCAATTCGAATGGACTGATAGCCCAGGCCGGAGCGAAATTTGAGCTCACGCGCCTGTTCACCGGTGAGGCGTCGCTTGGATACACCCAGCGGGTCTACGAGGACCCTCGGCTCGCAAACATCGATGGGTTGATCGCGAACGCTTCATTGCTGTGGACTGCCAGCGCACTGACCAACGTGAAGCTGAGCGCGTCATCGTCGGTGGGAGAATCCACAATCGCCGGCGTGTCGGGCGTGCTTTATCGCGACATCGGGGTACAGGTGGACCACGCCTTCAGGCGTTGGCTGATCGGCAGTCTCAAGCTCGGCTACGGCAACGATAACTATGTCGGGCTCGACCGTATCGATAACCGGTACTCGGCCGGCATCGGCTTGACCTACAAGCTCAACCGCTCGGTGCAGGTCAAAGGCGAATTCCGGCAGGATTGGCTGCGTTCAAATGTCGAAGGCGTCGACTATACGGCGAGTGTCTTCACGCTCGGCCTGCGTCTCCAGCGCTAGTCACTTCTCGCCGAGCAGGCGTCGCATTTCAGCACGCAGCTCCGGTGCAATATCGGGGCGCTCGAGCCCATAGGCTATGTTGGCGGATAAAAATCCGATCTTGGAGCCGCAATCGAAACTGCGGCCATCGAACTTCAGGCCATAGAAAGGTTGTGTGCGGGAAAGCGCCACCATGGCATCGGTCAGCTGAATTTCTCCGCCGGCGCCGGCTGCCTGTTTTTCCAAAAGCTCGAAGATTTGAGGCTGCAATATATAACGTCCGGTGATGCTGAGATTGGACGGCGCTTCGCTCGCCTTGGGCTTTTCGACCATTTTGGTGATGGCGAACGCCTTGCCCTTCGCGGCACCAACGCCGACCACACCGTACATATGCACGCGTTCGGGCGGCACCTCTTCCACTGCAATGATGTTGGCGTTGGCGTCGAGGTTCTTGGCGGCATCGATCATTTGGGCAAGGCAGCCGCGCTTGTGTTGCACCAGCACGTCAGGCAGCAGCAGCGCGAACGGCTCATGGCCAACGAGCTCGCGTGCACACCAGATCGCGTGTCCGAGACCAAGCGGCGATTGCTGCCGGGTGAAGCTGACTGTTCCGGCTTCCGGCAAATCTTCCGACAGGAGTTCCAGCTCCGTCTTCTTGCCCCGTTCCATCAAGGTTAACTCGAGCTCGAACTGGCGATCGAAATGATCTTCGATCACGCTTTTGTTCCGGCCGGTCACGAAGATGAAATGCTCGATGCCGGCCTGCCGCGCTTCGTCGACCACGTGCTGGATCAGCGGGCGGTCCACGACGGGAAGCATTTCCTTCGGCATGGCTTTGGTGGCCGGCAGAAAACGGGTTCCAAGGCCGGCGACGGGAAATATGGCTTTGCGGATGCGGGTCATGCGAGAGTTTTAGGTATGGTGCTGAGTCGTGAATTGCCGCCGGACAGAAAGCACGGAGACGGGCGAGGGTCCAGATGCGAGCGAGGGCAGTAGACCATTAACGCTACGGAAATGAAATCGGGGCACCCATAGTTTGAGGGACCGGGTGGAGACGGAATAGGGATGCGCAGAGCGAAGCATATTGTCGTTGCCGCGGCCATCGCTATGTCCGCAAGCGGCGCTGTCTTCGCACAAGGTGCGCGCGACGGCCGTTATCCAGCCACCACCGGCACCATTTCGCCGCCGACCGCTCAACTGCCGCCTGCATGGAGCGGCGAATCGGGCGCTTCCGGCCACCCGCTGATGGCGGCCGAGGCGATTCGTGCAGCGGCCGCAAATTTTCCTGCCTGCATCGAACGAATATGGCCTGCGGCGGCCCGCCGCGGGATTTCGCGGACGGTCTTTCAGACCTACACCGCCGCGCTCACGCCCGACCTGCGGATTATGGATCTGCTCGACAACCAGCCCGAGTTCACCAAGTCGTTCTGGGACTATCTCGACATCTTGGTGACCAACGAACGAATTGAGCAAGGCCGCGCGCTCCTTGAAAAATACCGCAGCGCGTTCGAGGCGGTTGAACGGACCTATGGTGTTGACCGCTACACGATCGCCGCGATCTGGGGCGTCGAGACCAATTACGGCACGCTGGGCGGCGACCGTTCCGTCGTTCGTTCAACCGGCACGCTCGCTTGTATTGGCCGGCGGCAGAATTATTTTCGCGAGGAATTTCTTTCCGCGCTGGAAATCCTGCAACACGGTGACGTCCGGCCTGACCGTCTGGTCGGGTCCTGGGCGGGCGCATTTGGACCAACGCAGTTCATGCCGACGGCGTTTAAAAAATACGCCGTTGACTTCGACCGTGATGGCCGCCGGGATGTGGTCGATTCCGTTCCCGATGTCATCGCTTCGACTGCCAACAATTTAAAAAAGGATGGCTGGCTCACCGGGCAGACCTGGGGTTACGAGGTCGTCGTTCCGGCGACGATCGATTTCCGGCTTGCCGATCGCGCGCAAACGCTGTCGATCCGCGATTGGATCCGCTATGGAATCACGCGCGCCGACGGCAAACCATTTCCGCGGCCCGATGATCGCGCCTTCCTGCTCGTGCCAGCCGGCGTGCAGGGGCCCGGTTTCCTGATGCTGGAAAATTTCCGCGTCATCATGAAATACAACCCGGCAGAGGCGTATGCCCTCGCGATTGGGCACCTTGCCGATCGGCTGAGGGGCGGCGGTCCGTTCGTGCAAGTCTGGCCGCGTTATGAACGCGTGCTGTCACGAACGGAACGCCTGGAACTCCAGCAGTTGCTTGTTCGCCAGGGGTACGATGTCGGCGAGCCGGACGGCCATTTCGGTCTCAAGACTCGTGCCGCAATTCGCGATTTCCAGGTAAAAAGTGGCCAAATTCCCGATGGTTTTGCCTCCGCCGGTATTCTGGACCAGCTGCGCGCACATTAACGATAGATCCCGAACACTACCTTTGAGTTGACATTTTTCGGGCGCTATTGGTCCATGGCAGCGAGACAAGGCGCTTGGATGATTGGCATGCTTGGCAAAGACCGGTTTTCATGTTGGCTCGTCGGGGCGGTCATCTTGGCCGCTGTCGACTGCGCGGGGCTGGCTGCCATCGAAGTCGCACTTACGTCGCCGGCGCAGGCGCAATTCCGTGACGACCGCTTTCCGTTTCTGAGCCGGCAACGCCCGCAACGGTCGGGCGGTGGCTTCTTCGGCGGCGGTGGACTCGGGGGATTTTTTGGCGGCTCGCAACGCACTTACGAAAACGAATACGAGCAGCAGGCTCCGGTCGACAATTCGAAAGCGCCGCCCCCGCGCAAGGTAGAATCAAAAGGCGAACAAATCGCGCCGACGACATCAATTGTCGTATTGGGCGACGGCATGGCGGATTGGCTCGCCTATGGGCTGGAAGATGCATTTAGCGATTCGCCGGAAGTCGGCATCGTTCGCAAGAACAAGCTTCACTCGGGTCTGTTGCGCTACGAACAAAAAGGCGATCTCGACTGGTGGCACGTCGCGCGCGACACGCTGGCCCAGGAAAAAGCAAACTATGTGGTGATGATGCTCGGCGTCAGCGATCGCCAGGGCATTCGCGAGCGCGACCTTGCCAAGGAAGCTGACAAGAAAAAGAAGGACAAGGAACAGGCTGCCAAGCCCGGTACCGACAAGGACGCGCAAAACAAGGATCAGAACAAAGATCAAACCGAAGAACAGGATCAGCAAGCAATTGTCGCGCCCGAGCAGCAGGCAGGCACCAAGGCCAATGGTGTTATTGAGTTTCGAACGGATCAATGGGCGGAGATCTACTCAAAGCGTATCGACGAGACGATCGCAGCTCTCAAAAGCAAGGGCGTGCCGGTATTCTGGGTCGGCCTGCCATCGATCCGCGGACCCAAATCGACCGCCGATGCGGTCTATCTCAACGATCTTTATCGCGCGCGCGCCGAACGCGCCGGTGCGGTTTACATCGACATCTGGGATGGCTTCGTCGACGAGGGTGGCAAGTACTCGAATTTTGGTCCGGACTATGAAGGCCAGATGCGCCGGTTGCGCTCGAACGATGGTGTCTTTTTCACAAAATACGGTGCGTTCAAGCTCGCGCATTATGTCGAACGCGAAATCCGCCGCTACATGAATAGCCGCGTAACGCCGGTTGCGCTGCCCTCGGGGCCGATCGCGCCCGCGACACCAGACGGAAAGCCCGCAGCGCGGCCTCTGGCCGGACCCGTGGTGCCGCTGACCGTCACGCCAGGCAACTCCGAAGAATTGCTCGGTGGTGCGGGTAACAGCTCCCCGCATGGGGATGCCATCGCAACGCGTGTTCTGGTGAAAGGCGAACCGGTGCCGGCGCCGCGCGGCCGGGCCGACGATTTCGTTCTGCAGCCGGGCAATGCCGCTGCCGCGATATCGCCTGCTCCCGTTGTCCCGTCTGATGCATTGGCATCTGCGCCGGCCAATACGGCGCCGACCAATACGGCGCCAGCCAATGTTGCGCCTGCCGAGCCGCCGGTCGTGCCGCAAAAAAAGCCGCCCACCGAAAAACAATGGTGCCGCCAAAACCACGCAAAATACTGCGGCCAAACCGAAATCGTTGCAACCGCCGCCGCGTGATGATGCGCCGCGCCCGCCGCGGCCCGTTTCCCGGTCCGGCGGCAATCCGTTCGGCAGCTTGTTCCGTTAAGGCAGGCCGTTTAACGCGGCAGCGTCGTCGATCCCATCAGGAATTTGTCGACCGCATGCGCCGCCTGGCGGCCCTCGCGGATCGCCCAAACCACCAGCGACTGGCCGCGGCGCATGTCGCCTGCGGCGAACACCTTCGGCACAGATGTGAGGTACGCATTTGTGTCGGCGCTGACATTGCCGCGCTGATCAAGCGCGACGCCAAGGGATTTCAGCAGGCCCTCGTGGACCGGGTGCACGAAACCCATGGCGAGCAACACCAGATCGCCCTCGATCTCGAATTCGGTGCCGGCGACCGGCTTGAACTTCGCGTCCACATGGGTGCAATGCAATTTCTTTACCTGGCCGTTTTCGCCAGTGAATTTCTGCGTCAGCACCGCGAATTCACGGGTGACGCCTTCCTCGTGACTTGATGAGATACGCAACTTGAGCGGCCAGTCCGGCCACGTCAGCATCTTGTTCTCGTGTTCGGGCGGTTCCGGCATGATCTCGAAGTTGGTCACCGAGGCCGCGCCCTGCCGGATCGACGTGCCGATGCAGTCGGAACCCGTGTCGCCACCACCAATAACGATGACTTTCTTGCCCTTGGCGAGGATCGGCTCGGCGTCGCCCTGGGGTTCGTTGCTGACGCGACGGTTCTGCTGCGGCAGGAATTCCATCGCAAAATGGATGCCCTTCAGCTCGCGGCCAGGGATCGGCAGGTCGCGCGACTTTTCGCTGCCGCCGGTCAGCACCACGGCATCATGGTCCTTGAGCAATTTGTCGGCGGGGACGTTGACGCCAACATCGGCGTTGTAGTGGAAGACAACGCCTTCACCCTGCATCTGCTCGACGCGGCGATCGACGTGGATCTTTTCCATCTTGAAGTCGGGAATCCCGTAGCGAAGCAGCCCGCCGGCCTTGGCCCAGCGCTCATAGACATGAACGTCATGACCGGCGCGAGCGAGTTGCTGCGCGCAAGCGAGGCCCGCCGGGCCAGAGCCGATAATCGCCACTTTCTTGCCGGTCTTGCGTTGCGGCTTGTCGGGCTTCAGGCCTTGCGCGATCGCGCGATCGGCAATCTCGCACTCAATCGACTTAATGGTGACCGGGTTTTCGTCGATGTTGAGCGTGCACGAGGCCTCGCAGGGCGCCGGGCACACGCGACCGGTGAATTCGGGGAAATTGTTGGTTGAGTGGAGGTTGCGTGCGGCCTCTTCCCAGTTGCCGCGATAAACCAGGTCGTTCCAGTCGGGGATCTGATTGTTGACTGGGCAGCCGGTGGGCGCGCCGGTAATGCGGCTGGTGCCGTGGCAATAAGGCACGCCGCAGTCCATGCAACGAGCGGCCTGTTCGCGGATCTCCTTTTCCGGAAGCGGCAGCACGAATTCGTGCCAGTGCTTCACGCGCTCCGCGACCGGTTGATAGTCGCGGTCTTCGCGCTCGATTTCCAGAAACCCGGTGACCTTACCCATACCTACTCCGCGGCCTGCATCGTGGCGGCCTTCTCCTTTGCCATCTCAGCGAGCGCGCGGCGGTATTCGACCGGCATCACTTTGCGGAACAGCGGGCGATAACGGTCCCAATTGGCGAGGATGTCAGCGGCGCGTTTGGAACCCGTATAGCGCGCGTGATTGGAAATCAGCAGGTTCAGGCGTTCGGCGTCTTTGGTTGTCAAATCCGACATAACGTCGACGCGGCCATGCGATTCAAGATCGACGCCGAACTCCTTCTCGGCGATCTCTTCTTCTTCCGGAACCGGCTCAAGCTCGACCATCGCCAGATTGCAGCGTGACTTGAAGGTGTTGTCCTCGTCCAGCACGTAGGCGATACCGCCCGACATGCCCGCGGCGAAGTTGCGGCCGGTGCGCCCTAGAAGCACGACGACGCCGCCGGTCATGTACTCGCAGCAATGGTCACCGGCGCCCTCGATCACGGCGATTGCACCGGAGTTGCGTACGGCGAAGCGCTCGCCGGCTACGCCGCGGAAATAGCATTCACCTTCGATCGCGCCATACAGCACGGTGTTGCCGACGATGATGGACTCTTCCGGAACGATGCCGGAATCCGCAGGGGGGCGGATGATCAGGCGTCCACCCGAAAGGCCCTTGCCGACATAGTCATTGGCGTCGCCATCGAGTTCGAACGTAATGCCGCGCGCGAGCCAGGCACCGAAGCTCTGCCCGGCAGTTCCCGTGAAGCGCACGTGAATGGTGTCATGCGGCAGGCCTTCGTGACCATATCGCTTGGCTACTTCGCCGGAGAGCATCCCACCGCACGCCCGGTCGGTGTTGCGGATAACCGACTGCAGACGAACGGCCGCGCCGCGGTCGAGCGCCGACTGCGATTCCGCGATCAGCTTGCGGTCGAGGATCTTGTCGATCTTGTGGTCCTGCGGCTCGCACTTGAAGATCGGAGTGTTCTTATCGGCCGGCGGCTTGGTGAACAGTTTCGAGAAATCGAGGCCCTTGGCCTTCCAGTGCTCCACCAGCTTGCGGCGGTCGAGCATCTGCATCTGGCCGACCATTTCGTCGAAGGTGCGGAAGCCGAGCGCGGCCATCAGTTCGACGCACTTCCTCGGCGACAAAGAAAAAATAGTTGATGACGTGCTCGGGCTGGCCCTTGAAGCGCTTGCGCAACACGGGGTCCTGCGTGGCGACGCCGACCGGGCAGGTGTTGAGATGACACTTGCGCATCATGATGCAGCCGGCGGCGATCAGCGGCGCGGTGGCAAAACCGAATTCGTCGGCGCCGAGCAGGGCGCCCACGACAACGTCACGCCCGGTGCGGATCCCGCCATCGACTTGCACCGAGATGCGCGAGCGGAGCCGATTGATCACCAGCGTCTGGTGTGTTTCAGCGAGGCCGATTTCCCACGGGCTGCCGGCATGCTTGATCGATGTGAGCGGGGAGGCGCCGGTGCCGCCCTCGAAACCCGCAATGGTCACATGGTCGGCGCGCGCCTTGGAGACGCCGGCGGCGACAGTGCCGACGCCGACTTCAGAGACAAGCTTCACCGACACGTCGCCGGTGGGATTGACGTTCTTCAGGTCGAAGATCAGCTGCGCCAGGTCCTCGATCGAATAAATATCGTGGTGCGGCGGCGGCGAGATCAGGCCGACGCCGGGCGTGGAATGGCGCACCTTGGCAATCGTCTTGTCGACCTTATGCCCCGGCAGCTGGCCGCCTTCGCCCGGCTTGGCGCCCTGCGCCATCTTGATCTGCATCATGTCCGAGTTGACGAGATATTCGGCGGTGACTCCGAAACGTCCCGAGGCCACTTGCTTGATCGCCGAGCGCATCGAATCGCCGTTCGGCAATGGCTTGAAGCGGTCGGATTCTTCGCCACCTTCACCGGTGTTCGATTTTCCGCCGATCCGGTTCATGGCGATGGCGAGGGTGGTATGGGCCTCACGCGAGATCGAGCCAAATGACATGGCGCCGGTCGAGAAGCGGCGCACGATGTTCTTGGCCGGCTCGACGTCCTCGATCGCGACCGGCTTGCGGCCATCTTCGTCGGCATTTTTCAGCCGGAACATCCCGCGGATGGTGAGCAACCGCTCGTTTTGGTCATTCACGATCTGCGCGAAGGCACGATAATGATCCTGCGAATTGCCGCGGACCGCGTGCTGAAGCCGCGCCACCGTTTCGGCTGTCCAGACGTGGTCTTCGCCGCGCACGCGCACGGCATAGTCGCCGCCGACATCGAGCATCGAGCGGTATATCGGTGAATCGCTGAAGGCGTCGCGGTGTCGGCGCACCGACTCTTCGGCAATTTCGGCGAGGCCGACGCCTTCGATACGGGTGTGCGTGCCGGTGAAATATTTGTCGACGAAGTCCTGACGCAGGCCGACAGCGTCGAAAATCTGCGCGCCGCAGTAGGACTGATAGGTCGAGATGCCCATCTTGGACATCACCTTCAGCAATCCTTTGTCGATCGACTTGATGTAACGCTTGATGATCTCTTTTTCTTCGAGCTTCTGCGGCAGGTCGTCCTTCATCGCGATCAAGGTTTCGAAAGCGAGATACGGGTTGATCGCTTCCGCGCCATAGCCCGCAAGGCACGCAAAATGGTGCACTTCGCGCGGCTCGGCCGTCTCCACCACCATGCCGACCGAGGTGCGCAGGCCATTCCGGATCAGATGATGATGCACGGCCGCACAGGCCAGCAGCGCGGGAATTGGAACTCGGTCGGCGCTGGCCTTGCGGTCCGACAGGATGATGATGTTGCAGCCGTTGCGCACTTCTTCTTCGGCGCGTTCGCACAATGCGTCGATCGCCCAGCCCATGCCGTCGGCGCCATGCTCGGCCGGGAACGTTATGTCGAATGTGTGCGACTTGAAATGGGCGTCGCTCATCTCCGAGATCGAACGGATCTTTTCGAGATCTTCGTTCGTGAGGATAGGCTGCCGCACCTCGAGACGCTTGGTGTTCGACATGCCCTCGTGATCAAGCAGGTTCGGGCGCGGTCCGATGATGGACACAAGGCTCATCACCAGCTCCTCGCGGATCGGGTCGATCGGCGGGTTGGTAACCTGCGCGAAGTTCTGCTTGAAATACGTGAACAACGGCTTCGGCTTGTCCGACAGCGCTGAAATCGGCGTGTCGTTGCCCATCGAGCCGACCGCTTCCTCGCCGGTGGTCGCCATCGGCGTCATCAGGAATTTCAGGTCTTCCTGGGTGTAGCCAAACATCTGCTGGCGATCGAGCAGCGACAGGTTCGAGATCGGAGCTTCGTTCGCCGTTCCGGGCAGCTCTTCCAGCACAATTTGCGTGCGCCCGAGCCATTCCTTGTAGGGATGGCTCTTGGCGAGCGTTGCCTTCAATTCCTCGTCCGGAATGAGCCGGCCCTCGTCGAGATCGACGAGCAGCATCTTGCCCGGCTGGAGCCGCCACTTCTTCACGATGTCCTTTTCCGGAATAGGCAGGACGCCCATTTCCGAGGCCATCACGATGCGCTCGTCGCGCGTGAGCAAATAGCGCGCCGGGCGCAAGCCGTTACGGTCAAGCGTGGCGCCGATCTGCTCTGCCGTTGGTGAAGGCGATTGCGGCCGGGCCGTCCCACGGCTCCATCAGCGCGGCGTTGTATTCGTAGAAAGCGCGCCGTTCCTCATCCATGAGCGGATTGCCCGCCCAGGCTTCCGGAATCATCATCATCATCGCGTGCGCCAGCGAATACCCGCCTTGCACCAGGAATTCGAGCGCGTTGTCGAAGCAGGCCGTGTCGGATTGCCCCTCGTAGGAAATCGGCCACAGCTTGTTGATGTCGCTGCCGAACAGCGGCGACGATACCGACGCCTGCCGCGCCGCCATCCAGTTGACGTTGCCGCGCAGCGTGTTGATCTCGCCGTTGTGCGCGATGTAGCGATACGGATGTGCCAGCGACCAGGTCGGGAATGTGTTGGTCGAGAAGCGTTGATGAACCAGCGCAAGCGCACTCTCGAAATCCGGATCGTGCAAATCGGGATAGTAGGCGCCGAGCTGGTCGGCGAGGAACATGCCCTTGTAGATCACCGTGCGGCAGGAGATCGACACCGGATAATAGCCTGACGTGCGGCGCTCGCGGCGCTTGTAGATCGCATTCGAGATCGACTTGCGCAGGATGTAGAGCCGGCGCTCGAATTCATCCTCGGAAAACTTCTTTTTCCCGCGGCCGATGAACACCTGCATATGCTTCGGCTCGGTCGGCTTGACCGAATAACCGAGTGTCGAATTGTCCGTCGGCACGTCGCGCCAACCGAGCAACGACAGACCTTCGCGCGCGATCACCTCTGCATAGATGTCACGAATGATTTGCCGCCAGTTTGCGTCCGTCGGCATGAACAGATAGCCGACCGCGTATTCGCCGGGCTTCGGCAGCTTGAATCCCAGCTCGGCCGTTTTCTTGGCAAAGAACTTGTGCGGAATCTGTACGAGGATGCCGGCGCCGTCTCCCATGCGCGGATCCGCGCCAACCGCGCCGCGATGCTCGAGATTGCAGAGAATGCGCAGACCGTCTTCGATGATCTGATGCGATTTGCGGCCTTTGATGTCCGCGATGAATCCAACGCCGCACGAATCCTTGTCGAGCGCCGGATCGTAGAGACCCTGCGCGACGGGTGTGCCCGGATCGGCGGTTGAACCGCGTCCGGTGAATCCTGCGTTGCGTTTCTCCTCGCTCATCTCGTCCTGCCTCACCGGCGCAGCCGCTGCTCCGGCGTACTCACCTCATCCGCGAGCCCGTCGCGCTCGCGGTCAATGCTAACTGATCTCGAGAACGGCAGCCTGTCCGGCTTGTCGCCGCCCGTGGCTGCTCCTGTCGGGCGCCACTGATGTCTGCCCCTGCGACTTAAGAGCCGCCACCCGTGCTCGCCATCCATTAGGACAGCATTACTGTCCTAATGGACCATGCCAAATTTTGCCCCGCCATACAAGACTGGTCCACGCCAGATTGGCTAAAACCTTTCGTATTGTTGCGCCGGCGCGGCTGAACCAAGCAAGAACAGGACCACGGACCGCGAATTCCGCGCAATGCCATTGCGGGCAATGGCACTATGCGGGGGCGCGGCAAGCCCGAAATTGCGGCCCGGCGCAAACGAAAGCGCCCCGGCTTCCGCCGGGGCGCTGCCGTTTTGCAAATAGCCCGGGAGTTAGGCCGCAGCCTTCGTGTCGATCACCTGGGCTTTGGCATTGCCGTTGCCGATCGGAATCTGGCGCGGCTTCTTGGCCTCGGGGATTTCACGCACGAGATCGACGTGCAGCAATCCGTTCTCGAGGCTCGCATTCTTGACCTGGACATGGTCGGCCAGCTGGAAGACCCGCTCGAAGGCGCGGGCGGCGATGCCCTGATAGAGCACCTCACCGTTCTGCTCTTCCTTGGCTTGTTTGCCGCCTTTGATCGTCAGCGTGTTTTCTTTCGCCTCGATCGAAAGGTCGTTCTCGCCGAAACCGGCGACTGCAACGGTAACACGATAGTCGTTCTCACCGGTGCGCTCGATATTATAGGGCGGGTAGCCCGGAGCAGCTTCAAAACCGTCAAGCATTGAAAACAGCCGGTCGAAGCCGACGGTGGAACGATAGAGGGGAGAAAGGTCGAAAGTTCGCATGGCATATCCTCCTTGAGTTGAGCGACATGCGGCGGTCCGCCGGATGGCCAGACCTCGCCGTGCGCAGCCATAGGGCCTGCGCAGGCTTGATATGGGAGCGGTTTTGCGGCCTGCAAGTGGGCCCGTGCGCGCGTATAAAGTATTGAAAATAACTATGTTTTTTGCCTGCAGCCACATTCGATTGAGAGTACTCGCCACCCTGTTATAAGGCCGACACGCCGCTTAAAGGCTTACCTCGGCTCACCTTCCGGCCTCATGAAACTTGTCTCCATTCCCGCTAACCCGGTTCCCGATGGTGTCGTGACCGGCGCGATCGAGACTCCGGATGGAGTGACTTTGCGTTTCGCCCGTTGGCCGCCGCCGCCGGGCCGCAAGGGCACGGTGGTCGTGATGCAGGGCCGTGCGGAGTTCATCGAGAAATATTTCGAGACCGTGCGCGATCTGCACGCGCGCGGATTTGCGGTGGCCACGTTCGATTGGCGCGGCCAGGGTCTTTCCGACCGCAGGTTGTCTGATCGCCACAAGGGCTATGTGCGGAATTTCTCCCACTACATCACCGATCTTGAAGCGATCATGGAGCAGGTGGTCATGCCCGACTGCCCGCCACCGTATTTCGCATTGGCACATTCCATGGGCGGCGCGGTGGCCATCCGTGCGTGCCATGACGGCAGCCGATGGTTCGAGCGAATTGTGCTCTCGGCGCCGATGATCGCGTTGCCGGCCGGCCGACTCACCCGTGTCGCAGGGCCGCTCGCGCGTTTCATGCGGATGATCGGACGCGGAGGGGCCTACGTGCCGACCGGTGATTCCGCTGCGACAGGCAGCGAAAGTTTCATTGGCAATGTGCTCACCTCCGACCCGGTTCGTTACGCGCGCAACGCCGCCGTACTGGAGCAGGAGCCTGAGCTCGGTCTCGGCGCGCCGACAGTCGCGTGGGCTGATGCCGCCATGCGCCAGATGAAGGCATTCGCCGATGGCTCATACGCCGTCAGGATCCGCCAGCCGATTTTGATGGTGGCCGCTGGTCGTGACGAAGTTGTCTCCACGCCGGCCATTGAGGCTTTCGGGCAGAACCTGCTCGCGGGTCGGCACCTTATTCTTGCCGGCGCCAAGCACGAGATCCTGCAGGAGCAGGACCAATATCGCGGGCAGTTCTGGGCTGCGTTCGATGCCTTCGTGCCCGGGACGCCGCGGTTTTAGCTGTTCAAGACTTCAAGCGCCGCCTGGTGCACGCGTTTGTCGCCGGCGACCACGATGCGGCCGCCATTCTGCGCCGGTCCGTTCTCCCAGGTCGTGACGACACCGCCGGCGCCTGCAACAATCGGAATGACCGCGACGATGTCGTAAGGCTTGATCTCGGTCTCGATGATGAGATCGATCAGCCCGGCCGCCAGCATGCAATAGGCGTAACAGTCGCCGCCATAGCGTGAGAGTTTCACTTTATCCTCGAGACGGCCAAAGGCGGCGCGGTCGGCGAGGTTCATCAGCAGCGGGCTTGTCGTGAACATCAACGCGTCATCGAGGGTCGTACAGCCGCGCACATGCAGATCGCGATTGCCGTTCGGACCTCGATATTGCGCGCCGCCGCCGTCTCCGGAAAACCGCTCGCGCGTGAAGGGCTGGTTCATGAGACCGAATACCGGCTCGCCAAAACGCATCAAGCCGATCAGCGTGCCCCAGGCGAGCATCCCGGAAATGAACGACTTGGTGCCGTCAATCGGATCGAGCACCCAGACGTATTCGGCATCGGTGCGCTCGGAGCCGTATTCCTCGCCGAGGATTCCGTGGTCGGGAAACTGCTTGCGGATGATCGCCCGCATGGTTTGTTCGGCCGCACGATCGGCTGCGGTAACAGGGTCGAATCCGCCCGCTTTCTTGTTCTCGATCGCAAGCGCCGTGCGGAAGAACGGGAGAATGGTTTCGCCGGACGCGGTGGCGAGTTGATCGACGAAGCTGCTGAAGTTGATGGCCGACATGCCGCTCGCCTGTTTAAGCCCACCGCCTATCGGAGAGCCAGCCTATCGACAACCGCCCGCACGTATCGCCCTTCGGCGTCGTTAGAAGCGGATTTCTGGCATTTCTGCTGCGCTGCGGGGTTCCGCCCCGTGTGTTTTCGCATGCGCATGCTGGAAGGGGAGCCAATGGGATGCAGTTATGCAAAATTAGCATAGGAAATAGGCCTTTGAACCTTGATTTTTGTGCGTCGCGGTGTAGCTTATTGCAGTGCGGTAGCGAGAGCTACTGCTGCCCTCCTTGGGCGTTTCCTCCCTAGACTTGGGCCGCTTGCATCCGCGAGCGGCCCTTTTTTCTTTTCTTGTCGCTCTGGCGACGACTATTCGGCGGCCGCCCGATAAGGGCGCAGTTGCTCGAGCGGAATTTCGCCAAGGCGCCTAGCCAAGGTTTCCATATCAGCCGCCAAGCGGCTGAAAGCCGAGGAGCGCTGATAACGCCGTTCGTCCATGTAGAGGGCTCGATTGATTTCCAGCTGGATGGCGTGCAGGCCGGCGGCCGGATTGCCGTAGTGCTCGGTGATGAAGCCGCCGGCATAGGGCTTGTTGCGGCTGACTGTGTATCCGAGTGTCCGCAGCGTCTTTTCGACCGTTTCAGCCACGACGCCCACGCAGCTGGTGCCGTAGCGGTCGCCAAGGACGAACTCTGGACGCGGGCGTTCATCCCGATGCCCCGCGGTCGACGGCATGGAATGGCAATCGATCAGCACCGCGGCGCCAAAATCCCGATGCAGGCGAGTGAACAGGCGGCGCAGGGCTCGATGATAGGGCTTGTACAGGCTTTCGATGCGCCGCAGGGCATCGTCGACCGGGATGCGCTGGTCGTAGATTTCCTGTGCGTCCCCGACGACACGGGCCACTGTACCTAGGCCTCCGGCGACGCGCATCGAACGTGTATTGGCAAAGGACGGCAGCCGGCCCTCGAACATGCGTGGATCTAGCTCATAGGGCTCGCGGTTCACGTCCACGAAACAACGCGGAAAATGCGCGCGCATCATCGGATAACCAACTTGGACCACGTTCGCGATCAGCTCGTCGACAAAGCTGTCCTCGGAGCGACGCAGCGTGCCGATATCGAGCCGGCAGGCCGCCAGGAACTCGCGCGGATAGGTCGAGCCGCTGTGGGGTGAATTGAACAGCACCGGCCCTTGGCATGCCTTGGGCTCGAGGATCTCGAACGGCGGGTCCAATTCGTCGCGAATTTCGCTCATACGGGAAAGGCCATGGTGGTCAGGCGGCACATTAACGCCTCGTTATAACCTCTATTGTTCATGGTCAGGGCACAAAGCCAAGCCATGCTTTTGGTTCACTCGTTGTTTACCGGGCATAAGTCTTAATCAGCCGGCTGAGGCGGTCCAAGGCGGTCATTCGGCGGCCGGACGGGGTGTTGAGTGGTAATGTCCAAAATCCTTCTGGCTGAAGACGACACCGACATGCGGCGCTTTCTGGTCAAGGCGCTCCAGAACGCCGGATTTGATGTCACCTCCTATGACAACGGCCTGTCGGCCTATCATCGGCTGCGCGAGGAACCGTTCGAGCTGCTGCTCACGGATATCGTGATGCCGGAAATGGACGGCATCGAGCTTGCGCGCAGGGCGGCCGAACTCGATCCCGATATCAAGATCATGTTCATCACCGGCTTTGCGGCGGTGGCACTCAATGCCAATTCCAATGCCCCCAAGCACGCCAAGGTGCTGTCGAAGCCGGTGCACCTGCGCGAATTGGTCAGCGAAGTGCAGAAAATGCTGGCCGCCTAGCGCTTTTGCGCGGCCTTGCCTCGCCGGTTTGGAGCCGATAGATCAATCCCGGTTGACGGGCGCGTAGCTCAGCGGAAGAGCACCTCCTTGACATGGAGGGGGTCACAGGTTCGATCCCTGTCGCGCCCACCAGCCTTCGCTCGCTTCGCGAGCTACGGCTCGGCAAGCCAGCAAAACTTTCGGAGCGAAACGAGCGAAGGCTGCTGCGCCGAAGTTCCGCAAGGAACGAAGGCGAGCGCCAATCTCGCTTCGCGAGCTACGGCTCGGCGAGCCAGCCTGGTCACTCCATAATCGACTGATAGACCAACGTGCGCATGAGATAGCGGTAGTGCAGCCGCTGGATCGGCGCCTGCATCATCAGCACGGCGATGAGCTGCTGCTGCGGATCAATCCAGAAATACGTGCCGGTGACTCCGGTCCAGGAGTAGTCGCCGACCGAGCCCGGCAACGGGCTGCGTCCCGCGTGCGTGCGAACGGCAAAGCCGAGACCAAAGCCAAGCCCGAGTTCTGCCGTCGGGGCCAGCGCGCCGAACAGAATTGGGGTCGACGGGCTGCGGCGAGTCTCCGGCGTTAAATGGTCGGACGTCATCAGCCTCACGATGGCCGGCGACAGCAGCCGCGTGCCGCCGAGTTCGCCGCCGTTCAGAAGCATCTGGCAGAAGCGCACGTAGTCGCTCGCGGTGGACAGCAGCGCGCTGCCGCCTGAGATCCAGTTCGGACGCGTGGCCATGTCACGCATCGGCGGCCGCTTGCCGGATGCAGGGTCAATCTGCGGCTGCGCGGCGCGCGCCGTATCGACCGGGCCGAAACTGGTGTCGGCAAGACCGAGCGGCTTGCAGATGCGCTCGATGATGAAGCGATCGAGAGTCATGCCGCTGGCGACTTCGACCACGCGGCCGAGCACGTCGGTCGACATGCCATACTGCCACGTGCTGCCGGGTTGATAGGCGAGGGGAACTTTTGCGAGCTTGGCAACCATCTCCGCGTTGGTCTGCTTTTCGTCCATGACATTGGCGTCGGCGTAGGCTTGCTTGAGCAGCGGCCCGGTCAAATGCGCGTAACTTAGCCCCGACGTATGACGGAGCAGATCCTGCACCGTCATGTCCCGCTGCAGCGGTTCTTTTGCGAGTTTCTTGGCCGAAGCATTGTCGGAATCGACGGCAACCTTGAGGTCGGCGAATTCGGGGAGATAGCGCGCGACCGGGTCCGCAATGAGCAATTTGCCTTCTTCGGCCAGCATCATGGTTGCGACCGAAGTGAACGGCTTTGTCATCGAGGCGATGCGGAAGATTGTATCGACTTTCATGGCAGCGCCGGCTTCCCGATCCCGGTAGCCAAGCGCGTCAAGGCAGACGATTTTGCCGCGCCGGGCGATGAGCACGACCGCGCCGGGAACCAGACCTTTGTCGATATCTGTTTTGAGCGTGTCGCATACGCGTTGCAGGCGCGCGGAGGACAGTCCGACATCTTCGGGTTTGTCGGCCCGCGGCATTTCGAAAGTCACGATGTCCCCCTTATTTCCAGAATTGCCGCGAGGCGAGGGCGGCGCCGTCCGCCATGGCCTTGAGCTTGGCGAATACCACGTCGGGATCGACGGCCGCCTGCCCGACCCAGGTGCCGTAACCGCAATCGCTTCCCGCGATGACATTTTCGCGCCCGACCAGTTTCGCATAGCGAGAAATGCGCTGCGCGATCAGCTCGGGATGTTCGATGAAATTGGATTTCGATTCGATCACGCCGGGAATCAGCACCTTGCCGTCCGGCAGCTTCACTTTTTCGAACAGCGTCCATTCATGCGCATGCCGCGGATTGGCGGCTTCGAGCGAAATCGCAACCGGTTTTGCCGTGAAGACGATGTCGATGATGTCGGCGAGCGGAACATCGCGATGGTGCGGGCCTTCGTAGTTGCCCCAGCAAAGATGCATGCGCAGTTGCTCGGCCGGTATGTTGGCGACCGCGTGATTGAGCGCCTCGATGTGCAATTGCGCGCGTTTGCGAAAGTCGGGGAGGCTCAAGTCCGCGTATTGAATGTGCCGTCCCATCGCGAGATCGGGGCAATCGATCTGCAACACGAAGCCTGCCTTGGCGACCGTTTCGTATTCGTGCCGCATGGCATCGGCGATGGCGTAAATGTAGCTCTCGAAATCCTTGTAGTGCTCATTGCGAAAGAACAGCGACACCACGCCGGGCGAGGCGGCGCTCATGAAGCCGCCCGCCGACGTCACGCCCGCCAGCGCCGCCTTGAGATTGTCGGCGTCGATCTGCGGCGCCGTCTTGTCGCGCACGCTGATCGGGGCGTTGCAGGCCGGCGTCTTGCGCCGCGAGCGGCCGGGATCGCCGAACACGCGTTTTTCCAGGCGCGGAAAGTCGGCAAGGTCCTGATAAACGAACGTGTTGCCGGTGCCGCCAAAGCCGTCGAGCCGGTCCTTGATGTAGGTGGCGTAGCTCGGCTTCGACATTTCTCCGTCGTTGATGAGATCGACGCCCGCATCGGCCTGTTTTTTGACCACCTCGGCCACCGCCGCGCGCACGCGCGCGGCCAGCGCGCGCGGATCAACCGGCACGCCTTCCTCCTTGGCGTACATCATGCGGATAAGGTCGTCGGGTCGCGGCAGGCTGCCGGTATGAGTGGTCAAAAAACGGTCACGGCTGCGCTGCACGGCTTAAACTCCCGCCCGGACTGTAGAGCAGGCTGGGGCCGGTAACCACCGGTGGGCAGCTTGCGTTGACAGTCGCGGGTGGGCTGCGTATGTACCCGGCAAACAGCAACCCGAGATTGTCATGAAAGTCCGTAACTCCCTGAAATCCCTGCGCGGCCGGCACCGCAATAACCGCTTGGTGCGCCGGAAGGGTCGCGTTTACATCATCAACAAGACCAACCGCCGTTTCAAAGCCCGCCAAGGCTAATCTAGGCTGGCTGATCCCGGCGCCACTGGCGCCTGTTCCATCGCCGTATATTGGCCATGAAGGGCGGAGACGTTACACTCCGCCCATGCGCACTCAATTCCTCACAGCGCTCCTAACCGTCGTCGTGGTTTATGCCGCGCCGGCCGCCGCGCAGTCCGGACAAATGGGTCAAACCACCCGACAAGCTGCCGCGCGTGGCGCCCGGCGACCGCATCCATAATCTCGATTTTCTGTTTGGCGCGCTCAAAGTTGCGCCCGATGACGTCACAGCCAAAGCGATCGAAGAGCGCATCTGGGCGATGTGGACACTCTCGCGGAGTGACACCGCCAATCTTTTGATGACGCGCGTCAAGACCGCGATCGAGGCGAAAGATCTCGATCTTGCAATCAAGCTTCTCGATGGCGATCGTGAAGGTGAAGCCGGACTATGTGGAAGCGTGGAACCGGCGCGCGACCATTTATTATATGCAGAAGGACTACGGCCACGCGCTCGCCGACATCCGTCAGGTTCTCAAGCGCGAGCCGCGTCATTTTGGTGCGCTGGCAGGCTTTGGACTGATCCTCCAGGACATCGGCGACGACAAGCAGGCGCTGGAAGTGTATCGCCGCGCGCTCGCGCTTTATCCGCGCATGGAGCGCATTCCCGATATCGTCAAGACGCTGACGGAAAAGGTCGAGGGCCGGGATATTTAGCGGCGCTTCCGCGCAACTGATCCGTCAATCGCCGACGTCTTCTGCGCCCACATAGGCAATGCGCAGCATATTGGTTGCGCCCGGCGTGCCGAGAGGAACGCCGGCCACCACGATCACGCGTTGGCCCGGCTTTGGCGAAACCTTCCTTGAAGGCGATGCGGCAGGCGCGATCGACCATGTCATCCTGGTCGTGCGCGTCTTCGGTCACCACGCAATGCACGCCCCACACGACAGCCAACCGGCGCCCGGTCGCGATGTTCGGTGACAGCGCCACGATCGGTGAACGCGGGCGTTCGCGCGCCACGCGCAGGCCGGTTGAACCGGACGATGTCCAGCAGATAACGGCCGCCAGGTCGAGCGTATCGGCAATCTGGCGCGCGGCATCGGCAATCGCATCCGCGCCGGTTGCCTCCGGCTCGGCGCGTTGCGCGGCAATGATATTGCGGTAGAGCGGGTCGCCTTCCACTTCTTCGGCAATGCGGTTCATGGTGGCGACCGCTTGTACCGGATATTGGCCGGCCGCCGACTCCGCCGACAGCATCACCGCATCGGCGCCTTCGAATATCGCGGTGGCAACGTCCGACACCTCCGCGCGCGTCGGCACGGGCGCGGTGATCATCGATTCCAGCATTTGCGTCGCGACGACCACCGGCTTGCCGGCGACGCGGCCGGAGCGGGTCATTTGCTTTTGCACGCCGGGTACTTTTTCCAGCGGCATCTCGACGCCGAGGTCACCGCGCGCCACCATCAGCGCGTCAGTGAGATCGATGATTTCGTCGAGCCGTTTGACGGCCTGCGGCTTTTCGATCTTGGCCATCACCGCCGCGCGCCCGCGCGTGATCTTTTTGGCTTCCGCGATGTCTTCCGGCCGCTGGATGAACGACAGCGCCACCCAATCGATGCCGGTTTCGAGCGCCGCTTCCAGGTCGGAGCGATCCTTGTCGGTCAATGCGGAGAACGGAATGGTGGTGTCCGGCAGGCTCACGCCCTTGCGGTCCGATAGCTTGCCGCCGACCTCGACGCGCGTGGTGATGCGCTTGGGCTCCGCTTCCGTGACCGTGAGCTTCACTTTGCCGTCGTCAATCAGCAGCGCGTGGCCGGGTTTGATTGCGACGAAAATTTCCGGATGCGGCAGGTAGGCGCGCTTGGCGTTGCCGGCGGCTGGATCGGCATCGAGCACGAACGTGTCGCCGTTTTTCACCATCGCCGAGCCGCCATCAAAGGTGCCCAGGCGAAGCTTCGGACCCTGCAAGTCGACCAGCACACCGATGGGCCGGCCGGTATCGCGTTCGACCGCGCGGATCATTGCGACCAGCTCGCGCATGCGGTCCTGCGTGGTGTGGCTCATATTGATGCGGAAGACATCGGCGCCGGCCGCAAACAGCTTTGCGATCATGTCAGCATTGGACGAGGCAGGTCCAAGCGTGGCGACGATCTTGGCGCGGCGCAGGCGTCTCATTGCTTGCCGCCTCCGGGTGGAGGAGGCGACAGCGTTGTGGGCGGACGCGATAGGCCCAGCGGTGCGCGGGGCGGCAAAGGACGTTCCGGCGTCTGCTCGGCGGCGTCAGTCAACTGCACGGTCCAGGACCGCTGCTCGCTGGTATCCACCTCGAAGAATCCGGTGCGGTCATAGCCGCGCGCCAGGCAATTCTCGGTTCCGCGAATGGTGAACTCTTTCTCGCGTGAGCACATGTAAGCCTTGCCCGACCATTCGCCGCCGCGATCATAATCGACCGCATAGATATAATAGTAGCGCGCAACCAGTGCGCCGCGCAGCAAGGTTTCACAAGAGCGCGATGAAACATTCCACCAGCCTTCCGTGGTCCATCCTTCGTTGTCCTTGTAGCCGATAGCGACGCCGACCCGGCTGCCGGTGTTGTTGCACAGCCGAAAATCGGCTTTGGCCGGATGTGCCGAGGCCGCCAGCAGCAGTGCGGCGGGAACCGCAGCGCGGGCAAGGATACAGGAAAGGTGACGCCTGGCGGCGGCAAGTGGCAATGCGGTCACGATTCTCGCCGGTTCCGAAGGATGCGCGGTTGTGGCGTGATCGGTCACGGCCTGTCAACGATGATGGCGCGGAAATCGTTCACGTTGGTGTAGGTCGGCCCGGGCACCAACAGGTCGCCAAGCGCCGAGAAAAAGCCTGTCGAATTGTTGTCGGCAAGGAAGGCGGCAGGATCGAGGCCGCGGGCCCGGGCGCGTGCCACCAATTCGCCATCAACGATGGCGCCAGCGGGGTCTTTTGCGTCTCCGGCGCCGCCGTCAGTGCCGTCGGTGTCGGCGGCGATCGCGGCGATTGCGGGCATGCCGTCGATCGCCATTGCCAGCGCCAGGGCGTATTCCTGATTGGGTCCGCCGCGGCCTTTGCCCCGGATGGTCACCGTCAGTTCGCCGCCGGAAATGATCACCGCCTGCTTTCCCTGCGCGCGGAGTTCGCGCGCAAGACCCGGCATGCGCGGCGGCGACGTCTCGAGCCTCGCCTTCGACGCGATCGCCAAGCGAAATGCAGTCATAGCCGGCCGCGCGCACGGCGGCTTCGGCCGCCTTCATCGCATCGGCCGGACGCGCGGCCAGTGTGAATTGACTTCCGGAAAAGATCGGGTCGCCGGGCTTCGGCGATTCATTTTTTGGATCATTCAGCGCACGCGTCACCGCGTCGGGAAGCGCGAGGCGATACTTCGCTACGATTGCGCGCGCATCTGCAAGTGTTGTGGGATCGGGAACGGTCGGCCCCGAGCCGATCGCCGACGGGTCGTCGCCCGGCACATCCGAAATCGCAATGGTCACGAAGCTTGCGGGATGCGCATGCCGGGCGAGGCGGCCGCCTTTGATGCGCGAGAGATGTTTGCGCACCGTGTTGATCTCGCCGATGGCCGCGCCCGAGCGCAGCAGCGCGCGTGTAACCGCTTGTTTGTCCGCGAACGAGATGCCGTCAGCCGGCGCGATCCAGTTGGCAGAAGCGCCGCCCGACATCAGGACCAGCACGAGATCATTTGCGGTTGCACTTTCAGCGAGCGCCAGCGCGCGGTCGGCGCCCTCCAGTCCCGCTGCATCGGGAATGGGATGGCCGGCTTCGATCATTCGCACGCGCCGCAGATGCCGCCCATAGCCGTGGCGTGCGACCGCGACGCCGCTCAAGCGCTCGGCCGCAATCCGCAGTTTGTCGAGATAGTGAGCTTCGGCGACTTCGGTCATCGAGCCTGCGGCTTTGCCTGCCGCCAGCAAGATGATCCGGCCCGCTGGCGGGGCCGGTAACAATGGCGGCAAACAGGACGCCGGATGCGCGGCGGCGACCGCCGCGCGATACAGGTCCTCGAGAAAAGAGCGACGTGGAGCCATCGTTGGAATCGGTCCTTGAAGCTCGCGCGCAGAGTTCTACTAAGCTTTACACTGCCAATAGTAGCCCGGGACTGCCGCATGTGATCGATGAAATTGTTCAAGTCGACGTTCGTGACGGGACCTCAATCGGCGCGCGCATTTATCGCCCCGACGGTTCGGGGCCTTATCCGGCCTTGTTCGGCGCCGCGCCTTATCGTTTCGACAACAACAGCCTGCCGGCAAGTTCGCAATTTCTCTGGCGCGAGACCGGGCCGATCGAGTGGTACGTCGAACAGGGCTACGCTTACGTGCATATGGATGTGCGCGGCAGCGGCCGCTCCGGCGGTGAATTCGAATTTCTCGGCCGCCGCGAACAGCAGGATCTCTACGACGTCATTGAATGGATCGGTCGGCAGCCGTGGTGCAATGGCAAGGTTGGCGGAATCGGCCAATCGTATTTCTGCATGCTGCAATGGTTCATGGGCGCGCTGGCGCCGCCCGCGCTTGCGTGCCTTGCCGCGCACGATGGCCTTGCCGATCTCTACCGCGCCGGCACCTATCACGGCGGCATTCCTTGCGATTTCTTTCCCGGTTACTGGTGGTACCAGAACCGGTTCATCAATCGTTTTCCGGCGAACGGCCCGTCGCGCGAGCAGGAAACCGATCTGACGGAACTGGTCGCGTCGCATCCCACCTTTGATGACTTCTGGCGCGAACGCAGCGCCTGGGAGGTGCTCGACCGGATCAAGGTGCCGCTCTATTCGAGCGGCGTCTGGGCAAAGATGCAGCTGCACACGCGCGGCAACATCGACGCCTATCATCGCGCTGCGGGCCCGAAAAAACTGCGGATGTCCGGCGTTCCGAATGCCTGGGCCGCCGCTGCGGAATTTTCCAGCATCGAGTTTCACAAGACGGTGCTGTTGCCGTTCTACGACCACTATCTCAAAGGCAAGCAGACCGATTATGCAGCGCGTCCGAATGTTGAATACGCGGTGCGCGGTTCCAACGTGGTGCGCAAAGCCGACAGTTGGCCGCCGCCCGGCACGCGTTACACGCGCTGGTATCTCAACGCTTCGCCGTCCGGCAGTGTGAGCTCATTGAATGATGGCGGACTGTCATCGCAACCTGCGAGCGGCGCGGCCTCGACCACTTACAAGTATCCTAACCCCGGCTGGGTGTCGGGCGTCGTCGGGTTTGGTCCAGCCGGCCCGCCCGGCGGCTTCGATTCCGCGCGCCGGGTGTTGACGTTTACGACCGCGCCACTTGAAAGCGACATTGAAATTTGCGGGCCGATCAAGCTGGTGCTCTATGCTTCGTCGACCGCGCGTGACACTGATTTCTTCGTCAAGCTCTCCGACCAATTTCCCCAATCGCCTGACGATCGCGCCAAGGGGCTCAATCCATTTGCCGAATTGATCACGCGCGGCTGGCTGCGCGCATCGCACCGCGCGCTCGATCCGGCGCGCAGCACGGAGATGGTGCCCTACCACAGCCATTCCGATCCGCAGCCGCTCACGCCCAACGAGATCTACAAATTCGAGATCAGCCTCGAGCCCATGGCTTATCTCATCAAGCAGGGACATCGCTTCGGCTCGAAATCGTCAACGGCGATTCACCGGCCACCGAAATTCTGTGGTCCCACTATTACCGGCCGGACAAGATGGGCAGCGATACGATCCATCACGACTCAGCACATCCGTCCGAATTGATTTTGCCGGTGTCGTCCGCTTCAGCCTGATTGGGATGCAGGGGCCGCTTTCCATGGCCGCGCGGGTGGCATAGCATTCGTCCAAGGGCCGCAAACGGCCCGCTCGATACTAAAAATATATCCCAGGGGAGGGGACCATGGCGGAAGTCGTGCAGGTGTCGCGTCTGCTTGATCAGCGCGGGCTGACCTCGTTCCATTACAATCTGATTTTCTGGTGCGTGCTGCTGTCGCTGATCGATGGATACGATATCGCCGCCATAGCGTTCGCTGCGCCGCACCTGGTGCGTGAATGGGGGCTCAAACCTGGTGCGCTGGGTCCGGTGTTCAGTGCGAGCCTGATCGGCATCCTGTTTGGCTCGGCCGTTTTCGGATGGGTCGGCGACCGCTATGGCCGCAAGACCGCGCTGATCGCCTCGAACCTGCTGTTCGGTGTGTTTACTCTGGCCGCGGCGTGGTCGACGAGCCTCGATCAGCTGTTCTGGCTGCGCCTGCTCGCCGGCCTCGGCATTGGCGGCGTCATCCCGAACGTGGTCGCAATCAATACCGAATCCTCGCCACGCAAGCTGCGCGCGACGCTCGCATTGATCGGTGTCGGCTTTGTGCCGCTCGGCGGTGCCATTCCCGGCGTCGTCGCCGCGACCTTGGTGCCGACGCACGGCTGGCAGATCCTGTTCACGATCGGCGGCATCGTGCCGATCATTCTTGCTTTTGTCGCGCTATTCACGCTGCCGGAATCGATCAAATTCATGGCGTTGCATGAAAGCCAGCGCGCCAAGATGGAGAAAACCATCGCGGCGCTCGATCCGGACTTCAAGATTCCGGCCAACGCGAAATTCATCATCGAGGACGAGCAGCAATTCCCGGGCTTCAACCCGGCCTATCTGTTCCGCCAGGGCCTTTGGCTGATCACGCCGCTTCTTTGGCTGCTCTTTGCGCTGAACCTGATGGGCTATTTCTTCCTGCTGTCGTGGACGCCGACCTTGATGGCGGTTTTAAAACTGCCGCCATCGGTGGGGGCGCTTGCCGGCGCCATGATCCAGGTCGGCGGTACGGTCGGTTCGCTCATCCTTGCGCGCTGGGTGGAACGCCGGCGGTTTTTCGCTATCGCGTTCGTCTTCGTGGCTGCGGTGCCGATCGTGGCGTCGATCGGTTATGCCGGTCAAAGCTCGACGACCGCGCTGGCCGTTGCGACATTCTTTGCCGGCTTCTGCGTGCTGGGCATCCAGACCGGCATCAACGTGGCGGGCGCGCTTGTCTATCCCACCTCGCTGCGTGCCAATGGCTCGGGCTGGCAATTGGGCATCGGCCGGATTGGCTCGATCGTCGGGCCGCTTGTCGGCGCGCTGTTGATCGGACTTCCGGTCGAGAAGCTCTATACGTGGTCGGCATTGCCGTTCGCCGTTGGCGCGGTCGTTTGCTTCGCGATCTGGAAGCTCAACGAGACGCGCTTGCGCGAGCATCCCGAGCTCCAGGCCGCGCAGGCGCCGGCCTGAGCCGGGGTGGCAGACGCTCTAGAACGGTTCGTAGCTTCGCAACGCGGGGATGACCTGCTCGCCGAATAGCCGGATCGAGCGCAGCAGGTCATTCTCGGGCAGGTCCGAGAAATTGAACTCGCCCATGAAAACGTTGAACAGCCCGGCCTTTGCCGCGGCGTGAATTTTCTCCGCAACTGTTTTTGCCGAGCCGATGAACACGAGTTCGTTTTTCATCAGGTAGTCGGCATCGAACAAGTTGGCCATGATCTCGGACGCGCCCGGCTCGCCGCGGCCGATGAATTTCTTGGCGTGTTCACGCACGCGCTCTTCGAAAGTTTCGCCGGGCTTCGGCGGCGGCAGAAAGCCCTCATAGGCGCGCGCCGCGCGCGCCAGCGCAACGTCGAGAGCCTTCTCGTCCGTGTCGTCCACGTAGACGATCGTGCAATAGGCGATCTTCGGCGGTTGCGGCCGGCCGGTGGCGCGCCCAGTCAGCAAGAAACTTGCGATAACGCGGCGCCGCGTCGGCGCGCGGATACACCAGAAAATAGCCCGGATTGATTGCATTCGCGGGCGCAGAATTCGAGCGTCTGCGGGTCGCGGCTCATCATCCAGAGCGGCGGATGCGGCTTTTGCAACGGCTGCACGGCGAGCTGCGCGCTCTCGGTGCGATGAACGTCGCCGTGAAAGGAGAACGGCTGCTTTTCGCCATAGGCCGCGCGCAAATATTCGACGAATTCGAGCGTTGGCGACTTGCGCAAATTGTAGTCGAGCCCGAACGGCTTGAAATAATCGGGATTGATGCCCGGCACGAGCCCGAGCTCCATGCGCCCGCCGACGATCTGGTCAACGAGCGCAATTTCCTCCGCCAGGCGCAGCGGGTGATACAGCGGCACCACGTAGCCCATAGGGCCGATGCGCATCCGGCGTGTGCGCGCCGCCGCGCCGACAACATAGAGGCTCGGTGAGGAGACCCAGCTTTCATCGGGGCGGAAATGATGCTCGACGCAGAAGCTGTAGTCGAAACCGAGTTCGTCACACAGCTGAAGCTCGCGCCATAGCTCTTCGTAGCGCTGGTGCGCGGTCATGCCTGGCTTGGCCCAGACATGGGAAAAATGGGCAAACTTCACGCTATGGTCTCCTCAGGTCCCGGTTTCGGGCTGTTTGGGGCCTTCAAAGGCGGGCAGGGCATCTCTATCTTCAATACAGTGGAGGACACCACTATGGACGACAAGACCCGCACCGAGCTTGAGGCCGCCGTATACCGACGCCTGGTCGAGCACCTGCGTTCGCGCACCGACGTGCAGAACATCGACATGATGAATTTCGCCGGCTTCTGCCGCAATTGCCTGTCGAACTGGATGAAGGATGCCGCCGACGCCAAGGGCCTCGCCATGAGCAAGGACGAGAGCCGTGAGATCGTCTACGGCATGCCCTACGAGGAATGGCGCAAGAAACACCAGAAAGAAGCCTCGCCGGAGCAGAAAGCGGCATTCGAAAAGTCCAGCCCCCGGCACTCGTAGTCACCGTTTGCATGTGAACAGCGTGGATGACGGCGTCATTGGCTTGACCTGAGGGCGCGCAATTCAGAAAGCTTCTTGGCAAATGGCGGTGATTGTCCGCCGTGTGAAGTCAAGGAGACGTCGATGCCTTCCACCGCTGCGGCTGAAAAAGAACAACCAGCCACCCGCTTCGCCAAGGATCAGCTCAAAGCCGTCATCGAACGCATCGAGCGGCTGGAAGAAGAGAAAAAAGCAACGTCGGACGATATTCGCGACGTCTATGCCGAGGCCAAGGGGACCGGCTTCGACACCAAGGCGCTGCGCGCCATCGTGCGGCTGCGCAAGCTGGATACCGATGAGCGTCGTGAGCAGCAGGAAGTGCTCGACACTTACCTGCACGCGCTGGGAATGGCGAATTAGGTAATCTACCGCAGCGACGCGGTCGACTGGAACGCGAATGAGGTGGTGGCCACAAAGACCACCGCCGGGCCGTCGAAGCGGCTGGCAACCATGCCGAGCTGCGGGTCGGTCGAGAATGACATCGTCACCGACATAGACGGCTTGTAGAGCAGCCCCTGAAGCGGCCGCATGTCGACGGCGCCCATGCGCGTCGTCGTCATGAAGGCGCTGACGCTCGGCGTGAGCATTGCCGCGCGCAGCCACGGGCTGTCGGACCGCAAGATCGGTGTTTGCGCTGGCTGCCGCAAGCGCAGGTTTCGCCACCGTCGTCGTGTTGCCCTGAGCCGGCATGACGCTGGCTTCCTGAGGCAGTTGCGGCATGCGCGATCCCATCGGGCGGGCGCGCGCCGGCGCGAGAGCCTCAGATTGCGGAGGCATAGGCGAGTGCGGTACTGCCGGTCGCATTCGGCTCGACGCTGGCGGTCTCGAAAACTTTCTGTGCGGCCGCCACCGGCAGATCCGGGCCCGTCTGCACGGCGCCGTGCCAGTAGCCGCGGTTGTCAAACAGGTTGCCGCCGAGCGAGGCTGTCACGACCGTGCGGACAGCCGGCTTGGGCGTAGCCGCGGCGACAGCGACGGCAACGGGCTTCGGCCGCGCGGTCGGCAGCGGCACGATGTGTTCAACCGCTACCGGGTGCGGTTTCGGCGGGGTCAGGCTTGCGACCGCCATCGGCGTGCGCGCCTGTTTGGGCGCCGGCTCCTCGCTCACCTCGTCGGCATCTTTGCGGCTGCCGAACAGCCGGGCGAAAATGCTACGCTTCGGCTTTGCGGCGCCAGGTTCGAAATTTGCCGTGATCACGCCTGCTTCGCGCGCCGCTTCCAGCGATGTCGCGGACGGCTGGCCGCCGCGCCGTTCGACATCGGCCAGCGCGAGCGCATAGCCGCGCAACGGCTGGCCATCCGAGGGGATGTGCACGGTACGGCCATCCGGGAATACTTTGGCCAGCTGGTCATGCGTCATGCGCGGCCAGTGGCGGATCGTTCCCGTGTCCATGTGGACGAAAGGCGAGCCCGAGGTCGGATAAAAACCGACGCCACCGCGCTGCAAGCGCAGGCCGACCTCGCGGATTTTCTCCAGCGGAACGCCGGGAATAAAGAAATCCATCGCCTGGCCATTGATGTGCTGGCTGTTTTGCGCGACGCCGCTTGATCGCGCGCGCAACATGGCGTTGGTGTCCGGCGAACGATAGCCGCAGACGACGTCGATCGGCTGCGTTGCGCCAACTTCGCGATAGGCTTCCCACAACAGATCGAACAAATGCGGATCCATGTGGGTCTGCTGTTCCTTGCGCCAGTCGCGCATGAACCAGTCGAGCTTCTTCAGCGCGGCATCGTCGTAGCGCCCGTTGCGCTTGAAGGTGATGGTGATGTCTTCGCCGGTGTGCAGATGATGGAAAGAGAGTGTGCGGGTGTCGCCTTCGGCGCTGGCATTTTGCAGCGCGTCGTTGGCGCCGAGCATGAAGAGACCGGCCATGCCCAAGCGGGCGCCGGCGCGCGCCAAAGTCACAACGAGTGAACGCTCGCGCAGCGAGGCCAAGTTCACAGCATCTTTCCGTGAAAGAGTCCGTCCCACGTCGCCGTCACGTCCCCTCGGGCTGCCGTGACGGCAACCCCGTGAGTGTTATCGGGATCGGTTAATGAGTTGTTAGCGCCGGTCCCCCGTCCGGCCTCTCACTATGCCGGGAATTGGGCCGAAAACTTGGCGGTGCCTGGGTCGGGCGGTGGAAATTTGCCGTGCCAAAACGGGATGTGCCGGGGGCCTAACCCCATAGCCCAGGAGGTATTTCAGGCCGGACGGCGTCGACCTGATTCGCCTATTACGCCGAGATATCCTCATCGAGGCCCAGCCCCTCCAGTTTCCGATAGAGGGTCGAACGCCCGATGCGGAGCCGCCGCGCGACTTCCGACATCTGCCCGCGATAGTGCGATATCGCGAAGCGGATGGTGTCCCGCTCAATGTCATCCAAAGGGCGGACATCGCCCTGCGGGTCGGTCAGCGGCAAGCGAATGGGCGGGTGCGAGTGATGCGCCGCCGCTCGGCCGGACGGTCGGGTTCCGGCCATGACGCCACCATCGCCGGAGACGGCTCGATCAAGGGCTGCGACGGCGAGGGCGTCCGACGAAACCTGCGAGGCAATCTGCGGGAACTCGTCGACCCCGATCTCATCGCCGTCCGTGAGCACGACCGCGCGGAACACCGCGTTTTCGAGTTGCCGCACATTGCCCGGCCAGCGATAGGCGGCAAGCAACGCCATTGCTTGCGCGCTGATGCCGCGCACGCGCTTGCCTTCCTCCGCCGCGATGCGCGTGAGGAAATGGCGGGCGAGTTCCGGAATGTCGTCGCGCCGCGTGCGCAGCGGCGGCACCGATATTGGAAACACGTGCAGCCGGTAGAAAAGATCTTCGCGGAAACGCCCCGCTTTGACGTCTGCGATCAGGTCGCGATTGGTCGCCGAGACGATGCGCACATCGACCTTGACCGACTTGCGGCCGCCGACCGGCTCGACTTCGCCCTCCTGCAGCGCGCGCAGCAGTTTGACCTGCGCCGGGCCCGGCAATTCGCCGACTTCATCGAGGAACAGCGTGCCGCCGTCCGCCTCGACGAATTTTCCGGTGTGCTTTTCGGTGGCGCCGGTGAAGGCGCCTTTCTCGTGGCCGAACAAAATCGACTCGACGAGGTTTTCTGGCAGCGCGCCGCAGTTGACGGCCACGAACGGCTTGGCGCGCCGCGCGCCGCTGCCGTGGATGGCGCGTGCGACCAATTCCTTGCCGACGCCGGATTCGCCTTCGATCAGCACCGGGATGACTGAAGCCGCCGCCTTCTCCGCCGCCTTGAGCACCGGCTGCATGGCCGGCGAACGCGTGACCACGTCGGCGATGGTGAGCGTGCCATCCTGCCGGCGTTTGAGACGCTGCAATTCGCCCGCGAGTGCCTTGGTCGCGAGCGCGTTGTGTAGCGATACCTGGAGCCGCTCGGCGCTCGCCGGTTTCACCACAAAGTCGGTGGCGCCGGCGCGCATGACAGAAACAACATTGTCGATTCCGCCATGCGCGGTCTGCACGATCACGGGAATGTTCAGTCCGGCGTCGCGCATGCGCGCCAGGACGCCGAGGCCGTCGAGATCAGGCATCACCAGGTCGAGAATGACGCAGTCGATGCGTGCTGCATCAGGTCCGGTGAGCAAGTTGACCGCGGCATCGCCGCCTTCGGCAACGATCGCCTGATAACCGAAACGCTGGACCATGGCTTCGAGGAGGCGACGCTGAACCGGATCGTCGTCGACGATGAGCACGACCTCAGACATGAAACTCCCTCACGCACGACTGTGCCGAATTGGTGCAATGTGGCCTCTCTGCCTTAATGGGTTATTAAGTGGACCGAATAGCCTTGCCGCCTCCAACGATGCGGCCTGAAAGCCAAAACAGCATGCGACGTGTTGAAAACCTGCCGTCTGCCATCGCCCCGCCATGAGCCGCGGCCTAAATGGTGCCGTGACCCGCCCGCATTTCTCTCAAAACGATTGCCCCCATGGCCAAAACCGCGTCCCGCCGAAAAGCCCCGAAAGCCACCAAATTCGGGGCATTGCCCGAGTGGAACCTGAACGACCTCTATCCGGGCCTCGACAGCCCGGAGCTCAAGCGCGATCTCGAGCAGGCCGACAGCGACTGCGTATTATTCGAGGAGGCCTACAAGGGGCGACTGGCCGCGATGGCCGCCGGCGAGGGGGCGGGCCGCGCACTCGCCGAGGCGCTCCGGCAATATGAAGCGATCGACGACCGCCTTGGCCGGCTGATCTCCTATGCCTCGCTGGTCTATGCCGGCAACACCACCGACCCGGTCCGCGCCAAGTTCTATGGCGACGTGCAGGAGCGCATCACCGCGGCGTCCTTGCACCTGCTGTTCTTCACGCTCGAGCTCAACCGCATCGACGACGCGCACATTGATGCCGCCATGCGCGACCCCGCGCTCGGCCATTACCGGCCGTGGATCGAGGACGTGCGGAAGGAAAAGCCCTACCAGCTCGAAGACCGGGTCGAAGAACTCTTCCACGAGAAATCCGTGACCGGCTATTCGGCCTGGAACCGGTCGTTCGACGAAACCATTGCGGGCTTGCGCTTCAAGGTCGCCGGAAAGTCGCTGGCGATCGAGCCGACACTCAATCTGATGCAGGATGCCGACGGCAAGAAGCGCAAGGCGGCGGCCGAAGCGCTCGCCAAAACCTTCAAGGACAATCTGCGGCCGTTCGCGCTTGATCACCAACACGCTCGCCAAGGACAAGGAAATTTCCGACCGCTGGCGCGGCTTCAAGGACATCGCGGACGCGCGCCATCTCTCGAACCGCGTCGAGCGCGAAGTGGTGGAGGCGTTGGTCGCGGCGGTGCGCGCCGCCTATCCAAAATTATCGCATCGTTATTATGCGCTGAAGGCAAAATGGTTCGGGAAAAAGCGGCTGCCGCATTGGGACCGCAACGCGCCGCTGCCAAAGGTTGCGCAGCGCACGATCCCGTGGAGCGATGCGCGTGCCACGATCCTCACCGCCTATGGCGCGTTCTCGCCGAAAATGGCGGAGGTCGCCGATCAGTTCTTCGCGAAGAACTGGATCGATGCGCCGGTGCGCCCCGGCAAACAGCCGGGCGCCTTCTCGCATCCGACCGTGCCGTCGGCCCATCCTTACGTGCTGCTCAATTACATGGGCAAGCCGCGCGATGTGATGACGCTTGCGCACGAGCTCGGCCACGGCGTGCATCAGGTGCTGGCCGCGCCCAACGGCGCGCTGATGGCGCCGACCCCGCTGACGCTCGCCGAAACGGCGTCAGTGTTCGGGGAAATGCTCACCTTCAAGAAGCTGCTCGCGCAAACCACCGACAAGAAGCAGCGCAAGGCCATGCTCGCCGCCAAGGTCGAGGACATGATCAACACCGTGGTGCGGCAAACGGCGTTCTACAGCTTCGAACGCAAGGTGCACACCGAGCGCCGCAACGGCGAATTGACGGCCGACAAGATCTGCGAATTGTGGATGTCGGTGCAGAGCGAAAGCCTGGGGCCGGCGATCGAACTCAAGCCCGGCTACGAAACGTTCTGGGCCTATATCCCGCATTTCGTGCATTCGCCGTTCTACGTCTACGCTTATGCCTTCGGCGACTGCCTGGTGAATTCGCTTTATGCGGTCTACGAGAAATCCGCGAGCGGCTTTGCCGAGCGCTATCTGGCCATGCTGTCGGCCGGCGGCACCAAGCATCATTCCGAATTGCTGGCGCCGTTCGGGCTCGATGCGCGCGATCCGAAGTTCTGGGATGGCGGGTTGAGCGTGATCGCCAACTTGATCGACGAATTGGAAGCACTCGAAGCGCGCTAATCTTCGCCGCAGCCTTTACGTCCGCCGCGGGTGGAGAGCTGATACTCCAAGCATTGCATGGTGATGTCGCGCGCCGGTTCATTCTCGCGCTGGTAGCTATAGACCTTGCGGTAAAGGTCGGTGTCTTCGTCGCGCCCGCAAATCAGCTTGTGCGTGTGGGAGATCTTGCGCGACGATTTCTCGGTGAACGTCACCTTGCGTTTGTCATCGTCCGGACGCTTGAAGATCGATGGTCTTTTCAAAAGGCCGTCGTTGTCTTCCGGCATCGTATGTTGACGTTGGGCGGCGAGCCTGGCGGCGGGTCGATTTCGGTCGGCCGCAGACGTGCGGACGTCGCCCATCTTCTGCTTGGTGTCGACGACGACCATCGAATAGCGGTTGAAGATAATTTGCTGAGTCGCCGAGCTTGAGCCTGGCAACCCCAGGCCCAGATGGCGGCGGATGCGCCGGTCGACGCCCGATCAAGCCGAATACGGCCACAAGACCTGCGACAATTCTGACGCGCATGGCTCGCTTCCTCCTGCGGCTGCTTCCCATATTCGTAGCACACTGGTACCCCGAGGTTCATGGCCACCGACCACGAAAAAAACCGCTTCTCGGCCCGCGCGCGGCGCTATGCCCGCGTCGGCACCAAGGTCGGCGGCGTGGCGGCGCGCATCGCGGGCCAGCGCCTGGTCGGTGCGCAGGGTGGCCGCGCCGGCAATGCCTTGGCGCTGGCCGCCGCGCTCGGCGGGCTCAAGGGTCCGATCATGAAGGTGGCGCAGCTGCTCGCCACCATTCCCGATGCGCTGCCTGCCGAATACGCCGGCGAGTTGATGAAGCTGCAAAGCCAGGCGCCGCCGATGGGGTGGGCTTTCGTCAAACGCCGTATGCAGGCCGAACTCGGCGCCGGCTGGGAGAACAAGTTCAAAAGTTTCGAGCATCATCCGGCAGCGGCTGCTTCGCTCGGTCAGGTCCATCGTGCGACGGCGCTCGATGGGTCGGCGCTTGCCTGCAAGCTGCAATATCCCGACATGCAGTCGGCGGTCGAAGCCGATCTCAATCAGCTCCAGCTGCTGATGTCGATCCGCAAACGCTTCGATCCTGCAATCGATGCCAGTGAAATTGCCGTCGAGATCGCTGCGCGGCTTCGCGAGGAGCTCGATTACAAGCGCGAGGCGTGTCACATCGCGCTGTATCAGGACATGCTCAAAGGCCATGACGCCATCTGCGTGCCAAAAGTCTGGCCCGCAGCTCTCGACCGGCCGCCTGCTGACGATGGACTGGCTGACGGGCCGCAAACTGCTCGAACACAAGGATGCGCCGCTGGCCGCGCGCAACCGGCTCGCCACCGCCATGTTCACGGCCTGGTGGTTTCCGTTCAGCCGTTTCGGCGTCATCCATGGCGATCCGCATCTCGGCAACTACACGGTTTTTGACGATGAGAAAGGAAAGCCGGCCGGCATCAATCTGCTCGATTACGGCTGCATCCGCATATTCCCGCCCAGTTTCGTTGCCGGCGTGGTCGACCTCTATCGCGGATTGTTACATGGCGATGACACTCTGGTGGTGCACGCCTACGAGACCTGGGGTTTCAAGCGGCTCAACCGCGAGCTGATCGACGCGCTCAATATCTGGGCGCGCTTCATCTATGGCCCGTTGCTCGACGATCGCGTGCGCACCATCGCCGACGGGGTGAAGCCGTCCGCAATACGGCCGCAAGGAAGCCTTTCGCGTTCATCAGGCCCTCAAGGCGCGCGGCCCGGTCACGGTGCCGCGCGAATTCGTCTTCATGGACCGGGCGGCGATCGGTCTTGGCGCCGTGTTTCTGCATCTGGCGGCGGAACTCAATTTCTATCGATTGTTCAATGAGGCGATCGAACGGTTTGCGAGTCTGGCGAGGTGGCCGCGCGGCAAACGGCCGCGCTCGAGCGGGCAGGCCTGCAGGCATCCACCAAAAGCTGAGACGGGCGGCGTTGCCCTTGGGCCACAATTGCGCTAACCCCTCTGCGCCTGCCTTTTAAGCGACTCGGAGAGCTTCCCCCATGGCCGACCACGGCAACGTCGAATACGCCACCGCCACCGGCAACGACTATCCAGCGCACGAGCAAAGCTACGAAAGTTTCGTGCATTTCACGTTCGTCGGCATTCTCTATGTCATCACGATTCTGTTCGGTCTCGCGACCGGCGGGGTGATGGGCCATTGGTTCCCGGCGGCAGCGATTTTTGTGATTGGCGTACTGGGCGCCATTCCCGGCCTGGTCAGCAAGGCGACGACCCCGAGCTATGTTGCGTTTGCGATCTGCTTCCTGATCTTCGCGTACACCGGAATTTCGCCGCACTGACGAAGTTCACGGCTCGGCGGGGAGGCGCAAATGCAAATTGCCGTACCTCGTGAGACCGACGCCGGGGAACCGCGCGTCGGCGCTACTCCTGAGACAATCAAGAAACTGAAATCGTTCGGTGCCGAAGTCGCGGTTGCGCGCGGCGCCGGCATCGCGTCCGGCATTCCCGATGCCGAGTTCGAGGCGGCCGGCGCGCAGATCGCCGATGCCGTCACCAAAGATGCCGACATTGTCCTGAAAGTGCGGCGGCCCGCGCCGGGCGAACTCGCCGCCTACAAGAAGGGCGCGCTGGTCATCGCCGTGATGGATCCGTACGGCAATGAAGCCGCGCTCAAGCAGATGGCCGATGCGGGAATTGCCGCCTTCGCCATGGAGCTGATGCCACGCATCACGCGCGCGCAGTCGATGGACGTGCTCTCCAGCCAGGCCAATCTCGCCGGCTATCGCGCGGTCATCGATGCCGCTGAAGAATATGGCCGCGCGCTGCCGATGATGATGACGGCGGCCGGCACCATACCGGCCGCGAAAGTATTCATCATGGGTGTCGGTGTCGCCGGCTTGCAGGCAATTGCGACCGCGCGGCGTCTCGGCGCCATCGTGACCGCGACCGACGTGCGGCCCGCGACCAAGGAGCAGGTGGAAAGCCTGGGCGCCAAGTTTCTCGCGGTCGAAGACGAGGAATTCAAGAACGCGCAGACCGCCGGCGGTTACGCCAAGGAAATGTCGAAAGAGTACCAGGCCAAGCAGGCCGCGCTGACCGCCGAGCACATCAAGAAGCAGGACATCGTCATCACCACCGCGCTGATCCCGGGCCGTCCGGCGCCGCGGCTCATCACAAAAGAGATGGTGGCCTCAATGCGTCCGGGTTCGGTGATTGTCGATCTCGCGGTCGAGCGCGGCGGCAATGTCGAAGGCGCCAAGCCTGGCGAGGTTGCGCAGGTCGGCGGCGTCAAGATCGTCGGCCATCTCAACGTGGCGGGACGCCTGGCGGCGTCCGCGTCGGCGCTCTACGCGAAGAATTTGCTGACCTTTGTCGAAACCTTGATCGACAAAAAAGAGAAGAAGCTCGCCGTCAACTGGGACGACGAGCTGGTCAAGGCGACGCTGCTCACGCGCGACGGCGCCGTGGTGCATCCGAACTTCCAGCCGAAGAGGCGGCCTGAGGAGACGCGACATGGAACAGATGGCCAATGCAGTCGACCCCTTCGTGTTCCGCCTCTCGATTTTCGTGCTGGCGGTGTTCGTCGGCTACTACGTGGTCTGGTCGGTGACGCCGGCGCTGCACACGCCGTTGATGTCGGTGACCAACGCGATTTCGTCGGTGATCGTGGTCGGCGCGCTGCTTGCGGTCGGCGTCGCCCTTGCCGGCGATGACAACGGCCCGGTGTGGGCGCGCGCGCTCGGCTTCGTCGCGCTTGTTTTCGCCTCGGTCAATATCTTCGGCGGCTTCCTGGTCACCCAGCGCATGCTGGCGATGTACCAGAAGAAAAAGAAGTGAGCGCGGCGGACCATGAGCCCGAACCTCGTCGCGCTGCTCTACCTGGTCGCCGGCGTTCTGTTCATCCAGGCGCTGCGCGGGCTTTCTTCGCCCGACACCAGCCGGCGCGGCAACTATCTCGGCATGATCGGCATGACGATCGCCGTGCTGACCACGCTTGGTTCGCATCCGCCGACCAGTCCGCTGGCCTGGGGCCTGGTGGTCGGCGGCATCGTGGTTGGCGGTGGCGTTGGTGCGGTGATTGCGCGGCGCGTGCCGATGACATCGATGCCGGAACTGGTCGCCGCGTTCCACTCGCTGGTCGGCATGGCGGCGGTGCTGGTCGCGGCGGGCGCTTTCTACGCACCGGCGGCCTTCGATATCGGCACGGAAGGCCATATTCACGGACAAAGCCTGATCGAAATGTCGCTTGGCGTGGCGATCGGCGCCATCACCTTCACCGGCTCGGTGATCGCATTTCTGAAGTTGTCCGGCCGCATGAGCGGCAAGCCGATCATGCTGCCGGGGCGCCATATCATCAATCTCGCGCTGTTCGCCGCGCTGATCTTCTTCATCTACGGCTTCTTCGTCTCGCAAAGCGTGCTGGATTTCTGGATCATCGTCGGCTTGTCGCTGACTTTCGGTGTGCTGATCATCATCCCGATCGGCGGTGCCGACATGCCGGTCGTCATTTCGATGCTCAACTCCTATTCGGGATGGGCCGCCGCCGGCATCGGCTTCACGCTCGGCAATTCGGCGCTGATCATCACCGGCGCGCTGGTCGGCTCTTCGGGCGCGATCCTGTCCTACATCATGTGCAAGGGCATGAATCGCTCGTTCATCTCCGTCATTCTCGGTGGCTTCGGCGGCGAGGTGGCGGGACCGGCGGGTGGCGCCGCCGAGCAGCGGCCGGTCAAGCTCGGCTCGGCCGAGGATGCCGCCTACATCATGAAGAATGCGCAGAAAGTTATCATCGTGCCGGGCTACGGCATGGCGGTGGCGCAGGCGCAGCATGCGCTGCGCGAAATGGCCGATCGCCTCAAGAAAGAAGGCGTCGAGGTCAAGTACGCGATCCATCCCGTGGCCGGTCGTATGCCCGGCCACATGAACGTTCTGCTTGCGGAGGCGAACGTGCCTTATGACGAAGTCTTCGAGCTTGAAGACATCAATTCAGAATTCGCGCAAGCCGACATTGCCTTCGTCATCGGCGCCAACGACGTCACTAATCCGGCAGCGGAAGAAGACAAGAGTTCTCCCATCTACGGCATGCCGGTGCTGCAAGTGTGGAAAGCCGGCACCGTGATGTTCATCAAGCGATCGCTTGCGTCCGGCTATGCTGGAATCGACAACCCATTGTTCTATCGCGACAACACGATGATGCTGCTCGGCGATGCGAAAAAAATGACCGAGAGCATTGTCAAAGCAATGTAATTGGCGACGTGCCGCGTCGGCGCCGTCGCGCTGAACTCTTTCATCTGAATCAAATTTGAATCGGCGCGCGATCTTCTCGTTAACCGCGAGAGGAGCCGTCTGAGGATTGTGCGGTGCAAGGGATGGACGGCGGCGTGCCGTTAAATGTCTTATGCGGCCCGGAACTTGTGGCGTAACCAGACGGGGAGGGACCGCACCCATGATCCGCGATCAACATGACGAACGTCGAGGCGAAGTCGTCCAGTTCGGGCGCAGGCCTATTCCACCACGAGCCTGCATCGTCGAGAACAAGACCCATGTGCGCATGTTTCTGGCCGAGATGCTCGACGAGCTCGGATTCATCGCGTGCGAGGCCGACACGCTCGATATCCGCGGCATGCTGCGTGAATTCCGCCCGGATCTGATTGTGCTCGGGCCGCTCAGTGGCGGTGGCGAGGTGCGAACGGTCCTGCGCGCGCTGCAAAGCCAGATTTACGGCGGCAAGGTCATGCTCTTCGGCGGCCGCAGTTCAGCGGCGCTGATACGAACCCACGAATTTGGCGAGCAGGCGGGGCTGGCGATGCTGCCGCCGCTCGGGACGCCGTTTCGCGACCGCGACCTCAACGCAAACCTTGCCGTGCTTCCTGCCGGTTCGGCCGCCACCGGCATTGCCGGTCGATGTCGATGAGGCGCTCTGCAATGGCTGGCTCGAATTGTGGTATCAGTCCAAGATCAACCCGCGGTCGCTGGTGCCGAAAGGCGCAGAGGCGCTCGTCCGCGTACGTCATCCGACCTGGGGTGTCGTATCGCCGGCCTATTTCGTGCCGGCCGCCAATGATCCGTATCTTCATGGCCTGTCGCAATTCGTGATTGCGCGATCGCTCGCGGATTCCATGCAATTCGCCGCGGCCAATCATCAGGTGCAGATTTCCATCCACCTGCCGCTGCTGGCGCTGGAGGATATGCATTTCATCGACAGCATGATGCGGCATCTTCCGGACAAGGTCCGGCAGAACGGATTCTTGATTGCGGTCGATTGTGTCGACCTGGTCAACGAACTCGAACTGGTGCGACGCGTGGCGGCTCAACTCGCTTCGCGCAATATCGGCCTTTCGATCAATGGCATCGACGCGCAGGGTGCGTCACTCGCCGGACGCCGCGAGTTGCCGGTCGTCGAGATGAAGGTCGATCGCAAATTCATTCGCGGCTGCGCCGACGACAGGGTCAAGCAGGCGCATTGCGCGGAAATCGTGGCGATCGCCCGCGATACCGGCGCCAGGTCGGTGGCCGAAGGCGTAGAAACCCAGTCGGATTTCCTCGTCGTGCGCGATCTCGGCTTCGACCTGCTGCAAGGCTATATGTTCGCCAAGCCGATGGCGCCCCACAAATTCGAACGGGCGATGCTGTCGCGTCGCTACGCTGCCGTGGCCTGACGTCAGCGGGCCACCGTCATTTTGCCCATGGAAACAGGACGGCCGGGAAATCGGCCGCCGAACGGTGTGTTTTCCTGTTTCGATGGGAATGTCGGCGCCGGCGCTCCCTGCGGTTCGACGGCCTTGCGGTAGAGATGCCAGGTCGCATGGCCGAGGATCGGCATGACCACGGTCAATCCGAAAAAGAGCGGCAACGAGCCGATGACCAGCAACGCGCCGACGATCAGGCCCCATACCATCATGGTCGCCGGATTGTGCGCTACGACGCGGATCGATGTTAGCACCGCGACCGCCGCACCGACGTCGCGGTCGAGCAGCAGCGGGAACGAAACAACGCTGATGGACAACACTAACAATTGCGAACAGAAGACCGACGCCATTCCCGATCACGATGAGTGTCCATCCGGCGGGCGTCGTGAGCACCTCGTGGAGGAAGGTCGCGACGGATGCCGGCGGCGCGTAGCCGAAATTCGCGATGTAAATGGCATTGGCGACCGCCACCCAGATCATGAAAATGACAAGCAGAAGAAATGCGAGCGCCGCGATGGCGCCGACCGAGGACGACTCGAGCACATCGAGCGCGTTACCTGCCGAGGTCTCGAGGCCCGCTTCCTTGCGCCGGCTCATTTCATAAAGGCCGAGCGCTGCCAACGGGCCGACGAGGGCAAAACCGCTCATCAGCGGATAGAGCAGCGGCAGAACGGAATAGCCGAATGTGAGGCGCGCGAGCACGAAGCCGACGATCGGATAAATAATGCAGAGGAACATGGCATGCGTGGGCATCGCATAGAAATCGTCGACGCCCTTGGCGAGGGCATCGCGCAAGTCGCTCACATGAATGGTGCGAATGAGCGGTTGCGCGGGACGTGTCCCCGCGCCGACCAGAACGTTTGAAGTTTGCATGACGCCACCTCCGTGGACCTGCGGCCCGGATGGCGTGGCGCCTGGAGTCGGAGTCGAAAATTATGCACCGGCTCTTGAACGCGTCACGTCAACGAGCCATTAAAAAGCACTATAGCGCCGTCTGGGCGCGTTATTGATCACAAGTCCGCGCGCGGCCTTTGTTTCAAATCTGGTCGGTCGGCAGCGGCACCACGCAATGCATGCGCAGGCCGTCACGCCCGTAGACGATCCTGGTCTTGGCCTGGATTTGTCCCGGCAGCACAAATTCCAGGAGGCGCGTGCCGAAGCCTTTTCGCGTTGGTTCCGCGACTGGAGGCCCGCCGCTCTCGATCCAGTCGAAGGCAAGTGTCCGCCGCGTGGCGTCGATGGTGACACTCCAAGTCACTTCGACTTTGCCGCCAAAGACCGACAATGCGCCGTATTTTGCGGCATTGGTCGTGAGCTCGTGGATGGCCATGCCGAGCGAAACGGCAAGCTGCGACGATAAAGTGACCTGCGGTCCCTGCAACGAGATCCGGCCATTGGTGCCGTCATCGAAAGCATCGAGCTCGCTGCGCAGGAGTTCGACGAACTCCGCCGCGCGCTCTTCGTCGGCGAGCAGCACGTGCGTCTTGGAAAGCGATTGGATGCGGCCGAACAGCGCCGTCTTGAAGTCTTCGATGTTGTCGACCACGCGCGCCGTCGAACCCATGATGGCTTGCACGGTGGCAAGCGTATTCTTCACGCGGTGATGCAGCTCGCGCACCAGCAGCGCCTGTTGTTCTTCGGCGCGCTTGCGGTCGGTAATATCGACCAGCATGTTTACGGCGCCGATCAGCTTTCCGGTCTCGTCGTGGATCGGGGTCGGATAGGGAATAAACGGCACGCGCGTGCCGTCTGGCCGCTCGGCGGCGGCTTCCATGCCGCGTACCGCGCGGTTTTCCTTGAGCGCGACCGCCATCGGACATTCGTCATGACGCAGCGGAGTTCCATCCGGCCAGAACAGCTTCCAGGAGCCGCACCACTCGCTCGATCCGAGCGGCGGCCGGTGACCCCAGAGCGTAGCGGCAGCGTCGTTGTAATAGGTAATTCGGCCGGCGGCGTCGGTCGTATAGACCGCCGCAGGCAGCGCATCGAGCAGCTCGCGGAACCGCCGCTCGCGCTCGCGCACAAGCCCCATGCGAGCGCAGGGCATCGGAGATCGGAACGACATTGTCGGCCGCAGGCGCCGGATGCATTGCTGCGACCGCTCGCTCGAATTCGCTCTCAAGAAGTCCGATTGGCTCGTCCATTGCCGGCCGCCTGCTACGCAGTTACTCTCAAGGCATCACATGGTCAGGCCGCTTCGAGGACGAAGCAGGGCCCCCCGCAGCGGCAACGCGCATTCGGCCAAATGGTTGCGTGGCTCGAGGCGAATTTTCAGCCATTCGCTCGCGCTATCCTTAACGGATGCTGGCGGCCTGGCGACTGCCGGCCCCGAATATCGAAGCGGATCAGAGACTTCGTATCATCACATAGGCATCGACGAGGCCAAGCCGGGGGTGGCGGAAGGCGCCCGGGAGCCGGCCGACAATGGCAAAGCCGAGGTCCTGCCACAGCCGCACAGCCCGTTCGTTGGTGGCGATCACGAAGTTGAACTGCATGGCGGTGAAGCCACTGCGCCGCGCCTGATCGAGCGAATGCGCGCACATGGCGCGGGCGACGCCGCGCCCGAACGCGTCTGGCGCAACGACATAACCGCAATTGGCGACGTGCTCGCCGCCACCTCGGTTATTGGCGCGCAAATAGTACGTGCCGACGACTGTGCCCTCATCCTCGGCGACGAACACGGCATGGCCGGGCGAATGCCAATAGGCGAGCGCGTCGCTCCGCGAAATGTCGCGTGGCATCGGATAGGTTTCGCCCGCGCGAAAGGTCGGCTCCAGAATGCGCCAGATCGCGTCGTTATCGCGAGGTTCGGATGGCCGGATCAGCATTGCGGCAGACGATCAACGTGCGGCGGGCTTTATCATGACCAGATCCATCTGGCCCTCGAACGAGCGCAATTTCTCGATCGAGACGGGTATGGCGGCGCCTTGCTCATCGAGCGCAAACGAGTGGAATCCCGCGGACAGCAGCCGGTCGAGCATCTCAGGGACCGGACAGGTCGCCGGCGCGGCTGAGATCCGGTGAATATTCGAGGATCACGGCGGCGGTGCGTTCCAGCGTTTTTGTGGCGCCGGCAATGACGGCTGGCTCGTAGCCCTCGACGTCGATCTTGAGAATGTTGACCGGTTGTTCGGCGAGGCCAAGCTGGGCGAGGGCGCTGTCGAGGTCGACCAGCGGAACCATGCGCGAGCCGAAGCCATAGTTGGCGAGGAGCGAATGGCGGCCGCGATTGGAGGATTTGTAGCGGTGGAGGTGGATGCTGCCGCATTGCGCGCCGACCGCGGCATTGCTGACGATGGCATTTTCGATCGCGTTCTCGGCGAGATTGCGATCGAGCAACCAGGCATTAAACGGATCGGGTTCGAAGGCCACCACGGTTTCGACGGAAGGATGCTTGGCGGCGTGTACGGCATGCCATCCCAGGTTGGCGCCAACGTCGATGAACATGCCGGGCGGCTTGCCGGTGAGATAATCATGTATCCAGCGACTTGGAATTGGTTCGTGCGTGCCGTATTTGGCGATGTGCCGGCCGATCAAATCGCGGTAGTGCACGAAAAATTTCAGCCGCGAGTCGGCCGCCTGGATTTTGAAGGCCGGGCGCCACGGCACCAGCCATGCGGCGAGAAATGCCGCCGTGCCGCCGCTGCGCGGGATGCGAATCATCGGTAAACGTGGCTCCCGTCGTCCGCGCCGGTCACTCCGCCGCTTCCTGGGCAGGCCCTTGCGTCAATTTCGGATTGAGCGCGCAGGCATCCTCCCAACTCAGCACGTTCAGCGACTTTACGAATTTGCCCACCCCGTCGGTCTGGGCGCAGAGCATGCCGAGCTCAATGATTTCCTCATCGCTGAAATGCTTCTGCAGCTCGGTGTAGACCTCGTCCTTGTCGATCGCGTGTTCGCCCTGCTTGAACAAATCGGCGTAGCGCAGCGCCGCCTTCTCGCGTGGCGTGAAGTGCGCACTGGTTTCGTAAGAGAACAGATCGTTGATCATCGCCTCGGTCAGGCCCTCCGCCTTGGCGACGTTGGAACGCACAGTCGAGCAATAGCCGCATTGATGCGCGACCGAAATCTTGATGCGGCACATTTCCTTGAGCTTGTGCGGCAACCGGCCGGTGTAAAGCACCTTGTTCCAGCACTCGACCCAGGCAGTGCCGACGTCGCTGCGCGTCATGATGCTGACGACGCGCGGATCTGGTGCGCCCGTCTTTTTGGCGGATTCAATCAGCGCGCTTGTGTGCGGGGTTTTCTCGCTCTCCTCGATATAGCGCAGGCGCGGCATGGCAGTCCTCCCTGACGGTTTTCATGAGGCTAGGAGGATCGCGCGGCCGCAGCAACCCAAAGCTGCGAATCCATGCCGGAGAATCCCGTGCTATGGGAAAGCATGATCGTCCTGAAATGGCTCCTCATTGTCGCTGTGCTTGGCTACGTCGGATTGCTGGCGCTGATGTATCTCTTCCAGCGCTCGCTGATGTATTTCCCCGATGCCACGCGTACGCCGCCGGCCGCGGCCGGCCTGCCGCAGGCCGAAGAAGTCGTCCTGACCAGTGCCGATGGAGAAAAACTGGTCGCCTGGCATGTTGCCCCGAAAGGGGCAAAGCGGTTGGTGATCTATTTTCAGGGCAACGCCGGAGGGCTCAACCTGCGTGCCGGCCGCTTCAAATGGCTGATCGAAGACGGCACTGGACTCCTGGCGTTGTCCTATCGTGGCTATGGCGGGTCAAGCGGCAAACCGAGCGAAGCGGGGTTCATTCGCGATGCGATCGCGGCCTACGATTTTGCGGCCGCGCGGCTATCCTGCAAAACGGATCGTGTTGTGGGGCGAATCGCTCGGCACCGCCGTCGCCACGGCGCTTGCGGCCGAGCGCGAGATCGGCGCTCTTATTCTCGATGCGCCCTTCACATCCGCAGTTGATGTCGGCGCTGCGGCTTATCCGTTCGTGCCCGTACGCTGGTTCATGAAGGACACGTTTCACTCCGATGAGCGCATTGTCCGCCTGGACGCGCCGCTTCTGGTGCTGCATGGGGAGCAAGACCGTGTTGTGCCGATCGCCTTCGGCGAGCGCCTGTTCAAGCTCGCCCCCGAGCCCAAGCGAATGGTCCGTTTTCCGCTCGGCGGTCATGTCAATCTCGACGATTACGGCGCGGCGAAGGTGGTGAAGGCATTTTTGAGCGAGCTACGACCGCCGGGCGATTGAGCGCGAGCGCAGCTCCGCCTAAGCTTTGCGCGGGGGTAGCAATACAATGTCGATGACAATAAAGACGCGGCTGACATTGGCTGCGGTCTTGCTGGTTTGGCCGGTGCTTGCCATCGCCGCCGAGCCGGTCCGGCGAGATCGGCGTTTACGTGCAGCCGTTTTACGAAGCCGGCCGTACACCCGGCGAGCGGCCGCAGGTCTCCGTCGGCCAGCAATACAACGAGCTGCTCAGCTCGAACCGGCGCGAAAATATCCTCGCCGCGCGCGATTTGATCGTCGCCAAGCCGGCCGTGGTTACGCCGATGGCCATGATGGTGCTCGCCATTCGTCTCTATGACGTCGGTTTGCGCGACGATGCCGTGTTCTGGTTTTACGTCGCCAAGGAACGTTACATCGTGATGTCGGAAGTGCTGGACGTGAAGGCGCCAGCGCTCGCGCAAGCCGACGATGCGGTCCGCAGCTTTGCGACGCTGGCGGGGCCGGTGATCAATGGCTATGCGTTCTGCGACCTCGCCAAACAAAAAGAACTGCATGCGAAGGCGGTCGAATGGGTCGCCGCAAACCCCTATGAGGTGATGTTCATGGCGCGCGCGCCCGGCATTGCTCGGTGACCGCGCCGAAAATGCCAGACGCGCGATTGCGAATGCCAAAGAGCGCGCCGCCAAGGAAAGCGCCTATTTCGACGATGCAAAGACGCGAGAGGCGTACTACGCCACGCGCAAGCGAAACGAAGCTGACGTGAAATTCTGCTGGAAATAGCCGCGGTGCGTTTTACGCCGCGCGCGTCTGTGCGGATTTTGGCGCGGACGCGCAAACGAAATATTGTCCGCCCATCGGCAGCCAGCGGAGATATTTCTCGAACGGGCGCAGTGCCGCGAGCTGCTGCGGGAAGAACAGGCAATAACTCGATTCATCGACATTGAGATGCGCGTTGCGCATGCGATCGACCGTCTCGCGCATGCTCAGCAGCACGGCGTCGGCGTCGAACGGGCAATTCTTGACCAGGTGGCGCGTCACCGGATTGATCGGGTTGTGTTCGAAGATGATGAAATGCCCGCCTTGCTTCAGCCGGCTATAGCAATAGCGGATCGCCATCTGCCGATCCTGCGGCGGGATGTGATGGAAAACGCAGGAGGCGATCACCAGGTCGAATTTGGTGTCCTCGCCAAGCTCGTCCATCGACACGAAACGGCATGACGGATTTTGCTCGCGGGCCATCGCGAGGCTTTCGTTGGAGGGGTCACAGCCGACGATCTCCGCTTTCGGAAAGACTTCGCGCAGATGCGGCATGCTGCGGCCGATGCCGCAGCCGAAATCGAGAACCGTGTCGACATTGCCGACTAGCTGCTGGGCGAGCTCGATTTTGTAGCGGGCGAAATAATTGCTGTCGCCGTCGAAGAAATTCGTCTGCGCCGCGAGGATCGCCTCGTACTGCCCGGCATATTGATCGAAATCGACGCGTTCCACGAAGCGGCCTCCTGCAAGGATCAAGGGGCGCCTGGCCGGCCAAGAATGTCACGGCGTTGCCCGCGTATCCGCGGCGAGGGATACGCGAACAAAAATAATAAACAGTTGCGTGGATGCGGGTGATTGCCGCTTATCGCTGATTTTTAAGAAGAAAAAGCCTTCAAAAACAATAGCGCGGGCTGCTTGAGGCCCGCGCCACCATCAACGCGAAATTTTTAAAGCGAAGCGGCGATCAGCCGAAACGCGATGAGCCGCCACGGCCGCGGCCGCCGCCATGCGACCACCCGGTCCGCCAGGCACCACCGGCGCCGGGAACGACGCGGGGCTTCATCGGCAGGAGACCTTCGCGCTGCATCTTCTTGCGCGCGAGCTTGCGGGCCCGACGGATCGCTTCCGCCTTTTCCCGCGCCTTCTTTTCCGAGGGTTTTTCGTAATGGCCGCGAAGCTTCATCTCGCGGAAAATGCCCTCGCGCTGCATCTTCTTTTTCAGCGCCTTCAGGGCCTGGTCGACGTTGTTGTCGCGAACGAGAACTTGCACGCTTGCTCCTTCGTTGTTGGTCCGACGGGTTAAGGCAAAAGCCCCGAAAACGGGGGCTTTGAGTCGGGCGGCTCTAGCAGAAAAGGCATTAAGAGTCCATTCGGAGGCAGCCAATGTGCCCGCCGTATGGGCGTTTTCCTGATATGGGGTGAGGGGTTAGCCGCGCGCCAGCGCCTAGCGCGGCCAGACCCGCGTCACGTGCCCCATTTTGCGCCGCGGACGCGCCTCGCCCTTGCCGTAGATGTGCACGGAGGCGCCCGGCACGGTCAGCCAGCGCGTCGCTTCGTTGATTTCCGCGCCGATCAGATTGGTCATCTCGACGCGATGCCCGAGGCGGGCGGGCTTGCCCAGCGGCCAGCCGGCGATCGCGCGGATGTGCTGCTCGAACTGCGACACGGTCGCGCCGTCGATCGTCCAGTGGCCGGAATTGTGCACGCGCGGGGCGATCTCATTCACCAGCACGACGTGCCGGCGGCCTTTGCGCACCACGAACATCTCCACCGCCAGCACGCCGACATAGTCGAAGGCCTTGGCGATGCGGGTGGCGATCTGGCGGGCCTGCGTTGCGAGCGCCGGAGTCACTTTTGCCGGGACGCGCGAGGTCTTGAGGATGTGGTCGCGGTGCTCGTTTTCGGTCACCTCGAAGCATTCGACCTTGCCGTCGCGCGGTGCGCGCGGCGACCACCGAGACTTCGCGCTCAAAGGCGATGAAGCCCTCCAGGATGCAGGGTTCGTTGTGCAGCTGAGCGCCAGGCCGCGACGGGGTCGCCGCCTTTGGCGATCTTGGCCTGGCCCTTGCCGTCGTAGCCGAGCCTGCGGGTCTTGAGCACCGCGGGAAGGCCGACCGCGGTCACGCCCTCGGCAAGCTGCATGGCGCTGTGCACCGGCGCGTAGGGCGCGGTCGCGATCTTGAGCGCGCTGATGAAATTTTTCTCGATCAGCCGGTCTTGCGTTGTTTCCAGCACCTGCGGGTCGGGCAAGCACCGGCCTGCGCTGCGCGAGAAATGCGGCGGTCTTGGCCGGCACGTTCTCGAATTCGTAGGTAATGACATCGACCGCGCCGGCGAAACGGCCGAGCGCGGTTTCGTCGTCATAGCTGGCGCAGGTGCCAGCGTGCACCACATCGAAAGGCGCAGGAATTCTTTTCCGGCGAATAGACGTGGCAGCGCAAGCCCAGCGGCGCCGCCGCGAGCGCCAGCATGCGGGCGAGCTGGCCGCCGCCAAGAATGCCGATGGTCGCGCCGGGTTTCAGCAAGGGTTCAATCTTTGGGCCGCTTGGTCACAGCTTTTGTCTGCCGCGCGCGCCAGGCATCGAGCCGCTTGGCGATCTTGGCATCCGAAAGCGCCAGCACGGCGGTCGCGAGCAGCGCGGCATTGATCGCGCCCGGCTTTGCCAATGGCGAGCGTGCCGACCGGGATGCCGCCCGGCATCTGCATGATCGACAGCAGCGAATCCTTGCCCTCGAGCGCGTGGGTGTTCATCGGCACGCCGAGCACCGGCAACGGCGTCATCGAGGCCGCCATGCCGGGCAGGTGGGCGGCGCCGCCGGCGCCGGCGATGATCACCTTGAAGCCGTTCTTGCGCGCGCTGCCGGCGAAGTCGTAGAGCCGCTTGGGGGTGCGATGGGCGGAGACGATGCGCGCCTCATAGCCGATCTTGAGCGCATCAAGCGTCTTGGCGGCATGCTTCATCGTGGCCCAGTCCGACTGGCTGCCCATGATGATCGCGACAGGTTTTGACGCCATTTTGCCCCCGAATCCGCGTGTCCCCCGCGGAAGGAAGCGGCGGATTATAGGTTGAGGCTCCCCGCTGGCAAGGCGAAACGGGTATTCTTGAGACCTGACAGCGGCGATTCGCGAGGGCTGAACGATGGGCCTCCCCCAAGAGCGACTTTCCGAAGAATTTCCTCCACTGGCCTCGCTTCTGGCCGAAAATGAGCGCCTCAAACGCGAGCTTGCCGTCGCGCGCGCACGCGTCAGTGACCTGGAGGCGCGCGCCGACGTCGATCCGCTGCTGGATATCCTCAACCGGCGCGGCTTCGAACGCGAGCTCAAGCGCGCGCTGGCCCATATCAAGCGCTACGGGACAGAAGCGGCGCTGATGTTCGTCGATCTCGATGGCTTCAAGGGGGTCAATGACCGCTATGGCCATGGCGCCGGCGATGCGCTGCTCAAGGCGGTGGCGCGCGAACTCGTCGGCCACGTGCGGGCCTCCGACGTGGTCGGCCGGCTCGGCGGCGACGAATTCGGCGTGCTGATCTGGCATGCCGGCGAGGAACAGGCGCTTGCGAAAGCGCGGGAACTGGAATCGCTCATCGCGCGGGTGGTGATCATCCACGGCAAGGCGCGGATCGAGGTCGGGGCCAGCGTTGGAATGGCGCTGCTGGTTGCCGATACCACCCCTGAGGACATGATCGGCGCCGCCGACCATGCGATGTATGCGCGCAAGCAAGAGCGCCGGGGGTAGCCGCTTACGCAATAATGTCCGGCGTGAGCTGATCTTCGATACGGCGGATCTTGTCGCGCAGCACTAATTTGCGCTTTTTCAGCCGCTGCACCTGGATCAGGTCGGAACCGGGCGAGGTCATCAGCGCCTCGATGGCAGCATCGAGGTCGCGGTGTTCCTGTAGCAGGCGCGCCAGCTGCTCCCGCAACGCGCGTTCGTCCTCGTCGGTCATTGCCACCGCTGGTTTGCTTGCGACTGGCCGATCCGTCTCGGCAGAAGCCTGTCAATTATCGCGTTTTCCACAAGGCGTTCAAGCGCGGCCGAAAAAGGAACTCCAATCAATGGCTTTGCGCTGGTTTGCCGCGCCGGGAAAGCGGGTATACCGTCGCTCTTGTGGCGAGTCTGCGCTACACTTACATCGTGGAGAGCCACTGATTGAGGAGACATACTGCATGTCGATGCAATCGCACCTTGCGGAATTGGAAAAACGGCATCAGGCGCTCGAAGACGAAATTTCCGAATGCCTGACCCATCCCGCGGTCGATGACCTGAGAGTCGTGGAGCTCAAGCGGCGCAAATTGCAAGTGAAGGACGAGATCGAAAAGCTGCGTCATAACGGGCACGCCAGCGTGCACTGACCGGATCGATCTCTGGCTCAATTTATAGTGCCTATTCGATCGGCTTTCGCCGAACCCGGGTGTGCCCGGGATGGCTGTTTTTTTTAAGTGGGCGCAAATCAGAAGCCTTTGTAGACCGCTTTGATTTGCTGGCGCAGCCATGCGTGCTTTCGGTCCCGTTCGCTACGGACGTGCCAGGCCATATTGGTGGCGATTTTTCCGACATCGAGTGGCACGCGTCGCTTGAGCAGACCGAATGTTTTTTCGAAGACTTCCGATGCGAGCTTCGTGAAGACGCCGATCATGTCGCTACCAGCCAGCAGATGCGGCACTGCCGTGAAATTCGATACCGCCACCAATGCATGACGCTTAAGTTGTGGCGCGACAGAAGGTCATCAAAAATCGCGCGCCGTCCGCCGGTCGCGCTGACGATCAAGTGCGGGAACGACAACACAGCCTCGATGTTGAATTTCGCTTTCGGTTTCAGGATCGGGTGTCCGCGGCGGAAAACGCAATAGAGATATTCGTCGAGCAGAAGCTCCGCGTTCAGATGGCTGCGGCATTTCATCAAACCAGCCAAGGGCGAGATCAATCAGATCCTGGTCGAGCAGATCCAGCGCTTGCTGGCGATCGGCCGTCATAACGTGCAGATCCATGTTCGGCGCCAGCCGCCGTAACCGGTCGAGCAGCGGCGGGACGACGGCCAATGTCAGGCGGTCTGGCGTGCTTATCCGGTAGACGCCCGTGGCGCGCGCGGGGTCAAAGGATTCGTCCTGGAAGAAGCAATCGTCCACCAGGGCCAATGACTTCGCGCAGAGGATCGCGCAACGCTTCCGCGCGGCGGGTCAATACCAGTCCGCTGCTGCCGCGCACGAGCAACTCGTCGCCCAACAAAGTCCTGAGCCGGTGAAGCGAATTGCTGACCGCCGGCTGTGATCGGCGAAGCCGCTTGCCGGCGCGCGTGACGTTGCGTTCGGCGATCAGTGCGTCGAGGACTTTGAGAAGATTGAAATCAAAATCTTTGGCAGGCATGAGAATCAGCTATTCATCATATGGATGATCGACATTTGTACTATCGATTTTGAAAATGTGAAAGCTGGCCTTATTGAGCTTCAGCTCCGCCCGGTTCGCGGCGGCAAAAAGATCAAGCGCCCGCGCTTTGGAGGAAATGTCATGACGATCGTCTCGCGCCGTGGAGTCCTGGGTGGGGCCGTCGCCGCCGCCGCGTCCGCTGCCACGACGCCGCTTCCTGCGGCTACGCCTCAGAGTGGACAGCAGGCGCCCGGCTACTATCGCTACCGCGTCGGCAGCATCGAAATTACCGTCGTCAACGACGGCGTCAGCCGCATGCCGATCACCGACGATTTTGTTGCTAACGTCACCAAGGACCAGGTCAACGCGGCGCTTGAGGCGGCCTTCCTGGAGAAGGATTTCTACGCCGGTCCCTACAATCCGATCGTGATCAATAACGGCTCCAAGCTCGCCCTCGTCGATACCGGCACCGGTGAAGCCGCCTTCAAATCGAGCAATGGCCTCAATGGCCGCTTGCCGCATCAGTCTCGCGGCCGCCGGCATCGACACGAGCGCGATCGATACCGTTATTATCTCGCACTACCACGGCGACCACATCAACGGCCTGCTCAAGGCCGATGGCTCTCTGGCATTCCCGAATGCTGAAATCCTGGTGCCGGCCGTCGAGCACAAATTCTGGATGGATGACGGCGAAATGAGCCGCGCGACCAAGCCGCGCGTCGTCTTCGGTTTCAAGAACACGCGCCGGGTCTTCACGGGCGAAGTCCTCAAACGTGTTCGCACCTATGAGTGGAACAAGGAAGTCATTCCCGGCGTCACGGCAATCGGCACGCCCGGCCACACGCCCGGCCATACGTCTCATGTGGTCGCCTCGGGCAATAAGACGGTTTATGTCCAGGCCGACGTTACGCATGCCCCGTTCCTGTTCGCGCGCCATCCCGAATGGCATTTCATGTTGGACGTCGAACCCATTGAAGCCGAAGCAACCCGGCGCAAGGTCTATGACATGCTTGTGGCTGAGCGGATGCTGGTGCAGGGATTCCACTATCCATTCCCGTCGGTCGGCCACGTCGAGAAAGCCGGCACCGGGTATCGGGAAGTGCTCGTGAACTGGAGCGCGACGATCTGACCTGGCCCACTAGGCACGGCGAAATCAGGTGCTGGTAAGCTTCATCAGCCGCAATGCGACAAAAAGAATGGTGGAGGAAATGCGACATTCATTCAGGCTTTTGGCCCTAACTGCCGCCATCGCTTGCGCGATGCTCGGCGGTGCCTTTGCCGCCGACTATCCGACGCGCAATGTCACGTTGATTGTGCCTTATCCGCCCGGCGGCGGGGTCGATGCCATGGCGCGCGTCGTCGCGCAGAAACTGTCGGACGCCTTTCACCAGCAATTCATCGTCGACAACAGGCCCGGCGCCGGCGGCACGATCGGCACGCGCGCGGTTACGCAGGCCGCGCCCGACGGCTACACGTTGTTGCTCGGCCACACCGGCACGGTCTCGATCAATCCCAGTCTCTATGCTCCATGCCGGCATCGATCCGCGCAAGCAATTTGCGCCGATCGGGCTGGTCGCCTCGATGCCGGTGGCGCTGCTTGCCAATCCGTCATTCCCTGCCAAGACCGTGGCCGACGTCATCGCGCTCGCCAAGAAGGATCCGGGCAAGCTCAATCTGGGTTCTTCGGCGGTCGGCACCGGCGGCTACATGTGCGCCGAGCAGTTCAAGGCGGACGCCGGCGTCGACGTTGCGATCATTCCCTACAAAGGCACTGCGCCGGTCATGAACGATCTGCTCGGCGGCCATGTGCCGATGGCCTTCGGCGTGCTGCCGCCGGCGCTCGGCAATATCCAGGCCGGCAAACTTCGCGTCATCGCTGTTACCAGCAAGAAGCGCTTCTCGCTGTTGCCGGATGTGCCGACATTCGATGAATCCGGACTGCCCGGCTTCGAAGCCGTGTTGCATTACGGGTTGCTGGCGCCGGCGGGCACGCCGAAGGAGATCGTGGACAAGCTCAACGCGGAATTGCGCAAGCTGGTCGACACCGCCGAGGTGCAGAAGCAAATCCACAACGAGGGTGGCGATCCGCTCACGTCGACGCCCGCCGAATACGCCGCCGATATCGACAAGGAAGAAACGAAGTGGGGCGGCCTGGTGAAGAAGCTCGGGCTCAAGGTGGAGTAACGCAGGGTGATACGCCATGCGTTTATTGCGGGTCATTGCACTCTACGGTCCTCGCGCTCTTCGGCGCGCTGGACCGTTGCCCGCGCGGACGATTATCCGACCCGGCCGATCACGTTGATCGTGCCGTTTCCGCCCGGCGGCAGCACCACGGTGATGGCCCGCAATGTCGCCGACAAGCTGTCGGTTTCGCTCGGCCAGCAGATCGTGGTGGAAAATCGCGGCGGCGCCGGTGGCACGATCGGTACGCGGTCCGTCGCCCGCGCCACGCCCGACGGCTACACCATTTTGCTGAGCTATACCGCCACGATGGCGATCGCGCCCGCCATGAACGCCAATGCCGGCTACGACCCGCGCAAGGATTTCGTACCGATCGGCATGATTGGCGCCGCGCCGAGCGTGCTGGTGGTGAATCCATCGCTGCCGGTGCATTCGATCGCCGAGCTGATCGCCTATGCCAAGGCAGCGCCGGCACCACTGCAATACGGTTCGCCCGGCGTTGGCACCGTCAATCATCTTGCCGGTGAATATCTGGCGGCTGAAACCGGAATGAAACTCCAGCACGTGCCCTACAAAGGTAATGGGCCGGCCTTGGGCGATCTGCTCGGCGGCCACATTCCGATGATGTTCGTTCCGATTCCCGTTGCGCTCGGCAACATCAAGGCTGGAACCTTGCGCGGGCTGGCGATCGGCAGCGCGAAGCGGACGAGCCTGCTGCCCGATCTTCCGACACTCGCCGAAAGCGGCGTGCCCGGTTTCGAAGTGGCGCTGCGCTACGGGCTGGTGGCGCCGGCCGGCACGCCGCCGGCCGTGATCGCGCGGCTGAACAAGGAGCTCAATGCCGCGCTGTTGACCGAGGACGTCAAGAATCGTCTGGCAACGGAAGGCGCCGAGTCGTTGCCGGGGACGCCGGAGGCCTATGCGGCCGACATCGACAAGGAAGAAAAGAAGTGGGGCGGGCTGGTGAAGAAGCTTGGATTAAAGGTAGAATAGCAGCCTGCCGCCTTGCAGCCATATTGTCCTGCTGGGATTCGCAATAATGAGACGTACCACCGAGGCCGCCATGACATTCCGCGCAACATCCCGTGCGTTCCTTGCCGCTGCCGCATTCCTGACGGCGCTCCATGCGGTATCAGGCGCGCACGCCTTTACCATCGAGGATCAGGGCGGCGCGAGCGGTGGCCGTGGTTACGTTGATCTGGACAAGCCTGCGGCAGCGCCAGATCGTCTGGCGCCCGTTTCGCCGTTCAATACTGATAGCAGCGGATCAACGATCAAGCAGGGGAACAGCCACATTCCAGTTTGGTCAGCAGCGCTCGTTTAACGAGCGCTACAACACAAATAACCTGTTCGATCCTTACGCTCGCGAAGGCCGCTAAGCGCCCGCGGACCTTTCACCGCTTCCGGCTTAGAGAAAGCTGCAAACGCCGCCCTCGCTTCCGGCGAGGCGAGTCGAATTTTGAACTCTTCGACCTCCGCATCGATGCGCGCGATGATGTCGTCAACGGAACCGCGCATCAGCCGCCGCGCCGTCGCGAAGCTTTCGGGCGGCAGTGCGGCGATTTCACGCGCCACGGTGAGCGATTGAGCCTCAAGTTCGGCGGCGGGCACGACCGTATTCACGATACCCGCTGCCTTGGCATCGGCGGCAGATAGTGGTTTTCCCATCACCAGCAGCGAGAACGCGCGGGCGTGCCCCATGAGCCTTGGCGCAAGCAGACTGGAGCCCGCCTCGGGCAGCAGACCGAGCGAGACGAAAGGCGTCATCAGTGCGGCAGTTTCGCTCGCGATCACCTGATCGCAATGCAGCAGCATCGTTGTGCCGACTCCGACCGCCGCGCCGTTAACCGCGGCCACCAGCGGCTTTTCGCAGCGCGCCAGGGCGTGAAGGAAGCGCACGATCGGCGCGCCGAGGCCGCCACTCGTTGGCCATCGCGACGAAATCGTTGAGGTCGTTGCCTGCACAGAACACATCCGCCGTGCCGGTGATCAGCAGGCACCGCACGCCCGCATTCGTTCCCGCGTCTTCGATCGTCGCCGCCATCGTCTCGTACATGGCCAGCGTCAACGCGTTCTTCTTGTCGGGCCGGTTGATCCGGATCTTGCGAACAGGGCCTTCATTGATAACGAGAATGTCGGGCATTTGGTGTTCCGGCAGGAATCGGGTGGCTGCGAGTGCGCTCAATTGCCAATTCATGGACATCGAGCAAGTGGAGCATAGACATGTCGAAGAGCTATTACAGCACCATCTTCGAGCAGCCCGCCGACGACGTCTGGGGCGCCATCCGCGATTTCAAAAATTATCCTGTCTGGGTTGACGGCGCCGGCGAGAGCGAGATCGAAGCTGGCAAGTCAGGCGATTCTGTGGGTGCCGTACGCAATGTTCTCTATAAGGGCATACGCAGACGGCAAAAACTGCTCGCCTTGTCGGATATCGATCGGACGCAGACCTACGAATTTTGTCAGCGAGCCGCCAATCCACACGCGGAATTTCCAGGCGACGCTGCGCGTAACGCCCGTCATCGACGGCGACCGTGCGTTCGTCGAATGGTGGGCGACATTCGACTGCGACCTGGACCGAGTCAGAAGAGCGCGTTGAGTTTTTTCGCGATGCGTTTGCGAATTGGCTGGAATCGTTGCGGCGTCACCTCGCGCGTGAAACGCTCACACCGCCTTCGCCATCTCGCGCAGCTTGAATTTCTGGATCTTGCCGGTGCTCGTCTTCGGGATGTCCGCAAAGACGACGTAGCGCGGGCATTTGTAGGCGGCCAGATGCTTGCGGCACCACTGCATTAGTTCGTCACTGCTGGCCTGCGTGCCCGGCTTGAGTTCGATGAAGGCGCAAGGGGTCTCGCCCCATTTGTCGTCCGGTTTCGCCACGACCGCCACGGCCATGACCGCCGGGTGCTTGTAGAGCGCGTCCTCGACCTCGATCGACGAAATGTTCTCGCCGCCGGAGATGATGATGTCCTTCGAGCGGTCCTTGAGCTGGATGTAGCCGTCGGGGTGCATGACGCCGAGATCGCCGGTGTGGAACCAGCCGCCGGCAAACGCCTTCTCGGTGGATGCCTTGTTCTTGAGGTAGCCCTTCATCACGACATTGCCGCGCATCATCACTTCGCCCAGCGCCTCGCCGTCGCGTTTGACCGGCGTCATCGCTTCGGGGTCGAGCACGTCGAGCGCCTCCAGCGCGCCATAGCGCACGCCCTGGCGCGCCTTTTTCACGGCCTGCGCGTCGGGGGCGAGCGCGTTCCACTCCGCGTGCCAATCATTGACGACGGCAGGCCCGTAACATTCGGTCAGCCCGTAGAGGTGGGTCACGTTGAAACCCGCTTCTTTCATCGCGGCGAGCACAGCCTCCGGCGGCGGCGCCGCGGCGGTGAAGAATTCGACCACGTGCGGAAGCGGCTTCTTCTCCTGCGCGGGCGCATTGAGCAGCGTTGCCATCACGATCGGCGCGCCGCACAGATGCGTGACCTTGTGGGTGGCGATCGCGTCGTACATCGCGGCGGCGCGCACCGCGCGCAGGCAGACATGTGTGCCGGCGGTGACCGAGATCGACCACGGGAAGCACCAGCCATTGCAGTGAAACATCGGCAGCGTCCACAGATAGACGGGATGTTTGCCCATGGAGCAGGTGACGACATTGCCGACCGCGAGAAGATGCGCGCCGCGGTGGTGATAGACGACGCCCTTGGGATCGCCGGTCGTGCCCGACGTGTAGTTGAGCGTGATGGCGTCCCATTCGTCGTCGGGCATGGCCCAGGCATAGTCGGGAGTCGCCTTGCGCGATGAAGTCTTCGTATTCGATTGTGCCGAGCCGCTCGCCTGCGCCGGTGTATTCGGGATCGTCATAGTCGATCACCAGCGGCTTCACCTTGCAGAGGGCAAGCGCCTCTTTCATCACCTTGGAAAATTCGCGGTCGGTGATGACCACCTTGGCGTCGGCGTGGTCGAGCGAGAAGGCAATGATCGGCGCGTCGAGCCGCGTGTTGAGCGTGTTGAGCACGGCTTTGCACATCGGCACGCCGTAATGGCATTCCAGCATCGCCGGCGTATTGGCGAGAAATGCCGACACTGTGTCGCCACGCTTGATGCCGTGCTTCGCCAATGCCGAGCCAAGCCGCCGCGCGCGCGCATAGAAGTCCGCATAAGAACGCCGCAGCGGCCCATGGATGATAGCGGTGTGGCCAGGAAAGACGGCGGCGGCCCGCTCGAGGAAGCCGAGCGGCGTCAACGGCTGGTAGTTGGCCGGATTGCGGTCGAGATCGGTGTCGTAAGGCGATTTCGCCATGCTCGCTGTCCCCTTGATCTCAACGTTAGCCAAGGGCAGCGCAGCTTGTCAGCCGCGCAAAATGTCCGTCATTCCGCTGCGCACCAATTCGATCGAGATCAGGAACATGATGATCAGCGTGATGCGGTAGAACAGCTCGGTCGGTGTGACGCGCACCACCCAGAAGCCGAACCAGTTGGCCAGCATGGCAAGCGGCAAAAGCGCGGCCGACGTCGCCACGCCTTTGGGTGAAAACTGGCCGAGCGCGAAATAGGGGACGAGCTTCATCCAGTTCATCGCGGCAAACACGATCGCGTTGGTGCTGACATAGACCATCTTTGGCAGCTTCAGGCCGAGCACATACATCTGGTAGGGCGGCCCGCCGGCCTGGCAGATCGTCGAGGTGAAGCCGGCGATCGAGCCCCAGAACAGGCCGGGCACGATGGGCGGCTCGCCCTCGTGCGGGACCGGCCGCGGCCCGAACCAGTTGTAGAGCACGAAAGCGATCGTGGTGACGCCGATAAAGACGCGCACGGCGGCGTCGGAGATATGCGCGGCCAGAAGCCAGGCCGCGCCCACGCCCAGCACGGCGCCCGGCAGCACGATGGCGACGATCCGTCCGCTCCAGTCCTTGCGGTAGACCCACACGGCGGCGGCGTCCTGCGCGATCATGATGGGCAGGAAAATCGCGGCCGCCTCCAGCGGCGGCATGACCAGCGCCAGCACCGGCGTCGCCATCTGCCCCACGCCGACGAAGCCGCCTTTCGACAGGCCGAGCGCGATCACCGCAGGGATCGCCAGCGCATAGAACAGGGGATCGGTGATGAGGGTCACTGGTGGGGATGGGGTGGGAGCGCCATTTGATTTAAGTCACCCCCGGGCTTGACCCGGGGGTCCATCTTCTTTGCATCATGGATTGCCGGATCACGTCCGGCAATGTCGGGCTTTGCAAAGCTGCGCCGCACCCGCAGAATGGCGGCCGGGAGGAGACTATGGACGCCCGTACCAGCCGCTATCACGACGTTTACGCGCATTGGCAGCGCAGCCCGGAGGTGTTCTGGGCCGAAGCGGCGGCGGACATTCACTGGTTCGAGAAGCCGAAGAAGATTTTCGACAAGGACGCCGGAATTTACGGCCGCTGGTTCACGGGCGCGACCTGCAACACCTGCTACAACGCGCTCGATCGTCACGTGCTCGCCGGCCGCAACGACCAGCCGGCGCTGATCTACGATTCCCCCGTCACAGAACCGTGAAGACCTTCACCTACGGCAGGATGCTGTCCGAGGTGCAATTGCTCGGCGCCATGTTGCGCGACTTCGGCGTCGAAAAAGGCGACCGCGTCATCATCTACATGCCGATGGTGCCGGAGGCGGTGTTCGCCATGCTCGCCTGCGCGCGCATCGGCGCAATTCACTCCGTGGTGTTCGGCGGCTTTGCCGCCAAGGAGCTTGCGACCCGCATCAACGACTGCAAGCCGAAGGTGATTCTGTCCGCGAGCTGCGGCATCGAAGGCGCCCGCGTCATTCCCTATAAGCCGCTGCTCGATGACGCGATCAATCTTGCGAAACAAAAGCCGCAGGCCTGCATGATCCTCCAGCGCCCGCAATGCGAGGCGGCGTTGACCGCCGGCCGCGACCATGACTGGCGCAAGGTGTGGGAAAACGCCGTCAACTACGCCAAGACCAGCGAATGCGTGCCGGTCGCCGCCACCGATCCGCTCTACATCCTCTACACGTCAGGCACGACCGGCATTCCGAAAGGCGTGGTGCGCGACAATGGCGGCCACATGGTCGCACTGAAATGGTCGATGCAGAATCTCTACGGCATTTCTCCCGGCGAAGTGTGGTGGTCGGGCTCCGATGTCGGCTGGGTGGTCGGTCACTCTTACATTGTCTACGCGCCGCTGTTCCACGGCTGCACGTCGATCCTCTACGAAGGCAAGCCGGTCGGCACGCCTGACGCCGGCGCGTTCTGGCGCGTGATTTCGCAACACGGCGTGGTGTCGCTGTTCACGGCGCCCACGGCCTTCCGCGCGATCCGCAAGGAAGATCCCAACGGCGAATTCATCAGGAAATACGACCTGTCGAAATTCCGCACGCTGTTTCTGGCCGGCGAACGCGCCGACCCTCCGACCATTCAATGGGCGGAGGAGGTCCTGAAGGTGCCGGTGCTCGACCATTGGTGGCAGACGGAAACCGGCTGGTGCATTGCCGGTAACCCGGTCGGCCTTGGTGCACTTCCCGTGCGCTACGGTTCGACCTGCGTGCCGATGCCAGGTTACGCGATCGATATCGTGGATGAGGCTTGCCGCCTTCAGCCCGCCAACAAGATCGGCTCGATTGTGGTGAAACTGCCGCTGCCGCCGGCCTGCTTCCCGACGCTGTGGCAGCAGGATGAACGCTTCAAGGAAAGCTATCTGGCGGAGTTTCCCGGTTACTACAAGACGGCGGATGCCGGATACAAAGACGAGGACGGCTACGTCTACGTGATGAGCCGCACCGACGACATCATCAATGTCGCGGGCCACAGGCTGTCGACCGGTGGCATGGAGGAAGTGCTGGCCGGGCACCCCGACGTCGCCGAATGCGCGGTGCTCGGCATCAAGGATGATCTCAAGGGCGAAGTGCCCTGCGGGTTCATCGTGCTCAAGGCCGGCGTCAATCGTCCGCCGACGGAGATCGAGAAGGAGATCGTGGCGCTGGTGCGCGAGAAGGTCGGCCCCGTGGCGTCATTCAAGCTCGCAATCACGGTGGCGCGGCTGCCGAAGACCCGCTCGGGAAAAATTCTGCGCGGCACCATCAAGAAAATTGCCGACGGCGACCAGTGGTCGATGCCGGCGACCATCGACGATCCGGCGATATTGGACGAGATCGGCAGCGCGCTGAAGGGGCACGGGGTGGGCGTCAAATAGTTCGCGATTTTTCGTGTGCTATTTCGACGCAAAAAAACGGCAGCCGAAGGCTGCCGTCAGTGACGCACGCGGGGTCATGCTTCAGAAATAACCGTAGTAGGGATACCCGCATACCCATACGCGGCGCCAACCCCACGGCGTCGGCCGCAAGCGCCAACATCCATAGTCGTAGCCCGCATAGCCGACGAAGAACCGTCCGTGGCGGTGAAACCGCGCACCGTGAAACGCGAAGTGACTGTGACCGCTCCAGTGACCGCCGCCAGCCCAGTGGCCGCCACTCCAGTGCCCACCGCCCATATGCCCGCCTCCATGACGGGCCAGCGCGGCGGACGAAAACAGTCCCAGCACGAGCAAGGCAACAAGGCCGATTATTGTCGAGCGCGACATGACGCTCCACCCCATTCGGGGGTCGCCCCTAACTCAGCAAACAAAGCGCCGTGCGCGGCTATTCCATGTGCGACGAAATTGCTTCGCGTTCGCGACGGACAAAGCAGGAGCGCCGGTTCCAGGGTGGAAACGTTGCTTGATCTGCCTCAATGCTGGGTGGTCGGCGGTGCAATAGATAGCGCGCATGCGAAAGATCGAAGAGCTTATGAGAAAGGCAGCCTTTTGGGTCTTTTACCGCCTGGGCGTCCACAGCCCCTACGGCGTAACTGGCAGATACCGAGCCGACGGTCAGCTCGATCTTCGTTGAGGCGGTTGGGCGTGCGGTGCGCAACAAGATGGGCATGAAGCGCGCGAACCAATGCAAGACAAGATACCTGTATCAATTGTTATGCAACGCGCGCATAGTGTTTTGATGCATGGAGACGCAATTGATAAGGCGATGACCTATTCCTTCTGGGCGCTGGGATTTCTGCTCTCCGCCGGAATAGTTCTCGCGGTTCTTGTTTGGTGAGCGCGGCGCTGGTTCGGATTGTGATCGTGTCGCTCAACTCTACCTTCGGGGATCCTGCAATGGTGAAACGCGCAAAACGCGTGACGCCGACCTTTCGGCGCGCGCCATGAAAAGCGATCTCGAACGCACGGATTATTCGGTGGTGGTCAAAAACCGCGCCCGCATGCCGAAGCCCTGGCGGTGGGAAATCTACCGGGCCGGCCGCATCAGCCCGATCGCGCATTCGGAGACCTATTTCGAATCGCGCAGCACGGCAAATCTCGAGGGCAAAGTGGCGCTTGAGGAAATGCTGAAGAAGTTGGTTTTTAGCAATCCATAGTGATGGCGCGGTCTTGGGCCTCGCTAAAAACGACGCGGCAATACTGAATTGCAGGATTGATCGGGGCGCATGCGATACCGCTGCGCCGGACGGCCGCCGCTGGCGCGTTGGTTGCCAACACTTAATCGCGCTTTTTCATCCATCACTTTCCATTGAATTCTCAAGCAAATGTTTTGATGACCTCGTGTCTTGAGTGTCGAGCCGCGGTCCGCCACAAGGCGCGCGACGTGTACGTACGATCTCCACGGAAGAGAACTTGTCATGAATGTTGCTTTCGAAACGCGGCAGCCGATAACGCCGGTCGACGAAACGTCCGTTAAGAAAATTCCGGCGACGGCGGGGCGCACGCGTCTCACGTCCATCGATTTGCTGCGTGGTCTGGTTATGGTGGTGATGGCGCTTGATCACACGCGCGACTTTTTTGCCGCCGGCGGGTTCAATCCGCGCGACGTGACCGATCCCGCATTATTCCTGACACGTTGGGTTACGCATTTCTGTGCACCAACCTTTATCTTTCTGGCCGGAATTTCCGCGTTTCTGTACGGGCAGGGACGCTCTGCCGGCAAAGTCAGTCGCTTTTTGTTGACGCGTGGCGTCTGGCTTGTACTGATTGAATTGACGATCGTGCGTTTCGGCTGGAGTTTCAGCGTTCATTTCAATCATTTCGTCGTGCAGGTAATTTTCGTTATCGGCGCGTCGATGATCGCGCTTGCTGGGCTCGTTTATCTGCCGCGCTGGGCGATCGCCGCGGCCGGGCTCATCATGATCGCCGGGCACAATTTGTTCGATGGCATAAAGGCGGCGCAGCTCGGTGCCGCCGCGCCTGTGTGGAATTTTCTGCATCAGCCGGGTCATCTGCAGCTTGCGTCAGGCGTGGATCTCGTCGTGCTGTATCCGCTGATCCCGTGGATCGGCGTTATGGCGGCGGGCTATGCGCTGGGGCCGGTCTTCACGCGCGAGCGTGCCGCACGGATTCGAGAATTGTTCGCACTTGGCGCCGCGGTCACGGTCGGCTTCATCATGTTGCGCGCCACCAATCTGTATGGTGATCCCGCACCCTGGGTGATGCAGGACAATGTTGTTGCGTCCGTGCTGTCGTTTATCAACTGCGAAAAATATCCGCCTTCGTTGTTGTATCTGGCGATGACGCTCGGGCCGGCGCTGATGCTGCTTTCAGCCATTGAACGGCTCCGGGGGCCGTTAGCCGACTGGATCACGACCTTCGGGCGGGTGCCGTTTTTTTATTACATCGCGCATATTTTTCTGCTGCATGCGCTCGCCATTCTGTATGCGTGGACGGTGGTCGGCGATTTCGCCGCGCTGATCGGATCCACGCAAAAGCCGCCCGGTTACGGCCTTGGCCTCGCCGGCATCTATGCCGTGTGGCTCGGCGTTGTTGTGGCTCTCTACCCAGTGTGCCGTTGGTTTGCCGGCATCAAGCGCAGGCGCGGCGAATGGTGGTGGAGTTATTTGTAGGATGGGGTGGGGCGCGGGGAACGCGTCGCGCTTGATAGGGGGTCGAACAACTTTCCGCGCTTTGCAAATTGTGCGTGAATGAGGACAATGCGCGCGGCAAACATAAAAAGACCCAAGGACGTTTATGCCTCTGTTCATCTGCACGGCCTGCGGCATGCAATATCCGGAGAGCGCGCAGCCGCCCGCGCAATGCGTGATCTGCGAAGAAGAGCGACAATATGTCCCGGCGCGCGGGCAAGGCTGGACCACGCTTGCGGCGCTCGCGCAGAGCCATATGAACAGCTTCCATGAGTACGATACCGGCCTCATCGGTATCGGCGCCGGCTTTGCCATCGGCCAGCGCGCGTTATTGGTTCGCACCGAAGGCGGCAATATCCTCTGGGATTGCGTCGCTACGCTCGACGCCGCGACCGTGAGCATGATCAAGGGTCTTGGCGGGCTGAAGGCGATCGCCATTTCGCATCCGCATTTCTACACGACGATGGTGGAGTGGGCTCATGCGTTCAATTGTCCTGTCCATCTCAACGCCGCCGACAAAAACTGGATCATGCGCAACGATCCGGCGGTGAAGCTGTGGCAAGGCGATACGCTCAGGGTGTGGGATGGCGTCACTCTGGTGCGGTGTGGCGGGCATTTTCCCGGCGGAACTGTGCTGCATTGGAAGGGTGGCGCCGGCGGCCGCGGCATTGTCTGCGCCGGCGATATCCTCACCGTCACGACAGACCGCAAATGGCTGTCGTTCATGCGCAGCTATCCGAATTTCATTCCGCTCTCGGCGCCCGAGGTTGAACACATCGGCAAGGCGCTGGCGCCATTCCAGTTTGATCTGATTTACGGGCATTATTTCGATCGCGTGATTGCGAAAGACGCAAAACAGGTGCTGGACAAATCCATCGCGCGCTATGTCGCCGCCGTCGAAGGCAAGCGCGGATACTGAGGAACAAGATAAAATTCGTCCAAAACTATACCGGCCGCGCGGGTGCCGGGTGGGAATCGGCTGCCGCGCGGCCGGGGTGAGAAGCGCCAGAGGAGCGCAACTTCACAGCCACATAGTCGAGCTCGTGGTCGTAGGTTGGTCGCCGCTCGTTCTCGTCCAACGCGCGGGATCGTCTGCCCCAGCGATGAAGGCAAGCTTAATTTGAAATTTGCAATGATTCCGAAGCGGGATGGACAACCGGATTCCGCACGTAACACGCGCGAAATTCGCTGTTCACATTCCTGCGATGAGCGCGCGAGGTACTGTATTGACGTACCCGCGTAGCGCGCGAACAATTTGCATAGAAATCGTCGCAAGAGCGGCGAAAATTTTGCGCCGCTCTTATTCGTCGTCTTTGTCGCCTTTGCCGCCGAGCTGCTTGAGCTTGGCGAACACGGCACTTACGTCCATATCGCTGCCGCCCGGCTGCTTCTGCTCGGCTTCCGCGGCCGCGGCGGCGACTTCCGCCTCCTTGCGCGCGGTGGTCTCGGCGGCGGGGAGCAAGGTCGCGCCGGTATCGACGGGCGCCGGCTTTTCCTTGTTGGCGCGCGCCACCTCCAGATCGAGGTCGATCTGCGAGGCAAGGCCGAGCGTGACCGGATCCATCGGGGTCAGATTGGGCGAGTTCCAATGCGTGCGATCGCGGATTGAGGCAATGGTCGACTTGGTGGTGCCGACCAGCCGCATGATCGCGCTGTCCTTGAGTTCCGGATGGTTGCGCACCAGCCACAAAATGGCGTTGGGACGATCCTGACGACGTGAAACCGGGGTATAGCGCGGGCCTTTCTTGCCGCGCTCGGTCGGCGGAACCGCGACTTTCGGTTCGGTCAGCTTCAGCCGGGTTTCCGGGTTTTTCTCGGCTTCGGTAATCTGCTCGCGGCTCAACTGCCCCGTCAAAATCGGGTCAAGACCCTTGATTCCCTGCGCGGCATCGCCGTCGGCAATGGCCTTCACCTCGAGCGGGTGCAGCTTGCAGAATTCGGCGATCTGGTCGAACGACAGCGCGGTGTTGTCCAGCAGCCAGACGGCGGTGGCCTTTGGCATCAGGGGTGCTGGGGTCGCCATGGCAAAATCTCCTCTATGCTTCGCCCGCCCCCGGGCGAAGCTTCAGATCATCGGTGATGATCGGAAAGTCGCCGGAATATAGGGGCAGACCGAGGGTCATGCAACCATTCTGGCTTGACAGGGGAGGCCGGCGCACCCCATGTCGAGGCGGAAATAAGTGCGTAAAATGCGCGCTTCCGAGGACTTCAATGGTAACCGATTTACCAAAACCCACATTGAAGGTCGTGCTTTGCTCGCCGCGCGGTTTTTGCGCCGGCGTCGTGCGGGCCATTGAATCGGTGGAACGGGCGCTGGCGATCTATGGCGCGCCGGTCTACGTGCGCCACGAGATCGTGCACAACCGTTATGTGGTCGACAGCCTGCGTGCCAAGGGCGCGATCTTCGTGGAAGAACTCAGCGAGGTGCCTGACAACAAGGCGCCGGTGATCTTCTCCGCGCACGGCGTGGCGCGCGCGATCCCGGAAGAAGCGGCGCAGCGCAATTTGCTGACGCTCGATGCGACCTGTCCGCTGGTGACCAAGGTGCATCGCGAAGCCGAGATTCATTTCCGGCGCCGGCGCGAGATCGTGTTGATCGGTCATGCCGGCCATCCGGAAGTCGTCGGAACGATGGGACAGTTGCCGCCCGGGAGCATCGTTCTGGTCGAGTCGATCCGGCATGCAGAAAAATTCATTCCGCGCGACGAGAACAACCTTGCTTACGTGACGCAGACGACGCTGTCGGTCGATGACACCGCGGAAATCGTCGAGGTGCTCAAGCGGCGCTTTCCCAACATCGTCGGTCCGCACAAGGAAGACATCTGCTACGCCACCACCAACAGGCAGGAGGCGGTCAAGCGCGTGGCGCCAGTTGTCGACGCCATGATCGTCGTCGGCGCGCCGAACTCATCCAATTCTCAGCGGCTCAGGGAAGTGGCCCAGCGCGCCGGCTGTCCGCGCGCCGTGCTGATGCAGCGCGCCGCGGATATCAACTGGAGCGATTTCGACGGCGTCAAGCGGCTTGGCATCACTGCCGGTGCGTCCGCGCCCGAGGTGCTGGTCGAGGAGATCATGGGTGCGTTCGCCGCGCGCTTCGTCCTCGACATCGAAACAGTTTCGGCGATCGAGGAGGGCGTGTTCTTCCCGCTGCCCCGCCCGCTGCGGGAGCATGAGCCGGCGGAGTGACCCTTCATGGCGGTCTACACCGACGTGCCGGCGGAGGATCTCACCCGCTTTCTTTCCGGCTATGACATCGGCCAACTACTCTCCTACAAGGGCATCGCGGAGGGCGTAGAGAATTCAAACTTTCTGGTGCACACCGGCGCCGGCAATTTCATTCTCACGCTCTACGAGAAGCGCGTCGCCGAGGGCGACCTGCCGTTTTTTCTCGGACTCATGGAGCATCTGGCGGCGCGCGGCATCACCTGTCCGCAGCCGGTCAAGAACAAGCAAGGCGGCATGCTCGGCAAGATTGCCGGCCGCCCGGCGGCGATCGTCACATTCCTCGACGGCTTGTGGATCCGTCGGCCAAACCCCGGCCACTGCGCGGCGGTGGGTGAAGCGCTGGCACGACTGCACCTCGCGGGCGCGGATTTCAAGGCGAAGCGCGCGAACGCTTTGTCCATCGACAGCTGGCGGCCACTCTACGAGCATGCCGGTCCTCGCGGCGACAGCATACGGCCCGGCCTGTGCAATGAAATCGTCAAAGAGTTGGACGTGCTGGAAAAAAACTGGCCGCGCGAATTGCCGCAAGGCGTGATCCACGCCGACCTTTTCCCGGACAATGTCTTTTTTCTCGGCGACAAACTGTCGGGCCTGATCGATTTCTATTTCGCCTGCACAGATACGCTGGCTTACGACGTCGCCGTCTGCCTCAACGCCTGGTGTTTCGAGGCGGATCACTCCTACAACGTCACCAAGGGGCGGGCGCTGCTCAACGCGTACGGCAAGGTGCGGGCTGCTTTCGGCGCGCGAGCGCGATGCATTGCCGATGCTGGCGCGCGGCGCGGCCATTCGTTTCCTGCTCACGCGACTGGTCGACTGGCTGGCCGTGCCGGACGGCGCGCTGGTCAGGCCGAAGGATCCGCTGGAATATTACCGCAAGCTGCGTTTTCACCAGTCGGTCAAAAGCATCGAGGATTATGGGCTCTAGCGCATGATCCCGAAAAATGAAAACCGGTTTTCGGATAAGATCATGCGCAAAGGAAAAATCGCGTGAGCGAGCAGCGCGTCACCATCCACACTGACGGCGCCTGTTCGGGCAATCCGGGTCCGGGCGGCTGGGGCGCCATTCTGACTTTTCGCGATCATGAAAAAGAGCTCAAGGGCGGCGAACCGCACACGACCAACAATCGCATGGAATTGATGGCGGCGATTTCTGCGCTGGAAGCGCTCAAGCGGCCGTGCGCGGTCGATCTTCATACCGACAGCGAGTATCTCAAGAACGGCATTACGTCGTGGATCCATGGCTGGAAGAAGAATGGATGGCGCACCGCCGACAAGAAGCCGGTGAAAAACGTCGATCTGTGGAAGCGGCTGGACGAGGCGCTCGGCCATCACACGGTGCATTGGCACTGGGTGAAAGGCCATGCCGGTCATGCTATGAACGAGCGCGCCGATGAGCTCGCGCGCGCAGGCCTTATTGCCGCGCGGGCCGGCGCCATCGGCGCGATGACAGAAATAGCGACTTTAAAACACGAAATGGCCGGGAACATCCAGCGCCGCTTCGGATTCCGGCCATCGCGCAAGCTCTGGATGAAAATCTCTAGAGCTGGCCCAGCAATGCCTGGCCGCCCGAAATCTCGCACTTGCCCGGCGCATCCTCGATATTGAGTTTTTTCACGACGCCGTCGTCGACCAGCATCGAATAACGCTTCGAGCGGGTGCCAAGTCCGTTGCCGGATCCGTCAAAGGCCATGTCGATCGCCTTGGCGAATTCTCCGTTGCCGTCCGCAAGAAAATCGATCTTGCCGTCGGCGCCGGTTGATTTCTTCCAGGCCTCCATGACGAAGACGTCGTTGACGCCGGTCACAGCGATCGTGTGCACGCCCTTGGCCTTGATGGCGGCGGCGTTGTTCAGGAAGCTCGGGATGTGCAGGTTGTTGCACGTTGGCGTGAAGGCGCCCGGCACCGCGAACAGCGCCACCTTGCGGCCTTTGAAAACTTCATCGGTCGTTTTCCAGACCGGACCCTCGGTGGTCATGACTGCGGAATTTGGCCTCGGGCAATCGATCGCCGACCTTGATGGGCATGGGTGTCCTCTCGCTTTGCTTTATTAAAAACGTTTCCCGGCTGGGCTAATTACGCTCTTGGCGGTGATTAGTCGAGATGAGTTTTGACTTCCAGGGCGCGCTCGCCCGTGACCACGGTGAAGGTTAGATCGAAATTGCCCTTGGGGTCGATGCCAGGTGGCAGACCGTCGAGCTCAAAAGTGAAGCGTGCACGGCCGGTTGGTGCGCCTTGCGCAGGCGTGGGGATGGGCAGCGCCCAGTCCGGCGTCGGCCCTTCGACGAACACCTCGACCGCTTGTGCCGGCCGGCGCAGCAAGCTCGACGGCGACCAACGGCTTCGCCGCCGCATTGACGCGTTTGGCGGTGAGGCCGATCTGCGCGGCCGGCACCGTCTTGGGCACGCGTGCCTCCGCTGCGCTCAAGTCTACGTTGCGCGAGCTTGCGCCGGACCCGAGCATCAGCTCAGCGCTGCCTTCGGCAGGCACGCAGAGTTTTTCGCAGACCGCGTACTCGATCTTCATGCGCAGGCGGACAGGCTTGCCGGGCTGCTGTGGCGCAATCACCAGTGGAAAGATGGCGCTGTTCTTGTAGCCGAGTGAATGTCCGGTCTCGTCGGTGAAGAGATGCGGTGCAGGGAAGAGCACCTTGGCATCTTTCAGATTTTCCGAACCCGAGAAATCGAAGCGCGGCGGCACGCCGGAATCGCCCGGATACCGCCAGTACGTTTTCCATCCCGGCTGCATCTTGATTTCAATGCCGGCGCGCAGCGCGACATCGTCCTTGCCGTTAGCGCCGGCAATCAGCCTGACACCCGAACGGATGTCGTTGCTCCAGGGTGATTTGTCCGCCGCGAGCGCCGCCGTGCCCGAAATGGCGCCGATCGCGCATGCAGCCAGGGCGGCACAAAATGATCTGTGAATATCGTTCATCGTGCACGATCTAGTTGGTAACGGCATGCCGCGCCACTGAATTCATTGTGAGCAGCGATTGACCATGTTCTGGGCAGGCCGCTGCCACAATTGTCGTATTGAATATGACGGTGAACGATTGAACTTTCCGCCGCAAGCTTCGTTTGCAAAGACAGATCGATCGGGTAACCTTTTGCCATGAAGACGTCACGCAAAGCGAAGGAGCAGGCTCCCGCCCCCGGTCGCGGCTATCTTGACGGGCAAATGTTGATCGCGATGCCGGCAATGAACGACGAGCGTTTTGCGCGTGCCGTCATTTATGTCTGTGCGCATTCGACCGAAGGTGCCATGGGCATCGTCGTCAACCACCCTGCGGCCAACATCAAATTTCCCGACTTGCTCGTGCAACTGGAAGTGATCCCGGCGGCCGAACGCATCCAGCTGCCCACGCGCGCTGAAGACGTCAAAGTGCTCAAGGGCGGGCCGGTCGAAACCGGGCGTGGGTTCGTTCTGCATTCGGCCGATTTCTTCATCGAGAATTCAACACTGCCGATTGATGAGGGCATCTGCCTCACCGCCACGCTCGACATTCTCAAGGCGATCGCACGCGGCAATGGGCCGGCGAGTGCCATTCTCGCGCTCGGATATGCCGGCTGGGCGCCTGGCCAGCTTGAACAGGAAATTCAGCAGAACGGGTGGCTGCATTGCGCGGCCGATCCCGAACTCATTTTCGGCACGGACACCGAAACGAAATATGAGAAGGCGCTGCGCAAGATCGGCATCGATCTCGGGATGCTGTCGAGCGAATCCGGTCACGCCTGATACGCCGCGCCCATCCGGCGCAGCCTTTGACCGTTACTCTGATGCAATCTTGAGCGCGCGCAGGCGGGTCGGCTTGTCGATCAGGAGATCGCGGGCGGCGTCGGCCGTCATCGGTTCGCCGAAGGCGAACCCTTGCGCGTATTCGCAGCCGAGCTGGTAAAGCTCGACCGCGTCGGAATCGGTTTCCGCTCCTTCCGCAACTACTTCCATGCCGAGATCGTGCGCGAGCGCGATGATCGAGCGCAGGATCACCGGCCGCGTGCCGCGCGGCGTGGTGCGGACGAACGACTGGTCGATCTTGATCGTGTCGAACGGGAAACGCTGCAAATAGGCAAGCGATGAATGGCCGGTGCCGAAATCGTCCAGCGACAGGCCGGCGCCGAGCTCCTTGATGCGCGTGAGCATCTGCGCGGCGTGTTCGGGATTTTCCATCACGAGCGATTCGGTGATTTCCAGCTTGAGCGTGCCGCGCGCCAGCGCCGTGCGTGACAGCACACCGCGCAGGTCCTGGATCAAATCGTGGCGCAGCAATTGGCGTGACGACACGTTCACGCTGGCAAAGACCGGTTCGCGGGTGCGGGTGGCCGCCTGCCATTGGGCGAGCTGCTTGGCGGTGTAATCGAGGACAAACAGGCCGAGATCGACGATGAGGCCGATTTCTTCGGCGATCGAAATAAATTCGGCCGGCGACAGACGGCCAAGCTTCGGGTGATCCCAGCGCGCCAGCGCCTCGAACCCGGCAATGGCGCGATCCTCCAGCCGCACGATCGGCTGGAACAGCACTTTGATTTCCTCGCGCTCGATGGCGCGGCGCAATTCCGATTCCATGGTCAGGCGATCGGTCTTGCGGGAGCGCATCGCCGGCTTGAAGATCTCGATGCGGTCGCCGCCGATGCGCTTGGCGTAGTACATCGCCAGTTCGGCGTCCTTGAGCACTTCCTCGGTGCGGTTTGACTGGTTCTCGGCGAGCGCCAGCCCGATCGAGGCGGTCAGGAAGATTTCACGGTCGTTGAAGGCAATCGGCGCGCGCAAAGTGCGCCGGATCGTCTCCGCGAAAGCCACGATGCGCGCGGGCTCGCGCTCAGACAGCACGATCAGGGCGAACTGGTCGCCCGACAGGCGCGCCAAAGTATCCTGCGGCTTGAGCAGGCGGGACAGTCGGCGCGCGATGGTCAGCAGAATTGAATCGCCGACCGCGATGCCGACGGAATCGTTGACCTGTTTGAAACGATCGAGATCGACCACAACGATCGAAGGCCGGATTTGCGGGTCGGCACGGGCAAAGCCGAAGGCCGCCTCCATGCGGTCGATGAACAGCTCGCGGTTGGGCAATCCGGTGAGGTTGTCGTGCACGGCATCAAACAACAGCCGTTCCTCTGCATTCTTGAACTCGGTCACGTCGGTCATCGTACCGACGAGGCGCACCACTTCGCCGTCGGAGCCGACCACCGGACGCACCTTGAGCGCGAACCAGAGATAGTGCCCATCGGCGGTTCGCAGCCGAAAATCCTGGGTGAGCCGGCCGCGCCGTTGTTCGACGATGCCGTCAAGCGCGGCGCGGAAACGGTCGCGGTCGAGCGGATGCAGCACCTCAAGCCAGGTTGCCGCTGGTCCTTCCAGCGAGCCGCGCTTGAGGCCGAGCATGTGTTCGGTTTCCGGGCTGGTGAACACCTTGTCGGCGGACACGTCCCAGTCCCAGATCAAGTCACCCGCGCCCGTGAGCGCGAGCGCGCGGCGCTCGACGTCGGAAACGATGCCGTGCGTGATGCCGCCGGCAAAGGCGTGCTGCATGACCGTGAATCCGATCAGCATCACGATCAGCACAAGGCCACCGAGCAGCGCGGGCCCGATGATGTCATTGGTGACAAGACCGGTGACGGCGAAGCCTGCGGCCATCGTCCACACGACCAAGAGCAGCCATGTGGGAATAAGCAGCACCGCGCGGTCGAAACCGTGCGTGGACAGGTAGATCACGAGGGCGAGCCCGAAGACGGCGATGCCGGCGAGCGACATGCGGGCGATGCCGGCGGCGATCGAAGGATCGAATACTGCGACTGCGATCAATGCGGCGAGTGCCGCAAGCCAGGCCATCGTGACGTGCGCATAGCGCACGTGCCAGCGCGACAGGTTGAGATAGGCGAAGAGAAAGACAAGCAGTGTCGCCGACAGGATCGCCTCGCCGCAGGCGCGCCAGACGCGTTCGGCGCCGGCCGACATGTCGAACACCTTGCCCCAGAAACCGAAGTCAATGCCGATATAGATCAGCACGGCCCAGCCAAGCGCGGCGGCGGCCGGAAACATCATCGAGCCTTTGACGACGAACAGGATCGTCAGGAACAGCGCGAGCAAGCCGGCGATGCCGATGACGATGCCGTAGTACAGGGTGAACGAGTTGACCTTGTCCTTGTAGGCGTCCGGCTCCCACAAATAGATCTGCGGCAGCTTGTCGGTGCGCAGTTCGGCAACGAAGGTAATGACGGTGCCGGGATCGAGCGTGATGCGGAACACGTCGGCCGTCGTGCCCTCCTGGCGAACGGGACGGTCGCCGGTCGACGGCGTGATGGCCGCGATACGCGACAGGCCGAGGTCGGGCCAGAACAGGCCGGAGCCGACCATGCGGTAATGCGGCACAACGATGAGGCGGTCGATCTGCTCGTCGCTGTTATTGGTGAGCGCAAAGACCGCCCAGTTGCTGTTGCCCTCGCGCGCACGCACCTCGATGCGGCGCACGATCCCGTCCGGGCCCGGCGCGGTGGACACCTGTGTGCGGTCGCCTTCGGTTTTTTGAAGTTCCGTGGCCGCTGTCAAATCAATCGCCGCGGCATCGAGCCGCACGTTCACGGCTTCGACCGCGCGCGCAGCCGGAACCACCAGCAGCGCGGCGACGAGCGCGACTGCGATCGCTGCCAAACGGCTATTCAAAATCAAAATAAAACCCCCGGCTGCGGCAGCACCTCGCAGCCTGCGGCTCCGGCATTGCCGACGGTGAAAATCTGCAAGCAATCGCACCCTGTTGCGTTTTAAGTCCGACATTGCGCCGATTTCGCGGCTTCAGAAGAAATGGAGGCCGAGTTAAAGTGTTAGCACGATTTTGCCAATATGGGCGCTGGTTTCCATGAGTGTATGGGCTGCCGCCGCCTCGCCCATGGGAAATGTCTTGTAGATGACGGGTTTGACCGTCCCGGCTGTCACGAGCGGCAGCACATTGTCCTCGACCGCCCGTGCAATGGCGCCTTTGTCGGCAACCGAGCGCGACCGCAAGGTTGAGCCGGTATGGTGCAGCCGCTTGAGCATGATCCGGCGGAAATCCACCGTCGCCTTCGGGCTGCCCTGAAATGCGATTTGCACGATGCGCCCCTCCACCGCGGCTGCTTCGTAATTGCGTGCGATGTAGTCCCCACCCACCATGTCCAGTATAACCTCGGCCCCCTTGTCTCCGGTCGCCGTCTTGGTCGCGACGACAAAGTCCTCGGTCTTATAGTTAACGGCGACGTCGGCCCCAAGTTTGCGACAGGCTTCGCATTTTTCCGCTGATCCGGCGGTGGTGATCACGCGTGCACCGAAAGCCTTGGCAAGTTGGATGGCCGTGGTGCCGATGCCGGATGAGCCGCCGTGCACCAGAAGCGATTCGCCCTTTTTAAGGCCGCCTCGCTCGAACGCGTTGTGCCAGACAGTGAAGAACGTTTCCGGTATCGCAGCCGCTTCGATCATCGAAAGCCCCGAGATCGGCAGCGCGTGAGTTTCGTGCGCGAGGCAATATTCGGCGTAGCCGCCACCGACTACCAGGGCCATAATCCTGTCGCCGATTTTCCAGCGTTTGACGCCGGCGCCCAACGCAACAACTTCGCCGGCGATTTCCAACCCGGGAATGTCAGGTGCGCCGGGCGGGGGCGGGTAGAGACCCATACGCTGCATCACGTCGGGGCGGTTCACGCCGGCGGCAGCGACTTTCACCAGGATCTCGCCTGCGGCCGGCTTCGGAAGCGGGCGTTGTTCCGGGACCAGCATGTCCGGACCGCCGGCGGATTTGATGCCGATCGCGGTCATTTGGTTTGGGAGTGCGGTCATCGGTTCCTCATATTTTCTGCAGATTGGAGGGCTTTGTGTAGGCGCGCCTCGCCGATGTGACAACCCGGACCGCCGTGGCTAGATTTCGCCCGCAGGAGGTGGCCAATGCCGGCAATCGACGAGGACGACAAACCGAAGAAGAAGATTGCGCACGAGATCGGCCAGGACCTCACCTTGCTCTCCGTGGATGAACTTACGGCGCGCGTGCAATTGCTGCGTGACGAGATCAGCCGGCTCGAGGCCGACATGGCGCAAAAGCGCGTCTCGCGCGCGGCAGCCGATCAGTTTTTCAAACGGTGAGGTGAGGGAAGATCGGCGCCGCCGAAAAGGTATCGACGTGCCAGAGCGTCGGAAAAATATTTGGTATTGCGCGCATACCCTTAAGGTGTCGTTAAGCTTTCTCGACCATTACTGGCATCGTCCATCTTCATGTGGACATTGAGTGGCTCCTGTCCACTCTGTTTGACGCCTCCCTGTTATCACCTTAGAGCCGCCGGCGACGGCGGCTCCTTTTTTTGTCCCAAAATGGATCAGCGGCTGCAATATGCAGCCGTTCGAGTTTGCGCGGAAACTATATCGCGATGTTAACCATATCGCCGGCTGGACACGGCTGCATCGCGCGCGTCATGCTTACCCAATAGTATACGGGGCGCGATCGGCTCCGCGGTGAAGTGAGGCGTCGCGTTATGTCCGAAAAGTCCGAAAAGCCATTCAGCGAAACGCAAACAGTGTCGTTCGGAGAACGGCTTGCGAGTTCGCAGGCGTTCGCCGATCTGTTCCGTGATGGAATGGCGCTGGTCGAGGAGACCGCGACTTATCTCGATGGCCCCGGCCGGAAGGAATCCAAGAAACTGGAACGTGCGGCGGCGCTTGCTTATGCCACCGAAAGCATGCGTCTCACCACGCGGCTGATGCAGCTCGCCTCCTGGCTGCTCCTTCATCGTGCGGTGAAAGAAGGCGAGATGTCGCTGGCGCAGGCGGGCAAGGAAAAAAGCAAGGTGAAACTGGCCACGGCTGACGCGCACGATTCCTCCAATCTCGAGTTGTTGCCGGTGGCGTTGCATGAGCTGATCGAACGGTCGCGAAAGCTCTACGCCAATGTGCGCCGTCTCGATGCGACGATCTACAATCAGAATGCCGCCGAACGGCCAATCGCGGGCAATCCGGTCGAGCGCCAGCTTGGGCTGTTGAAGGCCGCGTTCGGCGTGGAAAGCGTCTAGACAGGGCGTGCCCTCAAAACAAAAACCCCCGCACTGGGCGGGGGCTTTTTAATACGAGCACCAACGGTATTTATTTCTTTTCATCGGTCTTCAGGAAACCCGAGAACTTCTTCTGGAAGCGCGACACGCGGCCGCCGCGGTCGACAAGCTGCTGCTGGCCGCCGGTCCAGGCCGGGTGCGACTTGGGGTCAATATCGAGGTGCAGGACGTCACCTTCTTTGCCCCAGGTGGAGCGGGTGGTGAATTCGCTGCCATCGGTCATGACCACTTTGATGGTGTGGTAGCCGGGATGGATGTCTTGCTTCATTGTACCTGTTCCGGGGCGCAAACGCGCCAGTAATAGCGGGATTTGGCGGCTCCTATACAGGACCCGGATGCAGGCGGCAAGCCGCCACAATTGACCGCGATCAAGCCCGCAAGGCATTAATGGGGCAAGCGTCGGCGGGGCGACAACAAAGGGCGTCGCATGACTTTTTCGAGCGATGGACGGGGCCTCGACGTCGCCGGCGCGCCAGCACCGGGCACGCGGAGCAAGGTCAAACTCAGGCCGCTGGCCCGACTCGTTCCATACATCACCAGATATAGCGGGCGCGCACTCGCCGCGTTGGCTGCGCTGACCGTTGCCGCGCTCACCACGTTGGTTGTGCCGGTGGCCGTCCGGCGGATGATCGATTTCGGTTTCTCCGACAAGGCGGTGCAGCTGATCGACAGCTATTTCGCGGTGATGATCGCGGTAGTCGCCGTGCTCGCAGTATCGAGCGCGCTGCGTTACTACCTTGTCACCACATTGGGTGAGCGCATCGTCGCCGATCTGCGCTCCGATGTATTCACCCATCTCACGCACCTGTCGTCGGCATTTTTCGACACAACGCGCGCCGGTGAAATTGTGTCGCGTCTCACGGCCGACACGACCCAGATCAAGGCGGCCGTGGGCGCTTCGGTATCAATCGCCTTGCGCAATCTGGTGTTGTTCCTTGGCGGCGCCGGCATGATGGTCATCACCAGCCCGCGGCTATCGCTGTTCGTGCTGGGTGCAATTCCGGTCATCGTCCTTCCGCTGGTTGGCTTCGGGCGCGCAGTCCGCAAGCGCGGACGCACGGCACAAGATACGCTTGCCGATGCATCGGGCTACGCCAACGAATTGCTCGGCGCGATGCGCACGCTCCAGGCCTTCACCAACGAAAAGCTCGCGCAGTCGCGTTTCGGCGCCGCGGTCGAACAGGCTTATGCCGCGGCATGCGGTGCGACAAAAGTGCGCGCGATACTGACCGCCGTCGTGATCTTTCTCGTATTTTCCAGCATCGTGGTGGTGTTGTGGGTTGGAGCGCAGGATGTACTCGCCGGCAGCATAACGCCGGGCCGCCTCGGACAATTCGTTCTGTACGCGGTGTTCGCGGCCGGCGGGCTTGGGGAATTGAGTCAGGTGTGGGGCGAAATCGCGCAGGCGTCCGGCGCGGCCGAACGGCTGTTCGAAATTCTCGACGTCGAACCGCAGATCAAGGCGCCGGCGCGTCCTGTGCTGCTGCCGAAGCCGACGAATGGCGCGGTCGAATTTCGTGACGTCGATTTCGCTTATCCGGGGCGGCCGAATGTGCCGGTTCTCGATCGGCTGTCATTCCGCGTGGCGCCCGGCGAAAAGCTCGCATTGGTCGGTCCCTCCGGCGCCGGCAAGAGCACCATCTTCCAGCTTATTCTGCGTTTCTATGATCCGGTCTCGGGCAGCGTCAGCTTCGATGGCGTACGCCTGACGGAAGCGGATCCGGCAGAGCTGCGCGCGCGTATTGCGCTGGTGCCGCAGGACGCCGTGGTTTTCGGCACGAGCGTCCGGGAAAATATCCAGTTTGGCCGTCCCGATGCCAGCGATGCTGAGATCGACAAGGCAGCGGAAGCCGCACATGCATCGGAATTCATTCGGCGGTTACCCTTGGGGTATGAAACACCGATCGGCGAGCGCGGCGTCACGCTCTCGGGCGGCCAGCGCCAACGCATCGCGATCGCGCGCGCCATCTTGCGCAAGGCGCCACTGTTGCTGCTCGACGAAGCAACCTCGTCGCTCGATGCTGAAAGCGAGACGCTGGTTCAGCAGGCACTCAAGCGGTTGATGCTCAACCGCACCAGCATTGTCATCGCGCACAGGCTCGCCACCGTGCAATCCTGTGACCGCATCCTGGTGCTGGACCACGGCCGCATCGTGGAGGAGGGCACGCACGCGTCACTTACGTCTGCCAGCGGGCTCTACGCGCGGCTGGCGAAACTGCAGTTTGAGGTCGCGTAATTTACGCCCGCCACGTCATCCTGTTGACCGCGAGCCCCGAGACGGGGTTCTTGTCTTCTCCGGCAATAACGAAGCCGTGCTTTTCATAAAAACGGATGGCGCGGAAATTATCCTTGTTGACGAGAAGGTAGAGTCCTTTCGGCGAAAGGCGCTTGGCCTCGTCCAGCAAGGCAAGTGCAACGTCAGAGCCCCAGTATTCCGGCGCGACTACGATCTGGTCGAGATATGTCGTTTTCGGATCGACCGTGACGAAGCCGCCCAGCGTGCCAGCGACGTCCGCCAGCACGATCCGCGCCGCAGGGACGAGTTCCTTGCGCCAGCGCTCGCGCCACCAGGCTACGCGCGCGTCAAAGTCGATATGCGCGTAGTGCTTCTGCCAGGTGCGGCGCCACAGCTCAATCGCCGCATCTTCGTCGGCGGCGGAATAGGGACGGAGGGTGAGTTGAGGCATTAACGGTCCATCACTCGTCATGGCCGGGCTGGTCCCGGCCATCCACGTCTTTACTTGCTCACCGTATCAGAAGACGTGGATGCCCGGCACAAGGCCGGGCATGACGGCGGAGAGACTCGCCGTCCTTACCTTTCCGTGAGCTTGAACTCGATACGGCGATTTCGCTTGTAGGCATCCTCGGTCTTGCCCGGATCGATCGGCTGGAATTCGCCGAACCCCGCGGCCACCAGCCGCTGCGGCGATACGCCTTTGCCGGCGAGATATTGCACGACCGAGATTGCGCGAGCGGCCGACAGGTCCCAGTTCGACTTGAACACGCCGCCGGCCGCGATCTGGCGGACGTCGGTATGGCCGTCGACGCGCAGAACCCACGCAAGGTCGGTCGGGATTTGCTTTTCCAGCTCGAGCAGCGCGCCCGCCACCTTGTCGAGCTCGGCACGGCCTTCGGGTTTGAGGTCGGCTTTGCCGGTGTCGAAGAATACTTCCGACTGGAGCACGAAGCGGTCGCCGACCACCCGCACGTCACTGCGGTTGCCGAGAATTTCGCGGAGCTTGCCGAAGAAATCAGACCGGTAGCGCTTGAGCTCGTTGACGCGCTCGGCCAGCGCCAGATTGAGCCGCTGTCCCAGCTCGGTAATCTGGCTCTGGGATTCTTTATCCTTCTTCTCGGCGGCGTCGAGGGTCTGCTCGATTGCGGCCAGTTGACGGCGCAATGCCGCGATCTGCTGATTAAGCACCTCGACCTGCGCCAACGCGCGCGCGGAGAGTTTCTTCTCGCCTTCGAGTTGACCGGTGAGTTCGGAAACCTTGCCCTGTGCGGCAGTGACACCGGCGCCGGCGTTCTCGGCCGCTCCCTTGAGTCGGTCGCGCTCGTTTTCGGTGGTGGCCAGCGTCGCGCGCAGTTGCGCGAGTTGGTCGTCGAGATTAGCCTTGCCGGATTTCTCCATCGACAGCAGTTCGGTCAGCTGCGCGATCTGCGCATTCAGCCGGCTGAGCGCGGTGTCCTTGCCGGCGACTTCCTGCTGCAAATAAAACTGCACCACCACAAACACGGTGAGCAGAAAAATAATGCCGAGGATCAACGTCGAAAGTGCGTCGACGAAGCCCGGCCAGTAATTCATGCCGCTGTCGCCGCGGCGCGTTCGTGCGAGCGCCATAAAATTCAACTCAAGGGTTCACGTTCCCGCCGTACCATGACTTCAAGTAGCTTCTTGATCTCGCGCTGCTGTTCCGCCTGCGAGTTGACCCAGTCGCGGATCATCTGCTGTTCGGTGCGCATGTGATGCACGAGGCCCTGGATCGCCTCGGCCAGGTTGGCCATGGCGGCGGATGCCGATTTCCCGGCCCCTGCCTGGTCGACCGCTTCGCGCAGGCGTTCGATCGCGGACCGCACCTCGCCGGTCACGCCGGCGGCGACTGCGGGCTCTGCGGCCTGGTCGTAGACGGTGGTGGAGAGCCAGTCCTCGAGTTCCGTGTAGAAGCGGTTTTGTGCCTGGCTCGATTGCAGATCGAGGAAACCGAGCACGAGCGATCCGGCAAGTCCGAACAGCGACGAGGAAAATGAAATTCCCATTCCGGAAAGCGGTGCGGCAAGTCCTTCACGCAGTGAATCGAACATGCTGCCTGCGTCGCCGCTCGCCTTGAGGCCCTGAATCACGCCGCCAACCGAGCTCACGGTTTCGATCAGGCCCCAGAAGGTGCCGAGCAGGCCGAGAAAGACGAGCAGGCCGGTCATGTAACGGGAAATATCGCGCGCTTCGTCGAGGCGGGTTGCGATTGAATCGAGGATGCCGCGCATCAATTGTGCCGACATCGCCATGCGGCCGACGCGGCTGCCAAGGATTGCGGCCATCGGCGCCAGCAGCACCGGCGCACGATCGACGGCGAGGCCCGGATCGGCAAGGCGAAAATTGTTCACCCACGCGATTTCCGGGTAGAGGCGCAACACCTGCCGCACCGATAGCAGAATACCGATCGCTTCCACGCCGATGATGAGCGCGTTCAATCCCGGATTGGACATGAATGCGACTTCGATCTGCTTGTGCAGCACAAAGGCAACCAGCCCGACCAGGATGACAAACACCAGCATCCTGAACAGGAAGACGCGCGGGGATGACAGCTTGAGTGGATCGAGTTCTTTGGCCATGAGACTTACATGCAACTCAAATGTTGATGTCGAACGAAACCCTCTCGCGCACTATGGCACAGACCCGTGACAGGGAAAAAGCAATCGTGTCGGAACCGGTGGCCGGGTAAAGCCGCCGATTAAGTTGAAATTGCGGTGACTTAGGCCTTGGCGGCGGTTTTCAGCACTGCCAGCAGTTCTTTATGAATAGCCTCGTTGCCGGCGGCGATATGGCCCTTGTGAAACATGTCTTCGCCGCCGTCGCAGTCGGTTATGAAACCGCCGGCTTCCCGTACAAGGATAATTCCTGCCGCCATGTCCCAGGGCTTGATGTCGCGCTCCCAATAGCCGTCGAGACGGCCGGCCGCGACCCAGGCGAGATCGAGCGCGGCCGCGCCGAAGCGACGAAGTCCGGCCACGTGTTCCTGCACCATGCCGGTTTCCTTGCGCGATTGCGCAATGTCGCCGTGGCCTAGGTGCGGCAGCCCGCAGGCGACGACCGCGTCGCCGAGAAGTTTCCGGCCAGCGACCCGGATCCGCTGCTCGTTGAGGAAAGCGCCCTTGCCGCGCTCGGCAATGAACATGTCCTCATTGGCGGGATTGTAGATCAGACCGGCCACCACTGTGCCTTCGCGTTCGAGCGCGATCGAAATGGCGAATTGCGGGATACCGTGAAGAAAATTCGTGGTGCCATCCAGTGGATCGACGATCCAGGTGTGGGTCTTGTCGGCGCCCTCGCGGCCGCCGCCTTCTTCGCCGAGAAACCCGTAGCCGGGTCGCGCCTTCATCAGTTCGGCATAGAGTGTTTCTTCGGCGCGGCGGTCGGCGGCGGTCACGAAATTGCCGGGGCCTTTCAGCGAGACCTGCAATTTTTCCAGCTCGCCAAAGTCGCGTTTGAGCGCGCGCGCGGCCTTGCGCGCGGCGGCGATCATGACATTCAGAAGGGCCGAGTGATGCATGCCGCGAGCGGTCTGCCCGCGAAGCCCCGCGCCGTCAAGAGCGCCCGGCCGTCGTGGTCGACAGCCATTTCTTGGCGGCGGCCTCGGCGGCCGCGCGGACGGTCGGGCTCTGCTTTGCGGCAAACACGTCGAGGTCGGGATCGCTGTTGCCGGCGGCCTTGGAGACCGTATGCCATTTGATCGCTTCTGTTGGATCCGCAGGCATGCCGCGCCCGGCCATCAGGATCCGCGCTAGGCGGTTCTGTGCAATCGGGCTGCCGAGGTGTGCTGCTTTCAGAAATAGCTGAGCGGCCGCGGCCTCGTCCTTGTTGACGCCTTCGCCGTTGAACTGTGCGATTGCAAATTCGACCATGGCATCGAGATTGCCGGCGACCGAGGCCTGCCGCATGAGCAACATTGCCTTGCCCATATCCTTCGGCACGCCGCGGCCATCCTTGTACATGGTCGCGAGTGCGTATTGCGCTTCTGCATTTCCGCCTTCAGCAGCCGTCGCGAAAAGCTCGCCGGCGCGCTTGAGGTCCTGCGGGAATTGCTGGCCTTGCAGATAGAGCAGGCCAAGGTCGTAGGCGGCGCCCGTGTGACCGAGCTTGGCTGCGGCGTCGAGCAACCGCGCGGCCTCTTCCATGTTTTTGGTGGTCGCGCGGCCCTGGAAACTGAACATCGCCAGCGCGAACAAGGCATCACGGTCGCCTTTGGCGGCCGCCATCTTGTACCACTGGGCTGCCTTGGAATCGTCGCGGCCCACGCCAAGACCTTGGGCGTAAATTTCGCCAAGCAAGGTCATGGCAGCGGGATCATTCTGTTGCGCGCGCTTGGATGCCTCGTTGAAGGCGGTGAGATAAAGCCCTCGCTGGAAGGCGCCGTAGGCGATGTCGATGTTGCCCTGGTCCGCGCTGGTGGCCGGGTTCGTTGCTGGCGCAGGCGCGGTGTTGCGGGTGACCTGCGCAGACGCCGACGCAACAAACAAAAGTGCGACAACGGCGCCGAGAATAAGCCGGACGGGTGGCGTCATGCTGCGGGCTCCGGCATCCGCAGTAGACGGGACGCCTCGCTTGTTGTCGTCTTGATCGCGTGCGGATCGCGCCACAGAAAATCTCCGAGCGCAATGAAATCGGCGCCGGCGGCGACAAGCGGCGCGATATCGTCAAGCGAAGCGGCATACCCCACGCAGGGACTTTCGAACACTTCGGCCCACCAGGCGATGCGCTCCTCGATCGCCTCGAAAGCCGGTCGCGCGCCCGTGGCGTCTGGTTCACCGAACATGACGTAGTCGGCGCCTTGCTCGGCCGCGAGCATGGCATCGTGCCGTGTCGCCAGCCCGCCGGCACCAGCGATGCGCTCCGGCTTGAGGTGGGTGAGGGCTTCGGTGAACGCGGCAATTCCGGTGAGATGAGCGCCGTCAGCGCCCGCACGTGCGACCAGTTCAACATGGCCGTCGAGCAACAAGGCGGCGTCTCTCTCTTGAACGGGTGCGGCCATCGCCTTGGCGCGGTTGATCAACGTGCGTTCGTCGGAATCGGCCAGTCGCAGGAGGACGGCAGCAACATCGCCGGCCTGCATGGCCGAGCTCAGTTGCAAGGAAAAAGCAGACGCATCCGAGATCGGCGGCGTTGTCAGATAGAGGCGGGGCGCCGGGCGCGGGGCCGCCTGTTTGGGTCGCGAAGCCATGGTGTCCGCATGCTAGCGCAATCGGGCGGAAAATTGACCTGCGATATTCTGTCAGCCGCCGGCCTTCGCGAATGCCGCAAGCTCCTGGGCGACAGCGGATATCACACCGTCCCAATCGCCGATTTGCGATTGCCGGAACAGCCGGGCACTTGGATACCAAGGGCTATCCGTGCGCCCGCGCATCCACCGCCAATCTTGTATATGAGACAGCAGGAGCCATAGTGGCGTGCCCATGGCGCCGGCCAGATGTGCCACCGCAGTATCAACGGCAATCACCAGATCCAGCTCGCCGATGACGGCGGCTGTGTCAGCAAAGTCGGTCAGCGCATCGTCAAGGCGCAGAACCGGGAGTTTCTCGATCGTTAGCAGATCGGCGTCGCGATATTCGCGTTGCAAGCTGATGAATGCCACACCGGCAACAGACAGAAGCGGCTCGAGGCGAGACAAAGCGATGCTGCGGTTGTGGTCGTTCTTATGGTCGGATCTGCCTGACCATACCAGGCCCACGCGTGGCCTCCGCGTGCTCGACAGTCGTGTGCGCCATGCGTCAACACGTCCGGCGGGTGCGTTCAGATAGGGCACCGATGCTGGAATACTCGTAAGCGTAGTTCCAAAAGCAAGCGGCAGGCTCATCAAGGGACAGTGCACATCGAAGCCAGGCAACGCACCGCCACGGGTAACCATAGTTACGCCGTCGGCAAGATCGCCGATGAGCGGCAAGAGACTGTCCGGCACTTCCAGAATGACCGTACCCCGTTTGGCCTTGACCATCGGCAGGTAGCGCATGAACTGGATGCTGTCCCCGAAGCCCTGCTCGGCGTGCAACAAGATCGTCTTGCCGGTCAAATCCTCGCCGCACCATTGCGGCTGCGAAAAATCGCGCGGCGTGAGGTCGGTGGCGCCGCGCCAGCGCCATTCATAGCCGTGCCAGCCGCGCTCAAAATCGCCGAGCTCAAGGCACAGCAGTGTCTTGTTCCAATGCGCCTGCGCCATCTCGGGCTCGAGCGCGATGGCGCGATCGAAACTTTCGAGGGCCTCATTCGGCCGATCGAGGTATTTCAGCGCGATCCCGCGATTAACGAGAGCAGAAGCGTAGGGTTTGTCGGCAATCGCCCGATCAAAGTCGGCGAGAGCTTCGGCCGGACGATTGAGTTCGACCAATATGTTCGCCCGATTACCATAGGCTTGAGCGAAATCAGGCCGTATCGCCAGTGCATGATCGCAGGCGGCGAAGGCTTCATTGAAGCGTTTGAGGTCGCGCAAGACGAGGGCGCGGCTGAGGTGGGCCTCCGCGTCGTCGGGCGCCAGAGCCAGCGCTCGATCCAGACAGTCCAGCGCCTCGATCGGCCGCTTGCGGTCACGCAGCAAATGGCCGCGTTCTTTAAGTGCAGCCGCGTGATGCGGATTTTTTGCCAGCACGAGCTCAAAGCACGTCAGCGCCTCGTCATGCCGGTCAAGCTTGACCAGGCATTGGCCGCGGTTGACCAGCGCGTCAGCGTAGTCAGGCTGTCGCGCTAGCGCCTGATCGTAGCTTGCAAGCGCATCGTCGTTGCGACCGAGTTCGAATAAGGCGTTGCCACGGTTGTTGAGAGCCTCGGCATAATCAGGCCGGACGGCGATTGCGCGCTCGAAGCTTTTGACCGCGTCCTGCGTGCGCTTGAGCGCGCGCAACGAATTGCCTCGATTGCTGAGCGCCTCGGCGTAATCCGGTTTGAGTGCGATGGCGCGCTCATAGCTTTTGAGCGCGTCTTCATGCCGTTCGACCGCCGCCAGCACGGTGCCGTAGTTCGAGTGGGCAGCTGCCGACCGTGCGTTGGTCTTGAGCGCGCGGGCAATCAGCTTGAGTGCTTCGGCCGCGTCCCCGCGCTGATGCATGAGAACGCCGCACAGATGCAACGCGTCGAAGTTATTGGGCTGAATGGCGAGTACCTGCCGATATAACGCCTCGGCCTCGTGCAATTGCCCGCGCTGATGGTGTGCGGTCGCGCGCCGAAGCAGATCGACGAGGGCGGCATTTCCGGAAGGCGGCCTGATTTGCGGTTTCGGCATGGGTTCGAAGGCGTTGCGAAAGCGACGCGAAACGCAACGTCACAACGCCGGCGCCGCAGCCGGCGAATCATGCGCGAGAATATTCGCTTGTTGTGCCTGCGTCCAAGTTAACGCAAGCCGGCCTCACGGCATCGGGATCGGGCCCATATCTTTCGGGACTTTGTAACCCTTCTGCACCGCCGGGCGTGCGGCGATGGCTTCATACCAGCGCTTCACGTTCGGGTATTGCTTCAGGTCGATTGTTTGCCATTCGAAACGGGAGATCCACGGCCAGATAGCGATGTCGGCGATGGAATATTGATCGGCGACGAACTCGCGGCCCTCAAGACGCGTGTTGAGCACCTTGTAGAGTCGTTGACCTTCTTTCAGGTAACGTTCTTCGGCATAGGGCGCCTTGCCTTTGTTGTATTTCACGAAGTGATGCACCTGGCCAAGCATCGGTCCCGGGCCGCCCATCTGCCACATCAGCCATTCGATCACGCGGTAGCGGCCTTCGCCCGACTTCGGCAACAGCTTGCCGGTCTTGTCGGCGAGATAGATCAGGATGGCACCGGACTCCATCAGCGACATGTTGTTGTCGCGGTCGACGATGGCGGGGATGCGGTTGTTCGGCGCGATCTTGAGAAAGGCTGGCGCGAACTGTTCGTCCTTGGAAATGTCGATCGGGTGCACGGTGTAGGGCAGGCCGAGTTCTTCCAGAGCGATGGAGACTTTGCGGCCGTTGGGGGTCGTCCAGGTGTAGAGATCGATCACAGGAATGTCCTTTGGATCATGTGCAATAATGCGATGGCCGGGACGAGCCCGGCCATGGCGCCTCTTTATCGAATTATCTGCCGCGCGTCACGCGGCACACGCGAGTTTGATCACGCGGCCTTTTTCTCCATGTCGGCCTTCCACTGGCCGAGCGCCGCAAGCCCGTTCATTTTTGCGCGATGCGAAAATGCGCGCTGGGCGGCGGCGACGTTTTCGGCCTTGCCCTTCCATGTCGTCTGCGGCGCATGCTGGAGCGCGCGTCCGTAAGAGAAGGTCAGCGCCCACGGCAGATTGCCGATCTTGTTCATGGCATCAAGGTGGGCGGTGGCTTCTTCGTCACTTTGGCCGCCGGAGAGGAACGCAATGCCCGGCACGGCGCCCGGCACGCAGTTTTTGAGCACCTTGACGGTTTTTTCCGCGACTTCTTCGATTCCGGCGCGTTTGCCGTTCTTCTTGCCGGAGATCACCATGTTGGGCTTGAGCACGATGCCTTCGAGCGCGACGCGCTGGAAATAAAGCTCCTCGAATTGGAGCTTCAACACCAATTCCGTCACCTGCTGGCAGCGGTCGATGTCGTGATCGCCGTCCATCAGCACTTCGGGTTCGACGATCGGCACAATCTGTGCTGCCTGGCACAACGCGGCATAGCGTCCGAGTGCGTGGGCGTTGGCGCGCATGCATGCGTATGTCGGGATGCCGGCGCCGATATCGATCACCGCGCGCCACTTCGCAAAGCGTGCGCCCTGTTCGTAATATTTTGGCAGCCGGTCGGCGAGCTTGTCGAGGCCGATGGTGACGACCTCGCCCGGGCACATCGGAAGGGGCTTGGTGCCTTCGTCGACTTTAATGCCAGGAATGGCACCGGCCTTCTTGATCAGCTCGACCAGCGGCGTGCCATCCTTTGCCTTCTGCCAGATCGTTTCATCGTAGAGAATGACGCCGGAGATATGTTTCATCCCTTCGGCCGAGCGGAAGAGCATCTCGCGATAATCGCGGCGGCTGTCCTCGGTGGACTCAACGCCGATCGCATCGAAGCGCTTTTTGATTGTGCCGGAGGATTCATCCGCGGCCAGGATGCCCTTGCCGGGCGCCACCATGGCCTGTGCGACTTTGTTCAATTCAGCGAGATTCATAGTTCCCTCCATCGCATCCGTTGCAATCCCCCCGGGATGGCACTTTTCCAAGTCATTTTACCCGCAACACCTCGACCCCGGGCAAGGCCTTACCTTCCAGCCATTCCAGGAAGGCGCCGCCCGCAGCGGACACATATGTGAGCCGATCGACGACCCCAGCGACATTAAGCGCAGCCACTGTATCGCCGCCACCCGCCACCGAGACAAGCTTGCCGGCCTCGCTCAGTTCCGCGGCAGCCTCCGCAACCTCGACGGTGCCGTTGTCGAACGGTTCCATTTCGAAAGCACCGAATGGGCCGTTCCACACCAGCGTCTTCGCCCGCGCGAGCACGGAAACGGCCTGCTCGACGCTGCGCGGACCGATGTCCAGGATCATGTCATTGGCGCCGACATTGTCCACGTCGACCACGCGCGAGGGCGCATGCGCCTCGAACTTTTCGGCCACCACAACGTCGACCGGGAGCACGATTTCGCGTTTGGCGGATTTGGCCTTGGCCATGATGTCCCGGGCGGTGCCCACGAGATCGGCTTCTGCAAGCGACTTCCCGATCTTCTTTCCTTGCGCGAATAAAAATGTGTTGGCCATGGCGCCGCCGATGATCAGCGCATCAACTTTGTCCAGAAGATTGCCAAGCAGGTCGAGCTTGGTCGAAATTTTAGCGCCGCCCACGATCGCCGCGAGCGGGCGTTCGGGATGCTCAAGCGCCTTGGTGAGGGCCTCAAGCTCGGCCTGCATGGTCCGCCCTGCATAAGCGGGAAGTATGTGGCCGAGACCTTCAGTCGACGCGTGCGCGCGGTGCGCGGCCGAGAATGCATCGTTCACCCAGATATCGCCGAGTTTTGCCAGCGCGGCCACAAAGGCTGGATCGTTCTTCTCTTCGCCGGCGTGAAACCGGGTATTTTCAAGACACAGAATGTCGCCGGGCTTCATGGTGGCGACCGCGCGCTCGGCTACCTCGCCGATGCAGTCGTCGGCGAATTTCACCGGACGCTTGATGATGCGCGCGACCTCGGCAGCGACCGGCTTCAGTGATTGTTTCGGATCGCGCCCCTTCGGGCGCCCGAAATGCGACAGCAGGATCACCTTGCCGCCTTTGTCGGCGATTTCGGTGATCGCCGGTGCCGCGCGCTCGATGCGGGTCGAGTCAGTGACGACGCCGTTCTCTACCGGCACGTTGAGATCAACGCGCACCAGGATGCGCTTACCCTTTACGTCAACGTGGTCGAGGGTTCGGAACTTGTTCAAGACGTCGGTCCGGAGTTGCCGTCGGGAGGAACGTAGCCGGGATCGGCCGGCGTTCCTTCAGGTTCTTTTCGGACCTTCTCGCCCCGTGCGAACGTGAAGACGATAAAGCCGAGCAATACGATCAGCGCGGCAATGCCCAGCACACTCGACCAAGCCATGGCGCAATACTCTCTCGTCTAATCGTGCTCGGCTATAGCAGCTTGCCCATCGCGACGGCGGTATCCGTCATGCGGTTGGAGAAGCCCCACTCGTTATCGTACCAGGACATCACGCGCACGAAGGTGCCGTCCATGACCTTCGTCTGGTCCATGTGGAAGATGGAGGAGCGCGGGTCGTGGTTGAAGTCGAGCGAGACGTTCGGATCGTTGGTGTAACCCAGGATGCCCTTGAGCTGTTGTTCGGCCGCGCGCTTGATCGCGCCGTTCACTTCATCCTTGCTGGTCGCCTTCTTGGCGACGAACTTGAAATCGATCACCGAGACGTTCGGAGTCGGCACGCGGATCGAAACGCCGTCCAGCTTGCCGTTGAGTTCAGGCAGGACGAGGCCGACGGCCTTGGCGGCGCCGGTCGAGGTCGGGATCATGTTCAGCGCGGCGGCGCGGGCGCGGTAGAGATCCTTGTGATAGGTATCGAGCGTCGGCTGGTCGCCGGTGTAGGAGTGGATCGTGGTCATGAATCCTTTGTCGATTCCGACCGCGTCGTTGAGCACCTTGGCGACCGGCGCGAGGCAGTTGGTCGTGCAGGACGCGTTGGAGACGATCTTGTGATCCTTGGTCAGCTTGTCGTGGTTGACGCCGTAGACAACGGTGAGGTCGGCGCCGTCGGCGGGAGCGGAGACCAGCACGCGTTTGGCGCCGGCGGTCAGGTGCGCAGACGCCTTGTCCTTGGCGGTGAACAGACCGGTGCACTCCATGGCGATGTCGATGCCGAGATCCTTCCACGGCAGCTTTGACGGATCGCGTTCGGCAGTGACCTTGATGGCGCCGTTGCCGACGCTGATCGTGTCGCCCTTGACGGTGACCGTGCCGGGGAAGCGGCCGTGCACGCTGTCATAGCGCAGCAAGTGGGCATTGGTTTCGACCGGGCCGAGATCGTTGACGGCAATAACTTCGATGTCCTTGCGGTCGGCTTCAGCGATTGCGCGCAAAATGTTGCGGCCAATGCGGCCAAACCCGTTGATGGCTACACGAACTGTCATTTTAATCGCTCCCGGCTCGTTCAGTCTGCCGCAGCCACTCGGACCACAGCTCTATATAGTCTTCCGCTACGGCTTCCCAAGCTTGCCTAACGCCGCGTTTGCGATCGCTTCGGCGGTAATCCCGAACTTCTTATAGAGTTCCTTGTACGGGGCGCTGGCGCCGAATGAGGTCATGCCCACAAAAATGCCATCGGATCCGATGATCGCGTCCCAGCCCTGACGCACAGCGGCTTCCACGCCGATCTTGACCTTGGCATTCCCGATGATGGCGCGCCGATAGTCCTCTTTCTGCTCCGCGAACAATTCGAAGCACGGAACTGAAACCACGCGCGCAGCGACGCCGCGCTCGGCCAGCAGCTTTGCGCCGTCGACCGCGATGGCCACCTCCGACCCGGTGGCGAAAATCGAAACATCGGCATTGCCGTCCGGTCCGGCGATTTCGTAGGCGCCGCGCGCACAGATATTGTCGGCATCGAGGCGGTTGCGCAGCTGCGGCAGGTTCTGCCGCGTGAGCGCGAGCACGCTCGGCCTGTCATTCGCTTCGAGCGCGAGTTGCCAGCACTCGACCGTCTCGACCGCGTCGCAAGGCCGGAACACCAGCAAATTGGGAATCGCGCGCAATGCCGCCAGGTGCTCGACCGGCTGGTGCGTGGGTCCGTCTTCGCCGAGCCCGATGGAATCGTGAGTCATGACATGAATGACTCGTTTGCCCATCAGCGCAGCGAGCCGGATCGCCGGTCGGCAATAATCGGAAAACACCAGGAAGGTGCCCGAATAAGGAATGATGCCGCCGTGCAGCGCCATGCCGTTCATGGCGGCAGCCATGCCGTGCTCGCGCACGCCATAATGGATGAAGCGGCCGGAAAAATCCTCAGCCGTGATGGCCTTCATCGACTTGGTGCGCGTGTTGTTTGAGCCGGTGAGGTCGGCCGAGCCGCCGATCATTTCCGGCAAAGCCGGGATCAGACTTTCGAGCGCGAACTCGCAGGCCGTACGCGTGGCAATTTCCTTCGGCGTTGCGGCGAGGCTCTCTTTCACCACGCGTACCGCGCCGGCGATCGCCTGTTGCGAAATGTCTCCGCGCATGCGGCGCTCGAATTCACTGCGCTTGCTGCCGTCGAGCGCGGTCAGCCGTTTGCTCCAGTCGGTGTGCGCAGCTTTAGAGCGCGTGCCGGCTGCGCGCCAGGCGCTCAATATATCCGCGGGCACTTCAAACGGTGCCGGCGTCCAGCCGAGGCGTTCACGTGCGCCTTTGACTTCGTCGGCGCCCAACGGCGAGCCATGCGACGATGCTTTGCCGGCCTTGGTCGGTGCGCCGAAGCCGATCGTAGTCTTGCAGGCGATGAGGACCGGCTTGTCCGATTTTTGCGCTTTCTCCAGCGCCGAACTGATTGCCGCTGGATCGTGTCCGTCGACGCGCGATGCGCTCCAGCCGGCGGCCTCGAAGCGCTTGATCTGATCGACGCTGTCGGCGAGCGACAATGCGCCATCGATAGAGATGCCGTTGTCATCGAACAGGACGATCAGCTTGTTGAGCTTCAGGTGGCCCGCGAGCGCGATCGCTTCCTGGCTGATGCCTTCCATCAGGTCGCCGTCGGACGCGATCACGTAGGTCTTGTGATTGACGACGCTGTCGCCGAACTCCGCAGCGAGATGCTTTTCGGCGATTGCCATGCCGACGGCATTGGCGAGGCCTTGGCCGAGCGGACCCGTGGTCGTTTCAGCACCCGGCACGTGCCCGTATTCCGGATGACCGGCGGTGATCGAGCCGAGCTGCCGGAAGCGTTTGATCTGCTCGATCGTCATCGCTTCGTAGCCGGTCAGATAGAGCAACGCGTACAACAGCATCGAGCCATGACCGGCCGAAAGCACAAAGCGGTCGCGGTCGGGCCACGTCGGACTCGTCGGGTCGAATTTCAAAAACCGCGTAAACAGGACGGTCGCCACGTCGGCCATGCCCATCGGCATCCCCGGGTGGCCGGATTTCGCCTGTTCCACCGCATCCATTGCCAGCGCGCGTATAGCGTTGGCCATGCTCACGTGGGCAATGGCGGGACTAGCGGCCGGTTGCTCGCGACGCTCTGCGGGCGCCGCGGCTGCCGTCGGTGAGGCTTTTGCACTCATGGAAAGGGCCTTTTGGCGGGCTGGATAGCATGTGAGGCCCTTGAGTCAATGTGACGGCTGACGCGCCGCGACGCCATGCACAGGACGACGAAAACAGCTGGGCAAATCCTCCCCCGAGCGTTGACGCCATGGTCGTGCAGCACGTAAGATTCTTTGCCTAAATATCTGCTGCCGCAAGAGTTTTTGTGCAGAAGAGGCGATGACAGAGCAAAGCGCAATCGATGCCGCAGTCAAGCGTCTCGCCCTCGCGCTCGACGCGCTTGATGCCGCTGTCGAGCGGCGAAAGCAGGCGGACCGCAACGAAGAGGGCCTCGCCGCGCAGGTGCAGGCGCTCGGCGTCGACCGCACGCGGCTGGCCGCTGCACTTGATGGGGAGACCGCGCGCTCGCGGCGCCTGGAAACAACCAATCGCGAGATCGCCGACCGGCTGGACTCTGCGATTGCCTCAATTCAGTCAGTCCTCGATTTGCACGAGTAGGATCATGGCCCAAGTCATCGCCACCATTGCCGGCCGTCAATTCCGTCTCGCTTGTGAAGACGGCGAGGAGGAGCACCTTCAGGCGCTGGCGAAGGACATCGATCAGCGCGTCATCGATTTACGCCGCAAGTTCGGCGAAATCGGTGACACCCGGCTCACGGTGATGGCGGCGCTGATGCTCGAGGACGAGCTGGTTGAAGCCACGCAGAAAATGCGCCGCCTTGAGGACGAGATCGCCGCCCTGCAGGACGCTCGCCTCGTCGCGGGTGATCGCGCCAAGGCCGCATCCGATGCGGTGGTCGGCGCATTCAATTCTGCCGCCGAGCGGATCGAAGGCATCACCAAGAAGCTCAACCAGACGGTCGGCAACGGCGGTGTGCCTATCGGGTGAGGCTGTTTTAACCTCTCTTCGCAAACCGCACGATGTGCTGTGGCGCTTGTCCTGCTTAATGACTACATTGCGAATGCGGGGCTGCGAGGTGCGACGGAGATAATTCCCCGGGGCCTTACGATCCTAACGGGAGCTGTCCCTGGCCGGGACCGTGGTTTCGGTCATATGGCGCCCACCTACTTATGTAGGTTCCCGGGATCACACTCCGACGGCCGTTGCGGCTCCGCACATCTTCACCAATGCCCGACACAACCAAAACAGACTCACCCAAGGCCATGCTCCGCGCTGAAGCGTTGGCGCGGCGCGATGCTTTGCCCGCTGCCACGCGCGCCGCGGCGGCCGAGACGATCGCCAAGCGTTCGTTTCCGGTGCGCATCGAACGCGGCATGATCGTGTCCGGATTTTCTCCGATGAAGAGCGAGATCAATCCGGTGCCGCTGATGCACAAGCTCGCCGATGCGGGAGCGCGCCTCGCGCTGCCGGCAATCGCCGGGCGCGGCAAACCGCTGATCATGCGCGCCTGGGGTTTCGGCGAACCGCTGGCGTCCGGGCAATGGGGCATTCGCGAGCCCACGACCGAGGCCCCGGAAGTTGCCCCCGACATCGTGATCGTGCCGCTTGCCGCCTTCGACCGTGCCGGCCATCGCATTGGTTATGGCGCCGGCTATTACGACATGACTATCAGCGCGCTGCGCGCCAGGAAGGCCGTTACAGCCATCGGCATTGCCTTTGCTGCGCAGGAAATTGCGCATGTGCCCGCCACGGAACACGACGAGCGCCTCGATCTCGTGCTAACGGAGAACGAGACGATCGACTTTCGCGGGCAGTAGCTGCATGCGTATTCTCTTTATTGGTGACGTGGTTGGTCGCTCCGGGCGCACGATCGTTACGGAGCGGTTGCCGGGACTGATCGCCGACTGGAAACTCGATCTCGTCGTGGTCAATGGCGAGAACGCTGCCGGCGGCTTCGGTATCACCGAGGTCATCTACAACGAATTGATCGACGCCGGGGCCGACGCCGTCACGCTCGGCAATCACGCCTGGGATCAGCGTGAGGCGCTCGTGTTCATTGAGCGTGCGCCGCGCCTCGTGCGCCCGCTCAATTATCCGAAAGGCACGCCTGGTCGCGGCGCGGCATTGGTCGACAGTAAGAATGGCAAGCGCGCGCTGGTGATCAATGCGATGGGCCGCATTTTCATGGATCCGCTCGACGATCCCTTCGCCGCGGTCGAGCGCGAACTGGCCGCCTGTGCTCTGCGGTCGGGCGCGGATGCAATCATCATTGATATGCACTGCGAGGCGACCAGCGAAAAACAGGCGATGGGCTTTTTCTGCGATGGCCGCGCCAGCCTTGTTGTCGGCACGCACACGCATACGCCCACCGCCGACGATCGTATCCTTCCCAACGGCACGGCCTTTGTGTCGGACGTCGGCATGACGGCCGATTACGATTCAATCATCGGCATGAACAAGGACGAACCGCTCAATCGTTTCCTGCGCAAGCTACCGGGCGCGAAATTCGAGGCATCGAGTGGCCCGGCGACGCTGTGCGGCCTTGCTGTCGAGACCGACGACGCCACCGGCCTTGCCCGCAAGGTCGGCGCGGTCCGGCTCGGCGGCATCCTGCAGGAAACGCGGCCGGCGTTCTGGAGCTGACGGCAAAAGCAGAGAACTGTTGACCTCGAATCGCGGCGATGATTCGGTAGGTGAAGTTGATTCGCCGGCATGTGCGGGGTCCGGCAGCGCGACCTCGGCACAGGTGCCCATGAATCTGCTCGTCAACAGCAATCTCGCTCTTGAGCTGCCGGCCGATCCCGCGCAGCAGGAGCCCGCGCCGAAAAAGAAAGTTGATCCTCGCGCTGTACTTGCCGCCCAGTTCATCCCTTCGGGGGCGCGCGTGCTGGATCTCAGCGGAGATGCGGCGTTGCAGCGCCTATTGCCGGGCGGCTGCAACTACAGCGGTGTCAGCCGCGCCGGCAAGAAACGTGCGGCGCCAGCCTGCGACTTGAATGCCGGCGAGTTTCCGACCGAAGCCGCATCGAAATGCGACGTCATTGTCATGCTCGGGGTGCTCGAGCGCATTGCCGACGTGGAAAATCTTTTCACGCATCTGCGCTTCTGCAAGCGCGACATAATCCTCAGCTATTGTGCGACAGATCTGGCGAAAGACGCCGATCGAAGCGCGCTCGGCATCGTCAATCACATGAGTTTCTACGATCTCGCGCTTCTGTTTGATCGCTATGGCTTCCGCATCGAATGCACGACGCCGATCGATGAGACGCAGGTGCTGATGCGGCTGACGCCAACCGAATGGCTGTCGCCGGTCGTGTCGTGCAAAGTTGCTGTCATCTCGGGCGATGACGGCAGCGATTTCAGCGGTCGGCTCGGCCGCCATATGATCAACGCGCTGCTGCCGGGCGAGGCGGAGGTCGATCATCTGACATTCCGCACGCTCAGTGCGGCGCGCGACAGCTATGACCTGATCGTGCTCGGCACCGGCAATGGCCTGTTTCCGCCGCTGCTTGGCGATGAAGTTTTCGACGTCCTGTCTCGCGCCAGGACGACGATTGGTATTTTCGGCACGCAGTGCCGCGAGCTGATCCCGCGTCCGGCGCTCGACCGCCTGATCGAGCGGCTCGACACGTGGTTCGCGCGCTACGAGGACGATGTGCTGATGTACGGGCGCGGCCGCAGCAATGTGGTTCACCTCGGCGACTGGCTGATCGATCAGTTTCCGCTCACGCGGGCAACCAACGACGAGCCGTTGGTCGTCAGCATCGATCTCGGCCAGGAACTGCCGCTCGACCGCGCAATCCGCACCATCCAGCAGCACAAGCAGGTCTATTCGACGGAGCCGGCGGCGCTGCTGTGCGCGCTCACCTCGGCGGAACTTGCGGCCTATGCCGAAGTGCCTGCGCGGCAGCCCGATCTTGCCGCAGGCCAGTTCCGCAGCATGTTGATCGATGTCTTCGGCCGCGCCTATCCGGAGAAGAAATTCTTCATGGTCGATCGCGACGCGGTGGTCCGCTACAAGGCACGCGTCCATCGCAGCGTGGCCAAAGTCGGCAGCCGTATCGGCGCCATCCTGCGCAACGTTGCGGTCGCGTCGGTCTGAAAAGACCGCTATTTCCGATATTTATTTTCCCGCGCCAGCGGCCTATATAGCGGCCGTCACCAACTCATTTGACGAGACGTGCGGACATGGCCGGTCATTCCCAGTTCAAGAACATCATGCACCGCAAGGGCAAGCAGGACAAAGTCCGCTCCAAGGTGTTCGGCAAGCTGGCGCGCGAAATCACGGTGGCGGCCAAAATGGGATTGCCGGACCCGGCGTTCAATCCGCGCCTGCGCGCTGCGATCCTGGCGGCGCGTGCCGAAAACATGCCGAAGGACAATATCGAGCGCGCGGTCAAGAAAGCGTCCGGCAACGACGCCGAGAACTATGACGAAATCCGCTACGAGGGCTACGGGCCGGGCGGCGTGGCGGTGATCGTCGAGGCGCTCACCGACAACCACAACCGCACCGCCGGCGAAGTGCGCGCCACGTTCACGAAAAACGGCGGCAATCTCGCTACTACCGGCGCGGTGTCGTTCATGTTCAATCATGTCGGCGTCGTCGAATACGATGCCAAGGTTGCGAGCGCCGACGCCATGCTGGACGCGGCGATCGAAGCCGGTGCGGACGACGTGATGTCGAACGACGATGGCCACCAGATATTCACAACAACGGAATCGCTGCGCGACGTCGCCAAGGCGCTGGAAACGAAGTTCGGCGAGCCGCGCAAGTCGGCGCTGCTGTGGAAGCCGCAGAATACCGTGGCGCTCGATGACGACGCCGGCGAAAAGATGCTCAAGCTGATTGAGTCGCTCGACGACAATGACGACGTGCAGAACGTCTACGCCAATTTTGAAGTGTCGGACGCGCTCGTGCAGAAGATGAGTGCTTAAGATTCAGCCGCCATATTCCAGAATATAAAGTCCGGCATTGTAATCGGTCGCGTAGATCAATCCCTTCGCATCGACGAACACATCCGCAGACTGAATGACGCGTGCGCGGTTCGGCCGCGTGTCGGCAAGCCGTGTCGGCTGCGGCGGCACCAGCGCGCCGACCTCCTTCGGACTAAATGCATTCGACATATCGAAGACGCGGATTCCTGCGTTCTGGTAAGTGGCGAAAATCAACGTCGACGACACAAAGCTGCCGGGCCGGTTTTCGTGAATGTTGTGCGGGCCGAAATGACCGGCTTTGGCTTTGTAGTCGGCATCCGCCGGCGTCGGGAAGCTCGAAATGCTTACCGGATTTGTCGCGACGCGGTTGTCGAACACCCAGATCAGCTTCAGCCCGTCTTCCTGATGATCGAGCACGGCTTCATCGAGCACCACCAGCAGATCGCGGTCAGGCAGCGGCAGGCAATTGTGCGTCCCGCCGCCGAACGGTGGCGACCAATTACGGTGCACGACCAATTCCGGTTTCGAGCGGTCGGCGATGTTGAGCACAACCATGCCGGCGTCGCGCCAGGCGGCGTAGGCCGTATCGCCATGGATGATGGCGTGGTGCAGACCGTATCGCCGCGCGGCCGCCCATGATGGTGTCTCTCCGGCCGCCAGGTTCATGCCGGGAATCCACCAGCGTCCGGCTTCACGCGGTTGCGCCGGGTTGCTCATGTCCACCGTCATGAAGATGTAGTCGGTAAATCCGTCGAGCAGCACGGAGGCATAAGCCCAGCGGCCGCCGGTGTACCAGACGCGATGAATGCCGCCGCCGTCGACCGGCATGAAGCCGATCTGGCGCGGCGCGTCAGGTTTTGAAATGTCGTAGACGGCAAGCCCAGCGCTCCAGTCGCGCATTCGCTTGGCTTCGGCCGTGCCGACGGTCTTGCCGAGGGCGCCGCTGTAATAGGCGCGTTCATCGGCAAATTCAGCGGCGGCGAACATGTCCTTGGCGTGGATGACCAGCAGCAGGTCATCATGCACCTGCAGATGGATGTTCCAGGTGTTGGCCGGTGCGGCAACAAAATTCACTGCGCGCGGTTTTTTCGCGTCGCGCACGTCGATGACGGAGAATCCTTTGGAAAACATATGTCCGACATAGGCATAGCCGCGATGCACCATCAGTTGCACACCGTCGGGCCGCCCGCCTTGGTCGGAATGGCCGACGATGCGCATGTTGCGCGCGTAATCGGATTTCGGGAGATCGCTCATTTGTAGGCCTCGAGAAAATGCGGCACCGCGATCCAGTCCAGCATCGCGCCGTCGTCTTGCAGCAGCTCATGCATGCGCCGGTCGTCTTCAGTTTTGAGATTGACGCCGAGATGAGTGCCGAGCTTGCGCCCATGCATCACGATATTATTGCCGACCGGCTGACGTTCTTCGTTGTAGGCTTCGAGCGCGTCGTCGATGTTATCGTGGTCGCGCAGCGCCTTGGCCAGAGCCTGTGCATCGGTGCCTGCCTTCGCCATGCCGAATCCCATATGCGGCCGCGCATTCGCAGCAGCATCGCCGACCATGGCGACACGGCCGTACACGATGGCCGGTGCCGTGAAATCGTAGATCGGCGTGATGAACGGCTGCTTGATCTTCATCAGCGAGTTCGAGCAAGGCGGGCGGCAAAATTTCGCGCGCATCCTTGTACATACTGGTGATCAGATCCTTGCGGATCAGGGGCGGCGGCACCGAATATTCGTGCTGCACGCCGTTTTCGTCCACATTCATCTCGCGCAGTGTCGCGGCGTCGGCGACGCGGTACCAGATGAAGTTGAAACGGCGCTTGCCCGGGCGAAGGTCATTGTCGAATCCGGCGATCGGGTAAGTGATGACCTGCTGATGCTCAGGCAGGTAAAACGTGAAAAGCGGATAGATGCTGTTCAGGGTTTCGGGTTCGAGATCGGCCTCGTTGGGTGCGCCGCGCCAGATGTAATAGCCGGCATAAATCGGCTGCACCTCCGGCGCCATCTGCGCGCGGACGCTTGAGCGAATTCCGTCACCACCGATCAGGATGTCGGCATGCTCGACGCGCCCGCCGGAAAATTGCACGCGCACACCGCGCTCGTCCTGATCGACGCGTTCGAAATTCCAGCCGAGGTGATAGTGCGCTTCGTCGATCGTATCGCGCAGCAGACGTTGGAGCCGGTCCCAGGAGGTGAGGATTTGCCGCAGCGGCCGCTCGTCGGTGACGCGGCCATCGCGGTCGATCGCGACGCGCTTGGGAACCTCAACGCCGAGATCCCTGGTGCCGGCGCCGCTTGCTTCCAGAGCATCGAGCAATTCCGGATGACCGGTGATGCCGGCGCCACGGCCAACCAGTTCGACGCTGGAGCGTTCGTAGACGTCGACGTCCCAGCCGATCTGCCGCAGGAACGCGGCGGTGAACAGTCCGGACATCGAGCCGCCAATGATGACGGCCCGCCGGCTGGCGCGGCGAGAGGAGGAGGAAGAACCCGGCATGGCGCGGCCATCCTAGTGCAAAACGGCTGCGGATTCCGAATCCGAACTGAGCGGGCGCACGCCCATCCTGCGCGCGAAGCGCATCAGTTCGACAGAAAATCCTTGACCTCGCGCAGCGCTTTTTGAAGCCGTGAAAAGTCCGCTCTCGGCAATGTGTGCGCGACCGTGCCGTCCTTGCGCGACGTGATGACAAAATTCATCCCGGGACCGGCACTGACCGTGAGGTGCGAGACGTCGGAAGTTCCGGTTTCCGTCATGGTCCCGACCACGGTCCACGCGGGCGAATCGATCTTGGCCGCCTTGTTGTACAGTTCGATCAATTTGTCCCACTCGGGTTGATTGAACGCGAAGGCGTTCCGGCTGGGCGTTGCGATGGCGAGCAGGCCAACTCTGCCTTTGCCTTTCGGGGCGCCCGGGTCGTTGAAGTGCGCGACCATGAGCTCGGTGTTGGCGCTGGCGAATTTCTCGATGACGGCGAGCTTGCCTTCCGCCCATAGCGGCGACGTCGCCAGGACAAGGCTGAGAAATGCGAGAAACAGAGGCTGTCGAATATGCGGCATCATGTACTGCCCGGGGAATTACCCGGCCGCGGCCGACCAGGACGTCGCTTGCGATGATAGCGTAATTCCGCCGGAAATACGGGGCGCGGCGGGTAATCAGAGGCCATAGCGATGCCTGCTAGGCGCGGGCGGAGCGCAGGGCTATCAACGGAGCCGAGATGGGTCACCTGATTCGCATTCTCGGCATCGATCCGGGGCTCCGCCGCACGGGCTGGGGCCTGATCGAGTCCGAAGGCAACCGGCTGGTCCATGTTGCCTGCGGTTCGGTCGAAACCCGCGAGCGGGATGAACTCGGCACGCGCCTGCTGGCGATCCACGATGGCTTGATCGCCGTGATCGAGCGCTATCAGCCGCATGAGGCCGCGGTGGAAGCCACCTTTGTCAACGCCAACGCGGCGGCAACGCTCAAGCTCGGCCAGGCGCGCGGCATCGCCATGCTGGTGCCGGCACGGGCTGGCCTGGCGGTCGCCGAATACGCACCAAACGTCGTGAAGAAGACCGTTGTCGGTGCCGGTCACGGCGAAAAAGCCCAGATTCGCATGATGATTGGCGTGTTGTTACCGAAGGCCGATCCGCAGAGCGAGGATGCCGCCGACGCGCTGGCGATCGCGATTTGCCACGCGCATCATCGCACGAGCGTGCTGCTGAAGGTGGCGGCGTCATGATCGGCAAGCTCAAAGGCATCGTCGACAGTTATGGCGAGGACTACATCATCCTCGACGTCGGCGGTGTCGGCTACCAGGTGCATTGCTCAGCGCGCACCATGCAGGCGTTGCCGTCGCCGGGCGAGGCCGCGACGTTGTCGATCGAAACCTACGTGCGCGAGGACCAGATCAAGCTGTTCGGTTTCGGAAGCGATATCGAGCGCGAATGGTTCCGCTTGCTGCAGACGGTGCAGGGCGTCGGGGCGAAAGTCGCGATGTCGGTGCTCGGCACCCTCAAGGCTTCCGAACTCGCGTCCGCGATCGCGATGCGCGATAAGGCGATGGTGGCGCGCTCGCCCGGCGTCGGCCAGAAAGTGGCCGAGCGCATCGTCACCGAGTTGAAGGATAAAGTGCCGGCCTTTGCCAATATCGATCCGGCCGTTGTGCATCTCGCCGGCGCGCTGGATGAGAACCGTGCGCCCAGGCCGATGGCCGATGCTGTCTCTGCCCTCGTCAATCTTGGCTACGGGCATCCGCAGGCCGCGGCCGCGATTGCCGCGGCGGCGCGCAACGTGGGCGAGGGCGCCGACACGGCGACGTTGATCCGGCAAGGTCTTAAGGAGTTGGCGAAGTGAACAATCCGCGCCGCCTTGTAGCTGCCGATAAACGCGACGACGACGCGGATGCTTCATTGCGGCCGCAGCGCCTGACCGAATTCATCGGCCAGGAACAGGCGCGCGCAAATCTGTCGGTGTTCATCGAGGCGGCACGCGCGCGCAAGGAAGCGCTCGACCACGTGCTCTTCGTCGGTCCTCCGGGCCTCGGCAAGACCACGCTGGCGCAGATCGTCGCGCGCGAACTGGGCGTGAACTTCCGCGCCACATCCGGCCCGGTGATTGCGAAAGCCGGCGACCTTGCGGCGTTGCTGACCAATCTCGAGCCGCGCGATGTGCTCTTCATCGACGAGATTCACCGGCTCAATCCTGCGGTGGAGGAAATCCTCTATCCGGCGATGGAGGATTTCCAGCTCGATCTCATCATCGGCGAAGGCCCCGCGGCGCGCTCGGTGAAGATCGACCTGTCACCATTCACGCTGGTCGGCGCCACGACGCGCGCCGGGTTGCTGACCAATCCGCTGCGCGACCGCTTCGGCATCCCGGTGCGGCTCAATTTCTATTCCGAGAAAGAACTGGAGGAGATCGTCAACCGCGGCGCCCGCGTGCTCGGCATCGGCATCGCGCCCGATGGCGCCAACGAAATCGCGCGCCGTGCCCGCGGCACGCCGCGCATCGCCGGCCGATTGCTGCGCCGCGTGCGCGACTTTGCCCACGTCGATGGCGCCAAGACCATCGACCGCAAAACCGCCGACCGCGCGCTGCTCGCGCTGGAAGTGGACGGCGCCGGGCTCGACGCCATGGACCACCGCTATCTCAAGACCATCGCCGAAAACTATGGCGGCGGGCCGGTGGGCGTCGACACCTTGGCGGCCGCGTTGTCGGAGCCGCGCGACGCCATCGAAGACATCATCGAGCCATTCCTGATCCAGAAAGGTTTTCTGCAGCGCACACCGCGCGGGCGGTTGCTGACATCGGCGGCGTTCAAGCACCTCGGCCTTGCCGAGCCGGCACGTGACGCGAGCCAGTTCGGGCTATTCGGACAGGACGAGCAGGAGTAGCGCCGTGGCGGCCAATGCGCTCGACGGAGAAATCCGCGACGGCAAGCACCATCAGGCCGTGCGCGTCTATTACGAGGACACGGATTTCTCCGGCATCGTCTATCACGCGAGTTATCTGCGTTTCATGGAGCGCGGGCGCACCAATTATCTGCGGCTGATCGGCGCCGACCACCGCGCGTTGTTCGAGCAGGCGGAGAAGGAAGCACCGGGCTTTGCCTTTGTGGTGCGGCACATGAGCATCGACTTCAGGAAGCCGGCCCACATGGACGACGTGCTCGACATCGTCACAACTCCGGAAGAGGTCAAAGGGGCCTCCGTCACGCTCAACCAGAAGGTCATGCGCGGCGAGGACCTGATCGTCGAAGCGCATGTGCAGGTCGCCTTCGTCTCCGGTGGGCGCGCCAGGCCGATCCCGAAGCCTTTGCGCATTGCCATGAAAGCGGATCAGGAATCGGGCGGCGGTTCCTGACGGCGCGTGGTAAAGTCGCCGCACTATGCCGGAACTTCATTTTGCATTGTTCGAGACGGCTATCGGCGCTTGCGGAATCGTCTGGAGCCCGCGCGGCATTGCCGGCGTGCAGCTTCCCGAAATGGATGAACGCGCGACACGCGCGCGCGTGTTGCGCCGCTATGCCGGGGCGCGAGAGACGCCACCGCCTGCGGACGTGCAGCGCGCGATCGACGGCATTGTCGCATTGCTCCGCGGCGAACCCCACGACCTGAGCGACGTGGTGATCGACAATGAGGGCGTGCCGGACTTCAACACGCGCGTCTACGCTGTCGCGCGCACAATTCCGCCGGGTCAGACGATGACTTACGGTGAGATCGCGGAGCGGCTTGGCGACAAGCTGTTGGCGCGTGAGGTCGGGCAGGCGCTCGGACAAAATCCGTGTCCGATCATCATGCCGTGCCATCGCGTGCTGGCCGCCAGCGGCAAGGCGGGCGGCTTCTCCGCCCCGGGCGGCGTGGTCACCAAGCTGCGGCTGCTCACCATCGAAGGCGCGCAGCCGAACGGTCCGACGCTTTTCGATCATCTGCCATTGGCAGCGAAGCGCCGCCAGCATTCGTGAGTCCAGCATCGACGCGGCCGCTGCCGTCATGTAAAAGCCCTTCACATGAGATGGGGCAAGCGCAGCACGCGCAGCTATCACCACGGCAATCTGAAAGAAGCCCTGGTGCGCGCGGCGCTTGAGCTGATCGCCGAAAAAGGTCCGGCCGGATTTACATTCGCCGATGCCGCGCGCTTTGCCGGGGTGAGCCCTGCCGCGCCGTATCGGCATTTCCGCGACCGCGACGCGCTGCTCGCCGATGTGGCGCAGCGCGGCTTCGTGCTTTTCAGTGCCGCGCTGGCGAAAGCATGGGACGAAGGCAGGCCGGACGTGATGACGGCGTTCGATCGTCTCGGCAAAGCCTACCTCGCCTTTGCCAAAGGCGAGCCGGCTTATTACTCGGCGATGTTCGAAGCGGGCGTGCCGCTCGACTCCGATCCGCAGTTGCGTGAAGCGAGCGAGAACGCCTTTGCCGTGTTGCGTGCGGCAGCCGAGAAACTCGTCGCGTTGATGCCGCCGCAAGGGCGGCCGCCGGCGCTGATGGTGGCGCTGCATGTCTGGTCGATGACGCACGGTATCGCTTCGCTGTTCGGCCGCGGCGATGCCGCACGGCGCGCGCTGCCGATGCCGCCGGAAGAACTGCTGGAAGCCGCCGTGCTGATTTACCTCCGAGGGCTTGGGCTCACGACGGTTTCGTCACGGCGCTGATCGTCCGCCCGCATTTTTTGCGCGCAGGGCTGGCGCCCGGCAGGCTGTCCCCCAATTTAATGTTTGCTCCGCTTGACAGTGCCCTTGTACGGGCTTAGCTATGTAAATGTTATTTACATTCACACGAGGTCGACAATGCCAATCACCGCAAGGCTCGACGAATTCGGCAAACCCGCCTGGATTGCTCTGATCATCCTCGGGTTCATGGCCTGGTGGCCACTTGGTCTTTGCGTCCTCGCCTTCACAATCGGGAGCGGACGAATGGGATGTTGCGGATATGGCGGCCATGGCCGCTGGCAAGACAAGATGGACCGCAAGATGGATTGGATGCGCAACAGGATGAGCGGCGGGCCCTGGAATAGCGCGCCCACCAGCGGCAATCGGGCATTCGACGAATACCGCACTGAAACGCTGCGCCGGCTGGAGGAAGAGCAACGCGAATTCCGCTCCTTCCTCGATCGCCTGCGCTTTGCCAAGGACAAGACCGAGTTCGACCAGTTCATGGCCGAGCGCCGTGATCGGCCCGCGCCGGATGCCAACCAGCCGCAAGGCTGAGCCGTCCGAAGCCTGCGCAATCCCAGCCTGGGATGTTGATCTGCTGCCGAGGCCGCCCGGTTGGGCGGCCTTCGTGCATCCGGCGCCTAAGGACGGTAACGACTCCTTAACCATAATCAGCGCTGTTTAGGGCTCAAATGCCCGCTTCCGCGCCCAAGTTTGGCCAAGTTTCGCGGGGATTTCGTAGGTCGCCGGTGGATGGGACATACGAATTTCGCGAAACAGGTCTTCGACGAAGCGCGTCGGCGGCATTACCGCGCGCGCTCGCTGATCCCGAAAATTGCGCCGCGCCGGTTCGACCGACGGAACCGGATCAAGCGGAAAGGACGTGCCTATGAATCCTGCCGACGTGGCACAGTCGGTGCTCCCGCTGACCTCATCCGATCTGTCGCTCTTCACGCTATTCTGGAACGCCCACTGGGTCGTCAAGACAGTGATGGTGGGTCTGCTGGTCTGCTCGGTCTGGGTCTGGGCGATCGCGATCGACAAGACCGTGCTCTACACCCGCACGCGCCGTGCGATGGACCGCTTCGAGCAGGCGTTCTGGTCCGGTCAATCGCTGGACGAACTCTACCGTGCGCTGTCGTCGCGCCCGGCTCACTCGATGGCCGCGTTGTTCGTTGCGGCCATGCGGGAATGGAAACGCAGTTTCGAAGGCAGCGGCCGCTCATTCGCCGGATTGCAGATGCGGATCGAGAAGGTGATGGAAGTGACCATTGCGCGCGAGGTCGAGCGTCTGGAAAGGCGTCTGCTTGTGCTTGCCACCGTCGGATCGGCCGGCCCCTTCGTCGGCCTGTTCGGCACGGTGTGGGGCATCATGACAAGCTTCCAGTCGATCGCCGCCTCGAAAAACACCTCGTTGGCGGTGGTTGCGCCCGGCATTGCCGAGGCGTTATTTGCGACCGCGCTTGGCCTTGTCGCCGCCATACCGGCGACCATTTTCTATAACAAGTTCGCGGCCGAGGTTAACAAGCAGGCGCAGCGGCTCGAGGGTTTTGCCGACGAGTTCGCTGCGATCCTTTCAAGGCAGATGGACGAGCGAGGGTAGGGTCATTCCATGGCCGCCAATGCCGGCACACCGGTCATCGGGAGGCGCAAGCATCACCGTCAGCGGGTGATGAGCGAGATCAACGTCACGCCGATGGTCGACGTGATGCTGGTGTTGCTGATCATCTTCATGGTGTCCGCGCCCTTGCTGACCGTCGGCGTGCCGATCGACCTGCCGCAAAGCCAGGCCAAGAGCCTTGAACAGGACAAGGAACCGCTGACCATTTCCGTCAACGAGAAAGGCCAGATTTTCCTGCAAAATAGCGAAATCGCAGTGGACGACCTAGTCCCCAAGATGCAGGCGGTGGCCGACGCGCGGGGCGGGACCGACGCCCGCATTTATGTGCGCGGCGACAAGAAGGTGGATTACGGGACCATGATGAAGGTGATGGGGCGGCTGTCATCGGCCGGCTTCCATCGTGTAGCCTTGGTCACCGAATTCGAACAGGGCGCGAAAGCGCAGTGATGAGAAAGGCGACAGCGATTTCGGCCGGCCTGCACGCGGCGGTGCTGCTGTGGGCGACGCTGTCCTTTTCCGGCAAGACATTCGATGTGACGCCGGCGGAGTTGCTTCCGGTCGATCTCGTCAGCGAGAAAGACTTTTCGGAAATGACCAAAGGTGTGAAGGACGCACCCAAAGTCGAAATGCCCAAGCCCGTGGTCGAGAAAAAGGCGGAGGAGCCGCCAAAGCCGATCGAAGAGGCAAAGCCGAAGGTGACCGAGAAGAAGGAAATCCAGGCCGCCAAGGAAGTTGCGCCGCCACCCGAGCCGCAGCAGGCCAAGCCCGATCCGATTGCAGAGAAGCTCAAGCAGCCGGACGAGCCGAAACCGCAGACCAAGGTTGAACCGCAGCCGCTGCCGCCGAAGAAACCGCCGCAAAAGCAACAGCCGAAGTTCGATGCGGACAAAATCGCGGCGTTGCTCGACAAGCGCGATTCACAGCGCACCGCGGCGACCGGCACCGACCTCAATACGACGCCGTCGCTGGGGACCGCCTCCGGCATGGCCGCCAAGCTGTCGCAGTCCGAAATCGACGCGCTGCGCGCGCGACTGATGGCGTTGTGGAATCCGCCGGTCGGCATGCAGGATGCCGCACAGAGCCAGGTCACCATCCGAATCAGATTCAAGAAGGATGGAACGCTGGCGGCCGGACCGCTGGTCATGACAAGCGGGAGCGGCGCGCAATTCAACGCGATGCGCGACAGCGCCGTTCGAGCGGTATTCGTCGGCCAGCCCTATACAATGCTGCGCCCCGACCACTACGACCAATGGAAAGAAATCGACTTCACCTTCGATACCAAGCAGATGTTTCACGATATTCCCGCAAGGTAGTGCAAGCCCGTGATTGATATTGCCAAGCCCAAATTAAGTCGCCGCCATCTGCTCATCGGAGCGGGCACGCTCGCCGCGCTCGGCCCACGTCCGGCCAATGCGGTGCTCAACATCGACATCAATCAAGGCAATGTGCAGCCGATGCCGATTGCGTTGCCGGACTTCCTGTCCGGGGCGCCGACCGAGGGCGATATCGGTCGCAATGTCACGGGCGTCATCAGCAACAATCTGCAACGCAGCGGATTGTTCGCGCCGATCAATCCGGCCGCGTTCATTGAGAGAATTACCAACACCGACAGTGTTCCCCGTTTCCCCGACTGGCGCACGATCAACGCGCAGGCGCTGGTCACCGGCCGCATTACGCGCCAGGGCGACGGGCGGTTGAAAGCCGAATTCCGCTTGTGGGACGTGTTCGCCGGCCAGCAGCTTGACGGCAAACAGTACTTCACGACGCCTGACAACTGGCGGCGCATCGCCCATATCATTTCAGACGCGATCTACGAGCGCCTCACCGGCGAAAAAGGTTATTTCGACAGCCGCGTCGTGTTCGTGGACGAAACCGGGCCCAAGGACCGGCGGGTGAAGCGCCTGGCGATCATGGATCAGGACGGCGCCAGCGTGCGCTATCTCACGCGCGGCGACGATCTGGTCCTCACGCCGCGTTTCAATCCGTCCACGCAAGAGATCACTTATATGTCCTACGGGCAGGGTGATCCGCGCGTTTACCTGCTCAATATCGAAACCGGCCAGCGCGAAATCGTCGGGAATTTTCCCGGCATGACATTCGCGCCGAGATTTTCGCCCGACGGCCAGCGCGTGATCATGAGCCTGCAGCAGGGCGGCAACGCCAATCTGTTCGTGATGGATCTGCGCTCGAAACAAACGACGCGGCTCACCGATACGCCGGCGATCGACACCGCGCCGTGCTATTCGCCGGATGGACAGCGCATCTGCTTCGAGAGCGACCGCGGCGGCACACAGCAGATCTACGTGATGCCGGCGAGTGGCGGTCCGGCGCAACGCATCAGCTTCGGCGAGGGCCATCATTCGACGCCGGTCTGGTCGCCGCGCGGCGACTACATCGCCTTCACGGGCCAGGCGCGCGGGAATTTTTCCATCGGCATCCTCAAGCCCGACGGTTCGGGCGAACGGGTGCTAACCGAGGGTTTCCACAATGAGGGGCCGACCTTCGCGCCAAACGGACGAGTTCTTATGTTCTTTCGGGACGTCGGGCAGGGCCCGTCGCTCTTTACAATAGACGTCACCGGTCGCAACGAACTGAAGGTTCCGACACCCAGTTATGCGTCGGATCCGGCCTGGTCGCCGCTGTTGTCGTGATGTCGTAAACCGGCCTCATTTTCACCGTGTCTTAACCATCAGAAACGGTTTAAGAGACTCCGGCAGTTTAAATGGGCCTGTGCAATGTTCCATCAAGGTTGATGGAACGTTCGCTTAACGAACGGCCTGCTAGACCCACATGCATGCTCCGGTCGGTATGCGTGAATGGAGGCACCGGAATGATCGATATGAAGAAAATGATGCACGGCGCCCGGCTCGCGGCGGTCTTGGCCGCGGCTCTGGCAATCTCGGCTTGCGCCAACAAAACGGGCGAGGACGCGCAGGCAAACGCGGCAGGGCAGGCGACGCCCGGCAGCCAGCAAGACTTCGTGGTCAACGTCGGCGACCGCGTGTTCTTCGAAACGGACTCGACCGAACTCACGCCGCAGTCGCGCGCGACGCTCGACAAGCAGGCGCAATGGCTCACGACCTATAGCCAGTATGGTCAGTTCACCATCGAGGGGCACGCTGACGAACGCGGTACGCGCGAATACAACATCGCGCTGGGCGCTCGCCGTGCGCAGGCGGTGCGTGACTATCTGACCTCGCGCGGGATCCAGGCGCAACGCATGCGCACGATCTCCTACGGCAAAGAGCGTCCGGTCGCCGTCTGCAACGACATATCGTGCTGGTCGCAGAATCGCCGCGCGGTCACGGTGCTCGGGGTAAGCTCCTAGTCCACCTGTTGCGGAACAAGGAACAGGGTGTCCGGGCCTGTCCCGGACACCTGTGCGCCGTCTGTGCTGCGTCCCGTCAAAGAACGGGCACTAGCGAGGCCCACAGTCACAATTTCGACGCAGCCGGCCTTATGCTACGCCTATCCGGCCAAAGGGGCCGCTGCCGGACATCATGTGACATGACGCGTTTACTATCGACGTTTTCCTTCGCGGCTTTCGCCGCGCTGTCGCTGCTTCTGGCCGGCCCAGCGCTGGCACAGGAAGAGCGTTCGTCTGGCAATTTTCTCGACAATCTTTTCAGCCGCGGTGAGCCGCCGGCTCAATCGCGTGCCGCTCCGCAACCGCAGCCGCAAGGCAGGGTGGCGCAGACCGATCCCGGTGACCTGAGCGTCCGGCTCGACCGCTTGGAAGGTGCGCTGCGCCAGCTGACAGGCACCATCGAGCAGCTTCAGTATCGCAACCAGCAGCTCGAGACGCAGCTCAAGCGCATGCAGGACGACACCGAATACCGCTTCCAGCAAATGGGCGGGAAAGGCGGCTCCGCGCCGCCGCCATCACAGGGCGCACCCATGGCACCGGGTGTGGCACCCGGCAGCCCGCCGCCTCCCACAGCGCCGGGCCGCCGTTCCGACGTGTTCGATCCGTCGCAACATCCGAACGCGCCGGGCGCGCCGCGCACGTTGGGAAACCAGGCGGCAATCGCGGCGCCTGAACCGGGGCAGGAGAGCGGGCCGCCGGTCGGGGCGCCTGGTGGCCGCGCCGCCGGCGCGCCGCTCGATCTATCAACACTTGCCGGAAACGATCCCGCGCCATCGCAAGCAGGCGCGCCGCCGCCAATGGCGCCGCGAGCGGCGACCGTCGCATCCGCTGCTCCGACACAGCTGCCGGCATCGCAAAACGCGGCACAGCCGCAAGCGCGCAATGTTGCGCCGGGCGGACCCCAGCTGGCGACACTCCCGCCTTCGGCCACTCCGCAGGACGAGTACGACATGGCGTATGGCTACGTCTTGCATAAGGACTACGCGCTGGCCGAACAGGCCTTTCGCGATTTCGTCGGGAAATATCCGAACGAGCGTCTGGTGCCGGACGCGCAATATTGGCTGGGCGAAAGCCTCTTCCAGCAGCAGCGCTATCGTGATGCGGCGGAATCGTTCTTGGGTGTCTCGACGAAATTCGAACGCGCGGGCAAGGCGCCTGATGCCCTGCTCCGTCTTGGCCAGTCGCTAGCCGCCATGAACCAGAATGAGGCCGCCTGTGCCACGCTGGCCGAAATCGGCCGCAAGTATCCGCGTGCTTCCGCCGGTGTGAAACGCGGCGTTACGCAGGAACAAAAACGCGCCCACTGCTAAGGTGTGATCCGAAAACGTCCTTGGATTTCATCCGAGGGCGAAAGCCGGGATTTCGGGTGCGGTCATGCCTGCGCAAAAATCGATGGCAGTATCGGCGACGGAAGCCAGAGCGCTCTTTTCCGGTTTGCAGGCATTTCCCACGCTGGTGCTCGCCGTCTCCGGCGGGCCGGATTCGACCGCGTTGATGCTGCTCGCTGCGCGCTGGCGTGACGCCCTCAAGTCAAAGCCGACGCTGATCGCGGTTACCGTCGACCACGGCCTGCGCAAGGAATCGAAGCACGAAGCGGCGGCGGTCGCGCGTCTCGCGCGCAAGCTCAAGATCGCTCACCGCACATTGCGCTGGAGCGGACGCAAGCCGTCGGCTGGCTTGCAAAATGCGGCGCGCATGGCGCGCTACAAATTGCTCGGCAGCGCCGCCCACAAGGCCGGCGCTGCGCACATCCTCACCGCACACACGCTCGACGACCAGGCGGAGACAGTGCTGATCCGCATGAGCCGTGGCAGCGGCCTCACCGGTCTCGGCGCCATGACACGCATGGCGATGCTGCCCGTCGACGGAGAGCACTCCATCACCCTGGTGCGGCCGCTGCTCGAGATCAGCAAGGCGCGGCTGATTGCAACTTTGCGTGCCGCAAAGATTGCGTACGCGGAGGACCCTTCGAACCGGGATCCGAAATTTACGCGCGTGCGGCTGCGCGGCTTGATGAGCGCGCTGGCGGAGGAGGGCCTCGATGCCGGACGGTTGGCGCAACTCGCGCGTCGTCTCAGGCGAGCGGAGACCGCGATCGAAGCCGCGGTTGATCGCGCTGCTGCCCTGGTGGTCGACATGCCGCGTCCGCACACGGTCGCGCTTGAAGCCCGCCGGTTTGCGGAATTGCCCGCCGAAATCGCGCTGCGTTTGCTTGGCCGTCTGGTCGCCCAAGTGGGCGACGAGGGGCCCGTCGAACTCGGGAAGCTTGAGGCGCTCAAATCGGCACTCGATGCCGCCCAAAGTACCGGCGACGGGCGTTTTCGCCGCACTTTGGCGGGTGCGGTCGTGACGCTCGCCGGGCGCCAAATGATCGTCGAACGGGCCCCCCCGCGCCGTCGTAACCTCTTAACCAAACGCCGACCGGAGCGAGCGAGGCGGCCGAAAAGGCGCTAGAATATTAAGATTCGAGGCCTTTTCATGGGGGCCGGTGCTGCCTACATTGGTCGAACAGGTCCGACGTGAAGTCGCCACGAACCGGATGCATAAAACACACGGCCGCGGCGCTCGCACGCGGCGGGGTCAGGATACCTGATGAACGCTAATCTCCGGAATTTCGCCCTTTGGGTGATCATCGTCCTGCTCCTGTTGGCGTTGTTCACGCTGTTTCAGAACCCGGGCCAGCGCACCACCGCGCAAGATATTTCCTTCTCGCAGCTTCTGTCCGAGGTCGACCAGGGTCGCGTTCGCGATGTTGTGATTCAGGGGCCGGACATTCATGGCACCTTCGCCAACGGCACCAGCTTCCAGACTTATGCGCCGAACGATCCCGGCCTGGTGCAGAAACTTTATTCAAAGGGCGTTTCGATCACCGCGCGGCCGCCATCGGATAACGTTCCGTGGTTCGTCTCGTTGCTGGTGTCGTGGCTACCTTTCATCGCGCTGATCGGCGTGTGGATCTTCCTGTCGCGCCAGATGCAAGGCGCGGGCGGCAAGGCGCTTGGTTTCGGCAAGTCGCGCGCCAAGCTCCTGGCTGAAGCGCACGGCCGCGTGACATTCGAAGATGTCGCCGGAGTCGATGAAGCGAAACAGGACTTGCAGGAGATCGTCGAGTTCCTGCGCGACCCCGGAAAATTCCAGCGTCTTGGTGGGCGCATTCCGCGCGGCGTATTGCTGGTCGGCCCGCCGGGCACCGGCAAGACGCTGATCGCGCGTGCCGTCGCCGGCGAAGCCAATGTGCCGTTCTTCACGATTTCAGGCTCCGACTTCGTCGAAATGTTCGTCGGCGTCGGCGCCAGCCGCGTGCGCGACATGTTCGAGCAGGCGAAGAAAAATGCGCCTTGCATTATCTTCATCGACGAAATCGATGCGGTCGGCCGTCATCGCGGCGCCGGTCTCGGCGGCGGCAATGACGAGCGCGAACAGACGCTCAACCAGTTGCTGGTCGAGATGGATGGCTTTGAGGCCAACGAAGGCATCATCCTGATCGCGGCGACCAACCGTCCCGACGTGCTCGATCCCGCACTGCTGCGGCCCGGCCGTTTCGACCGCCAGGTGGTCGTGCCGAACCCGGACGTGGTTGGACGCGAAAGCATTTTGAAGGTTCACGTGCGCAAGGTGCCGCTGGCACCGGACGTGAACCTGAAGACGATCGCGCGCGGCACGCCGGGCTTCTCCGGCGCCGATCTGATGAATCTCGTCAACGAAGCGGCGCTGATGGCGGCGCGGCGCAACAAGCGCATGGTCACGCAGGCCGAATTCGAAGACGCCAAGGACAAGGTCATGATGGGCGCCGAGCGCAAGTCGCTGGTGATGACCGATGAAGAAAAGATGTTGACCGCTTATCACGAAGGCGGCCACGCCCTCGTCGCGCTTAACGTCAAGGCGACCGACCCGGTGCACAAGGCCACCATCATTCCGCGCGGCCGCGCCCTCGGCATGGTGATGCAGCTGCCAGAGCGCGACAAGCTGTCGATGAGTCGCGAGCAGATGACCTCGCGTCTGGCCATCATGATGGGTGGCCGCGTCGCCGAGGAAATGGTGTTCGGCCGCGAGAAGGTGACCTCCGGCGCCGCCTCCGACATCGAGCAGGCGACCAAGCTTGCCCGCCTCATGGTCACTCGCTGGGGCTTGTCCGACAAGCTCGGCACGGTGGCTTACGGCGAGAACCAGGACGAGGTTTTCCTCGGCTATCAGGTGTCGCGCCAGCAGAATATCTCGGAAGCGACCGCGCAGACGATCGATGCTGAAGTTCGCAAGCTGGTCGAGGCCGGATATGCGGAAGCGACGCAGATCCTCACCGACAAACGCGCCGATCTTGAAGTATTGGCGAAAGGCCTGCTTGAATTTGAGATGCTCACCGGCGACGAGATCATCGATCTGATCGCGGGCAAGCGGCCTGTGCGGGAATCGGTGATCGAGCCGAGCACACCGCGCTCGTCCGCAGTGCCGCCGTCCGGCAAGCCGCGTCCGCGGCCCGACGCGCCGACGGGTGAAGTCGCCCCGCAGCCGCAGGGGTAAAACACTTCCAGCTTTGCTGTCTGATGCTGTCATCGCCCGCGCAAGCGGGCGATCCAGTATTCAATGCTGGTTCGGAGGTCACTGGATGCCCCGCTTGCGCGGGGCATGACAGCGGAGAGAATTGAGCATGCCGCTTCCCAACCGCGTCAACCCCTTCGGCGAACTGTTCGCTACGCCCGCACGCGGAACGTTGATGGGCAATCGTGGCGGGCGACTGCACGATGACAGGCAGAAACTCGGCAGCCGGCGCTGGACGTCGAAGCAGTGGATCTGCTGCAAACTCGAATTCAACAACCGCCATCGCGTTGTGTGGGGCGACAGCTATACCGAGTTGTTCTTTCTCGACGAGGTGACCGCCTTTGCCGCCGGACACCGGCCTTGTTTCGAATGCCGCCGCAAGGATGCCGAACACTTCGCATTGTTGTTCGCGGGCAAAAAGAAGCGCGCGTCGGCGCCTGCGATGGACGCTGTGCTTCACGCCGAGCGGCTGGTTGGCGCGGCCAAGCGCGCTCACGTACGAAAGCTCGACACGCTTCCCGACGGCGCGATGATCGCGCTCGTAGACGAGGCCTACGCCGTCCGGGGCAGGCGCCTGCTGCGATGGACTGCGGCAGGCTACAGCCAGTCGATCCCGCGCCGGCGCGGCGTCGAGGCCGACGTGCTCACGCCGCCGTCGATTCTTGATGTGCTCGAGCGTGGCTACACGCCGCTCTGGCACGCCAGCGCAGACTAAGCCGGCTCGATAGGGCTCGGCGTTTCCCGGCGGGCGGTGCCGGTCCAGGCGAACATGACGATGGCCGCCATGATGACGAGCATGGCCGCCACCAGCGCAACGCAGGCCGACCAGCCACCCAGCGTCCAGGCGAAGGCGCCGACCGCCGCGCCGAAGCTGCCGCCCGTATAGAAGGACGTGACATAGAGTCCGACGGCGGACGAGCGGCCTGCCTTGGCGGTTGTCGTCACATAGCCGGTCGATACCGCCTGGCAAATCAGGCCGCAGCCGGCGCCGAGCGCGAGGCCGACGATGATTAGCGGCAGCGACGGCGCAAGTGTCAGTGCAATCCCCGCAAGCCACACCGCGATCACGCCTACCATGAAGTGCCGTCGCCCGAACCGGCCGACCGCCCAGCCGGTCCAGGGCGTGAGCACGGAGCCGACGATATAGACGACGAAAATCGCGCCGAGCCAGCTGGCCGAGAGATTGTACGGAGCTGCGGCGAGGTGAAAGCTGACGAAGGTGAACGTGCAGATGAAATTGAACAACACGCCGAAGCCGACTGCGTAGGTGGCGAGCAGTTGGCCGTTGCGGAAATGTGCCAGCATCTGCCGGCCGGAGGCGAGCAGTCCCTGCGAACGTACGAAGCGGCGCTCGGGCGGCAGCAGGAACGCGACCGCGATTGCACCGGCAAAGGCGATTGCGGCGAGTGCGGCGAAACCCGCGCGCCATCCGATCAGGTCGGCGAAGAAACCGGTCACCAGCCGCCCGCTGAAGCCACCGAGGCTCGAACCCGATGAGTAGATGCCGGCGGCGGTGGTCGCCTCCTTGGTCGACCATTCGTCGCCGATATAGGCGACAGTCACCGCGAAGATCGGCGGCAGTACCAGCCCCTGCATCGCGCGCCAGAAAATGAGCTGCGGGAGACTTGTCGCCAGCGCCACCATCAAGGTCGGGATGACCAGTACGAACATCGCCGCCACGATCACGCGCTTGCGGCCGAGGACGTCGGCGACCGCGCCGGTGAACGGCGCGGTCAGCGCAACCGCCAGCGTGCTGACGGTGATGATAGTGGAAACTTCGGCCGCAGTGGCGTGAAATTCCTGCGACAGCAGCGGCAGGATCGACTGCGGGGAATAAAGATTGATGAAGGCGCAGTAGCCAGCGAGCCCGACCGCGAGGTGGCGCGCGGAGAATGTTCGGGATCTGGCGGCATTCATAGCGCGGAACCGGCTGGCGGGAGCTTTTCGCAGATGAAGCTATGCATTGCTTTTATGGGCAACGCCAAGAGGGCGGGCGGCGGGACTGCGGGTCGCGCAATGCATAGCTGCTTTATTCAAGCTTCAACATTGCTCGAGCGCGGATGAGCGTTTCTTCGGCCGTCCCCGAAGCGTCGACCTTCGACCACGCAATGTGCCCGAGGTCGAACTGATCTTGCATGCGGGCAACGTTGGCGTCGGCGTCGGATGCATCGCCGGTGCGCGTGCCGACGCGGGCGAGGCGAGTATCGAGGCTAGCCGTGAGGAAAAGGCCCTGAAATTCGGCACTTCCCGCAGCTTTTTCGATGGCGGCGCGCTCGGCGGGTTTCGCGAAGACGCCATCGGCGATCGCCGAATGCCCGGCGGCGGTCGCCCGCCGCGCCTTTTCGGCGAGGCTTGCATAGACCCTGGCGGTTGCATCCGCCGTATAGGCCGCTTCGGGCAGCCGCTCGGTTTCGGCAACGCCGAACAGCGCCTTGCGTTCGACATCGCTGCGCAGCACCACCGCGCCCGGCGACGGCGGAAGCGCGGTCGCCAGCGCTCGGGCGAGTAGCGACTTGCCTGTTCCGGAGAGGCCCCCAACGGCAATCAGCCGTGGTTTTGCGGGCTCCAATAATTTTTGTGCGAGGACAGCATAGGCACGTGCGCGCTGCGTCAGTTCGGCGCGTGCATCGCCTTGCCGGCGGCGTGCGGCCGTGACTTTGGCGCGGATTGCCGCGCGCACCGACATGAACAGCGGCAACGCTGCCAATGCATCGAGATCATGCAGACGTTGCGTGTCCGTCAAATAACGGTTGAGCACAATATTGGCGGCGGCGGGAAATCCGCGCTCGATCAGATCCATCAGCAGAAAGGCGAGATCGTAAAACACGTCGCCGGTGGCGATACGGTCGTCGAATTCGATGGCGTCGAACAGCACCGGCCTGCCGTCGATCAAGACGATGTTGCCGAGATGCAGGTCACCATGACAACGGCGAACGAGACCGGCGCGCTCGCGCGCGTCCAGCAATGGTTTCACGCGCTCGAATGCAGCGCGCGTTGCAGTGGCGAGCGTCCGCAGCTCTTGCAGCGAGAAAAGGTCCGGCTCGCCCGCGAGCTCCGTCTCATTCTGCGCGATAATCTTGGCAAGTGTGTCGGTAAAATTCGCGTCGGTTACCGTTGGCGCTGTCCGATGCGCCGCCGCGACCGCGCGCCCCAGTGCTTCGGCAAGGCCATCGTCGATGCGTCCGGCATCAGCCAGATGATCGAGCGTCTGGCTCTCGTCGAATCGACGCATTTCGACAGCCCATTCGACCGGTTCACCTTTTCCGCCTATCGCGAGCCCGCCGCTGCGATCGCGTGCAATTGCGACGACGCCGCGATAGATCGCGGGTGCAAAGGCGCGATTGACCGCGATTTCGGACTGACAGGCGATTTTGCGCTTTTCAAGCGTCGAGAAATCAAGGAACGGAAATCGCACGGCGCGCTTGATCTTGATCGCCCGATCGCCGGCCAGAAAGACCGAGGCGGCATGGGTGTCGATCCGCTTGACCGGCAGGCCGGCATGGCTGGCGGAATTGCCAAGAAAGTCGATTACCGGCTGCTGCGAGGCCTCTGCTGTCATCGCGCCGCGCCCTTCATACCTGCGTCACTGTCGCAAAGACCTGTAATTTCGGGCTGATCCAGATCAAAACGCTCTTGCCGAACTTTGGCATGATGGGGTGCAATATAGAGAGTGACCAAGGAGACCACCCGTGACCACCCTGCCACATACGTTCAAGCGCATCCGGCTCAATCTTGCCCGCTCCAAGGAGTTCCCGCAGGGCTCAACGCAGCACGGCTACGAATTCGTTGCCCCGCTCGATGCCAAGAACCATATCGACGTCGCACTCTGGAAGCAGCATCGCGACCATTGCCGTGTGCGCCGATTCTGGGATGGGTGAGGACGACGAGATCGGCCAGCTGGTACACAAGCCAGGCGGTCCCGAGCACGGGCGGTGGATGTTTGATTACAACCCGAAACGGGCCAAGACGACGACGAGAGCGGCTATCGCTTCGGCGCGCATGCATTCCAGCCGGGCGAATATGTATCCATTCGTAACGAAGACGGTGAGATGCACACCTACCAAGTTGCCTCCGTCGAACCGGCTACCTGAACCGCAAAATCGCCGCGCTCGCATTCGCGACTTGCAGCTCCCGACCTATTGACCGGCGCGCGCCTTGCCGGAAGAGTGCGCGCCTGACCGCCGCATCAGGCGGCTTTTTTCAAGGGAGGAGCGAAGTGCTCATCGACCATCGCGTGTATCGTATTCTGCCGGGCAGGGTGCCGGCGCAGCTCGAGCTCTACAGCAAGCTCGCCTATCCGGTGCAGCTTCGCTACATGGGCGAACCGCATTATTACATGGTCAGCGAAACCGGCCAGCTCAACACGCTGGTGCACGGCTGGGTCTATGAGAGCGCAGGCGACCGCGAGCAGAAACGCGCGAAGATGATGCAGGATCCGGACTGGAAGCACTTCCTGGCGGAGAATGCGAAGGCCGGCAACGTGATCGAGCAGTCGAACTGGCTGATGACACCGGCGCCGTTCTCGCCGAAGATTCCCCCGGCAAAAATCGTGAAGTAACCTCGATGCGCGGCAAGGACAATGCTCGCACGGGCGGCGAAATCCTGATTGACCAGTTGTCGATCCAGGGCGTGCGTCATGCGTTCTGCGTGCCCGGCGAAAGTTATCTTGCCGCGCTCGACGCCTTCTATGGCAGCGACATCAAGCTGACGGTTTGCCGTCACGAAAGTGCCGCTGCCATCATGGCCGAGACCGTCGGCAAGATAACCGGCCGGCCCGGCATCTGTTTCGTTACGCGTGGTCCCGGCGCCACCAACGCTTCGGCGGGCATTCACATCGCTCGCCAGGATTCGTCACCGATGATCGTGTTCGTGGGGCAGGTCGGCCGCGAGATGCGCGAGCGCGAAGCGTTCCAGGAACTCGACTACCGCGCGGTCTTCGGCACGATGGCCAAATGGGCCACAGAGATTGATGATCCCGCGCGTATTCCGGAAATCGTTTCGCGCGCATTTCACACGGCTTGCAACGGGCGCCCCGGCCCGGTGGTGATCGCGCTACCGGAGGACATGCTGCGCGAACGCGTTTCGGTGCCTGACGCCACTGCATTTGAACCTGTGGAGATCTGGCCGGGCGAATCCGACATGCGCCGGCTGCAGGATTTGTTGGCCGCCGCCAAACGTCCGATCGCGCTTATCGGCGGCAGCCGGTGGACCGAGCAGGCGACGCTCGCAATGATGCGTTTTGCCGAGCGGTTTGCCTTGCCGGTCGCCACGACGTTTCGACGCGGCCATTTGTTCGACGCCTTGCACCCCTGTTACGCGGGCGATTTCGGCATCGGGCCAAATCCGAAATTGCTTGCGCGCGTCAAGGGCGCAGATCTCGTGCTTCTGATCGGTGGACGCTTCAGCGAAATGCCGTCGCAGAGCTACAGCGTGTTCGACATTCCCGAACCGCAGACCAAACTTGTGCATGTGCATCCGGGCGCGGAGGAACTAGGCCGCGTTTATCATGCGCTTCTCGCAATCAATGCGGCGCCGACGGCGTTTTGCCTGGCGCTGGAAAAGCTGCAGGCGCCCAAGGAGATTGCCTGGCGGGGCGAGAGCGACACGGCGCATGCCGACTATCTTGCCTGGGGCGAGAAGGCGACGCCGGTGCCGGGCGCGGTCAATCTCGGCGAGATCATGGTCTGGCTGCGCGACAACCTGCCGTCTGACGCGGTCATCACGCAGGGCGCCGGCAATTTCTCCGGCTGGGTGCACCGGTTTTATCGCGTGCGCAAATTTGGCGGACTCGTCGGCGCCACGTCGGGCTCGATGGGCTACGGCTTGCCCGCCGCGCTGGCGATGCAGACGCTTTACCCGGAACGTTCTGTTGTGTGTGTCGCAGGCGACGGCGATTTTCTGATGACCGGGCAGGATTTCGCGACCGCTGTTCAATACAAATTACCGGTGATTGTGCTGGTGGCCGATAACGGCATCTACGGGACGATCCGCATGCATCAAGAGCGCGATTATCCCGGCCGCGTCATCGCGACCGAGCTGCGCAATCCGGATTTCGTCGGTTACGCGCTTGCGTTCGGCGGTTACGGCGCGGTGGTGGAGAAGACCGCGGATTTCCCGGCTGCCTTCGCGGCCGCGCGCGCCTCCGGCAAGCCGTCGATCATCCATCTCAAGATCGATCCCGACGCGATTACGCCGAGCGCAACGCTGACCGGCATCCGCGAAAAATCGCTGGCGGGTGGCGGGAGCAGTGGGAAAAAATAAGTAGCGCCGCTTTCGCGGGAACGGTCATCTCAGACGGCCTTGCCACCGGCCGGTGAATCATCGTTCACTCATTTCATGGCTTATCGCCGCACGGAAAACGTGGTCCGCCGCCTCGCCGCGCGTGAGCAGACGATCGTCGATGCCGCACGCTCGATCGCCGGCGAGAGTGGCATGGGCGCCGTGCATATCGCCGCCGTCGCGCACAAGGCCGACATCGCGGCCGGCACCGTTTACCGCTACTTTCCCTCGAAGGCGCACCTGGTCGCCGAGCTGATTTCTGCCAGTGCGGATCGCGAGGTTGCCGCCATGCGCGCCGCGGCCGATGCCGCGCCGGGTCCGCTATCGGCGCTGGCCGCCTGTATCGCCACGTTTGCCTCGCGCGCGCTGCACGAACGCGGACTTGCCTGGGCGGTGATCGCCGAGCCGGTCGACGCCGATATCGATGCCTTGCGGCTGGAATTCCGGCGCGCGCTGGCGACTGAACTCGAAGTGCGCATCCGTACAGCAATCGCCGGCGGCCATTTGCCTGATCAGGACGCGCGCGTCGCCGCGCCCGCAATTCTGGGTGCGCTGCTGGAGGGGCTGCTCGGACCATTGGCGCCGCGTGCCGCAACCGATGCTGGTTCAGCGCGTGAGGCGGTACAGACGATCACGCTGCTTGCATTGCGATCGTTGGGCGTCGTCGATGCGCGCGCGCGCGGCCTCGTCGCACAGTGCGTGCTGCCTTAAGCCATATTCAGTGAGCGGTGAGCGCCGGCAATTCGTGCAGCGGCAGCGTGGCCACTTTCACGCCGCGTTCGCCGGCGTCTTCAGCGACATGGAATCCAAGCTCGGCGCACATCTGCAGCATGGTGACGTTTTCCGCCAGCACCTGCCCGTGCACGGTGTCCAGGCCTTTCTCCTGGGCGTAGGCGATCATGTGCTTCATCATCAGCCAGCCCAAACCGTGCCCCTTGAGTTGCGAACGCACCAGAATAGCGAATTCGCCGCCTTCGCCATTCGGATCATCGTGCAGGCGCACGACGCCGAGCATGCGGCCGCTCGCCTCCGCGATGGCAATGAAAGCCATGGCGTGCTCCGGATCGTAATGGATGAGTTTGTCGATTAGCTCGGGATTGACCTCGCGCATCGGTGCAAAGAAGCGCAGGCGCAGATCGTCAGGGGTCACTTCGGCGAGAAAGTCGGGATAGAGCGCGGCGTCCTCGACCTTGAGTGGCCGAATGAACACCTTTTCTCCGTCGCGCAAGGTGACGTGGTTTTCGAGCAAGCAAAACCTCTCCACTGTCGTCCCCGCACCCGGGTCCGGCTTCGCCGGCCCGAGTGCAGGCTCCGGCGGGGACCCATAGTCCCTACCTTATCGAGGGACTGCGGAGTATGGGTCCCGGGTCTCGCTGACGCTCGCCCGGGACGACCGCATTTATCAATGCGACATCAGCACTGGGACCGTCATCGCCTCGAGCAAGCCGCGGGTTGCGCCGCCGAGGATAAATTCGCGCAGGCGCGAGTGTCCGTATCCGCCCATCACAATCATATCGGCCGAGGAATCAGCCGCGTAAGAAAGGATCGTGGATGGCACGTCGATCTCGGGCGAGGTGATCCGTTTGACGTCCACCTTGAGGCCGTGACGCGCGAGGTGCTGGCCGAGATCGACGCCCGGTATTTCATCTTTCTTGCCCGGTTTGTCGGCGACGATGACGACCTCGACCTGCTTTGCCTTTTTCAGAAACGGCATGGCGTCGGCGACAGCGCGTGCGGCGGCCCTGCTGCCATCCCAGCACACCATGATGCGGTCGAGCGTCATTCCGCCTTTCTGGATGAAGGGCACGAAGATCACCGGCCGGCCGGATTCAAACAACACGCCCTCGTCGACGACTTCGTCGGGTAAAGACTTCTGCCGTTCCGGTTGACCCACGATGATCAGGTCGAAGCGCCGGCCGATGCGGCCGATCTGGTCGGCGGCGCCGGAAATGCTGGCGCTGATGGTGCGGGTCTCGCCTGAAACGCCGGTGCGTTTGACCGCCTGCTCGAAGCGGCTGACGGCGGTGCGCGCCTTTTGGTTCGACTCCGAGCGCTGACTTTCAATGATTTCGGGTGGAATGCCACCCATCACCGTACCGGGGATCACTGGCTCATAGGAGACCGCGATGCCGAGCACATGGGCTCCAAAGGCCTCTGCAACCGAAATGGCGTAATCGCCGGCCGGGTCGTGCGTACCAAGGCCGAGGTTGACGACAATATCCTTGATCATGATGTAAATCTCCTAACCGAGCGAACATGCTCAACGGTGCCATGATGCCTGTCGCCCCCCGCCGGTGCCTTGACCAAGGTCAAATGCCCGACACGTGCCTTTTTGTCCGGTCTGCGCTCTATCCTACTTCTTTTTCCCGTCGGCGCCGAATTGCTTGAGATAGGCCCACAGATCGTCAGCTTCCTTCTCGTTCTTGATGCCGGGGAAGATCATCTTCGTATTCGGAATCTTGGCGCGCGGGTCCTTGATGTACTCTTTGAAGGACGCTTCATTCCAGGTAATGCCTGAATTCTTGTTTGCATCCGAATAGTTGTAATCGGGTGCCGTTCCGGAGTGGCGGCCGTCCAATCCGTTGAGCTCGGGGCCTACTTTGTTCTTCGCGCCTTCGCCGATCGAATGGCAGGGAAAGCATTTCTTGAATGATTGTTCGCCGGCGGCGACATCGTCCGCGCGTGCACCTTGAGTCAACGCGGCCAAAACGATGGCCGCCGCAAGGACTGGTTTCATTATTCACTCCCTTCACAATGTGAGCCGCCCCCGAGCCAACGCTGGCGGGCCCGGACTGGTTTCCATCGGGTTGTGCCAGCCCTATGTGTAATGCGTCAAATGGCTGGTATCGTGGCGCGAGAATGAGCCGGGAGTTTCGTCCGTGTCTGTGAGAATGCCGGAGGCAGATCAGACGGTCTTGGGCCGCCGCGCGCGTATTGTCACGGCCCTGCGGTCGATCGTTCCGGGCGAGGGCGTAATCGACGCCGAGCGCGAATTACGACCTTATGAAAGCGACGGGCTGACCGCCTACCGCCAATTGCCTATGGTTGTCGTGCTTCCGGAGACCACCCAGCAGGTCGCCGAGGTGCTGCGCTATTGCCACGATGAGGGCATCAAGGTGGTCCCACGCGGAGCCGGGACCTCGCTGTCCGGCGGCGCGCTTCCGCTTGCCGACGGCGTGCTGCTTGGCATGGCCAAGTTCAACCGCATCCGGGATATCGATTTTGACAACCGCGTCGTCGTTGCGGAGCCGGGCGTGACCAATCTTGCGGTCAGCAATGCCGTTGCGCATGCGGGATTTTATTATGCGCCCGATCCGTCCTCGCAGATTGCCTGCACCATCGGCGGCAACGTGGCGGAGAATTCCGGCGGCGTGCATTGCCTGAAATACGGCATGACCACCAACAACGTGCTCGGCTGCGAGATCGTGCTGATCACCGGCGAAGTTCTTCGCCTCGGCGGCAGACATCTCGACGCCTCGGGATACGACCTGCTCGGCGTGATTACAGGCTCCGAAGGGTTGCTCGGCGTGGTTACCGAAGTGACCGTACGAATCTTGAAGAAACCGGAGACGGCGCGCGCGCTTTTGGTCGGCTTTCCGTCGTCGGAAGACGCCGGCGAATGCGTCTCGCGCATTATCGGCGCCGGGATCATTCCGGGCGGCATGGAAATCATGGACGGCCCAGCGATCGCTGCGGTGGAGCAGTTCGTCCATGCCGGCTATCCGCTCGATGTCGAAGCGTTGTTGATTGTCGAGCTCGACGGTCCCGCGGCCGAAGTCGATCATCTGATCGAGCGCGTGGAAAAGATTGCGCGCGAGTGTCGGGCGGGATCATGCAAGGCCTCGCGTAACGAGGACGAGCGGCTGCTGTTCTGGGCGGGGCGCAAGGCCGCGTTTCCGGCCGTCGGCCGCATCTCGCCGGACTACTACTGCATGGATGGCACCATTCCGCGTGCGCAGCTGCCGCGGGTGCTCAAGCGCATCCGGGAACTGTCGGATAAATACGGTTTGCGCGTCGCCAACGTGTTTCACGCGGGCGACGGCAATCTGCACCCGCTCATTCTTTATGATGCCAATGTGCCGGGCGAACTGGAGAAAACTGAGGAATTCGGCGCCGAGATTCTCAAACTCTGCGTTGAGGTCGGCGGTGTGCTGACCGGCGAACATGGCGTCGGCGTTGAAAAACGCGATCTGATGCCGGTCATGTTCTCGGAGATCGATCTCAACCAGCAGCAGCGCTTGAAGTGTGCCTTCGACGCCAAGGGCCTGCTCAATCCCGGCAAGGTGTTCCCGCAACTGCACCGCTGCGCCGAACTGGGCAGGCTGCACGTCCACGCCGGCAAGCTGCCGTTCCCCGATATTCCAAGGTTCTAATCATGCGTTTCGGACTGTTCTGTTCGCCCAAAGCCGACCTTCCAGGCTTCGGTCCCGAGACCGGCCGCGGCTTTTTCGATTATCTCGATTTCAACGTTGAAGCCGAGGCGCTGGGCTTTCACTCGAGCTTTTCGGTGGAGCATCATTTCAGTGGCTGGAACCAGGTGTCCTCGACACTGATGCTGCTGACTGCGCTGGCGATGCGCACGACGACTTTGCGGCTTGGTACCGCGGTGATCGTTCCGCCGTGGCACAATCCCGTACTCCTCGCCGAAGAAGCGGCGACTCTCGATCTTCTCTCAAATGGCCGCCTCGATCTCGGCATCGGCAAGGGATACCGGCATAGCGAGTTCAAGGGTTTCCAGATCGCGCCGGAGGAAGCCGAAGCGCGTTTCGAGGAGGCGGTCGAGGTGATGCTGCACGCGTGGACGACGCGCGAACGTTTCTCACATAAAGGCCGCTTCTGGCATTTCGAGGACGTCGTGGTCGAACCGCCGCCGGCGCAGCGCCCGCATCCGCCGCTCTGGGTCGCCGCAGGCAATCCACATACGATCAAACGTGCTGGCGCGCGCGGCTTCAATCTTATTCTCGATCAATATGCATCGCCTGCGACACTGGGCGAGCGCATCGCCATCTACCGGGCCGAACGTGAGACGAACGGCCTTGGCTTTGATCCGATGCAGGTGACGGTCGCGCGTCAACTTTATGTGGCGAAAGACAAGGCCGACGCCGAAGCTGCGCTTATCCGTCAGGCCGAATACACCAAACGTACCGTCGACGTATCACGCATGCCCGGCGGCAAGCCGGGCGCCCATGTGCTGGCCTATGCCGACAAGGCCGGAGCGACGGAAGAACACGCGCTCTACGGCACACCGGACGAAATTGCGCGCATGATCGAACCGCTGCGCGACGCCGGCGTCGGCTATGTGCTGCTCACGATTGCCGGTGGCGTCGATCAATTGCGCCGCTTTGCGCGCGAGATCATGCCGGCCTTCGCGCGTGAGCCCACCGCGCGGGCCGCCGAATGACCGAAACGTGCAATGGTTGACACGCTCAAACCCCGCGACGCGAAAGAGGTCGAGGACGCCGTGCGTTGGGCGCTCGGCAACGACAAGGCGCTGGAACTGACCGGGCGGGGGACCAAGCGCGCGATCGGCCGGCCAAGCCAGACTGACCTGACGCTTGATCTTTCGGGTCTCACCGGCGTTACGCTTTACGAGCCCGCCGAACTGGTTCTTTCCGCGCGCGCGGGCACACCGATTGCCGAGATCGAAGCGCTGCTGGACAAAAACAAACAAGAGCTTGCCTTCGAGCCGATGGATTATGGACCGCTGCTAGGCGTTGATGCGAACGGCGGTACACTGGGTGGCGCGATTGCCGCCAATCTTTCCGGCCCGCGCCGCATCAAAGCCGGTGCCGCGCGCGATCATTTCCTTGGCGTGACTGCAATCACCGGTCGCGGTGAGACGATCAAGTCCGGCGGACGCGTGGTGAAGAACGTCACCGGCTATGATCTTTGCAAGTTGCTTGCCGGGTCCTGGGGCACGCTCGCCGCCATGACCGATGTCACCGTCAAGGTTCTCCCGAAAGCTGAAACCGAGGCGACGGTGCTCGTTGCAGGCCTCAACGACGCGCGCGCGTGCGCCGCCATGGCAGCCGCCATGGGCTCGTCGAGCGACGTCTCCGGCGCCGCGCATCTGCCCGATCATGTCGCGTCCTGGTTCGACGGTTTGCTGAGGACAGAGGCGTCAACCGTGCTCAGGCTGGAAGGCTTCGCGCCGTCGGTTGAACACCGCAAGGCGGCGCTTGCCAAGCTCATGAAGAGTTTTGGCCCGGTTTCGCTGATTGATGAAAAAGATTCGCACGCCTTGTGGCGCAGCATCCGGAATGTGCAGCCATTTGCCGCCGAGGCCGCGCGATCGCGCCCGCTCTGGCGCATTTCGGTAGCGCCGGGCAAAGGGCACGAAATTGCCGCCGCGATTACGCCGGCGGCGCAAATGTTTTACGACTGGGCCGGCGGCCTCATCTGGGTGGCGATGCCGTTTGCCGCCGAGCCGGATGCCGCTGCAATCCGCGGCGCAACAGCGGCTCTTGGCGGACATGCCACGCTCGTCCGTGCGCCCACGGCGGTGCGGGCCGCAATGGATGTTTTCGCGCCAGAGGAACCCGCGTTGCATGCACTGACCAGGCGCGTGAAGGAGAGTTTCGACCCGAAGGCCGTGCTCAATCCCGGTCGTATGTGGGCGGGGGTGTAACGCATGCAAACTTCGTTCACCCTCACGCAACTGCTCGATCCGCAGGTCGCTTCCTCGGAGAAAATTCTTCGCGCCTGCGTGCACTGCGGTTTCTGCACGGCGACGTGCCCGACATATGTTCTGCTTGGCGACGAACTCGATTCCCCGCGCGGTCGCATCTACCTGATCAAGGAGATGCTCGAACAGGACAGACCGGCGACCCGCGAGGTGGTCAAACACATCGACCGCTGCCTGTCATGTCTTGCCTGCATGACCACTTGTCCGTCGGGCGTGAACTACATGCATCTCGTCGATCACGCCCGCGAGCATATCGAGAAAACGTACAAGCGCCCGCTCGGCGACCGCCTCACGCGCGGGCTACTCGCGCGCGTGCTGGTCGATCCGGCGCTGTTCCGTCTTGCCGTCGTCGCCGGGCTCGTCGCGCGGCCGCTGGCGCCCGTGCTCGATCTCCTGGGCCTGCATCGGATGGCGGCCATGCTTCGCCTCACTCCGCACCGCCGGCCGGCGCCGCCGGTTGATCGCGTGGGCAAAGTCTATCCGGCGGAAGGAACATGCCGTGGCCGGGTGGCTCTGTTGTCCGGTTGCATTAACCCTGTGCTGGCGCCATCAACCAATGAAGCTGCTATTCGTCTGCTCAATCGCCACGGCATCGAAGTGGTCGTTGCGGCGGGCGAAGCGTGCTGCGGGTCGCTTGCTCACCACATGGGTCGCGAAGACGAAGCGTTGGCGCGCGCCCGCAACAATATCGATGCATGGATCCGCGAGTTCGACCGCGCGGGGCTCGACGCCATTCTCGTCACCGTCTCCGGCTGCGGCACGACGCTCAAGGATTACGGCTTCATGCTGCGCAACGATCCGGTTTATGCCACCAAGGCTGCCCGAGTTTCAGCGCGCGCCCGCGACATCACCGAATATCTGGCAACGCTCGATTTGCGGGAGACAGGCGCGCTCAAGCCGCTCACGATCGCCTATCACGCTGCGTGCTCGCTACAGCACGGGCAAAAAGTCGTCCGTGAGCCGAAAGATCTTCTCTCCAGATCCGGTTTTGTTGTGAAGGACGTTCCGGAAGGCCATTTGTGCTGCGGCTCGGCCGGCACTTACAACATTCTCCAGCCGGCGCTGGCGGAGCAGTTGCGCACGCGCAAAATCGCCAACATCGAACGTCTCGCGCCGGATGTGATCGCGGCCGGCAACGTCGGGTGCATCACCCAGCTTGCCGCCGGCACTGCCATTCCTGTCGTGCACACGGTCGAATTGCTCGATTGGGCAACCGGTGGCCCGGTGCCGGAGGCGCTTGCGGCGCTGGCGAACAGTGAATCACCAGCCGCCTAAAAAGTTACGACAAAGGCTCTGCCGCGTTGCACCATAGCCCCGATTGCATCAACAAGACGGGCCGCATAGCATGCGCCCCATGAGGCGACCGGCTGTAAGGGCCGGAACTCTTTAGGATTTTTACGAACAAGCAATAAGGGAGGCCGCAATGCCGGCGACTTACAAAATTCTGATCATGGGCGCGTCCTACGGGTCGCTGCTTGCCTCCAAGATCATGTTTGGTGGGCATTCCGTCCATCTGATTTGCCTGCCGGCGGAAGCAGACCTGATCAACGCGGAAGGTTTCCGCGTGCGTATGCCGGTGAAGGGCCGCAAGGACCAGATCGAGATCGACTCGCGCAAGCTGCCCGGCAAGGTTACGGCCGGCGGCGCTGCCGGCGTCAATCCGAAAGACTACGACCTGGTCGGGCTCGCCATGCAGGAGCCGCAATATCGTTCACCCGGTGTGCGCGAACTGCTCGACGCGGTGGCGAAATCGAAAGTGCCGTGCATGTCGATCATGAACATGCCGCCATTGCCTTACGTGAAGCGTATTCCCGGCCTCAACTACGATTTGCTCAAGGCCGCTTATACCGATCCGACAGTGTGGGACAATTTCGAGCCGGGCTTGTTGACGCTATGCAGCCCAGATCCGCAAGCGATCCGCCCGCCCGAGGAAAAGGTCAACGTGTTGCAGGTGACGCTGCCGACGAATTTCAAGGTCGCAAAGTTCGACAATGACATCCACACCGCAATCTTGCGCCAGCTCGAGAAAGACATCGACGCCGTGCGCTTCGACACGCCGGAAGGCAAGATCGAACTGCCGGTGAAATTGCGCGTGCACGATTCCATCTTCGTGCCGCTCGCGAAATGGTCGATGCTGCTCGCCGGCAACTATCGCTGCATCACCAAAGACGGCATGCGCACCGCGCAAGAGGCGGTGCACTCGAACATCGAGGAGTCACGCTCGGTCTACAATTTCGTGTTCGATCTTTGCGTCAAGCTTGGCGCGGCGCCGAGTGATCTTGTGCCGTTCGAAAAATACGCGGCGGCGGCGCAGAGCCTGACGCGTCCGGCTTCGGCCGCGCGCGCGTTGCAAAACGGTGCGCCCAATATCGAACGCGCCGACAAGCTGGTGCAGCTGATCGCCAAGCAGAAGGGTTTGAGTCATCCGGTGATTGACGCGATTGTCGCACTGGTCGACTCGCGCCTGGAGGCCAACCGCAAAAAGGCAGCGGCGGCCTAAAAACGTCGATTCGGATCGGCCGAATAGTCGTTTGTTTGCAAACGTCAGGGTGTGGAAAACCGGGTCTTTCTGGCTGAGGATACGACCTTCGTTGGCCCCAAAAGAGCGGCCAGCGGTCCCAATTTGTGACATTCGCGCAACAACCGTTGGCTTTCTGTCGACAAAGGGCCGTTTCGCCTAAAAAGGCGGCAGTTGCCACCGTTTTTAGCTTGCTGGGGCGGCTCGCCAGAGGTCTAAATTCGCTCGTTAATGCAGTCAAAGCGCGTACAGACCGATCACCGCCCGGGGAAATCTACGGTTCTGTACGCAAGGAAAGGGGATCGGCCGGAACTATCGGGCCGATCGAATTATAAAGGGGCAGACTCAATGAAGAAAGTTGTGTTGTCGGTTGTAGCGGCGCTTGCGGTTTCGACCGCTGTGCCCGCATTTGCGGCTGACATGCCGGTCAAGGCCGCCAAGGCGGCTCCGGCTGCGGAACCGAGCCCGTGGGACATCGCGTTCGGTTCGGCGATCATGAATGACTACATCTTCCGCGGCGTGACTCAATCGGGTCACAAAGCTTCGGTCGCGGCCTATTTTGAGCCGCGCTACAACATCCTTTCGAATGTGCAGCTCTATGCCGGCCTGTCTGGTGAGAGCATCAAGTTCGCCAACAACGCGGCGGCGGAAATCGACATGTACGGCGGCGTTCGGCCGACGTTTGGACCTTTAGCCTTCGATTTCGGGTTCTGGTACTACTACTACCCGGGTGGAAATTGTTTTGCCGTTCCGGGCGTCGATCCGGGCTGCACGAACTTCGGTCCCGGTACTACCGGCATTCTCAATGGAAACGCGGCCAAGTCGGTTGCGAGTTTCTACGAGGTCTATGCCAAAGTTGTTTACACTTGGACCGATTGGGCCTTCGGCGGAAATTTCTATTATTCGCCGAACTTCCTGAACACCGGTGCCGATGGCGAATATGCATCGGGCACGATCAAGTTCACTGCGCCTGACAAAATGGCGCTTGGTCCGTTCGGCTGGTACGTGTCGGGCGAGTTCGGCCATCAATGGCTGGGCACCAGCGACCAGTTCTATGGCATCCCGACCGGCACGGTGATTGGCGGTAACCCGGCGATCGTGACGACCGGCCTCTATGCCGCCGGCATCCCATACAAGGATTACAACACCTGGAACGTTGGTCTTGGCCTGACCTGGAAAGTGTTCACGCTTGACCTGCGTTACTCCGACACCGACATGAACAAGGGTGATTGCAACGCCTTCACCAGTGATCCGACGGCGACTGGAGTCAGCAACGTCACCGCGATCAACCCCGGCGGCCTGGGCTCGAGTTGGTGCGGCGCGTCCTTCGTCGCCAAGCTGTCGGCCGACCTTACACTCGGCAGCCTGAAGTAATCTGAACTCAAGTCTGTCCCTCAAGGGGCGGCGGCCGTGACGGTCGCCGCCCCTTCTCTTTTGGTGGCCCGCAGTTTTGCCTTAGCTCGCCGGCGTGAGGTTCGCCTCTTGCACGGCGAAGTGATCGTCTTCCCGGTTGAACGCCAGCCGGCGCTGATGGAAAGCCGCAAGCGTCGCGCGGTGTCCGATCGAGACAATTGTCGTCTTGGCGAGCCGTTGCTCGAGCAGCCGATAAACAGTGGCTTCCGCTGGCTCATCCAGTGAAGCTGTTGCTTCATCCAAAAACAGATAGTCCGGTGCATAGAGCAGTGCGCGCGCGATCCCCAGCCGCTGCTGCTCGCCGAGCGACAGCATGCGGTTCCAGTGCGCTTCTTCCTCAATGCGATCGGCGAGGGCGGGTAGACCGACTGCAGTAATAAGCTCCGCGACGCGGCCCGCATCGAAGCTGCCGGGCTCGGCCGGATAGGCGACAGCATCGGCAAGCGGTGCGATGGGGAAATATGGCCGTTGCGGCAGGATCATCATTCGCGCGCCTTTCGGCACCGTGATGGTGCCTTCGCCAAATGGCCAGACACCGGCCAGTGCGCGGAACAAGGTTGATTTGCCCGCGCCTGAGGGACCGCTCACAAGAACGCGCTCGCCGAGTTTGATCGAAATCGCGTCGGCACTGACCAGTGGTTTTCCGTTCGGAAGCCGCACGGCCAGGTCGTCGAAGCTCACTGCGCTCGTATTTCCGGGTATCAGTGTGATAACAGGCGGCATATTAGCAGCCGCTTTCGCAGCCGCGATCAACTCATCGAATCCGGCGAGCCGTTCGACCACCGCGAGCCATTCGGCAAGTTGCCGGTAAACAGAAATGAAGAACGACAAGGCGCCTTGCACGCTGCCGAAGGCCGATGCCGTCTGCATCAAGCCGCCGAGCTGGATCGAACCGGCAAAATAGGCCGGACTTACCACGACGAAAGGGAACACTGACGAGACCTGGCTGTAGCCGGCGGTGAGAAACGTGAGCTTCTTCTGCCGCGACATGATCGCGAGCCAATTCGCGACAACATTGCTGAATCGGATCAATAGTCGGTCACGTTCCGCTGGTTCGCCATTGAGTAGCGCAATCTGTTCGGAATTCTCTCGTACGCGCACCAGACTAAAGCGGAAGTCCGCTTCGTAACGTTGCTGCTGGAAATTGAGCGCGGTCAGTGCGCGGCCGACCAAGTGCGTCAGGACCGTGCCGATAATCGCATAGATCAACGCTGCCCAGAACAAGTAGCCAGGAATGGCCCAGGTGGTGCCGAACAGCTGAAGTGGAGCGGTCCCCGACAGATTCCAGAGGATGATTGCAAAAGAGCCAAGCGTCACCACGGAGTTCAGCAAGCCAAGCCCGATCGGCAAGACTCCAATGCCGGTGGTGCCGGCATCGATGAATTGCTTGACGTCCTCCGCAATTCGCTGGTCGGGATTGTCGGCAGCATCACCAAGAAGCTGCATCCGGTAATGATTAGCGCCGGTCAGCCAATGGTCGAGATAGTTTTGCGTCAGCCAGCGCCGCCAGCGAATCTGCAGCCATTGATTGAGATAGAGCTGATAAACGGCCAGCAGAATGTAGATCGTGGCGAGCACGCAGAAATAGCCGAGCTGATAGATGAAGGCATTCCAGTTCTTGTCCTGCAGCGCGTTGTAGAAGGTGTTGTTCCACGAATTGAGCAGGACATTGATCCCGACGATCGACAATTCGATCGCAACGACGGCGGCCAGCAAGATGCGGCCGGGCCAGCGATCTTCCGAATAGAAATAGGGGCTTGCAATTCGCCACACGATGGCGAGCGTCGAGAAAATGCTTCTCACGGAAGGTCTCCTGTCGAACCAGAGAAAAGTGCTTCCATCTGGCATACCTACTAACGGCTAGTGCAGCGCGGAAATCGTTCTATTTTCCACGGATTCACGCAGAAAAAGGGCGTATCAAGGGCGTTAAAAAACAAGAGCCAAGGTGGTCCAAGAACTGCCTAATATTGCTTCCGTCCGCCGCACCCCGTACCATCACTATCAAGGGTTGCCTGATCCGAACGCAAAGTCGGGCCATGGAATAAGACCCGGCGGTAAATGTTAAAAGGAAATAAAACGATCCAAGGGAGGGAAAGAGAAATGGCCAAAAATAAGCAGTCATATGCTGCGACCCGTCGAAAGTTTCTTGGCGGCGCCGCTGTTGCCGGGGTGGCGACGATTGCCATGCCGCAGGTTTCGCGCGCACAAACTGTGACCCTGAAAATGCAGGGCGGCTGGGGCGCGACCGACATTCTCAATGAGTACGGCCAAGACTACGCCCGCACTGTCAACGAGATGGGCGGCGGCCGTCTGAAGATCGACTACCTCAACGCCGGCGCCGTGGTGAAGGCGTTCTCGGTCATGGACGCCACGCATTCGGGCGTGCTCGACGGCTGCCACAGCGTGCCGGCCTACTGGTACGGTAAGCACCGCGCCGCGTCGCTATTCGGCACCGGCCCCTGCTACGGCACCAACGCCAGCCAGTACATGGGCTGGTTCTATCATGGCGGCGGTCAGGCGCTCTACGACGAACTGACCCAAAAGATCCTCAATCTCAACGTCCAGGGCTTCTTCGTCTTCGCCATGCCGACCCAGCCGCTCGGCTGGTTCAAGAAAGAGCTGAACGGTCCGGATGACTTCAAGGGCATGAAGTACCGCACCGTCGGTCTTGCCTCCAACGTCATGCAGGCGATGGGCGCCAGCGTCGCGCAACTGCCAGGGCCGGAAATCCTGCCGGCGATGGAAAAGGGCGTGATCGAGGCGTTCGAGTTCAACAACCCGACGTCCGACATGCGCTTCGGCGGCCAGGACGTGGCCAAGTACTACTATCTCGGCTCCTACCACCAGGCGTCGGAAGCCATCGAGGTCGTGTTCAACAAAACGAAGTGGGACAGTCTCGGCAAGGAGCAGCAGCAAGTGCTGCACCTGGCCGGCCAAGCCTCCAACTCCGCCGACATCTGGAAGGCCTGGGACATCTACTCGCGCGATCTTGACACGTTGCAGACCAAGCATGGCGTCCACGTCAAGCGCACCTCCGAGGCGATCTTCAAGGCGCAGCTCGTGGCTTGGGACAAGGTCGTCGACGAGATCAGCGCCGACGCAAACCAGGGGGCGTTCATCAAGAAGGTGCTTGCGAGCCAGAAAGAGTGGGGCAAGCGGGTCGGCTTCTATTCGATCAACAACGAAGCGGACTACAAGTCTGCCTACGAGCACTACTTCGGACCGATGAAGGTCTGATCAGGGCTTACCGAATTCGCCGGGGCGGCATCGCTGCCCCGGCGAGTTTGTGCTTAGCCAATCTGGGGGAGTTCTTCGTGGAACAATTTCTGCTGTTTATCGACCGTCTGAGCGCGGGCGTCGGCAAGGCGTTCGGCTGGTGCATCGTCATCATGACGTTGGGCACCTGTTACGACGTTTTCATGCGCTACCTGTTTCGCGCGCCGACCAACTGGGCGTTCGACGTTAGTTACTTCATGTATGGCGCGCTGTTCATGATGGCCGGCGCCTATACGCTGTCGCGCAACGGACATGTGCGCGGCGACTTCGTCTACCGGATGTGGCCGTATCGCGTGCAGGCGTCGATCGATCTCGTTCTCTTCATCATTTTCATGCTGCCGGGCATGGGGGCGTTGTTCTATTACGGCATCCCCTATGCCGAGCAGTCCTGGCACATCCATGAGGTCAGCATCTACAGCCCGACCGGCGCGCCGGTCTATCCGCACAAGACGCTGATTCCGATTGCCGGGGCGCTGATGTTGACGCAGTGCTTTGCTGAAATCATCCGCTGCATCATCTGCATCCGCGACGGGGTCTGGCCGCAACGGCTGCATGACGTGGAAGAAATGGAATCCGCCATTCTCGCCGAGGCAGCGGACCGCCGGCGCATTGAAGAAGAAATGCACGTGGGGACTGCCCGATGAGTTTCACCAATCCCGAAATCGGGATGATCCAGCTTTGCAGCTTCATCGGCGTCATTTTGCTGGGCTTCCCGATCGCCTTCACGCTCGTCGCGATGGGCGTGTTCTTCGGTTACTACGCGATGGGCTCGCGTATTTTCGACCTGCTCATCACCAATACCTATGACGTGATGTCGAATGACGTGCTGACCGCGGTGCCGCTGTTCCTGTTCATGGGCTACGTGGTCGAACGCTCCAACATTCTCGACCGGCTGTTTTATTCGCTGCAGATGTCGATGCGGCGGGTGCCGGGCGCGCTCGCAGTCGCCACGCTGATAACGTGCGCGCTGTTCGCCACCGCCACCGGCATCGTCGGTGCGGTCGTCACCTTGATGGGTCTGCTCGCTTTTCCGGCCATGCTGCGGGCCGGTTACAACACCGAGCTCTCGGCCGGTGTGGTCTGCGCCGGCGGCTGTCTCGGCATCATGATTCCACCCAGCGTGCTGTTGATTCTATATGGCGCGACGACCTCGGTTTCGGTCGTCCAGCTTTACGCCGCGGCCTTCCTCCCCGGCTTCCTGCTGGCAGGGCTCTATGTCGTCTACGTGATCGTGCGCGTGCTGATCAATCCGAGCCTGGCGCCGAAGCCGAAAGAACTTGAACGTGACATACCTTTCCGCGAGGTGTTTGGCGCGCTGCTGACCTCATTCTTCCCGCTCGCGATCCTGATCCTCTCAGTGCTCGGCGCGATCCTTCTCGGACTGGCGACGCCGTCGGAGGCAGCCGCTGTTGGCGCGCTCGGCTCCGTCATTCTTGCCGCCGGCTATCGTTCGCTCACCTTTCAGCGGCTGAAAGAGGCGGTCTACCTGACCGCCCGCACGTCGGCCATGGTTTGCTACCTCTTCATCGGTTCCTGGACCTTCTCCTCGGTGTTCTCTTATCTCGGCGGCCACGAGGTGATCGAGCGCTGGGTGATCGCGGCGAATTTGGGTCCGACCGGATTCCTCATCCTTGCCCAGTTCATTATCTTTTGCCTTGGCTGGCCGCTGGAGTGGACCGAGATTATCATCATCTTCGTCCCGATCTTTCTGCCGCTGGTCAAGCACTTCAATATCGACCCGACTTTGTTTGGCATCCTGGTCGCGCTCAACATCCAGACATCGTTCAATACGCCACCGATGGCTATGGCTGCGTACTACCTCAAAGGCGTGGCGCCGCCGCAGGTGCGGCTGAACCAGATTTTCGCCGGCGCGTTGCCGTTCGTGTTCATGGTGTTCTTGACTATGACCATCGTCTACGTGTTCCCGGGCATCGCCCTATGGCTGCCTGGCAAACTGTATGCGAATTGACGGTGGCTGAAGACGCAACATCGCTTACCGCGATCGAGGCTGCCGAGCGGATTGCCAACGGCGATATATCGGCTGAGGATTACACGAGCGCCTGCCTCGACCGTATCGCCGAGCTGGACGATAAAGTACATGCCTTCGTCCACCTCGATCCGGACATGGCGCGTGCCGAGGCGCGCAAGCTCGATGAGCGCCGCCGCAACGGCAAAGCGATTGGCCCGCTGCACGGCGTGCCGGTGGCAATCAAGGATATCTTCGACACCGCTGACTACAAGACCGAATGCGGCTCGCCCATCCTCAAGGGTCGCCAGGCGATGCGCGACTGCACGGCGGTTGCCAGGCTGCGCGAAGCCGGCGCGGTCATCATCGGCAAGACGGTGACCACCGAGTTCGCGTATTTCCATCCAGGTGCCACGCGAAATCCGCACGATCTCGAGCGCACGCCGGGCGGCTCGTCCTCCGGTTCCGCGGCGGCGGTGGCCGCCGGCATGGTGCCGCTGGCGATCGGTTCGCAAACCAACGGCTCCGTGATCCGCCCGGCCGCCTTTTGCGGCGTCTACGGTTGCAAGCCGACGCACGGCACCATCTCGCGGCACGGCGCCTTGCAGCTGTCGCAGGCGCTCGATCATGTCGGCGTGTTCGCCCGCTCGCTCCCCGATACCGCGCTGATCCTGGAAGTGCTGGCAGGCTATGACCCCAATGACGGCGACACGCGGCCGGTCGCGGCGCCGTCCTTTCTGGAAATGACCGGCGCGGAGCCGCCGCTGCCGCCGCGCTTTGCCTTCGTGCAGACGCCGATCTGGGAAAAGGCCGAGCCAGAAACCCGCGCTGCATTCGAGAGCCTGGTCGGGCTGCTCGGAGAGCAGGCGCAGCCGGTCAAGCTCGGTGAGTCTTTCGCCGCGGCATGGGACGACCAGCGCGCGATCATGGCCGCCGACATGGCGCATAATCTCCGCCCTATCGTCGCGCGCGGCGATGAGGCGGCGTCGAGCCGGCAGTTGCGCGATTTCCTTGCCGAAGGCGAAAAAGTAACGGCGGTGCGCTACCTCGCGGCGCGCGATGCCGCCCGGCGTTACGCCGCCGCGATCGGGGAAATATTCAAGGAATACGACGCGATTATCACTCCGGCGAGCGTAGGTGTCGCACCCAAAGGGGAAGCGACCGGCAGCCCGATATTCTGCTCATTGTGGACCTTGACCGGATTGCCGGCGCTGTCATTGCCGCTGCTGACGGGTGAGGGCGGCATGCCGCTGGGTGTGCAATTGATCGGCGACCGCGGCGACGACGCGCGTCTGCTGCGCACGGCGAACTGGCTGATCGAGGAATTGTCCGAGGACTAGCGCTATTTCGAATCGCGCTTGACGATCGGCTGCCAGTCGTCGCCCCAGAAGCCCCAGAGCATCAAAGCAAGGCCGATGAGGACGCAAAACCACAGCGGCGGCGCGGCCAGCTTCGCGGCAATCAACAACATGTAACCGATCATGATGATCGCGCCGATTGCCGCCGTTACTGCGTCAGCCATTTGCGTTCTCCTCGTTACGGCCGTGGGCCGCTCCTTGACCAATAATCTAGCCTAGCGCGCGCGGGCGTACCACCCCTTTCTAGGCCATCTGATTGTTCGGGTGGTGTTCTAATCGGCTAGAAATTTCATTGCCACGCCGTTGATGCAATAGCGCAGATTGGTCGGCGGCGGCCCATCGGGAAAAACGTGTCCAAGATGGCTGCCGCATTGGCGACAGTGCACTTCGATCTGTAAATCGCCATAGACTGGATCCTTTTTTGTTCCCACCGCACCGTCGATCGGTGCGTTAAAACTCGGCCAGCCGGAATTGCTTTCGTATTTCGTCTTGGAGACGAACAGAGGTTGATTGCAGCCCGCGCAAACGAAGGTGCCCGGGCGTTTCTCATGATTGAGCGCACAACTGCCCGCCGGCTCGGTGCCGAACCGGCGCATGACCATGTATTGCTCGGGATGTAACAGCTTGCGCCATTCGGCGTCGCTGCGGGTGACCGGATATTGCGCTTTCATCTCACAAGACTCCGTCTCGGATGGCTCCTAATTTAAATTGAAGAGCTTCGATGATCCACATTGATATGAAATTTATGTTTGTGCGGCGAGCTTTTACGTCGGTCGTTACTTAAAGCGTTTAAATATGGCCGCCTCCTCAAAATAGGATTCAGGGAGGTTGTCATGATCAGTATTATTTCGGGTGTCGTTCTTATAACCGCCGGTGTCGCGGGCATCTTGTACTTCAAACCGCATAACGGAAAGAACCACTGGCACACCGCGGTCCCAGTTCTGGATTCGATGATCCCAATCACAATCGTAGGCGCGTTCGCCGTTGCCGTAGCGATCATAGTCTCAGGCGTTGCCGGGTTGATGATGTGAGCGGGCTAAGGTTTAGAGCCATTTGTCTCAATGTTTGTGCCCAAACAAAAAGGCCCGGCTTGCACCGGGCCTTTTGCGTTTGCCTTTAAGCGGCAGGCTTACATCATGCCGCCCATGCCGCCCATGCCGCCTCCGGGCGGCATTGCCGGCGCGGGTTCCTTCGGCAGTTCCGCGACCATCGCCTCGGTGGTCACCAAAAGGCCAGCAACCGAGCCTGCGTCCTGAAGTGCGGTGCGCACGACCTTCGCCGGATCGATGATGCCCGCCTCGACCATATCGACATACTTCTCGGTCTGGGCATCGAAGCCGTAGGTTTCGGAGTTTTTGTCCGTGATCTTGCCGACCACGATCGAGCCTTCCACGCCTGCGTTTTCCGCGATCTGACGGATTGGCGCTTCCAGTGCCTTGAGGACGATATTGATACCGGCCTGGACGTCCGGGTTCTCATCGTGGATGCGGCCGACCGCCTTCTTGGCGCGCAGTAGGGCAACGCCGCCGCCCGGCACGATGCCTTCCTCGACCGCGGCGCGGGTAGCATTGAGCGCGTCCTCGACGCGGTCCTTCTTCTCTTTCACTTCGACTTCAGTGGCGCCGCCAACGCGGATCACCGCAACGCCGCCCGCCAGCTTGGCGAGGCGCTCCTGCAACTTCTCGCGGTCGTAGTCGGAGGTGGTTTCCTCGATCTGCGCCTTGATCTGCTGCACCCGCGCCTCGATGTCCGGCTTCTTGCCGGCGCCATGCACTATGGTGGTCTTTTCCTTCTCGATGATCACCTTCTTGGCGCGGCCAAGCATGGCTGTGGTGACGTTCTCGAGCTTGATACCGAGGTCTTCGGAGATCAGCTGGCCGCCTGTGAGGATCGCGATGTCCTCGAGCATGGCCTTGCGGCGGTCGCCGAAGCCAGGTGCCTTCACGGCAGCAACCTTCAGGCCGCCGCGCAGCTTGTTGACCACCAGCGTGGCGATCGCTTCGCCCTCGACGTCTTCGGCGATGATGACGAGCGGTTTGCCGGACTGCACCACCGCTTCCAGAACGGGAAGCATCGACTGGAGGCCGGAGAGCTTCTTCTCATGGAGGAGGATGTAGGCGTCCTCAAGCTCGGCCAGCATCTTCTCGGCATTGGTGACGAAATAGGGCGAGATGTAGCCGCGATCGAACTGCATGCCTTCGACGATCTCGACCTCAGTCTCCATCGCCTTGGCTTCTTCAACCGTGATGACGCCTTCGTTGCCGACCTTTTGCATCGCCTTGGCGATCATGCTGCCGATATTGCTGTCGCCATTGGACGAGACGGTGCCGACCTGGGCGACTTCCGCCGAGGAGGAGACTTTCTTCGCGCGCTTCTCGATGTCCTTGACCACCGCGGTGACTGCGATGTCGATGCCGCGCTTGAGGTCCATCGGGTTCATACCCGCAGCGACCGACTTGGCGCCTTCCCTCACGATTGCCTGAGCAAGCACAGTCGCCGTGGTGGTGCCGTCGCCGGCGAGATCGTTGGTCTTCTGGGCAACTTCGCGCACCATCTGTGCGCCCATATTCTCGAACTTGTCTTCCAGCTCGATGTCCTTGGCGACCGTCACACCGTCCTTGGTGATACGCGGGGCGCCGAACGATTTATCGAGCACGACGTTGCGGCCCTTCGGACCGAGCGTCACCTTTACTGCATTGGCGAGAATATCGACGCCGCGCAACATACGATCGCGCGCGTCGCCTGAAAATTTTACTTCCTTGGCAGCCATTTTAATTTACTCCGTGGATTCGAATGTCACTTAGGCGATCACGCCCATGATGTCGGACTCCTTCATAATCAGGAGCTCCTCACCGTCGAGTTTGACTTCCGTGCCCGACCACTTGCCGAACAGCACGCGGTTGCCCGCCTTAACGTCGATCGGAATGAGCTTGCCGCTCTCGTCGCGGGCGCCGGGGCCGACGGCGATCACTTCGCCTTCCTGCGGCTTCTCCTGGGCGGTGTCGGGAATGATGATGCCGCCTTTGGTCTTCTCTTCGGCGGTGATACGGCGCACGACCACGCGGTCGTGCAGGGGTCGAAACTTGGTTTTGGCCATGGGCGTCCTCGTGGCGCTAGCGCGCGTCTCATTGAACTGAAATTATCGATTTATCAGGCATTTAGCACTCGCATAGAAAGAGTGCCAACTGCTGCCCGGGAAATATTGCCTTGGCAGCGGGGTGTCAAGGTTGGGGTCGGATGAATCTCGCCTCCGACGGCCAAACCGCGCTTGCGCTGTCCGCCGATGCCCTCCAAAGTCGTGTGCCTGCCTCAAGGAGCCGGAATGAGCCATCTCCATCGCCCCGCGCTTTCGAGCGCCCTTGGTCTGGGTTTCTTGACGCTTTGGCTTGCCGGTTGCGCGACCGGGCCTCAGCTCGATCAGCCCGCCGCGCCGGCTGTGGTGCAGACGCTCCCGCCTGCCTTCCCGCCGCAGGACATTGTCGGGCGTTGGGGGCTTGCCGCCTATCACAAGGAAGAGGATCGCCCGCGCACCGAGGCCGCAGCCGTCGCCGGCTGCAAACAGCCTTACGTCATCACGCTTGGTCCAAGCGGCGGGCGTGATGATGCACCTCGCCGATGAAGCAACGCCGACCGAACTGCGCTTGAAAGGCGCGCCGGGCGGCAAAACGTATATCGGGCCGGCAGACGCCGAGCCAGGCGGAGCCCAGGACCGCGAAGTGGTCGCGTTCGATGGCCGCATTCTGATTTTGCGCTGGATGGATTCGGAAGTGCAGGGCCGCTACGGCACCATGGTCTACGTGCGCTGTGGGGGCGAGGGCGCCAAGCGACCAGCGGCCAAACCAAAGCCGAAGCCGAGAGCGGCAGCACCGCGGCCGGCGCAACCTCCGGTCCAGCAACAGCCGCCACAACAGCAATTCCAGCCACCGCCGCCAAGACAGTGATCATCCACTGTCATTGCCGGGCGTGACCCGTCCCTCCATGATGCGACTCAGCAACGGTGAATTTGCATAAGGCTACCATTCGTGGCCGTTCATCTTGGATGCCAGGATAGGGCCAGCGCATGAGGTGTCGGTGGCCGGCATGATTTCTCTCCGCGAGGTCATCAACGGTCCCTGGCGCGCCGTGCCGGTGCTCGGCATCACACAGATTTTGTCCTGGGGGACCATTTTTTACACACCGGTGCTGATTGTTCCGCTGATCGCCGCGGAGCGTGGCTGGTCAATTTCCTTCACGATGGGTGGGTTCTCAGTTGGCCTTTTGATGGCCGGTTTGATCGCGCCCTACGTGGGCCGCTCAATAGACCGCTTCGGCGGGCATGTTGTGATGACTATCGGCTCACTGATCGGCGCACTCGGTCTCTTCCTCATCGTGCATGCAAATCATCCGGCTGCTTACTACGCGGTTTGGATGGTCCTTGGCGTCGGCATGGCGGCGAACCTTTACGATTCCGCTTTTGCAACGCTCGGACGCATATTCGGCATTGGTGCGCGGCGCCCGATCACCGCACTCACGCTCGCGGGCGGATTTGCTTCGACAGTAAGCTGGCCGGCAACACATTTTTTGCTTGATCGAGTCGGATGGGGTGGCACCTATTTGTTATACGCGGCGCTCCTGGCGTTTATATCCGCGCCGCTTCACGCTTTAGCCCTCCCGCGCAATCGATTTGAAGCCGACGTGCCGAAGACATCCGAGACGGAGGCGCCGGCAAAGGTGCTGCCGGCGCATGGCCTTCCGTTTATTCTGGTGGCCTCGGCCTTCGCTTCCTATGCCTTCATCCCGTCCGGTCTGTCGGCGCATTTGCTCGCAATATTCGCGCGCGCTGGCATAGATGCGGGGACCGTCGTCTGGATCGGCGCGCTGTTCGGGCCAGCGCAAGTCGGCGCCCGGCTGATCGAATTTGCATTCGGCCGCAACGTGCACCCGCTATGGGTCGTGCGATTCGCACTTGGCACACTTTTGTGCGCATTCGTGATGCTTACACTGCTTCACGTATCGATAGCGACAGCTGCGGCGTTTGCGCTCATGTTCGGCGGTGCCAATGGTCTGGTCACCATCACGCGTGGCGCCGTTCCGCTCGCGTTGTTCGGTGCTTCGGGTTATGGGCGGCTGATGGGCCGGCTCGCCGGGCCGTTCCTGTTGATGCAGTCAGCGGCACCGTTGATCATGGCGTTTGTGATCGAACGTGCGTCGGACGCAGCGGCGCTTTCGCTCGCAGCAGCCTTTGCAGCAATCGCGCTGGTTTGCTTTGTCTCGCTGCGTCGTCCGGCTTAGGCGAACATCAAGTCTATATCTTGCTGGCTGACGTGACCCGTGTCACCGTCGAGCCGGGGCCCGTTGATGAGGTCGCCGCCATACGTGCGACGCGTTTCCGCGACCGATCGGCTTGCTTCACTGGTGCTGTGGTAGCGCTCAATCATCGCCGCCAGGTGTTCTTCGACCATCATCAAGGTCGCGATCACCTTGCCTATACGCTGGCCGGCAAGATCCTGAAAATTGCAGGCTTCGTAGACACGCACGACGTGATCCTGCACATCTTGCGCCAGACCATGATGATAGTCATCCGTCAAAGCCGCGGCGAGGGCGCGTGCGCACTCATCAATTGCTTCCGCCGACGCCAGGATCTTTTGTGTGGCCGTTTCCATGCCTTCAACTGCGGCACCGAGTTCACCGGCCGCGCGCGACATGCGGTGCTCGTTGCCGTCATTGATCAGCGCCGAGAGTTCGCGCTTGTTGCGAGCAATAATGTCCTGGATGCCGGCCAATTCCTGTTCAACCGCCGGTGCTGGATTGGCTGCATCAAGGGCAGCGTGGCGCTGCCTGGGCGCACTGCTCCCGACCAGTTCTTCAATGCGGAACACTTTGCGCTGCACGCCTGACATCCCCACGCAAACCCGTGGATGTTCTTACAGAGGCGGCATTAACGCTGGGTTGCGGGGGCATGGAAACCGCTCGTTTACCATGTCCGATCGTGGTTTACGGCAATTTACCAATCGGTGTGCGTTTGCCCTTTTACTGCGAGACGCGAGTAACAGTGCAAGGTGGGTTGATGCGCGTTTCAGTCATTGCAGTAGCTGTCGCGGCGGCAGCCGTGTCCGTGGCCACATCGGCATACGCAGACCCTGTGTCATTGGCGCCACCTGAGGCGTCGCAGGACACGCCGCCGATGGTGACGGTAGCATCAGCGCAACAGCCACAGGCCCAACCCGCTCTCGGCGGCGGCTTCATCGAATTTCTGTTTGGGGACGCAGGCCAGCGATCACGCAATGGCTCGCAAACCTGGTATGGCGAACCGCCGCGCCGCGACTATTACGGCCGCGAGCAATCGACGCAGCCGATCTATGCCAGCAGAGCGCCGGTTGATCCCAGACTGGAGCTGCAAGCGGCGGACTATCAACTCGATCCGCGCTTCCAGCGCCAGGAAATTGGCTATAACGGAACGGAAAAACCCGGCACGATCGTCATCGATACGCCGAACCATTTCCTCTATCTGGTTGAAGGCGACGGCCGAGCAATGCGTTACGGTATCGGCGTCGGACGCCCCGGGTTTACCTGGTCAGGCGTGCACGCGGTTTCGGCAAAGAAGGAATGGCCGGACTGGGTACCGCCGGATGAAATGCTCAAGCGTCAGCCTTATCTACCGCATTTCGTGGCCGGTGGGCCGGGCAATCCGCTTGGCGCGCGCGCGCTTTATCTCGGCTCGACCATCTACCGCATCCATGGCTCGAATGAACCCTGGACAATCGGCAAGAACGTGTCGTCCGGATGCATTCGCCTGCGCAACGCGGATGTGGAGGACCTCTACGAACGCGTGAAGGTCGGCACCAAAGTTATCGTGTTGTAGATGGGCTCAGGCGCTGTCGCCGCCCCCGAAGTCGCCACCGGCGTCATCACCTAAATCATCGACGAGACTCGACGAGTTGGTGTCGTCGTTATCGAGCAGGCCTGCCTGTAACTGTTAGCGCTGTTATCTAGGCGCCGCCGCCAAATTCGCTAGTGGGGCGCGCAAGTGCGACGCCGTGTTCAGCAAGCGCTTTCGAGAAAGCATCGGAATTAAAAAAGGCAAATTCATGCTCGCGCAGCGTCGTCAGAGGATCGAGCGCTTTTAGCTCCGCATCGACGAAGCCCGGATGACACATGACCAGCCCTCCATCGGGTAGGCCGGACAGGAAACGCGGAAATAGTTTGGCGAATTTAGCCTTCGCGTTGAATGAATAAGTCCCGGCGAAAGCCGGATTGAAGGCAATGCCCAGTTGTCTGGCCTTGCGGCGAAAGGCCACGCTCAGAATGTCGAGGGTCAGCGCTTTGCGGTCATGCAGGCGCCGCACCGGGCGCGCGCGGCCGCATTGTCTGACCCAGCTGTCAGGCGCTCCTTCTGCGATAACTTTGAGAAAGGCGTCGCGGACCTGCGGGAACAGGTGCACATGCTGGTGCCCGTCAAGAAAATCGGGCGGACGGCCGAAGGCGTCAATGAAAGTCCGGACCTGGCTTGCGATTTCGATCACCAGCAACTCGCTCTGCAGGCGCCGCGACATTGCCGCACGCAGCAGGTCATTGAGTGGCAAGAACCGACCGTCGTGCAACGGCGTGAAGCCTTCACTGATCGGTTTGAACGGCCCCGTCAGAGTTACATGCAATCCGAGTGCCGCGCGCTTCTCGCCTGAATTGAGTGTGTCGAGGGCGGCCGCTTCGTCGCTGCCGAAATGTGGCGCGGGTACCATGACGGATGTGGCGTTGATGCGACCGCGCGAGATCAACTCGCGGATCGCTGCGTTGACGCCCGGAGAAATTCCGTAGTCGTCCGCGCACAGCCAAATACGGCGGGGTGCCGTGCGCATCACACGTTGCTTTATTCGGCTGCGCGAGATGTCACCGGCCGCGTCTTGGCCGATTCACCCGCTCGCTTTACGCTGTGATCGGCCACGAAATAGACCGGCCGTGCTTTGGTCTCGGAGAGCATTTTGCCAATATATTCGCCAAGCACACCGATCAGGATTAGCTGGACGCCACCAATCACCATGACGCTGACGACCAGCGACGGGTAGCCGGGCACGTCCTTGCCGAAAAGCAGCGTCTCTAGGACGATCCAGCTGCCGAAAAACAGCGCGGTCACGGCGAGCAGCACACCCAACATGCTGGCGACACGCAATGGGGCCACTGAGAACGAGGTCAACCCTTCGATCGATAGTCCGATCAGTGTCTTTGCGCTCCACGTGGTCGCGCCGTGCTCGCGAGCTGCCGGTTCATAGTCAACGCGCACCTGACGAAAACCAATCCAGCTCGATAGCCCTTTGAAGAAGCGATTTCGTTCCGGCATCTGCCGCAACGCCGCCGCAGCGCGTGGCGACAAAAGGCGGAAATCGCCGGCATCTTCCGGAATCTTGTGGCGCGCGCCCCAATTGAGCAACGCGTAGAACCAATGAACGCCTATCCGCCGCAGCCAGGATTCATTCTCGCGGTGCGCCTTTGCGGTGTAGACCACGTCGTAGCCGTCATCGAGCCACCGTGCGACCAGCGTCTCGATCATATTCGGTGGGTGTTGGCCATCGCCGTCCATGAAAAGCACGGCGCCGAGGCGGGCGTGGTCGAGACCGGCGAGAAGTGCGGCTTCCTTACCGAAATTGCGCGACAGGGTGACGACTTGAACATCGAGCGGCAACGCCGGCAGGCTTTTGGCGACGTCACTGGTGTCATCGTGGCTCCCGTCGTCGACGTAAACAACTTCGAGGCCCAATCCGCGCTTGTTCTTCAAATAGCGTGCGACTTCGGCAATGCGCTCATGCAGGACGGGCAGGCCCTTGGCCTCGTTGAACAAGGGCACGACAATCGACATGGTCGGCGCGGATGACGCTGATCGCGCGCGGGCGCCCGGTTTTGCTGGTTTCGCCGGCATCTTTGGTTAACCCGTCGCTCCCAATTTTCCGGCGATCTATACCGCACCGGAATGGCGCTGTCGCGCCCGACCTACCGGCACCAGTTTTGCCGTGCTAAGCGGATGCCAACAATGATCCCGGCGCCCCTCCAGAATATCCTCGATCGTCTCACTGTGGCCTGGCATGAGCGCGCAATCGCCCTCAAAGCCGCCAGCTTTGGGCTGGTCGGCATCGTCAACTCCGCCGTCGATTTCGGGGTCTTTTCCTTCTGCTACTATTACATTGGGCTGCCGATCATCGCCGCCAACACGCTGGCCTGGTTGGTCGCGGTGACTGGCTCCTATGTGATGAATTCGACCATTACCTTCGCCGCCGAATCCGGGCGTCGTCTCGGTGTCAAAAGTTATTTCGCTTTCGTGGTGTCGCAGGTCGCCGGCTTTATCGGCAATACGGTCACGGTGTGGTGTCTGGTCACATTGCTGCTCATCCCGGCCTGGGCGGCGAAAGTGGCCGCGATCCTGGTCAGCTTCGTGATCAACTTCTCGCTCTCGCATTTCGTGGTATTCAAGCAGCGTCGGCCACCAAGCGACGCGCATTCATAGAGGCCGGGCGAGGGTGACGATGCAATACGACGACAATCTGATCGCGAAGCGCCCGAGCTTTGTCACGCATCTTGAATGCGCGATGACCGGCGAACGCCATGAGGCGGACCAGGTGCACAACCTGTCGCGCGCCGGCAAACCGCTATTGGTGCGGTACGATCTCGTGGGCGTTCGCCGGGCGCTGAGTAAGGAAACCCTCGCGGCCCGTCCGCCCGATCTCTGGCGGTACCGCGAGCTGCTTCCGGTGCGCAAAGTCGAGGATATTGTCAGCCTCGGCGAGACGATGACGCCGATCGTGAATATGCCGCGGCTGTCGGCCAAACTCGGCGGCGGAGAGATTCTGGTGAAAGACGAAGGCCGTTTGCCCACCGGTTCATTCAAGGCGCGCGGCCTGGTGATGGCCGTGTCGATGGCCAAGGCACTCGGCATCAAGCACATGGCGATGCCGACGAACGGCAATGCCGGCGCGGCGCTTGCGGCCTACGCCTCGCGTGCGGGTATCAAGACGACGATCTTCTGTCCGGAAGATACGCCGGAGGTCAATGTCAGCGAGATCGCGCTGCAAGGCGCGAAAGTTTATCGCGTCAACGGCTTGATCGACGACTGTGGCAAGATCGTCGGCGAAGGCAAGGCCAAGGTCGGCTGGTTCGACACCTCGACCTTGAAGGAGCCGTATCGGATCGAGGGCAAGAAGACGATGGGCCTCGAACTGGCCGAGCAGCTCGGCTGGCAGATGCCGGACGCGATTTTCTATCCGACCGGCGGAGGCACCGGGCTGATCGGGATGTGGAAGGCCTTTGCGGAATTGGAAGCGATCGGCTTCATCGGCAAGAAACGCCCGCGCATGATCGCGGTGCAGGCCGCGGGCTGCGCGCCAATGGTGAAGGCCTTTGAAGCGGGTGAAGAGCACGCAGCGCGCTGGGAAAATGCGCACACGATCGCATCGGGCATCCGCGTGCCCCAGGCGATCGGTGACTTTCTCATTTTGCGTGCCGTGCGGGAGAGCGGCGGTTTTGCGATTGCGGTGGAAGACCCGGCAATCACGGTGGCGCTCGACGAAATGGCCCGCGAGGAGGGCTTTCTGTTGTGTCCGGAAGGCGCGGCGACCTACGCCGCCTACAAACAGAGTCTGGCCGACGGTCGCGTGAAACGCACCGACCAGGTTGTTTTATTCAACTGCGCCAGCGGTCTGAAATATCCGTTGCCGAAAATCGAGCGGAAGCTCGACCGGCACAAGCCGATTGATTTTGCTTCCCTATGAGCAGATGATTTCTGCCAGAGCGTAAAAAAGAAAACGCTGCACTGGGAGGATTCAATGAAACGGCTGATCACGGCCGCAATTGTTGCGGTATTGGCGGGCAGCGCGCTGGCGAGCGCGGAGACTTTTCCATCGCGCCCGATCACGATCATCGTGCCATTTGCCGCCGGCGGCCCCACCGATGCGTTGGCCCGCATTATCGGGGATCGCATGCGCCAGTCCCTGGGACAGCCCATCGTCGTTGAGGATGTCACCGGAGCCGGCGGCACCATCGGCGTCGGCCGCGCCGTCCACGCGGCTCCTGATGGCTATACGCTAAGTATCGGTCACCTCGGCACGCACGTGATTAATGGCGCGATCTACCCGCTGAACTTCGATTTGGTGAAGGATCTTGATCCCGTCGCGACGATCGCAAGCAATCCGATGATGATCGTTTCGAAAAACGATGTTCCGGCGAAAGACCTGAAGGAGTTGATCGCCTGGATCAAGGCGCATGACGGCAAAGTCACGGCGGGCACCGCCGGCGTCGGTTCTGGCGCACATTTTTCCGGCGTTTATTTCGGACAGCTGATCGATAGCAAATTGCAGTTCGTGCCGTATCGCGGCACGGGTCCTGCGCTGCTCGATCTTGTCGCCGGGCAGATCGACCTGATTGTCGATCAGGCGTCGAATTCCCTGGCGCAGGTCAAGGCGGGAAAAATTCGCGCCTATGCCGTCACCGCCGAAAAACGACTTGCTGCCGCGCCAGACATTCCAACCGTGGATGAAGCCGGCCTTCCGGGCTTCCATGTCGAGCTATGGTCCGGGATCTGGGTCCCGAAGGGAACGCCGAAAGACGTCGTCGGCAAGCTCAATGCTGCTATCGTGGACGCGCTCGCCGACCCCGCGGTACGCAAGCGCATGGCCGAAGCGGGTCTGGATATTCCGTCGCGCGAAAAGCAAACGCCGGAAGGGCTCGCTGCCTACCAGCAATCCGAGGTCAAGAAATGGTGGCCGATGATCAAGGCCGCCAACATCAAGGTCGAGTAGCGCGCTAACCGCCGATACCGGCTTCGAGCTTGGCGTACAGCGGGTTATCGCGTGAAAACACGTAATCGAGCTCGGCCACGGCAACCGCCTCGGCGCCGTTTTCGCGCAGGAAGCTGGTGAGCGCATAGACTTGATCGGGCGGGCAGTGCAGCGTGAGCAAGCCCGTCGCGCTTGGTCCGCCGAACGGCGCCTCTATGCCAAACCGCAGCTTCGCATTTTCGACCAGCATATCCGTGCCAGCCGCAAATCGCGCACGGACCTCACGAAAAGCGCGCGCGCGTGCCTGAGCCGCCACTCGATCGAGGATTACGCGCGCGAGGTCACGTTCTGACTTGTCCCAAGTCGCTGCGCGCGAGGCCACCAGATTGGCCTGCGAGCGCAGGATGGTTCCGTCTTCCACCACTTTCAGGCCATTGGCCACAAGCGTTGTGCCGGTCGTCGTTATGTCGACGATCATTTCGGCTGTGCCGGCAGCTGGCGCGCCTTCGGTCGCGCCCGAGCTTTCCACGATGCGATAGTCGATGATGCCGTGGGCGGAAAAGAAATCACGCGTCAGGTTGATATATTTGGTCGCGACCCGCATCTTGCGGTCGTGGTGATGGCGAAATGCGGTAGCGACATCGTCGATGTCAGCCATGGTGCGCACGTCGATCCACGCCTGAGGCACGGCAACCACCACATTGGCAAAGCCAAAGCCGAGGCCTTCGATCAGAACGACGCGCTTGTCGGCGTCGACAATCATTTCGCGAACCAGATCCTCACCTGTGACACCGAGGTGCACAGCGCCTGCGGCGAGCTGGCTGGTGATTTCGGAGGCCGACAAATAGGCAATTTCCACACCCTCGAGACCGGCGATCGTTCCGCGATAGTCGCGGGCGCCGCGTGGTTTGACGAGCGTGAGGCCCGCGCGTGCAAAAAACGCTTCTGCGTTTTCCTGCAAGCGGCCCTTGGCCGGAACGGCGAGCACCAAAGGCGCGGTCATGATGCGCCTCCATAGACGGCGAGCCGTTCGATCCAGATTGCGAAGCCGACGGCGGGAATTCGTCCGCTGGCGCCCAGCCGCGCGAGCAACTCGTCATAACGGCCACCTGCAACGAGAGGATCGCCGGTGCGCTTGGGATCGGTCAATTCGAAAACGAGACCGGTGTAATAGTCAAAACCGCGTCCGAATGCGGTCGAAAAGCGCACGCGCTTTACGTCGATGCCGCGCGCCTCGAGAAAGCCTGTACGGCTTTCAAATTGATCGAGTGCGGGCGCGAGGGCCGATGTCATGTTGGCCTCTCCCGCCAAAGCACGAAGCGCGGCGGCGCCTTCGTCGGGATTACCTTGAATGGCGAGGAAGCGCTCGATCAATCCGCGGATGTCGCGCGGCAGCTTGGCGCTGGCACCGAGTGCGGACTGCTCAAGAAAGCGCTCCGCGATCTCTGCGACCGAACGCCCGCCGACCGCATTGATGCCGGCGATCGACAACAAATCGGTGACGAGCGCACGCGCACCCTTCGGATCCGAACCGGCGAGTGCCGCCAATACGCCCTGGTACTCCGGACGCGTATTGTTGCCACCGAGCACGAGACGGTCGAGGTCCTGCGCCAGATTGGTCTTGCGGTTGAAATCCTTGACCAGCCTCCGCTTCCAGGCTGGCGGCAAGTCGAGACCGGCGATCAAACCGGCAAACAATGCGACGTCGCCGATCTGGATATCGGGCGCAGACACGCCGTAGTGCGCGGTTGCCTCGAGGCCGAGCGACAGCATTTCGGCGTCGGCCGCTGTTTTGTCCGCGCGTCCGAATGACTCGATGCCGGCTTGCAGGAACTCAGCCGGTGCATCGCTGCGGTGGCGGAAGACTGGTCCCAGATAGCAAAAGCCGGCTGCCTTGCCCGCGAGCGGCGAGGCGAGATAGTCGCGCGAGACCGGAATGGTCAGGTCCGGACGCAGACAGAACTCACCGCCATCCGGCGCAGTCGTGAGATACATGCGGCGGCGAATGTCCTCACCCGAAAGGTCGAGGAATGGCTCCGCCGGTTGCAGCATGGCGGGCGCAACGCGAGCGTACCCAGCGCGCTCATAGGAGGCGACCAGTGCCTCCGCCCGCGCGTCGGGTCCTTGCCTCTGTGCTGTTACGCTCGCGTTCAATTCCTGCTCCAGAAACGGCTGCAAATACGGGGGTCCGCGGCCGGGCCTTTAGCATGGCGGCCTTAAGGATTCGACGACGTTTGCTCGCAGGCCTTAACGGTCGGGGCGGTCAAATGTTTGTCGTCGTTAATAAAATTTGCGTGCTGCCGGGTGGGCCGTTGGCGGCAGCCCGCGGTTACGGTTGTCTTACCATATCCCGTAGAACGCGTAAGGGAATCTCAATACAACCGGGATTGACTGGGCCACTATGGAGGCGAAAGCGACGAGCAATCCGGTACCGCGCGCCGCAGTCGAGGCATTTTACCGTGCCCTGGCGGACCGCGACTTGGATACGCTTGCAACGTTTCTCGACGACCAGGTGAAGTGGACCATCTCCGGACCCGTCGACATTCTTCCGTTCTGCGGTCAGCGCGTCGGCAAGGACGTTGTGATGGAATTGCTGGTGCGCGATATTCCGACGCTTCTGGAGGGCCGGCGCTTCGTCCCGCAAATGATGCTGGTGGATGGCGACCGCGCTGCGGTGCTGGGCAAACTCACCGCAACCAAGCGCTCCGGTGGCCGCGCCATCAGTTACCGGATTGCCCACTTCATTCAATTCCGCAATGAAAAGGTCATCGATTACGTATCGATCATCGACAGCTTCGATGCGGTCGAGCAGATGCTTGGCTACAGCCTCGACGCGTACGACGGTTATCGGGTCAATGGAGACGTCGTCACCGTGTGACGGCTGTCACTACGGTATATTTCGTTTCCGGCGTAACGTATCATCATAAAACTGGATTCGCTTCGGAGCACAACCTCATGCGCCGCCACCACGCCATTGCCGTTGCGTTGCTTTTGTCCGCTTCGCCAGCACTTGCGCTCGACATGCCGACTCGCAAGGCCGGGCTGTGGGAACTCAAGATGGAATTCCAGGGCCGCAATCTTCCGGCGCAGCTGATGCAACAATGCACGGACGCCAGCACCGATAAGCTGATGACGCTTAACTTCGGCGGCGCGGCCGACCGCAACTGCCAGAAGCGTGACGTACAGAACACGGGCGGCACCATCACGGTGGATTCGGTCTGCCAGTTTGGCGACGCGACGACGACCTCGCACGCGGTGGTGAGTGGCGACTTCAACAGCGCCTATACCGTGCAGATCAACTCGACGCGGCAGGGCGGGCGGCCAATTCCAGGCGTCGCGCCCGGCAGCGAGTCGCACATGACCATTGCGGCGAAATATCTGGGCCCCTGCGCCAATGGCCAAAAGCCCGGCGACGTGATGATGGGCAATGGGATGAAGATGAACGTGCTCGAGATCCAGAAGATCGGCGGAGCACCGCCGCAGCGGCCGTAACCTCCCCGCTCATTCCCGCGCATAGCCGTCCGAAAGACGGCGTGCGTCGCACGCCTATGCGGGAATCCAGAGACACACCGGTAAACGCGCAGATTTTTGCCCTGGGTCCCCGCTTTCGCGGGGACGAACGGAATTGGCTAAGCGAGCTTGTGGCGGCCGATCAACTTGCGGACCGCGTCGACCAGCGCATCTTCCTTCACCGCGAATTGCGCCTCGGCCTGCTTCTTTAGGTATTCGTCGCGGTCCTTGGTATCGGCGAGCGTAGCGCCGAGGATGAGGTCCTTGATCTGAACTTCGCCGCGCGCTTTTTCGTCGCCGCCCTGAATAATGGCGCAAGGTGAACCGCGTTTGTCGGCGTACTTGAGCTGCGCGCCGAGATTGTTCTTCGGATTGCCGAGATAAAGTTCGGCGCGGATGCCAGCGTTGCGCAATGTCGCGGCCATCTTCTGGTAATCGGCGATGCGATCGCGGTCGAATATCGTGACGACGACCGGGCCGGGCTCTGGCTTTGCGCTGATCTTGCCGAGCGCGGTCAGCGCCGCCTGCAGGCGCGACACGCCGATGGAAAAGCCCGTCGCCGGCACCGGCTCGCCACGGAAGCGCGACACCAGTCCGTCATAACGTCCGCCGCCCCCGACCGAGCCGAAGCGCACCGGGCGGCCTTTCTCGTCTTTGATCTCGAAAGTCAGTTCAACTTCGTAGACCGGGCCGGTGTAATACTCGAGACCGCGCACGACGGAGGGATCAATGCGGACGCGATCTTCGTACCCAGCCGCCAAAATGAGATCTTTGATCGCAGTAAGTTCTGCGACGCCGGTTTCGCCCAAACTACTTCCGCGAACGGCATCTTCGAAGTTAGCGATCGCTACTTCGTTTGATCCGGTGGTGCTCCCGGATCCTGAACCCTTTTCACCCCATCCGGTGAAGTTGATAATTCGGTCAATTTGAACGTCAGAGAGCTCTGCACCTTTTGTGAAGTCGCCGCTCTCGTCTTTACGGCCCTTGCCGAGAAGCATTCTGGCGCCATCAACGCCTAGCCGATCGAGTTTGTCGATGGCGCGCATGGTAACGAGATATTTTTCGGCAGAGACGCCGGCGGCATCCATCACGCCATCGAGCACTTTGCGGTTGTTCACCTTCACGACATATTGGCCGCGCGGAATTCCCAGTGCCTCCATTGTGTCGGCGGCGAGCATGCACATCTCGGCATCGGCGGCCATCGACGCGGCGCCGACTGTGTCGGCGTCGAACTGCATGAATTGGCGATAGCGGCCCGGGCCCGGCTTCTCGTTCCGGAACACCCAGCCATAACGATAAGAGCGATAGGGCATCGCAAGGTTCTGGAAATTTTCCGCCACGTAACGCGCGAGCGGCGCGGTGAGGTCGTAGCGCAGCGACAGCCACTGCTCGTCGTCATCCTGGAACGAGAACACGCCTTCGTTTGGACGGTCCTGATCGGGCAGGAACTTGCCGAGCGCGTCGGTATATTCCATTGCGGGCGTCTCGACCGGCTCGAAGCCGTAACGCTCGAACACGAGGCGGATCGCTTCCACCATGTGGCGGGTAGCGGCGATTTCGGCCGGCCCGCGGTCGGCGAGGCCGCGGGGCAGGCGGGCTTTGAGCTTGGTCGGCTTGTTGGGCTTGTCGGCCATCGTCGAGTCGCACAAATGAATGTGACGGCGTGGTAGCAGCCGTTTTCCGCTTTGTCATTATCTGAGAAAATGGGCTAAGGCAGTGCAAGCACATTTCCTGCCCTCATCCTGAGGAGCGGGCGCAGCCCGCGTCTCGAAGGATGGGGCGGCCTCATTGGTTCGAGTCGCGCGGCTAAGCCGCGCTTCTCACCATGAGGCCAAATTTAGAGTGAGGCTCCAAATGGCCTTGGCAGCATCGTCGGTCCCCAATGACCTCGAACCCTATTGGATGCCGTTCACGGCCAACCGCGCCTTCAAGAAGCGGCCGCGGATCGTCGTCGGCGCCAAGGACATGCACTACATCGCCAGTGACGGGCGCAAACTCCTCGACGGCGCGGCGGGGCTCTGGTGCACGAATGCCGGCCATAACCGCGAACCGATCGTTGCGGCGATCCAGCGCGAAGCGGCGACGCTCGACTACGCGCCGGCCTTTCAATTCGCCCATCCCAAGGCGTTCGAGCTGGCGAGCCGCGTTGCCGCACTGGCGCCCGGCGATCTCGACCATGTTTTCTTCTGCAATTCCGGTTCGGAAGCGGTCGACACCGCGCTCAAGATCGCGCTCGCCTATCACAACGTGCGGGGCAACGCTTCGCGCGTGCGACTGATCGGTCGCGAGCGCGGCTATCACGGCGTCGGCTTTGGCGGCATCGCGGTCGGCGGCATCGTCAACAATCGCAAGCAGTTCGGTGCGCTGTTCGCGGGCGTCGACCACCTGCAGATGACCTACAATCGCGAGAAGCAGGCCTTCACCATCGGCGAGCCCGAGTGGGGCGCACACCTTGCCGACGATCTCGATCGTCTGGTCGCGCTGCACGATGCCTCGACGATCGCCGCCGTCATTGTCGAGCCGGTGGCGGCATCGACCGGCGTGCTACCGCCGCCCAAAGGCTATCTCGAGCGCTTGCGCGCGATCTGCGACAAGCACGGCATCCTGTTGATCTTCGACGAAGTGATCACGGGCTATGGGCGCATGGGCTACGCCTTTGCCGCGGAACGCTACGGTGTAGTTCCCGACATGATCACCTTTGCGAAGGGCATCACGTCAGGCAGCGTGCCGATGGGCGGCGTGCTGGTGCGCAAGGGCATCTACGACGCCTTCATGAAGGGCCCCGAGCACGTCATTGAGCTCTTTCACGGCTACACCTACTCGGCGCATCCGCTCGCCTGCGCGGCCGGACTTGCCACACTCGATCTCTACCGCGAGGAGGGTCTGTTCGAGCGCGCGCGCAAGCTGGAGAAGCCATGGGCGCAGGCGGCCATGGGCCTCAAAGGCCTGCCGAACGTTCTCGATATCCGCCCCATCGGTTTAACGGTTGGCATCGATCTCGCCAGCAAGCCCGACGGCGTTGGGAAGCGCGGCATGGAAGCGCTGGAACTCGGCTTCTTTGAACATGATGTCATGTTCCGCGCGGTCGGCGACACATTGGCGCTCAGCCCGCCACTTATTGTCAGTGAAGCTCAAATTGGCGAGATGTTCGACAAGCTCGCGCGCATCATCAACGCTGTGGCCTGAGCCTGATTCCCGGGCGGCCGCCGGACTTGCGGTACATCAATACAATGCCGTTTTCCGCCGGTAGGTTGACCCGCGTGAAACGACGGCAAATCCTCCTTTTCGCGCTGATTGTCGCGCTCGCGGTGCCCACCATCGGCTGGTGGTATTTTGCGCGCGGCCCGCAAGTCGCCGCGGTCGCGGCCGTGCGGGGAACAGCAGTCGAGATCGTCTACGCCACCGGCGGCGTTGAGCCGGTGCATTGGGCCAAGGTCGCGAGTGTAATCCGCGATCGCATCATCGATATCTGCGACTGCGAGGGCAAGACCGTCGCAAAGGGCGACGTGTTGGTACGGCTCGACAGCCGCGAAGTGCAGGCGGGACTCAAGGAGCTCAAGGCACGCGAAGAATTCCTCCAGCGCGAGATGACGCGGGTGAGTGAATTGATCACGCGCGGCTCGGCGACGACGCAAGCGCACGAGCGCGCCGCCATGGATTTGCATACCGTGCAGGGCTTGATTTCGGTGCAAACTGAGAAGATCGCCGACTACACCATCGTGGCGCCCATGGACGGGGTAGTGCTGCGCCGCGACGGCGAGATCGGCGAAATCGCTGAAGCGGGCCAGATCCTGTTCCGCATCGGCGTGCCGAAGCCTTTGCAGGTCGTGGCCGAGGTCAACGAGGAGGACATCCCGCGCGTCGCCTTGGGGCAGACCGTGCTGTTTCGCACCGACGCGTTTCCCGACCGGGCTCTCGAAGGGATAGTGAGCGAGATCACGCCCATGGGCGACGTCGCCGCAAAGACGTTCCGCGTCAAGGTAGCGTTGCCGGACGATACCCCACTCAAGCCCGGCATGAGTGTGGAAGCTAATATCATCACGCGCGAAAAGCCGAACGCATTGCTGGTTCCTGCCGATGCCCTACAAGGCGACACCGTTTTCGTTGTCGACGGCGCGCGCGCGCGCAAGCGCACCGTTACGGTCGGTATCCGCGGCACGCGGATAATCGAGATTTTGTCAGGCCTTGCGGATGGCGAGCGGATCGCTTCGCCCGCGGCGACCGACCTCAAGGATGGCGTTCGCGTACGTATCCTTGCGAGCCCATGAGTCTCATTCTCGATATCGCGTGGACGCACGTGCGCAGCCGCGTACGGCAGACCGGTTTTGCGGTCGCCGGCGTCGCCACCGGTGTCGGGTTTTCGATCATGATGGCTGCGCTGATGCAGGGCTCGCAGGACGATTTTACCAAGCGCCTGGTCAATACACTGCCGCATATCACTGTATCTGACGAACGGCGGAATCCGCCGCCGCAGCCTGCCGAGAAACTGTTCGCCAGCGCCGAGATTCACGGCTTGACGCCGGAAGCACGCCGGCCGGGCATCAAGAATCCGCTCGCCACCATGGCGGCGCTGGAGGGCTGGCTGCCAGGCGGCATCGGGCCGTCGGTAAAAGTACAGGCCATCATCCGCTACGCCAACCACGACGTTTCGACGACGGTGACCGGCATTGACCCGCGGCGCGAGGCGAAAGTGTCGGAGCTGCCCAAGCAAATGCGTGGCGCCACGCTCAACGCGCTCTATCGCGCGACCAACGCCATTGTCATCGGTGACCGCCTGTCGGAGAAGATCGGCGCTCGCATCGGCGCCAATATCACGCTGCAGACAAGCCAGGGCGCCCGTATCACCGCGCAAGTGGTCGGCTTTTTCCATACCGGCGTGCGCCAGCAGGACGAAAGCACCGCCTATGTTCTCGCCAAGACCGGACAAATCCTCGCCCAGCAAACCGGCCTGATCAACGAATTGCGGATACGGCTCGCCGATCCCTTGAAGTCGCGGGAGATCGCCGCGCGGGTGGAAAATGACACGGGCTATAAGTCGGTATCGTGGGAGGAGGCCTATGAGGACCTGCTGTCGACGTTCATCATCCGCAACCTCATTATGTATGCGGTGGTCGGCGCGATCCTGCTCGTAGCGAGCTTCGGCACGTATAACATCATCTCGACCATCACTCATGAAAAGGCGCGGGACATCGCAATCATGAAGTCATTGGGCCTGAGGGAATTCACCGTGCGCTCGATCTTCGTGATTGAGGCGCTCATCATCGGGCTCGCCGGCGCATTTGTAGGTTTCGTGCTCGGCTATCTGCTCTGCCGCGGGCTCGGTGCGATCAAGATTACCAACCCGTTTCTCGACTCCGATCATCTGCCTCTGGCTTACACCTACGTCCACTACCTGCTGGCGGGCTTGGTTGCTCTCGTCTCTTCGGTTGCTGCCGGTTACCAGCCCGCGCGCAAGGCTGCGCGCATGCATCCTGTCGAAATCATCCGGGGGGCGACATGAGCGTGCGCGCGGCACAGGCGGCTGTTGCGGCGCCACTGATCGAAGCGCGGGGTGTCACTCGCATCCTGCCAGGGATCGTGCCGACGACACTGGTACTGGGTATAGACTTGACCATCCGCGAAAACGAGTTTGTTGCGATTACGGGGCCGTCCGGCTCCGGCAAGTCGTCGCTACTCTATCTGCTCGGCCTTCTTGATCTGCCGACAAGCGGAGAAGTGCTGATCCGTGGCCGAGCCACGGCGCATATGGACGAAGAAGAGCGCGCGCTCACGCGGCTGACATTGCTCGGCTTTGTGTTCCAGTTTCATTTTCTGTTGCCGGAATTCACTGTGCTCGGCAACGTGATGCTGCCGATGCGTGCGCTGGGGCGGCTGTCAGCCGAAGATATGCGAACGCGTGCGCGCGATCTGCTCGGCTCGCTCGGGCTCGGCGATCACGTCAACAAGCGTCCGGACCAGCTCTCCGGCGGCCAGCGGCAACGCGTAGCTGTCGCGCGTGCGCTGGCCAATGAGCCGCCCGTTATTCTCGCGGACGAGCCGACCGGCTCGCTTGATTCAAAGGCGAGCGAACAGGTATTCGAAGTGCTGCGGGACCTGGTCGACAACCACGGCAAGACCGTCGTGGCTGTCACTCACGATCTCGGCTTGGCCGAACGCATGGACCGCCATATCGAGCTGCTCGATGGGCGAATTACCGGCGACGAGCACCATCAGGTCGCCGTCACGGCCGATCACTAGCTCCGCCGGCGTAGGACGGCCGCGGCTGCAGGATCGCCCAGCCGACATTGAGCATCGAATCTCCGCGCCGGTAGCGCAGCAGGAATGGCGGCTGCACCGCTGCCTCCACGGCAATCGTTCGTAGCTCGGGCGGCACAGCCTTCAGATCGCCGACCGTCCACACGACCAGCGCACCTTTCGATCTGAGATCGGCGAGATCGATCCACGGCGCCCGTTCGGGCTTGCCATCGATCAGCACGCGCGGATGGTCGGGCGCGTAATGCGCGATATTGCCGCCGTCCCACATATTGCCGATGACATAGACGATCGGCTTGCCGGTGACGGCGCGATAGCGCTGCGACAATTCGCGTGCGAGCTCATTGCCCGGATAGAAAACCGCCCGGTATCGGTGATCGTAGTTTGGCAGGATCGCGTAATTGGCAATGAACGCGAGCGCCAGGCATCCGAACACAGCCGTCCATGTGATCGCCACGCGGATGAGGCGCGCATCATCGAGCGCGCGGCGCGCGATCAGCACAGCCCACACGCCGACGAACAACCAAAGCGGATAGCCCCACATGGCGACGGTGCCGCGGCCGCTGAGTGCGGACATCGCGAGCACTGTCGCGATCGGCCCGAAGGCAAGCCACGTCACGATGCGCATGTCGAACGCCGTCCGATGCGGGCGTATCGGCGTTCCGCCGCGGGATAAACAGCGGCAGTGCGATCAGCGCGGACGGGATGAGGAAAAAGGCCTGACTCACCGCAAACTGGAGCGGATGCCAGACGTGGTCGATCAGACCGCGCGACGGCAAAGCGCGATGCTCGGCATAGGTGAAGGGCAGGAAATCGTTCTGCACCAGCCAGACGAGATGCGGCGCCATCGTCGCAAGCGCGACTACGGCCGCCACATAAGGGCCGGGCGTTACCAATGTCTTGCGCGCGTCTCGGTCGAGCAGAACGAACAGCGCAAGCGGCACCGCCAGCACCACCACAAAATATTTCGCCCACAGCGACATCCCGATCGCAACACCCAGCAGCAGCCAATGCCCGAGCCACCCGCCGCGCAGGGCGCGATGGAAAGCAAACCCGGCCAGCGCCCAGAACGGTAGCTGGATGACGTCGTGATTGAATTTCGCGGCAGTGTAATTGAAGTAGTGCAAACCATCGACGATCAGCACGGCCACCAGCGCGCCGATTGGGCCCGTGAGCGGCCGCGCGGTCAGCCAGACGAGCCAGAGAGCCCCCACGACCGCCACTTGCGCCAGCAGGTAATAGGCGAAGTCGTGGCCGACCAGACGATAGGTGATCTCGACCAGCCACCACGGCAGAGGTGGCAGCTTGTCATAACCAAGCTGCCATTCCCGCCCGTAGGTCAGCGCCTCGATCAGGTCGAGCGGCAGATTGGGGTAGAGCAGCGTCGGCAGGGCCGTCCACACGGCCGCATGTAGCATCAGGAACGCAGCCAAAGCCCGCCCCGGAGCGGCCGCGATGCTGGCCACGATGGGAAAACGGGACGGCGCAGGCATCGGCTGGGCGGTCGACAATGGCTTAGGTTCCTGGGCCTTAAGTTCCTGCGAATAAGGGGTGAATTCGCGCTACCATAGCAAGAGTTCGAGTTGCGCGGGGCCGTGGCGTCATGGACATTGGTGCCTGGCCGCGCGAATCAGCCGCTTCCGCGGCATTGCATCGGCCGCGGGGGTTGGCCCAGGATAAACCGCATGCGTCGTATCAGCGCTATCTTCATTGCGGTCTGCGTGGTCCTCATCGCCGCCTCGGTTGGCGCCGTGCTCTATCTCGGTTTCGGAATCGATGCCAGCACGTCGGCCATCGTGGCGCTGGGCGCCCTGACCGGGATGGCGCTGTTCAATACTGTCAGCAACCGTCTGCGCGACCGCGGTGACCTCGGCGATCAGATCGGCGATCTGTCGCGCGGCACCGCCGATCTTGCGCGGCAGGTGGCCGAGATTTCGCGCCGCCTCAATGCGGTGGAGATCAAGATGGCGGCGCCGGCGCGTGCGCGCAGCGGTGCCGATCCGCTCGCCACCGAAATCGGCGAACTCGGCGGGTTGGTCAAACAGATTGCTGAGACCGTTGCGGCCCACGCTGCCGCCCTGCAAAAGCAAGGAGTCTTGACGGCCCGCGTCGCCCCGAGCCCGCCGAAGCCTGAGCCGGCACGGCCGGTCGAAGGTTCGCTCGCGCGCAGCGAGAACGACACCGTGAACAATATCGAGCGCTTCCGCGCGCTCTCGCGCGAGAGCATTGCGGACTTGCTCTCCAAGGCCTGCGACGCCAACCGTATCGATCTTTATCTGCAGCCCATCGTCACGTTGCCGCAGCGCAAGGTGCGTTACTATGAGGCCATGTCGCGCCTGCGCAGCGAGGATGGCGACATCATCCCGGCAATCGATTTCATCGATGTCGCCGAAAGCGTCGGCTTGATGCCGAAGATCGACAATCTCGCGGTGTTCCGCTGTGTACAGGTGACGCGCCGCCTGCTGTTGAAAAATCGCGATGTCGGTCTGTTCTGCAACATCAGCGCCGCGACCCTCAACGACGCGGTGATGTTCCAGCAATTTCTCGATTTCATGGACGCCAATCGCGCGCTCGCATCCTCACTGATGTTCGAGTTCACGCAAGAAGCCTATCGCTCCTTCGGCCCCATCGAGCACGAAAGCCTGGCGGCGCTGGCTCAACGCGGCTTCCGCTTCTCCATGGACCACGTCACCGATCTGCACATTGCGCCGAACGAGCTTGCGGAACGCTCGTTCCGTTTCCTTAAGGTGCCGGCCAAGTTGCTGCTCAACAAAGTCGCCGGCGTGCAGACCGATATTGATCCGGAAGATCTCGCGGATCTGCTCGCGCGCTCCGGGATTGATCTGATTGCCGAGCGGATAGAGACCGAGACCACTGTTGTCGATCTGCTCGACTACGATGTGCGGTTCGGCCAGGGTTTCCTGTTCTCGCCGCCGCGGCCGGTGCGTGCCGAGGCACTACAGGGTTCAGCGTCTGGTGCTGCAAAGTCGGGCGAGGCCGAGAATGAAGGCTCCGGCGCGCTTCTGGCGGCCAGTTGACCTTTTGCCTTCACAAAGTGATGCCATACCTACCTCGTCATTCCGGGACGGCCCGTCAGGGCCGGACCCGGAATCCAGATACGGGCACAGGTCGTGGTTCTGGATTCCGGGTTCGCTCGCGGAGCCTGCCATCGGGCCGCGCTTCGCGCGGACCCGTTGGCTCCCGCCCCGGAATAACGAGAACATAATATGAGTGCCTCTTTGACGTCCCTGATCCCGAAATTTTCCGAGCTGGCATCCGACTATGACGCGGTGCTGTGCGACGTGTGGGGCGTCATCCATAACGGCATCGCAACATTCCCGCACGCCTGCGACGCGTTGATGCGCATGCGCGCGCACGGCGGCGTGGTCGTCCTCATTACCAATGCGCCGCGTCCGAGCGAACAGGTGGCGCGCCAGCTTGAGCGTTTGCATGTGCCGCGCGAGACCTATGACGCCATCGTTTCTTCGGGCGATCTCACCCGTGCTACGGTCGAGGAGCGGCACGGCCAGTCGCTCTACCACCTCGGGCCAGAGCGCGACCGCTCGATCTTCAGCGGGCTTAAGGTGCACTTTGCTCCGCCCGGCACTGCCGACTATGTGGTCTGCACGGGCCTTGAAGATGATGAAGTCGAAGCCCCGGACGATTACCGCGCGCGACTCGAGGCCATGCTCGCGCGCAAACTGTTCATGCTCTGCGGCAATCCCGATGTGGTGGTCGAACGCGGGTCGGCGCTGGTCTATTGCGCCGGCGCGATCGCCGATCTTTATGCGACCATGGGCGGCGAGGTGCTCTACGCGGGTAAGCCGTATCGCCCGATCTACGAGATGGCGCTCGCAAAGGCGGACGCGGCGGCCGGCCGCAAGATCGCGCGCAACCGGGTGCTTGCGGTGGGTGACTCGGTGCGCACCGATCTCAAGGGCGCCCGCACGGCCGGCATCGATTTCCTGTTTGTCACGTCGGGCATTCACGCCGAGGAACTGGGCGGGCGCGAGCGGCCTGACGACACGGCATTGGCGACGGCGTTTGCCGCTGCCGGCGGCGCGCCGAAGGCCGTGATGCGGGAGTTGAGGTGGTAGCGCTCAGGCCGCGGGAGCGGACACTTCGGCTTCGCCGAAGACGGCGTCGATCTTGCTCTTGAGCGTCTGTGCGTTGAACGGCTTGACGATATAATTGGAGACGCCGGCCTTCTTCGCCGCGATCACGTTCTCGGTCTTCGACTTTGCCGTGACCATGATAAACGGAATTTCCGAGAGCGAGGGATCGGCGCGCATTTCCTGGAGCAGGGCGAAGCCCGTCATCGGCTCCATGTTCCAGTCCGAGATGACGAGACCATATTCGCCCTTGCGCAATTTATTGAGCGCGGTCGAGCCGTCATTGGCATCGTCGACACGTTCGAAGCCAAGCTGCTTGAGCAGGTTGTGCATGATGCGAATCATCGTGTTGTAATCGTCCACGACGAGTACCGGCTTGGTCAGGTCGACAGCCATGGCGCATCCGCCCGCACGCGGGCTCTCCCCGGAATGGTGGCGATAAATAGCAGTGGGCCTTGAATAACCCGTTAATTTGAAAGTTTGTTAACGGCGCGCTAACCGTAGCCGCGTCCCGATTGGTCCAGCGATGAAAAAATGTGCACGTTCCTGACCGCGTTTTCCTGTAATTGCACGGCATTCCGATGAGCAGGCCCAAAGCGCCCGCGAAGCACTTTGATGTCGTACGCGGCGGCGCGCAGGGGATCGCCGGCGGCCCGCTGGCCGGCGCCGTGGTGGCGATCGGCAATTTCGACGGCGTGCATCGCGGCCATCGTGCGGTGATCGGCGCCGCGCTCCAGCGCGCCCGTTCGCTCGGCCGCAAGGCGGCGGCGCTGACCTTCACGCCGCACCCGCGGCTGTTTCTGCGGCCGCAGGAAACCTTGTTTCAGCTGTCGAGCGAACGCGACAAGTTGCGGCTGCTCGCCGCCACCGGTCTCGACGGCGCCATCGTCATGACGTTCGACGCCGCCCTGGCGGGAACTCCGGCGGAGGATTTCGTTACCAAAATTCTTGCAGGCGCGCTCGGCATCGGCGGCGCGGCGATCGGGTTTGATTTTCATTTCGGGAAGAACCGCGGTGGCTCGCCGGCTTTCCTCGCGGCGCAGGGCGAGCACCTTGGCTTTGCCGTCGACATTGTGCCGCCGCTGGAAGACGAGGGCACGCCGGTCTCCTCCGGTTCGGTGCGCGCGGCGCTCGCCACCGGGCGGGTGGTGGAGGCCGCCGAGCTTCTCGGCGCGCCGTGGTTCGTATCAGGAGAAGTCATTCACGGCGACAAGCGCGGGCGCGAGCTCGGATTTCCCACGGCAAACCTCAAGCTCGATCCGTCCTGCGGTCTCAAGCACGGCATCTACGCGGTGCGTGCCAACATTGCGGGTAAACGCCATGACGGCGTGGCGAGTTTCGGCCGCCGCCCGATGTTCGATGATGGCGCGCCATTGCTCGAGGTGTTTCTGTTCGACTTTGACGGCGACCTTTACGGCCGCGCGATCGATGTCGCTTTCATCGGCTGGATCCGACACGAGCAGAAATTCGAATCGATCGAGGCGCTCAAGCGTCACATGACGGCGGATGCCGCCCAGGCCCGCGACGCGCTCAAGCGCGCCGGCAAGGCCTTCCCGCTGCTGGGTGACATTTAACCAACCGGCCTGCTACATAGCCCAACATGTCGAAGCCCGAGCGCGATTATTCCGAAACGTTGTTTTTGCCGCAGACGGATTTTCCGATGCGCGCCGGCTTGCCGCAGAAGGAACCGGAGATCCTCGCGCGCTGGGAGAAGGCCGGCCTCTACCGCCAGCTTCGCGACACCGCCAAGGGTCGCGAGAAATTCATCCTGCATGACGGCCCGCCTTACGCGAACGGCAACATCCATATCGGGCATGCCCTCAACAAGATCCTCAAGGATGTGGTGACGCGCAGCCAGCAGATGCTCGGCTACGACAGCAACTACGTGCCGGGCTGGGATTGCCATGGCCTGCCGATCGAATGGAAGATCGAGGAAGAAAACTACCGCTCCAAGAACAAGCAGAAGCCGAATCTGTCCGACCCCAAGGCGATGGTCGCGTTCCGGCAGGAGTGCCGCGCCTATGCCGAGCACTGGCTCAATGTTCAGCGCGAGGAGTTCAAACGGCTCGGCGTCGAAGGCGACTGGGCGCATCCTTATACGACAATGGATTTCTTCGCCGAGGCGCAGATCGCGCGCGAGCTGATGAAGTTCGCCGTCAACGGCACGCTCTACCGCGGATCGAAGCCGGTGATGTGGAGCGTCGTGGAAAAGACGGCGCTGGCGGAAGCGGAAGTCGAATACGAGGATTACACAAGCGATACAGTGTGGGTGAAGTTTCCGCTTATCGCAGCCGATGTTCAAAATAAGCAAACAGGGTTGCCTGAATTTTTGCGGTCATCCGAGCAACTAAAAAAATACGGCTACGACAATCTTAGTATTGTTATCTGGACTACGACGCCATGGACGCTGCCGGGTAACCGCGCGATCTCATATTCTAGAAAAATAGAATACGGCATCTATCGAGTTACGGCGGCGCCGGACGGCAATTGGGCAAAGATCGGTGACAAATATATTATTGCCGACAAACTAGCCGCAGACGTCTTTAAAGCCGCAAAAGTCGACGAATTTAAGCGTATCGATTTGTTTGTGCCCGCGGACTCTGCAGTTTGCGCGCATCCGCTACGTGGCAAAGGCTACGATTTCGAAGTGCCGCTTCTTGCCGGCGATCACGTTACCGATGACGCCGGTACCGGTTTCGTCCACACCGCGCCAGGCCACGGCCGCGAGGACTTTGACGTGTGGACGGCGAATCGCGCAGCGCTGGAAGCGCGCGGCATAAATCCATCCATCCCTTACACCGTCGACGAAAACGGCGCTTTCACTGAGGCTGCGCCCGGCTTCACCGGCAAACACGTCATCAATGACAAAGGCGAAAAGGGCGATGCCAACGAGGCGGTGATCAAGGCGCTGGTCGAGGCCGGCAATATCATCGCGCGCGGGCGCCTGAAGCATCAGTATCCGCACAGCTGGCGTTCGAAGAAACCCGTCATCTTCCGCAATACGCCGCAATGGTTCATCGCGATGGACAAGCCGATTGCGAACCTCCCCCCCGTCATTCCGGGGCGCGCCGAAGGCGCGAACCCGAAATCCATAGCCCCAGCGCTGCGGAGTATGGATTCCGGGTCCGCCGCTGCGCGGCGTCCCGGAATGACAAGCAGAGAGGGCGACACGCTGCGTCACCGCGCGCTGTCGGCTATCAAGGTCACACGCTGGGTCCCGCCGCAGGGCGAGAACCGCATCACCGGCATGATCGAGGACCGCCCCGACTGGGTGATCTCGCGCCAGCGCGCCTGGGGTGTGCCGATTGCCGTCTTCGTCAAGGAAAATTCCGACGGTTCGGTCGACATCCTGCAAGACCCGGATGTCGAACTGCGCATCATCGAAGCCTTCGAGAAAGAAGGCGCCGACGCCTGGTACAAGGCGGGCGCGCGCGAGCGTTTCCTCGGCAAACTCGCCAACGATAGCTGGAAGAAAGTCGACGACATTCTCGACGTCTGGTTCGAACTCCGGTTCCACACATGCTTTCGTGCTGGAGGATCCGAAGCATTTCCCGACGCTTGCCGGCATCAAGCGCAAAATCGATGGCGGCAAGGATACCGTGATGTATCTGGAAGGCAGCGATCAGCATCGCGGCTGGTTCCATTCCTCGCTGCTGGAAAGCTGCGGCACGCGCGGGCGCGCGCCCTTCGACGTGGTGCTCACCCACGGTTTCGTGCTCGACGAGCAGGGTCGCAAGATGTCGAAATCGACCGGCAATGTCACCGCGCCGCAGGACGTGATCAAGCAATCCGGTGCCGACATTCTGCGCATGTGGGTCTGTGCGTCGGATTATGCCGACGACCTGCGCATCGGCCCGGAGATTCTGAAAACAACGGCCGATACCTATCGCAAGCTGCGCAACACCGTGCGCTGGATGCTGGGTTCGCTCGCGCATTTCCACGAAGACGAGCGCATCAAGCATGACGCGATGCCGGAGCTGGAGCGGCTGATGCTGCACCGGCTCGCCGAGCTCGACGGGCTGGTGCGCAAGGCCTACGCCGATTTCGACTATAAGCGCATCTTCGCGGCGCTATCGAGCTTCATGACATCGGACCTGTCGGCGTTTTATTTCGACATTCGCAAGGACACGCTCTATTGCGATCCGATTTCTTCGATGAAACGCAAGGCCAGCTTGACCGTCATTGATCATCTGTTTCGCTGCACCGTCATCTGGCTCGCGCCGATGCTTTGCTTCACCGCGGAAGAATCCTGGCTATCGCGCTACGGCGCGGCCGCAAAATCCGTGCATCTCGAAACTTTTCCCGACGTGCCGGCCGCATGGCGCGACGACAAGCTTGCCGAGAAATGGCGTAAGATCCGCATCGTGCGTGGGGTCGTCACCGGCGCGCTCGAAATCGAACGCGCGCAAAAGCGCATCGGCTCCTCGCTCGAGGCGCACCCGATCGTGCACGTGTCGAATACCGACCTCTACGAAGCTGTGGTCGATTGCGATCTTGCCGAGGTGTGCATCACATCGGCGGCGACGCTGGTGCAGGATGACGGGCCCGGCAACGCGTTTCGTCTGCCGGACGTCGCCGGCGTCGCGGTGCTGCCCAATCTCGCCGAGGGCACCAAATGCGCACGCTCGTGGAAAATTCTCACTACTATTGGTGCCGACCCTCAATACCCCGATGTCTCGCCGCGCGACGCCCAGGCGTTGCGCGAATGGGAAGCCACGCGCAAGGCGGCGGAGTAGCAATTTTGCAGTCGTCCCCGCGAAGGCGGGGACCCATAACCACGGGGCGTGAGGTGTATGCGTGCCACACTCTCGGCGTCATGCCCGGGCTTGACCCGGGCATCCATGATGAAGTTCAGCAGGTAGGGACCTTTTGTAAGTCAGTCGGTTTGGAGCCGCTTCATGGATTGCCGGGTCAAGCCCGGCAATGACAGATGAGAGGCAAGCGAGAACAACAGGCGCTTGAACGCATGCACCGCAATTATCTCATCGGCCCGTTCACCCGCTTCGGCCTCGCGGTAGCCGCCATCGCATGCGTTCTCGACCAGGCCAGCAAAATTTACCTCCTCTCTGTATTTGACCTCGCAGCCAACGGGCCGGTGCGCTTTGGCCCTTTTTTCGATTTCGTTCTCACCCGCAACACGGGCATCAGCTACGGATTGTTCCAGACGCAGGGCCCGGTCGGCCAATGGGTGCTGTTGGCGTTTAAGGTGGTCGCCGTGCTGCTGCTGTGGCTCTGGCTGGCGCATGCTAAAGATCAACTCACAGCACTCTCCCTCGGCCTGATTGTGGGTGGAGCGGTCGGCAACGCCATCGACCGGTTGGCCTATGGTTGGGTCGCCGATTTCGTGTTTTTTCACATTTCCACGCCAAATTGGCACTTCAACTGGTATGTTTTTAACCTAGCTGACGTAGCGATCGTTGCCGGGGTTATTGGGCTGCTGTATGAATCGCTGGTAGGGGACCGCGCCGCAAAAGCGCCCTGATCCCCCCGCAAGAGTTCGCGACAATTCGGTGGTTTCGGGGTCCGGTTCCGGATGAACACGATGCGTCTCACCAATGCCTTCTCCGCCTGCGCTGCCCTCGGGCTGGCGCTCGGGATCGTCGTTTTGACTGGTCCTGCGCCGGCGCGCGCGGCCGATGATGAAGTCTCGGTCGACCAAAAGGTCATGCGCAGCATTATGGAAGGGCTCGGCCTCAAACGGGACGGCGAGGCGCAGATCAATTACCAGGAACGTGCCCCGCTCGTTATCCCGCCCAGCCGCGAGTTGCCGCCGCCTGAGCGGTCCGACGCGGTGACAGCTAACAACCCTGCTTGGCCGAAGGACCCCGACGTCGAACGCCGCAGAACCGAAGCGGCCATGGAAAAGAATCGCAACGTCAGTGATGAGCGCGAGCGCGAGCAGAACCCGCTGCGGCCGGACCAGCTCACGCCCGGGGGGCGGGGCCAGAAGCGCCAGCAAGCCCGCACCAGCGACAACGGCTATGACGCGCCGGCTTCCGGCTTCGGCAACCAATTGCTGCCGTCGCAGCTTGGTACCTCGAAGAGCGGCGTGTTCGGCGCCATGTTCGGCAGTTCGAAGGAAGAAACGACGAAATTCACGGGCGAGCCACCGCGCGCCTCGCTTACCGATCCTCCGACCGGATACCAGACGCCGTCGCCGGAACAGCCCTATGGCGTCGGCAAGCCGGTGGCTCAGAAGCCGACCGATTACTATTCCTCACACGTTGAGCCCACCAGATAAATACGGCGGCCGTCGAATTAGCTTTGTTGCGTGGCTGACGACGAAATCGCATCCCGTGCAGCGGCACGATCGCAACATAGCCAGGTCAGACATCGTGCTAGCCAATAAATGCGTCATCGCTCTCGCGCTCATTTCAGTTTTTGCAATACCAGCGCCGGCCGCCGAACAGGCAGGCCCGGAAATCGCCGACTTCACATTGGCCAATGGCCTGGAACTGGTCGTGATCCCCGACCACCGTGCGCCGGTGGTCACGCACATGATCTGGTACAAGGTCGGTGCGGCCGACGAGACGCCCGGTAAATCCGGCCTGGCGCATTTCCTTGAGCACCTGATGTTCAAGGGCACCGCGAAAAATCCGACCGGAAAATTCTCGCAAGTCGTTGCGCGCATCGGCGGGCAGGAGAACGCCTTTACCTCGCAGGACTACACCGGCTACTTCCAGCGCGTGCCGAGCGACCAGCTCAAGACCGTCATGGAATTCGAAGCCGACCGCATGACGGGCCTGCAGCTCACCGATGATGTCGTGCTGCCGGAACGCAACGTCATTCTCGAGGAACAGAACCAGCGGGTGGGGAATAATCCGCCTGCGCGGCTTACGGAACAGGTCGATGCAGCGCTTTTCCTCAATCATCCGTATGGCAAGCCCGTCATCGGCTGGCGCCACGAAATGGAACAACTGTCGCGCGACGATGCGATCGGGTTCTACCGACGCTTCTACGCGCCCAACAATGCGGTGGTCGTCATCGCCGGCGATATTGACCCGGCACAAGCGCGCGCGCTTGCGGAGGATACCTACGGCAAGGTTGCCCGCCACGCCTCGATGACGCCGCGCATACGCGCGCAAGAGCCCCCGCCGGTCGCGGTGCGCTCACTCACGCTGGCGGATCCGCGCGTGGAAATTCCGTCCATGCAGCGCGAATATCTGGTCCCGTCGTTCAGCACGGCCAAGCGCGGCGAGTCGGAGGCGCTCGAAGTTCTCTCGCATATCCTCGGAAGCGGCTCCAACAGCCGGCTTTATCGCGCGCTTGTTGTCGACAAGCAGGTCGCGGTCATGGCCAGTGCCTGGTACAACTCCAGCGCGATCGACCAGTCCAAGTTCGGCATTCAGGGTTCGCCGCGTCCCGGCGTTACGCTGCCGCAGCTTGAAGCGGAAGTCGACGCGGTGATCGCCCAGGTCATCGACAAGGGCGTTACCGACGAGGAACTGGAACGGACAAAAACGCGACTGATCGCCGACACCGTTTATGCGCAAGACAATCAGGCCAGTATGGCCCGCTGGTATGGCGCGTCCCTTACGACGGGCGCGACCGTCAATGATGTGCTGCACTGGCCGGACCGTATCCGCGCCGTGACCGCCGAGCAGGTGCGGGATGCGGCCCGGCAGTGGCTCGACAAGCGGCGTTCGGTCACCGGTTATTTGATCAAGGATGTGAGCCCGCAAGCGGAGAAGCGTTCATGAGAAGGCTTGTCGGGTCGATCCTTTGCCTCGCGGCTGCGCTGCTTGCCGGCCCGCGTGCCGCCTCGGCAATGACCATCGAAAAGATCGTCAGCCCGGCCGGCATCGAGGCCTGGCTGGTGCGCGAAAAAGCCGTGCCGCTGATTACGCTCAACTATGCTTTTCATGGCGGCGCCACCCAGGACGAGGCGGATAAATCCGGCACCGCCAATTTCACGGCCGACATGCTCGATGAGGGCGCCGGCGATCTCGACGGCAAGGCCTTCCACGAACGGCTGGAAAATCACGCAATTGAAATGGGTTTCCAGGTCGGGCGCGATTACCTGCACGGCTCGTTGCGCTCGCTGAACGAGCACCGCGACGAAGCCTTCGACTTGCTGCGTCTCGCTCTCACAAAACCGCGCTTCGATGCGGATGCGCTCGAACGGGTGCGCGGTCAGGAACTGGCATCGCTTCAGCGTGATACGACCAATCCAAACGATCTCGCCAGCCGCCGTTGGTGGGAGACGGCCTTCCCCGACCATCCTTACGGACGCGAGACCAAGGGCACGCTCAAATCGATGGCGCGCATCAGCGCCGATGATCTGCGCAATTACGTGCGGCGCGTGTTCGCGCGCAACGAGTTGAAGGTTTCGATTGTCGGCGACGTCGACGCAAAAACGGCCGGCGAGCTGATCGATCGTGCATTCGGGGGGCTGCCGGAGAAGAACGACCTCAAACCGGTTGCGAACGCGACGCCGAGCGGGCTCGGGCGGCGGATCGTAATCAATGTCGATGTGCCACAGGCCGTCGTTACTTTCGGCGGGCAGGGTATCGCGCGTCATGACCCCGATTTCATGGCCGCCTATATCGTGAACCACATCCTGGGCGGCGGCAGCTTTTCTTCGCGCCTCTACAGGGAAGTGCGTGAAAAACGCGGTCTGGCCTACGGAGTATCCGACAGTCTGGTCTGGTTTCAGCGTGCGGCCGTTGTGCTCGGCGGGACCGCAACCCGTGCGGATCGTACCGCCGACGCCCTCGCTGTGATCGAGGAAGAGATCAAGCGCATGGCGAAGGATGGCCCGACGCCGGACGAGCTCGCGGCGGCAAAATCGTTTCTCAAGGGCTCCTACGCGCTGACCCTCGATACGTCCGCCAAAATCGGGGCGCAGCTTACGCAGATCCAGATCGACAATCTCGGCATCGATTACATCGACCGCCGCTCCACCCTGATCGATGCCGTCACGATCGAGGACGCCAGGCGGGTGGCCCGGCGGCTTTACAGTGGCGGGCTGCTGGTGACGGTGGCGGGCAGGCCGAAAGGTTTGACGTCGAGCGGAACTACCGAATAGCCGTTGCGTTATTTCCGCCGTTGCGCCTTGTAAGCGACTCTAGGCAAATACCGGCATGAGCCTCGTCCAATCGATCGATAGTGCACGCGAAGATCGCATCGGAGCGCACGGTGTGAGCGCGGACGCACTAAAAGCCGCAATGGCGAAGGCGGAGGGCGCGCTCGATTGGCTGCGCGCCCGCCATGCAGACCGCAGCCTGCCGCTGCTGCGCCTGCCGGAGACGCACGGCGATCTGGAGACGATCAAGGATACCGCGCGCCGACTTGCGAACGAGGCGACCGACATCGTTATTCTCGGCACCGGTGGCTCAAGCCTCGGCGGACAGACGCTGGCGCAGCTTGCCGGCTTTGCGGTGCCGGGCGTCGGCGCACTGCGGGCGCCGCCGCAACTCCATTTCATCGACAATCTCGATGCCGACAGTTTTGGTACGATGCTCGCCAGGCTGCCGCATGCGACGACGCGCTTCGTTGCGATCTCAAAATCCGGCGGGACCGCCGAAACATTGATGCAAACCATTGCCGCTTTGTCGGCTGTGAAAGGCGAGGGACTGCAGACGCGCATCCCCGACATCTTTCTGGCAATCAGCGAGCCGGCCAAATCCGGCAAATCGAATGGTCTGCGCGATCTGTTCGGGAAATTTCGCGTGCCGTTTCTCGATCACGACCCGGGCGTCGGCGGCCGCTTCTCGGCCCTTACCAATGTCGGCCTGCTGCCGGCCGCGATGCTCGGTCTCGACATTGCCGCGGTGCGCGAGGGCGCTGGCCTTGCGCTGGCGCCGGTGCTCGCCAAGAAGCCGGCCGCGCAAGTGCCGGCCGCGGTCGGCGCGGCGCTCGCGGTTGCACTGGCCGAGAGCAAGGGCAAATCGATCAGCGCGCTGATGGCGTACTGCGATCGCCTCCAGCGCTTCACGCACTGGTATGTGCAGCTCTGGGCCGAAAGCCTCGGCAAGAACGGCAAGGGCACCACGCCGCTGGCGGCCCTCGGACCTGTCGACCAGCACAGCCAGCTGCAACTGTTTATCGGCGGCCCGCGCGACAAATTGTTCACCGTCATTACGGTTGATGGCGCGGGGCTGGGCCCGCGGATCGATGGCGAACTCGCCAAAATTGCGGGCGAACCTGGTTTTGCCGGCAAGACGATCGGCGACCTGGTCGCGGCGGAAGGCCGCGCCACAGCCGAGACGCTGGCGAAAAACGGCTGTCCGGTTCGTACAATTCATATCAACAAGCTCGACGAGGAAAGCCTCGGCGAGTTGATGATGCATTTCATGCTGGAGACGATCATCGCCGCGCGCCTGCTTGGGATCGACGCTTTCGATCAGCCCGCGGTGGAAGAAGGTAAGGTGCTTGCGAAGAAGTATCTCACCAGTACCTAGCATTTGTTGTTGTCATGGCCGGGCTTGTCCCGGCCATCTCGCTTAGGAGGGCGAAGTCCTGCGTCCCTTGTCGGGATCGCCGGGACAGGCCCGGCGATGACAGGTAAAATCCAGTACGAATGATCGCGCATCACCGACACGATCTCGATCGACGAATCCGAGCTTACGGAAGCATTTGTGCGGGCGTCCGGTCCGGGCGGGCAGAACGTCAACAAAGTGTCTTCGGCGGTGCAGCTTCGCTTCGATGCGCGCCAGTCTCCATCCCTTCCGAACGATGTGGCCCTGCGGCTGATGCGGCTGGCGGGCAAGCGCCTGACCAAGGAAGGCGTCATCGTCATCATCGCCCAGCAGCACCGCACCCAGGAGCGCAACCGCGCCGATGCGCGCGAGCGGCTGTTCGACATGATCCGGCAGGCGGCGGTCAGGCCCGTGCCGCGCCGTCCCACCAAGGTACCGAAGGCGCAGCGCCGGGAGCGGCTTGAGGGCAAAAAGCACCGCTCCACGATCAAAAAGCAGCGCAGCGGGAAGGCGTGGGATTGATTTCGCCTAGGGATAACGGGGGCAGATCGCAGGTCCGCCTCGCGGGGTGCGGCTTGCGCCTTTAAAGTCGAGGCCAATCCGAATCAGGCCGTTCATGCCCGTCCGCCAACTGTCCGAGGCCGTCGTCAACCGCATCGCTGCCGGCGAGGTGGTCGAGCGCCCGGCGAGCGTCGTGAAGGAACTGGTGGAAAACGCGCTCGATGCCGGGGCACGCCGTATCGACGTTTTGACGGACGGTGGCGGGCGCCGCCTCATCCGCGTCACCGATGACGGCGAGGGGATGACCCGTGCCGATCTTGAGCTCGCGGTCGAACGCCACGCGACTTCAAAACTCGATGGTGATGATCTGCTGTCGATCCGCACGCTCGGATTTCGCGGTGAGGCGCTCCCCTCCATTGGCGCGGTTGCCCGACTGACCATCACCACGCGCCACGCCAGCGAACCGCACGCCTGGAGCATCACGGTGGACGCCGGAGAAAAGTCGGACGTGAAGCCGGCCGCCTTGTCCAGCGGCACCACCGTCGAGGTGCGCGACCTGTTTTACGCAACGCCGGCGCGGCTGAAGTTTCTGAAAACCGACCGCAGCGAGGCTGAAGCGGTGCGCGAGGTTGTCCGCCGCCTCGCCATGACGCGCCCCGATGTTGCATTCACGCTTGCCGGCGAGGAGCGTGCGTCTGTGACCTGGGTGTCGGTCGCGGATAGTGCACAGCTGCCGCGGTTGGGCGACGTGCTGGGAGCGGATTTCCACGCCAACGCCATGGCCATCAACGCCGAACGCGAAGGCGTGCGCGTGATCGGCTTTGCAGGCCTGCCGACCCTGTCGCGCGCCAATTCGCTTGCGCAGTATCTGTTCGTCAACGGCCGGCCGGTGCGCGACAAGCTTTTGTTCGGCGCCGTGCGCGCCGCTTATGCCGACTATCTGCCGCGTGACCGTTATCCGCTCGTGGCTCTGTTCGTCACACTCGATGCGCGCGAGGTGGACGTCAACGTACACCCCGCCAAGACCGAAGTCCGTTTCCGCGATGGCGCTCTCGTGCGCGGGCTGATTGTGCGAGCGCTCAAAGAGGCGCTGGAGCGGGAAGGTCAGCGCGCGGCTACGACAGGTGGCGGCGCCACTATCGCGGCATTTCGTCCGGCCGCGGCGCCACCGCGTGCGCGTTACGACTGGCGGCGGTCGCCGGCAAGACCGGTGGGATTTGCGCCCGCGCATGGCTCTGGGGCTCTTGGCCTCGCCGAAGCCGCGCAGACAGCCTTTGACGTTGGCGAGCCGGCTGCGGATGCGGCGGTCGTGACCTTTGAACCGGCCGCCGACCAGATTGACAGGCCGCTTGGCGCCGCGCGTGCGCAAGTACACGAGACTTATATCGTGGCGCAGACAGCCGACGGGCTCGTGATCGTCGATCAACACGCCGCGCATGAGCGCATCGTCTACGAGCGCATGAAAGCGGCCATCGATAAATCCGGCGTTGCGCGCCAGATCCTTCTTATCCCCGAGATCGTCGAACTCGATGAGACCGATGCCGCGCGGCTCGTCGCCCGCGCTGAGGACCTTGCGCGCTTCGGTCTGGTGATTGAGACGTTCGGTCCGGGCGCTGTGGCGGTGCGCGAAACCCCGTCCATGCTTGGCGAAGTCGACGTCAGGGGATTGATCGCCGATCTCGCCGAACACATGGCGGAGTGGGATGACTCGCTGCCGCTCGAGCGCCGGCTGATGCACGTTTCGTCGACGATGGCCTGCCACGGATCGGTGCGTGCAGGACGCAGGCTCAAGCCCGAAGAAATGAACGCACTCCTGCGCGAAATGGAAGCCGTGCCCAATTCCGGCCAGTGCAATCACGGCCGGCCGACTTATGTCGAATTGAAGCTCACGGATATCGAGCGGCTGTTCGGAAGGAAGTAACAGACGAAGCCTTTTCATTTGTCATGGCCGGGCTTGTCCCGGCCATCTCGCTTAGGGTCGCATTGCATTACCCTCCTAAGCGGGATGCGCGGGTCAAGCCCGCGCATGACGGTGGAAAGGCCAAAATCAAGGCACGCGCAAAAACACAAATTCCGTATCGTCGTATTGGCGTCGCTCCAGCTCGGTAAATCCATCCGGTGCCTCGAACGCGGCCTCCGCCGCCTCTTCAACAACAATGAGCGCATCCGGTTTGAGCCAGCCTCCTTCGCGCGCGGAGGTGAGTGCCTTATTTGCCAGGCCCTTGCCGTAAGGCGGGTCGAGGAACACCAGTGAGAACGGCTCGAGCGGATGCGCCGGCCCCAATTTTGTGGCGTCGCGCCGGAAAATCCGGGTGACACCGCCGAGCCCGAGGGCCTCGACATTGTCGCGCAGCAGTGCGCGTGCCTCGACGCCCTCGTCAACGAACAGCGCATAGGCCGCGCCGCGCGAGATCGCCTCGATGCCGAGCGCGCCGGTGCCGGCGAACAGATCGAGGACGCGCGCGCCGCTGACGGGATCGCCGTAGGAATGTGTGAGAATGTTGAACAGCGCTTCGCGCAAGCGATCAGCGGTGGGACGGACCGCATCCGTCTTCGGACCGGCGAGCGGACGCGAACGCAGTCTGCCTCCGACGACGCGCACTATTTCGGCCTCGGCCGTGACGGACGCGGCCCGCCTGAACGGTCGCGGCGATGGCCCTCACGTTTTTTCCAGGCCCTTTGCGACGGCCGTTCGTTTCCCTCATTCCGCTTGCGGGGTGATGGACGCGCGCCGCGTTGCGGCGCGGAGGGCGAACGGGCCTTGCCGCGATTTTTGTCTTCGACGGGTTCCGCGATCGGCGTATCGAAATCGGCACGTGCCGCCGTTGCAATCTCCGGCCCAAGCGTCTCTCGCAGCTTTTCGGTTTCAATTTCCCGCACCGCGCCATCGTCAAGGTCGCCCAGCTCGAAAGGCCCGAACGCGATGCGGATCAGCCGGTTCACCTTCAGTCTGAGAGTTTCGAGAACCTTGCGAACCTCGCGGTTCTTGCCCTCACGAATTCCGACGGTAAGCCAGACATTGGCCCCCTGTTCGCGATCGAGCGTGGCTTCGATCGGCCCGTAGCGGATACCGTCGATGGTGATGCCACCGCGCAGCCGGTCGAGCGCGTCCTGCTGGACACGGCCGAGCGCGCGAACGCGGTACTGGCGCAGCCAGCCGGTCGCTGGCAATTCCAACACGCGCGCCAGGCCACCGTCATTGGTGAGCAGCAGCAGACCCTCGGTGTTGATGTCGAGCCTGCCGACGCTGATCAGGCGCGGCAGCCCCTTCGGGAGTGCGCGGAATATGGTATCGCGCCCCTGCGGGTCGGAATGGGTCGTCACCAGCCCACGCGGCTTGTGATAGAGAAACAGACGCGTGCGCTCGCGCGATCGCAATGGCATGCCGTCCACCACGATGCTGTCGGAGGGCGTCACGTTCAGCGCGGGCGAGGAAATCACGGCGCCGTTGACCGAAACACGCCCGGCCGCAATCCAGGCTTCGGCTTCGCGCCGGGAGGCAAGCCCGGCACGTGCCATCACCTTGGCGATGCGCTCGCCGGACGCTTCGGAATGGGTCTTGTCGGACATGTGCTCGGATTTTCGTCATGCCCGGCCTTGTGCCGGGCATCTACGTCTTTATACACCTTGCGACATAGAAGACGTGGATGGCCGGGACAAGCCCGGCCATGACGATCATGGCCTCATTTATGCAGATTGCCCTCGAGGAAGCCCGCGCCGCGGAAGCGCGTGGCGAGGTGCCGATCGGTTGCGCCATCGTCTACAATGGCGAGGTCATTGCGCGGGCCGGCAATCGGACGGTTACTGATCGCGATCCGACGGCACATGCCGAGCTCATCGCCATTCGGGCAGCGGCGGTTTTGCTCGGCAGCGAGCGGCTTACCGACTGTGATCTCTATGTGACGCTGGAGCCTTGCGCCATGTGTGCCGGGGCGATCTCGTTCGCGCGCATTCGCCGGCTTTATTTCGGCGCTTCCGATCCCAAAGGCGGCGCGGTTGAACATGGCGTGCGCTTCTTCGCTGCGCCGACATGTCATCACAAGCCTGAGGTCTATGGCGGGATCAACGAAAGCGAATGCGCGGCGCAGCTGAAAGACTTCTTTCAGGCGCGGCGTTGAATTTCAAAAGCGGATTGCGCCGGACTAGGCAGTCTTGTCGACGAATTTGCCCATGCCGGGGGGCGGCGGGGCCTGCCGGGTGACAGGCGGAGTCGCGGCTTCGCGCTCATTGGCCTGTTGAGCGGGCGTCGACTTCGGTGATGTTCCGGTCTTCGGCATGATGACCTGAATGCCAATACTGCAGTCACTCATGAGTTCGACTTCCAATTGCGGTGGAAAAATAGGCCGCAGGTCTCAATTTAATGCGTCACCGAAGTGCTGAATCCGGTCGGGCGCGGAAAGGAATTGTTGACGTTAAAATTTTGTCGTCCCGGCGAGCGGGCCGACTTACGCCTGCTGCGCGAAATCCCAGGCCTTTTCGGCGAGCGGCCGGATCATCTCGGCCTTGGCGGGAGCAAATTCGCTGGTCGCGGTGCCGTCTCGCACGCGGCCGATAATGCCCTGCAAGATGGCGGCGATGCGGAAGAAATTATACGCAAGATAGACCGGAAGCGCCGCGCGAGGATCGAACCCGGTCCGCGCGACATAGGCGTCGACATAGTCACTCATTGACGGGATACCGAGCGAGTGCAGATCGTGGCCGACCAGTGTTGCGGTGCCTGCCGCGCTTTCGGAATGCGGCATATGCCACGTCATCAGGTGGTAGCTGAAGTCGGCGAGCGGATCGCCGAGCGTGGACAGTTCCCAGTCGAGGACAGCCGCGATTGTCGGTTGATTGCTAGCAACGATCAGATTGTCGAGACGATAGTCGCCGTGCACCAGCCGTACCGGCCCGCCCGCTGGAATATTTTTCGGCAACCAGTCGATCAGGCGTTCCATGGCGTCGATCTTTTCCGTTTCGGAGGCGCGGTACTGCTTGGACCACCGTTCCACCTGGCGCGCGACGTAGTTCTCGCCTTTGCCGAAATCGGCGAGCCCGATTTTGGCGGGATCAAGTGCGTGCAGCCGCGCGATGGTCCCGTTCATGGAATCATAAACTGCGGTGCGCTCGGCTGGATTCGAGCCCGGCATCTGCGGCTCCCAGAACACGCGGCCATCGACAAAGTCCATCACGTAGAAAGGCGTGCCGGCGATGCTCTCGTCGGCGCAATAGACCAGCGGCTCGGCGACAGGAAAGCCTTGTGCATACAAGGCGCGGGTCACGCGGTATTCGCGGTCGACGGCATGCGCCGATGGAAGCAGCTTGCCGGGGGGCTTGCGGCGCAGAACGTAACGCCGTGACGGCGTCTCCAGCAGATAAGTCGGGTTCGACTGGCCGCCCTTGAATTGCTTGATCGTCAGTGGGCCGGCAAAGCCAGTGACATGCGCGGCGAGATAGTGCTCGAGCCGCGCGGCATCGAGCCGCAATGTGGCTGCCGCCTCCTTGGTGCCCGAAAATGCTTGCTGGCGATCGATCGATGTCATCGCCGCGTCCGGTTCACTTGCGCGTTCCAAAGGCGATCGGCGCATCGGCGTAGATCTTGTATTCCTGCGACTTTGGTTTCGCCTTGTCCTCCTCGTTGACGTATTGGATCGAGCTTTTGCCGGCGAGTTCGCGCGGCAGGATCATGACGCGGATGAATCGGCTGCGTTTGTCGGATGCCGCTTGCGCGAACACCGCGTCAGGACCGGATTCGTACCAGGCACCGCCCGGACCGTATGACGTCGAGCGGCCGTGCGTGTCGATACGGATGCCACCCTCGATCAGGCAGCGGATACCGGGCCCCTGATGGCGGTGCTGATAGGCACAGCCACCGGGCGGAAACGCGACGCTGTCGCCGCGCATCAGCAATTCGCCCTTTGGCAATGTCTCGAGAAATGCGGTCAGCTTCTCATGCGTCATCATGCCGGGCGCATTGGCGGTCGTGCTACCCTGGTCGCCGCGCGCGAGCTCCCATCGCCAGCAGGTGACACCAGCCTTGCCCGGCTTCACTGCAATCGCTGCCTTCGCCCTGCCAGGCCTCGCCTTCGTTGACGGGCTGGTCGCCGATCCTGGCCGAGCCGTGCACCACAAAAACGAAGCGCGGCAGCGGTGGCAGCCGGAATACGACGTTCTCGGCGCTCGACAGGACGTCTTCATAAAGCCGAAGCACGGGATGCATTCACAACTCCTGACGGTCACGCCGCCGTAAAAAATTCCAGCAAGGCTGCAGCGGTAGCTTCGGGATTTTCCTCTGTGAGGAAGTGACCGGAGTCAACCGGCTTGCCGGTCGCGTTCGGCGCCCATTGTTTCCAGATTTGCAGCGGCCCGCCGGTCTCGTTGGCAATGCCGACGCCGCCCCACAGCGCCAGCAAAGGGCAACTGATCGTCTTGCCGGCGGCGCGGTCGGCCTCGTCATTGGCAAGGTCGGCGTAACGGCCGGCGCGATAGTCCTCACATTGGGCATGAATGCGCAGAGGGTCGGAGTACGACGCGCGGTAGTGGTCAAGCGCGCGTGGATCGAAGGCGGACAAGTTTTTGGCTTTCGTCCAGCTTGCCATCTTCCATTCCAGGTATTCGACCGGGGCTTTCGAGATCAGCATTTCCGGCAGCGGCTCCGGCTGCGCCAGAAACGGCCAGTGCCACACTTTCATGGCCATGTTGCGGTCCATGCCGTGCCACATGTCGTAGGTCGGCACGATGTCGAGCGTCGCCATGCGCTCGACGCGGCCGACGTGATCGAGCGCGAGACGGTAGGCAACACGACCGCCGCGATCGTGTCCGGCAAGCCGGAATCGCACGTGGCCAAGTTTCTCCATGACCTCGATCATCGCATTCGCCATCGACCGCTTGTCGTATGGCGCATGGTTCTCATCTGCGCGCGGCACTGCCGACCAGCCGTAGCCGGGCAAATCGGGAATGATCAAAGAGAAATGATTCGCAAGGCTGGGCGCCACGCGGTGCCACATGACGTTGGTCTGCGTGTAGCCGTGCAGGAGCAAAAGCGGTGGCCCGCTGCCGCCGGCGCGCGCGAACATTTTGCCGACGGAGGTATCAATCCAATGCGAGGCAAATCCAGGAAAGAGGTCGGCGAGGTCTGGCATGGGTTATTCTTGTTGAGAGAATGCTCGTTAATTATTACCCGTCATGGCCGGGCTTGTCCCGGCCATCTCGCTTAGGAAAGCACTGCGTCCCTCATCGAGATCGCATCGGAAGTCGGGCTTGCCCGACTTCCGCACCGATTGACGTGTCGCAAGTCGGATAAACCCGACTTGCGATGACAAGCCCGGCGATGACAAGCATAGAGTCTGCATCGGCGATGAAGGCTTATTCCTCTCTTTCGATCGCACGCCAGCCAATGTCGCGGCGGCAAAAGCCGTCCGGCCAGCGGATGCGATCGATCGCCGAATAGGCCCGGCTTTGCGCCTCCCGCACCGTTTTGCCGCGCGCACAGACATTCAGCACACGTCCGCCATTCGCGAGGATGCGGTCGCCGTCGGCTTTGGTGCCGGCGTGGAATATTTCCACGCCTTCGACCTGCGCCGCCGCATCGAGACCCTCGATGACGGAGCCCTTGCTGTAGTTCCCCGGGTAACCTTTCGCCGCCATCACCACCGTGAGGGCTGCGTCCGGGTACCAGCGCAGATCGAAATTTTTCAGCTGCCCGTCGCGCGCGGCGAGCAACGCCGGAACCAGATCCGACATCAAACGCAGCATGAGCACTTGGCATTCCGGATCGCCGAATCGCACATTGTATTCGATCAGCTGGGGGCCATCTTTGGTGATCATCAGTCCGGCGAACAGCACGCCCTTGTAGGGCGCGCCCGCGCGCTTGAGGGCGTGCACCGTGGGATAAATAATCTTATCCATCACACGCCGGTTCATGGCGTCGGTCATGATCGGCGCCGGCGAATAGGCGCCCATGCCGCCCGTGTTGGGACCCTTGTCGCCATCGCCGACGCGCTTGTGATCTTGCGCGGAGGCAAGCTGGATTGCGGTTTCGCCATCGCACAGCGCAAAGAAAGAAGCTTCCTCGCCGACCAGGCATTCCTCGATCACGATTTCCCAGGCGGGCTCGCCAAGGCCACCGCCGAACATCATGTCGATCGCGGCTTCCGCCTCTTGCACGCTCTCCGCCACGACTACGCCCTTGCCGGCGGCGAGCCCGTCGGCTTTCACGACAATCGGAGCGCCTTTCTTGCGGACGTAGTCCTTTGCGGCGGCCGCGCCTTTGAAACGTTCGTAAGCGGCGGTCGGGATATTGTTCGCCTTGCACAGGTCCTTGGTGAAACCCTTGGAGCCCTCCAGACGCGCGCCCCATTTGGTCGGGCCGAAGGCCTTGATGCCCGCCGCTTCCAGATCGTCGACGATGCCGGCGCAGAGCGGGACTTCGGGGCCAACCACGACCAGGTCGATCTTCTTGTCTTTGGCAAACGCGATAACCGCCTTGTGGTCGGTGAGGTCGATCGCCGCGCATTCGGCCTCCTGCGCGATGCCGGCATTACCGGGCGCGCAATAGAGTTTGTCGGTAAGCGGGCTCGCCGCCATTTTCCAGGCCAGCGCGTGCTCGCGTCCGCCGGAGCCGAGGATGAGGATGTTCATAGCGTAAGGAGCGGGCCTTTAGTGTGCGGTCGCTATTTGGTGTATCATGTCACTTCGCCCCCGCAAGAGATTCGACCCGTATGGCAGAGCCCGCCCTCGATAACGTTGTGGAATGGTCCGTCTCCGAGCTGTCGGCGGCGCTCAGGCGCACGGTTGAGGACGCCTACGGCTACGTGCGCGTGCGCGGTGAAGTCTCCGGCTTCAAGGGCCCATCGCCGTCCGGCCATGTCTATTTCCGCCTCAAGGACGACAAGGCGGTGCTGGAGGCAGTGATCTGGAAGGGCAATTTCGCCCGCATGCGCGTGCGGCCGGAGGAGGGCCTGGACGTGATCGTGTCCGGCAAACTCACGACCTTCGCCGGCTCCTCGAAATACCAGATTGTCATCGACAGCCTCGAGCCCGCCGGTATCGGCGCGCTGATGAAGCTTCTGGAAGAACGCAAGAAGAAGCTTGCGGCGGAAGGCCTGTTCGACGAAGCGCGCAAACAGCTGTTGCCGTTCTTGCCGCGCGTGATCGGCGTGGTGACATCGCCGACCGGCGCCGTGATCCGCGACATCCTGCATCGCCTGGAAGATCGCTTTCCGCGGCACGTCCTGGTTTGGCCGGTGCGCGTACAAGGTGAGACGTCGGCGGCGGAAGTCGCGGCGGCCATCCATGGATTCAATGCGTTGCCCGAAAAAGGGCTTTTGCCGCGGCCCGATCTGATCATCGTCGCACGCGGCGGCGGCTCGCTGGAGGATCTCTGGTCATTCAACGAGGAAATCGTGGTGCGCGCCGCGGCGGCGAGCATGATCCCGCTGATTTCCGCCGTCGGTCACGAGACCGATGTGACTTTGATCGATTTTGCATCAGACCGACGGGCGCCGACGCCGACAGCCGCCGCCGAAATGGCGGTGCCGGTGCGCGCCGAGCTGTTGTCCACGCTTGCCAGTCTCGGATCGCGCAAGCTCGCCTGCTGGCAACGCGGGGTCGACCAGCGCCGCAAGGAACTTCGCCTCCTGTCACGCGCGCTGCCGGCGCTCGATGAATTGCTGGCAGGCCCACGTCAACGGCTCGACGCCTGCGCCGGGCGCTTGCCGCGTGCGTTGCGCGCCAATGCGCAAATCCATCACACGCATCTCACGCGTGTGGCAGCGAAGCTATCACCGCGGCTGCTCCGGCAGCGGCTCACGCGTGGCAATGAAATTGTCACCTCGCTCGGCGGGCGGTCGAGACGGGCGCGCCGGACTTATCTCGATCAGCGCGCACAGCGCTTGCGCAGCGCCTGGCAATTGCTCAACGCCTATTCATACCGCAAGGTGCTTGAGCGTGGCTTTGCACTCGTCCGTGATGATGCGGGGCATCCGCTGCGGTCGGCTGCGGCGGTGGGCGGCGGGATGCGCCTCGATATCGAATTCTCAGACGGCCGTGTGGGCGCAACGTCCGACGGTGACCGGGCGCCACCATCGGCCGAAAAGAATAAGTCTCGAACGCGCGGCGGCGGACAGGGTTCCGGCGGGCAGGGCAGTCTTTTCGGCTCCTAATTATTCGCCGAGGGTTTCGCTTGCGCGGTCAAACGACTATGTTGGACGACGTCGGCCAGCAATGGGAGGGCGCATTTGCTCAATCGCTATGATCGATCCTCGCCGATGAGCGGGGAGGCGGAGGTAAAATACCTCGATGGCGATTTCCGCGTGGTGCGCCCCGGCGCGTTCGTGCGCTGCGCGGTGACCGGCGTTCCGATCCCGCTCGAAGAGCTCAAATACTGGAGCGTCGATTTGCAGGAGGCCTACGCAACTCCTGAAGCGGTGTTGCAGCGCCACCGCGAACGGCACGCATCCAAGCAATAGGCAATCAGCGCCGCAGTCTAGCCATTATCAGCCGGCGCAACTCATCGGCTTCGTCGATCACCATTGTTACCGGCAGCGTATGGGATCGCGTGGCCAGTGCTTCAAGCAAGCGCTCACCCGCCATGCGCGCGCGGTCTTTTTCGGTAGTGAGGAGCGCAAGACCGTTGTGTTCGGCATCCATGATGAGTTCAGCCGCGTCCTCTGCGGTGTAGCGATAGTGATCGTCAAATGACCGGCGCTCGCTTACGGCAATGCCGGCTGCTTCGGCGGTTGCGAAAAACTTGTCCGGATCTCCGATTCCCGCAAACGCCAGCACACGGCGACCCCTCAGAGATGCAACCGCAGACACATCGGGCGCCAGGCGGCCGTGCAAGATCGGTAGATTGCAGTCGCGCGCCAGCGTCACGACACCGCCAGCGCCATTGCCTTCGCCCACGACGAGCAGCGCGTCGGTTTGTGCGAGCTGCGTGGCCAATGGCGCGCGCAAGGGCCCGGCAGGAAATATGCAGCGATTGCCGACGCCACGTTGGGCGTCAATGACCGCCAATGTGAAATCCTTCACGAGCGATGCGTTCTGCAGCCCATCGTCCATGATGATAAAACCGGCGCCTTGCGTGCGCGCAAACGCGGCGCCGGCGACGCGGTCGCGTGCCACCACCGTTGGCGCCACGTGTGCGAGCAGCAGCGCTTCGTCGCCGACCTGAGCGGCTAGATCGTTGTGCGGATCGACAAGTTTGGGGCCGGCGAGAGTGCCGCCATAGCCGCGGGTCAAACAAAATGGTCGTTCGCCAGCATCCGCGAGCATTCGTGCAATCGCGATGACGGTCGGCGTTTTGCCAGCGCCGCCGAGCGTGAAATTGCCAACGCACAGCACGGGCACTCCGGCCGTGGTTCCTTTCGCCGACATGCGGCGCGCCGCGATCGCTCCGTAAATGAGCCCGACCGGTGCCAGCAAGCTCGCGGCGAAGCCCGCCTCGCTCCACCAGAAGGCCGGCTCACGCATGGCGCGCCCGCTGCCGCAATTGCAGCTGCATCAGGTAGGGATCAAGGGATGTCAGCGTGCGTTCGAGCGCGCCGCCCAGACTTTCAACGACGGCGCATCCAGCCTCCGCAACGCGGGCGCAGGCATCCGGGTCGGTGAGCCAGGCTGCAAAATGTGCAGTCAGGCGTTCGGAATCAGCGACCAATTCAGCGCCGTGGACGCCATCGAGCGCTCCGTAGATCTCGGAGAAATTCCACACATGCGGGCCGTGCAGGACAGCAGTACGGAGTTTTGCGGCCTCGATCGGATTTTGCCCGCCGTGCTTGACCAGGGAGCCACCAATGAACACCGCCGGTGCCAGGCGATAGAGCAGGCCGAGCTCGCCAACGGTGTCGGCGACATAAATCTCTGTCGTGCGGTCAGGCAATTCTCCGCGCGAACGCAACGCCACCTTTAATCCGGCCGCGGCCGCGATCTCGGCAACGCCGGGCCCGCGCTCGGGATGACGTGGGGCGATCAACGTGAGCAGGCCCGGGAAATTTGTGCGCAGGCGGCTATGGGCTTCGATAACCGCGCCCTCTTCGCCGACATGCGTGGATGAGGCTGCGATCACCGGCCGCTCGCGGATCGCGTCTTGCAGGGCTGCCAGCGCCGCGGAATCGGCGGGTGGCGCCGGAACGTCAAGTTTGAGATTGCCGGTGCTTACCACCTGCTCTGCGCCCAGCTCGCTGAAACGAGTAGCATCGGATGCCGTGCCCGCAAGGCAAAGGTCGAACCGCTGCAACAGATCGGCGATCGAGTGCGGCAGCCGGCGCCATCGCCGGAACGAGTTTTCGGACAAGCGGCCGTTGATCAAGACCATTGGAATGCCGCGGGCCGATGCCTCGATCATCATGTTCGGCCACAAATCGGATTCGACGAACAAGGCGAGATCCGGCTGCCAGTGGTCAAGAAAGCGGCGGACGAAGCGCGGCACGTCGAGCGGGATGAATTGATGCACCACGCCGCGCGGCAGACGCTGTTCGGCGAGGCCGCCCGAAGTAACTGTGCCGGTGGTGACCAGCATGGGCATGCCGCGAGCGCGAATTCGTTCGATCAGCGGAAGCACGCTCGCAAGCTCTCCGACGCTGGCGCCGTGCAGCCAGATCAAGGGGCCCTCCGGCCGCGCAATTCTGCTTTCGCCCCGCCGTTCGGGCAGCCGCTGGCGGATCTCCTTTCCGCGCCTGGCACGCCGCGCCAGCAGAATCGGAGCAAATGGTCCCGCCGCCGCGGACAACAGCCGGTACATGCGCAGGCCGACAGGCAATCCGCTCACGGCTCGTTTCCTCCGGTTTTGTCGGCAAGCCGATAGGCCCGTTTCGTCAACGCATTGAGTTCATCTTCCAGGCGTTTTCGCGTGACTTCGAGCGCGGCGCTGTCAGAATCACGCGGCACCCTGATCGGGCCGCTCGCGGCGATGCCCACGCGGCTGAAGGGCAGGTTGATGGCGGTGCGATCCCAATTGTCGAGTTCGATGCGGCGGCTGGACGCCATCGCCACCAGATAAATTGGCCGGCCGGAATGCTGGGCAAGCTTTACCACGCCGAGGCCGGCCACTCGTGCAACCTTTGGAACGTCGGCGGTCATCGCGACATTGTAGCCTTCCTTGAGCGCGTCAAGCATCTCGTTGAAGGCCACCGTGCCGCCTTTGCGATGGAATTCGCCGTTGTGCGCGCCCGAGCCGCGTATGGTGCCGATGCCGAGTTTCTCGGCTGCGCGCGCATTGATCTCGCCATCGCGGTGGCGGGATATCAATACCTTGGCGCGGTGTCGCTTGGCGTCCTTGATGAACGGCATGAGGAAATGTTGGCCGTGCCAGGCGGCGACGATCGCTGGCGATTCGAGAGCTTCATAGAGTGACATGGTGCCCGGTTCGACAACCGTGCGGCTTGTGAGCCAGACGAAGCGCAGATACCAGGCGCCCAGCGTGCCCATGGCACCCTGGAACATGGGCGAAGCGGTGATCCGCTTGAGTGACAGCATCGCTCCCCGCTCTAGCGCGTCGCGCGTCCTGTGGCTTCGGGATCGAGCAGGCGATGCAGGTGGACGATGAAATAGCGCATGTGGGCGTTGTCGACGGTCTTCTGTGCTTTCGCTTTCCAGGCGGTGTAAGCGCTGGCGTAATTCGGATAGACGCCGACCATCTCGACCTTGTCGAGATCCTTGAATTCAGTGCCGCCGAGATTGGTGAGTTCGCCACCGAGGACGATGTGCAGCAATTGTTTGTTCGTTCCGGGCGGCTGTGCGGACATGGCTCGATCCCCAATGTGAACCCTGACGGTGCGGAGGCTTGCGGCTGGACAGTTTAAGCGAATTCGATTTCGCGGTCGCGCACGAGGTTTATTAACGTGTCGTGGCGGGCCTGACCGGCCGCGACCAGTGCGCCATGCGCACCGTGCGCATTACTATAAGTCAGCGGCCGGCCGACAAAATCGGTCAGCACGCCGCCGGCTTCGTGCACCAAAAGATCGGCCGCTGCAAGGTCCCAGTCGTGGCTGCCGGGCGACGCTACTGCAGCATCAAGCGCCCCGTGCGCGACGCGTGCAATCCGCAGTGCAAGCGAATGTACCTTCGGCTGCGCCAGCGTGTCGGGCGTCAGGCTGGAGAGCCGATCGAGATAACGCTTCGGTCCGGCGAATCTGGCGCCGCTGAGCCTGTCACCGGCACTGGCTTTGATCGCCGCGCCATTAAGCGTGGCGCCACCCCCGCGCGATGCGACAAACATTTCTTCGGTCACCGGCGCATAAAGTGCTGCAAGCAACGGGCGGCCGCGGTCGGCAAGGGCTACCGAAATGGTCCAGTCGGCGCGTCCGGAAATATAGGCACGGGTGCCGTCGATCGGATCGACGATCCATGCGAGTGCCAGGGCGTCGTCTGGCAGATCGTCCTGCGATTCCTCAGACAGCCAGCCGGCACTCGGCACCAGCGCTCCGAGCCGTCCGCGCAACAAATCGTTGACGGCAATGTCGGCCTCTGTCACCGGCGAATTGTCGGAGCCCTTGGTCCACTGCTTGAACGGACCGCGCGCGGTCTCGCGCGCAAGCTCTCCGGCGTCGCGCATGACCGCTTCAAGTGGGCCGCGCAACGCGGTGAAGTCACTGGCCGGCAACGGTCAGACCCTCCACCCGCAGTGTCGGTGCATTGGTGCCGTAGCGGAATTCAAGATCGTTGGCCGGGGTCAGTGTCCGGAATATTTCTAGCAGATGCCCCGCGATCGTGACTTCGCTCACCGGGTAAGTGCGCTTGCCCTTTTCGATCCAGAACCCGGAGGCGCCGCGGCTGTAGTCGCCGGTCACCATGTTGGCGCCACTGCCGATCAGATCGGTGATGTAAAAACCGTCGGTGATGTCGGCGATCAGCGCATCGGGGCTGAGCCGGCCGGGCTCAAGATGCAGATTGGTCGGCCCGGGCGACGGCACCGACGACGCGCCTCGATGCGCGTGTCCGGTGGTGACGAGACCAAGTTCGCGCGCGGTCGCACAATCGAGCAGCCATGTGCGAAGCACGCCGTCATCGATCAGCGCGAGCTTCTTGCCGGCGACGCCTTCGCCGTCGAACGGCTGCGAACGCAAACCGCGCTTGCGCAACGGATCATCAACGATGCGGATGCCGTCGGCAAACAGCTTGGCGCCCATTTTGTCCCGCAGAAAACTTGTCTTGCGCGCGACCGATGCCCCGTTGATCGCGCTGGCGAGATGCGAGACCAGCGAGCCGGCGGTGCGCGGATCGAACACCACCGGCACCTTGCGGGTGGTGACCTTGCGCGGGTTGAGCCGCGCCACCGCGCGGGCGGCGGCGCTCAGCCCGATCTTTTCGGGACTTTCGAGATCGGCAGCGTGGCGCACCGAGGAATAATCGTAGTCCCGTTCCATGCCGGTACCTTCGCCGGCGATCGCCGTCATGGATACGCCGTGGCTGGAGCCGAGATAGGCGCCGCGAAATCCGTGACTGGTGACGAGGACCATCCCGCCAATTCCCGCCGAGGCCGAGGCGCCGCCCGATTTGCTGACGCCTTTGACCGAAAGCGCCGCCTGCTCGGCGGCGCGCGCCTGCGCTTCAAGTTCGCCCACGGTCGGCAAATCGGGATCGATCAATTCGAGATCAGGAAAATCGTGCGCCAGCAGATTGGCATCGGCGAGGCCCGCAAATTTATCCTCGGGCGCCGCGCGCGCCATGGCCACGGCCCGTGCGGCAAGGGCGGCGGCGCCATCATCCGCAATGTCATTGGTGGAGACCACCGCCTGGCGGCGGCCGACCAGCACGCGCAGGCCGAGATCGTCCCCTTCCGAACGTTCAGACTCTTCAATCTTTCCGTCGCGCAGCTCGATCGCAAGCGACATCCCGCGCAGCGCCACGGCGTCGGCAGCGTCCGCTCCGGCGGCGCGTGCGGCCTTGACCAGGCGATCGGCACGATCGGTCAGCGCGGTCAGATCCAGAAGAGAGGCGGCGGGGGCTAGCATTGGAGGGCTTTCACAAGAGTCGAAGGCACGAGCCCGAGACAGGGACCAAAGACATGGGCCCGACAACGGTGCGGTTCAACCGTCGAACCGGGCAATTTGCGCGGTCGCGGCAACACCTCGTCAATCATGGTTCGCAACGGGGCGTCAATCATGCATCGCAAAGGCGGGGCCGGTACCACCGGTTAACCCAGAACTTTAAGCGGATTCGGACGCGTTTCTGCCATGTTTGATGCGCGACCGGGCGAATAAGCCAGGCGCGGGAGAGTTTCGAGGCGTCAGATGTGTAGTGGCGGATACGCCGGGTCGGGCCGCGCATTGCGGCTCGACCCGTGCGGCTTGCCTGTGCGGTTCTCCGCGAGCGATGCCGCGGCCGACGGGCGGGTGCGCGATGTCGAGCTTCACCGCGAACGCGTCGTGGTGCGGCGCTCGCTGCAGGGCATGCGCATGGCGCTCAATATGCCGGTTGCGGCCTTTGCCGGTATTTCATTGCGGCTTGAATCGGACGAAGACGGCGACGTGCTCGCAGTCGTGCTCGAGCACACCGATCCCTCGCTCACGCTGCCGCTGTTTCTGACTTCGCAGGCTGATGAGGCGGTGGCCGAATGGCGTGCGTGGAGCGAGGTGCTGGACGTACCGCTGCTGCTCGCCGAGCACGGCGAGAGCGCGGCCAATGCTCGTTTGGGGCAAATTCACATTGAACGCCCGCGTCCGCGCCGCCGCCGACGAAGCGCATTGAAAAACCGCCGGCCCGCAATCCTTCTGCGGCGTGGATCCGGCAAGGTCACCCGGCGGACGCCGGTCCACCGCGGCGAACGCGAGATCATCGCACGGAATTAGCGCGCGACCGCTTCGTCGGGGAGTCCGGTGTATCAAATCGGCAAAATAGGTATTTGAATCGTCCGCGCGATCGGCGGGCTACTTGCAGCGCTGCAGCTTCACCGAGCCGCCGTCCTGCATATTCATTTCGACATGATCGGGATCGACTTTCCGCAACGTGTAGGACGTGTGGCCAGCACTGATCTGTCCAGTGCTGAATTCGTCGGTGATGCGGTAGCTCGACGGGCCTTCCGGAACCACCGACTGGTTACGGTACGCCGGCGCGCCACCGTTGCTGTCGGTGCGCTGGTCACCGCTGAACTCGATCACACGCTTGCTATCCGAGCAATCGATCGGGCCTTTTTCGCTGCCCGTGCTTTGGCCCCATTTACCCTCGACCGGATAAACTTGCGCCTGCGCTGGCATGGCCAGGGCGCTGAGCAGCAATGCGGATAGAATCGTTGTGCGCATGTACCCAAGATTTGCGCCGCGCAGACCAAAATCAAGGGCGACAGCTCGTGATGCTTAACAGCCGGCGGAAACGATTTGCATCAATTAACGCTTATTCGCGGCACCGTAGCCGCCGGCAGTGGGCGATTGAATGATAATGGCTTCGTTTTCATCGATAACGGTGGCATCGCACCCTTGCAGCCGCTCGATTTGGCCATCCTTGCGGCGCGCGGAATTTTCGCCGACCTGGCCGGCCTCGCCGCCCGCCAGGCCAAACGGGCGGACCCGGCGGTGGCCCGACAAAATCGTGCATTCCATTTTTTCGAGGAACCGGATGGTGCGGCGAATGCCGTCGCCGGCGTGCCATTGCCCGCGCCCGCCGGAACCCGGGCGAATGTGGAAGTCCTCGAGAACCACCGGATAGCGGAACTCAAGGACCTCCGGATCCGTGAGGCGGGTGTTCGTCATATGTGTATGGACGGCGTCGGTGCCGTTGAAGCCGGGGCCGGCCGGTGAACCGGAGCAGATCGTCTCGTAATATTGATAGCGCGCGTTGCCGAAATTGAGATTGTTCATGGTGCCTTGCGCAGCGGCCAGCGCCCCAAGCGCACCGAACAGACAATTGGTCACGGCCTGCGACGTTTCCACATTGCCCGCAACCACAGCGGCTGGATATTCGGGCGATAGCATCGAGCGCTTGGGGATGACGATATTAATCGGCCGCAGGCAGCCGGCGTTCATCGGGATGTCGTCGTCGACCATGACGCGGAATACGTACAACACCGCCGCGCGTGCCACCGGCTCCGGCGCATTGAAATTGGTCGGCTGCTGCGCACTGGTGCCGGTGAAATCGACGGTCGCCTCGCGCTTCTTCTTGTCGACGGTGATCTTCACCTTGATCACCGTGCCCTGATCCATTTCGTAGCTGAATTCGAAGTCGTGCAATCGGTCGAGCACACGGCGCACGCTTTCGGCGGCGTTGTCCTGCACGTGCTGCATGTATGCTTTCACCACCGGCAACGTGAAGTGCGTGACCATCTTGCGCAGCTCGGCGACACCCTTTTCATTGGCGGCGATCTGCGCCTTGATGTCGTTGATGTTCTGCACCGGATTGCGCGCGGGATATTTGGCGCCCTTGAGCGCCGCCATCAGTTCCTTTTCGCGAAAATGTCCGCGATCGACGAGCTTGAAATTGTCGAACAGCACGCCTTCCTGCTCGATGGTCGTGGCGTTTGGCGACATCGAGCCGGGCGAGATGCCGCCAACGTCGGCATGGTGACCGCGCGAGGCCACCCAGAACAGAATCGTTTTCTTTCGGTCGTCAAACACCGGCGTGCAGACGGTGATATCGGGGAGATGCGTGCCCCCGTTATAGGGCGCGTTGATCGCGTAGACGTCGCCAGGTTTGATCTTGCCGATATTGTCGCGAATGATCGTTTCCACCGAACGATCCATCGAGCCGAGATGCACCGGCATGTGCGGTGCGTTGGCGACCAGCGTTCCGTCATGCGCAAAGACCGCGCAGGAAAAATCCAGCCGCTCTTTGATATTGACCGAATAGGCGGTGTTCTGGAGCGAGACGCCCATCTGTTCGGCGATCGACATGAACAGGTTGTTGAACACCTCGAGCATCACGGGGTCGGCATGGGTGCCGATGGCATGCACGCGTTTGAGCTTTTTGGCGCGCGTGAGCACGAGATGATTTTTTGCGGTGAGCTCGGCCTGCCAGCCGGGCTCGACCACGACGGTCTGGTGAGGCTCGATGATGATGGCGGCGCCCTTCACCCGCGAACCGGGCTTAAGCTGATCGCGCGTATAGACGTTGGTCTTGTGCCAGGCGCCGGCGGAAAAGAACTGCGTGCGCAACGCCGGCCTGGGCAATGCGGCGCGCGAGCGTTTCATGGCCTTTTCGCTGAATTTCGTGCCGCCGCCGACCGCCTCCACCGAGACGGCTTCGACCACCATCTGCTTTGTCCGGTCGATGAATCCGAACCGTGCCTTATGGGCCTTTTCGAAGGCGCGCTTGATTGCGGCGGCGCTGCCAGAGGCCACAACCAGGGCCGTGTCGGTACCGGCGTAACGAATATGCGTCCGGACAAAGATCCTGATCTTGCTCGCCGGAACACCCTGGCCGGCCACTTCGGCTTTTGTGGTCTTGCCGAGCGCTGCGCCCGTTTTCGCGACCACCTTCAAAGCCTTGGCGCCGAACGGCAGTTCGATCGCCTGTTCGCGCGTGGCGCGGATATCGGCCAGCCCCATGCCGTATGCGGACAGTAGTGAAGAATACGGATGTATGAAGACCCGCGTCATCCCCAACGCATCGGCGACCAGGCAGGCGTGCTGGCCGCCGGCGCCGCCGAAACAATTGAGCGCGTAGCGGGTCACGTCGTAGCCGCGCTGCACGGAAATCTTCTTGATCGCGTTCGCCATGTTCTCGACGGCGATCTTGATGAAGCCGTCGGCGACCTCTTCGGCTTTGCGGCCTCCGACCTGCTGCGCCATATCGGTGAATGCATTGCGCACAGCATGTGCATCGAGCGGCAGATTCTGCTCGGCGCCGAAAATCTTCGGGAAGAAGTCGGGAATGAGCTTGCCGACCATCACATTGGCGTCGGTAACGGCCAGCGGTCCATTGCGCCGGTAGCATTTCGGGCCGGGATTGGCGCCGGCGGAATCCGGGCCGACGCGGAAGCGCGCTCCGTCGAAATGCAGAATTGAGCCGCCGCCGGCCGCGACCGTATGAATGAGCATCATCGGTGCGCGCATGCGCACGCCGGCAACCTCCGTTTCAAATGCGCGCTCGTACTCACCGTCAAAATGGGAAACGTCGGTCGACGTGCCGCCCATGTCGAAGCCGATCAAGCGGTCGAACCCGGCCTGCCGTCCGGTTTCCGCCATGCCGACGACGCCGCCGGCAGGACCAGAAAGGATCGCATCCTTGCCCTGGAACAGTTCGGCGGCTGTGAGCCCGCCGGATGACATCATGAACATCAGGCGCACCGCAGAACGCTTCGCGTCGAGATCTTTGTCCACCTGCGCTACGTAGCGGCGCAGGATCGGCGATAGATAGGCATCGACCACCGTGGTGTCACCGCGGCCAACCAGTTTGATGAGCGGTGAAACTTCGTGGCTCACTGAGACCTGCGCGAAGCCCATCTCGCGGGCGAGCGCAGCGACGCGCTTCTCGTGTTCCGGAAAACGATAGGCATGCATGAATATGATAGCGACGGCCTTAATGCCGTCGGCCTTGGCCATTTCCAGATCGGCGCGCACCGCTGCGAGGTTGGGCTCCCGCTCGACCGTGCCATCAGCGCGCACGCGTTCGTCGACCTCGGCGACGCGCTCATAGAGCATGTCGGGCTTGATGATGTGACGGGCGAAAATCTTCGGTCGGGCCTGGTAGCCGATCTTGAGCGCGTCGCGGAAACCCTTCGTGATCAGCAGGAGCGTGCGGTCGCCCTTGCGCTCAAGCAGCGCATTGGTCGCGACCGTGGTCCCCATTTTCACTGCGCCAACAAGGCCTGGCGGGATCGCTTCGCCGGCTTTCAGACCAAGCAAATTGCGAATGCCCTGCACGGCGGCGTCGGTATAGGCTTCGGGGTTTTCGGACAACAGCTTGTGCGCGGCCAGTGTGCCGTCGGGGCGTCGTCCGACCACATCGGTGAATGTGCCGCCGCGATCGATCCAGAAGTCCCAGGTTCGTGAGGCGGCTTTTGTGGGCATAGCTCAAAGGGGGACGCGAGACGACAACGCAAGACGCACGATGCCGCTCTGTCGGGGGTAAAACAAGCCTGCTAGGCTTGGGTCGGGGAAATAAATGGTGACGCCATGACGAGGATATTTCTGGTGGGCGTAGCGCTGCTGTTTGCATCGTCAGCCGCGCAGGCCGTCGAGCTCAAGGTTCTAAGTGGCAACGGCTCCAAGGCTGCCGTGCGTGAACTTTGTACGCAATTCGAGCATGCGACTGGGCACAAAATTGATTTGAGGTTCGGCGTGAACCCCGAGGTTAAAAGCAAAATCGAGGCCGGCGAGCGTTTCGATGTCGTTGTCGGCAATCCGCCGATCATCGACGCCTTGATCAAGGATGGAACAGTTGTCGGCCCGCGCGTCGACTTCGGCCACGCCGGTCTCGGCGTTGCGGTAAAGAGTGGCGCGCCCAAGCCCGATATTTCATCGGTGGAAGCCTTCAAGCGCGCACTATTGGCATCAAATGCCGTGGCTTTCCCGGGCAAGGGCGCGAGCGGTATTTATTTTGTCAGCTTGCTCGATCGCATGGGCATCAAGGCCGAGATGCAGGGTAAGCTGAAGCCGATGGCCGCGGAAGACACCGTTGAGGTGGTAGCACGTGGCGAGGCTGATATGGTTGTGGTTGTATCGACGCGAATCTCGGACGTTCCCGGTGTCGATCGGGTTGGGCCGATCCCTGCTGAATTGCAAACGCAGATCGGCTTTGCCGCAGGGTTGAGCGCTTCGACCAAGGAACCGGACGCAGCCAAGGCTTTGATCCGCTTTCTCAGCGCGCCTGCAGCGGCTGCGACACTCAGAGCCAAAGGCGTCGATCCGATCTGATCGATCATCAGTCGCCCTTGCCACCGGCGGGCCGTTAGCGCCATGCTTGCATTTCAGCCGACGGTCGGGGTGAGCGCGTGCCACGAGCTCCCGGCGTTCATGGAGGGACCAATGATCAAGTTCGTGCGTGTCTGCGCGGGCCTGTTGCTTGCCTGCGGCGTTGTGACGGCCGCTTCGGCCCAGACCAAATGGGACATGCCGACGCCCTATCCGGACGGCAACTTCCACACGAAAAATGTGATCCAGTTTGCAGCCGACGTGGACAAGGCAACCAACGGCTCGCTCAAAATTACAGTTCACTCCGCCGGCTCGCTGATCAAGCACCCGGAGATCAAGCGCAGCGTTCGCCAAGGCACGGCGCCGATTGGTGAAATGCTCGAGTCGCTTTCTTCGAATGAAGCGGCTGTCTACGGGCTCGACTCGGTTCCATTCCTTGCCACCGGCTACGATGCTTCGCGCAAGCTTTACGCCGCGCAGAGGCCATATCTGGAGAAGCAGCTGGCCTCTGAAGGATTGATGCTGTTGTTCTCGGTTCCGTGGCCGCCGCAGGGACTTTATGCCAAGCGCGAAATCAAGTCGGTTGACGAGCTCAAGGGCCTCAAATTCCGTACCTACAACGCCATGATCGGCCGCATTGCAGCGCTCGTCGGCGCCGTGCCGACGCAGATCGAGGTACCCGATCTGCCGACCGCTTTCGCAACTGGCCGCGTCGACGTCATGATCACTTCGGCTTCGACCGGCGTAGACACCAAGTCGCAGGACTATCTCACGCACTATATCGATACCCAGGCCTGGCTGCCGCGCAACATCGTGATCGTGAACAAAGACGCGTTCGACAAGCTTTCGGCCGCCGAGAAAAAGGCGCTGACCGACGCCGCCAAGGTTGCCGAAGACCGCGGCTGGAAACTGTCGATCGAGGAGATGGCGATTAAAACAAAAGCGCTCAAGGACGCTGGCATCAAAGTGCTGCCGCCAACCCCGGAGCTCAAGGCCGGCCTCGCCAAAGTCGGCGCGACCATCGCCTCGGAATGGGAGAAATCCGCCGGCGCTGACGGGGCGGCAATGCTGGCGGCGTACAGGAAATAAGTGCGGCGCTTTCTAGATACGCTGTATCGCGTCGCGCTATGGGCTTCGGCCCTCTGCCTTGTCGTGATCGCGGTAATGGTCGGCATGCAGCTTGCTGCGCGCCTGGTCGATGGCACGCTCGCGCTGTTGCATTTGCCGCGCACCGATTTCGTCATCCTGTCGCTCGATGAAATCGGCGGCTACCTGCTCGCGGCTGCAAGCTTCTTCGCGCTCGGCGGGACGCTCAAGGCCGGCGTACATATTCGCGTCACACTGGTGCTGGCGGCGCTGGGTGAACGGGTGCGCCGCTACATCGAGCTATGGGCGTTCGGTTTTGCGGCGGCCGCGTCAGCCTACATGACGGGGCACCTGGCCAACTTTGCGTGGATCTCGCTCCGCTTTCACGAGGTATCACCAGGCGTTATCCGGGTGCCGCTGGTCTATCCGCAGGCGGCGATGGCAATCGGCGCGCTGATCCTCACCATCGCGCTGGTCGACGAGCTGTTCATCGTCGTGAGCCGCGGCCGTCCGAGCTTCCGCGCCGCCGAAGACGCCATCACGTTGGGCAAAGAGGGCTGAGCCATGAATGTGCTCGAACTCTCTCTTTTCCTGATGCTGCTCTTGTTCGCGATCCTCGGCTCCGGCGTCTGGATCGCGCTGGCACTGGCGGTGTGCGGCTTCGCCGCCGTCCTGACGAAAGTGGCAACGCCGGCGGGTCAGGTGCTCGCCACATCGATGTGGACGGCGTCAAACTCCTGGGATCTCACGGCGCTACCGATGTTCATATGGATGGGCGAAATTCTCTATCGCACCAAATTGTCCGACGACATGTTCGAGGGCCTGGCGCCCTGGCTGCAGAAGTTGCCCGGCCGTCTGCTGCACGTGAATGTTGTGGGCTGCGCAATCTTTGCCGCGGTGTCCGGTTCGTCGGCTGCCACATGCGCGACCATCGGTCGTATCGCGTTGCCGGAACTCCTCAAGCGCGGCTACGACGAGCGTATGGCGATCGGCACACTCGCAGGCTCGGGCACGCTCGGGCTGCTTATTCCGCCGTCGATCATCATGATCGTCTATGCGACGGCCACCGACCAATCGATCGCGCGGCTGTTCATCGCCGGCGTAATTCCGGGAATTGTGTTGGCCGGATTGTTCATGGGCTTCATTGTCGGATGGGCGTTGCTGAACAAAGCCCGTATGCCGTCGCCCGAGCCGCCGGTGCCGTTTCGTCAGCGCGTCTATGCCTCGCGGCGACTGATCCCCGTGATGCTCCTGATTATGGGCGTCATCGGTTCGATCTATGGCGGGCTTGCATCTGCGACCGAAGCCGCCGTTGTCGGTGTGTTTCTTTCGCTGGCGCTGTCGTGGTGGTCAGGCACGCTGACCTGGCAAGGTTTGGTCGACTCGCTGATGGGTGCAACACGCACCAGCTGCATGATTGCCTTCATACTGGCAGGCGCAGCGTATTTGACTGCCGCGATGGGTTTCACCGGCATTCCGCGCGCGCTCGCTGAATGGATCACTGAGTTCAACATGCCGCCCTGGGCCTTGCTCACGGTGTTGACCGGTTTCTACATCGTGCTCGGCTGCTTCCTCGACGGCATCTCGATGGTGGTGCTCACCACCTCGATCATCATTCCGTTGGTCACTAAAGCGGGATTCGACCTGATCTGGTTCGGCATCTACATCGTATTGGTCGTGGAAATGGCGCAGATCACGCCGCCGGTCGGATTCAATCTTTACGTTCTGCAAGGCATGACGGGCCGCAATATTTTCACCATCGGCGCCTATACGTTGCCACTGTTTGTCCTGATGTGCATCGCTGTTGTGCTGGTTGCGGCATTTCCCGGGCTGGCGCTTTGGTTGCCGTCAACGATGCTCGACGCTAAATAAAAACACGACATCAAAAGTTCGGGGGGAATGTGCGATGCGCGGCGCCTTTTTGTCGGCTGTGTTTTTGCTTCTGGCTTGCCAGGGGCTGGATGCCGTCGCCGCCAACGAGCCTGCACCGCCGGCGCAAGCGGCGCCGTCTGATGCGGCGATGGCTGAATACCGCGCTAAACTGGAGGACTATACCCGCGAGCATCAAAAGTACGAGGAAGTCGCCAGCGCCTATTGGGATTCGATCGCCATAAAGCGGCGGGCGCGAAATGAAAAACGAGCCAACCATCAGGACATTGTGCTCAAGGACTACGTGTTGACGCAGCCCCCGGTCTATTCGGGTCCGCCTGAGCCCGTAAGCCCGGTGCCCGTGACACCACCCCCTCGCAAATACATTCCGGTGGTTGCGGATTTCCTGAAGGCGGCGGCCGAACAATTTGGATTCAAACCACAAACGCCGCGCAGGGAGATCGAATTCAAACGTGCGTATGCGAAGGCGGCCTCGGCGGCCGGCCTAACCAAAGATCAGGCGGTGCGGGTCTATGCTTTCGAGGCCGGTGGCAACGGGCATTTTGATGTTCAGGCGGGATTGGAGAATCCTGGCCCCAATGCGCACGCCATCAGCACCGCGCTCGGATACAATCAATTACTGAACACCAACAGTGTTGAGCTGCTGTCGGAGCACGGCGACAATTTCGTCAAGGCGCTGACGGCGAAAGCCGCCACTTTGTCAGGTCCGAGAAAAGCTGCGCTCAAGCGTAAGATCGAGATCCTCCGGCGCATGACGGCGGTCAGCAAATCGGTTCCTGACGAATGGGGTGAGCACGAAAAATTGGCGAACACGCCCCAGGGGCTCGGCATCCACGCTTTGAATCTGGATATCGATGTCGGGCCTCTACTCCAGACGCACAAACTTCTCGATTCCATCGAATTCGCACACAGAAAAAAATACACGGTGCCGCTCACGGCCGCCGAACTTGAAATGATGAACCTCACCGGCGACGGCAACGGATTCGATATGGTCACGATGCCGGCGGACTTTCGTACCAAGGTACCGACGGCGAATTTTTTTCAGCCGAACGGCTATGCAGCCAACCCCGTGGCGACCATCAATAATACAGTCGCCAAGCTGATCCAGGCGACCGACACGTTAATGGACCGTGAGGTGAAGTTGCCGGGCGCGAAGGAACTCGCCGCCGCATTTTAGGCCTTGGCCTGTGTTTGACTGCGTTGCCAGCGCAATTCGGCCGCTGTAACCTTTGGTTGCGCCAGGAATGGGGCTTCCATGGGCCGCAAGATCATTCTGCTATCGGACGGCACGGGCAATTCCGCCGCCAAGGTTTGGCGGACAAATGTGTGGCGGGTTTTCGAAAGTATCGATCTATCCGGCTCCAGCCAGGTGGCCTTCTACGATGACGGTGTCGGGACCTCCTCGTTCAAGCCGCTTGCCATCCTAGGTGGCGCGTTCGGCTATGGGCTGAAGCGCAACGTCCTCGACCTGTACAAATTTGCCTGCCGCAATTTCCAAGACAAGGATGACGAGATTTTCGGCTTCGGCTTCAGCCGCGGCGCGTTCACCATGCGTGTGGTGGTCGGGCTGATCATGGAGCAGGGCATCATCCAGGATCCGTCCGAAAAGGAACTCGACCGAAAGGCACGCGCAGCCTATCGCGACTTTCGTCGGCGGAATTTTCACACCAAATTTAGAGCCGAACGCTTTTTCCGGTGGCTGCGCGATCTGGTCATTCGCAGCGACTATTCCAAGGACAATAATTTTCATAACGCGATCGTTCGCTTCCTCGGCCTGTGGGATACCGTTGCCGCTTACGGAATGCCGGTCGAAGAAATGACGCGCGGCGTCAGCGATTATATTTTTCCGCTTCTGCTGCCGAGTTACGAACTGGACGCCCGCGTCAAACGTGCGTGCCACGCACTGTCGATCGACGACGAGCGTATGACATTTCACCCCGTGCTGTGGGACGAGCGGGCCGAGCCACCGCTGGTGCCGCGCGCAGATGGAACTTTGCATCTCGCCGATGAGCGCATCAGCCAGGTCTGGTTTGCCGGCGTGCATTCCAATGTCGGCGGCGGCTATCCCGACGATTCGCTCGCGTATATTCCGTTGGTCTGGATCATGAACGAGGCAAGCAATGCCGGTCTCGCATTTAAGTCGAAAGCGGAAGCTAGTCCACAGACGCTTTTGCATCCACCGACGGTAGAGGACAAGGACGGCCGCCAGTACGATCCGCGCTCAGGCCTGGGTGGCTATTACCGCTACGGTCCGCGCGATATCCATGAACTCGGCAAAGATCTGCTGGCCCGTCGCGGCGGCCATGCGGTGCCGAAAATTCACGTCAGCGTGTTGAAGCGGATCAGGAACAACGCGCATGTTTATGCGCCGAATGGTATTCCGGCCGACTATCAAGTCGTCACGGATTTGGGAGAGGTGCTGCCGCCTCAGCAAAATCCATATGAGGCGCCGGCGCAGGCACAGGCGCGGGCGCATAAACAGGAAAGTGCCTGGAATATCATCTGGCAGCGCCGGATCGTATATTTTCTGACTGTCGGCGTTTCGATTTACCTCGCCGTGTTCCCACTGATGAAAGCGGCGCCGCCCTCGGCGGAATTCGAAACGCGGCTGCGCTGGATTTCCGACGGCATCCGGATGGTGGGTAATGTTCTCCCAGGCGCCGCCGAGACCTGGATCAACGGATTTGCGCGCCAGCCATATCGCTTCACTTTGGTCGTCATCGTTCTCGTCGTGTTGTTGTGGTGGGGGTCCCGACTCGCCGCACACATTCAGAACGAGATGAGGGCTCTGTGGGCCAGCTCACTGACCGCGAGGCTACATGCTGCCAGTATGCCCAACGATCTGGTTTACAGGTTGCGCACCAGCAATTGGTACCGCTATTTGCATCGCAGCCTGAAGCAATCCGTCGCGCCAGCCTTGTTTGCGTTGTTCTTTGCTTATTGCGCACTGGCCCTGCTCAGTCATGCGCTGTTCGTCGTCCAGGATGATTTCGGTTTGGTCTGCAGGGAAATCGGCATACCGTTGACGATGAAACCTGGAGACACGGTCAAACTACAGCGGAGCTTCAACACTTCAAACCCATGCCAAGACATGGGTATCGTTTTTGAGGAACATAAAACTTATAAAGTCGTCATTGAGATCAACGAACCGTTTCGCAAATCTGTAGTCGATGTCGATGCATCCAAGGGATTTTATCTTTTCGACGCTCCCTCATTGCTGCAGAAAGCTCGTCTGCTTGTTGAGCTCCCGTTGCGGCGCGAACTCATTCGGCCGTGGTTCAGAATTATCGCGAGATTGGGAAGCACAGGCGGGGAGGAGACATTCCTGGATCCTGATCCGGAGCCAAAAAATTCTCCCGTTGCCAAACCAGATGCGGCGCCCCGGAAGGTCAGGTACGAAGAGAACATCAAGGCGACAAAGGACGGGCGATTGTTCCTGTTCGTCAATGATGCCGTGCTGGCGATCCCGGGTTACTACGGAATTTTCTACGGAGAAAATAAGGGTACAGCTGACGTCACGATCACGCAGGAAAAATCCTGCTTCGTCTGTCCGTAAGCCTTCGTCATCACAACGCCCGCAAAAATTGGCGGGGGCCCGGCGGTTTTTGCCGCCGAGCCCCCTTACAACGTATCAGCCGACCTGTAAGCCGGGTTCTGTATGGCCTGCGGCGCGAACCGCAAACGTGACGGCCATTCCTCTGGTACGCCGGTTGCCCGGCGCATCAAGCAACCTACCCGAATGACTGGCCCGGACAGACCTGAGGCTTTCGCCCCGACGTCATTCCTATTCGGTCTTGCTCCCGGTGGGGTTTGCCGTGCCGTTTCCGTCGCCGGAAACGCGGTGCGCTCTTACCGCACCGTTTCACCCTTGCCGCGGCTAAACGCAACACGCCGAGGCGGTCTGTTCTCTGTGGCACTGTCCCTGGGGTTTAACCCCCGCCGGACGTTATCCGGCACCGTTTGTCCATGGAGCCCGGACTTTCCTCCCCGACCACCTTTCGGTATTGGCCCGGAGCGGCCGTCCGGCCGACTGACGGGATAGGAATGGGGATACCTGGGCCGGACGTCAAGCGCCGCGGCTCGACAGGATTAAGGAAGCCTCTCAATGGCCTCTTGTAGGCGGCCATATCAGCCCAACGGCGCGGGACGGGTCTCAATCAGCGCCCGCAATGTCAGCAGCGTAGAGGGGTCCGCAATGCCATCGACGCGCGCCTGGCGGAAATGGCGCTGGAACGCCGTCACGACCTCGCGCGTGGCATCGTCATAGATGCCGGTTTCCGCGAGGCCGTAGCCATACGACCGCAGAGTGCGTTGCAGCCTGGTGACAGAGTCGTTGCGGTCGCCCGGCCTGAGGCCTGTTCCTTCGAGATCGAGCGGTGCGGCGCGGACCCAGTGACCGATGCCGGATTCGCTCAGGAGGCCCCAGGGAAATTTTTCACCAGGATCCTGCTTGCGCGCCGGGGCCACATCCGAATGGGCGAGAATTCGGTCGGCGCTGATGGGGCCGCGGCGAGTTATGATCGATTTGCAAAGCGAAATGACCGCCGCAACCTGCCGCAGCGGGAAATCAGTGTAGCCGAATTCGTGGCCGCCATTGACGACCTCGATACCGATCGAACGCGAATTGATATCGGTTTCACCGGCCCAGGACGATTTGCCGGCGTGCCAGGCGCGCTTTTCCTCAGGCACGCACTCAATGATTCGACCATCTTCGAATACCACGTAGTGCGATGAGACCTTGCTCGCCGCTGTCGTCAGGCGCTGCAAAGCGGCATCGCCGGTCTGCATCCCTGTGTAGTGCAACAAGATCATATCCGGTGGGCGGCCGTCCTTGCGCTCGTCAAAATTTGGCGAGGGCACAACATCGGAGACGATGAAAGAATCCGGCGGAAATACGGACATGGGCCGGACAAAACCGGGTGAGTGAAAGGGCGGGCATCTTTCACCGCACCGGATTAAAAAAGCAAGCGCGTAAAGCACGCGGTTTGGCCCGAGCATTTTTGCCCGGGCCGAAGCCTCCTGATTACGCTCTCGTGCGCCTTTAGCGGCTCGTCGAAGGCGCGCTGCCCGAAGGCCTCATACCGCCGCCGCCCATCGCGCCGGGGCCTGAGCCGGTCGTGCTCGGTCGCGGCGGTTCATAACGCGCGAAGTTCTGCGCCTGCTGAAGTTCGTCCTTGGTCGCCGAGAGCTTCAGCTTGTCTGCGGAGCCGTTCTGGCCCGGCACCACGTCGAAGGAGTTCGGCGCAAGCGCAACTTCCTTCGCGCCCACGCCGAGGAAGCCACCGACACTGACCACGAAGGCTTCGATCTTGCCGCTCTTGTCGAACAGAATGTCGCTGACATCGCCGATTTTCTGGTTGTCCGAGCCGAGGACGTCGGTACCTTTAAATTTCGTCGCCAACCATTGATCAGGTTTCTGCGCGGTCACGAAATTGGCCTTTCCGGAACCTTGCGATTGCGCAGCCGGTGGCGGGCTCGACGAGCTGGGCGTACTCGGTGATTGCGCAAAGGCAGCCGTCACCATGGCAGCGCTCAGCGCGGTCGACATCATCAATTTTTTCAACATGCGGATTTCCTCCTCAATTGCGCCAATGTTCCATCAGGCACAACGCGCAGTCATGGTTCACCGTTCCCGGTCGATGGAATGATGACAGCAATTTTAGGAACGGATTGAAATGGGAACTTAAGTCAGGCGCCTTGCGCGCCCGTGTGTTGCTTTGCACTGGCGCCTACATCATCGCCATGCGTGCGCACCACAGTCACAGTGCAGGGGGCTTCAGCAACAACGCGCGCCGAAACGCTGCCGAGGTAGCGCCGAAGCGCGGAGCTTGCGCGAGCACCAATGATGATGTGGTCGACGCGGTTGTTACGGGCGTAGTCCACCAGTTGGCCCGCCGGGTCGGTCGATTCCAGGACATGATAGGTGATGCGATCGGGCGCGACCGGTATAGCGCGCGCCCAATGCTTGAGCTCGATCAACCGGCTCAGATGCGGATGGCGGCCCTGTGCGTCCTCCAACTTGTCGAGTGCCAGCCGCGCGATCTTCAGGATATTGACGCAGGCAAGCCGTGCGTTTGGCTCAGTTGCGAGGACGCGCCGCACCGCGAGAGTCAACGCATGGCGAAGGGCCTCGTGTCCGGGTTCGAGGTCGATCGCTGCCATGACGATGGGCGCACTGGCGAGCTGGCTGATGAGCGCCCTGCGCTGCCGCGGGAGCGGATTGCGGCGCGACCGCAGCCGGCGCCACGCAACTGTCAAGATGCCGTCGCGATGCTGGCGGCTCGCGCGCCCGGTGAGAGCGACCTGGTCAGGATGTTGCAGATCAAAGGCGAGTTGGGCCGCCGTCGCATAGCGGGCCTCAGGATTGACCTCCAGGCAGCGCAGGATGATCTCCTGGAGCCAGGGCGGAACCGCAGGATTTCGGCCGCGCGGCGGCACAGGGTCGCGCCAGAGCCGCTGGCGCCAGTTATCCGCGCGTTGCGGCTCACCGAACGGTCGGTCGCCGGTTGCCAGGAAATAGAGGATGATGCCCAAGGCAAACAAATCGCTGCGTGGGTCACTGCGATCACCAAGAACCTGCTCAGGGGTCACATAGGCGCCGGTTCCCACCGGGCCTTCCGCTTCTTCCTGAATCAAGATCGGGCAGTTGATCGTGGCGCGACAGGCCGAAATCGATCAGCACCGCGTCGTCATCACGCAGGATGACGTTGCTCGGCTTTAGATCGAGATGGATCACGTGCTGGCGATGGATGTCGTGCAGGGCGAAGGCGATCTTGGCGCCGATCGCGGCGACTTGGTCAGGAGGCAGCGGCGTCTTGTCCAGCAACGATTTGACGGACGGGCCGGGGACAAATTCCATCACAATGTAAGGCTGTTCGAAATCACCCGCGGCGACGAAACGCGGTGCGTGCGGGCCCGAGAGCCGCGGCAGGATCATCTGCTCGACTTCATAGCCGATGATAGTGAGCGGATCTTCGCCAAGCCGAAGCAAGGGCACCTTCATCACCATCGGCAGGTCAATGTCCTCGCGCGTCACGCGCCAGAAGTTGGCCATGCCACCGGCCTGCATCGGCTCAACGAGACGAAAGCCATCGAGCGTCTGTCCGGCTGCGAGCGTGCGTGGATCCACGATCTACGCTCCCTCGAGGAGGCGGTGACTTAATATGGCGGGCAGGCCGGCGTCGCGCACTTTGCGCGCGGCTGTTTCGTTGTCGTAGGGCACGCGCGTGTAGACCAGCACATTGTGCTCGGTATCAAGCGCGCCGTAACACGCGGCCGGATTGAAGTCGCGCGGTTGTCCGACCGAGCCAATCACCGCCAGCCAGCGCCGGTGGGCGAGGAGAGGAATTTCGACTGATTGGACAGGCTGAAAGCCGGCAAGTTTGCCGGTCGGCGACAAATGATAGAGCTCGGGGACATGCACGTGACCGCAGAACGTTGCCTGCGCGCGCGTCGCCATGAAACTGCGCGAGGCGCTCTCGACGCTCGTCACATATTCCCACCGCCCTGGTGTGTGCGCGCTGGCGTGCACGAACAGCCGGCCATTCTCCTCAAAAGTGAGCGGCAATTGCGCGAGGAATTCGCGGTGGGTGGCATTGAGGTGGGGGCGGGTCCAGTCGATGGCTTCGGCGGCGACAGGATTCATGCCGGCGGTGCCTGCGGCAATCGCAGCGTCGTGATTACCGGCGAGCGCGACAGCGCCGTGTTCGACCTCGCGCATGATGACATCGACGGCGAAGGCGGGATCAGCGCCGTAACCGACATAGTCGCCCATAAAAACGAAGCGGCGGATGCCGGCGCGGCGCGCGTGGTCGAGGCAGGCTTCAAGAGCCTCCCGATTGGCGTGAATGTCGGTGAAGATTCCGATCCACATAATCTCACCCGGGCCTAGCACCCCCGGAATTCCCCCGGCCACCTATCTTGGCCGGAATTCGCTCAATGCCCAGCACGGCCGAAAATCGGCAACGTTTCTTTAAGTTTAACCGCCGTTAATGGCGTTGATCTGCCGCAACTGTGCGCTCGGGGAGGATTGGGGCCGGTTTCTTGACGGCCATATAATCCCATGATATCCCACAATTTCCCAGTTTGGGACACCACCACGTTACGGGCTCCTAGGCGGCAAGGGAGCGCCGGCTCGTGCGCCATTTTCGGGTGTTCCGACAAACTCAGTGGTCGCGTCCGGTTCGCGTGGAGTGCGGGGTATGGACCGCTTCGTGGGCAACGTCACGCTGCGGTTGGACTCCAAGGGACGCGTCTCCATCCCTGGTTTGTTTCGTTCGGTGCTCGGCCGCGACGGCTTCGAGGGCCTTTATTGCTACCCGGCGCTGGATCGTCCGGCGATCGACGCCGGCGGGAATGCACTGATGGCGGAGATCGACGCGTTGATTGGTCGCTTTACCCCGTTTTCGGACCAGCGCGAGCAATTTGCCGTGGCGCTCTACGGCACCAGCGAGACGCTGAAGATCGATGGCGAGGGGCGGGTAGTCCTGAGCGAGAGTCTGAAGCGGCACGCAGGCATTACCGATGCGGTGGCGTTTGTTGGTCTGGGTCACAAGTTTCAGATCTGGGAGCCCGGCCGTTTCCAAAGCGAGCTCGCGGAGGCCACCCAAAAGGTGCGCGCGCTCAAGGGCGAGCTGAGTTCCCAGTTGGCGGCGCGCAACGCGTCTGGAGCACGGGAATGATGGCAGGCCGCGGCGGCTCGGCTGTCGCTGGCGGACCGGCCCTCCACATTCCCGTGCTCGGCCAGCCGGCGGTCGAGTTCCTGAAAGTTCATGACGGCGGTATCTATATCGACGGCACCTTTGGCGCCGGCGGCTACACGCGCGCAATCCTTACAGCCGCGGACTGCAAAGTGATCGGCATCGACCGCGACCAGACGGCCATTGCCTCGAGCGCGGACCTTGTTGAAGAAGCAAAAGGCCGATTGATCCTTACCGAAGACAACTTCTCCAATCTCGACACGATTGCGCGCGATGCCGGCTACGAGAATGTCGACGGCATCGTGCTCGATCTCGGTGTTTCGTCGATGCAACTCGATACGGCGGGGCGCGGCTTTTCGTTCCGCCTCGATGGACCGCTTGATATGCGTATGGGCGGCGCGGGTCCCAACGCAGCCGATATCGTAAACGCAGCGAGCGAGCGCGACCTCGCCAATATCATTTTTATTCTCGGCGAAGAACGACATTCGCGCAGCGTTGCGCGCGCCATCATCAAGGCGCGTAGCGGTACGCGGATCGAAACGACACGGGTGTTAGCCGACATCGTCTCCTCGGTCGTGCGCAGCCGTCCCGGTGATATTCATCCCGCGACACGCACATTTCAGGCTCTGCGCATCTTCGTGAACGATGAACTCGGTGAACTTGTCGCGGGCCTTCAGGCCGCCGAACGAATTCTCAAATCCGGCGGACGGCTGGCAGTCGTGTCGTTCCATTCACTCGAAGATCGTATCGTAAAATCGTTTTTCACCGATCGCGGTGAGACACGCGGCGGCTCGCGTCACGCACCGGACGTTGAGCGTCCGGCGCCGACTTTCACGGCGTTGACCAAACGACCAGTGGTTGCCGATGAGGCGGAAGTCGAACGCAATCCGCGCGCTCGCTCTGCCAAGCTGCGGGCCGCCGAGCGGACCTCGGCGCCAAGCCGCGCAGACCTGCCGTCCGGCCTGCTGCCGCAGCTACCTTTGCTCAACGAAGTGCTGAAGGGGCGGTAAATCATGCGCCTCCTCAATATTCTCGTCATCGGGGCGCTGATCCTGGCGGCCTCCTTCGTCTACAAGATCAAGTTCAATTCCACTTTGCAGGCCGAGCGGGTGGCCAAGCTGCGGGGCGAATTGCGTCGCGAGCGCAGCGCTATTGCGGTTCTACGGGCCGAATGGGCAAAACTTGATACGCCGGGCCGTATCCGTGGGCTCGCCGATCGCCACCTGGCGCTCCAGCCAGCCAAGCCCACACAATTCGATGGTCTTGATCGCCTTCCCGAGCGGCCGCCTGCGGTCGTGCCTACACCGAACAGCGATCCGATCGGCGCCATGCTCGCTCCCGCCACACCCGATACGACCGGCAGCGTGCCGCCGGCGAGGACGCAGTGATCGCGATGCACGCACCAAAAAAACTTCATGAAAGCCGCTGGCAGCGCGTTTTACGTTCGCTGCTTTACGGCCTCGATGTTGATCGCAATGTGAAAGCAAAGGCGCGCCTCGGCCTTGCGATTCTCGCCTTCGCCGGCATCTTCTCGGTCATCGCGATACGCCTGGTGATGTTTGCGACCACCGGCGAAGGCCATAGCGGCCACCGCAGCATGACGCAGGACGCGGTGGCAACTGCCCGGCCGGATATCCTTGACCGCAACGGCGAAATTCTCGCGACCGATATCAAGACGCCGTCGCTGTTCGCCGAACCGCGCAAGATCATCGACGTCGACGAAGCGGTTGAATTGCTCACCGCGGTTCTTCCCGACCTCGACGCTACTGAAGTGCGCGATCGCCTGTCATCGAAGCGCGGATTCGTCTGGCTCAAGCGTGAAATCACGCCGAGCCAACAACAGGAGATTCACCGGCTCGGCATCCCCGGTGTCGGCTTTCTCACAGAGAACAAGCGAGTCTATCCCAACGGCTCGGTGGTCTCCCATGAGATCGGCCATGTGAATATCGACAACCAGGGCATCGCCGGCATCGAGAAATGGTTGGACGGACAGGGTCTCGCCGCCCTGCACATGGCGGGACTTGCCACCGACCAATTGCAGCGCCCGGTCAAGCTCGCAGTCGACTTGCGCGTACAGTACGCGTTGCGTGATGAACTCATCGCCGCGCGCGACAAATTCAAGGCCAAGGCTTCGGCCGGCGTGATTGCCGATGTAAACACCGGTGAAATCGTCGCCATGGTGTCGGAGCCGGATTTTGACCCCAACAATCCGAGCGAGGCCAACGACCCCAACCGGCTCAACCGCCTGACGACGGGCGTCTATGAGATGGGCTCGACCTTCAAGGCGCTCACGCTGGCGATGGCGCTTGACAGCGGACGTATCTCGCTCTCGTCGACCTTCGATGCGCGCCTGCCGCTGCGCTATGGCAAGTTCGAGATTCACGACTTTCACGCCCAGAAGCGCGTGCTGTCGGTACCGGAAATCTTTACATACTCATCCAATATCGGTACGGCGCGCATGGCGCTCTCGCTGGGCGTTGAATACCACAAGGCATTTCTTAAAAAGCTCGGCCAACTCGACCGGTTGCGTACCGAGTTGCCGGAAAGCGCCGAGCCGCTGGTGCCGAAGCATTGGGGCGAGCTCAACACCGTCACGATTGCGTTCGGTCACGGCCTTTCGGTGGCGCCGCTGCAGGCGGTGATGGGCATTTCGGCGCTGGTCAATGGCGGCAAGATGATCCCGCCGACATTCCTCAAGCGCGATCAGGCCGAGGCGGACCGCCTGGCTGTGCGTGTGATCAAGCCTGAAACGGCCGAAAAAATGCGCTATCTGATGCGTCTCAATGTGGAAAAAGGCACTGCGACGCGCGCCAATGTGCCGGGTTACTATGTCGGTGGCAAAACCGGCACCTCGGAAAAGGTGGTCGGCGGGCGCTATTCAAAGACCAAAGTCTTGACCAGTTTCACCGCCATATTGCCGGCCGACAAGCCGCGCTATCTGTTGTTGATCATGCTCGACGAACCAGAAGGTCTGCCCGAAACGCACGGCTTCAGCACATCCGGCTGGAATGCCGTGCCGGTTGGTGCGCAGGTGATCGAGCGTGTGGCGCCGCTGCTCGATATTGCGCCGCGTTTCGACCTGCCGAAGGCCGATCAGATGTTGCTGGTCAGCGCGAAGGACACGCGGTGAAGCTGAGCGATCTTTTGCCCGAGGCGACGATCGATTCGCGGCAGGCGGCGATCGAGATCGCAGGAGTTGCCGCCGACAGCCGCAAGATCAAGAACGGGTTTCTGTTCGTCGCGATTTCCGGCGCCAAGGCTGATGGCGCGCACTTCGCAAGGCAGGCGGCCGCGGCGGGCGCGGTTGCAGTTGCGGCCGAGCAGCGGCCCGAGGGGCTGCCCGATACCGTTACATTTGTCTCCGTAAAAAATGCGCGCCGCACATTCGCGCTCGCCGCGTCGAAAATCTTCCCACGCCAGCCGCAAACCATCGCCGCCGTCACCGGCACCAGCGGCAAGACGTCGGTCGCCGCATTCACGCGCCAGATCTGGAGTGCGCTCGGACTTCACGCGGCCAGCATCGGCACGATCGGCGTTGTGTCGCCGAAAGGCGAACACTACGGTTCATTGACCACGCCTGATCCGGTCGACCTGCACCGCGCGCTCGACCATTTGGTGGAAGAGGGCGTCACGCATCTTGCGCTGGAAGCCTCCTCGCACGGCCTCGATCAACATCGGCTCGATGGTGTCCGTATTGCTGCCGGCGCCTTCACCAATCTGTCGCGCGATCATCTCGACTATCACGCGACCATCGAAGCCTATCTCTCCGCCAAACTGCGGTTGTTCGAGGATTTGATCATGCCGGGCGGCACCGCGGTGATCGGCGTTGACGATTGCTATGCGGGGCAAGTTGTCGAAGTCGCCAAGAAGCGTGGCCTCACGATCATGGCGGTTGGCGAGCACGGAGACGACATCAGGCTTGCCGGTGGCACGATCGAGGGCTTCGCGCAGGTGGTTGCCATCGCGCATGGCGGTCGCACGTATAAAGTCAAAATACCGCTAGTGGGCGCATTCCAGGTCCAGAACGCCGCGATCGCGGCCGGGCTTGCGATCGCAAGCGGCGCTGAGCCGGCGCGCGTGTTTGCGGCTCTGGAAAAACTCAGCGGCGCCAAGGGCAGGCTGGAGCTTGCCGGCACGCATAATGGTGCGCCTGTTTTCATCGACTATGCGCACAAGCCGGATGCACTCAAAAAGGCGCTCGAAAGCCTGCGGCCTTATGCGCGTGGCAATCTAACAGTGGTTTTCGGCGCTGGCGGCGACCGCGATACCGGCAAGCGGCCAATCATGGGCCGCATCGCCGCAGAAAATGCCGACCGAGTCATTGTCACCGACGACAACCCGCGCAGCGAGAATCCGGCCGCGATCCGCTCCGCCATTCTCGCCGAAGCGCGGGGAGCCGTCGAAATCGGCGACCGCGCCGAGGCAATCCGTCAGGCGATTGCCGACCTCAAAGGCGGTGACGTGCTATTGATTGCGGGCAAGGGACACGAGACGGGACAGATTATCGGCGATCGCGTTGTGCCATTTTCCGATCATGAAGCGGTAGCGGCCGCCCTGCAAGGCAGGGTCGCATGAGCGCGCTGTGGACGATTGACGCCATGGCGGCGGCGATGCGCGCGGAGCGTGTCGGATCGTTGCCGGCGGACTTGTCCGGCGTTTCCATTGACAGTCGTACGGTGGGCAAAGGCGATGCGTTCTTCGCGATTCAAGGCGAAAACCGCGACGGGCATGAGTTCGTCGACAATGCGCTGAAGGCCGGCGCCGCTCTTGCCGTGATTGCGAGCAACCAGCGCGGACGGTTTCTGGATGCGCCGTTGCTGGTCGTACCTGATGTGCTCGAGGCCCTGCGCGATCTCGGGCGCGCGGCGCGGGCGCGCTCGCAGGCCAAAGTGATTGCGGTCACGGGATCGGTCGGTAAGACCGGTACCAAGGAAGCGTTGCGGCTCGCGCTTTCGGCTGACGGTGAAACGCACGCTTCCGTGGCGTCCTACAATAACCATTGGGGCGTGCCGTTGTCGCTGGCGCGCTGGTCATCAAATGCGAAATACGCGGTCTTTGAAATCGGTATGAATCATGCCGGCGAAATCACACCACTCACGAAACTGGTGCGTCCGCACGTCGCCATCGTGACCGGTATTGAACCAGTACACCTGGAATTTTTTGGCTCGCTGGAAAAGATCGCCGACGCAAAGGCGGAAATATTTTCCGGCGTTGAAACGGGTGGCGCCGCCGTGCTCAATCGCGACAATGCGCAATTCGGGCGACTTGCGTCCGCGGCCAAATCCGCCGGCATTCAGCGCGTGGTTTCATTCGGTGACGACAGCAGCGCCGAGGCGAGGTTGCTGCGTGTTTCGCTGCAACCGGATTCATCGACGGTTGAGGCCAGCATTCTGGGTCAGCCGGTCACCTACAAACTGGGCACGCCCGGCCGACACCTGGTGCTCAATTCGCTCGCCGTGCTCGCCGCAGTGTCGCTCGCCGGCGCCGATCTCGCATTGGCCGCGCTCGCCCTCAACAATCTCAAGCCCGTGAGCGGTCGCGGTGCGCGCGCTTATCTCACTGTCCCGGGTGGCACTGCCTTGCTGATCGACGAAAGCTACAACGCCAACCCGGCGTCCATGCGCGCGGCGATCGCGCTGCTTGGCCAGGCGTTAGTTGGAAAACGCGGCCGCCGCATTGCGGTGCTCGGAGACATGCTGGAACTTGGGCCGTCAGGCGCCGAATTGCACCGCGGCCTTGCGCAATCCGTCGAGGCCGCGGGCATCGACCTCGTTTTCTGTTCAGGGCCGCTGATGCGAACATTGTGGGAGGCTCTTCCCTCGCGCGCCCGGGGCGGCTATGCCGAGGCGGCGGCGGGGCTGGAACCGGCCGTGTTGGAGGCCATCCGGGCAGGCGACGCAGTGATGGTGAAGGGCTCGCTCGGTTCGAAAATGGGCCCCCTTGTGAAAGCGTTGGAAAAGCAATTCCCCAGGCAGGCGACGCTTGAACAGGCGGCGGCACAGGGGTGATGACGCAGGGTTCGACCCAATGTTCTACTGGCTGACCGAACTTTCCGATAAAGTCTCTTTCTTCAATGTCTTTCGCTACATCACCTTTCGCACGGGTGGCGCCATCGTCACCGCGCTGGTGTTCGTATTCCTGTTCGGCGGGCCAATCATCGACGTGTTGCGCCTGAAGCAGGGCAAGGGACAACCCATCCGCACGGATGGTCCGCAGTCGCATTTGGTCACCAAGAAGGGCACGCCGACCATGGGCGGCCTGATGATCTTGTCGGGACTGCTGGTTTCGACCTTGCTTTGGGCGAACCCGAAGAGCCCCTACGTGTGGGTCGTGCTCGGTGTCACGCTCTCGTTCGGGCTGATCGGGTTTTATGACGATTACCTGAAAGTGACGAAACAAACCCATGCCGGTTTTGCCGGGCGGACCCGGCTGCTGGCGGAAGCGCTCATCGCGGTGCTTGCTTGTACTGCATTGGCGCATCTCGGCCGCGGGCCGACTGCGACATCGCTCGTGTTCCCGTTCTTCAAAGAACTGGTGATCAATCTCGGCTGGGCCTTTGTGCTGCTCGGGGCGTTCGTAATTGTCGGTGCCGGCAATGCGGTCAATCTCACGGATGGACTCGACGGCCTGGCGATCGTGCCGGTGATGATCGCAGCCGCGAGCTTCGGCCTGATTTCCTATCTCGCGGGCAACGCGGTCTTCGCCGAATACCTGCAAATCCACTATGTGCCCGGCACCGGCGAGCTTGCTGTGCTGTGCGGCGCCGTGATCGGCGCCGGTCTTGGTTTTCTCTGGTTCAATGCACCGCCGGCGTCGATTTTTATGGGCGACACCGGCTCGCTGTCACTTGGCGGGATGCTCGGCGCCGTCGCGGTCGCGATCAAGCATGAGATCGTGCTTGCCATTGTCGGCGGGCTGTTCGTGCTCGAAGCCGTTTCGGTGATCGTGCAGGTGGTCTCCTTCAAGCTCACCGGCAAGCGCGTATTCAAGATGGCGCCGATCCACCATCATTATGAGCAGCTCGGCTGGACCGAGCCGCAGATCGTGATCCGCTTTTGGATTGTTGCCGTCGTGCTGGCGCTCGCCGGACTGGCAACACTGAAGTTGAGATGAGTATTTTGCGTCATTCCGGGGCGCGCCGCAGGCGCGAACCCGGAATCCAGACATTACACGCCGAGCTTGCCTCTGGATTCCGGGTTCGCTCGCTGCGCTCGCGCCCCGGAATGACCGAGGTGTTGCATGATTCCCGTAACCGTCTTTGCCGGTAAAACCGTCGCCGTCTTCGGCCTCGGAAATTCCGGGCAAATTGCAGCGCGCACGCTGAAAGAAGGTGGCGCCGATGTCGTCGCATTCGACGATAACGACAAGACGATCGCTACCGCGCAAGCTGCGGGATTAAGGATTCAGAAATCTTCGTGACCTCGATTGGTCAAAGGTCGCCGCTCTGGTGCTAGCGCCGGGTGTGCCGCTCACCCATCCCGAGCCGCATTGGACTGTGCACCTTGCGCGCAAAGCTGGTGTCGAGGTGATCGGCGACATTGAATTGTTCTGCCGCGAGCGCGTGAAGTCGGGCGCGGGCTCTCCCTTGGTGGCTATCACCGGCACAAACGGGAAATCGACCACCACGGCGTTGATTGCGCACCTCATAAAAAGCGCGGGCCTCGATGCGCAGATGGGCGGCAATATCGGTGTGCCCGTTCTGGCGCTCGAGCCGTTCAGGGCCGGGCGCGCCTATGTGCTCGAAATTTCGTCCTATCAGATCGATCTCGCGCCAACATTGCGGCCGACTGTCGGCATCCTTCTCAACGTGTCGGAAGACCATCTCGACCGCCACGGCAGCATGGAAAACTATGCTGCCATCAAGGAGCGGTTGCCGGCGAATGTGGAGGCGGGCGGTACGGCGGTTATCAGCGTCGACGATCGTTACACGCGCGCGGTTGCGGATCGGATCGAACGCGCCGGTAAAAAAGTAGTCCGCATCTCAGTGGCCGGGAAGTTGAGCGACGGTTATTTTGCCGAAGGTACCCATATCTTGCACGCCGTTGGCGGCAAGGCGCATGCGGTTGCGGAACTCGCTGGAATTGGTTCTTTGCGCGGCGTGCACAATGCGCAGAACGCTGCCTGTGCGGTCGCGGCTTGTGTCGCGCTTGGGATCGATCTGGCCAAGATTCAGAAAGGATTAGTGAGTTTTCCAGGGCTGGCGCATCGCATGCAGCAAGTCGGCCGCAAGGGCAACGTGCTGTACGTCAACGACTCGAAAGCTACGAACGCGGATTCCGCGGCCAAGGCGCTGGCGAGCTTTCACGACATCTTCTGGATTGCCGGCGGCAGGCCGAAGACAGGCGGCATCGTCAGCCTCGCGGAGTTCTTTCCGCGCATCCGCAAGGCCTATCTGATCGGCGAAGCGGCCCAGGAGTTTGCCGGCACGCTAAACGGCAAGGTGCCGCACGAGGTGAATAAGGTTATGGCGGCGGCGGTTGAAGCGGCTTCGCGCGATGCCGCAGCGTCCGGCCTGAAAGAAGCGGTGGTACTGCTTTCGCCAGCTTGCGCCTCATTTGACCAGTACCCGAACTTCGAAGTCCGCGGCAAAGCCTTCACCGACATTGTGATGGCAATCCCAGGAATTGAAAATATTGCGATTAAATAGCGGTTGTGCGGTCTGCGGTCGCTTCGCCTCATATTAGTCACGCTAGTAAGCGATTGTTCCAAATGCCAACCGGGCCAGGGCCCATGGAATTCTCAGGCGAAAACATATTGATCATTCTGCTGGTGGGCCTCGTTATTGGCCTGCTGCCCAGCATGTTCGTGGAACGAACACGCGGTGGCTTCGTCAGAGACGTTGCCTGCGGCATCGGCGGTATCGTTGTCGCGGCATTGCTCACGCTTGCATGGCGTGATGCAGCGATGATCAGCTTGTGGCTGACCAAGCCTGCAAAAAACGAGAGCGCAAATCTGGCGCCACCATATGAGCCCGTCGTTCTGCCACTTGCGCCACTTCGTCCTCTTCTTAAACCGGTTATCTATCGTTCGCGCGAAGAGATTTGCGACGCATTAGCTCGGGCAACGCGAAGCAACGATTTGCCTGCACATTTCTTCATTCGTCTACTGTATCAGGAGAGCAATTTTCGACTTGCCGCCATCAGTTCGGCTGGCGCTTTGGGAATTGCGCAATTTATGCCTGAGACTGCCACCGATCGGGGCCTCGACAATCCTTTTGATGCGTTGCAAGCAATACCGGCGTCCGCGCGCTTGCTGCGCGATCTGTATCAGAAGTTCGGTAATCTTGGCCTCGCCGCTGCGGCCTACAACGCGGGGCCAAAACGTATCGCGGATTGGCGCGCGAACAAGGGTCCATTGCCGCAAGAGACGCAAGACTACGTCAAGGCCATCACAGGCTGGCCGGCGGAAGCGTGGACCGATGCTCAAACCGGCAGTCCGGCCCTCAAGCTTCCGCGAGCGGCCCCCTGCCAAGAATTTGCCGGCCTGCTTGCGTGGAATGGACCGGACGAAATCCCCTTGCCACCGCGAAATCCACGCGTGCCTGAAATTGCGGACAAGGCAGCGGTTGAGCCGCAGCCCGCCAAACTGAGTACTGACGTGGGGCATGAAAAGAGCGAAACCACCGGCCAGGTGAAAGACGCCAAGGCAACTGATCTTACCGAGCAAACTAAACCTGAAACAACGACACGGCCGGGGAACGGGCGATAGCTTTCTCGGTCGCTGCCGATTGATCGCGCCCCCCAGCAGACATGGGCCAGCAATCCGGGCACCGTTAATGTTTCCTAAACCGCGAGGCGTCAGCTTGGGCCGGACGGGATTTGGGATGCTTTCGCGCGCGCAACGGACGCCCATCGGCGAATGGTGGTGGACGGTCGACCGGCTCACGCTGGCCGCGATCGGCGCGTTGATGCTGGCTGGCGTGGTTTTATCGCTTGCCGCCAGCCCGCCGGTGGCTGGCCGGCTCGGCCTTGACCCATTCTATTTCGTCAACCGTCACATCCTCTATCTATTGCCCGCGATCGCCGTGATGTTGGGGGTGTCATTCCTCAATCCAAAGCAGATCCGCCGGCTGTCGCTCGTTGTGTTTGCAGTGAGCGTGGTTATGGTGGCGGCGACGCCGTATTTTGGCCCCGAGATCAAGGGCGCGCGGCGCTGGCTAGTGCTGCTCGGCCTCAATATCCAGCCATCCGAATTCCTCAAGCCTGCGTTTGTCATATTGGTCTCGTGGCTGTTCGGTGAATCGGCCAAGCGCCCAGATATGCCCGCGAACGCCTTCTCGCTTGCTCTGCTTCTGGTGGTGGTCGCGCTGCTGGTCGTACAACCCGACTTCGGCCAGACCATGCTGATCGCGCTGGTATGGAGCGCGCTCTTCTTCATGGCCGGCATGCGCGTTGTATGGGTGGCTGGCATCGCGGGTCTGGCCGGCGTCGGTCTCCTGAGTGCCTATTATACAGTGCCACACGTGGCGCGCCGCATTCAGCGGTTTATCGATCCGGCGTCGGGCGATACCTTCAATATCGATATCGCCACCGAAAGCTTCATGCGTGGCGGCTGGTTCGGCAAGGGGCCGGGCGAGGGCACCGTGAAGCGGCTTCTGCCGGAAAGTCACACCGACTTCGTCTTCGCCGTCGCGGCGGAGGAATTTGGCGTCGTGCTTTGTCTCGCGCTGGTGGCGCTGTTTGCTTTCATTGTCATCCGCATGCTGATACGCGCCATGCGCAACGACGAACCGTTCACCCGCTTCGCGGCTGCCGGCCTGACCATCCTGTTTGCGACACAGTCAGCAATCAATATGGCGGTGAACTTGCATCTCATCCCGGCCAAGGGCATGACACTGCCCTTCATTTCCTACGGCGGCTCCTCGATGATCTCGCTCGCTTACGCGATGGGGATGTTGTTGGCGCTGACGCGCGAACAGCCGCGCGCAGCGATTACGGCGCCCGAACTCGCGGTGGCCGGGAGCAGAATTTGATGGGCGCGAGCGGCGCGCCGCTCGTCCTGCTCGCTGCCGGTGGCACGGGGGGCCATCTGTTCCCCGCCGAGGCTTTGGCGACGGCGCTCGACAAGCATGGCGTCGCAGTGGACCTCGCCACCGACCACCGCGCCGCACATTTCAAGTTCCCCGCGCGGGGCGTGCATCTCATTCCGAGCGCTACACTGCGCGCGCGCAATCCGTTCGCTCTCGCGCGCACGGCGTCATTGTTGGCGGTCGGCACGGCCAAGGCCTGGAGCCTGATCGGCGTCATCAAGCCGCGCGTAGTTGTTGGCTTTGGTGGCTATCCGACGGTGCCGCCGTTGCTTGCGGCGAGCTGGCGCGGCGTGCCCACGGTGCTGCATGAACAGAATGGGGTGATGGGGCGCGCCAATCGGTTGCTTGCGCCGCGCGTTACAAAAATCGCCACCAGTTTCCACACGCTCAAGAACCTGGACCCGCGTTGGCAGGACAAGATCGCCTTCACCGGCAATCCGGTGCGCGCGCAGGTTATCGCGGCGGCTGCGTCGACTTACGGTGCGTCGAGCGACGGCAAGATTCGATTGCTGGTGTTCGGCGGCAGCCAGGGCGCGCGCGTGATGGCCGAGATCGTGCCGCAGGCAATAGAATGTTTGACGAGTGATCTGCTCGGGCAGCTGTCGATCATGCAGCAGGCACGGACGGAGGATCTCGACAGCGTGCGAGCTATTTATGCGCGCATTGGTGTGACGGCTGAAGTCGCCCCGTTTTTTCCCGACCTGCCGGCGCGTATGGCGGCAGCACATCTGGTGATTTCCCGCTCCGGCGCTTCGACCGTGGCGGAGCTGTCGGCCATCGGCCGGCCGGCGATCCTGGTGCCGCTTCCTCATGCCCTCGATCAGGACCAGCTTGCCAATGCCCGCGTCCTGGAGGCCGCCGGGGGCGCGATCTGTATCGAGCAGCGCGATTTCACGCCGAGGCGGCTAGCCGCGGAGATAGCGGCGCTGACCAATGATACCGCGCGGCTCGCCGGCATGGCGAAGGCCGCCAGGTCCGTGGGGACCGTCGATGCCGCCGAGCGGCTGGCTGATCTGGTCATAAAGGTGGCGGGAATTTAACCCTGACGCGGCATAGCACGCGAAAGCCGGGCACCGCGTTGCCCCCGACCTTTCAATTTCAAACGCGGTGCCCTAAACGAACGCTGTGATTACTGGGTCGCCCGCTTGCGCGGGTGATGACAGCAGGGGGAACCCCGGCAAATGAAGCTGCCGCGCGACATCGGTCCGGTGCATTTCGTCGGCATCGGCGGCATCGGCATGAGCGGCATTGCCGAGGTGCTGGCCAATCTTGGTTACAGCGTCACCGGTTCTGATGTTGCCGACAGCGCCAACGTGAAGCGTCTGCGCGACAAGGGCGTCAAGGTTGCCATCGGCCACAAGGCCGACAATATCGACGGCGCCGACGTTGTCGTCGTCTCATCAGCCATCAAGCGCGACAATCCGGAGCTCATCGCGGCGCGCGCCAAGCGACTGCCGGTCGTGCGCCGCGCCGAAATGCTGGCCGAATTAATGCGGCTGAAAAGCTGCATCGCGATTGCCGGCACGCATGGCAAGACCACGACGACCTCATTGGTCGCATCGTTGCTCGATGGCGGCGGGCTCGACCCGACCGTGATAAATGGCGGCATCATCAACGCCTATGGCACAAATGCTCGACTCGGCGCCGGCGACTGGATGGTCGTTGAGGCCGACGAATCCGACGGCACGTTTCTCAAGCTTCCTGCCGACATCGCCATCGTCACCAATATCGATCCTGAACATCTCGATCATTTCCATACGTTCGAAGCGGTGCAGGACGCCTTCCGTGCCTTCGTCGAGAACGTGCCATTCTATGGTTTCGCGGTGATGTGCACAGATCATCCAGTCGTGCAGTCACTCGTTGGAAAGCTGGAAGATCGCCGCATCCTGACCTATGGCGAGAATCCGCAGGCCGACGTGCGGCTGGGCGATCTCACTCATAACGGCGGCGCTTCGCAGTTTTCCGTGCTGTTCCGCGACCGCGAGGGCAAGACCGCGCACACCATCAACAAGCTCACGCTGCCGATGCCCGGCCGGCACAACGCGTTGAACGCGACGGCAGCGATCGCGGTCGCGCATGAGCTCGGCGTGAAGGACGAGATCATCCGCAAGGCCCTGGCCTCATTCGGCGGCGTCAAGCGCCGCTTCACGCGTGTCGGCGAGTGGAACGGCGTGGTGATCATCGACGACTATGGCCACCACCCGGTGGAGATAGCCGCCGTGCTGCGGGCGGCGCGGGAAAGCGCCAAGGGTCAGGTGATCGCGGTGATGCAGCCGCATCGTTATACGCGTCTGCACGATTTGTTCGAACAGTTCTGTACCTGCTTCAACGACGCTGATGCGGTAATTGTTGCGCCGGTCTATCCCGCGGGCGAACAGCCCATTCCAGGCGCGGACCGCGACGGGCTGGTGACGGGGCTGCGTGCGCACGGCCACAAACAGGCCATCCCGCTCGAGGGACCGGACAAACTCGCCGGCCTGATTAAGGGATTGGCGAAGCCGGGCGACTATGTGGTGTGCCTGGGTGCCGGTTCCATTACGCAATGGGCTTACGCACTGCCGGCAGAATTGAAGGGCAAATGAATTTTCCCGATATCGTCCCCGACCTAAAAGCCAGAATGCCAGAATTGCGCGGCCGGCTGCTGGCCAATCAGCCGCTTGGCGAATTCACATGGTTTCGCGTCGGCGGTCCGGCGCAGGCGTTCTTCATGCCGGAAGACGAAAACGACCTTGCGTATTTTTTGCGAAATCTACAGCCGGAAATTCCGGTCACTGTCATCGGTGCCGGTTCTAACCTGATCGTGCGTGACGGTGGTGTTGCCGGCGTGGTGATCAGGCTAGGTCGCGGATTCAACGAAGTGAAAATTGAGGACCATCGTGTCACCGCCGGTACTGCGGTTCTCGACGTGATGGTGGCACGCGCGGCGCAGGCCGCAGGTGTTGCCGGTCTGGCGTTTCTCAGCGGCATTCCGGGCACAATTGGCGGTGCGCTGCGCATGAACGGCGGCGCCTATGGCGGTGAAACCAAGGACATCCTCATCGAGGCGCGCGGCGTTGATCATCAAGGTAACCTGCGCAGCTTTGCCAACGGTGAGATGGGATTTTCCTATCGTCACTGTAGTGTCCCCGACGACGTGATCTTCACGACCGCGATGCTGCAAGGTCGCGCCGGAGAAGCGGAGCAAATCGCCACCGAAATGGCTGCGATCAAGAAAAAGCGCGAAGCTAGTCAGCCGCGCAACCGAACGGGCGGATCCACATTCAAGAACCCGCCGGGGCACAGCGCGTGGAAACTGGTCGACGAAGCCGGCTGTCGTGGGCTGACGATCGGCGGCGCTCAAGTCTCCGAACTTCACAGCAATTTCCTGATTAATCTAGGTGGCGCCAGCGCGGCCGACATCGAGACGTTGGGCGAGACCGTGCGCCAGCGGGTAAAATCGCATTCCGGTGTCGATCTGGAGTGGGAAATCAAACGCGTCGGCATGGAACGCGCATGATGCGCAGGCAAAGAGACCGATGAAGCACGTCGCGGTCCTCATGGGAGGTTGGTCGGCCGAACGCGAGATTTCTTTGCGTTCCGGCAAGGCTTGCGCCGATGCGCTCGAGCGGAGCGGCTATCGCGTCAGCCGCGTCGATGTCGATCGGGAGATTGCGGTTACGCTGCGCAAGCTCAAGCCCGATGCTGCACTGAACGTTCTTCACGGCCGACCTGGCGAGGACGGCACGCTGCAAGGCATGCTCGAAATTCTCGGTATTCCTTACAGCCATTCCGGCGTGCTCGCCTCTGCGCTGGCGATGCAAAAGGACACAGCCAAGAGCGTTCTCAAGGCCGCTGGTGTACCGGTCCCCGGCGGCATGGTCGTGACACGAACCGAAGCTGCCAAGCGGCATCTGCTGCCGCCACCTTATGTGATCAAACCGGTGGCGGAGGGTTCCAGCGTCGGCGTCTTCATCGTGCGCGAGGATCACAAGCATCCGCCCCAGGAATTGACGCGTGCCGATTGGGCCTTCGGGGACCGCATCCTGGTCGAGCCCTATATCCCGGGTAAGGAACTGACCTGTGCGGTCATGGGCGACAAAGCTCTCGGCGTAATTGAAATTGTACCGACCGTGAAGTTTTACGACTACGAAGCCAAGTACGCGCCTGGTGGCTCGAAACATTTGCTGCCGGCGCCGATCAGGCCGGACGTTTACGCCGAGGTTCAGCGCCTGTCGCTTGCCGCGCATCGCGCACTCAGCTGCCGTGGCGTTACACGATCGGATTTCCGTTACGACGATAGTGCCGCCGGCGCGACCGGGCTGTTTTGTCTCGAGGTCAACACCCAGCCGGGAATGACCGAGACCTCGCTGGTGCCCGAATTGGCGCAGCACGCCGGGACCACGTTCGAAGAGCTGGTGGGCTGGATGGTCGAGGACGCGTCGCTCGACCGCTGAGCGACTAAAAAGGCCGCTATGGCGGGCCTTTGGAGCGAATTCCCTCAAATTTTACTAATCATTTACCTAAAAGACCCAAGACTAGGCATTGGCGGCGCGCCGCGCGCTTGGCTGCCGACTAGTCGTGCGTGCGGACCCTACCGCTGACGGCGGCCTCCGAGGGACGGGGATGGTCTCATCTGAAGCCGGATATCCGGGGCATGACTGACACCATGCTCGTGACAGAGCCTGCAGCTCTCGTAGGCGCAACGTGTAAAGAGCGGATTGTGATGGACGGTCGAGTAAGCCTCGCTCTATCGCTGAAGCTGAAACGACGCTCATCGTCCGCTTGGTGGCCGAGCTCGCATGATTGGCGCTGGTCGCGCTTTCTGCGCCGCTGGGGCAGTTCGCTCGACAGCATAAAAGTGCCACGTGGCGCCGGTTCATCCGCGGCAACCTTGTTGTTGCTTGCCAGCGTGATCTATGGCGCCGTTATCGGCGGCCACGGGCCGCAGATCACCGAAAACATTCAAAATCTTTGCGACACCGTCGCCAATAAACTTGGCTTCCGTATCTCCGAAGTCGCGTTGGCCGGCGAACACGAAATAGGCCGCGACGAAATTCTCGTACTTGCCGGCATCACTGATCGTTCGTCGCTGTTGTTTCTCGACGCTGCTCGCACGCGCGCACGGTTGTTGGCCAATCCGTGGATTTCAGACGCTACCGTGCTCAAACTTTATCCCGATCGTCTGCGCATCGAGATCAAGGAACGTCAACCTTTCGCGCTCTGGCAGAAGGACGGACACGTCGCATTGATTGCCGCCGACGGAACCGTGCTTCAGGAGGTCGTGCCCGCCCGCTTTTCCGGACTCCCGCTGGTGGTCGGCAAGGGCGCCGAGCAGATCGCGCAGGATTTTCTTGCGCTTATTGCTCGCTATCCGCTGATTGCGCAACTGAATGAAGCATCTGTGCTGGTGGCCGAACGCCGCTGGAATCTGCACCTCAAAAGCGGCGTCGAAGTCTTGCTGCCGGAAGGAGAGGCCGAGCAGGCCATGCGCACTTTGGTTGATCTCGACCGAAGCAAGAAGCTGTTATCGCGCGACATTACGACCGTCGATTTGAGACTGCCCGACCGGGTCATCGTGCGTCAGTCGGATAGCGCAGCCGCCGCGCGCGAGCAGGCGCTCAAGGACGCCGAGAAAGCCAGGAAAGCGAAGGCCGGCAAAGGAGGCGAGGCATGACCGTGCTGCGCTTCGGTCTCACTCCGAAGATGAAGCCGGTTTCGCCCAAACGGGCCGCCGTTGTTGCCGCACTCGATGTTGGCACCAGCAAGATCGTTTGTCTGATTGCACGGCTTGAGCCACAAGGACCGCAAGACGTCTTGCGCAGGCGCAGCCACGGTGTGCGCTTGTTGGCCTTTGCCCACACCGCGGCGAGCGGCATGAAAGCGGGTTCGGTGGTCGACCTGGTCGAGGCCGAAGAGACGGTCCGCCAGGCCATCGACACCGCCGAAAGCATGGCCGGGGTACAGCTCGAATCCGTGGTCGTCTCTATGTCTGGCGGCCGCGTGGGCAGCGAGCGATTCGTCGCAACAATCGATCTCGGCGGCGCAGTGACCGAATCCGATATTGGGCGCGTCCTGGCGGCCGCAAGCCGCCATTCCGTACGCGATGGGCGGGCTGTCCTGCATTCACTGCCGATCGGCTACACGGTCGATGCAGCCGCGGGCATCCGCGAGCCGCGCGGCATGCTGGGTCACCGCCTGGGTGTCGATATGCACATGGTCACCGCAGACGTGGCGACAGTGCGGAACCTGATGCTCACGATCGAGCGCAGCCATCTTTCTGTGGAAGCCATGGTGGCTTCCCCCTATGTGGCTGGTCTCGCCGCCCTCGCCGATGACGAGGCCGATCTCGGGGCGGCAACCGTCGACATGGGGGCCGGAACGACGACTTTGGCGGTTTTTTCCGGCGGCAAGTTCGTTCACGCCGACGGTTTTGCCCTTGGCGGCCACCACGTGACCATGGATCTCGCCCGCGGTCTTAACACCCGCGTTGCTGACGCTGAGCGAATCAAAGCGATTTATGGCAGTGTTTTGGCGGGGGGATCGGATGAACGTGACATGATTACGGTACCACCGGTCGATGATGAGGAGCGCGAGCCGCCGCAATTCGTCTCGCGGGCGTCGCTCGTACGCATCGTCAAACCGCGCGTGGAAGAGATCCTGGAAATGGTGCGCGACCGCCTGGTCGCTTCGCCCTTTGCCGCAGAGCCGCGCGGACGCGTGGTGCTGACCGGTGGCGCGAGCCAACTCACAGGTCTCGCCGATCTCGCCGCTCGCATCTTGCGGCGCCCCGTACGTATTGGCCGCCCGCTTGGCCTGGCCGGCTTGCCTGAGGCGGCAAAAGGGCCGGCCTTTGCGGTAGCGGCCGGCCTGCTGGTCTATCCACAGGCGGCACATCTTGAACACTTCGAACCGCGGCGAACGCGGCAATTGATGACAGGGACAGGCGGTTACATGGCACGGGTCGGACGATGGCTGCGCGAAAGCTTCTGACCCTTCATCAACGGAACCCCGCATCGGCCGGTGGCGGACCGGCCCAGTTCGGCGGCGTGCAATTGGGTTGGCGCCTTTGGCGCAACGCAAAGCCTGCTGCCCGTGCACTCATGAGGCAAACATGACTATCAACCTGACGATCCCCGATATCCGGGAAATGAAACCTCGCATTACCGTGTTCGGCGTCGGTGGCGCCGGCGGTAATGCTGTCAACAACATGATCACGGCGGGCTTGCAGGGCGTCGACTTCGTCGTCGCCAATACCGATGCCCAGGCGCTGACCATGTCCAAGGCCGAGCGCATCATCCAGATGGGCACTCAGGTCACCGAGGGACTTGGCGCCGGCTCGCAACCTGAAGTCGGGCGTGCCGCGGCAGAAGAGGTGATCGACGAGATTCGCGACCATCTGACTGGCGCGCACATGGTGTTTGTCACCGCCGGCATGGGTGGCGGCACCGGCACCGGCGCCGCGCCAATCATCGCAAAAACCGCGCGCGAATTGGGCATACTCACGGTCGGTGTGGTCACCAAGCCGTTCCATTTCGAAGGCCAGCGGCGCATGCGTTTTGCGGAAGCCGGCATTACTGAACTCCAGAAGGTCGTGGACACGCTGCTGATCATCCCGAACCAGAATCTGTTCCGGGTGGCCAACGAAAAGACGACGTTCGCCGATGCCTTCGCGATGGCCGACCAAGTGCTCTACTCGGGCGTGGCCTGCATCACCGACCTGATGGTCAAGGAAGGCCTGATCAACCTCGACTTTGCCGATGTGCGCGCGGTCATGCGCGAGATGGGCAAGGCGATGATGGGGACAGGCGAAGCTTCGGGCGAGAAGCGGGCGTTGACCGCGGCGGAGGCTGCGATCTCGAATCCGCTGATCGATGATGCGTCGATGAAGGGCGCACGCGGCCTGCTGATCTCGATCACAGGCGGCAAGGACCTCACGCTATACGAAGTCGATGAAGCGGCCACCCGCATCCGCGAGGAAGTCGATCAGGACGCCAACATCATCGTCGGCGCCACGTTCGACGAAAGCCTGGAAGGCATCATCCGCGTCTCGGTAGTTGCGACCGGCATCGACAATACCGGCATCGCGCGTCAGGCGCAGCCGGCGGAAAGCGCGTTGCGCGAGCTCGCCGGCAAGATCCGCAACGATAGCCGCCGCATCGCCGACAGAATCGAACGTCACGCGCCCTCAATGACTGCGCATGCCGCGCCGTCGGTCGAATTCGGCAGCGCATGCGGCCGTTGCCGCGGCCATCCTGCCGCCGACAGCGATCGCGGACGTGTCGATCAGGCCCATGCCGATGAAGCCCTCGCTGTTCGAGCCGGCGCAGAACGAGGTGCCGATGGCCGAGCCGCCAATGCCGTCGGCGTTCATTCCGCCGGCGCCGGAGCGCACCGCACGCACACCGCGTATGCCTCGAATCGATGAGCTGCCGTTGCCGGCGCAAAACGAGATTCGGGCGCAGCGCGGCGAACTCGACGACGATCATCCCGAAAAGCGCCGCATGTCGCTGATGCAGAGACTCGCCTCTGTCGGCCTTGGCCGCAGGGCGGAAAACGAGGCTCCAGCCGCGCCGCCGCCTCGCGCTGCGCGGCCAATGCCGCAATTCGAGCGTCCGCCGCAGCGCCCGACCGCCCGTCATCCCGAAGGCCGGCCAGCGGAGCCGGTGTCGGAATACGCACGGCGGGCCGCGCCCCAGGGTCTCGATCCACACGGCCGCTCCGCGCCTGTGCATAATTCGGGCGAGGACGATCACCTCGACATTCCGGCCTTCCTCCGCCGGCAGGCCAACTGATACTTTGATTTGACGAGCAGCGGCCCCGTTCCAGCCTCAGGAGCGGGGCCGTTTGCTTGCCTGTGGTGGTGTTTAACCGGCTGAACGGATGAGGGAATTTCCGCTGGTTGAATGACGCGGTGGCCCGGCCCTACGCATCCAATGCGTTGTCCGCTGAAGCACGGTCTAAAATCCGGCCAGAAGCAGAAGGCCGGGACGGGCAATTGCGGCAAAAAAGAGTAACAGACGGTAAGAAAGCGTGAGTTGGAGGAGGCCTGCCGCATGGCCTAAGTTTCAGCGGCGAAAGGGACTTTCGGTCTCATGGGGACGACCGCCCGAGATAAGAGGGCGGACTGCACTAAAGGCGAAATTGTGGCCCCGCATGGGGCTAGGGGATGGGGCGCACGGCACTTCGATGGGCCGGCGGAAGTTGGTAGATGAAGGGCGCTAAGCAGACAACGCTACGCCACCCGGTTGCCGTCTCCGGCATCGGAGTCCATTCCGGACTTCCCGTCACGCTTACACTTCACCCCGCTGGCGACGACAGCGGCATCATTTTCCAGCGCATTACCGCCGACGGCTCGATCGAGCGCGAGATCCGTGCCGACGTGCGCGCGGTGACTGCGACCGAATTTGCGACCGTCCTCGGCGACGCCAAGGGCCCGCTATGCTCGACCGCCGAACATCTGCTGGCCGCCCTGCGCGGCCTGTACGTCGACAACGTCGTGGTCGAGATCGACGGGCCCGAAGTACCGATTATGGACGGCAGCGCTGCCGCCTTTGTCGATGCAATCGATCAGGCTGGCCTCACAGCGCGCGCGCTTCCGCGCCGCTATATCGAGGTGGTCAAGACCGTCACGGTGGCCAAAGACGGCGCCTATGGTGAGATACGGCCGTACCAGCACGGCTTCCGGGTCGATGCTGAAATCGAATTTGATCATCCGCTGATCGGCCAACAGGCCTTGGCGCTCGATATCGAACCGGACGCCTTCCGCCGCGAGATCGCGCGGGCCCGGACTTTTGGTTTCATGAAGGACGTCGCCAAATTGTGGAGCGCAGGCTACGCGCTTGGCGCTTCATTCGAGAATACGCTGGTCGTCAGCGAGGATCGCGTGCTCAATCCAGAGGGCTTGCGGTTTGCCGACGAATTCGTGCGCCACAAAGTGCTCGACGCGATTGGCGATCTGGCTCTCGCGGGTCAGCCGCTGCTCGCGGCCTACAAGACGGTCCGCGGCGGACACAAGCTCAATCATGCTGTGCTGTCCGCGCTGATGGCCGATCCGAGCGCCTGGCGAGTCGTTGAGGCCGCGGCAGAACCAGTGCGCCGGCCGCGCGGCCGCGCGGCTGTCCTAAGCGGCCTCGTCGCTCCGGCCTATGGCCCGGAAGTATCCTGAAAACCTCAGGATTTTGCCTTAACCTTCGCCTTAATCCGGGCCGAATGTCAGCTTAGTCGCATGGCGATAGCGCGTGTTTTCGGATAAAACCGGCGCGGATAGTTCGCGCTGTGCAGGCCTTTGCAAAGCCGGCTTTCGGGGAAGCAGCACGTTCGCGTGGATGAGTTCGAGTTCAATATCTTCATGACGAAGCACACCGTGCCCAAGGGCGCCAAAGGGTTCACCGCGCCGGAAAAAGCGGCGGGCTGGACTCGTTTCGCTCGCGCGCTTGCCGTCGTTCTGGTGGCCGCGAGTGTCGGCGGCTGCTCCAGCTTCGATCTCTTCTCGAAAAAGGATGACACGCCGCCCGATGAGCCTGCCGACCGCCTCTACAATGAAGGCCTTTACCTCCTCAATGCCAAGAAAGATCCAAAGGAAGCGGTCAAGAAATTCGAGGAGGTTGACCGTCAGCACCCTTATTCCGAGTGGGCACGCAAATCGCTGATCATGACCTCGTACGCGTATTATCAGGCCGGCGAATACGACGACTGCGTGAATTCGGCCAAGCGCTATATCACTCTGCACCCGGGCAGCGCCGATGCCGCCTACGCGCAATTCCTGATCGGCTCATCTTTTTTCGATGAAATCCCCGACATCACCCGTGATCAGGCGCGCACTGAAAAGGCGCTCGCCGCCCTCGATGAAGTCATTCGGAAATATCCTTCCAGCGAATATGCGAACAGCGCCAAGCAAAAGATAGAAGTCGCGCGCGACCAGCTCGCTGGCAAGGAAATGGAAATTGGCCGCTACTATTTGACAAAGAAGGACTACACGGGCGCCATCAATCGCTTCAAAGTGGTCGTCACTAAATACCAAACCACGCGGCACGTTGAAGAAGCACTGATGCGTTTGACCGAGTCCTATATGGCGCTCGGCATCGTCGACGAAGCGCAGACCGCGGCGGCTGTGCTTGGGCATAATTTCCCGGACAGCATTTGGTACAAGCATGCCTACGGGCTGGTGAAGACGGGTGGCCTCGAGCCCAAGGAGAATCAGGGTTCCTGGATCAGCAAAGCCTTCAAAGGCGTCGGTCTGGGTTGACCTTGTCGTCTTGAAGTCCGGTGCGCCTGCTCCGGCTCCTCAAATCAAGCTTTGACCGAACTGCCCACAGGCCTTGTGCCCGCCACGTGCGTCTTTAATGATGGCATGGCGAATCCACTGGCTTTCGGACCAGCCGCCTATGTTGTCTCGACTTTCCATCCGCGACATCGTCCTCATCGATCGTCTCGACATTGATTTTGCCGACGGCCTTGCCGTGCTCACAGGCGAAACGGGCGCGGGAAAGTCTATTTTGCTCGACGCTTTTGCACTGGCTTTGGGCGGGCGCGGCGACCAGAGCTTGGTGCGCCAGGGGCTCGAGCAGGGGCAGGTGACAGCCGTTTTCGACGTGGCGCGCAATCACCCCGTCTGGGCGCAATTGGCTGCCGACGATATTCCCGTCGAGGATCAACTCATTCTCCGCCGCGTCCAGCTTGCCGATGGACGCACCCGGGCGTTCGTCAACGACCAGCCTGTGAGCGTGCAGGTGCTCAAGCAACTCGGGAGCGCCCTTGTCGAGATCCATGGACAGCACGACGAGCGAGCATTGGTCGATGCCGCAACCCATCGCCGGCTGCTCGACGCTTTTGGCGGGCTTGAAGATCGCGTAGCAAAGGTCGAAGCGCTATGGACGGCCCGGCGCGAAGCGCAAGCCGCGGCCGATGCCCATCGGGCAGAGGTTGAGCGCGCAAAACGCGAGGGCGATTGGCTGCGCCACGCGGTCGCTGAGCTCAACAAGCTTTCGCCGCAGGCTGGCGAGGAAACCGCGCTCGCCGAACGGCGCGCGGCCATGATGCAGGCGGAGAAGGTGGCCGAGGATTTGCGCGACGCGCACGAAGTCATTGCCGGAGCGAGTTCCAGCGTGCCGGCGCTTTCCGGCGTGATCCGCCGGCTGGAGCGGCGAACGGCGCAGGCACCGGGCCTGATCGAGCCCACGGTAAAAGCGCTGGATGCTGCGTTGACCGCGCTCGATGAAACGCGTGCGCATCTTGAGGCAGCGTTGCGCACGGCGGATTTTGATCCGGCCGAGCTCGAGCGTATCGAGGAGCGTCTGTTTGCGCTTCGTGCGGCCGGACGGAAATACAATGTCGCCGTGGATGACCTGGCGGCACTGGCCCACAAATACAACGCCGACATCGCGCTGATTGATGCCGGTGAAGACCAGCTCAAGGGGTTGGAGACGGCGGCCGCGCAAGCCGAGGCCGCCTACCGTGAGGCGGCTGCAGCGCTGTCGCTGGCACGCGGCAAGGCGGCCGGGTCGCTCGACAAGGCGGTCAACGGTGAGCTCAAGCCGCTCAAGCTGGAGCGCGCGAAGTTCTCTACTCAAATTGACAGTGATCCGGCTGCCGCCGGACCGAATGGCATCGATCGTGTGGAGTTTTGGGTGCAGACCAATCCGGGAACGCGGCCTGGGCCGCTTATGAAAGTCGCGTCGGGTGGCGAGTTGGCGCGCTTTCTGTTGGCTTTGAAAGTGGTTCTGGCCGACCGCGGTTCGGCGCCGACGCTGGTGTTCGATGAAATTGACACGGGTGTAGGCGGTGCCGTTGCCGATGCCATCGGCATGCGGCTCGCCAAGCTGGGGCGGGGCGTACAAGTCCTGGCAGTGACGCACGCGCCGCAGGTGGCCGCACGCGCCGACCGCCACTATCTCATCAGCAAGGATGCGCTGGAAAAAGGAAAACGGGTGGCCACCCGCGTTACCGAACTGGCATCAGAACGCCGGCGTGAGGAGATTGCTCGTATGCTGGCCGGCGCCGAAATCACCAACGAGGCCCGCGCCGCCGCGGAACGGCTGATCAAGGCGGCGAGTTGACGGCGGGGAGTTGTATGCCGTCGAAAGTAAAAACCGACAAGACGCCCGTTGAACTTCTGACTGCCAAGCAGGCAAAGGCCGAGCACGCGCGGCTGACGGTGGAAATCTCGGAGCACGACCGGCGCTATTACCAGCAAGACCGGCCCACGATCACGGACGCCGCCTACGATGCTCTCCGTGCGCGTTACAACGCCATCGAAACGCGCTTCCCGGATCTGCGGACGCTGGAATCACTGTCGCTCAAGGTCGGCGTCGCGCCGACAGGAAAATTCAAGAAAGTCCGGCACGCAGTGCCGATGCTTTCGCTCGACAACGCCTTCGCCGAGCAGGATGTCGTCGATTTTGTTGCCCGCATTCGCCGCTTTCTCAAATTGGCCGAGGACGAGGCAATCGCATTTAGTGCCGAGCCGAAGATTGACGGTCTGTCGATGTCGCTGCGCTACGAGGACGGCAACCTGGTCACAGCCGCCACCCGTGGAGACGGCGCCGAGGGAGAGGATGTCACTGCCAATATTCGCACGCTGAAGGATGTGCCGCAGCATCTCAAGGGCAGGCAAATCCCGAAAGTCTGCGAAGTGCGCGGCGAGGTCTACATGACCAAGGCGGATTTTCTCAAGCTCAACGAGCGTCAAAAAGCGGCGGGCGACACAATTTTCGCCAATCCGCGCAATTCTGCCGCCGGCTCACTTCGGCAAAAGGATCCCGCCATTACCGCTTCGCGTCCGCTTGGCTTTTTTGCTTATGCGTGGGGGCAGATGAGCGATCTGCCGGCCGGTACGCAAACAGGCATGATCAAGTGGTTCGAGGCCTGCGGCTTCACGACAAATCCGCTCACCAGGCTCTGCCGCTCAACCAAAGAACTCATTGCATTCCATCGCAAGATCGAAGAGGGCCGCGCCGGGCTCGACTACGATATCGACGGCGTCGTCTACAAAGTTGACCGCATCGACTGGCAGGAGCGCCTGGGATTTGTATCGCGCAGCCCGCGCTGGGCGATCGCGCATAAATTTCCGGCCGAGCGCGCCACGACCGTTCTTAAGGACATCGAGATTCAGGTCGGCCGCACCGGGACGCTCACGCCGGTGGCCAAGCTCGAGCCGGTGGGGGTCGGCGGTGTGGTCGTGCAGAACGCCACTCTGCATAACGAGGACTACATCAAAGGCATCGGCGGAGGTGGCGAGCAATTGCGCGAGGGCCGCGATATTCGCATCGGTGATACGGTCATCATCCAGCGCGCCGGCGACGTCATTCCACAGGTGGTGGACGTGGTGCTGGACAAGCGTCCCAAGAACGCCAAGCCCTATCATTTTCCGAAGAAGTGCCCGTGTTACCTGCACACCGACGTGGTGCGCGAGGAAACAGCTACTGGCGAGGAGGGCGCCCGCACCCGCTGCACCGGTGAGTTCGCGTGCCCTTACCAAAAGATCGAGCATCTCAAGCTGTTCGCCTCTCGTCGTGCCTTCGACATCGAAGGCCTGGGCGAGAAGCAGATCGAATTCTTTTTCGAGAAAGAGTGGATCAAGGAGCCGTCTGACATTTTCACGCTCGAAGCGCGCAATAAAAAGATCAAACTCGAGGACGTCGAGGGCTACGGCGAGACCTCGGTGCGTAATCTTTTCGCGGCGATTGAGCAGCGGCGCGAAATTTCGCTCGACCGGTTCATCTTCGCGCTCGGCATCCGCCATGTGGGAGAAACGACAGCTTTGGCACTGGCGCGCGGCTACGGCTCCTGGAAAGCGTTCCACGATGCCTGTTTGAAAGTTGCGAAAGGCGACGAAGAAACGACTGCCGAAATGGATGCGCTCGATCAAATTGGCGAAACGGTGATCGAGGCGATCCGCGCCTATTTCGGCGAGAGTCACAACCGCGGAATTGTCGAGCGGCTGACCAAAGAGGTGAAAATTCTCGACGCCGAAAGGCCGAAGACTGACAGCACGATCGCCGGCAAGACCGTGGTGTTCACCGGAACGCTGGAAAAGATGACGCGCGAAGAGGCGAAGGCGCAGGCCGAACGGTTAGGAGCCAAAGCCGCCGGCTCGGTCTCGAAGAAAACCGACTATGTGGTTGCCGGGCCCGGCGCCGGCTCCAAGCTCGCCGATGCAAAGAAGTTTGGCGTGAAGGTCTTGACCGAAGACGAGTGGCTCAAGCTCATTTCATAATTATGTCAGCGGCCTGGTTGCCGCGTTGAGCCAGCTGCGCGTCGACGCGTCGACCAGAGGCCCGAGCACCTCGTGGACGCGCTCGTGGTAGCTGTCGAGCCACGCACGCTCTTTCGGGCTCAACATGCCGGTCTCGATCAGCCGCCTGTCGATCGGCGCCAGCGTGAGTGTTTCGAACGCATTGAGCGGCTTTTCGGCGGCAACCGGCTCCGGCGCGGCGATCACCAGCACCAGATTTTCAATGCGCATGCCGTAGGCGGCTGTTTTGTAGTAGCCGGGCTCGTTCGACAGGATCATTCCGCGGCGAAGCGCAACCGTACCCAGTTTTGATATGCGGGCCGGGCCCTCGTGCACCGACAAATAGCTGCCGACGCCGTGACCTGTGCCATGGTCGAAATCGAGCCCGGCCTGCCACAGCGCTGTACGCGCCAGCGGGTCAAGCTGCGCGCCGCTGGTGTTTTCGGGAAAGATCGCGGTGGCGATGGCGATATGGCCTTTGAGGACGCGGGTGAAACGATCGCGCATTTCCTCGCTCGGCTCACCGACAACGATGGTGCGGGTGATATCGGTGGTGCCGTCTTCGTATTGGGCGCCGGAGTCGATCAAGAAGAGCTCGTTCTTCATGATGGTCCGGTTGGAGGCGCGGGTCACCCGATAATGGACAATGGCGGCGTTAGGTCCCGCGCCGGCGATGGTCGGGAAGGAGATATCCTTGAGGGCGCCGGTATCGCGCCGGAAGCTCTCGAGCGCCGCCACCGCGTCGATTTCGGTCAGCTTGCCCGACGGCGCTTCCTTGTCGAACCAGGCGAGAAACCGCACCACCGCCGCCCCATCGCGTCTATGGGCCGCCCGACTGCCGACGATCTCGGCGTGGTTCTTGGTGGCCTTCATGAGGGCAATCGGGTCGGCGCCGCGCTGCGGCTTGGCGCCCTGGTCGGCAAGCAGGCGTATGAACGCCTCGGCGGCGCTGGCCTGATCCAGACGTACGGTCTTGCCCGCAAGCTTGCCGAGATCGCGGACGAGGTCATCCGTTGGGCGGACGTCGGCGAATTCCTCAAGCGCGTGGCGCACGTTGTTGTTAAGTTTTCCGCCGTCCACGTAGAGCGCCGGCCGCCCTTCGAGCGGAATCAATGCGTAGGCGAGCGCCAGGGGCGTGTGGGCGACGTCCGCCCCGCGGATATTGAATGCCCAGGCGACGTTCTGCGGGTCGGACACGAGCAACGTGTCGGCGCGCAGGCGGGCCATCTCCGCACGAATGCGCTTGAACTTGTCGGACGCGCTTTCACCGGCGAGTTTGAGATCGCGCAGAGTGACGGCCCCGGCCGGAGGCGCCGGCCGGTCGCGCCACAGCGTGTCGATTGGATTGCTGTCGAGCGCGACCAGTTCGGCGCCTGCGGCAGCGCAGGCTTTCTTCAGCTTTTCAGTCTGGTCGCTGGTGTGCAGCCACGGGTCGTAGCCGACTTTGGCGCCTCTGTTCAGATTTTGCTCAAGCCATTGATCGAGCGGACGCTCGACCAGGTGTTCAATCGCGAAAATGGCCCCATCGATCTGCGCCTCCGCCTGCACGGTGTAACGGCCGTCGACGAAAACAGCGGCGCGTTCCGTCAGGACGACGGCGGCGCCGGCCGACCCGGTAAATCCGGTGAGCCAGGACAGCCGCTCTTCGCTGGCCGGCAGATATTCGTTCTGCTGACGGTCGGCGCGCGGCACCACGAAGCCATCGAGCCCGCGGCGCTTGAGTTCGGCGCGCAATGCTGCAACGCGCGCGGCGCTCTGACTGCGCTCGCTCGAATCGTCGAATGACTGGAGGCGGGCTTCGAACATGAGCGGCACTCTAGCGCTCCACACGGGTGTAGCAATGCAGGCATGCGCAAAGCGGCGCGCGCGGCTTGGGCAAATGCTGCCCGAACATTGTGAAAAATTCTTTGCTGCGCTGACGGCTATTTCGGCAACAAATCATCTGTTTGATTCAAATTTGTGCAACGCACCAATTCGCCGCAATGATGCCATCGATCTCTACAGCTCATTAATCGATTCATGTTGGTTTTACAGGGCATCTATGCAGTGTCACGGATGGTACCAGTTGCAAAATGAGTTATGTTGCGATGCAATAGTCAGACGTAAGTATGGGGACGTTGGCTGACGCTTTATTTCGAAAAGGAGAGTCACAATGGTCGCTGTTACTTATGGTGTTACCCGCGTTCCCGCAGCCGAAGCCACCGAACGCGCGCAGATCGCCGCATCACACAAAAGTATCTTTACGCGCTTCATGGAGGCGCTGATGGAGTCGCGCCTGCAGCAGGCGCGTCGCGAGATTGCGAGACACGCACATTTGTTGCCGCACGTACGCGATGAGCACGGCAATGTGCTGATCAATTTCGATTTGGATGAAATACTGCCTGGTGGTCGGTAAGAGTAAGCTTTTCACCAGCGAAGCCGCCCCGGTCATCCCCGCCCGGGGCGGTTTTGTTTTGGCGCGCGCCGGAGCACCAGCGTGGCCCAACCCTCGCGCTGAATACGTCTTTCAAGAGTGAGCCCCTGCGCACGGTAGACCGCGATGGCCGCATTGGCGTGGCCGGGAAGCAGGCCGGAGAGGACGATGCGTGCACCGGGCGCCAGCAGCTTGCGCAGCGGCACCGCCAGCCGCGTCAGCGGTCCGAGCAGGATATTGGCGAGGATCAGATCGTATGGGGCAGCGCCGGTGATAGCGGGCGCGCCGGTTCCAGCGGCGCGCGCAAACGTAATCAGCGTTGCGGCGTGGTTGAGCCTCGCATTCGTTTGCGCCGCGCGCACGGCGATCGCGTCGATATCGCCGGCGACGATGCGCGTATGCAGCAGTCGTGCTGCTGCAATTGCCAGGACGCCGGTGCCGGTACCGATATCGAGAACGCGCCGGAAGTCTCGACGCTTTGCCAGATCCGTGAGCGCGAGCAGGCAGCCATGGGTCGTCCCGTGATGGCCGGTGCCAAAAGCGAGCGCGGCTTCGATCTCGATACCGATGTCGTTGGGCTTCGGTCGCGCGCGGTCGTGCGCGCCGTGGATGACAAAGCGGCCGGCGCGCACCGGCTTGAGGCCGGCAAGGCTTTGGGCGACCCAATCGGCTCCCGCGATCCGCTCGAAGGCTGAGCGCGTTCGCCGCCGCTTCTCCGGCAGCAATCTCGACCAGTTCGCGCAAGCCGGCTTCGTCCGGGGCGGCGCGGAAATGGACTGCAAGTTGCCAGCGCCCGTCATCGCCTTCAAAAGCGGCACAGGCAGCGTCCTCGGAATCGAGGGTTTCGCTGAGATAACTGGCGAGCCGCCGGGCCGTGGGTTCGTCGCAGGTCAGGCGGGCAACGGTGGTGGGTGCGTTCATGCGCAGCAAAATTCGCCCTTCGCATTGGCGCGCGCAATGGCTATTTAACCGCCTGTGACGATCGAAAGACCCCAATCGGCAGAGGTTGAAGCACTCGGCCTGGCCCGGCGCAGCGGCTGGCCGGACGATCTGCGCGTGCTGATCGCGCGTTACCCGCGTGAGCAATGGGATGCCCACGCCAATCTTGGCGAAATGGCGCGATTCTGGCTCTCACGTCACGCCATGTTTCGCGAACTGTCCGGCGCGATCGAGCAGATCACGGCGCAATTTCGTGCCCAGGCGCTGCCGCCGGCTGAATTTGCGCGTCAGTTCGTGCCGCGGCTGCAATTCATGCTCGACCAGCTCAACGTCCATCATCAAATCGAGGACTTGCACTATTTCCCGATTTTTCGTGTGGCGGACACGCGGTTGGTGCGCGGATTTGACGTCCTGGAAGGCGACCACCACCACATCCATGCCGAGATGGCGCGCACCGCGGAAAATGCCAATGCGCTCTTGCAAGCGATGCGGGCTGACGTTGACAGTCTTCGTCGATGCAGCGATGCCTATGCGGATTCGAGCGGCGCGTTGATGAAAGGGTTGATCCGCCATCTGGATGACGAGGAGGATCTGATCGTGCCGCTTATCCTCGATCGCGGTGAAGAAGCGCTCGGCGTGGCCCACCACGGCTAGCCGTGATGCTGACGTCAGAATCTAGTGCCTTTTGAAATATTGGATGTCGCGTTCGTGCTGTTGCGCGGCCTTCTTGCTTGTGAAGGTGCCGAGATTGCGACGCTTGCCGGTGCGCGGGTTCTTTTTCCGGGAGTAGAGCCGGTATTTGCCGCCGGCGAGTTTGCGGATCATCGCTGAATCTCCGCCTGTCCACACCGTCAAACCTTGGCGCGTCCTTTGGTTCCGCGGCGCTTGCGCACCGCCGCTTGCGCTTTCTTGATATTGGTGAGCTGGGCACGCCGCATCGCCGGCGTCGGTTTTTCGTTTTCGGGAATGTCGCGTCGCGGCTTTGCCCGAAATCGATCGCCTGAAACTTGCACCGGCCGCGAGCCGAGCGTCGAAAGCAGCTTGCGGGCTTCCGTCGTGTCAGCGATGAGGCGGTCGCCTTCGACATGGGCGTGCGTCTTTTCAACCAGCCATTTCGCCGTGCCCCAGGAGCCGTTGGCGCGCAGGCCCGCAACTCGCTCGACCCCGCCGGGTGCCCCTACATCCTGTACCCGGAACGCGACGAAGTCCCGGCTCGGCCGCAATTCGATGTGAAAAAATCGCCCGCCACCTTTGGCTCCCGGCTTGGCGCGGCTGCGAGTTTTTCTGCCGCTTGCCTTTGTCGGAGATGACACTAAACGCCGCGATTTGCCGGCCTTGAATGGCTTACGCATAGCGTGACGCTCCTGGTTCGCGCGGATTTGCTACCAGAGCAAAGACTCAAGGGGCGGGCGTTGACCTAGCGCAAACCGCAAAAACTACCAGCCGGACTGGAAGAAGCCGCGACCGTAGTAACGTTGCTGATAGTAAGGCTGACGGTAGTAGTACGCACGCGGGTCGGGCGAGCTGCGTGGGCGGGTGCGTTGCGGAGGCGGGCTGGTCGCCGCGTCGTCGTCGTCATCGGTGCGGTCGTTACGAACATAGGCGCGGCTGGTGTCGCGCGTTGCTTCCCAATTCGTGGCTCGCGTTGCATCGCGGTCCTTTGCCAGCTCGTGGCGCGCCACCGGCACATCAGAAGCTTTCGGGGTATCCCCGACCAGTCTCACCCGCGTGTTGAAGACGCCTTCTTCCTTGACCAGCGCGAACAGCGTGGCGGCGTTCTCGGTCGAGAGCCGCACGCAGCCGTGCGACGCCGCCCGGCCGAGGTTCCGGGCCTCGAAGGTGCCGTGGATCGCATGGCCGATCTTGGTGAAGAAACACAGAATTGGGCATTGGCGCATCGTCCCATTCCCGCGAGAAGTGGTCGCGTTCCATGCGGAATGGCTGGAATTCACCTGATGGTGTGTCGTAGCCCGGGCGCCCGGTCGACACCGGCCATGTGTAACGGTCCTCGCCATCGACGGTCACAGTCATCTTCTGCGCCGACTTGTCGATGATGATCATGACATTGGCGCGCGCCGGTAGGGCGAGCGCGAGTACGGCGAACGCCACTGCGAAGGAAAGCGCAAGATGATGGAGACGCATACAAAAACTCCAGCCCTGGCCCCTGATTACTGCCACCCTAGCACGCCCGCAGACACTGAATATGACCGATCACGCAATATTCATGACGGTGAGGGGCCGACGGATACCTTTCGGGGGCCAGCGTAAATCTTTCCGTAACTTCCGGCCGCCCGCGAAGCCGGACGCTGAAAATCCAACGACGGCAAGGGATTCCGGTTCCGCTCGCTCACACGATTGGTTTGCCGCGGACGTCGATGGCTTTCTCGATGCGGACCAGTACGCCGATGCCCGCCTCGGCGCCGACATGGGTCTGCTCGCGCGGCAACAATTTCTCGAAAATCGCCTCCCGCACAGGCCCCGTTTCGTGCAGCTCAACCGAACCGAAAAAGCGCAGGAAACCCGAATCCAATATGCCCTCGCGCTGCGCTTTGAAGTTGGCGTACATGACGCATACGCGCTTGTCGTGGCCGAGATTTTCGAGCACCGCCCGCTTCGAGCGCTCCCACCAGGCCAGGTGAGCGTCATCAAAGACGATCATGCTTCCTTTCGGCGTGATGTTCGGTCCCTGCGGTCCATGCGTGGCGACAAGGCAGGGATAGCCATCGTCCCATGCATTGCGGATGAGGGTTTTCAGCGTGTCGGAAAAAGGCATGGGCGAGCTGGCTTTCTTTTCTGTCAATCCGGCTGAATCGTGCGCAGCACCGTCCGGCGCGTCCGGCAATCGAAACTTAGCAAAGTCGGATACCAGTGGTCGGGTCAAGCCCGCCGTGAAAGGGACCGGTCCGGTCTCAATGCTTCCGCGCGTCGACGCGAAAGCCGACGATGGTCTGCTCGCCCAACGCCTTGGCGGCTTCCAGCCGGTGCAGGCCCTCTACCAGTACGAAGCGGGCGCCATCGGCACGCACCAGGATGGGCGTCTTCTGGCCATCCGCGAGCATGCTTTGCGCGATTTCCTCCACTCGTTTTGGATCGAGGGTGGCGCGCCGCTTGACGGGCACGTAGATGGCGTCAACCGCAAAACTCTCGCGCTTCATCATGATGCGGCAAAGCCTAGCATGCTTCGCGGCAGGTATGGGTTCCGCGACGACGGCCCCTTTTTCTGCGCCTGTATCCTCCCCACATGATCTGGGAGCAACAAGGAGATGCCCGCCGCAATGTCGGAACCGATCGTCGTCGTCATTCCTCATCGTCTCGGCAAAGACGAGGCCCTGCGCCGTATCAAGGACGGAATCGGCCGCGCCAAGACCGAGTTCGCCTGGATACTGTCGCTGGAGGAAGAGGTGTGGACCGGAGACCGCCTGACCTTTCGCGCGTCGGCGCTCGGCCAGCGCGCATCGGGTTTCATCGACGTCTACCAGGGAGCTGTGCGGCTTGAGGTCACGTTGCCATGGCTGCTCGCACGCTTTGCGCATGCGGCTCAGCGCGTGATCGGACAGAAGGGCCAGTTGATGCTGGAAAAGAAGTAGCGGCAACCTGTCCGGCTGCGCCCTTTGGCGGAGTTCTGCTAGCGTCGCATGCCAAGGCGGCAAGCGTTGGGGTGCGGCATGTCTTTGGATCGAATCTTTTTTGGGTATATGGCGCTGGTGGGGGTTGCCGCCGGCGCAATTTTGGTCGCCGCCCCATACGCGCAGGATTTTGTCATCAAGCCGTATTTTTGGGTTCTGATCGCTGTCGGCATTTTCGATGTCGCGGTTTATGCCGTTAAAGGCACTGCGCCTGCCAAGACACTGACGATGAATGCGCGGTTGATCGGCTTCGGGATCGGGATCGCGTTGATGGTGGTAGTCCCCGTGCTGGCCGGTTCGCCGGTTCGGTTTGTTTAATGCGCTGGCATAAGCGTCTTCCGCTCAGTTTCCCAATTCGAGCACCCAATAGCGCCTGCCATTCCCGCCGTCGGCCGAGGCAAGGCCATAGCTGGTTACATCTCGCCTCAACATATTCGCGCGGTGGCGGCCGGATCTTGCCCACATACGAATAACGCAGTCCTCCGTCGCGCAGCCGAAGGCGACATTCTCGGCTGCCGTCCCCGAGGTGAGCGAGACGCGCTGCCGGAAGCCGCTATGGTCGAGCCGCTGCCGCCCGGCGAGATTCTGCGCATGACTATAGGCGGCGCCCGCGAGAGTTCCGCTCGCACTCAGGGCGGGCAGCCCGTGCTGGGCGCGGAACGAATTGAGGTCGAGCGCGAGGGCCGGAGCCGCGAAAAAGATGCCGGCAAGACCCGCAACGGCGACCGGAAACAAACCGTCGCGTTTCATCATGGGTGTCCTTGGGTGGCTAGAGCTGTGCCTGCCCCGTCGTCGCGGTTGGCGGGCAAAAAATCCATTCGACCAATAAGTCATTTGAGCGCGCCAAAATCGATTTTTTTGTGATGGCCAACACAGCGGCCAAGGCCGGCTATGCCTAGTCTCACAACAGTGCGGACTAATCTGACAACCGTAGGGCGCGCGCTGCGCTCGTGGGGACTGGCTAGGAGGGAATGATGACCGACATCACCTATCGCACCGATACTTCCGAGATGGTCCCCCACGGGACCACATTTTTCACGCGGATTGGCGCCTGGTGTGGCCGGTTCGCCGACGGCGCCCGCGAAGGCCAGCAAATAGCGACCCGTTACCATGAGCTTTCGCGGCTTTCCGGCCCGGATCTCGCCAGCCGTGGCCTGACCCGCCAGACCATTGCGCGCGCGGCTTTGACCGGCCACTGAGCAATTCCACGCGATTTCTGCTAAAGATACCCGGCGTGTTCATGCGTTATTGTGCGCCGGGTAACCGATGGCTTCTCCGCTGCGATCCACCGATCTGCTTTCGGACCTGCCGGAGCGGCTGTCGGCCAGTCTCCTCGCCAACGCCAAGCCGGTAAAACTGGCGGCCGACGGGGTCCTTTTTCTTGCTGGCGATCCGGGCGATGGCTGCTATCGCCTCGAGGAAGGCCTGCTGAAGGTCAGCATGCTCTCGCCGTCCGGGGCCGAGCGCATTCTCGCGATCCTGGGACCCGGCTCGATCGTCGGCGACATGGCGATGATCGATGGACGGCCGAGGTCGGCGTCGGTTTCGGCCTTGCGCGATTGCAAGCTGAGTTTTGTCAGCCGCGCGGTGTTCGAAGCCGTTGCCGCGAAAAATCCTGAAATCTACAAGCACCTACTCAACTTGCTGGCGGCGCGCCTGCGTGACACCGATCAGGTGGTCGCAGCCGGTACGTTCCTCCCGGTCAAAGGCCGCGTGGCGCGCGCATTGCTCGATTTGGCGAAGGCCTTCGGCAACGAGGTCGACGGAGGCCGCATCGTCATTCGGCAGAAACTGAGCCAAAGCGACGTTGCTGCCATGGCCGGGATTGCGCGCGAAAACGTCAGCCGGATTCTCAACGAATGGATGCGCCTGAAATTGGTCACCCGGCTGTCGGGCTACTACTGCATCGAAAGCAAGGCAAAGCTCGAAAAGGAGCTTAAGATCTAGCCTTTCCGGCGCTGGTTTGAGATCTATGTGAGTCCATATCCATGTCAGACGAAGATGTCGTCGGATTCAGTTTTCTCGCCGAGTCGAACGTCCCGGTTTGGTACCTCAAGCCGGGCGAGACCATCTTCAAGGAAGGCGAGCCGGCCAAGGAGCTCTATGTCATCCAGCGTGGCCAGGTCGAAATTCAGCTCGGCAACCGTCTGCTCGATACTCTTGAAGCCAATGACATCTTTGGCGAGATGGCGTTGCTCGACGCCAGCCCACGTAGCGCAACCGCCATCGCCAAGACCGACGTCGCACTGGTCCCCATTTCAAAGAAGGATTTCCTGACGCTCGTCGGCCGTGCCCCGACCTTTGCGCTTGATGTCATGGGCATGCTGACGCGCCGGCTGCGCGCCGCAAACAAGGCGTTTTGAGCCTGCAAACAGGCGGTTCCTGGCTCGTTAATAAATCGTCTCTTATGTGATGCGGGTCACAGCGGCGGGACGGCCGCACCCCTAATCTGACAATCGTTGGGAGCCGGTTGCTCCCCCGTCATTCAGGGCCAACGATCATGCGTAAAACCATCATACTCGCCATCGCCACCATGTTCCTCGCCAGCGCTTCGGTGGTGATCGGCGTCATCCGTACGGTCGATGGCCCTATCGGCAACACGACATTGGCTAGCCTGGTGGTCGGTCCCCACGCCATCGGTAGCCTGACGGCCAGAATCTTCAAGTCCATCTGACCGTCTTCAGGCCTGCCCCTGCCCCGGGGGCAGGCCCCCCAATTCTCCGAACCTCCAAACTCTTCAGCGGCCCGAAACGGGCCGCTTTTTCTTTCCGGTGGATGCCGCGGAAATTTCAATTTCCTGTGACCCCGGGTCGCAGCAGCGGTTGCGACACCCATATACGTTTCATCCTTGCCGGAAGCGAAAACGCTACAGCAGCACCGGGAAACCCGGGCACGATCATGGGAGCTCGTCATGATGCGCACGATCCTCATCTCGATCACCGCTTCGTTCGTCCTCGTTAGTGCGTGGACCATCAATCTGGTCAGCTATCATCCGGCGAACGATCTCAATCCGCTGGCGCCGCTCGAGACGACAATGACGGTGAAACAGTAACGTGGCGACGTGAGCTCAATCCGGCCACGCGATGGCGCCGGACTTTCATAACGTTAGCTTCCTCGCTACCCTCTAAAAAGAGGGAGCGAGCAGATGGCAAATGAGACCGTAAAGGCGAAGCGAGTCCTCTATCTGAAAATAAGGGCGCCCTCGGCGGATGCGGCCACGCTTCTCGTCTCCATGATGAATAACGCCGCGCCTCTGTACAAAGCCTTTGGCGATGCGAAAATCCGCCTGCTGCGTAATGCCGACGACCCCGCACAATTCCTGCAAGTGATTGAGTATGAGGCGGATAAGACCCTCGAACTCAATCGCCAGAAGCTCGCCAGTGAACCGATGATGCAGGCCTATCTGCACACGTGGCGGTCGCTCTTTCCCGGCGCGGTTGAGATTGACGTGTACGAAGACGTGACTGACGGCGCTTAAGGCGACGTTTCTTACGGTCCAATACGGCAACATCAGCCAAATCTTGCCCTTCGCAGCATCTGGTTACCGCTACCGGTTGTGCGGCGGCGTGATGGCGGCCGCTTAAATCGTAGGCGTTATCGCGTGGAAAATTAAAACGAATTGCCACGAATTTGCGCCGGAAAAATTCACCGGACAGCGCAAGCGACAAAGATTCGCCACACGCCAATTTCCAATCTATGCTCTAAACGTCATCAATTGCGTTTTAAAAGACATCATAGGGAGAGAACGATGAAACGGATTATGCTTGCGGCGCTGATTACGGCTTTCGCCGTCGGTTCAGCGATGGCGCAGTCCTGCGAAACCAAAGCGGTGAGCAAGGACGGCAAGCCGCTCTCGGGCGCCGCCAAAACCAGCTTCGTCAAGAAGTGCAAGGAAGATGCCTGCGCGGGCAAGGCGATGAGCAAGGACGGCAAGCCACTCTCCGGCGCGGCCAAGACCAGTTTCATGACGAAATGCGAGAAAGAATCGTAATCGTTTCAACGGCGTAATGCCTGGAGTTTGACCATGCGTAGGATCGCAGTCGTTTGTTCGGCCGTTCTTGGCGTCGCGCTTCTGATGTCTCCGGCGTTCGCTCAAGAAAAAACGGTGAAGGCCTGCCAGGACGAGTGGCGCGCCAACAAAGCTGACAATCAGGCCAAGGGCGTTACGGAAAAGGCTTACGTCGCAAAATGCCGCGGGGGCGACAGCGCAGCGAAACCTGCGCCCGCGCCCGCGGCGGCAACTGCCAAGGAGAAAAAGGAGAAAAAGACGACGGCCGCCGCTGCGCCAGCCGCGGCTCAGAAGACCGTCAAGGCATGCCAGGAAGAATGGCGCGCCAACAAGGCCGACAATCAGGCCAAGGGCATCACCGAAAAGGCTTACGTGACGCAGTGTCGTGCCGGCACGGCGGCCGCGCAGCCTGCGCCCGCTCCGGCCCCGGAAAAGAAGACGACCGCGGCACCTGCACCAGCTCCCGCTCCCGCGCCTGAAAAGAAGACGGCCACCGTTCCGGCAGCGCCGCCTCCGGCCGCCTCAACGACACCGACCGGCGCCAACCAGTACGCGACTGAAGCGCAAGCCAAGGGACGATGCGGTACAGGAACGGTCGTCTGGGCCAACCTGAATTCAAAGATCTATCACTTCGCGTCGTACAAGGATTACGGCAACACGAAATCCGGCGCGTATATGTGCGAGCGGGATGCGACCAGCCAGGGAATGCGCGCTTCCAAAAACGAAAAGCATCCCTGAGCGCAAGATGGTCCATCCATAACTCTCGCTATGGAGGCTAAGATGGGACTTCTGGATCAGATTGGCGGCTCGCTGAAGACAGCTCTTGCTTCGGCGGCCGCCGGCGAACAGTCGGCATTGATTTCCGCACTGTTGGCCAAGACGAATTTGGGCGATCTCCAAGGCCTTGTGAATCAGCTTCAGCAAGGTGGTCTGGGCGACCAGGTCAAATCATGGTTGGGCAATGGCGCCAACATGAAGGTCACGCCCGAGCAGTTGCGCGCGGCGCTCAACAGCGATCAGCTGAAACAGATTGCCCAGCATTTCGGCGTGCCGGTCGATGATGCATTGAAGATACTCTCGCAGCATCTTCCCGGCGTTGTCGATCAGGCGAGCCCGAACGGGACGATTCAGAAATCCTGAGTCTGACGTTACGGCAAAACCTTAGACCGCAACGGCTCGCGTTGCCGTCTTGACGGATTTCCGGCCAACCAATTCGGCATAGGCCTCGATCGGATATGGCCGCCCGGTCAGATATCCCTGCACCTCGTCGCAACCTTCCTGCGCCAGGAACGCGAGCTGGCTTTCCGTCTCAACGCCTTCGGCGAGAATTGGAATGTTCAGGTTGTGGCCCAGCGTGACGATCGCGCGCACGATCGCCATCGAATGATGGTTGTGCTCAAGGTCTCCGATGAATACGCGGTCGATCTTGATCTTTTCGAACGGGAATGCGTGCAGGTAGGACAGCGACGAATAGCCTGATCCGAAATCATCCAGTGCGATATGGATGCCAAGCGACTTGAGCTTGCGCAAAATCGAGACCGCGCGTGCGAAATCGTCGATCAGCACGCCTTCGGTGATTTCCAGCTCCAGCCGCTCCGGCTTGAGGCCTGTCTCCAGCAGGACGGTATGAACGAGATTGGGCAGGTCGCCGTGGTGAAACTGGACCGGGGAAATGTTGACCGCGACCTTGAGCGGCTTGTCCCAGGACGCGGCCTCTTTGCAGGCCTCGCGCAGGATCCATTCGCCGAGCGTGATGATCTGACTGCTTTGCTCCGCAATCGGAATGAATATGTCGGGCGAGACCATGCCGCGCTTCGGGCAATGCCAGCGGGCCAGCGCTTCGAGACCGACGACCTTCCCGAAGGCGATCGTTTTCTGCGGCTGGTAATGCAGTGACAGGCCGCCATTTTCGAGCGCCTTGCGCAGGTCGGTTTGCAGTTCACGCCGCTCCCGCAGACGCGAGCCGAGCTTCTCTTCGAAAAAGCGCACCGACCCGCGGACCTCGGATTTGGCCTGATAAAGCGCTGCGTCGGCATTGGCGATCAAGGTCTTCGCGTGGGTGCCGTCGGCCGGGAAGACCGCGACGCCGATGCTCAACCCGACCTGGATCTGGTGGCCGTCGACCACGAAATTGCTGCTGAACGCTTCGATCAGGCGCTCACCGAGCTCTCCGGCCGTCTCTTCCGGGGTTTCGCCGGACACGACCAGCATGAATTCGTCGCCGCCGATACGCGCGATGAACGCGTCATCCGCCGCCGCTTGCAGGCGGCGGGCAGCCTCGCGGAGAAGGCCGTCGCCCACCAGATGGCCGTAAACGTCGTTGGCCTCCTTGAAGCGGTCGAGGTCGAGGCACATAACGGCGAATTGTTCGCCGGCCTTCGAAGCCTGCTCCAGGGTTTTGTTCAGATGGTCGAGGAACGACGCCCGGTTCGGCAGGCCGGTCAGGGAGTCGTTGTGGGCGAGGTACGAAATGTGTTCCTCACTGCGGCGCTGTTCGGTGATGTCGTCGAGAACGGTCAGCAGATATTTGGACTCGCCGCTGTCGTCCCTGATCGCGATCTTGCTTGCCTTTATCAGGCGTTGCCCGTTGCCCAGCGTGTCGATGCGGTGTTCCGGCGTGGAGACGACGTGCCCCGTCTGCAATGCCTCATTGTCCAGATTTCACAATCATGTCGGCGCGTGGTGCCGGGAAGATTTCATGCGCGGTTTTGCCAATCAGGCGGCCGCGATTATCGCCCGTGAGTTGTTCATAGGCGCGATTGAACAATGTGAATCGGCTCGCCCGCACATCGATGCCCGAGCCTTCCACGTCGCGGACGACGATCGGAACGGGAACGTGCTCGATGACCGCGTCGAGAAAGATCTTTGTGCGCCGGAGCTCGGCTTCGATGCGCTTGGTTTTCGTGATGTCGTGAATGGCCGTCAGCCGTGCTGGGTGGCCGTTATAGATGAGCGCTCTTGAATAGACCGCGACGTCAATCCTCGAACCATCGGCCTTGATGTGCTGTCCGACATTCTCATTGAACTGGTCATAGGCCAAGCTATGCAGAAACGCCGTGAAACGCTCACGATCCTCGGCAGGGCGCAGGTCCGGGACCGTCATCGCCATGAATTGCTCGTGGCTATAACCATAATGGGCGACAGCCGCCTCATTGACCGCAAGGAAGCGCAGGCTGTCCCGGTCGGAGAACCCACATTGGAACGGGGCTACCCTCGAAGAGCAGGCGGAAGGATTCTTCCCGCTGCCTTGCTTCCGTGACGTCCTCATGTGTCGCCACCCAGCCGCCATTACTCATGGGCTGGTGAACGACAGATACATAACGTCCGTCGCGCAGGCGATTGACGGTCTGATAGGGCCGATTGATAGCGACTTCGTTCAGCCGCTCCCTGATATAGGCCTCGTGGTCTTCCGGTGCATTTCCGCTGGCAATCCGGTGCTCGAGAATGGCCTGAATCGGCGTGCCCTGCTTCGTCTGTTCGTCGGTCAGCCCGTAAATATCGGCGTATTTCTTGTTGCAAATGATCAGGCGCTGCGATGCATCGAACATGCAGACGCCCTGCGAAATGTTGTCGAGGGCCGCGTTAAGCTGTTCTTCCTGCCGCTTGATTTCGTTTTCCGCCTCGATCTTCTCCGTAATATCCTCGTGGGTTGCGACCCAGCCTCCATCCGGCATCGGTTGATTGACGATCTGGATGGTGCGCCCACCGGGCGTCGGCACGTTCTGCTTGGTCAGCTTCCGCTTCGAGATCTGGCTCAGGAGCCTGGCGTGATATTCGTCAGGATTGCCGCGGAACGAACCACATTCCTTGCGGTGCTTGAGGAGATCGAGCAGCGACAATCCCGGCTTCACGACATCGGGCGAGAGGCCGTAAATCTGAAGAAAGCGCGTATTGCAAACGAGCAGCTTCGATGATGCATCGAACATCACGAGGCCCTGCGACATGTTGTTGAGCGCCACGTCGAAACGCAGGCTCTGCTGCCGGAGCTGTTCGGCCCTGTTGCGCTGGGCTCGGGCCTGTTCGAGCGCCTGGTAGTTCCGGAACAGGCGGGTGAACAGAAAGGCGAAAGCCGAAATGACGGCGATAAGTAGCAGCGCAGCGCCCGCGATGAGAGTGGCCGTCTTGCGCCAATTGGCGAGAATGGCAGTCGTGGTCTTGGTCGCGCTGACCACGAGGGGATAGCCGCTGACACGGTGGGCGGCGACCATGCGGACAGAGCCATCAATGACGCCTTCGGTCATGGCGACCCCGTGACCGGACTTGGCCACCAGTCTTATGGAAATGGCATTGGCAAATTTGCGTCCAAGGTCCGATCCGTTTTCGGGGAAACGGGCGAGCAGCACGCCGTCGTCACGAAAGAGAGCCAGGCTGCTGTCGGGATCGGAGCTGATCTCGCGGAAATAACTCTGCAGATACCCGAGATCGAGCGTTGCCGAGATGATGCCGAGAAATTCTCCATTGGGGCCGGAAATTTTGCGTGCAAGGTGAGTGACCCAGGCGCCTGTCGTGTGGTCGGGAACGGCCGAACCGAGAAATGACGTCGCGCCCGTGTCCGCCTTGAGCGCCTTGACGTAATCCTCATCGGCGAGGCTGAGGTTGGGTACCGGCCACTGGCGGGAGAAGTTGATCAGCTTTCCGCGCGTACTGATGATTGCAAGTGAGCCGACATAGGGCATGCCGCCGGCTTTGTCGCGCAGTTTCAAATGAACGTCATGACGCCCGAGTTCGGTTGCTATGGAATTTTCGTTGAGCAGGTGCAGGCGGGACAGGTCTTCGTAGAATCCCTTTTGTACGGCTTCAACCGCCGTGAATGTCTGCTCGAACTGCTTTGCAACGATGAGTGACGAATTCGAAAGCGCTCGTTCGTTTTCGGATATGGCGCGGTTATGAAGGTTGGAAACGATCAGGCCGGCGCTGCCCACGACGATCAGCGTGAGCGTGATTGCGCAAACGATACTCAGCCGCGCCGGATCGAAATGATTCGATGCGGTTGGCGTTGCCGTGGTTTGAGCACGGGCAAATTGCGCAGATGCGAGTTTTGATAACCACCGCACTGTGATGCCATATCTCGATGACAAACTCGTCGAATATGTGTGCGCATTGGTACTGCAAAGGTTTTAATCATTCACACTTCGCCGCTGGTTAATGGATACTTCCGGAAACCGGATAATTTTAAGTTTCGCGGCGCCATGGAGTGGGCGCCTCGATAATTCAGATGAATGAACAGGAAGCTGCGAACCCGCTCAGGACATATGTCGGCGGCCGTGCGGCGGCGGATTCCATTGGCAGGCATAGCTGATGTAGTCGCCATAGGTCCGGTGAATGCTCGTGATCACCGCGAACTGGTTGTAGCGGCCGCAATTGGCTTGTGCCGTATCGAGAGCCATCGCCTCTGCTTCCGGCGACCATGGAATGATGCCGCCGACGTCGTTTCCTTTCGGGCCATAAACGCCACATGAGGCGAGGGCCAAAGCCAGCGCCGCCAACAGGATCGTCTGCTTCTTCATATTAGCCCTCCCGGCCCGACGCGCCGTCAGCCCATTGCGGCAACTTAATGGGAATCGGCGCGGCCGCCAACGGTAGTTGCGGCCTCAAGGGCGTTTTTTCCCGGTCGATTGCGCTGTGTTTTTGCGGCGATATAAACAAAGAGACCGCCTCGCGGCGGTCCCTCTCATTATATTATATTTGCCAGTAAGATGGCTGGTCTTCTTCCTGGCCCCGTCGGAAGGCGGCGCTGAGCCTCAGGTGGTTAGTCCTGAGGAACGTCAGGAAGTCGTTCGCCACCCATGCACCCGGGGGCGACAAGATAAGATGTGATGGTCAACCTGACCGGGGAATATTAAATGTTAATTCGCGGCCGACGGCGCTCTCCCGCACTCAAATGTCATGACCGAACTAAATGCGTGCTGACGGGTTGTCAGTAAAGACGGAGATCGGACCATGACTTTCAAAACAATCATTGCGGCGGCCGCGATGCTTCTGGGCGCAACGACTATTTCGCTGGCGCAGAGCCTGCCTAATTACGGTCCCAACGCGCCGGCGAGGGGCGACAGCTTTGGCCAACCGCCCAGCGGCACGTACCCTCCGCGGAGCGGCTATCGCGCCTATGCCTATCAGCATAGACTGCATCACTGGCACTACCGGCACTGGCATCATCAGTGGTCACACGATTAGCTTGTCGCCTAGTGATGTTGCTGTCGGAAATAGCGAGACTGCGGCGCCAGCATAGCTGAGGCGCCGCGACGGCGCCCCAGCCACGCGACTGATTACACAACACAAACGTATTGCGATGCGCGCATTCCGAGGCGCTGCGCCGCGCCGCGCGCGAGGTCAAGCCGGGCGCCCATGCGATACGCAATTCCCCACGGGCCGGTGTCGTTGATCCGAACAGTGATCGAACGGCCATTTTGCGGGTTGGTCACCGTGAGGCTTGTGCCAAGTGGCCAGGTCCGGGCCGCTGCCGTGTTGCCGCTCGCATCAAATCGCTCGCCGCTCGCTGTCCGCTTTCCGGATGAATAAGAGCTCGCGAGAACTTCCTGTCCGGCGCAGTTGCCGGTCGGCTTGACATACTTATGAACTGATCCCCATCCCGCCGCATGCGCTGACGTGATTGTCAGCAGGCCGACGATGATTCCGATGCCAACGTGCTTCATTGAAATGTCCCTCGTTGAGCTGCGTTGCCGGACAGATCAACTCCCGAAAGGACTCTCTAAGGGAATCGAATCACGTCCCGCATCGAAGCATTGGTGCACGTGGTAAGGCATAAGATGGCAGAAGCAAGGCAGTATCGGCGTTACCGGTAACGAGGTATGCGCGATTGCCGCATTGGTCACCAAAACCGTGCGATAATTCCCTGTTGAACCCCGTTCGAACGATGCAAGCGGTATTAACGTTACGCCGCATATATAGAAACGCGGATGCGCGACGTGCGCATCTTATCCTCCGACCGGACGATGAGTTATTTACGATCGTCGAGCGGCTTGATCGACAGACCGATGGAGGGCGTCGTCAATTCTCTGTTGAGCGGCGTGTACCCGTTCATTTGCTCGCCGGAGTCGGGCGCGCGGCCGGGGCGCAGATCGAGCGATGAACCTTGCGGTATAATCGGGACCGGCACCGGTACGGTCAATGCATCGAGCGGCACCTTGCGCACGTAGCCATCTTCGGCGTGCAGCCGATCGATGGCCATGATGTCGAGCGTGAGCCCGGCCAGCATGGACAACGCAACAACGTGCCGTGGTTTCATTGCTGCCTCCCGGCGCCGGCGATCATGCCGGCAGGTGCGCAGCCTATCATCCGGCGCGCCCGCGGTTAATAGCCAAACGCGGGGTACGCGCGGCCGCGTTATTCCGGCTTGGTGATGCGATAGAGCTGGAAGCGGTCGCCATCGGCGACCAGTTTCAGCCGCTTGGGATCCGGATTGGGTGCATCATCTTCGGTGAACAGGATGTAGATGTAGTCAAATTTCGTCCAATTGAGCCAGAACGCCGGCGTGTTCGGCAGCGGATGCTCCGCGGCCAGAATGAGCTGCGCCGTCGAAGGTGGCGTGCCGTCGCGCAGGTCGGCATAGTCGCGATAGTCGGGCCGGACATGCACGATTTGCTTGCCCTGCACGGTGAACAACGTTGTGACCAATGACGATCGCTCGATGGTCGCGATCGTGGCCGCATGGACAAGCCCAAGATCGCGCACATCCTCACCGGCGGAGGCATTGCCGTAGGCGACGAAAACTTTTGACCCGGGCACGATGCGGCGCACCGAGGCGCGGAATTCGCTGGTCGAATCCGATAGCTGTGACCAGTTGTAGTCGATTTCGAGAACGCGGCCGGCGGTCAGGATCACGAGAACGGTGAGGAATCCGCGCCACACCAGACGGTGCCGCACATCCAGTTCACCGCACGCGAAAATCATGAAGGCAACGCCGATCGGCACGCGTTGATCGGCCATGTAGGTGTCGAACATGACGCGCGGCAGCGCGAAATACACCGCGCCGCCCACGACGAGCAGCACAAATACCCACGGGTGAAACTGCAAAACCCGATGGCGGGCCGCCCAGATCGTGCTCGCCACCATGGTTGCAATCAGCGCAAAGGCCGCGATGTCGGTGTAGTCGCTGAAAATAAACATCACGCCGTCGAGCTTGCCGCGCTGATCCCATGAGTTATCCGCCACGAGGTTCATGGTTGGGCTGGCGTAGAGCAGCGGCACGACGGCGAGGAACGGCAACCCGCCGGCGACAAATTCGGCAATGCGGCCGGGCCATGGTTCGGCGCGCCGCGTCCAGAGCCGGAGCATTTCAAACGACAGTATGCCGATCGCGTAGATGCCGAGCGCCGAGAGGTGGCAAAAGAACAGCACCACGACGCAAAGCGTCGACAGCAGGAAGCGGAGCGGCCAGCGGCGCTCGCGCATCGCGATCCAGCCGGCCAAAGCCCACAAGGCGACGCCGATTCCGAAGATGTAGTTCATCAATCCGACGAGGAAGATTTGATTATAGAGCAGGGGAATGGCGAACAGCGGCAGCACCGACCAGCGGCCGATCAGCGCGCGGTTGAGCATCAGCACACCGGATATAATGAGCGCGAACATCGCCACGATGAACGCCTGGCCGGCGAGGTAGATATTCATCACGCGCGCGATCGGCGGCACGATGATGTCCATCGTCAGATTGGGAATGACCTGCCAGTTGATGTCATAGAATTGCGCCAGCTGTGGATTCCTGGCGAGCGTTGCAATCACCTGCATGCGGGCGAGGTGATTCACATAGTCAGACAGCGGCGGTACCGGATGCGTCCAGATCGGGATGGAAATCAGCAGCGTGAAGGCGCCGAAAAGCACGGCAACCTGCAGCCCGGATACGCTCGCTGGGCGAGATCGCAGCGGTACATTGACGGGGGTGGCGGATTTGGCGGGCGAGTGCATCCGACTTCATAAATCCCCGATCCCGGATGAACAAGCGATGAATTCGTCGCGGTTCCACCGCTGTTTTGGCCCATAACGGGGCGTTCTCGGGAAATAATCAAGCCCATCTCAAGATCAAATAAAGGCCGCGACAAAGCCTTGCGAGCCTCTATCGGGTACGCACGTGCCCGTTGCAGCGCTGGGCGGTGACAATTTTCAGAACGAGGCCAAGGAGACCAAGCCATGAAACGCTACCTGATCGAACGCGACATTCCGAATATCGGCCGTCTCACGCGCGCAAAGCTCAAGGATATTGCCGCAACGTCCAACAGCGTCCTCTACCGGCTGGGCGGCAAGGTGCTGTGGGTGCATTCCTATATCGCTGCCGACAAGACTTTCTGCATCTATCTCGCCGAAAGCGAACTTCTCGTTCGCGAGCACTCGCGGCTGGCCGGCTTCCCGATCACGCAGATCACGGAAGTGCCGACGGTGATCGATCCGATGACCGGCTTTTCGTCCGCGCTGGACGCGGAGGAGGCTGCCTGACCACAGGCATACCGCCGGCGGCGGGGCGAGTGCCGCATCATTCCGGAGGCCTGTTGCCGCTGCTTTAGGCATGGTTAACGATTTATCAATCATCTGCGCGCACGATTGCAACCTACACGCACCTGCTGGTGGGGATATCGCCCGTGCGGACCAATCGCGGCTGGCTCTGCATTTTCGGGGCTACTCTCTTCTGTCTTGCCAACACGTCGCTCCGCGCGGAGGACGGCGTATTCAATGACAGGATCCTGTTCGGGCAGGTCGCGGCCCTGAGCGGGCCGGCGCAGGCGCTCGGTCAGGGCATGCGCGAAGGTATTATTGCGGCATTCGAGGAAGCCAACCGCGCCGGCGGTATCGGCGGCCGCAAGCTCGAGCTCAAATCAATCGACGACGGCTACGAGCCTGAAAAGACCATCGAAGCCACCAAACACGCGATCACGGACGACAAGGTCTTTGCGCTTGTCGGTGCGGTCGGTACGCCGACGTCGAAAGCCGGCCAGCCCATCGCCACCGCGGCCAAGGTGCCGTTCATCGGCCCGTTCACCGGCGCGGAATTTCTCCGCAATCCGTTCAACCGCTACATCGTCAATATTCGCAGTTCGTATTTCCAGGAGACCGAGGCCTGGATCGAACATCTGACCAACGATCTCGGCATCACACGCATCGCGATCCTTTATCAGGACGATGCCTTCGGTCTTGCCGGTCTCGCCGGCGTCAAGAAGGCGATGGACAAGCGCAACATGGCGCTGGTCGCCGAGGGAACGTTCAAGCGCAACACGACGGCGATCAAGTCGGCATTGCTCGACATCATGAAAGCCCAGCCGCAGGCCGTGGTGACGGTCGGTCCTTACAAGCCGATCGCCGAATTCATCAAGCTCGCCCGCCAGCTCAAGGTCGATGCCGCCTTCGTCGCAATTTCATTTGTCGGTTCGGACTCGCTCGCGCAGGAACTCGGCAACCAGGGCGCCGGCGTCATCATCAGCCAGGTGGTGCCGTTCCCCGGCGACAAGTCGTTGCCGGTGGTGGCGGCCTATCAGGCCGCGCTCGCCGCCGTGAATCCGAAATCGAAACCGGGCTTCGTGTCGCTCGAGGGTTATCTGGTCGGCCAGCTTGTGGTCCAGACCCTGAAGCGAATTCCGGGCGAACCGTCGCGTGAAGCCTTCCTCAACGCGATCGAGGGCGCGCCGTTCGATCTTGGCGGCGTGACACTCACATTTGGTCCCACGCAAAACCAGGGATCGAACCAGGTTTATTTCACCGTGATTGGAGCCGATGGCTCGCTCAGGCCGGTCACCAAACTCGTCAAGACATCCGCACGGTGACACCGCATGGACATCAAGAATATGCGCGCCGCGTGGCTTAAATTATCACCAGCGCCGGATGCCAAAGGCGCCAAAAAAGCAGGCTGGCTCTCGACCATTCGCGGGCGGCTCTATCTGGCGTTCGGCTTTGCCGCCACACTGACGATCATCGGTGCGTTGGTGGCCTTCTATGAATTCACCGTCATCGGCATGACGACGAATGAAATCGTATCGCGCAGTCTGCCGACGACGGCGGTGTCGCTCCGCCTCGCGGAGCAGGCCGGCCGGCTGTTGTCCTCCGGCCCGCGCCTGATGGCGGCGAATGCCGACAAATCCCGTGGCGAAATCATGGGCGACATCCACCAGCAGGAAAAGAGCCTGGAAAACGGCATCGTCCGGCTCCGGGAGCTCGGCATTGCCAAGGCCAATGAGATTGACGCAAGCCGCAAGGCGCTGGAGGAGCGCCTGCATACGCTCGATCAGATGGTGGCGAACCGGATCACCGTGACAAATGAGCGGCTGTACCTGGCCTCGTCCGTCCGGGCGGCGCACGAGGCGCTGCTTATTGGTCTTGCCCCGGCGATCGACGACGCCAATTTCGATCTCATGATGAATGCCAAGCAGGAGGGCGCGGCCGCGATCGAAGGCCGGCTCGACCTGCTGCGCCGGCTGCAGGAAACGGAATCGGAGGCCAATCTTCTTGCCGGCCTCCTGATCGAAGCGTCACTGGTTCGCGAGACCAGCCGGATGGAGCCGTTGCGCGACCTGATCGGCTCGGCGCAGCGAAAAATCGTCAAAAACCTGAATGCGATCAGCGACCGCGCGCAGCAGGACAAACTGCTGGCGCTGTACAAGCAGCTCGGCGCCATCGGCTCGGATGATGGGATCATGGCCGCGCGGACCTACGAGCTCGATCAGCAGCGCGACGCCCAGCTGGCATTCGATGCGGCGCAATCCGACGCAGCCAAACTCAAGAACGGCGTCGACGAACTGGTTGAGCAACAGGGCCGCATCGCGCGTGCGATCGCCAACGATGCCGGCCGGCAGATCCACTCGGGGCAATTCATATTGATCGTGCTGTCGATTGCGGCGGTCATGGGCGCAGGCCTGGTGGCGTGGCTTTATGTCGGCCGCAGCGTGGCCCGTCGCATCGGCTTGCTCAGCCAGGCCATGCGCCGCATCGCCGATGGCGATCTCAACGTCGACATTCACGATGACCGTCGCGATGAAATCGCGGAGATGAGCCGGTCGCTGCAGTTCTTCCGCCAGGCAACCTCGGACGCAGCGAACGCGCGCACCAAGGAGACCGAGCAGACCCGCACGCTCGAGTCCGCCGGCAACTCGTCGAGAGCGCCACGCAGGAATTCGAGCGGGCTGTGTCCAATATCGTGCAGACCCTCGACCGTGCGGCGTCGGCCATGGACGGCTCCGCGCGCGACATGGCGAAGAGCGCGGCCAGCAATCAGGAGCAGGCGCTGGCGACCGCGGCAGCGTCCGAGCAAGCGACGGCAAACGTCGGAATTGTCGCGACCGCGGCGGAAGAAATCGCGCAATCCATCGAACATATCGCGACGCGTGTCGCCAATTCGGCGACGGTCGCGAGCCAGGCCACCGACGAAGCCAAAGCCATTACCGAGGCGGTCGAGAGCCTGTCGGCATCGGTCGACGAGATCGGCGAGGTGAGCGATCTCATCAGCAGCATCGCGGCGCAGACAAATCTGCTGGCCCTCAACGCGACGATCGAGGCGGCGCGGGCCGGCGATGCCGGCCGCGGCTTTGCCGTGGTCGCCCAGGAGGTCAAAGGCCTCGCTGCGCAGACCGGCAAGGCCACGGAAGAAATCACCCGCCACATCGAATTGATCGAGCAGACGACCGCACGGTCCGTGCAGGCGATCCGCAAGATCGCGACCACGATCGCGCAGCTCAGCGAGGTCGCAAGCGATGTCTCGGTTGCGATGCGGCAGCAGGATTTCGTCACCCAGGAGATCGCGCGCAACGCCGGCGCGGCGGCCAAGGGAACGCAGGACGTGTCCGGAAATATCGCCGAGGTCTCGAACAGCGCCGTCAAGACCGGCCAGGTGGCCGCGACGGTTCTCACCGCGGCTGCGCAGTTGGCCGATCAATCCCATCTGCTGCGGCAGGAAGTCGAGCGCTATCTCGCGCAGGTCCGCGTGGCCTGACGCCGCGGCGCTGGTCCGTTCAGGCCGTGCCGCCGGTCAATTCAAATTTGACGCCGATCTTCGTGTCGGTCCGCCACATCGATCGGCAATGAAATCGCTGGTTGTCGACGATCAGGTCGAAGGCTGCCGGCAGGCCGAATGTCGTCGAGACCTGCAGCGCGGCGCCGGTATCCGAAATATTCTTGACCGTGCAGGCGAGCTTGGGGGCTTTCTCGCCCGTGACGATGAATCCGCCTTTGAGCACGCGCTTGCGTGGCGCGATCCGGTTTTCGTTCACAGCACTTTCCCCGGCCGACTGCCGTAGGCTGATACCCTGTTGTCGGCGCTGCCGCTATCCCGAATTCCGGGTTCCGAATAATTGTTCCATTAATTCGGCGTGCATCGAAAAACAACCCCATCGAAAATAGGCGCGTCGCCGGAGTCGCTGCGGGCCAACGCTAGCTGAGAATGCCGACCGCGCGCGATGCAACCAGCGCGATGGTGACCAGCGAAATGCCCGACTCCGCCATCATCAGCAGCTTGGCGCGGATGGTGAGGGGGAAAGTATCGGCCGGTGAGAATGCGGTTGCGTTGGTGAAGGCGAGGAACAGGTAGTCGATAAATCCCGGCGACCAGTTCGGATAACGGGCTCCCGGCTGTTGCTGCGTGAATACGAAATCCTTGCCGCGGCCGGCGCCCAGGATCTGCCCGGCGGGTCCGCCGCGATCCAGCGCCCAGAACCACAGCGCGAAGATGATCACATTGGTCGCCCAGATATTGACCGCATCCAGCAGCAGCGTTCGCCCGCTGCCGGCGTGGCCGGAAAGGATCGCCTCGATCAGCCGCGCGAGCGCGCCGAAATTCATCGCCGTGATGACGGCGGTGAGCGTAATCGCCAGCCGGCGCGTGCGCAGGCGGCCGCGCCAGACCCGGCTGATCTGTTCCTTGGTCGAAGCCTTGCGCGCGCGCCGTTGCGTCCAGGCGGTGGCGATCGTCAGCGGCACGAGCAGCGCAAGCTCGACCGCCGGCGCCAGCCAGCGCGGCCCGATCGCAAGATCGTTCACGATGGCGGTCTGCAGCCCGACGATCACAAGCACAGCGCCGCGCGCCAGCCAGAAATCAAGCGCGCGGCCGAACAGCTGTTTGGCGGACTGGGCCATCGGAGGGTCTATTTTGCCGTCGCGGCCTTCAGGATCGGGCCCAGGCGAGTGACTTCGCTGTGCACCAGCTCTCCCAACGCTTTCGGCCCGCGCCGGTTCGGCTCGGCGATTTCTGCGCCGAGATCCGACAGCCGCTTCTGCACCGCCGGCTCGTTGAGGCCTTCGTTAAGCGCGGCTGCGAGCTTGTCGACGATGGCCTGCGGTGTGCCTTTCGGGGCGAACAGCGCGTAGAAGGGCGCGCAATCGAATTGCGGCAGGCCCTGCTCGTAGGATGTCGGCACGTCCGGCAGCAGCGGGCTGCGTTTCTTGGCGGCGATCGCGAGCGCCTTTACGGTGCCGGCGCGCACATGCGACAGCGGTCCCAAGATCGGATCGCAGTCATAGTCGATCTGCCCGGCGAGGATTGCGTTCATCACCGGCGCGGTCCCGGTGAAGGGCACCATTGTCGGCTTGATGCCAATGGCTGAATTGAGCAGCAGGCAGCCGACATAGGACACCGAGCCGACGCCGGCGTGCCCCATGTTCAGCTTGCTCTCGTTTGCTTTCGCCCAGGCCACGAACTCCTTGAGATTGTTCGCCGGGATGTCCTTGCGCACCGCCAGCAATTCCGGCTGTTCGGCGATCAGCCCGATCGGTTCGAAATCCTTCTCGGGGTCGTAGCCGAGGTTGGGATAGAAGAATGGTGCCGCGGCATGCGTACCCATGTGGCCGGAGATGAGGGTGTAACCGTCGGGCGCTGCCTTTGCAGCGCGCAGCGAGCCGAGCGTGCCGCCGGCGCCGCCGACATTCTCCACCACGAATTGCTGGCCGAGATGGCGCGAGAAGATCTCCGCCACGATGCGGCCGGTGATATCGGCCGGCCCGCCGGCCGCGAACGGCACGATGATCGTCACCGTGCGTGTCGGATAAGTCTGCGCATGCGCGCCGCCCCGCCCGCCAGGAGCAGAAGCGCCGCCACGCCGCAATCCATCTCGTCTTCATCGTCCCATCCCCTCGACAATGCTGCCCCCAATGCAGCCCACTGTGGCCGCCAGCATCCTGGTTTTCGCAACAAGTTGCCAGAACCAACGATACTGGATGGAACCAATGGTTCCCATCTCTATTGTTGTCACGAGACACCGCGCGCGAAGATCTCGTGTGCGGTGCAACGACAGGGGTGGAGTCATGCATATTTCGGATCAGGGAATTCTGGTGATTTTGCTGGTCGGCCTCGTCGCCGGCTGGCTCGCGGGCCGCATCGTCGAGGGCGGCGGCTTTGGCCTCATCGGCGATATTGCCGTCGGTATTGTTGGCGCGCTGATCGGCAGCTGGCTGCTGCCGCGGCTCGGCATTCACATTGCGAGCGGCATTGTGTCCGAGATCATCGTCGCGACCATCGGCGCCGTGCTGCTGCTGTTGATTGTGCGGTTTGCGACCGGGGCTTTCCCGCGCCGCCGCGCATGGCGCCTGTAGAATTGGCGACTATAGTGCTGTCGTCTCTCATCCTGGCGCTTCTGGTCCTGGCATTGGTCATTCCGGCACCTATATCTCCCGGCGGCGACGCTCGTCTGACGCATTGACGGGCCGCGCCGGAGGGGTCCGCCAATGCCGGTCGTATCGCTGTTGCTCAACGTGCTGTGGATCGTGTGCGGCGGCCTTTACATGGCCGTCGCGTGGATCGTTGCCGCCTTCATTATGGCGATCACCATCGTCGGCCTGCCGTGGACGCGGGCGGCCTTCAATATCGCGCTCTATACGCTGCTGCCGTTCGGCCAGAAGGCGGTGTCGCGCGCGCAGGTGACCGGCGCTGAAGACCTCGGTACCGGGCTGTTCGGCATGCTCGGCAATATCATCTGGCTGGTGCTCGCCGGCTGGTGGCTGGCGCTGGGGCACCTCATCACGGCGTTTGTTCTCATGCTCACCATCATCGGCATTCCCTTCGCCTGGGCGCATCTCAAGCTCGCCGGCATTGCGCTCTGGCCGATCGGCAAGATGATCGTGCCGATCGATACTCCCGTCCGCATCTGAACTGATGCCGTGGCCTGAAGCGGAATTCCACACGTTTACGGTGCAATAAGCCTTCAAATGTAGAGTGCAGGCCGAACGGAGACATCTCCATGTTCGACCTCTTTATTCAGGGTGCCCAGGCCTGGAACCAGGTGGGCTTTTTTATCGGCGCGGTCGTTTGCCTCGGCATCGGCGGCCTCATCCTCGGCAATTCATTGTACCGGCGCGTGCACGCGCAGCGCGCGCAAGGCACGATCATCGGCGTGATCGCCAATGGCGGCACCTATACGCCGGTGTACCGCTACACATTGGCGGACGGGCAAAGCCATATCGCAAAGTCTGACACCAGCTCCGGCTGGGTGCGCGGCAAGGAAACCGGCCGCGTCGTCCCGCTGATGATCGCCCCGCACAATCCGGAGCAGGCGTGCGACGCCGGGAGCTATTTGTTCGATCTCGTCGGCCTCGTGTTTGCCGGGATCGGCGTCCTGCTTGGTTATGTCGCGCTCACCGCTTTTCCGGTCACGCGGATGACGTGGATCATCGCCGCCGCCATGCTCATTTATCTTGGCGAGCGCGCCCATCGCATTTTCATTCCGAAGGGGCAGCGCCTGTCCATCGAGGAGTGGCGGAAACAGCATTTCGGGAAGACGACGGTCGATCTCGCCGACGTCAAGCCGATTGAAACGCTCGTTTCGGCGCCCGAGGCTGCGCAGGCGCGGGTGAAGCAGGCGCAGGGCTACAAGACGGTTGTCCCGATCCTTGCCGCCGTCGCCGTGCTTCTGCTCGGGATCGGCGTTTACCAGAGCATGAAGATCAGCCGGCTCGAAACGCAGGGCCTGCGCGCGCCAGGGCAGGTGGTGCGCCTGAACAGCGAATCCCGATCCGGCAGCAGCGGATATACATATTATCCTGTCGTGCGGTTTCGCACGGCGGGGAATTCCACGGTTGAATTCAAGGACAGCGTCGGCAGCAATCCGCCCAGCCATCGCACCGGCGACAAGGTGACCGTGCTCTATCTGCCCGGTGATCCGCAGCGGCAGGCGATCATCGACCGCGGCTTCGTGCTGAACTGGCTCATTCCCGGCGATCGTGTTTCTGTTTGCCGCGGGTCTCGCGATGCTGTGCATTACGCTGCGGAGGCAGATGAAGGTGGCGGTGGTGTAGGGGGGCTGGCGCGTTGGTCGAGAACTCACTACCGCTCGCAACTCAGGGTGGGGGTCTGTAAGAGCCGATCGCCGATGAAATGCGAGCCAAAATGGGCGCAAATTTGGAAAAATCAATTTTATTCTTGTTTGGGATCACGACGTTTTCTGCAAAAGCCGTTTTGCCATATTCTTTTGTGGGGTCAATTTTTTTGGCGGCACTAAATACTTTGCCGTTTAATTTGACGTCTAGTACCTCCTGCGCAAAGAAATCTTCGATTTTTGACTCGCCACTCGTCCCGACTTCCGGTGTTTTTACCAGCATCAAGTTTGCGCAGACGGGATAGAACAGCGCATTTGTGGTTAAGCTCACTTGGGAATTGAATTTTGATTTCATCAGGTTGAAAATTTCACCTGCGCCTTTGTCGTTGTCGATAAGGACGATCACCGGGAATTTCATTGGAGCATGATCAAAATATTTCAATTGATCTGGATAGCTAGCAATAAAATGTTTTAATACGTCTGACCCGCCGCCAAGGCGAAGAAGCTGCTCTGAGTATTGATTGTATTTAAAGAATGAAATTGCCAAGGCTCTTTTACCGTTTCTCGTCTTAGTGAGTGACGGATAATTTGTGCCGAGACTCTGGAGCGCAGATCTCAAATAAATGTTGTCGGTTGCTCCTTCACAAATAATGAGCGGCTGTCGAAGCGCGACGAAGCCTTTATAAAATAGAAAGCGGCCGTATAGCTTTCGCCAGCCAATGATGTAGTTGGTCTGATTGGATTTTGGTGAAACAGCTTTCGATTGTTGTTCAAGGTTCCGTTTAAGGCCGCTTTGTTTGACGAAATAGATATGGCTCAGTTGGCCTTCTAAGGGTGCAAAATCCGTCACTCCAGCTAGTCCTTTGTAGGCGTACTGCCCCCTTTTAAAAAGCGAGTGACACATGGATCGTGCCACCCGGTAGTACTCAGATTTAACGTTGACCTTTTTGTTGACTACAAGTCCCGTAACCGTTTGCCGGCTTATTGAGTACTGCATCCTTGTCTTGTCGGGGTTTATCGCAAAATCGGAGTTTTTAATTTTATTGTCCAACTCAGCGCCCACCGCCCATTTCATCGGATGTCCGGCAATTGGGAACGCAATCTCCGTGGGAAATAGTTTGCGATTTGTTGAAAAGGTCAGATCATCTGCGTACCGCGAGTATGTGCATCCGTGTTTTTTAGCTAGCTGCGCTAATCGTACGTCCAGAATATGTGCGAGGAGGTCGGAGATAATGGGCGAGCAGGGGCTGCCTTGTGGGAGCGCGTCTTTATAGCAGGCGATTTGCGTAATGACCGTGGCCGCTTTGTCGCTCAATTTGAAATCATTATTCTTCAGAAAATACCCGCGTACACGCCCAAAATTCAGTGACGGAAAAAAATCTTTTAGATCAAGATTGAAAACATAACGTCGTCCTACGTGAGGACGGGAATTTGTTAGAATAGAGTGGCCCTTTTTAAATCCATGCGACAGCGAACGACGTTTCGGTTTGGTCTTTTCGATCTCGAGCCGACACTCGGTTAAAAGTGTCGCAACACTTCGCTGTAAATTCTTTAGCTTGATATCTGGCGCCGTGATTTGTCGGGTGCCGCCACTTTTTTTTTGGAATCAAAAATGTCGTATATTTTTGTGCAACCGGAATTTTGTAGAGCACATATGCGAGCGAACTTGGTTTGTAACCTAGTAGCTTAGCTACATCGCCAAGGGATTGAGCTGCCTTTAATTTCGACAGAGAAGACAAGGCTCAAGCACAACAAAAATGCTTACGGGCACTCTTATGCGTGCGTATATCCATAGCGTATTGTTCGCATTGTATATTGTCTTAGGAGCGATCGCCCCTGGACATTAAGTCGTATATTGCGATTCGCAATAACAAATCTGCCCGTAAGCTACTGGGTAGTATCAGTTGCACGGCGAACGTGTAAATCTATTTCACGCACACTCCACAGAACTATCCACCAAACATATCTCAAGTGGCTCGTCGGAGGTGACCGTCCACGCCACCACGCTGCCGTTACAGAATTGGACACGAATAGCCCGACGCTATGCCACTCACCGGCGATGCGGCTCCGGCTTGGTCAGGGCCTCCGCAACGCTGTGCGGACGCCGCGCGCCGATCACCTGGGCGGTGCATTTCTGGTCGATCGGGCAGTAGACGGTGCAATCGGTGCCAGGGCCGCCATGGCAGTCGGTGCCGCACCCAATACTCTTGGCGTCCTGCGAGAACTTGCCGCCGGCTTTGGCGCAGGTGTCCTTGAGCTGCTCGGCGTTTGTCTTGGGTAAGGTCGAACTCTTCGGCGAACGCCCCGCCGCTGAGCGCGAGGATGCCGGTCAGAATGAGCAACGATATCAGGTGTCGCACGGCTGACTCCCTTGGGTACTTCCTTGGGTCACGCCGCCCCTCTTCATTATGTCACAGCCTGCGCGCGGGGGAAGCGGGCAGTCTCGTCATGCCCGCATGCCGTTGGCGCGAGCCGCCGGCCTTCGCGCTAAGCGCTTCGGCGGATCGCCTCAAGCTCGGGAAGCGAGCGGAGGCTGGGTCGCGGGGACGAACGGAGGAAATTATCAGAGCCTCTCCACGAACAATCCACCACGCGCTTTTCGCCCGCCTTGTCGAAGGCGATGGTGAGCTTGTTGCCGTCCACGGCCACCACGTTGCCGTTGCCGAATTTCTGGTGAAACACGCGGTCGCCGACGGTGAAGGATGACGCCGCGCCGGTGGATTTCGCCACCAGTTCGCCTTCGATGATGAGAGGCTTGCCCGGCTGTCACTGGTTTTCCGCTGGCGCGCCGGTGCTGCCTGCCTTTTCCTTGAGGGGCGCGATGTCTTCCGCATCGGCATCGTCATCATAAACGCCATCCGGCACATAGCGCGGCTGGCCATTGTCGGAGAAACCGCCTTTTCCCTTGCGCGCCTGCGCGCGCTGCCAGCCGGGCGTGGTGTAGCTCGAGCCGAAGGCGTTCATCTCGTCGAAGCGCGAGGCGCCATAGCCCGACATGCCGAAGCCGCCGGCGCCGCCCGCGGCTTCCTTCACCTCGACATTGGCCTCCGGCAGCTCATCCAGGAAGCGCGAGGGAATGGTCGAGGTCCACATGCCGTGGATGCGGCGGTTGGTGGCGAAATAGATGCGCGCGCTTTTTCTCGCACGCGTTAGCCCGACATGGGCGAGGCGGCGCTCTTCCTCCAGCCCGGCGCGGCCGGTCTCGTCGAGCGAGCGTTGGTGCGGGAACAGGCCTTCTTCCCAGCCGGGCAGGAACACGGTGTCGAATTCCAGTCCCTTGGCGGAATGCAGCGTCATGATGTTGACGGCCTGCTCGGCCTCGCTGCCCTCGCGGTCCATCACCAGCGAGATGTGCTCGAGGAAGCCCTGCAGGTTCTCGAATTCCTCCATGGAGCGCACCAGCTCCTTGAGGTTCTCGAGGCGGCCGGCGGCATCGGCCGAGCGGTCCTTCTGCCACATGTCGGTGTAGCCGCTCTCGTCGAGCACGATCTCGGCCAGCTCCGTGTGCGGCATGGAATCTTTCTTCGCGCGCCAGCGCTCGAACGAGGCCATCAAATCGCGCAGCGCCAGGCGCGGCTTCGGCTTCATCTCGTCGGTGGCCGACATCACGGCGGCCGCCTCGCTCAACGGAATGCGCTTCTTGCGCGCGTAATCGTGCAGCATCTGCAGCGTGGCGTCGCCGAGGCCGCGCTTGGGCACGTTGACGATGCGCTCGAAGGCGAGATCGTCGGCCGGCTGCGCGATCACGCGCAGATAGGCGAGGGCATCGCGGATTTCGGCGCGCTCGTAGAAGCGCGGCCCGCCGATCACGCGATAGGGCAGGCCGAGCTGGATGAAGCGGTCTTCGAATTCGCGCATCTGGAACGAGGCGCGCACCAGGATGGCGATCTCGTCGAGCGGGTGGTCCTCGCCGCGCTCGCGCGCGTCGCGCTGCAGCTGCTCGATTTCCTCGCCGATATTGCGGGCTTCTTCCTCGCTGTCCCAGCCGCCGGTGACTTGCACCTTTTCGCCCAGCACGTCTTCGGTGCGCAGCGTCTTGCCGAGCCGGCCTTCATTGTGCGCGATGAGGTGGGAGGCGGCCGCGAGGATATGGCCCGTGCTTCGGTAATTTCGTTCGAGGCGGATGACCTTGGCGCCGGGGAAATCATGATCGAAGCGCAGGATGTTATCGACCTCCGCCCCGCGCCAGCCGTAGATCGACTGGTCGTCATCGCCGACGCAGCAGATGTTTTTCGGGTGGCGGGACTTCTCCCTCTCCCCGTTTACGGGGAGAGGGTCGGGGTGAGGGGGTGTTGCAACGGCTTGAGCGTCTCGAGGCGCCCCCTCACCCGCCGCGCCTTCGCTGCGCGCAGGCGCGGCGACCTCTCCCCGCGCGCGGGGAGAGGTGAGCGCGGTGCCCGCCTGATCGGGGTCACCGGGACTCGGCGCTTCGCGCCGGCCCGGTGATGTCTGCGCCAACAACTTCAGCCACAAATACTGCGCGACGTTCGTGTCCTGATACTCGTCGACCAGAATGAACTTGAAGCGCTCCTGAAAGGTGCGCAGCACGTCCGCGTTCTGGCGGAACAGGCGGATATTTTCCAGCAGCAGATCGCCGAAGTCGGCGGCGTTGAGCGTCTTCAGCCGCTCCTGATAGGCCATGTAAAGTTTCTTGCCCTTGCCATTGGCAAAGCTCGCGGCTTCGCCGGAGGGCACGTTCTCGGGCGTGAGCCCGCGGTTCTTCCAGCCGTCGATCAGCATCGCCAGCACGCGCGCGGGCCAGCGCTTCTCGTCGAGCTTCTCGGCCTCCAGGATCTGCTTCATCACGCGGATCTGGTCGTCGGTGTCGAGGATCGTGAAATTGTTCTTCAGCCCGACCAGTTCGGCGTGCCGGCGCAAGATCTTCACGCCGATCGAGTGGAAGGTGCCGAGCCAGGGCATGCCCTCGACGATCTGCCCGACCATCTGGCCGACGCGGTCCTTCATCTCGCGCGCCGCCTTGTTGGTGAAGGTGACGGCGAGGATCTGGCTCGGGTGCGCGCGGCCGAGATTGAGGATGTGCGCGATGCGCGTGGTCAGCACGCGCGTCTTGCCGGTGCCGGCGCCGGCCAGCACCAGGACGGGACCGTCCAGCGTTTCCACGGCCTCGCGCTGCTCCGGGTTGAGGTCGGCGAGATAAGGCGCGGCCCGGGCGCCCAGCGCGCGCGCAGCAATGCCGCCCGCAACGGGTTGCGGGCTCAATGGAGCAGGGTCGTTACGTTTTGGCTCGGCCATATTGTCCGGTTGAGGGGCGGCTTTAGCCGCCGGAACGATTCTTTCCATAGCAAAGATGGCATCCGCAGGTGCCATTTTCGAGGCCAAGTTCGGGCCTTGCATGCCGTTGTGGGCCTTACAACACGGCTTTTTCCATATTTCCGCATGATCTTTTCCGAAAACCGGTTCCCACTTTTCGGGATCATGCGGTAGCGTCAATTTCCGGATTGTATTGAACAACTTATGGGGGAATCTTGTGCGACTGAAGGACAAGGTGGCTTTGGTCACCGGCGGCGGCCGCGGCATCGGCCGCGATATCGTTCTGGCCTATGCCCGCGAGGGCGCCCATGTCGTCGTCAATGACGTCGATCCGGCGACCGCAGCAAGCACGGCCAAGGACGCCGCGGGCTTCGGCAGCAAGAGCCTTGCGGTCGTCGCCGATGTCGCCAAGTCGGCGGACATTACCCGGCTCGTCGACACCATCATCAAGGAGCGCGGGCGCATCGACATCGTGGTCAACAACGCCATGAAGATCGTGCCGGGAAAACTGGAAGCGCTGCCGGAAGAAGCCTGGGACACCACGGTGAATATCGGCCTCAAGGGCGCGTTCCTCGTCAGCCAGGCGGCCGCGAAACACATGATCGCGCAGAAGTCGGGCGTGATCGTCAACATTGCCTCCATCGCGGGCCTGTTTCCGTACAACTGGGCCGGCGCCTACAGCGTCGTGAAGGCCGGGTTGATCATGCTGACGAAATTGCAGGCGATGGAGTGGGCGCCTTACGGCATCCGCGCCAATGCGATCACGCCGGGCTACATCCGCACGCCCGGCACCGAGGCGATGTATGCCGATCCGGAAATCTACGAGGGCCGCCGCAAGGGCGTGCCGATGGGCCGCGTCGGCTCCGGCGAAGACATCGCGGGGCCGGCGATCTTCCTTGCGAGCGAAGAATCGCAATACACCACCGGCAGCGTGCTCGGCGCCGACGGCGGCCAGGCGGTCGGCTATTTCCTTACCGTGCCGGGGCGGCGGTTTTCGGGCGGCAGGATTGATTAGGTGAGACAATTTGACCGTCATGCCCGCGCTTGTCGCGGGCATCCACGTCTTAACGGCATTTCAATAAGGAAGACATGGATGGCCGGGACATAGGCGTGCGAAAGCACGCCGTCCTTCAGACGGCTATGCCCGGCCATGACAGTGGAAAGATTGCGCGCGAGACGGCGGCGCTGTGCAGCGGAGAGAGTAGGCGGGCGGATCGTTTAGGTCTGCGCTTGCCCATTCTCCGTTCGTCCCCGCGAAAGCGGGGATCCAGGATCCACGTACTGAGTCAATAAATTGACCCTACCCACCAGAGAGGATCGCAACCTTCCTCTCTTCGTACTCGGCCTTCTGGATTTCACCTCTCGCAAAGCGCTCATTCAGTATCTGTAGCGCCGAGTGGCTTGCGCCACGCCACGGCGGCCCCCAATGATGCGGGCCGTCGCTCAAATGGCTGCGGGCGAAGAAAAATATGCAACCAACAACGACAAACATAAAAAGCATCATTAACAGACAGACCCACCAGAATTGCCAACCATAACCATCATTCCACATCTGCCAGGGACCGGGCCCATACCATTGCGGTGGTTGTGGTGCGGGTTGTGGCTGCGTCTGTTGCGCAATCGCCTGCAACGGCGACATCGAAACGATGATGCACGATAAGAGATATGCGGAAAGTTTCTGCGACATCGTGACATCTCCATTCATTGCCAAGTCTGGCTGCTAGCGAGCGATTGCGTTTGTTTGTGTTGCTTTGAAGTGCGAGACCGCGGCAACGGTCAGAAGAAGAGTCGTGATCGCGGAGGCGAGACAATAAATGCAGAAGGCGTGGATGAAGGTGATCTGCAGGTAAGAGAAATAGATCGAGAAACCTATGCCCATGGCACAGTAGGCGATCGCCGCAAGACGCAGTCCGCGCGAGAGCGGGTCGTATGCGAGCAGCGCCGCCAGGCCGAACATGTAGAAGTAGTAGACGACGCCGTAATAGCCCACAGGCAGATTGTAAATGCGCCCGTAGGGGCTGTTCGCGACCTCGTTACATCCATTGATAGGCGGCGGACACCACAGCGGCTGGCCGTTGTAGAGTGAGTAGGAGTCATAGATTGCGATGGCAATCCCCACGGCTGCGAGCGCGAGCATGACGTAGGGCGCGTAAGAAAGTTTTTTCATTGTCCTTGCTCCTGCCTGGCCGCAACTCGGCTATCCCGTTTTTCGGGCAGGCTGTTCACCTCGATCACGCGGCCAATTCCGACCGTCTCGCCACCTTAGACGGGGCTTGATCGAAAAAAGATACAATGTGGATATTTTGTCGTCTGAGACCGCGTCAGGCGCGTATTTTGTCGTCTGAGGCCGTGTCGTGCGCGCAGCAGACCGGAGAGTTCGGTGCGCAGGACAGCTCGGTACGGTAAAAGTCACAGCGCGTGCCGATGGCCTGCTTCAGCTGGGCCCGCGCGGTGCAATCTTACTTTGGCATTGGCCACGTTTTCGGGCGGCAGGATTGATTAGGTTTGCGCTTGACCCATACTCCGCAGCCTTAATCCGCCTCATCCTGAGGAGGGCGCATTGCGCCCGTCTCGAAGGATGGGGCGGCCACATGGTTCGAGACGCGCTCCTCCGGAGCGCTCCTCACCATGAGGCCGAGAGAGCCTGCGGCGTATGGGTCCCCATCGCAAGTCGGCTTTAGCCGACTTGCGCACTCAAACGGCCAACATCGGGTAAACCCGATGTTGGTGCGCGGGGACGAACGCAAGATGATGGTCATCCACGCCGGACACGGGCGCGGGGACGAGCGGGAGAGGCGGATTGATTGATCGCCTCGGTCATTCCGGGCGCGCTAAAAGCTCTTCGGTCATTCCGGGGCCGGCCGAAGGCCGGAACCCGGAATCCAGAACGAAGCCCAGAGTCCAAGTCTGGATTCCGGGTCCGGCGCTAACGCGCCGTCCCGGAATGACGCCGAGAGTTGCAGACGGAGCGCCCGCATCGCCTACGGCCGCTCCGCTTCCATCTCGAGCGGATGCGCCTTGCGGCCGCCGCGCTCGATCGAGCTCGGCGCTTCGTCGCGCTCGATCAGATGTGCGGCGAGATCCAGGCAGCGCTTGGTCAGCATCGCCGCGCCCTCGGCGAGATCCTGGGAGTCGCGTACGATTTCGACGTTGCGCTCCATGTCTTCGTGCGACCAGCCGCGCGAATGCGCGATGTAGGGAAATTGCGGGAAGATGAATCCGAGTTCGGCGAAGAAGCCGAGCATCTGCCCCGCGACCGACTGGATGTTGTCCTGTCCGCCGACGATGATGAAGCCGGCGACCTTGTTCCGGATCAGCACGAGGTCGCGGATCGTCACCGCGTTCTGCACGCAATTGAGTCGTTCGGCCATCTTGAAATAAAGCGACGATGCCGCGCCCCAGCGGATCGGCGTTGCGATGATGATGGCATCGGCCCAATGCACCAGCGCTTCGTAGACCTGGTCCATCTGGTCGGCGGAATCCATCTGCGTGATCGAGCACGGCCAAGTGCACGCATGCGCTGATTTCGAATAATAACCCTCGCAATTGCGGAACTTGAGATCATTGAGCCGGATCAACCGGGTCTCGGCGCCGAGCGCGGCGCCGGCCTTCAAGGCGTGGTTGAGCAGATGGTCCGAGCCGGAAAAGCGCGGGTGTTCGGCATCCATCGCCGTTGTCGCGATGCCCGCGAGCCGAAGCGGCCCGCTTGCGCGTTCGACTTTACGTGCAAGCGGATGCGGCTCGTGCGGAGCCTTGGTGCGCCTGGTGGCGGCCGCGATGTTGACGAGCAGGCGGCCGTTCTCAACCTTGACCGGATAGGAGGGGATGCGGTCGGCCTCGAAACCGGGTTCGCCAACGCCGCTGCAGCGGTGGAATTTCCAGTTGTGCCAGGGGCAGACGATGTATTCGCCGTCGAGTGAGCCTTCGCCGAGCGGGCCGCCGACATGATTGCAGACGTTCGACACCGCGCCGAATGTGCCGTCCTTGAAGGATATCGCCATGTCCCGCTGCATCACGGTCACGGGCTTCAGCGGGGTTCGCGCCAGCTCGTCGGTGGCGCCGACGTCGACCCAGTTTTCATCTCCAGCCATGGCCGTCCTCCGGGATTACATCGCCGTTTTCGGCATGAGTATTTCACTGATCGCCTCGCGCGGAATGTCGATGGCCGCCGGCGTGCCCGGCGGCAACGGCCGCGGATCAACTTCCAGCAGGCCGCGATTAATTCGCACGCGGTAGGTGGCAAGCTTTTCCGTGAAAGGCGGCGGCGCGCGGCCGTCCCGCAGGCGATACTGATAACCGTGCCACGGGCAGGTCACGCAGCCATCGATGATGCGGCCTTCGCCGATCGGCCCGTTCTGATGCGCACAGAGATTTGTGAGCGCGCCGATTTGCGTGCCGTCGCGGAACACCGCGATGCGCTCACCGCCGGGCGCCGCAACAATGCGCGCGCACTTGTCTGGAATCGCATAAGGCGGTCCGACCGCGATCCAGCCGTCCGCATTCAAGGCGTTGCCTTTGTCGCCCGTCCGCTCGCGCCAGCCGGCAATCAGATGCAGCAGGGCGACGCTGCCGGCGCCGCCCACCAGCATCAGCGGAATGAGCGCGGTCGGTTCGCCTTGCATGATGCCCAGCGAAACGTGCATGACCACCAGCCCGTAAGCCACGTACAGTGCCATGTGCAGGCTCTTCCAGATGCGCGGCGTCAGGAACGCGAGCCAGAAATCATGGCTGGTGGCGGCCATCAGGAACAAAACAAGCAGCGCGCCGATCCCGAGTGCCTTGAACGGAAAGCCGATGAACTTGGCGTAGTCACTCCATTTCGTCAGCTCGGCACCCAGGTTCGGTAAATTGTGCTGCGCGATGTACCAGCTCAGCAAAAAGCCGACATGCACGGCGGCGATGATGAAGGTCAGCACGCCGAAGTGACGCCGGTTGTAGAGCAGCGGCCGGAAGCGCGGATCGAGCCGGGTCAGCGGGCCGATACGACAAAATCACGGTCAGCATCAGAAAGGCGCAGCTGCCGGTGGCACGGATGCCGATGTCGATCGCTTCGAGATGGTCCTTCGGCGGGTGCAGCCGCCAGTGCAGAGTGACGAATGCCGTGAGAAAGATGGCAACGGCGCAGAGCAGGATGCCATCGTAGACGCGCTTTTCCCGGTTCCATTGCACCGCGCGGAAGCCGACGCTCATCGGTGATCTCCACGTGTGCCGTTCATGGCGGCGGCAGCACGCGCAGCATCAGCGCGAGCGAAAAGCCGAGTGCAAGCGCCAGCGTCAGGACCGGCCAGAGCAGCCGGTGCGTGGTTCGGTGTGCCCGCCTCATGCCGTCCTGCGGGATTTCAGCCAGCGCATGAGCACGTAAGGCCAGAGCGCCGCGGCGCCCGGCAACACCAGGATGCGGGCGCCGATGGTCATTGAATAAGGCAGGACCTGGGTCACGCCGAAGCTAACGAAGGCAACGGCCGTCACGATTCCGAGCAGGGCGTAAAGGCCAAGGCCGTACAGCAGGACCATGAAAATCGCCGCGCATCCGTTGCCGAAGGCGAACAGGGTCGGGGAAAATGCTCTTTAAGACAAGAGTGAATCGGTTTGCGCTTACCCACGGAAGAGAGAGCGGCCGGGTTGATTGAAACTGTCATTCCGGGGCGCGCTGAAAGCGCGAACCCGGAATCCAGAGCGACTCGCTGAGGTTGGGTCTGGATTCCGGGTCCGGCGCTAATGCGCCGTCCCGGAATGACGACGAACGAATGCGCCCGCTACTTCGCGCCCTCCGGCTTGTACTCCTCGCGTTTGCTGTTCGCGATCTTGATCAGCGCTTCGGCCGCCTTGCGGTCTTCCTTCAGGAAGGCGGCGAATTCGGCCGGGGAGTCCGGCGCCGCGACCACCGCCTGATGATTGAGGTAGTCGACGAATTTCGGCTCGCTGAACAATTTGACGAATACGCCGTTGATCTTGTCGACGAGCGCGGGCGGTGTGCCTTTCGGCGCGGCAAGGCCCCACCAGCCCTGACCCGGATAACCACCAAGGCCGGCCTCCGACAGCGTCGGCACATCCGGCAGCAGCGGCGAGCGCTTGTCGGCCGACACCGCAAGCGCTTTCACATTGCCGGCCTGAATCAATCCGAGGAAATTTCCGATGCCGAAGCGCGTCATCTGCACCTGATTGGCGGCAAGCGCCTGCGCGGCCGGCCCGCCGCCTTTGTAGGGCACACCGACGATCTTTGTGCCCCACTGGTTGTTGACCCATTTCAGGAACAGATCAGGGAACGAGCCTTCGCCGAGCGTGGCGTAGTTGAGGCTGTCGGGCTTGGCCTGCGCCAGCTTCTTGAGCTCGGCCACCGAATTCACGCCGAGCGCCGACGACACGAACAGGCCTTCATTGAGAAAAAACAGCCGCGTCACCGGCACCAGATCACGATCGGGATCATAGGGCAGGTTGCTGAACAGCAACGGGTTGTAGGACATCGTGCTGTGATAGATCACGCACAGCGTATAGCCGTCGGGCGCCGCCTGGGCGCAGGCCTGCGCGGCGACGATGCCGCTCGCGCCGCCGCGGTTTTCGATGATCAAGGGCTGGCCGAGACGCGGCTGCAACTCGGCCCCGGCCTTGCGCATGATGACATCGGTGACGCTGCCGGCCGCGATCGAGACGATCAGCCTGATGGGCCGCTCCGGATAAGTCTGCGCCTGCGCCGAGACGCCATAGCAGGCAACAACGAAGCCGAAAATGAACCTGGCTAATTTTGTCATGTCGTTTCCTTCCCGATGGCTACCGTTTTATTTTTTCGCTTAAAGTGTCCCGTCGAATGCCGCGGTCGCAAAATCGTCGATCATGGCGTAGCACTGGCGCGCCGCGCCGGGATCGAAGCAGGCGATTCCGGGGACGTCGGATTCGGCCTCGCAGAATGAATGCAGCAGGCCGCCGAAAACCAGCATTTGCCATTTGGCGCTTGCCGCTTCCATCTCCGCTTCGAACACGTCGCGATCTTTTTTCGGCACCACCGGATCCTTGGCGCCGTGCATGACGCAGACGGCGGCTTTGATGTCTCCGGGCTTTGCAGGAAGCGGTGTCAGGAGATCGCCGTGCAGACAAATGACGGCCTGCACGTCGGCGCCGGTGCGCGCGAGTTCCAACACGTTTCCGCCGCCGAAACAAAAGCCGACTGCGACCTGGCGTTTGAGATCGCCGATCTTTCGCTTGGTGCTTTCATTCCTCAGAGTGTCGAGCGCTGCACCGATGCGCTGCCGGCGTTCGGGCGCATCGGCACGCAGCCCATTGGCGAGGGGCGCCGCCTCCGGCGGGCCGGCCGCGATCTTGCCGCCGCCATACATGTCGGCGACGAAGGCGACATATTTGCTGCCGGCCATGCTGGCCGCGCGTTTGATCGCGTCGTCGGTCACGCCGAGCCAGTTCGGCGCCATCAGCAGAAGTGGCCGCGGCCCGCTGGTGCGCTCGTCGTAAACAAGCGCGCCCGTGCAGGCGGTCTTGCCAGCCTGATAGTTGATCCGTTCGACTGCCACCTCGTGCCCCCGCTTTGGCTTTAGAGAAGAATGATTTCCCCGATCAGACCGGCGTCGTATTGCGTGAAGTAAAGACGGCCGTTTGACATGGCCGCGATGCAGCGCGCGCCGCTCGCCGGCGTCGGAATATCGTATTCGCCGATCAACGCGCCATCGGGCGCCATGTGGCCGATCTTGTTGGCGAAGTTCTCGGTGCACCAGAGATTTCCGTCGGGGCCCACGGTGACGCCACGCAGGGACGCATTCGGCGTTGGAAATTTAAAATCCTGGAATTTTCCGTCGCGGCCGAGGCGGCCGAGCGCATTGGCGCCGGTCTCAACGAACCAGATGCTGCCGTCGGGATGCGTGACCATGGCGCGTGGCTGACTGTCATGCGTGGGAATATTGAATTCGCTGACCGCGCCGTCGACGGTGATGCGGCCGACCCGGTTGCCGGCCGCTTCGCTGAACCACAGCGCGCCGTCGCGCACCACGATCGACAGCGGCTTGCTGCCCGTCGTTATGCCGGTCTTGAATTCGGTAATGGCGCCATCCGGAGTGATGCGACCGATCTGGCTGACTTCTGTTTCGGAAAACCAGACATTGCCGTCCGGCCCGAGTGCGATGCCGTCCGGCCCGGCATTGGCGGTGGGGACCGCAAATTCGGCGAGCGCTCCCGTTGGGGTGAGGCGGCCGATCTTGTTGGCTTTCTTCTGCGCGAACCAAAGGTTTCCGTCACCGCCCAGCGTGATGCCGATGGGCGTTGCGCCTTCGGCCGGCAGCGGAAATTCCCTGAAGGTCGCGTTGCGCGGATCGAAGCATCCGACTTTCGCTGCGCCGCTTTCGCAGAACCACAGATTCCGGTCCGGCCCCTCAACGCAAATGTAGGGCGCGCTGTTCGCGCTGGGGATGCGATGTTCGCGAATCTGTATCGAGTGTGCCGCACTGCGACGCGAGGCAGCCTCTTCGGCAGTCGCTGGCATGTTTGCTCCGTACCGCAATTCAGTACACGCGTACCGCGATAAAGAATGCTATCGGCCGAATTCAAAATGAGTCAATCGTGATGCGGTGGTCGCACATTGCGGCAGCAGCGTGATTCACGCCGTCATTCCGGGGCGCGCTGAAAGCGCGAACCCGGAATCCAGAACGACGTCCGGCGGTTGCGTCTGGATTCCGGGTCCGGCGCTGGCGCGCCGTCCCGGAATGACGGGAGAAAGCGCTGCGCGCTCAACCGCTCGCAACAGCGATTTCCCCTTTAATTTAACCAGCATCCGAGCGGACATTTTCACGCGCCCACCGCCCTGCGGAATGCAGATTTCCGGCGCTGGGTTGATCTGCGTCAGTTCGGCGGCAGTGCGTTCCTGAACCGTTTTGTCTTTCAGAAGACGAAGAAATTTCAATTGTCAATCAATGCATTTGGCTTGGCGAATTGCTTAAGCACGGACGGATCGTCGATCACGATGTCTCGCCCCGAGCTGCGCACGCCATATTTCGACAATAGTGTAAGATTTCGCGAAAGGTTCTCCGGAGTCATTCCCAGGCGTGACGCGAGCGTGCGCTTGTCGAATGGCAGCGCGATGCTGTGCTGGTTTCCCTGTTCGGAGCCGGTCTGAAGAATCCAGTTCGCGAGGCGTTCTGCGCTGTTCCGTAATTTTTCATTTTTGAGGGACCGGACGACGCTGCGGTAGCGCTCGGCAAGCTCGCCGACAATGGCGCGCGCGAAGGCGGCGTCGCGGCCGAACACGTCGCGCACGGTCTGGGCCGGGATCATTAGAATCTGTGCGGGCGCAAGCGTGCGGGCGGACTTCAAATAGACCGCGTCGCGGATCACCGCTGCTAAAATAAAGGTCGTGACCGGGCGGATAATGTCGATCGTGGTCTCGTGGTGGTCGTGGGTGCCGAACAGTTCCACGGAGCCCTCCACAACGATGTGGAGAAAATCCGGTAATTCGCCTTCCCGGTGCAGCGTCACGTGCTGCGGAAAGCGCTGAAGGAACGCCACCCGCATCAGCTCGTCGAAGTTCACCTCACTCATGTCGTGGAACAGAGGCAATGCGCGGATCACATTCCGGTCGGTGGCGCGCATCATGGTCTCCGATCCCAACAGAGAGTATCTGAAATCTACACCGCTCATCCTCGATGGATTTGATAATTATCAAGCTAAAGAACAACCAAAGTCAAATTAGGACCTAAAACAAGTAAAGCCGAATTGTCGCGACGTATTACCCGCGCAATTTGATCGATCTCAAAACATTCATCGCGATTCCACGCTTTTGTCGTACCCGGAATTCTGAAACGTCATCAGGGACGACACTCAGCCATGTCAGAAAAATCAGGCGCCGGTGTAGCCGGCCAAAGCCGCGCACTCTGGATGTCCACCATTGCATTCACCGTGTGTTTCGCGGTGTGGACGATCTTCGCCATCATCGGCATACAAATTAAGAAGAACCTTGGTCTTAACGAGACCCAGTTCGGTTTGCTGGTTGGCACCCCGATCCTGAGCGGGTCGCTGATCCGAATCGCGCTCGGCATCTGGACCGACCAATATGGTGGCCGCATCGTCTACACGCTGGTGATGCTGGCGGCGGCCGTCGCCACCTTTTTCCTGACCTGGGCTTCGACCTATCCGGAGTTTCTCGTCGCGGCGCTTTTCGTCGGCATCGCCGGCGGCTCATTCGCGGTCGGCATCGCCTACGTTTCGCGCTGGTATCCGACCGAGAAGCAGGGGACTGCGCTCGGCATTTTCGGCGCAGGCAATGTGGGCGCTGCGGTTACAAAATTTCTCGCGCCCTTCGTCCTCGTCGCCTACGGCTGGCAGACCGTTGCTCTGGTGTGGGCCGCCGGCATTGCGATCATGGCGGTCCTGTTCTGGTTTTTCACGGACGATGATCCGGTGCTGGTTGCGCGCCGGGCGCGCGGTGAACGGCCGCGGAGCGCCTGGCTTGAGCTCGAACCGCTCAAGAATGTCCAGGTATGGCGTTTTGCGCTCTACTACTTTTTTGTCTTTGGCGCGTTCGTCGCGCTGTCGTTGTGGCTGCCGCAATACCTGATCAATGTGTACGGCGTCGACATCAAGACCGCCGGCATGATCGCTGCGGCGTTCTCATTCCCCGCGAGTGTCTTCCGTGCCTACGGTGGCCACCTGTCTGACCGCTATGGTGCGCGCACTATCATGTATTGGACGTTCCTGGTCGCCATCGCTTGCACGTTCGTGCTCTCCTATCCGCCAAGCGACTACATCGTACGCACGATCAATGGACCGCGCACCTTCCACCTCGAAATGGCGGTCGTTCCGTTCACGGTGATCGTGTTTGTGCTTGGTTTCTTCATGGCCCTCGGCAAAGCGGCGGTCTACAAGCACATCCCCGTCTATTATCCGAAAAATGTCGGCGCCGTTGGCGGGCTGGTCGGAATGATCGGCGGACTCGGCGGCTTCGTGCTGCCGATTGCATTCGGCGCGCTCAACGATCTCACCGGTCTGTGGACCAGCTGCTTCATGCTGCTCTTCGTGCTGGTGAGCGGCGCCTTGCTCTGGATGCATCTTTCAATTCGCCACATGGAAAGTGCCGCGGCCGGTACCGCCCTGGCGAAGCTTCCGCAACTTCCGGAATTTGCGGAAATTCACAAGCCGGCCCATGTCGGCGCGCTATCAGGCGCCGTGCTGACCGATTGGCGGCCGGAAGACAAGAAATTCTGGGATACGACGGGACGAGCCATTGCCCGCCGCAATTTGTGGGTCTCGATTCCGGCATTGTTGCTGTCCTTCGCGGTCTGGCAGGTCTGGTCGGTGGTTGTCGCCAAACTGCCCTCGGTCGGGTTCCGCTTCACGACGGATGAACTGTTCTGGCTCGCAGCCTTGCCCGGGATATCCGGCGCTATTCTGCGCATCTTCTATTCTTTCATGGTTCCAATCTTCGGCGGCCGGCTGTGGACCACTGTTGCAACCTGGTCGCTGATGATCCCGGCGATCGGAATTGGCTACGCGGTACAAAATCCGAATACGCCGTATTTCGTCTTTCTCGCGCTCGCGCTATTGTGCGGCCTGGGCGGCGGCAACTTTGCGTCGTCGATGGCCAACATTTCGTTCTTCTTCCCGCGTTCCGAAAAGGGCAACGCGCTCGCGCTCAATGCCGGCCTCGGCAATCTGGGCGTCAGCGTCGTGCAATTCCTCGTGCCGATCGTCATCACCGCCGGCGTTTTCGGGTGGTTCGGTGGCGATCCCGCGATGGTGAAAGGACCCGCGGGCCAGACGCCACTCTGGCTGCAAAACGCCGGTTTTATCTGGGTGCCGTTTATCGCAGCGAGTGCATTCGCTGCCTGGTTCGGCATGAACGATATCGCATCGGCCAAGGCATCGTTCAGCGAACAGGCCGTCATATTCCAGCGCAAGCATAACTGGCTGATGTGCTGGCTCTACACCGGAACCTTCGGCTCCTTCATTGGCTATTCAGCGGGCTTCCCGTTGCTGGCGAAGACCCAATTCCCGGCCGTAGACGCATTGGCCTTCGTCTTTGTTGGTCCCCTGGTCGGTGCGCTGTCGCGCTCGGCGACCGGTTGGGTTTCCGATCGCTGGGGCGGCGGCCGCGTCACCTTCTGGGTCTTCCTGTTGATGATGATCGGTGTTGCTGGCGTTCTTTATTTCCTTGGCATCAAGGATCAGCCCAACGCGTTCTGGGGCTTCTTCGCGATGTTCCTGCTGCTGTTCTTTGCCACCGGCGTTGGCAATGCATCGACCTTCCAGATGATCCCCAACATCATGCGCCAGGAAATACCGCGCCTGATGCCGAAGCTCGAGAAAGACGAACAATTGCGTCAGGCGGAAAAAGAATCTGCCGCCATCACAGGCTTCACGTCGGCCATCGCAGCGTTCGGCGCGTTCTTCATTCCGAAGGCTTACGGATCATCGCTCGCGCTTACGGGCGGTGTGCAGGCCGCGCTGTGGGGTTTCTTCGTCTTCTACATCAGTTGCGTGGTGATCACCTGGGCGTTCTACACGCGCCGCGGTGGGCTTCTCTATGACATCGAACACCGATCATCGAAGCCGCGGAGAATGACATCCGCCGCAGCGCCGGCCGAGTGAGGGACCATGAGTTATTTTCTTGATCGCCTGACCTTCTTCACCCGTCCCGGCGAGCCGTTCTCGGACGGCCACGGCATCACAACGCGGGAAGATCGCCGCTGGGAGGACGGTTACCGCAAGCGCTGGCAGCACGACAAGATCGTGCGCTCGACGCATGGCGTGAACTGCACCGGCTCGTGCTCCTGGAAGATCTACGTCAAGGGCGGGATCGTCACCTGGGAAACGCAACAGACCGACTATCCACGCACGCGTGCCGATTTGCCGAACCACGAGCCGCGTGGATGTGCGCGCGGCGCCAGCTATTCCTGGTACCTCTATTCGGGCAACCGGGTGAAATACCCGCTGGTCCGTTCGCGCCTGCTCAAATTGTGGCGCGAAGCGCGTGTGTTGATGACACCGGTCGCGGCCTGGAAGTCGATCGTCGAGAATCCAGAGAAGCGGAATGCCTACGTCAGCAAACGTGGTCTCGGCGGGTTCGTCCGATCGACCTGGGATGAGGTCAATGAACTGATTGCCTCGGCCAACGCGTACACGGTCAAGACCTACGGACCGGACCGCGTGTTCGGCTTCTCGCCGATCCCGGCGATGTCGATGGTGAGTTACGCCGCCGGCTCGCGCTACCTATCGCTGCTCGGCGGCGTGTGCATGTCGTTTTACGACTGGTATTGCGACCTGCCGCCGGCCTCACCGCAGACATGGGGCGAGCAGACCGACGTGCCTGAAATCGGCCGACTGGTACAATTCCGGATTTCTGATTCTGTGGGGCTCGAACGTACCGCAGACGCGCACGCCAGACGCCCACTTCTATACTGAGGCCCGCTACAAAGGCGCCAAGAGCGTGGTGATATGCCCGGATTATTCCGAGGCGTCGAAATTCGCCGATCTGTGGATCTCGCCGAAGCAGGGCACCGATGCCGCGCTGGGCATGGCCATGGGCCACGTCATCCTGCGCGAATTCCATGTCGATCGGCAGGCCAAATATTTCCAGGATTACGCCCGGCAATACACCGACATGCCGATGCTGGTGCGCCTGGTGAAGCAAGGCGAGCACTACGTGCCCGAGCGGTTCCTGCGCGCATCGGACTTCGTACAGGGATTGAAGGAAGCCAACAATCCCGAGTGGAAGACTGTCGCCTACGATGAGACCAGCGGCGAGGTCGTGGTGCCGCGCGGGTCGGTCGGCTTCCGCTGGGGCGAGAAGGGCAAGTGGAGTCTCGAGGAGCGCACGTCGCAGGGCGTGGATACCAAGCTCCGGCTCTCGCTGGCGCCCGTCAAGGACAAGGTCGCCGCCGTCGGTTTCCCGTATTTTGGCAATCGCGAACACGATCATTTCCTCGGCACCGATCATCCGGGCGTGCTGGTGCGCAACGTGCCGGCCAAGACGCTGCAATTGGTCGAAGGCGAGACGCTGGTCGCGTCGGTCTACGATCTCTTTGTCGCCAACTACGGCGTCGATTGCGGGCTTGGCGGCGAGCATCTCGCCAAGAGCTACGACGATGTCGAGCCCTATACGCCGGCCTGGGCGGAGAAAATCTCGGGCGTGCCGCGCGACCAGATCATCACGACGGCGCGAGAGTTTGCGCTCAACGCGGAGAAAACCAAAGGCCGCTCGATGGTGATCGTCGGCGCCGGCCTGAACCACTGGTACCACATGGACATGAACTACCGCGGCATCATCAACATGCTGGTGATGTGCGGATGCGTCGGCCAGTCGGGCGGTGGCTGGTCGCATTATGTCGGCCAGGAAAAGCTGCGCCCGCAAACGGGCTGGCTGCCGCTGGCCTTCGCGCTCGATTGGGGTAGGCCGCCGCGGCAGATGAATTCGACCTCGGCGTTCTACGCGCACACCGATCAGTGGCGTTACGAGACGCTCGACGTGTCGGAAGTGCTGTCGCCGACCGCGCCGGCAGGTCCGTGGGACGGTGCGCTGATAGACTACAATGTACGCGCCGAGCGCATGGGCTGGCTGCCGTCGGCGCCGCAACTTCAGACCAACCCGCTGGAGGTTTCGAAGCAAGCCGCCGCCGCGGGCGTCGAGGCCAAGGACTATGTCGCCAAGGCGTTGAAGTCCGGCGAGGTCAAGCTGTCATGCGATGACCCGGACAGTCCGAAGAACTGGCCACGCAACATGTTCATCTGGCGCTCGAATCTTCTGGGCGCATCCGGCAAGGGCCACGAATATTTCCTCAAGCATCTGCTCGGCACCAAACATGGCGTCATGGGCAAAGACCTCGGCCAGGACGGCAAGAAGAAGCCGTCCGATGTCGTCTGGCACGACCATGCGCCTGAAGGAAAGCTCGACCTGCTGGTCACCCTCGACTTCCGCATGTCGACGACCTGCATGTATTCCGACATCGTTCTGCCAACCGCGAGCTGGTACGAGAAGAACGATCTCAACACGTCGGACATGCATCCCTTCATTCATCCACTGACCTCGGCCGTCGATCCGGTCTGGGAAGCGCGCAACGATTGGGACATCTACAAGGGTATCGCCAAGGCATTCTCGCAGGTCGCGCCGGAAGTACTCGGCGTCGAGAAGGACGTGGTGCTCACTCCCATCATGCACGACTCGCCCGGCGAGATCGCGCAAGCCTTCGACGTGAAGGACTGGAAAAAGGGAGAGATCGATCCGATTCCCGGCAAGACGATGCCGTCGGTTACAGTGGTCGAGCGCGATTATCCCAACCTCTACAAACGCTTCACATCGCTCGGACCGCTGATGGCCAAGCTCGGCAACGGCGGTAAAGGCATGAGCTGGAATACCGAGCACGAGGTCGAGTACCTCAAGAAGCTCAACGGCGAGGTGACGGAGGAGGGGACGACCAAGGGCCTCGCCCGGATCAATTCAGACATCGATGCATGCGAGGTCATCCTAAGCCTCGCGCCGGAAACCAACGGCGAGGTTGCGGTCAAGGCCTGGACCTCATTGCAAGGATTCACCGGTCGAGAACACACGCATCTCGCCATTCCGAAAGAGGACGAGAAAATCCGCTTCCGCGACGTGGTGGCGCAGCCGCGCAAGATCATTTCGTCGCCGATTTGGTCAGGTCTGGAATCTGAAAAGGTCTGCTACAACGCCGGCTATACGAACGTTCATGAACTGATTCCGTGGCGGACGCTGACCGGCCGTCAGCAGCTCTACCAGGATCATCTGTGGATGCGGGCGTTCGGCGAGGGCTTCTGCGTCTATCGTCCGCCCATTGATACCAAGTCGGTCAATTCGGTCATCGGTCGCAAGCCGAACGGCAATGATGCAGTCGTGCTCAACTTCATCACGCCGCACCAGAAGTGGGGCATCCACTCGACCTACACCGACAATCTGCTGATGCTGACGCTGTCGCGCGGTGGGCCGATCGTGTGGATCAGCGAGATCGACGCCAAAAAGGCCGGCATTGTCGATAACGACTGGATCGAAGCTTTCAACACCAACGGCGCTTTGGTAGCGCGCGCCGTGGTCTCGCAACGCGTCAAGCAAGGCATGTGCATGATGTATCATGCGCAGGAAAAGATTGTGAATGTGCCGGGCTCCGAGATGACCGGCCAGCGCGGCGGCATCCATAATTCGGTGACCCGCGCGGTGCTCAAGCCGACCCACATGATCGGCGGCTACGTTCAGCAGTCCTATGGCTTCAACTATTACGGCACGGTTGGCTCCAACCGTGACGAATTCGTCGTCGTCCGCAAAATGGCGAAGGTCGACTGGCTCGACACGCCGACGCCCGATCAGCCCGAACCGCTCACCGTCGCGCCCAAAATGGAGGCCGCAGAATGAGAATCCGTGCGCAAATTGCGATGGTGCTCAATCTCGACAAGTGCATCGGGTGCCATACCTGTTCCGTCACCTGCAAGAACGTGTGGACCAACCGCGAAGGCATGGAATACGCCTGGTTCAACAACGTCGAGACCAAGCCCGGCATCGGCTATCCCAAGGAATGGGAGAACCAGGAGCGCTGGAATGGTGGCTGGCGCCGCAAGAAGAACGGCAAGATCGAGCCGCGCATCGGTTCGAAATGGCGGGTGCTGGCGAACATCTTCGCCAATCCCGATCTGCCGGAAATCGACGACTATTACGAGCCTTTCACCTTCGACTACGAGCATTTGCAGAAATCGCCGGAAATGACGGCGATGCCGACGGCGCGTCCGCGCTCGCTGATCAGCGGCGAGCGCATGGAGAAGATCGAGTGGGGCCCTAACTGGGAGGAAATCCTCGGCGGGGAATTCGCCAAGCGCTCGAAGGACGTAAATTTCGAAGGCGTGCAGAAGGACATCTACGGCCAGTTCGAAAATACTTTCATGATGTATCTGCCGCGGCTGTGCGAGCATTGCCTCAACCCGGCTTGCGTAGCGGCTTGTCCATCAGGCGCGATCTACAAGCGCGAGGAAGACGGCATTGTCCTCATTGACCAGGACAAATGCCGCGGCTGGCGCATGTGCGTGTCCGGCTGCCCGTACAAGAAGATCTATTACAACTGGTCGAGCGGCAAATCCGAGAAGTGCATCTTCTGCTATCCCCGCATCGAGGCCGGCCAGCCGACCGTGTGCTCGGAGACATGCGTCGGCCGCATCCGCTATCTCGGCGTCGTGCTTTATGACGCCGACCGCATCGAGGAAGCAGCGAGTGTGCCGGACGAGCAGGACCTCTATCAGGCGCAGCTCGACATCTTCCTCAACCCGCATGACCCGGCGGTGATCGCCCAGGCCCGTGCCGATGGTATCGCCGAGAATTGGCTCGAAGGCGCTCGGCGTTCTCCGATCTACAAAATGGCGATGGAGTGGAAAGTCGCGTTCCCGCTGCATCCCGAATACCGCACGCTGCCGATGGTCTGGTATGTGCCGCCGCTCTCGCCGATCCAGTCGGCGGCGCAGGCCGGCAAGATCGGTCATGACGGCGAGATGCCGGACGTGCGTTCGTTGCGCATCCCGCTCAAATACCTAGCCAACCTGCTCACGGCGGGCAAGGAAGAGCCTGTGGCACTGGGGCTCGAGCGCATGCTGGCGATGCGCGCCTATATGCGCGCCAAGACCGTGGACGGTGTGATCGACGAGGCCATTGCCAAGCGCGTTGGTCTCACCAGCGCGGCGATCGAAGACATGTACCACATCATGGCGATTGCCAACTATGAGGACCGCTTCGTCATCCCGACCGCGCACCGCGAGTTGGGCGAAGATGCGCAAGATCTGCGCGGATCTTGCGGGTTCTCGTTCGGCAATGGCTGCTCGGGCGGCGAGACCGAAACCAACCTGTTCGGCACGCCTAGAGGTCCAAGAATAGGCGGCAAGACGCCGATGGAGGTGGTGTGATGGCGAAAACCTTCAAGGCCTTATCACTTTTGCTGAGCTACCCCAGTGCCGAGCTTCAACAGGCTGTCGACGAATTGCGGGTGGTGATCGAAGCGGAAGGGCTGGTGCCGGCGGCAGTACGGCGTCAGCTCGATGGTCTGCTCGACGATATCGCTGGCGGCGATCTCTACGACCTGCAGGAGCGCTACGTCCTGCTATTCGACCGCACGCGCTCGCTATCTCTGCACTTGTTTGAACATGTCCATGGGGAAAGCCGCGACCGCGGCCAGGCCATGGTCGATCTGCTCACAATGTATGAGGAGCGTGGCCTCGCGGCGGTCAAGAATGAATTGCCGGATTTTCTGCCGCTGTTCCTCGAGTTTCTCGCCACGCTACCGCAGGCGAAAGCGTGCGAGCTACTCGCCCAGCCAGCTCACATTCTTGCGGCGATGGCGGAGCGCCTGCGCAAGCGCCAAACGCCATACGAAGCCGTGTTCCGCGCGCTGACCGCACTGTCTTCAGTCAAGCCGAAAGGTGAGGAGGTCTCCGCTCTTCTGGCATTGCCCGATCCGGATCCGTTGGATCTGGCGGCGCTCGACGCCGCCTGGGAAGACGAGCCGGTCAAGTTTGGACCCGGCGCCGGCGACAGCTGCAAGGATACGCTGATGGCTCATGTCCGCGGGGGACTGCGTCCGGCACCCGATATGCCGGCGGCAACGCGTACCAACCCGCGCCAGTAAGGAAACGATCATGCGCGAATTCATTACATACGCTGTGTTCGGCTGGTATCCCTACCTCTGCCTGACGGTGTTTCTCCTCGGCAGCTGGGTGCGGTTCGATCGCGAGCAATACACGTGGCGAAGCGGATCGAGTCAGTTGCTGCGCCGACGGCAGTTATCCTGGGGCTCGAACCTGTTCCATGTCGGCATCCTGGTCATCTTCATGGGCCACTTCGTAGGCCTGCTGACTCCGATCTGGATTTTTGATTTCCTCGGCATCTCGCACACCTTCAAGCAGTGGCTGGCCATCATCGTCGGTGGTGTCGCCGGCGCGTTTTGCTTCGTCGGCATCACGCTATTGGTGCATCGCCGTCTGTTCGACGCGCGCATCCGCTCGACCTCGTCGTTCGGCGATATCGCGATACTGCTGATGCTGTATGCGCAGCTCATCCTTGGGCTTCTCACCATCACCGTTTCTCTCGAGCACCTTGATGGCCACGAGATGGTGAAGTTCATGACCTGGGCGCAGGGCATTCTGACCCTTCAGCCGGGCGTCGCTGATCTCATTGCCGACGCGGACCCGATCTTCAAGGCACACCTTATTCTCGGCATGACGATCTTCCTGGTGTTTCCGTTCACCCGTCTCGTTCACGTCTGGAGCGCGCCAATCTGGTATCTCGGCCGGCGCGGCTATCAGGTGGTGCGCAGCGATGGCCGGCGGCCCGCCGCTTCGCGCGCGCGGGCGGTTCCAGCGGAGTAAATGCAATGTCCTGCTCGGTTCACGTGCAATTCCCGGCCGGCAAGCCCGTCACGGTCAGCGTGAATGGCGTGGCAATCGCGCGTGACGAAATCCAGCGCGAAATGCAGCATCATCCGGCGTCGAAACCAATCACGGCCTGGCAGCAGGCGGCGAGGGCGCTGGTCGTCAAAGAACTGCTGCTACAGCGTGCGAAAAATCTCGGGCTTACGCCGGAGCCCATCAGTGACGAGGCCGGGCGCCGCGAAACCGACGAAGAGGCCCTGATGCGGGGCGTCGTCGAGCACGAAGTCGTCGTGCCCCAACCGGACGATGAAACTTGCCGCCGATACTACGAGCGTAACGGTGTGCGTTTCCGTTCACCTGAAATCTATGAGGCTGCGCATATCCTGTTTGCGGCATTGCCTTCGGACCCTGATGCTTATGCGCGCGCGCGAGCCGATGCAGTCGGCGTGCTGGTGGCGTTGAAAGAGCGGCCGGAATCTTTCGCGAGCATGGCGCAAGCCCATTCACGCTGTCCGTCGGCGGCGCAGGGCGGCAATCTCGGGCAGATCACTTCCGGGCAGACAACGCCTGAGTTCGAGCAGGCTCTGATGGCGCTCGCGCCAGGCCAACTGTGCGAAGCGCCGGTCGCAACCCGCTACGGCTTCCATATCATCCGGCTCGACCGCAAGCATGAAGGACAGGTGCTGCCCTATGAGTTGGTCGCCGGCCGTATCGCCGACTATCTCCGCGAAAGTGTGCGCAGACGCGCAGATTCGCAATACATCGCGCGGCTGGTGACGGCGGCGAAGATCGAAGGCATTGACCTCGCCGGCGCAGACGCGTTGCGCGTGCATTAGCGTCTTTCGGAAATGGAGCAACCATAATGCTCGGCGATATTCTGGCCCGGTTGACCGACGAGACGACCGCGGTGGAAACAATTCTCGGGGCGGGCGACCTGACGCTGCTCACGGTGGTCAAGGAACGGGCTGCTGCCGAGGGACTCGATCTTGCGGCCTGCGTGACCCAAACGGTGCAGCGCTACACCCATGAAGCGTCCGACGAGGAATGGGTGACGTTGATCGGCCTGATGAACCGCGCGAACGATCCGGGAGCGATCTGTCTCAAGCGCGCTTTCGAGCACGCCCAGCGCGGATAGTATCAAGTCATGAACGCTATCCCTCGCCTGCGGGACTATCGCGGCCCGGTTTTGCTGTCCTACGGCTTCCGGCCGTTCTTCCTGTTCGGCGCACTTTACGCCGGGCTTGCCGTTCTGGCCTGGCTGCCGATTTTTAATGGGGAACTGGTTTTGTGGAGCGCGTTTTCTGCCGTCGACTGGCACGTCCACGAATTGCTCTACGGCTATCTGCCGGCGGTCGTGACCGGGTTTCTACTTACGGCGATTCCCAATTGGACCGGACGGCTGCCGATCCAGGGTACGCCTTTACTCGTGCTGGTCTCGGTATGGCTGGCGGGCCGCGTCTGCGTCACTTTTTCCGCCGAGACCGGCTGGCTGCTGGCAGCAATCGTCGACGTCAGCTTTCTCGCACTGGTCGTCGCTGCAACCGCGCGCGAGATTGTCACCGGCAAAAATTGGCGAAATCTCAGGGTCGTGGGTCTGGTCACGCTGCTGCTCGCCGGCAACATTGCATTTCACATCGAGGCGCATATCCGGGGCACGGCCGAATATGGCGCCCGCGTCGGCATCGCCGTCATTGTGATGCTGATCGTGGTGATCGGCGGCCGCATCGTTCCGAGTTTCACCCGCAACTGGCTGGCGCGCGAGAATCCGGGCCGGCTGCCGGCACCTTTCGCGCGCTTCGATCTTGTGACGATGGCCGTCACCGCCGCGGCCCTGGTGCTATGGATCGTGCAGCCTGCCGGGCAGCTGGTTGCCGCAGCCCTCGTCACAGCAGGGGTGCTGAATATCGTGCGCCTGGCCCGATGGGCCGGGGATCGGACCTGCCGCGATCGGTTGGTGCTCATTCTGCATGTTGGTTACGCATTCGTGCCGCTCGGTTTTCTGCTCGCAAGCGCCGCAGCGCTCGGCATGATTGTGCCCAATGCAGGGGTCCATGCCTGGACAGTCGGGGCGGCAGGGACCATGACGCTTGCGGTGATGACCCGCGCCAGCCTTGGCCATACCGGCAATGCGCTTATCGCTTCGCCAATGACACAGGCGATCTATGCAACCGTCGTTATTGCGTCACTCGCGCGGATATGCGCTTCATTGGAACCCGGATGGAGTGACGCGCTGCTCCACGTTACAGCCTTCGCCTGGTGTGTCGCCTTTTTTGGTTTTGCCTTGTCGTTCGGGCCAATGCTCGCAGGGAACCATCGGGGAACATCATCTACGCAGTAGCAAAGCGTCATCGCCGGCTTGTGTCGGCGCTCCCGCTTAGGAGCGTAGTGCCATCATTAGCGAGACGGCCGGGACAAGCCCGGCCATGACGGACTGGAGGCAAGTCAGAATTACTTCACCGCGCACTCGTCAAGTTTTTTTCCCGCGCGCGCGGCCAGCGCGCAGCCACCGGCTTTGTCGGCGAACTGAGCGTGACGTGACAGCTTGAGCGCGATCAGCGCATCCATGGCGCCGGGCTCGCCCAATTCGGCGTCTTCGGTCGCCGTGTAGAGGAAGCGCTCCGGATAGCCCATCTGGACTTCGGGATTTTCCGCCAGGAGCCGCACGATCTGCAGGCGCGTGTCGTAGTCCCACTGCGACCATGGCCCAAGCAGCTTCACCGCCGCGGCGACGTCGCGACGCACCAGGCGGCCTTCCAGCGTCAGCTGCCCGAGCATCCATTTGGAGTGCTGCGCATCGTAAGCAGAGCGCTGCAACATGGAGACCGCGCGCTTTTCATCCTTCGGTCCGCCTTCGCCCTTGATCAGCATGTCGGAGAGCGGCGCCTGCGCATGTCCCGGATAAGTGCGCACCGCTTGTTCGAGGAGCTGGCGTGCACGCACCGGATCGCTGCCGCGAATGGCGACCGCCAGATAGGCCTGCGCATCGCCACGACCAGTCTTGGCCAACTTTTCAAGAATGTCGATGCCGCGCTGGCGTTCGTCGGCCTTGTCGGACTCCGACAGCCATTCTCCGACCACCACCGCAACGTCGCTCGGCCGCATGTCCTTCGGCGGATTGGCCAGCGCCTTTTCGCCCCAATAGCGCGATTGGGCCGGGTCGTGCCTGATCGGGCCGCCGCGCCGGAGAATCGTGGCAAGCCTGAAGATCGCATCGGCATTGCCGAGCTCGGCCGCGCGGCGCAGCGCCTTCTCGGCTTCGGCGCGCGGGATCAGGTCTGGCCTTCCCGGGTTTTGGTCGAAGGAATTGAAATCGTTGAACAGGACAAGCATCGCCTCGGTGTCGTCCTGCGCGATCGCGGCGCGCAGCAGCGGGATGAATTCCGTGCGCTCCGTCATCGCACCCGCCAGCGCGACCTTGATGTGGGGATTGTCGCCGTTCGTTGCGTAGGCCTGCCGGCACGTGTCGAGCCAGAGCTTGCGGTGCTTTGCGGCGTTCTCCCTATCGCCCCAGTCGATCTTGAGCGCTTTCAGACGCAGGCATTCCTGCACGACGGGCGGGGCAGGAGTTTGCACCTGAGCCTGCGCAGCGGCGTGCGGAGCGGTCAAACACAAGAAAACGAATGCAATCAATGGTCGTGTCATGCGTGCCTCTCGAATAATCGATACCCTACAGCTGAGCCTCTTTGCTGTCATGGCCGGGCTTGTCCCGGCCATCTCGCTTATGAAGGCACTGCGTCCCCAAGCGGGATCACCGGGACAAGCCCGGTGATGACGGGCTAAATCCGGCGCACGTACGAATCCAGCCACTCTGTGCTAAACAGTCGCGGGTTTTCACGCGTCGCGGAATTGTAAGTTGGATACGCAAGTCATCATTGTCGGCGCCGGCCCGGTCGGGCTCACGCTCGCCATCGATCTTGGCCGGCGCGGCGTGCGCTGCATCCTGCTCGAGCAGAAGGACGCGCCGCAGTTTCTGCCCAAGATGGAGCGATGCAACGCCCGCACCATGGAGATCTACCGCCGGCTCGGGATCGCCCAGAAAGTTCGCGATGCGGGCTTCCCACGTGATGTGCCGATGGACGTGTTTATCGTCACCTCACTGGTCGAGCCACCTCTCTTGCATCTGCCATATCCGTCGGTCGCGCAGGCACAAGCGGAGATTGCCGCATGCACCGACGGCTCGATGCCGCTCGAGCCTTACCAGCTGATCTCGCAATACACGCTCGAGCCGCTGCTCAAGTCGATCGCGGAGACGTTGCCCAGCGTCGACGTGCGTTATGGCTGCGAATTCATCTCGTTTGAACAAGATAACAGCGGCGTGCGCGCGCGCGTGAAATGCAGCGAGGAGACGTCCGAGCTGGGTGCCGACTATCTGGTCGGCTGCGACGGCGGATCGAGCAATGTGCGTCGCCAGCTCGGCATCAAGTTGCAGGGTGAAGCAAACTTGTTGCAATTGCGGCAGGCATTGTATCGCTGCGACGATCTGTTCGAGCGCATCCCGATCGGAAAAGGGCGGCACTATCACGTCGCCGATGCCCACAACTCGTTCCTGATCGTGCAGGATTCGACGCGTCACTTCACGCTGCATGCCGTGGTCGACAGCGACGACGACATGAAGTCGATGTTCGAGCAAACCGTTGCCATGCCTGTGAAATACGAAATGCTGTCCTGCCAGCCCTGGCGGCAGAATCTGCTGCTGGCAGACAGTTACGGGCAGGGACGTGTCTTCCTTGCCGGGGATGCGGTGCATCTGGTGATCCCGACCGGCGGGCTCGGCATGAACAGCGGCGTCGGGGACGCTATCGATCTGTCGTGGAAACTCGCGGCGACGCTGAAAGGGTGGGGCGGGCCGGCGCTGCTGCGCTCCTATGAAATCGAGCGCCGGCAGATCGGCGCCCGCAATGTCGAGGCCTCGCGCCATGCCTCGCGCGGGCGGCGCGCCTGGCGCGCGGCCTATAAACCAAACATCCGAGACAAGACGCCGGAGGGCGCCGAGACGCGCGCCGATCTCGCGCGAATTGCCGATGTCGAGCAGCGCAAGAGCAACGAGATGATCGGCGCCGAACTGGGCTACCGCTACGCGGGCTCGCCAGTTATCTGGCCAGAAGCCGGTGAGGCGCCGGAGCCCGATTTCATGAAATATGTGCCGACGACCTGGCCGGGCGCGCGGCTCCCGCATGTGTGGCTTGCCGACCGCACGGCGCTGCACGATCGCATCGGCAACGGCTACACACTGCTGCGGCTTGCCGGCGCGCAGGGTGACGGCGCCGCGCTGGCGCGGGCCTTTGCCGCTCTATCGGCGCCGTTTTCAGTGCTCGATATCAACGACCCGCGCCCACGCGACATCTATGGCACCGACTTTCTGCTGGTGCGGCCGGACCTGCACGTGGTCTGGCGCGGCAATAAGCTGCCCGATGATCCGGCAAAACTGGCGGCGCTGGCGACAGGGCATTGAACTCGACGAATTGAACTGCTTTATCCGCTCGGATTACGGGGCGGGAACGGGCGGAGTGAAGACCAGATGCCAAAGAAGCTCGCACTAACGCTCGCTTGCGGTGATTACGAAATCATCCGTCCCCTGCTGCGAAGCAAAGTGGAGGTCGATGGCGTCGACCTCACCATTCTCACCGACATGGATTCGGCGACGCGCCACTGGCGCTTCCTGAACAACAATGAATTCGATATCGCCGAGGTGTCCGGCTCGTCGTATCTCGCGGCGCGCGACAACGACCTGCCATTCCGAGCAGTCCCGGTGTTCCTGCATCGCCGTTTCCGGCACGGCTTCATGTTCATCAATACGTCGAAGGGCATCACCAAGCCCGCGGATCTGCGTGGCCGCAAAATCGGCGTGAAAACAATGATGACGACGGCAGTGCTTTGGATGCGCGGCATCCTGCAGCATGAATATGGTGTGCCGCTCAACAGCATCGAATGGGTTGCCGAGATCGAAGACGACGTCAAAGTCGCGCTGCCGGCCGACATCAAATATTCCTGCCTGCCGGACAACAAATCGGTCGAGACCATGCTGGCCGAAGGCGAGCTCGATGCGGTCTTCCACTCCGATTTCGTCAAGCCGTTCGTTGCCAAAGACCCGCGCGTGGCCCGGCTCTTTCCCGATCATAAGGCCGAGGAGATGGCCTATTTCAAGCGCACCGGCATTTTCCCGATCATGCATGTGCTTGGCATCCGCCAATCGCTGGCGGACGAGCATCCATGGCTCGCCGTCAACCTGTTCCGGGCTTTCAATGAAGCCAAGGCCGTCGCCATGAAGCGCATGGCGAACCCGCGCATCGTTCCGCTCGCCTGGTATCGCGCCGCCTGGGAGGAGCAGGAGCGCGTCCTCGGTCCGGATCCGTGGGAATACGGGCTCTCGGAGAAGAACCGCAAGGTGCTCGACACGCTGGTTGGCTACTCGCACGAGCAGGGTTTGATCAAGAAGCGGCCGACCCTCGAGCACCTCTTTCTCAATGTCGATCAGGGCCGCAAACGCGGCGGCGAGTATCGCATCTAGGAATCCGAAGGCGCGCGGGCCTACAATCCAGGCCGTGGAGGAACCGCACATGCACAAAACAAAAAGTCTTATCCTTGCCGCCGCCATTGTGGCCTTCGGTCTCACAAGCGCCCACGCGCAGGAGAAGGTCTGGAAGCACGGCATCCTTGAAGCCAAAAGCGACGCCGGCTTCATCGCGATGGTCGACAAAGGTGGCTTTGCCGCCAAACGCGGACTGAAGGTCGAAATCCTTCAGATCAAGGCCGGCGCGACCCTCATGAAGGCATTGATTTCCGGAGAGATCGACAGCGTCGATATGGGCGCGGCGGAATCAATCGTGGCCGGAGTGCGTGGCACAGGCGTGAAGATCGTCGGTTGCACCTGGCCGGGCGTGCCGCAGGTCGTGCTCGCCAAGGCCGAGATCAGGACGCTCGCCGATCTCAAGGGAAAGACCGTGGCCATTTCGTCTCCTGGGTCGCTGCCTGATTTGCTATTCCGCGGCATGCTAGACGCCGCCAATGTTCCGTTTTCGGACGTGAAATTGGCGACGCAAGGCGCCGATCTCGACCGCTACAAGTCGCTGGTCGCCGGCATCACCGATGCCGCGGTGGTGTCGAATGAATTCGAGGCGGTGATGCCGGCCAACATCAAGGTGCTGGCCAAGGGCGGCACTGCCGTGCCGAAATTCATCCGGCTCTGCGTGGCAACGAGCAGCAAGGTGCTGGCCGAGCGGCGCGACGATCTCGTGAAATTCATTGCGGCGGAAATGGATGCCTACCAATTCGCCGCAACGCATCGCGACGAAACCGTCAAGGTCGCGCATGAAATGACCAATGCGAAGCCGGACGACAAGCGGGCGGAGTTCATCTCCGACCAGGCGATCCGCGACAAGCAGATCGACCCGACGCTGGCAATCCCGGCCGACCGCATCGAGTGGATGCAGCAGCTCTTCGTCAAAGCCGGCGTCATTCCGAAGGCGGTGCCGACGGAGTCGATTATCGACACCAGCGTGCGCGCCGACGCCGCCAAACTGGCGGGGAAATAGCAGTTAAGTAGCTGTCATGGCCGGGCTTGTCCCGGCCATCTCGCTTAGGACGGCAGTGCGTCCCTAAGCGAGATCACAACGGAAGTCGGGCCTGCCCGACTTCCGTATTAGTCGAGTGCTCCAAGTCGGGTAAACCCGACTTGGAGTGACAAGCCCGGTGATGACCGGCTCATTGATTTGCTTCTGAGAAGCGCGGCTGCCGCTCAATCCTTCTTCGGCATCGCAATACGCCGTCCGGCGGCTTCCGGCCGCGGCAATTGCGCGTGCGCGGCTTTCATGCGCGCGAGCGCGCCCATGATCTTCGCGGGAAATGGCGCGACTTTTTTTGCCGCCATGTCGACATGCAATGTCATGTTTTCCGACGTGGCCGAGACCCAGCCCTCGGTCGCGTGAAACAGCTGCTCGAAATAATGGACACGCTTTGCATCGTAGTCGAGCAGCTGGAACGTCACCCGCACCGGATCGTCTTCACGCAGCTCGCGCACATAGCGCACGTGGACTTCGGCGGTGAAGGTCGAATGATTGTGTTGCTTGAGATAATCGAGCCCGAAGCCAAGCAGCTCGTAGACCTCGTCCACGGCGCGGTCGAACAAAACATTGTAATAGGCCATGTTGAGGTGGCCGTTGTAGTCGATCCATTGCGGTTCGACGCGCATCAACGATGAAACGAAGGGCGCGAAGAAGACCGGTTCGAGGTCGGTGCGATCGAGCATTTTAGATCTTTGATCGGACACGAGAAGGCGAGAGACCGTGCCACACATTCTGGTCATGCGCGGGCTTGACCCGCGCATCCATGATGAAATGCAGCAAAAAAAGTCCTACGTCGGCCAATACCTGTTCAGAATCATCATGGATTGCCGGGTCAAGCCCGGCAATGACGGAGTGGGAGGCACTGCCACAAACTCTGAAGCCTAACGGGAAAAAATGTTTCAGTAGTCGGATCATTATGCCGATATCGGATAGACCGCCTTTTCGCCGCTCAATACACGCGCGACATCGGTCGCGCATTTGGTCTGCAACTCATTGAGCGCTTCGATCGAATAGAACGCAGTGTGCGGTGATATGATGACGTTGTCGCGGCCGAGGAGCGGTAAATCCTTGGCGAGCGGCTCCACGGCCACCACGTCGAGCCCGGCGCCGCCGATCTGCCCGGAGTTGAGCGCAGCAATCAGCGCCGGCTCGTCGATCAAGGGCCCGCGCGCGGTGTTCACGATGTAGGCGCCTTTCTTCATCTTGGCGAAGGCTGCGGCATTCATCATGCCGCGCGTCGCGGGTAGCAACGGCGCGTGCACGGATACGTAGTCCGAAGTATTGAATAGCGTGTCGAGGTCCACACTTGCCACATTGGCGGCCTTGAACACGTCGGGCTTGGCAAAAGGATCGTGGGCGATCACCTTGATGCCGAAGGCCTGCGCCTTGGGCGCGACGAGGCGCGGAATGTGACCGAAGCCAATAAGCCCGAGGACAGTGCCTTCGATACGGCGGATTGGCACCACAGCCGGCATTTCCCAGCGGCCGCTTTGCACCAGCTTGTTCGAGAGCGGGACTTTCCGGATCAACGACAGCAGCAGCGCCATGGCATGGTCCGACACCTCGCGAATGCAGTAGTCCGGCACGTAATTGACGGCGATGCCTTTTTCCTTGGCGGTGGGAAGATCGATGTTGTCAACGCCGAGGCCGAAACGGCCGATCGCCTTGCAGCGGGTAAACTGGTTGAGTACCTCGCGCGTGAGTTTGGCGTAGGTCACCAGCACCGCATCGGCGTCCTTGGCCACCGCAACGATGTCGTCGGCGTTGACGCTCTTCGACATGCGATAGGTCGGATTGAGACGCGCCAGCGCGGCCTTGGCCGGATCGAGCGTGGGGAAAACACTGTCGGTAACGGCGATCACAGGGCCGGCCATTGCAAACTCCAAATTGGAAACGCGTGGAACTTGTCGAAAACTACGACAGCGGCGTTGACGCGTCCACCATGACACCCCGTCGAGAAGCCACGATTCCAATGGCTTATCCGGATTAACCAAAAATTAAGGACAACCGCGCGCGGCGGGCCTATTGGACTATCCTGAAAAAAAATAAGGGAGCGTCACAATGGCTGGCAGATTGGCTCGAGGCACATACGTGCTCGTGGTCGCGACGATGGTCACCGCGTGGGTCTTTTCGCTCACCAGGGAAGCGCCTGCCGATCCGCAGCAGCCACCCGCGTCCGAACAGATCTGGTACCTCTTCGCCTGACGCTGCGCTGGCTGCGTTCCCAATTCCCGTTCGACCAATTGGCCGGCACAACTGCCGGCCTCGTTTCATCTCCACACCATCCTCTGCTAACGTCCGCCGGCGAATGAGCGGAGAATTGACCTATGGCCCTGGCTGACGTCGCTGCGGAGCAGGACAACCGCAACCCGGCGGCGATCAAGGCCGTGATCACGGCGCTGACGGCGGCGTTCGGCAACCGCGTCGTGACGTCGCAGGCGGTGCGCGAGCAACACGGCAATACAGTCACCTGGATCGTCAATCAGCCGCCGGATGCCGTGGTCTATCCGCAGAGCACAGAAGAGGTGCAGCAGATCGTCCGTATTTGTTCGGCCAATCGCGTGCCGATGATTCCGTTCGGCGTCGGAACCTCGCTCGAAGGACACGTCAATGCGCCGCGCGGCGGTGTCTCGATCGATTTTCGCGACATGAACAAAGTGCTCGCGGTACATGCCGAGGATCTCGATTGCGTCATTGAGCCCGGCATCACGCGCAAGGCGCTCAACGAGCAGCTGCGCGACAGCGGTCTGTTTTTTCCGATCGATCCCGGCGCTGATGCGTCTCTCGGCGGCATGGCCGCAACGCGCTGCTCCGGCACCAATGCCGTGCGCTACGGCACCATGAAAGACAACGTCATCGCGCTCAAGGTCGTGCTGGCGAATGGTGAAGTTATCGACACCGCAAGGCGGGCTAAAAAAACATCTGCCGGCTACGACCTCACGCGGCTGATGGTCGGTTCGGAAGGGACGCTCGGTGTCATCACGCAATTGACGCTCCGGCTATCAGGAATCCCGGAGGCGATTTCCGGCGGCACCTGTCCATTCCCTTCGGTGGAAGCGTGCTGCAATACGGCGATTCACACCATCCAGTCCGGGATTCCGGTCGCGCGCATTGAATTGCTCGACGCCTTGCAGGTACGCGCGTGCAACCTGCACTCCAAGCTCGGTCTTCCCGAAACACCGATGCTCTTCCTCGAATTTCACGGCACCGAAGCCTCGGTGGCCGAGCAATCCAAGCGTTTTGGCGAGATCGCCACGGAATTCGGCGGCGGCCCGTTCACGTGGACGACGCGTCCCGAAGAGCGCACCCGGCTGTGGGAAGCGCGCCATCACGCGGCGTTATCGAACTTCACATTGCGGCCGGGCGCATCCATGGTGGCTACAGACGTCTGTGTCCCGATCTCGCGCTTGGCCGAATGCGTGACCGAAACGCAGCGCGATATCGAGGAAAGTCGAATCCTGGCACCCATCGTTGGCCACGTCGGTGACGGTAATTTCCACCTCACGTTGCTTATCGATATGGACGATGCCGACGAGGTCATGCGCGCGAAGGCTCTGTCCGAGCGGCTGGTCGAACGCGCGCTGGCCATGGACGGCACGTGCACCGGCGAGCACGGCGTGGGGCAGGGGAAGATGAAATATATGGCGGCCGAGCACGGTGCTGCGGCGATCGCCGTTATGGCCTCGATCAAGCGCGCGCTCGACCCGCAAAACATCATGAATCCGGGGAAGATTGTCTCGGTGGGTTGAGCTGAGTACTGATTTTTCCGGAACGTGAGCGTTTCAAGACGCGCCGTCCCTCAATCGTCATGCCCGCGCTTGTCGCGGGCATCCACGTCTTTCAGATATCAAGACGTGGATGGCCGGGACGAGCCCGGCCATGACGATGGAGAGGTACTCAGCCGGTGTGGGAATGAACGGAGATGAGATTCGGGGCGACATAGATTCGCCGCCATAAATCGCCAAAAATACATTAGATTTCATTGTGATTGGCCGAGACGCGCGCCGGATGCGGGATCGGTGCTGGAGCTGGCGTTGCAGACCACTTTGCTCGGATTGGCGATTGCGATCATCCTGGCGCTCGTCGCAGCGTTGGTCGGTCCTCTGGTGATCGACTGGGGCAGCCATCGGGTATTGTTCGAGACCGAGGCGAGCCGTGTCATCGGCGTACCCGTGCGCGTCACCGGCGGTATCGACGCGCGCCTGCTGCCGTCGCCACGCCTTGTTCTGCATGACATCGTCATCGGCAACAATACCGATGCCGTCCGCGCGCGTTCGCTGGGCGTCGAGTTTGCGCTCGGGCCCTTGATGCGTGGCGAGTGGCGCGCCGCCGAATTGCAGCTCACCGGGCCTCAGGTCAGCCTCGGACTCGACAAGTCCGGTCATCTGCGCGCGCCAAATCTGGCGGTTGCGTTCAGGCCCGATGAATTGTCGGTCGACCGGCTGAGCATCGAGGACGGCTCGGTTGTGCTCAACGACGCAGCCAGCGGCGCGAGCGTCACGCTTGGCGGCGTGTCATTCAGTGGAGAGGCGCGCTCGCTGGCCGGCCCGATCAAAGGCGCGGGCGCTGTTACGATCAGTGGCCGGCTTTATCCCTATGGTCTCACCGTGGGCCGCTTTACCGACGACGGTGGCGCCCGGGTGCGCGTCAATGTCGCGCCAGCCGATCATCCGCTCACGATCGAGGCGGATGGTGCGCTGGCCTTCGCCGGAGGCGAGCCGCGTTTCGACGGCACCGTCAGTCTGTCGCAACCGGTCGGGATCGGTTCGCGCGGCGCCACGCCGTCCGCGCAGGGCCTCACCCAGTCTCTGACCCAACCTTGGCGGCTGAGCGGCAAGATCAAGGCCAGCGCACAATCGGCGCTCATGCAGAATGTCGACTTCCTCTATGGCTCGGAGGATCGCGGCTTCAGGCTGGGCGGCGTCGCCGATCTGACGTTCGGGGCGCATCCGCGGTTCAACGGCGTCCTCTCCGGACGGCAGATCGACGTCGATCGTGCTGTGTCGAGCGCGGACGGCGCGCGCCAATCGCCGGCCGCGGTCATTCGCAAACTGGCGGAGCTGGCCGGCGCCGCGTATCGTCCGGCGCTGCCGTTTCAAATCGGCGTCGGCATTGATCAGGTCACGCTCGGCGGCGGCACCGTCCAGAATCTGCGCGGCGATATCAGCAGCAGCGGCAGCGGATGGAGTCTCGACACGCTCGAGTTTCGCGCGCCTGGCCTGACGCAAGTACGCTTGAGCGGCCGCCTCGCGGTCGCGGCCGATACTGTCGCCTTCTCGGGGCCGACCGAGATCGAGACCTCTGATCCCCGGGCGTTGGCCGGCTGGCTCGAAGGGCGCAATGAAACCGCGTCGGGCAAACTGCGGCCGCTATCCTTGCGGGGCGATGTAACGCTCGCGAGCGACAAGGTCGCGGTCGAGCAGCTCAAGGTCGAACTTGACCGCAAGCCCGCAGCCGGACGGTTGGCCTACCGCTTCGCGGCAGGTAACGCGCCGGCGCGGCTCGATGCGGAGCTTACGGCGGCCCAGTTCGATGTCGACGCGGCGCTGGATTTCGGGCGCACAATGCTTGCCGGATCCGCACTTGTGCGGCCCGGGGAGATGGCGCTTGCCGCCGAAATCGGACGCGCCACATTCGCGGGCATCGAGGCACGCGACGTCAGCGCCCGCGTGAAGATTGACGGCACCGGCTTGCAGATTGACCGTCTGGCGGTCGCCGACTATGGCGGTGGGAGCTTTGCCGCGAGCGGGCGGGTCGATACCAGCGGTCCGGCGCCGCGTGGTCTGCTGAGTGTCGATATTGACACCAAGCAGACGGCGGCCGTCGGCACAATTCTCGAGACATTCGTTCCGAAACTTGCCGGCCCCGTCAGGAGTGTCATCGATCGCATTGGACGCGCAAAGCTGCACGCCACGGCGGATATCGCCGGCGATGACAAAACATCTGTTGCGCAATTGGTGGTCAACGGCGATCTCGCCGATGCGCACCTTGATATGAATTCCCGCATTACTGGCGACTGGTCCAAGCGCACTGTCACCGACATTCGCATTGACGGAAGCCTCGGAGCGGCGGAGGGCGCGCCGTTGATCGCGCTTCTCAATCTCGAACGGTTCGTGGCGGTGGGCAAAGGCCCGGGCCTACTGAAGTTACAATTCAGCGGACCGGTCGATGGCGATATTGCTCTCGGAATACAGATGTCAGCTGCCGGGCTGTCAGCGCAGGCCAATGGCAAGGCACGATTTCCCGCAGAAAAAAGTCCGCAGGTCCAAGCGACTTTGCAGGTTCAGGAGGCTGATATCAGGCCGTTGCGGCCGGCGTCCGGTAGCGCAGATCCTTCGCCGCTGACGCTGACGTCGCGCCTTGCGATCACGGGCAGCGCGACGACGCTCGATGGTATTGACGCCAAACTCGGCGGGTCCAGCATTCGCGGCCACCTTGCAATCGACAATGCATCGCCGCGCCGGGTCGACGGAACGATAGAGGCCGATGGGGCCGAAGTGCCAGCGTTCATCGCCTGGGCTGTCGGCTTGCCGGCGCAGGCAACGCGCACGGGTGCGGCCTGGAATTGGTCGGGTGAGCCATTTGGTGCCGGCATCTTTGGGAAATTTGCCGGCCAGGTCGCGCTCAAGCTCAAACAAGCAAAATTGTTGCCGAAGCTGACGGCCAGCGACATCAATGCCACGTTGCGCCTCGGCAAAGATGACATCGTATTGGCCGACGCGAAGGGGCATCTCGCCGGGGGCCAATTGTCTGGACATATGACGTTCCACAGCGGCGACGATGGGTTGACCGCGCGTGCAAAGATTTCCGTGACTGGTGCCGATGCGTCCGAGATGTTGTTTGCGACTGCGCAACCGCCGATCCGTGGGCACGCCGTCGTGATGGCCGAGGTCGAGGGAACCGGTTTGAGTCCGGTTGCGCTGATCGGATCGCTGAAGGGCTCTGGCGAGGTTGTGCTCACCGATGGGCAAATCGCCGGTTTCGATCCCCGGGCTTTCAATGCCGTCATCCGCGCGGTCGATCAGGGCGGCGTGCCGATCGAGAGGGGCCGCATTTCCGATCTCATGGTCAAATCGCTGGAGGGCGGGCCACTGTCATTGAAGCGCGCGGCGGCCGCCATGCGTGTGGTTGAGGGCCAGCTGCGGATCGACAATGTCACGGTCGAGAGTTCGGATGCGGGCCTGTCGGCGGCAAGCACGCTCGATCTGACCGACGGCACAATGGATGCGCGACTGACACTGACGGGGCACGGCACCGCCGCGGGCGCGCGACCCGAGATATTCGTGTCGTTGAAGGGGCCTTCGAACGCGCCGACGCGTAGCGTCGATGTGTCGGCGCTCACGGGTTGGCTCACACTGCGTGCGGTTGACGATCAGACAAAGCGACTGCGCACAATGGAAAACGCGTCGCCGCAGCAACGCGCACGTCCGGCGCCGAAGAACCAGAGCCAGCAGGCACCTGCCTTGCCGGCTCCAGTTGATATCCGGCCAGCGCCCGCGCCAAGAAACGCGGGCCGACCGGCGGCCTCAGTCGGCCCGCAGAACTGAATGCATCAAGCGCGGCGCACTTTGAACCTCGCGCGCCTCGCTTGGCACACTGTGTTCTTCGCCATTGTGCATTCGGTAGTGGTCGAGAACGAAAAGACAAATCGCGGACGACAGATTTCCATGACGACGATCCGTATCGATCGAAGCCACGAGATCTGACAGGGTCTTTTCCCTGCCATTCGCGATTTCCTTGAGCCCCTTCCAGAAAGCGTCTTCAAGGCTCACGCTCGTCTTGTGACCTGCGATAACAATCGAACGTTTGACTACCGGAGATTTCATTAGCGGTCCCCTATTTCGATCCGGCACCGATCAAGGTCACGGCGGGCTTTCGCCCGCTGCGCTGTTTCAAGCTTTCGGACACGTTTAGATTCGCCAAAGGCGACCCGATTAGCGCTGGCACGCTCATCGTTTTGTTGCCGCTTGGCTCGCTTGCGCACGGTCCGAAGATTGATCACTTCAGCCATTCCGTGGCCCTCGAAGGGGTAGCCGGATACGTTTCAGTTCATCGTTCAGCTAACATCCAACCTTCGCTGCCAAATGCGCCCACACCTAGGCGAAATTTCGCCCTTGGGATATTTCTTGGCAGTTTCCACAAGATTGCATTGGATATTTTGTGGCTGATTGCTGCTGCAATTCAATACACGGTTAGTTGACCGCAAAAGTTCCGTGCATGCGCGCAAATGAATACCACGACAAATAATGGCAACGATTGGGGAGGTACTATGGGACTAGCCGATGTATATTTAGGCATGACCAGAATTTTACTGGCGAGATCATGAAATGAGATCAACTAAAACCCTACGGCAATTTTTCGGTATTCGAAAAAACCAGTCAAAAACTCAATAGACCAGTAGCGGGATACTTATGTTCACTGCCAGACTTACCGGTATTTCGTCGGAATACAACTTACGACTGCGCCGTCGGTTCCGACAAAATGATGATGTTGAGTGTTAATTTGTTCATCAACATCAGGAAAACGCGTCGAGCACGACGGCGCTAGCGGGGCCGGGTCATTTTCTCCGGCCGCACGAGACGGTCAAATTCCGCCGCACTCACGAATCCGAGGCGAAGGGCTTCCTCGCGCAGCGTCGTGCCATTGGCATGCGCCGCCTTGGCGACCTGCGCGGCTTTATCGTAGCCGATCCGCGGCGCGAGCGCGGTAACCAGCATCAGCGACCGCTGCATGAGTTCGCGGATGCGCGGTTCGTTGGCGCGAATTCCCGTGACGCAGTTATCGGTGAACGAATTCACCGCATCGCCAAGCAGGCGGATCGACTGCAGCATGCAGTAGGCGATGACCGGCTTGTAAACATTGAGTTCGAAATGTCCCTGGCTTCCTGCAATTGTCATGGTGGTGTTGTTGCCGAAGACCTGGCAGCAGACCATGGTCAGCGCCTCGCTCTGGGTTGGATTGGTTTTGCCTGGCATGATCGATGAACCGAGTTCGTTGCTCGGCAATATCAATTCGCCAAGGCCGGAGCGCGGACCGGAGCCAAGCAGGCGAATATCGTTCGCTATCTTGAACAGCGCAGTGGCGGCGGAATTGATGGCGCCGTGCACGAACACGTAGGCATCGTGGCCGGCCATGTGTTCGAATTTGTTGGGCGCGCTGACGAAAGGCAACTTGGTCAGCTTGGCAATGCGACGGGCGAATGCTTTGGCAAATTGTGGTTTCGAATTGAGGCCGGTGCCGACCGCGGTGCCGCCCTGCGCCAGAGGATAAAGCTCGCGTTGCGCCAGCGTGAGCCGTGTGAGCGCAGATTTCGTCTGAGCGGCGTAGCCGGAAAATTCCTGGCCCAAAGTGATCGGCGTCGCATCCATCATATGGGTGCGTCCGATTTTTATGATGCCGGAAAATTCCTTCGTCTTGCCGTTGAGGGCCTTGAGCAGGTGCGCGAGCGCCGGCTTGAGGTGCCGATCGATCTCGATCGCCGCGGCAATATGCATGGCGGTCGGGATTGAATCGTTTGACGACTGACTCATGTTGACGTGATCGTTCGGGTGCACTGGCGATTTGGCGCCGAGGACGCCGCCAAGCTTGAGATTGGCGGCATTGGCGATCACTTCATTGACGTTCATGTTGGTTTGCGTGCCCGACCCGGTTTGCCAAACCAGTAGCGGAAAATGCCTGTCCAGTTTGCCGTCGGCGACATCTTGCGCCGATGCGGCAATGGCCGCGGCGCGCCTGCGGTCGAGCGATCCCAATGCACGATTGACGTCGGCCGCGGCGCGCTTGATCAGGCCCAGTGCGCGCACGATCTCGATCGGCATCCGCTCGGTGCCGATGCGAAAATTATGCAGTGACCGCTGGGTTTGTGCGCCCCAAAGGCTGTCGGCGGGAATCTCCAACGGTCCGAATGCGTCGCTCTCCTGACGGGTTTTGACGGATGTCTTGCGGGCCTTCGCCATGGAATTCGTCTAACGCTGCCAAAACCCCAATGGTTTCAGCGCAAGGCTACGCCGACCAACGTCAGATACAAGTCCGCGCGCACGCGGCGCGAGGGCGACGGCTATTTTTTGCGAAAACGGTCAAGCCGGACCACTTCGCCGCCGCCACCTTCGGCGGGCTTGTCCGGCTTCTCGGATTTCTCGCGCTTGGCGGCCGGTGTGGCTGGCCGCACCAGTGGCGCAGTTTCGGCTGGGCCAGCGGCCGCCGGCGGGCCGGCCGGCAAACGTTTTTTCCTGGTCGCAGGCGGTTCTTGTGCATTCGCCGGTGCCGGGCGTTCTTCGCCCTCGGTGACCTCTTCGAATTGCAGGCCGAATTGCACCGACGGATCGAAAAATCCATTGATAGCCTCGTAAGGCACCGTGAGCCGTTCCGGGATGCCTCCGAATGACAGGCCGACTTCGAATTCGTCATCCCCGACCTTCAGGTCCCAGAATTGATGTTGAAGGATGATGGTCATTTCGTCGGGGTATTGCGCGCGCAACCGGTCCGACAGGTGTACGCCCTCGGCGCGCGTATCGAACGAAATGTAGAAGTGGTGATCGCCCGGCAGCCCCTTCTTCGCGGTATCCATGAGGACATTACGTACGACACCCCGAAGTGCCTGCTGGGTCAGAAGATCGTAGCGGATTTGGTCAGCCATGGCGGAGCGCGCCTTTTCGTGAATCGAGCAAATGTACCGCGCCGCACGCGCCCAGCGCTATCCCCGCGCGGGCCATTCACAGCCTCGCTGTCATAATCGCATCCCGATGCCTGAGAAGATGAAGTGGAGGCTTCTGTTGCCAGGTGCCTCCGGACCCCGCCTGACGGAGCTTAACCCGTCAGGGCTTTAGTTCGGTCTTTCAAACCGCTTACGCGGCCTGAGCAACCGGAGCATAGTTGTCGTTTGCAACTATGAGACGGCCCGATAACGGCGGTACCATGCCGAGCAAAAGTCCGCCCTTTACGCCCTCGTCGATCCTATTTCGCCCCCGCCGAAGCCCGTGCCCGCCGGGCTTGGGTGGAGGCGCCGGGTACTGCCCCCGGGTCCGATGGGTTTATTACGACGGCCGTTTATCGCCATAGCCGGGTTGCCCCGGCACCTAGGAATATAGGCGCTGAAGGTTACCGAAGAAAGAGCAAGCCGAACTGGGCCAAAAAGACGGCAAATAAGCCTTGCCATGCGGCCTTCGCCGCAGCGATACGGGGCCGGAGGCGTGTAATGGCCGACATTAAAGTTCTCAGCACCCATGGCGTTCAGGGGGTGCTGCGCGAGCTCGGGCCCACATTCGAGCGAGCGAGCGGGGTACGGCTCGCGATCGACTACGATCCCGCCAATGCCCTCAAGCGCAAGATCGAAGACGGCGGCGCGTTTGACGTGGCCATTGTCACACGGCCGGTGATCGATGCGCTGGCAGCGCGAGGCAAAATTGTCCGCGAGAGTTGCACCGACATCGGCCGTTCCGGCCTCGGCGTTGCGGTGCGCAAAGGCGCGCCCATCCCCGATATCGCGAGCGTAGATACTTTCAAGAACGCATTACTCGCCGCACGTTCGGTCGTGCGCTCGCGAGAGGGTACAAGCGGATTGTATTTCGAAACCTTGCTCACACGGCTCGGCATTGCCGATGCGATGACCGGCAAAATCGTTTTGGGCGGCAGCGGCCGCATCGCGGAGCTGGTCGCGCGCGGTGAGGCGGACATGGCCGTGCAGCAGATCCCGGAGCTTCTGCCGGTCGAGGGCGTGAACTTCGCAGGGCCGTTCCCGGACGAACTGCAACTGTACACGATTTTTTCTGCGGGTGTCAGCGCCGCCTGCAAAGTCAAAGACATGGCCACAGCCTTCATCGATGCTTTAGCGGCGCCTGCCTCATCGGCACTCTTCAAGGCGAATGGACTTGAACGCGTCCCGCCTTGAACGGGTATGCTCACCGCTCAGGCGCGGGAGGACAGCATGCAGCCGTTCGAGGGCATCCGAGTGATTGACGCCACCCATGTGCTGGCGGGACCGTTTGCGACCTATCAACTGGCCGTCCTCGGCGCTGATGTAATCAAGGTCGAGCATCCGGGTGATCCCGACCAGAGTCGCGGGGTGGGCACTGACAAGGAGCTCAATCGCCGAAACATGGGCACGGCGTTCCTCACACAGGCGTCCAACAAGCGATCGATCACGCTCGATTTAAAGCAGGAGAAGGATCGCGACATTCTCAAGAAGCTGGTCGCAACCGCCGACGTCTTCGTGGAGAATTATCGTCCCGGCGCATTTGAGGCATTGGGCCTGGGTTACGACGCGCTCGCCGCGATCAATCCGCGTCTCATCTACGCGTCTTTCTCCGCATTCGGCCAGCAAGGCCCGCGCAGCCCGCAGACCGCCTACGATCACGTGATCCAGGCAACGTCCGGTATCATGGCGATGACGGGGACGCCTGAGGTCAATCCGATAAAGTTCGGATCGCCAGCGGTCGATTATGCGACCGGCATGACTGGGGCTTTCGCCCTGTCCGCGGCGCTGTTCCAGCGAGAGCGTACCGGCAAGGGCCAGCGTATCGACATGGCAATGCTAGACGTGGCGATGATCCTGATGAGTTCGCATCTGACCGGCTATTTGCGTAACGGCGTGCACCCCAAGCCAAGCGGTAACCAACATCCGCACGCGACCAACAGCGCCTATGAAGCCAAAGATGGAATCGTGATGCTTGGCGCAAGCAATTTGCGCCAGCAGCGCCGCCTTTGGACGTTGCTCGAGCGTCCGGACATGATCAAGAAAACAAATGAGGAGCGCGACGCCGACCGCGCGCGCGAAGCGGCTACGTTACGCGAGATCATGCGCACACGCACGGCCGACGAATGGGAGGTTTTTCTGCAAGCGAACCACGTGCCGGCCGCGCGTGTGCGCATGATGGGCGAGGCGGTCGCCGACCCGCAACTCGGGTTGCGCGGGATCATTCATCACCACGCAGCCGGTCACGGCATTGACGGCGCCTTCGGGGTTCCGCTCGCTGCTTTTACGTTCGCGCACGGCGGCCCCCGCATCCATGCGCCGCCGCCCAGGCTCGGCCAGCACAATTCGGAGATTTTCAAGGACCTCGGTGTCAGCGGCTAGTTCGCGGTTGCGCCGGATTTTTTCACGAGGGCCGACCACTTGGTTTCCTCCCGGTCGATATCGGCGGCATATTCGGCCGAACTCATTGGCAGGGGCTCGGCACCTTCGGTCGCGAGGTGGCCGCGGACTTTGGGATCGGCCAAAGCCGCGCGCAGCGCTGCGTTGAGCCTGTCGATGATCGCGCGCGGCGTTCCCGCCGGGGCGACAATCCCATAGTGCAACACCGCTTCGAAGCCCGGCAGGCCTTGTTCGGCGACCGTCGGCACATCGGGAAAAGAATCTGACCGCTTGAGGCTGGTGACCCCGAGCGCCCGTAGCTTGCCGTCTTTTACAAGTCCGACCGCGGGCGGCAGCGACGAAAAATAAATTTGCACATGTCCGCCGAGTAGATCGGTCAGCGCCGGCCCTGAGCCCTTGTAAGGAATATGCGTGATGTTGATGCCGGTGGTCTCGGCGAACAACACTGTGCCGAGATGGATGCCGCTGCCGGTACCGGCGGACGCATAGTTGAGTTTGCCCGGCTGTTTCTTCGCCAGCGCGATCAGGTCCTTCACGTTGTGCACCGGGACTGATTGGTTCACGAGAACAATAAGCGGACTCGTCGCGATCAGCCCGACCGGCGCGAAGTCCTTGCGCGGATCGTAGCCAACATTCGGATAAAGCGTCGGATCGATGGCGAGAGTGCCGGTGCCGCCGAGACCCAACGTGTAGCCGTCTGGTGCGGCCTTGGCGACCTGACGCGTCCCGACCGATCCGCCGGCACCACCGCGGTTTTCGATCACAATCGGCTGCCCAAGCGACTTGCTCATGGGTTCGGCGACCGCGCGCGCCATCACGTCGTTGCCGCCGCCGGGTGCGTATGGAACGATCAGCGTGATCGGACGGTCCGGATAACTTGTCTGTGCCCGCGCTTTAAGTGGCCGGATGACAGGCCAGGTTATTGCGCTGCCCAATAAGGTGAAGAACTCCCGCCGCTGCATGGTGCGCCTCCCGGAAGCCGTATGTGCCGCCAATCATTGGCCGTCCGCAGTCGCCGTGCAAGGGTGGATTGCGTGCCGCCACCTAGTCGCAGCCTTCGGCGCGATGTAACCGTACAGTGCATGTCCGATTCCACCCGCTCACATATCGGCACGTTGTCCGCTGCGACGCGCCCGTCTTTGTCCGAACTGTTTCGCGCTTTCGCGATCGTCTCCATCTCCGGTTTCGGCGGAGCGTTGCCGTGGGCGCGGCGCAAGATCGTCGATCAGAAATGCTGGATGACGGCGGAGGAATTCAACGAGACCTTCGCGCTCTCCCAGTTCCTGCCCGGACCGAATGTCGTGAACTTCTCGGTGGTGTTTGGCTCGCGCTTCGGCGGTGCAGCCGGCGCTGCGGTCGCACTCGCCGGGCTGATGGGGCCACCGCTCATTATCGTTTTTGTGTTGGCAGTGCTCTACGCACATTTCGGCGACCTTGAAGTCCTCAGTCGTATCCTCGCCGGGATCACAGCCGCCGCGGTTGGATTGCTGATGGCGGTGGTCGCCAAGATGGCGGCACCGTTGTTTCGCGTGCGGCGCGATTGGGCACCGCTGATTGCGATCGCCGCCTTCACCGGCGTTGCAATCATGCATTGGCCGCTGCCGTGGGTGTTTGTGGTGCTGGCGCCGGTCAGCGTCGCCTGTGCGTGGTATTGGCGATGAACGACAACCCGCTGCTCACGCTCGCCGGCTATTTCGCGCTGCTATCGCTGTTTGCGGTTGGCGGAGCCAATGCCGCGATTCCGGAAATGCATCGTATCGCAGTCGACGTCATGCATTGGATGAACGACCGGCAGTTCGCCGACATGTTCGCGATCGCCCAGGTTTCGCCGGGGCCAAACATCATCATTGTCACTTTGATCGGTTATCATGTCGCCGGCTTTGCCGGTGCGACGGTGGCGACCGCCGCAATGTGCGGGCCGACTTGCCTGGTGGCGTTTTTTGTTGCGCGCACATGGGACCGTTTCAAGGAGGCGCGCTGGCGAATTGCAATACAGGCCGGTCTCGTTCCGGTTTCGTTGGGGCTGATTGCGGCCAGCGCCTTTGTGCTCGCGAGCAGCGCCGACCACAATATCTATGCTGGCGCAATTACCGCGATTACGGCTGTGGTCGGCTTTGCCACCCGCATCAATCCGCTGTGGATTTTTGCTGCCGGCGGTCTGCTGGGCCTGACCGGCTGGCTGTAATAGGGCACCACCCTAGATCGACTCTTCCGGGCGGGCCCGCTCGTGTGCTAGGGATTCAGGCGAGGGGTTCAGCCAAGAACCAAGAACTAATAAAAAAGAACAAAAATAAAGAGTCAGGGGGAGGAAAAGGATGTCCGAGGGGGCTAAAACCTCCACGAGCGGGGGCGGGTTTCGTTTTAAGGTACGCGGTCCGCGCGACTTCTACGGTGGGCTCGCGCTCATCGGGCTCGCAATCATCGCAATTTTGACATCGGGCGACCTGCCCGGCACCCATGGTTTTGCATTTGGGCCGGGGACAGCGCCGCGTTTGTTTGCAGGGTTGCTTGCCGCCGTCGGCGCGCTGGTGGCGCTCTCCGGACTAATGGTCGATGGTCCGCCGATCGAAAAATACGCGGTCCGGGGCCCGGCCTGGGTGCTGCTCGCCATCCTCGCCTTTGCCGGCATGATCCGCGGCATAACGCTCGGCCCCGTGACTATTCCGCCGCTCGGACTGGTGCCGTCGACTTTTGCGGCCTTTTTGGTCTCGATCTTTGGGTCGACAGAAATGCGCTGGGTGGAAAGCCTGATCGCAGCGGTGGCGATGACCGCGTTCTGCGTCGGGTTATTCGTCTATCTGCTGCAGCTGCCGTTCCAGCTGTGGCCTTGGATTTGAGCAGGAAGAACCGCCATGAGTGAACTTCTTGCCAATCTCGCGCTCGGCTTCTCGGTCGCCGCGAACCCGTACAACATCGGCTTCTGTCTGCTCGGTGCGCTGGTCGGAACGTTGGTCGGCGTGCTGCCCGGCATCGGTACCGTTGCGACGGTCGCCATGTTGCTTCCGATCACGTTTGGACTGCCGCCGGTCGGCGCGCTGATCATGCTCGCCGGCATTTATTACGGCGCGCAATACGGCGGCTCGACGACCTCGGTGCTGGTCAATATTCCGGGTGAGGCGACCTCCGTGATCACCTGCCTCGACGGCCACCAGATGGCGCGGCAAGGCCGTGCCGGTGCGGCGTTGTCGATCGCCGCCATCGGCTCCTTCTTTGCAGGCTGCATCTCTACGGTGCTGGTTGCAGCGCTCGGCGTACCGCTCACGTCGATCGCACTGCTGTTCGGTCCGGCGGAATATTTCTCGCTGATGTTGCTCGGCCTGATCTTCGCGGTGGTGCTGGCCAAAGGTTCGGTGCTCAAATCTGTTGCCATGGTCCTCACGGGCCTGCTGCTGTCGATGGTCGGCTCGGATCTCGAAACGGGCGCCGGCCGCATGACCTTCGACATCGCGGAGCTATCTGACGGCATCGGCTTCACGAACGTGGCGATGGGCTTGTTTGGCTTCGCCGAGATCATCCGCAACCTGGAAATGTCGCAGGAGAGCCGCGACATCGTAAGGGGCAAGATTTCCGGGCTGATGCCGACGCGCCAGGATCTGATCGACTCCTCAGGTGCTATCGCGCGCGGCACCATTCTCGGTTCCATCCTGGGAATTCTGCCGGGTGGCGGCGCGGTGGTCGCTTCGTTCGCGGCCTACACCTTCGAGAAGCGTATCTCCAAGCATCCGGAGCGTTTCGGTCGCGGCGAGATCAGAGGCGTTGCTGCACCGGAAAGCGCCAACAATGCCGCGGCGCAGACCTCGTTCATTCCGCTCCTCACGCTCGGTATTCCGCCCAATGCGGTGATGGCGCTAATGGTCGGTGCCATGACCATTCACGGCATCGTGCCGGGCCCGCAAGTGATGACCAAGCAGCCCGAACTGTTCTGGGGCATGATCGCCTCGATGTGGCTCGGCAATCTGATGCTGATTGTCATCAACCTGCCGCTGGTCGGTGTCTGGGTCAGCCTGCTGCGGGTGCCGTACCGGCTGCTCTATCCTTCCATCATCGTGTTCTGCTGCATCGGCATCTACTCGATCAACAACTCGCCGACCGATGTTGTCATAGCCGCGATTTTCGGTCTGTTCGGCTACTGGCTGAACAAGCATGAATTCGAGCCGGCGCCGCTGGTGCTGGCCTTCGTGCTCGGTCCGCTGATGGAGGAGAACCTTCGCCGCGCCATGTTAATCGCGCGCGGCGATGCGACCGTGTTCCTCACCCGGCCGATTTCAGCCGGACTGATCGCGGTTGCAACCGGACTGTTGGTCATCGCCGCATTGCCGATGATCCGCAAGCGGCGCGAGGAAGTGTTCGTCGAGTAACTGGCGCTAATGCCGCATCACGCAATTGGAAAGCCGGCACGTTGCCGGCTCTGCCGTTTTGCGCGTCAGCGGGACACCGCCGCAATGCCCCCGGCGAGCAACAGCACCTGAATCGAGAAGGCGGTGATGTTGGCGTCCCATGTCTTGGAAATGATCGGGATCGGGGCTTTGAACGGCTTGTAACCGTTCTTGTCGTAAGCCGAGCCGCCATAGACCGGCATAGCCACCAGCGCCGCGAAGAAGGCGGCGTAAACGATTAGGCCCATTGCGGCGACAAGATAGAGCCGCTCGAGCGCGAGCGGACCGGGCCACCAAATCAGCGCGAAGGCGAGCAGGCCGAAGCCGACATAGCTGGAAATCTGCCATACGACATGGAAGCGGGCATGTGGCGTCCATTTCGGGTTGGTGGCGTGGGTCTTGTTGAAATCGGCGACCACGGTCAGCAACGCCCAGCCAGCGGTGGTCAGCGTAAACAGGACCCTGGCAACAAGAAGGTGATCAAGGCTCATGGCATTTCCCCCAACGGCGATATTGCAACGGTAGCAAATCCGGGGCGCCTGTGGGTCGCTAAAGCGCGGGGATCTCGGCCGTTGATAAAGACCAGCCAGCGGTTGCCGCCTGCGGTAAACTTCCCCATGTTTTGAGTCGTGAGCAATTTGAGCGACCGATGCGCCAATACCTCGATCTGATGGAACACATCCTCGCCGACGGCGTGGAAAAGCGAGACCGGACCGGAACCGGAACAATTTCCGTGTTCGGGCATCAAATGCGGTTCTCCCTCGACGAGGGCTTTCCGCTGCTCACCACCAAAAAGCTGCACCTCAAGTCGATCATCTACGAGCTGCTCTGGTTTCTGGCGGGCGACACCAATGTAAAATATCTACAAGAACACGGTGTTCGCATCTGGGACGAGTGGGCCGACGAACGTGGCGACCTCGGTCCGGTGTACGGCCAGCAATGGCGGTCATGGCCGGCAAAGGACGGCAAGACCATCGACCAGATCAGCCATGTCATCGAGATGATCAAGCGCAATCCGGATTCGCGGCGGCTGATCGTCACTGCATGGAACCCGGCCGATGTCGACAAAATGGCGCTGCCGCCGTGTCATTGTCTGTTTCAGTTGTATGTCGCCGACGGCAAGTTGTCATGCCAGCTCTATCAGCGCTCCGCTGACGTGTTTCTTGGTGTGCCGTTCAATGTGGCGTCTTATGCGCTTCTGACGTTGATGGTCGCGCAAGTGACCGGCTACAAGCCAGGGGATTTTGTTCATACTTTCGGCGATGCGCACTTGTATCTCAACCACATCGAGCAGGCACGGCTGCAGTTGGGTCGCGCGCCGCGCCACTTACCCTCGATGCGTCTCAATCCGGCGGTGCGGGATATATTCGCGTTTCGCTATGAGGACTTTTCGATCGAAAACTACGATCCGCATCCGCATATCAAAGCGGAAGTTGCCGTATAGGCGTCTGCCAATAAGCGATAGTCTAGTTGTCGCTGTTTGTACGCATCGAACTAAGATGATTTTAAGAGGGGATTTCGGCGCATCTGGCCGACGTTTTTGGTGTACGCGTCTTCCGTGCCGAAGGCGGCCGTTAGGGAAATGTCAGAACAATTGGCTTATGCAGATGATCGTACGATCACAAAGCAGGCTTGTGCTCTTCCGTCTGCTTCCCGTTTCATTTTCGATCGAGCGTAAAGGCGCGCAGTAATGAAAATCGTGCTGGTCGCAGCGATCGGTGAGAACCTGGTCATTGGCCGCGATGGCCAACTGCCATGGCGACTAAAATCTGATTTGCAGCACTTCCGGAAGGTGACGCTGAATCGCCCGGTGGTCATGGGACGCAAGACGCACGAGTCGATCGGAAAGTTGCTTCCAGGCCGTACTAATATTGTGCTCTCGCGTGATCTGACCTTGGTTGCGCCGGGCGCCGTATTGGCGACCAGCCTCGATGCTGCGCTCAGCTTCGCGCGTACTGACGCCGCCAAGCACGGCGTCGATGAAATCATGGTGATAGGCGGCAGCGATATTTTCGCCGCCACAATGCCGATGGCCGACCGGCTGGAAATCACCCACGTCCACATGGCGCCGGAGGGCGATGCGGTGTTTCCGGCAATCGATCCGGAGATCTGGCAGGAGGTCTGGCGTGAGGAGCACTATGCCGGCCCCGACGATGACGCCAATTTCACTCTGGCGACCTATGTAAGGCGCTGAATCGCCGATAAAATGCGGCATGGCGGCGCGTTGTAACGGGGCTTGGCGTCCCCTATAACCCCTCCCAACTAGAGGCAGCCGGGCAAGAACTCCGGCGCGGGAGACATTTTCAATGCCATGGACCAATCAGGGTGGTGGCGGCCCTTGGGGCCCGGGCGGCAAGGGGCCGTGGGGCTCCGGACCGCAATCGCCGGGACCGACGCCGCCGGACCTGGAGGAAATCCTCCGACGCGGACAGGACAAGTTGCGGCGCTATCTGCCCGGCGGCAATTTCGGCGGCCGCGGGTTTGCGCTGATGGCGCTCGGCCTCCTGGTGCTCTGGGGCTTTTCCGGCTTCTTCCGTGTCGAACCGGATGAGCTCGGTGCGGTGCTCCGGTTTGGCAAGGAAGTGCGGGAAGTGCAGCCCGGCCTGAACTACCATCTGCCATATCCGATCGAGAAAGTGCTCACGCCCAAGGCGCTGCGCGTCAACAAAATCGACATCGGCATGCGTGCCGTTGACGACATAAGGCGCGGCGGCACCACGGTGCGCGATGTCCCCGAAGAAAGCCTGATGCTCAGCGGCGACGAGAATATCGTCGATGTCGACTTCTCGGTGCTGTGGAAAGTCAAACCGACTGGTGTCGGCGAATTTCTGTTCAACATCCAGAATCCGGAAGGGACAGTTAAGGCGGTGGCGGAAAGCGCGATGCGCGAGGTGATCGGGCGTTCCGACAGCCGAGAAATCCAGACCGTCGCCCGTCAAAGCATCGAACTGTCGGTGCAGGACCTTATGCAGAAGGTTCTCGACCACTACGGCGCTGGCGTCATTATACAACAGGTGCAATTGCAGAAAGTCGATCCGCCGGCACAGGTGATCGATTCCTTGCGCGATGTGCAGGCCGCCCGTATCGATCAGGAGCGTGCACAGAACGAAGCGCAGACTTACGCCAACCGTGTTGTTCCCGAGGCGCGCGGCCGCGTTGCTCAAATCGTCCAGGCTGCAGAAGCTTATCGTGAGCAGACCGTGGCCGAAGCGACTGGTCAGACGTCGCGGTTCCTGAAGATCTTCGAGCAATACAAGAAAGCTCCGGAGGTCACCCGCGAGCGTATGTATCTCGAGACCATGGAACGGGTCCTCGGCGGTGCCGACAAGATCATTCTGGATTCCGGCCCTGGTGGCAGCGGAGTGGTGCCTTATCTGCCACTCACTGAACTCTCTCGTCCGCCGCAGACACGCGGTCAAAGCGCGACGGGAGGCCGGCCATGAGACTTAATTTCATTGGCGGTATTGTTGCTGTATTTTTTGTCGCCGCGCTTGTCGTCGGCTACTCTTCGCTGTTCTCGGTCTACCAGACCGAGCAGGCGCTGGTGGTCCGGCTTGGCCAGCCGGTGCGTGTGGTCGATGAGCCGGGCCTGAACTTCAAGGCGCCGTTCATCGACTCGGTTGTCTACATCGACAAGCGTATTCTCGATCTCGAAGCGCCGCCGCAGGAGGTGATCGCGTCCGACCAGAAGCGCCTGGTCGTCGATGCCTTCGCTCGGTACCGCATTAAGGACGCGTTACGTTTCTATCAGACGCTTGGCTCTATCACGGGCGCCAATTCACAGCTCTCCATCCTGCTCAATTCGGCGCTGCGTCGGGTGCTCGGCGAGGTCACATTCATGCACGTCGTGCGCGATCAGCGCTCTGACCTCATGGCCCGCATTCGCGAATTGGTCGACCGCGAAGCGACCAGCTACGGCGTGGAGGTGGTCGACGTGCGTATCCGCCGTGCCGATCTGCCCGAGCAAAATAGCCAGGCGGTCTACCAACGAATGCAAACGGAGAGGCAACGGGAGGCGGCTGAGTTCCGTGCGCAGGGTGCACAGCGCGCGCAGGAAATCCGCTCGCGCGCCGATCGCGAGGTCACGGTCCTGGTGGCCGACGCGACCTCGAAGTCGGAGCAAATCCGCGGCGAGGGCGACGCGACCCGTAACAAGATCTTCGCCGACGCGTTCAACCAGGACCCGAACTTCTTTGTCTTCTACCGCTCGATGCAGGCCTACGAAAACGGTCTCAAGCAAAATGACACCCGGATGCTGCTGCGGCCGGACTCCAGTTTCTTCCGGTATTTCAACGATCCGTTGGGCAAGCCCCGGGACAATTCGGCGTCCGCCCCGGCGGCACCCGCGCCTCCCCGCTAGTGGACGCGCGCGAGCGGTATGACTGACTTTTTGGCCGCGCTGGGACTGGTTTTTGTCATTGAAGGCTTGATCTTCGCGGCATTTCCGGAGGCGGCCAAGCGTGCGATGACCAGTGTGCTGCAAACCCCGGATTTATCGTTGCGGCTGATCGGAATCGGCTCGGCTATCGTCGGTCTGGTCATGGTCTGGCTGGTGCGGGGGTGACGGCAGTCACCAGCCTCCCATGGTATTGATTTGCGGTGCCCTTGAATCGCCCCGAAGTCGGGGCCACTCTCTTTGAAACCTTACACTGAGGAGACACGACGCCCATGGGCGCATCCTTCTTCTTCCGCTCGACGACCCCTGTCGGCCGCGCCGGCTTGGCCCTTTTGACCGCTGTTGCCATAGCCTGGCCGGCATTGACCGTGCCGGCAGCGGCGCGTGGGCCGGAAGGCATTGCGGACGTTGCCGAACAGGTGATTGACGCAGTGGTCAATGTCTCCACCAAACAGTCCGTGGATCTGAGCAGCGGCGCTATGCCTCAGTTGCCGCCGGGTTCGCCCTTCGAGGAATTTTTCGAGGAGTTCTTCAAGAATTGTCGCGGGCAGGGCGGTCAGAATGGGCAGAACGGCCAGACACCTGCACCGCGCCGGGTCAACTCGTTGGGTTCGGGTTTCATTATTGATACGTCCGGGCTGGTCGTGACGAACAACCACGTCATCGCGGATGCGGACGAAGTCAACGTTATTCTCAATGACGGCACGACGTTAAAAGCCGAAGTCCTCGGCCGCGATCAGAAGACCGATCTCGCGTTGCTCAAGGTCACGCCGACCAAGCCACTCAAGGCGGTAAAATTTGGCGATAGCGACAAGCTGCGGCTGGGCGAATGGGTCATTGCGATCGGAAACCCGTTCAGTCTTGGCGGCACGGTGACTGCCGGCATCGTCTCGGCACGCAACCGCGACATTCAGTCGGGACCCTATGACAATTACATTCAGACCGACGCTGCCATTAACCGCGGCAATTCGGGTGGACCGCTGTTCAATCTGAACGGCGAAGTGATCGGTGTGAATACGGCGATCATCTCGCCGTCGGGCGGCTCGATCGGCATCGGCTTCGCTGTTCCATCGAAAACCGTGGTGCCTGTGGTCGATCAATTGCGCGAGTTCAAGGAGGTGCGCCGGGGTTGGCTCGGTGTGCGGATTCAGCAGGTGAGTGATGAGATCGCCGAAAGCCTGAGCATCAAGCCGGCGCGCGGCGCGCTGATTGCCGGCATTGACGACAAAGGCCCGGCCAAACCCGCCGGCATTGAACCAGGTGACGTCGTTGTTAAATTCGACGGCCAAGACATCAAGGAAATGCGCGATCTGCCCAAGATCGTCGCCGATACGCCGGTCGGCAAGGACGTGGAAGTTGTCATCATTCGCAAAGGCAAGGAAGAAAAGAAAACCGTCAAGCTCGGTCGACTCGAGGACGAGAAAAAGCAGGCTGCACTCGATCCCAAGAAGGATGCGACACCGGACGCGAAGCCGGTCGTCAAGAAAGCTCTCGGCCTCGATCTTGCCAACCTGACCGACGACCTCCGGAAAAAACACAACATCAAGGACAAAGTGAAAGGTGTGCTGATCACGGGCGTTGATCCGAATTCACCGGCGTCCGAGAAACATCTCGCGCCGGGAATGGTCATCGCCGAGGTCCAGCAGCAGCCGGTAACAAGTGCCGCTGAACTGCAGCAACGCATCGAGAAGCTCAAGAAGGACGGCAAGAAAGCGGCGGTCCTGCTTGTCGTCACGCCCGACGGAGATCCGAGCTTTGTGGCGTTGAGCCTGCAGTAGCTTTTTATTGCCGCTGCAAGCCGGGTCAGGTGACGACGAATTCGTCGTGACGGTAGCCTTGAATATAGAGCAGGGCCGTCAGATTGCCGTGCTCGATATGCGCCGGCGCAGCCGCGGCAACCGCCGGCTTGGCGTGATATGCGACGCCGAGGCCGGCCTCCAGGATCATGTCGAGATCGTTGGCGCCATCGCCGACCGCCATGGTCTCATTCCTGGCGAGACCAAGCGTCTGACGCAACTCAACCAAGGCGGCACGTTTGCCGTCCCGGCCGAAGATGGGTTCGGCAACGGTGCCCGCAAGTTTGTGTCCATCAACGATCGTGAGCATGTTGGCGCGGTTCTCGTCGAAGCCGATCATCGCCGCGACGCGGTCAGTGAAGAGTGTAAATCCGCCCGAAACCATGCAGGTGCGGGTGCCGTGCGCGCGCATGGTCGCCACCAGTGTTCGCGCACCGGATGTCAGCCGTATGCGCTCGCGCAGGACTTCCTCGATCACTGAAACGGGCAGTCCTTCGAGCAGGGCGACGCGTTCCCGCAGCGCCGGCTCGAAAGCAATATCACCGCGCATCGCGCGATCGGTGATAGCGGCGACATGGGCCTTGAGCCCGACAACGTCGGCAAGCTCGTCAATGCATTCCTGGCCGATCATTGTGGAGTCCATGTCGGCCAGAAACAGCTTTTTGCGGCGATCGGCTGACGGTTGCACGATGACGTCGATGCCCGGAGAAAGTCCGCGCAGTTGTTCTGTGAGTGCGCGTTGGTCTACGGCTTTATCCGCGCTAAAGAGGATATCGGCGGCGTCGGGTCCAAGCCGCTGGGGCACGCTGGTATTCCCCAAAACGCTGCGCACCCGCTCAACGACTGAAGCGTCGAGCGCGCCTGAGGCGCTGATCAGGGTCGCAACATGAGTCATAAGATGCACGATGCCAATCGAGCGGTGCTTATTGCAGGGCCGACAGCGAGCGGCAAGTCGGCGCTGGCGCTCGATCTGGCGGAACGCCTTGGCGGCGTCATCGTCAATGCCAATTCCATGCAGGTGTATCGCGATCTGCGCATCATCACTGCGCGTCCAACCTTGGAGGACGAGGGGCGGATCCCACATCGGCTCTATGGCTTTGTCGACGCCGCAGAAGACTACTCCGTTGGACGATGGTGTCGCGACGTCGGAAAAATACTCAAGGAAATCGAAGCGCAAGGTCAGGTGCCGATTTTGGTCGGCGGCACCGGACTTTACTTCAAAGCCTTGACCACAGGGCTTGCTGCCGTGCCGCCGATCCCCGCGGCCGTTCGCGCCGAGGTCCGTGGTCGATTGCAGCGCGAAGGCGCCCCGGCGCTGCACGCCGAGCTGTCGCTGAAGGATCCTCCCACGGCGCAGCGCCTGATGGTCAATGACCGCTCGCGCATCGCACGCGCGCTGGAAGTGGTGCTGGCGACCGGGCGCCCGCTGTCAGAGTGGCACAAGGAAGGCATGCCGGCTTTGATCGATCCCGCCCAGGCGGTGAAAATCTTCCTCACCTGTGAGCGCAAGGAACTGGTGCGCCGTATCGAGACGCGCTTTGCCACGATGCTGCGCGACGGTGCGCTGGACGAGGTGAAAAAGCTGGCCGCCCGCAAGCTCGACCCTTTGCTGCCTGCGATGAAGGCGCACGGCGTCCCCTGGCTGATCCGCCACCTGAACGGCGAAATCTCGATTGAGGAGGCTGCGGCCGGCGCCATCATGGACACACGTCGCTATACCAAGCGTCAGGTCACCTGGTTTCGTAACCAGATGAAAGACTGGCTATGGGAAACCCCCGAAAAGGCTCTTTCCGTCCTTCAGGCCCACCTTTCTGGCCGCAAATGACGCTGTTTTGGGCTTGACCGGGCCCTGCGGCCCTATTATAAAACCGCGCAATGAAAGTACGAGCAGACACAGTGTTACGCAATATTATTGCTCTTGTCGTAGAAGTTCGGGCGCTGGCTGGGTCCTAGAGAGGGACCTCAGGCGAGCGTCCGGACGTGGCCCGTTACGGGCCTTTTTTATTGGCTAGGCGGACCGGGCGATCAGTTGGTGAAAGGGTAATGTCATGACACGCGAAATGACCGGCGCAGAAATGGTGATTCAGGCGCTCTCCGATCAGGGCGTTGAGCATCTGTTCGGTTATCCGGGTGGCGCGGTGCTGCCGATCTATGACGCAATCTTCGCGCAAAACCAGGTGCGGCACATTCTCGTCCGCCACGAGCAGGGCGCCGTGCACGCGGCCGAGGGCTATGCGCGCTCGACCGGCAAGGTCGGCTGCGTGCTTGTGACCTCAGGCCCCGGCGCGACCAATGCGGTCACCGGCCTGACCGACGCCCTGATGGACTCAGTCCCGCTCGTTTGCATCACCGGCCAGGTGCCGACGCATCTCATCGGCAACGACGCTTTCCAGGAAGCCGACACGGTTGGCATTACGCGCCCGTGCACCAAATACAACTATCTGGTCAAGCGGATCGAAGATCTGCCGCGCGTGCTGCACGAGGCATTTCACATCGCGTCGAGCGGCCGGCCTGGACCGGTCGTGGTCGATGTGCCGAAGGACATCCAGTTCGCGAAGGGAATCTATTCGCGGCCGAAAGACTTTCCGCACACCGGCTACAAACCAAAAGTCAAAGGTGACCTGGACAAGATCAAGCAAGCGATCGACCTGATGGCGCACGCCAAGCGGCCGCTGTTCTACACCGGCGGCGGCGTGGTGAATTCCGGCAAAGCTGCGTGCGATCTGCTGCGTGAGCTGGTCAAGCTGACCGGCTATCCGATCACCTCCACGCTGATGGGCCTGGGTGCTTTTCCCGCCGCCGATCCCAAATGGGTCGGAATGCTCGGCATGCACGGCACGCTCGAAGCCAACATGGCGATGCACGATTGCGACGTGATGATCTGTATCGGCGCACGCTTCGACGATCGCATTACCGGACGGCTGGATGCCTTCTCGCCCGGCTCAAAGAAGATTCACGTCGATGTCGACCCGTCCTCGATCAACAAGAACGTCAAGGTCGACGTGCCGATCGTCGGCGATTGCGCGCACGTGCTCGAAGATATGGTGCGGCTGTGGCGTACAAGTGCGATCCATCCCGACAAGAAGTCGCTTCAGATGTGGTGGACGCAGATCGACAAGTGGCGCGCGCGCAAATCGCTCGCGTATAAACCCTCGAATGATGTGATCAAGCCGCAATACGCAATCCAGCGGCTCTACGAGCTGACCAAGGACAAGGACGTCTACATCACCACCGAGGTCGGTCAGCACCAGATGTGGGCGGCGCAGTTTTACGGCTTCCAGGAGCCGAACCGCTGGATGACGTCCGGCGGGCTGGGCACCATGGGCTATGGCCTGCCGGCGGCGGTTGGCGTGCAGCTTGCGCATCCGGGTTCGCTGGTCATCGACATCGCGGGCGAAGCCTCGGTGCAGATGACCATGCAGGAACTCTCGACCGCGGTGCAGTACCGGCTGCCGATCAAGATATTCATCCTCAACAATAGCTACATGGGCATGGTGCGGCAGTGGCAGGAATTGCTGCACGGCGGCCGCTATGCCGAGAGCTATTCGGAGGCTTTGCCGGATTTCGTCAAGCTGGCTGAAGCAATGCATGCGCATGGCATCCGCTGCCAGAAGCCCGGCGATCTCGACCGTGCCATCAAGGAAATGATCGAGGTCGACAAGCCCGTGCTGTTCGACTGTGTGGTCGACCCGAAAGAGAACTGTTTCCCGATGATTCCGTCGGGACGCGCGCACAATGAAATGTTGCTTGGTGATGCCGGCGTCAGCGTCGAAGACGCGATCACCGAGGAAGGCAAGGTGATGGTGTGATGAACGCTCCCACAACAAGTCATTATCCGGCAGCGCCGACGGCGCAGAAGGCCGAGACCCATACGCTCTCGGTGCTGGTCGACAACGAGCCGGGCGTGCTGGCGCGCGTGATCGGCCTGTTTTCCGGCCGCGGCTACAACATCGAGTCGCTGACCGTGTCGGAGACCGAGCACCGGCAGCATCTTTCGCTGATCACTATCGTCACGACCGGAACGCCGATGGTGATCGAGCAGATCAAGAACCAGCTGGACCGCCAGGTGCCGGTACATCATGTGGTGGACATGACGCTCGCCGGCAATGCCATCGAGCGCGAACTCGCCATGGTGAAGGTCAAAGGCAAGGGAGAGAACCGGGTCGAGGCGTTGCGGCTGGCCGATGCCTTCCGTGCGCGCGTGATTGATGCAACCACCGAGAGCTTCGTGTTCGAGATCACCGGCGCCAGTGAAAAGATCGAGCAGTTCATCGCGTTGATGTTGCCGCTCGGTCTCGTGGAGGTGGCGCGCACCGGCATTGCCGCCATCATGCGCGGGCCGGAGGGGATGTGAGATGGGGCTGACCATCCTCGCGATCCCTCTGATCATGCTGGGCGTTTTCATCAAGCCTTATGCGCAAGAGAACGCGCGTTGTTTCAATCTCGTCAGCAAGGTCTATTGTTTCGAACAGGGCTCGCAAATGCCTGAGATCGTCAAATACGGCAGCGTGCTATTTGGCTTTGCGCTGCTCTATGCGGGGAGACGACAGATCAAGCAGCAACGCGGGCGGGAGTAGATTTCGTCATGCCCGGCCTTGTGCCGGGCATCCACGTCTTGCTATCGACGCTGCGACAAATAAAGACGTGGATGGCCGGGACAAGCCCGGCCATGATGCGTGAGGAAAGTGGCCGAGCAACGGGCCCAAATAGGGGTTAGTTATCATGCGTGTTTACTACGATCGCGACGCCGACCTGAACCTCATCAAAGGCAAGAAGGTCGCCATCATCGGCTACGGCAGCCAGGGCCACGCCCATGCGCTCAATCTGCGCGATAGCGGTGTGAAGGAGGTTGCAGTCGCGCTGCGCAAGACCTCGGCCGGCGTGAAAAAGGCCGAGGCCGAGAAGTTCAAGGTCATGGAAGTCGCGGAAGCGGCCAAATGGGCTGACGTCATGATGATGCTCACGCCCGACGAATTGCAGGGCGATATCTATCGCGATCACCTCGCCAAGAACATGAAGGACGGCGCGGCGTTGATGTTTGCGCACGGTCTCAATGTGCATTTCAACCTGATCGAGCCGCGCACTGACCTCGACGTATTAATGATCGCGCCCAAAGGCCCCGGCCACACCGTGCGTTCGGAATATCAGCGCGGTGCCGGCGTGCCTTGCCTCGTTGCGATCCACAAGGATGCCTCCGGCAACGCACACGATCTTGGGCTCTCTTATGCGTCGGCGATTGGCGGCGGCCGCGCCGGCATTATCGAGACGACCTTCAAGGAAGAATGCGAGACCGACCTGTTCGGCGAGCAGACTGTGCTGTGCGGCGGCCTGGTCGAGCTGATGAAGGCAGGCTACGAGACGTTGGTGGAAGCCGGCTATGCACCCGAGATGGCTTATTTCGAGTGCGTGCACGAAGTGAAACTGATCGTCGACCTTATCTACGAGGGCGGCATCGCCAACATGAACTACTCGGTGTCGAATACCGCGGAATACGGTGAATATGTTTCCGGTCCGCGCGTGATCACGTCCGAGACCAAGGCCGAGATGAAGAAAGTGCTGGCTGACATCCAGTCAGGCCGTTTCACCCGCGACTGGATGCTGGAGAACAAAGTCAACCAGACTTCGTTCAAGGCGACGCGCGCCAAGCTCGCCGAGCATCCGATCGAGCAGGTCGGGGCCAAGCTGCGCGAAATGATGCCGTGGATCAAGCAACGGGCACTGGTCGACAAGAGCAAGAACTAGTCCGGATGGTACGAATTGCTCCTATTGCCGCGGCCGTCCTGATCGGGGCGGCCGCGTTCGCTTATGCAGGCGATCAGGGCGAGCCCGGCCAATCCTGCGACGGCAGCACCTATGAAATGGTCGATTGTCTCAAGGCGGAAACCGCGCAATGGGACAAGCGCATGACGATTGCCTACCAGCGCATGTTGAATACGGGCGTAGCCAGGCAGCGCGAGCAATTGCGGGTGGCGCAGCGTTTGTGGATCCAGTATCGCGACGCCAATTGTCTCTATTACGGCCTTGGCGAGGGCACCATCGCCCGCATAGACGCCGGCGATTGCCTGTTGCGGATGACGCAGAGCCGCGCGCTCGAGCTTGAAGGCAAAGACGACCGCAACTAGTCGCGCGCCGTTTTATCGTTTCCTCGAGATTTCCTTCGCGAGCCACCGCGCGACGTCATCGGGGGTGGTGGTCCCATTGGAGGCGCGCGCATTGGCCTCGCGCATCGTTGCCACATCAATCGAGCCGATCAGCGGCTTGAGGGCGTCAATCAAAGCCGTGTCGCCAGCCCGCTTCCGCGAAACCAGCAAAATTGCGTCGTAAGGCGGAATAGCGTGTTTGTCGTCGGTGAGCACCGTGAGATCGTAAGTCGAGATCTGGCCGTCGCTTGTATAAGCGGCAATCACGTCGACCGTCCCATCGGCTGCGGCCTTGTACATGAATTCCGGCTGCATCTGGCGTTGGCTGCGAAAATTGAGTCCGTAGGCATTGCGCAGTGCCGTCCATTCGGGCCGGGCAAATATCTCGTAGTCACCGGCGATAGTAAGTTCGCTGGTCTTGGAAGCGAGATCGGAAATCGAATGGACGTTAAGCGCCTCGGCCTTCTTGCGTGTCACTGCCAGCGCATAGGCATTCTCAAATCCGAGCGAGCCGAGCACCTGAACGCCGTATTGTGCCTTAAGGGTATTTGACAATTCTGCGAGCAACTGCGCGCGCGGCGGCACGTCCGTACGTTGCATGCGGTTGGCCCACAAAGTTCCGGAATAGTCGACGGCAACATCCACTTCGCCGGACGCAAGAGCGTCAAAAAGCACGTTGGAGCCAAGTCCCGGACGGCGTGCGGCCGTGAGTCCTCCAGCTTCGAGACGCTGTTGAATCGTTGCGGCCAGCACGTATTGCTCAGTGAAGGTTTTGGCGCCGATGAGATACGTTGCCTGTGGCCGCGCCAATCCGGGGACCAACGCAGCGAGTGTCAGGGCCACCAGGCCAAATGCCCCCAGCATTGTTCGCCAGCGACTGCGGCGGCTCACGCCCGCTTGTATCAACGCCAGCATCTGGTCGACCGCGAGCGCCAGTACTGCAGCAGCGATACAGCCGAAGATGACGAAGACCCAATTCTGGGTTTGCAAGCCGGTAAAAATATAATTGCCAAGACTGGTTTGGCCGATTGGCGTCGCAAGCGTGGCAGTGCCGATAACCCAAACCGCTGACGTACGGATGCCCGCCATGATGACCGGGAGCGCGAGCGGCAACTCGATGTCGCGCAGCAGTTTCCACGGCGGAACGCCGACGACGCGCGCAGCTTCGCTCAGGCGTGGGTCGACTCCGTTAAGCCCGGTCACGGTGTTGCGCAGGACCGGGAGCATCGAATAGAGCGCCAGCGCCAGGACCGACGGTAGAAATCCGAGTGCGGAGAAACTCTTGCCGAACAGGCGTTCGGACAACGCAGCGAGCGCCAGGAGCAGCGGGTAGAACAGCGCCAGCAGCGCCAGTCCCGGGATGGTCTGCACGACACTGGCGATCGTCAGCAGTGTGCCGCGCAGGACCGGCCGGTGTCTCGACGCGATCGCGACTGGCAGGCTGATCCCAAGCCCGATCGCAAGCGCGGTAAGACTGACCAGCACATGACCGCCGAGATAGTCCGGCAGCCGTGCCCACGCATCAGCAAGGCGGGCGTCAAACATCATCGCGGAGATGATGGCATGCGAGGCTGGGACGCGGAACCCGGTGGTTTGGGGCCCGCAGAAGCCTCATCCCTTTGGCCCAAATCATTAATTTCCGACCTGCGGGGCGTGCGCCGACTTGCAATGACAGTTTGATTACAGTCATATGACAGCGGGCCGTGCGCTGGGGGAGCCGTGGGGATCGCAGCCGGGCAGGGCCGTCCGTAGGCCATGTTGTCCGCAGCGTCAGCACTGCTCAGCCGTTTTTCGCCCGCCGAGGCGGTCTCGCGCCGTGACGTATTGGCGCTCGTCATTGTCGCCGCCCTGCACCTTGCCGCGCTCGTCGTGATGACTGCGACCGAGCTCGATCTCGCGACCAAGGCAACTTTTCTTCTTTTCTGGGCGCTGCTGAATTTCTTCTGGCTGGGACTGTTGCGGCGGCCTGCAATCGCCGCGCTGCTGTCGCTCGCGATGGTGGTCACGCTGATCATCCTGTCGCAGTTCAAGTACGACAAGTTGATGATGACGGTCAATTTCGTCGACCTGATGATCATCGACCCGGATACGTCGGCCTTCCTCTTCACAATCATGCCGCGACTGCGCGAACCGATTTTGTTCGGCACGGCGATTGCGGTTCCATTGCTCGTGTTGCTGTGGCGGGTTGATCCGTTCCGCGTGCGCCTGCGCACGAGTGCGCTCGGCAGCACGCTATGTATGGGTGGGTTGGTCGCATTCTCGGTTGCCTATCCGGCGGATTTTTACGGCGAATTCTTCAGCCGCGATTATGTGTCGAAGTTCGCGCGCTCGGGCGTCGAGGCCGTCTACGAATTTGCCACCCACGGTTTACTTGAATCCGATGCCACGGTTGCCGAGCGGCTGAAATTGCCGGTGGCAGCGTGCAGTCCGGGCGCAAAACTTCCGCACATCATCCTGCTGCACGATGAATCCAGCTTTGACATTACAGCGGCGCCCGGCATCAAGGTGCCGCCAGGATATCAACGGCACTTCCAATCGTTCGATGGCAAAGCGCGAAAGCTGGTCGTGGAAGGCGCTGGCGGTCCCAGCTGGTTCACGGAATATAACGTGCTGACCGGCCTTTCAGCGCGCTCCTATGGCCGCTTCGCGACATCCGTGACTCGTATCGCCGCCGGTCATGTCGCGCGCGGACTGCCCAACGCGCTCAGCCGCTGCGGCTACAAGACGTTCAGTCTTTATCCGTTTTATGGCGCGTTCCTTGGATCGCGCAGTTTTCAGACCACCGCTGGCGTCGAACGCTACCTCGATATGAAGGATCTTGGCGCGCGCGGGCTCGAGCCTGACAGTTTTTATTTCGACCAGGCCGCCAACATCATTGCGCGCGAACGCGGACAAGGTCCGCTGTTTCTGTTCGTCTATACCGCCGCCAATCACTTCCCTTGGGATTTTCGCTATCGACCCGAGCTGACGCCGGGTTGGCGCGACCCGGGGAACGCGCCGAATATCGACGAATATATTCGGCGGCAGACATTGAGCGCGCGCGATTATTCTGCGCTGCTCGATCGTCTCAAGCGCGACTTCCCGACTGAATCATTTCTGATCGTGCGCTTTGGCGATCACCAGCCGGAATTTGCCTACCGAATTATCGATCCATCGCTCAACGAAGTCGCGCTCGCCCACCATCTGGAGGCTTTCGACCCGCGGTATTACACGAGCTACTACGCGATCGACACCGTCAATTTCAAACCGGCCGATCTGTCGTCCGCCCTCAACACGCTCGATGCGCCCTATATTCCGCTATTGGTGCAGGAGGCTGCAGGGGTGCCGCTTGACCCCTCGTTCGCCGAACAGAAGAAGATTCTCAAACGGTGCCATGGACTTTTCTATCGCTGCAGTGGCGGCGCGGAGGCGAGCCGATTTAACCGCATGCTGATCGATGCCGGCTTGATCAAGGGTCTGTAGGGCCACGCCACGCATCCGGCTTTGCAAGCCGGATTTGGCCGGATACGTTGCATTCAAGAAACGGAAGCGGGGAGGAACGCATGACGGGCGGCATTGCCGCCGCTTCAAACCGTACTGGAAAATCGTCCGCTGCGGCTGCTGTCGCGCTCGGCGATGTTTCGGTATCGTTTCGACTCGCAGGCGGTGGCATCTATACGGCGGTGGATCGTGCGACGCTCAACGTTGCGGACGGTGAATTTGTCGCCATCGTTGGTCCCACCGGTTGCGGAAAATCGACTCTGCTGAATGTCGCGGCGGGCCTGATTGCGCCGTCGTCCGGCGCTGTCGATATTTTCGGCGCCCCGCTTGCGGTGCTCAATCGCCAGGCTGGTTACCTGTTCCAGGCTGACGCGTTGTTCCCCTGGAAAACCGCGCTCGAAAATGTCGCCATTGCACTGGAGGTCGCGGGAGTGGACGCCGAAGAGGCGCGCGCGCGTGCGCAGCAGTGGTTGACACGTGTAGGCCTCGGTACGTTCGGCGATCGTTATCCGCATATGCTGTCGGGCGGACAACGCAAACGCGTTGGCCTCGCGCAAGTGCTGATCTGCGATCCCAAGATCCTCCTGATGGATGAACCATTCGGTCCACTCGATGCGCAGACCCGCCAGATCATGGGCAATTTGTTGCTTGATCTGTGGACGACCGACCGAAAGGCTGTGCTGTTTGTCACGCACGATCTGGAGGAAGCGATCGCACTGTCCGACCGCGTCGTCATTATGTCGGCAGGCCCTGCCGCGCGCGTTATAGGCGACTGGCGCGTGGGGCTCGCCCGTCCACGCGATATCTCCGAGGTAAAGCTCGACCCTGCGTTTCATGAAATGCACCGCGATATCTGGCACAGTCTCAAGGCCGAAGTGATGAAAGGCTATGCGCAGGTAGAGGGGGTTTAGCGCGCGGAATTTTGTTGCGCTGAAATTGTTCACAATGACGGTAGGGGAATCGACAAGGAGGACTACAATGTTAGGAATACGTTATGTGCTTGCTGCCGCTGCAGGTGTCGTGTTGTTTGGCGGAATCGCGTCGGCCGAGCCGTTTTCTCTCACCTCACCCGCCTTCAAGGATGGCACGCCACTGGCCGTCAAAAACGCCGGCGCCAATAAGGCCAATCCGAACTGCGTTGGAGAAAACGTATCGCCGCCGTTGAACTGGGCCAATGCGCCCGCCGACACAAAGAGTTTCGCGCTGATCATGATTGACCCCGAGGGAGGGGGCGGATTGGGTTCGGTTCATTGGGTTGGTTACGGAATTCCTGCGTCGGTTACGGGTTTCGCCGAAGGCGAGGTCAGCAAGCCATCCGATAAATATGTGGGCGGCAAGGGGACTGCGGGTCAAAGCTTCTATGTTGGCCCATGCACGCCGCCGAACAACAACTATCATCACTACGTATTCACTTTGATTGCGACAGACCTTGATTCGAAGGAATTGCCACCAGGCCTGACGCGCGACGAACTCCTTGCGAAGCTCAAGGGCCATGCCAAAGGCGCCGTCGGCCTGGTTGGCCTGTTCAAGAAACCGTGAGCGACTAGAAGAAATCTGCAGCAGGAAAAGTTAATGTCCAGGATCAGGCTTTTCTTGTTGCAGATTTTAGTCGCGGTGTTTTCTGTCGCGATCTGGTATGGACTCACCACATATCCTGTCTTCGGCAAAATCCTGCTGCCGCCTTTCTTCTTTTCCAATCCCGTGGACGTGGCGCAGCAAATCGTGGCCTGGTTCGTTTCCGGCGTGATCTGGAAACATCTTTGGGTCACGTTGATCGAGTCGATTCTGGCGTTCGTGATCGGATCGATCGGTGGAGTGCTGGTCGGCTTCTGGTTTGCGCGTCAGCCGCGCACTGCGGCGGTGCTTGATCCCTACGTTAAAATGGTCAACGCGCTGCCGCGCGTGGTCCTGGCGCCGATCTTCACGCTCTGGCTCGGTCTCGGCATCTGGTCGAAAGTCGCGCTCGGCGTCACGCTGGTTTTCTTCATCGTGTTCTTCAATGTCTATCAAGGCGTCAAGGAAGTCAGCCCGACAGTGCTGGCGAATGCCCGCATGCTCGGCATGAACGAGCGCCAATTGATGCATCACGTCTACTGGCCGTCAGCGCTGTCGTGGATGTTCTCCTCGCTGCATACCTCGGTGGGATTTGCCGTGGTGGGCGCGGTGGTGGGCGAATATCTGGGTTCTGCCGCCGGTCTCGGTTACCTGATTCAGCAGGCGGAAGGCATATTTGACGTTGCGGGCGTATTTGCGGGCATGTTCGTGCTGGCGGCCTTCGTGATCGTCATCGATGCAATTGTCAGCCTGGTTGAGAAGCGCCTGCTGGTCTGGCGTCCGCTGGCGGCGGACAGCAGGCCCTAGTCAGCCTCGCTGCGCTGGCCTATCGTCCAGGCCAAATGGCCCGCTGAAGGCCTCGCAAAACAAGGGAGGAAGTCATGCCCGCAATTCTCCGGCGATTAATCACGGTGCTTGGCGCGCTCGTGCTGTCGAGCGGTCTCGCATTCGCACAGTCCAAGGTCACGCTTGCCGTCGGTGGTGGCGGCTGCCTGTGCTATCTGCCCACCATTCTGGCCAAGCAGCTCGGCGAATTTGAGAAAGCCGGAGTCAGCGTTGAGGTCGTCGACTTCAAGGGCGGTTCAGAGTCGCTCAAAGCCGTCATCGGCGGCAGCGCGGACGTAGTGTCCGGCTATTTCGACCACTGTGTGAATCTTGCCGCCAAGGGCCAGCACCTGCAGGCCTTCGTCGTCTACGACCGCTACCCCGGCCTGGCCCTGGTCGTATCGCCGAAGCATGCAGGCGAGATCAAGTCGGTGAAGGACCTCGCCAACAAAAAAGTCGGCGTCAGCGCTCCCGGGTCCTCGACTGATTTCTTCCTGAAATATCTGTTGAGCAAGAACGGCGTCGATCCGAATTCGGTTGGCGTCGTCGGTGTCGGTCTCGGCGCGACGGCTGTGGCGGCGATGGAACAAGGGGAGATCGATGCGGCCGTTATGCTTGATCCCTCCGTCACCATACTTCAGGGCCGCAACAAGGATCTGAAGATCTTGAGTGATACACGGACACAGAAAGACACCCTCGCAGTCTTCGGCGGCGAGTACCCCGGCGGTGCGCTCTACACCAAGGCGGATTGGGTTGCCGGCCATCAGAAGGAAGTACAGGGCATGGCCACTGCGATCGTGGCCACGCTGAAGTGGATCCACTCCCACACGCCTGAAGAGATCATGAACAAGATGCCGCCGGAAATGGTCGGCAAAGACAAAGATCTTTATCTCGCTGCGCTCAAGAACACGATTCCGATGTACTCGGAGACGGGGCGTATGGATCCGAAGGGCGCCGCGGCGGTTCTCGCGGTGTTCAGCCAATCGTCGCCCGACGTGGCCAAGGCCAATATCGACCTGTCGAAGACCTACACCAACGATTTCGTCGATGCGGCGATCAAGAAAATGGGGATGAAGTAGGTTTCACTTGAGGTGTCTGACGATAATCGCACGGCGGGGATTTCCCCGCCGTGTCTGTTATTGTCGGGGCCATGAATATCCTCTCAATCCAGTCGCACGTCGCCTACGGCCACGTCGGCAATGATGCCGCCGTATTCACGCTGCAACGAATGGGCGTGGAGGTCTGGCCGATCCATACTGTGCAATTCTCCAATCATACCGGCTATGGCGATTGGAAAGGCCGCGTATTCGATTCCGGTATGATCAACGAGGTGGTGGCCGGGATCGCGCAACGCGGGGTGCTCGGAGAATGCGACGGTGTCCTGTCCGGTTATATGGGCTCTGTCGATATCGGCGCTGCCATACTGGACGCAGTCACAGCGGTGAAACGCGCCAATCCAAATGCCAGATATTGCTGCGATCCGGTGATCGGTGATGTCGGTCGCGGCATCTTTGTGCGCGATGGCATTCCCGACTTCATGAAAAATAAGGCGGTTCCCGCCGCCGATGTCATCACGCCCAACCAGTTCGAGCTCGATTGTTTGAGCGCGCGCGCCAGCAAGACGCTACGTCAGGCGCGTGATGCTGTGAATGCTTTGCATGATCTCGGGCCACGCGCGGTACTGGTGACGTCTCTGCATACCGACGAAACGCCGGCCGACTCGATCGACTTGCTGGCGTCCGGCGCAAGCGGTTGCTTTGTCTTGCGTACGCCCAGACTGCCGCTGGCGGTGAATGGTGCGGGGGATGCCATCGCAGCTTTGTTTTTCGCGCACTATCTGCGTGACGGCAAAATCGGCGAGGCCCTTTCACTGTCGGCGTCCAGCATCTTCGGAGTGCTGGCAAGGACGGCGGGTGCAAATGCGCGCGAAATTCAACTCGTGAGCGCGCAGGAAGAAATCGTAAAGCCGACGCGTGTTTTTGAAGCGGAAATGCTCGCCCCATGAATAGCGTGCCGCCGGTATTCCATATTGATGGGCTGGAGCTTGCCTTCGCGCCGAAGCCCTGGGCATTCGCAAATGAACGCCGGGCCGAGATTGATGCGTTTTTTGAAGCAATGCGCAAAGAGAAACCGACACTGTGGAACGGCCGCGTATTGCTTATGCACCATCAGGTTTTAGAGGCCGGCGTTCTTCGCGGTGAATATCTCGAAACCGACTACGCGAGTTTTGCTGCGTGGCGCCATTGGGGTCGGCCACCTGCGGGCGTGCGCGATTGCTTTGGTGCCGCCGCAATCGTCGCACGGGACGGCGCAGTGCTGCTTGGGGTGATGGGCGCGGAGACATTCAACGCGGGCCTGATTTATTTTCCCTGTGGCACGCCCGATCCGGATGACATCGTCGACGGCAAGGTCGATCTCGATCTCAGTGTGCGGCGCGAGCTGAAGGAGGAGACCGGTCTAGACGTCGCCGAGTTTGAGCCCGAGCCGGGCTGGACCATGATTGTCGATGGCCCGTTGATCGCGCAGATCAAGGTCTTGCGATCGAACGAACCACCTGTCGTCCTGCGCGAACGGGCTCTTGCGCATCTGGCCTCTGAGCCGCATCCGGAGCTTGCCGATATTCGCATCGTCCGCGGGTCCGCCGATATCGATCGCGCAATGCCGCGTTTTGTAACAGCGTTCCTGACATCGCGATTTGCGGGCGGGTAGAGTGGGACTATTGTCGGCGGCGGAGAGGCAACATGACGCTGTATAACATAGCCAGGCGCTTCAGGATCGATAACCCGGACAAATTTCGCCTGTCGGCTTGCGACCCCGCCGAATGTTATGGCCTTACCGCTGATAAAGGTGACGCCAAGGCGATGCTCGCCGAGGGCGTCGAGCAGTTGACCGGATTGCAGGAGCGGCTTTACGCCTCTGATTCCTGGTCGGTGCTGATCATTCTTCAGGCAATGGACGCCGCCGGCAAGGATAGCGTGATCAAGCACGTGATGACTGGCCTCAACCCGCAAGGTGTTGAAGTCCATCCTTTCAAGCAGCCGAGCGTCGAGGAACTCGATCACAATTTCCTATGGCGCGCGGCTCGGCACCTGCCCGAGCGCGGACGCATCGGTATTTTCAATCGCTCCTACTACGAGGAAGTTCTGGTCGTTCGGGTGCACTCGGAATTTCTGAGGCAAGAGAAGCTCCCGGCATCATTGAGCGGCAAGGATATCTGGCAACATCGCTTCGATGATATCCGCAATTTTGAACGTCATCTTGTGCGAAACGGCACGCTGGTTCTGAAGTTCTTCCTGCACGTGTCGAAAGAGGAGCAACGCAAGCGCTTTCTCGACCGCATCGACGAGCCGGCCAAACGCTGGAAGTTCTCGATGGCGGACGTTAACGAACGAAAGCTCTGGGATAGATACCAGAACGCCTATGAGGACATGATCCGGAACACGAGTCGTCCGGACGCGCCCTGGTTTGTCGTGCCCGCCGATCACAAGTGGTTCACGCGCATGGTGGTTGCGGGCGTGCTCGTGCGAGAGCTTCGCGCACTCGGTCTTGATTTCCCGCGGATCAAGGGCAAGGCACTCAAGGAGCTGCAGAAAGCACACAAAGCGCTGAAGGCGGAACGCTAATCCTGAGGTCTTCTTCTGAGGTCTTGCCTCGCAGTGCAGCAATCCGCTAAAAGGGACGTGTTGGACGGGTTAACGCGGACTTAAAGAGTTTCCGCCACCCTAACGGTTGAAGACGAGGGTTATTCGAAAGCCATGACGACGCGCCCGAATATCTGCGCGATCGAGCGGACGGCGGAATACGCCGGCTCCGCGGCAACCCTCATTCTGGGCTCGCTCCTTCTCCTTATCCGCCCCTGAGGGCCGGCTGGGCCATTTGCGCCTGGGCACTCGGGGGATCGACGGAATGAGCAAGAGAACCCCATAGCGCCCCAGAGCGGCGCCTTCGACGAGAAGGAATAATCCGATGAACCCAAAGACTCAGTCCGAAAAGGACCGTGTCGTCATATTCGACACGACCTTGCGTGATGGCGAGCAATGTCCCGGTGCGACCATGACCCACGAGGAAAAGCTCGAGGTCGCCGAGCTGCTCGACCATATGGGTGTGGACGTCATCGAGGCCGGCTTTCCGATCGCTTCGGAAGGCGACTTCGCGGCGGTCAATGAAATTGCCAGGCGCGCCAAAAATTCGGTGATCTGCGGACTCTCGCGTGCCGCACCCAAGGATATTGATCGCTGCGCCGAAGCCATCCGTCCGGCCAAGCGCAGGCGCATCCACACGTTCCTGTCCACCTCGCCGGTGCACATGAAATACAAGCTCCAGAAGGAGCCGCACGAGGTCTACGAGATGGTGATCGCGCAGGTGACGCGGGCGCGTGGCCATACCGATGACGTCGAGTGGTCGGCCGAAGATGCCACCCGCACCGAGGCGGATTTCCTCTGCCGCTGTGTGGAAGCTGCCATCAACGCCGGCGCCACCACGATCAATATTCCCGACACCGTCGGCTACACGGTGCCGGAGGAACACTTCGCTTTGTTCAAGATGTTGCTCGAACGGGTGCCGAATTCCGACAAGGCGCGATTCTCGGTGCACTGCCACAACGATCTCGGGATGGCGGTGGCCAATTCACTGGCCGGCGTGAAGGCAGGTGCGCGTCAGATCGAATGCACCATCAATGGTATCGGCGAGCGCGCCGGCAATACCGCGCTGGAAGAAGTCGTGATGGCGATCCGCACACGCAACGACGTGTTGCCGTTCTGGACCGGCGTCGACGCGACGATGTTGACCCGTGCATCGAAGCTCGTTTCGGCGGCGACATCGTTTCCGGTGCAGTACAACAAGGCGATCGTGGGCCGTAACGCCTTTGCGCATGAGAGCGGCATCCATCAGGACGGGATGCTTAAGAATGCCGAGACTTACGAGATCATGACGCCGGAATCAGTCGGCGTGAAACAGACCTCGCTGGTTATGGGCAAGCATTCCGGACGCCATGCTTTCGTCCACAAGCTCGAAGAACTCGGTTACGAACTCGCGGGCAACCAACTCGAGGACGCTTTCGTCCGGTTCAAGGCGCTGGCCGATCGCAAGAAGCAGATCTTCGATGAGGATATTGAGGCACTGGTCGATGAAGAGATCGCGCACGCGCATGATCGCATCAAGGTGCTGTCGTTGACGGTGATTGCCGGCACGATGGGCCCGCAGACTGCGACACTCACTCTCGACATCGATGGTGAACATGTCACGACGCAGTCGACCGGCAATGGCCCCGTTGATGCAATCTTCAAGGCCATTCGCGCGCTGGTGCCGCACGAGGCCACGCTTGAGCTCTATCAGGTTCATGCGGTGACGGGCGGGACAGACGCGCAGGCGGAAGTCTCCGTGCGGCTTTCGGAGAGCGGGCGCTCTTTCACCGCCAAAGGCGCTGATCCCGACACCCTGGTCGCATCGGCGAAGGCCTATCTTGGCGCGCTCAACAAGCTCACCAGTAAACGCAACAAGACGCCGTCGATTGAGCACCGCATCCACTCGACTGACGTCGGGTAAAATTAGGCGCGTTAACGATAATGCCGCGTCCCGAATGGGCGCGGCATTACGCGTTTCTGGTCACAAAGTCGGTAAATAGTTCCTCTCGGAACCCATAAATCACATTTTGTCCGCATTTCGTACGTTTTCACGGCAAGATTCCCCGATACTTGCCCCCGCATAACCCGTTAGCCTTGGGGACTTTCGAAATGAAAAAAATAGTACGCGCGAGCGCCTTCGCGCTCGCGACCACCGCGTTGTTGCTCAACGCTCCGCTGGCTCAAGCGGGGGAGTTTAACTCGGTGTATGGCGAGCAGGGGCAGGCTTCGGCCTCGATCAATATCGCCCGCATCAAGAGCGTGCTCAAACTCACGACTGCGCAGGAGCCGTACTGGGCGCCGGTGGAGGTAGCACTGCGTGATCTGGCGCGGCAGCAGGCGCGCACGGAATCGTCGGATGGCCTGGTACACCGGATCAGTCACAGGGTCGTATCCGTTGTGATGAGCAGCTCCGCTGTGCAGCGACTTGCGGTTGCGGCCCGTCCGCTGATTGCCAAGCTCGATGAGGACCAGATGCGGGCCGCCCACGGGCTGGCCGCGGAAATGGGTCTGGGCCCGGTCGTCGCCGCCCTGAGATAAGCCAGGCGGCGGCCCTTCGCCGCATCCACCTCCAGTTGATGTCGCGGTTTAACCACTCCGGCCAAGGTATACTTGCCGGAAAGACAGTTTAGTGCCACCCTGAATACTAGAAAAACAAGGCATTAAGCTGGTTCAAAGCGATCAACTGGAGGAATATGTCCATGCGCAAGTGGATTTTCGCGGCGGCTGCGGCCGCCATTTTTGCGGCCCCTGTCGCGGCAAGCGCGCAGTCGCCGATCGTGATCAAATTCAGTCACGTCGTTGCCAACGACACGCCGAAGGGCAAGGGCGCGCTCAAGTTCAAGGAGCTCGCCGAGAAGTACACCAACGGCAAGGTCAAGGTTGAAGTCTACCCGAACTCGACTTTGTACAAGGACAAGGAAGAGATCGAAGCCTTGCAGCTCGGCTCGGTGCAGATGCTGGCGCCGTCGACCGCCAAATTCGCGCCGCTCGGCGCCAAGGAATTCGAGGCGCTCGATCTCCCTTGGCTGTTCAAGGATGAAGCGGCCTACACAAAGGCCATGAAGGGGCCTGTCGGCCAATGGCTTTTCAAGAAACTTGAAGCCAAAGGCATCACCGGCCTCGCGTACTGGGACAATGGCTTCCACATGGTGTCGGCCAACCGCCCCCTGCTAAACCCGGCGGATTTCCAGGGCATTAAGATGCGCATCTCCGGGTCGAAGATCGCCGACCAGTATTTCCGCAACGTCGGCTCGATCCCGCAGATCATGGCCTTCTCGGAAGTCTACCAGGCCCTGCAAACGGGCGTGGTCGATGGCTGCGAAAACACTCCGTCGAACTATCTGACGCAGAAGTTCCACGAAGTGCAGAAGGACATCACCGTCTCCTACCACGCCCATCTGCAATACGCGGTGATCGTGAACACCAAGTTCTGGAGCGGCCTGCCGGCCGATATCCGCAAGGAACTCGACAAGGCGATGGACGAGGCGACCGACTACACCAATTCGATCGCCGTCAAGGAAAACGAAGATGCGCTGGCGGAAATCAAGAAGTCCGGCAAGACCACGCTGCACTACCTGACGCCCGAGCAAAAGGCCGCCTGGCAGAAGGCGATGGCGCCGACCTACACGTGGGCCAAGGGACGCGTCGGCCAAGAGGTGCTCGACCTGGTCGCCAAGGAACTCGACGTCAAGATGAACTGACGGTCAGTCTGCTAAGCCAATAACAATAAGAAAAAAACGGCCGGGAACGTGGGGCTCCCGGCCGTTTCCCGCTGAGGCCGAGGGGAATCACGTGCTCAAGGGACTCAATCGGGCGCTCGACCATTTGGAAGAGTGGCTAATCGCCACGCTGATCGCCGCGGCGACGCTGTTGATATTTTTCGCGGTGCTGCACCGTTACGGCACCGGCCTGTCCATCAACCTTGCCAAGTGGGGCACGGCGCACGGCATACCCGTGCTCCCGGATATTTTGTCGGCCATTTATCGCGCCGGCGCGGACCTGGACATCTCCTGGGCACAGGAACTTTGCATCTTCATGTTCATCTGGATGGCGAAGTTCGGCGCCGCCTACGGCGTGCGTACCGGTATCCATGTCGGCGTCGATGTCCTGGTCAACATGCTGCCGCCGAAATCGCGCAGGGAGGTGATCCTGTTCGCGATTGCGTGTGGTGCTTTTTTCACCGCGATGATTGCGATCTTCGGCGCCACCTTCGTCGCCGAAATGTTCAAGACCGGGCAGCAGTCATACGACCTCGAATGGCCGATGTGGGCGATCTATTCCGCGATACCGCTGGGCTCCGGGCTGATGTGCTTCCGCTTCCTGCAGGTGGCGTGGTGGTACTACTGGACTGGCGAACTGCCGCATCACAGCGAAGCGAAGGTCGAGGGCATTGAGGCGACCGCGGCGCTGCCGCTGCATCCCTCGGCCAGTCCGCATGGCGAGGTTCCCAGCCGCTGGTCGAACCCGCTGGCGCTGATCCTGATATTGATGCCGATTTTCATCTTGGCGATCTGCGTCGCGCACGCGACCGGGGTTATCGTGTTGCCGCAGTGGCTGCGCGCGCTCACGATCTTCATCCTGTTGATCTCGTTCATGATCACCGGCATGCCGGTGTCGATCGCGCTCGGCCTCACCGTGCTGACATTTCTGTTCATCCTCACCGGCGTTCCGATCGAGGCAGTGTCGATGAAGTTGTTCACCGGTCTCGAGAGTTTCGAGATCATGGCCATTCCGTTCTTTATTCTGGCTGGCAATTTCCTCAGCCACGGCGGCGTCGCGCGCCGCATGATCGATTTCGCGGTGTCGCTGATCGGCCACTGGCACGGCGGTCTCGGGCTTGCCGGCATCGTCGCTTGCGCGATGTTCGCGCTGGTTTGCGGCTCGAGCGTGGCCACCGTCGCCGCCATCGGCGCCATCGTGCTGCCCGAGATGGTGCGCCACGGCTATCCGATGCGGTTTGGCGCCGGCATCATCACGGTCGCCGGCTCGCTCGGCATCCTGATGCTGCCGTCGATCCCCAAGATCGTCTACGCGGTCTCCACCAATACCTCAATCGGCGCGCTGTTCGTCGCCGGGTTGCTGCCGGGCACGTTGCTTACCGTCATGCTGTGTACCGTGACCTGGTTCCTCGCCAGACGGCGAAACTATCCGCGCATGAAAAAAGCGAGCTGGGCGCAGACCTGGCACGCGTTCCGCGAAAGTATCTGGGGCCTGATGCTGGTCGTCATCATCATCGGCGGCATCTACAGCGGCCTTTTCACCGCGACCGAAGCGGCCGCGATGGCTGCCGTCTATTCTTTCTTCATCGCAGTCTTCGTCTACAAGGCAATCAAAATCGTGGACGTACCGCGCGTACTGCTGCGCGCCGCCAATACCAGCGCGATGCTGCTCTATATCATCACCAACGCGGTGCTGTTCTCCTTCGTGCTGTCGAACGAAAACATTCCCGCAGCGCTGGCCGACTGGATCACGGCGCAGAATCTCGGCTGGTTCGGATTCCTGATGCTGGTCAACGTATTGCTGCTGGTGGCCGGCAACTTCATGGAGCCGAACTCGATCATCTTGATCATGGCGCCCATTCTTGCTCCGGCCGCCAAGCGGCTGGGCATCGACCTTGTCCACTTCGGCATCGTCATCGACGTCAACATGGAGGTCGGGCTGTGCCATCCGCCGGTCGGCCTGAACCTTTATGTCGCGTCAATGATCGCCGGCATGCGTATCACCGATCTCGCGGTGGCGGTGTGGCCATGGCTGGTGACGATGCTGGTGTTCCTGGTGATCGTGACCTATTGGCCCGAACTCACGCTGTTTTTGCCGCGCCTGCTCGGGATGATGTAATTCTTAATACGCGGCAACGCACGACGCGCAAACATCCTGCGCTCATTTATGCTGAACGCGCGTACATCTACATTGCAGCCGCGTAATCTCTGTCCAAACTTTAACTTGATAAGGCAGCGGCGGGCTCCTCTATTTGATGGCATCAGGAAATGCCATTGGAGGTGGCCATGTTGAAAACTTTTCTCGCCGGAACAACCGCACTCGCGATCGTCGGTGCTACGCTTGCTTACGCGCAGCAGGGCTCGAGCGAATTCCAGCGCGTCCAGCACTGGCGCCCGACAGCGGAAGACATCACTGCATTCGGTGAGGCGCGCATCGCCGCATTGCATGCCGGCCTCAAGCTCACGGCCGAACAGGAAAAGAACTGGCCGGCGGTGGAAAGCGCGTTGCGTGATCTCGCCAAGATGCGCTCGGAGCGATTTGCGGCACGCGCCAGCCTCGATCGTCCCAAGGATCCGGTCGAGCGTCTGAACCTGCGCGCGGAGGTGATGGGTCAGCGCGCCGCCAGTCTCAAGAAACTCGCCGATGCGGCCGGCCCGCTCTACAAGAGTCTCGATGACGGCCAGAAGCATCGGTTTGTCGCGCTCGCGCGGCTCGGTGGCCGGGACGGCGGTCGGGAAGGCGGCGGCTTCCGCGGACATCATGGTTTTGGTGGTTGGCAGCAACGCGGCCCACGCGGAATGATGCAGGACGGCGGCGCGCAGCCGCAATAAGGCGCGCTCAGGGTAGCGGACGACGGCCAACGCGGTCTCCCCGACGCGTGCCGCCTCCAGAAGCCGCCGGAAAAATCCGGCGGCTTTTCCTTTGTCTTTCCGAGGCTTGAATGGACAGCGCGGCTGGACACTGCCAGCGGCCTTTGCTAAGCCACGCGCGCTCGGCGGGGTCTCCGCCGTTGCAATCCGGGCGCATAGCTCAGTTGGTAGAGCAGCTGACTCTTAATCAGCGGGTCCAAGGTTCGAGTCCTTGTGCGCCCACCAA
>CAVYER010000002.1:0-721919 GCA_963767515.1 uncultured Alphaproteobacteria bacterium
TTCGATGGTGCCGACCATATAGAAGGCGGCTTCCGGCAGGTTGTCGTACTTGCCTTCGCAGAGGCCTTTGAAACCCTTGATGGTGTCGGCAAGGTCGACGAGTTTTCCGGGCGAACCGGTGAACACTTCGGCCACATGGAAAGGCTGTGAAAGGAAGCGTTCGATTTTGCGGGCGCGCGCCACGGCCGTTTTGTCGTCTTCCGACAGCTCATCCATGCCAAGGATCGCGATGATATCTTGCAGCGCTTTATAGCGTTGCAGGATCTGCTGGACCTGCCGGGCCACCGCGTAATGTTCCTCGCCCACGATCAGCGGCGACAGCATGCGCGATGTGGAGTCGAGCGGATCCACCGCCGGATAGATGCCTTTGGCGGCGATATCACGCGACAGCACGGTGGTCGCGTCAAGGTGCGCGAACGAGGTCGCCGGCGCGGGGTCGGTCAAGTCGTCGGCCGGCACGTAGATCGCCTGCACCGAGGTAATCGAGCCCTTGGTGGTAGTGGTGATGCGCTCCTGCAGCGCGCCCATGTCTGTTGCGAGAGTCGGCTGATAGCCGACCGCCGAAGGAATACGGCCGAGCAGCGCCGACACTTCCGAACCCGCCTGCGTGAAGCGGAAGATGTTGTCGACGAAAAAGAGCACGTCCTGGCCCTGGTCGCGGAAATATTCGGCGACCGTGAGACCGGAGAGGCCGACGCGGGCGCGCGCGCCCGGAGGTTCGTTCATCTGGCCGTACACGAGCGCGCATTTCGAACCGTCGACCGAGCCCTTCTTGGGATCCTTGTTGACGCCCAATTCGATCATCTCGTGATAGAGGTCGTTGCCTTCGCGCGTGCGCTCGCCAACGCCGGCGAACACCGAATAGCCGCCGTGTGCCTTCGCGACGTTATTGATCAACTCCATGATCAGCACGGTCTTGCCGACGCCGGCGCCGCCGAACAGCCCGATCTTGCCGCCCTTTGCGTAAGGCGCGAGCAGATCGACGACCTTGATGCCGGTGATCAGAATCTGCGCCTCGGTGGATTGGTCGGTGTAGGTCGGCGCTTCCTGGTGGATCGCGCGTTTGCTTTTGGCCTTGACCGGGCCCGCTTCGTCGACCGGATCGCCGATCACGTTGATGATCCGACCCAGCAATTCCGGGCCGACCGGCACTTCAATCGGCTGGCCGGTGTCGGTGACGTCCTGACCCCGCACCAGACCTTCGGATGAATCCATCGCGATGGTGCGCACCGTCGACTCGCCGAGATGCTGGGCAACCTCCAGCACGAGGCGGTTGCCGCCATTCGTCGTCTCAAGCGCGTTCAGGATCGCCGGCAGGTGCGTTTCGAACTGCACGTCGACAACTGCGCCGATGACTTGCGTGATTTTTCCGACTGCGTTGGGTGTCGCCATATCGTCCTCGTTACAGAATTAAAGCGCCTCGGCGCCGGAGATGATCTCGATCAGCTCCTTGGTGATCATCGCCTGACGGGTGCGGTTATAGGTGAGTGTCTGCTTGCGGATCATTTCGCCCGCGTTGCGGGTGGCATTGTCCATGGCGCTCATGCGTGCGCCTTGCTCGGAAGCCGCGTTTTCCAGAAGCGCGCGGAATACCTGCACGGACAGATTGCGCGGCAGCAACTCGGCAAGGATTTCTTCCTCTTCCGGCTCATATTCGTAGGCCGCGGCGGGACCAGTCTCGGGGGCCTTTTCGAACACCGGCGGGATGATCTGCTGCGCAGTCGGAATTTGCGCGATCACCGATCTAAAGCGCGAGAAAAATAGCGTGCAGACATCGAACGCGCCTTCATCAAAAAGCGCAACGATTTTCCTGGCGATCATATCGGCCTGCTCGAAGCCGATGGTGCGCACGCCGCGCAGTTCAATCGTCTCGATGATCTGCTTGCCGTAGACCCGCCGCAGCTGATCCTGCCCTTTACGCCCGACGCAAAGAATCTTGACCTCTTTGCCCTCATTCAATAGGGCGTTGGCCCTCTCGCGCGCCAGCCGCACGATCGACGAATTGAAAGGTCCGCAAAGGCCACGCTCGGCGGTGCAAACCACCAGCAGATGCACCTTGTCGGCACCGGTGCCGGCGAGCAGCCGCGGTGCGGAATCGCTGCCCGCCACCGCCGCCGCGATCGAGCCCAGCACCTTGCCCATGCGCTCGGCATAAGGACGCGCGGCTTCGGCCGCACTTTGCGCGCGACGCAGCTTCGACGCCGCGACCATCTGCATGGCCTTGGTGATTTTCTGCGTCGCCTTGGTCGCGGCGATGCGAACGCGCATGTCCTTGAGGCTGGCCATATCTTCTCAGTCGCTCTTAACCGTTCTCGTCTCTCTTCTCTGTCATGCCCGGCCTTGTGCCGGGCATCTCGCTCAGGAGGGCACTGTGCCCGCTCATCGGGATGGCCGGGACAAGCCCGGCCATGACAACTTAAGTGAAAGTCTTTGCGTAGCCTTCGACCACGCTCTTGAGCTTCGCCGCATCCGCATCTGACAGGTCACCGCTCTTGCGAATGCTGTCGAGGAGATCGGCGTGCTTGGTGCGCATCAGGGTGAGCAGGCCCTGCTCGAAGGCCCGCACACGCGCGACCTCGAATTTATCGAGATAGCCGTTGACGCCGGCATAGATCACGCAGACCTGCTCTTCCATCTTGAGCGGCGAGAACTGCGGCTGCTTCAACAACTCGGTCAACCGCGAGCCGCGCGCCAGCATGCGCTGGGTGGTCGCATCGAGGTCGGATCCGAACTGCGCAAAAGCCGCCATTTCACGGTACTGCGCGAGCTCGCCCTTGATGCGGCCGGCGACCTTTTTCATGGCCTTGGTCTGGGCGGCCGAGCCGACCCGCGACACCGAGAGGCCCACGTTCACCGCCGGGCGAATGCCCTGATAGAACAGGTCGGTCTCCAGAAAGATCTGCCCGTCGGTGATCGAAATCACGTTGGTCGGAATGTACGCGGACACGTCGTTGGCCTGCGTCTCGATCACCGGCAGTGCGGTCAACGAGCCGGCCCCGTTGTCGTCATTCATCTTGGCAGCGCGCTCGAGCAGGCGCGAATGCAGATAGAACACGTCGCCGGGATAGGCTTCGCGGCCTGGCGGGCGGCGCAGCAGCAGCGACATCTGGCGATAGGCAACGGCTTGCTTGGACAGATCGTCATAGATGATGACGGCGTGCATGCCGTTGTCGCGGAAATATTCGCCCATGGTGCAGCCGGCAAACGGCGCCAGGTACTGCATCGGCGCCGGGTCGGACGCGGTGGCAGCGACGATGATCGAATAGTCGAGCGCGCCCTGCTCCTCCAGCACCTTCACGAACTGTGCGACGGTCGAGCGTTTCTGCCCGATGGCGACATAGACGCAATACAGCTTAATCTTCTCGTCCGGCTGCGCGTTCAGCGGCTTCTGGTTGAGAATCGTGTCGAGCGCGATTGCGGTCTTGCCGGTCTGACGGTCGCCGATGATCAACTCGCGTTGGCCGCGGCCGATCGGAATCAGCGAGTCGATTGCCTTCAGGCCGGTCGCCATGGGCTCATGCACGGATTTTCGCGGAATGATGCCGGGCGCTTTCACATCGACGCGCGCGCGCTTGTCGGCCTTGATTGGGCCTTTGCCGTCGATCGGATTTCCAAGTGCGTCGACGACGCGACCGAGCAGGCCCTTGCCCACCGGAACGTCGACGATGGCGCCGGTACGCTTGACGGTCTGGCCTTCCTTGATCTCGCGGTCGGCGCCGAAGATCACGATGCCGACATTGTCCGTCTCGAGGTTGAGCGCCATGCCGCGGGTGCCGTTCTCGAACTCGACCATCTCGCCGGCCTGCACATTGTCGAGGCCGTAGACGCGGGCGATACCGTCGCCGACGGAGAGCACCTGGCCGACCTCCGAGACTTCGGCTTCCTGGCCGAAGTTCTTGATCTGCTCTTTCAGGATGGCGGAAATTTCTGCGGCGCGGATATCCATCAGCGGGCCTCTTTCATCGCAAGCTTGATCGAATTGAGTTTGGTGCGGAGTGAACTGTCGACCATGCGGCTACCGACCTTGACGATCAGCCCGCCGATGATGGCCGGCTCGATCTTGACGTCGAGGTCGATGTCCTTCCCGCCGGTCACCGACTTGAGCGCGCTCTTGAGCGCGTCGAGATTTTTGTCATTGAGCTTCTCGGCGACCGTCACCTGCGCGGTGACCTCACCCTTGTGACGGGCGACCAGCGCACGGTAGGCGCGGATCATGTCGCGCGCCGCAAAGAGCCGCCGATTGGTCGTGATGACTCGGAGAAAATTTGCGGCCAGCCCCGTGATGCCCGCCTTGGCGAGGATCGCCGAAAGCGCCTTGAGCTGCTCATCGGCACCGAAGGCCGGGCTGCGGATCAGCCGGTTGAGATCGGCACTGCCGTTAACGAGCGCGTCGAACTGATCGAGGTCTTTCTTGACGGCGTCGACGGCCTTGTTGTCGAGAGCAAGCTCGAAAAGGGCGCCGGCGTATCGGCCAGCCATACCGGAGATGATCGGACCTTCGCCTGTCACTGGGACGCTCGTTGTTATGACTTCATTCACAGGCCAGACGCCGTCGCGGGAGGCGGCGCAAACTATTGGAATCCAAGAGGGAATCCCGATCTCTGGGGACGTCGCAGAAGCCCGCGGAAACCCCCTGAAATCGAGGGCTAGCTAACACAGCGAGGATGGCGGTGCAACACGCGGGCCGGTTCGCCGCAGGGCTGGTGGATGTACTTACCGCCACACGCAGGGCCGCCCACAAATCTGCATCGCAGGGATACCTCGCAATGTAACGGAGCGCCCGCTATAGCGGACGAGGACGTAGGTATTCGTGCCGTTCGATCCCCGCCGGGTCCCCAGGGTCATGCCGAAGCCGACATCGCAAGGCGACGCCGCTGCCACGGCCAAGCTGCTGGTGGTATTGCTTGCCTTTGCCTGGGGCCTGAACTGGATTGCCGCGGCCTATGCATTGCGGGAAGTGAGCCCCTGGAGCCTGCGTGTCGCCGGCTCTGCCATAGGTGCCGCCACCCTGTTCGGGGCCGCGATCTTTACCGGCCACAACATGAGGGTGCCGCGCGGCGAATACATCCATGTGATGGTCGCCGGCTTCTTCAATGTCGCCGGATTTCAGATCCTCTCCGGCTTTGCGCAGCTGAGCGGAGCGACGTCGCGCGCTATCATCATCACTTATTCGATGCCGATTTGGACGACGGTGCTGAGCCGCTTCGTGCTCGGTGAACGGCTCAACGCGATCGGCTGGTTCGCGTTCGCGCTGTGCGTTTTCGGGGTGACGGTCCTCTTGTGGCCCCTGTTTGCCACCGGGTTTCCGCCATTCGTCTTCTATTCGCTCGGTTGCGCGCTGAGCTGGACGATCGCGACCGTCTATATCAAGTGGGCCAAGGTCACGATGGAGCCGCTGGCGAACGCAGCCTGGCAATTGTTGTTCGGCCTGGTTTTCATCACCGCCGGTACGATCCTGTTCGAAGGCCATCCGCATCTCTGGCCACTCCGGAATGAGACGATCCTGGCTGTGCTCTTCGTCGGGTTGTTCGGCGTCGGGCTGGCACATTTCCTGTGGTGGTCGATTGTCGGACGCCTGCCGACCGTCACGGCCTCGCTCGGTTCGCTGCTGGTGCCGGTGATCGGCGTCACCGCATCCACCATCGTGCTCGGCGAACGCTTGACGGTGCCCGATATGATCGGATTTGCGATGATCTTCGCCGCTGCCGCTTGCGTGCTGTTGCAGCCAAACGTGCGCCATGACGAGATGCCGGAATAAGTAGGCGGCACGTAATATTACGAAATTATGATGCTTGACACATCATAATAGCTATACGAAACATTACATATAACGCTTTAACCGGCGAGAGCCATTCGATTCGCATGATCACTTCGGGGCAATTGCGAGCCGCCCGGGCGCTCCTGGGCATCGACCAACGCGAAATGGCGCAGCGGTGTGGGCTGTCACTACCCACCATCCAGCGCATGGAAGCGTCGGACGGCGTGGTTCGCGGCAATGTCGACTCATTGATGAAGCTGGTCGATGCCCTAGCTGCGGGCGGGATCGAGTTGATCGGCGAAGGCGCCAGCAGCACCGGCGGCGGTCGCGGGGTGCGTTTGAAGAGTGCGCCACCATGACGGTCATGTACGCCCTTTATGGTGTGGCGGCACTCCTGGCGCTGGCGCCGATCGCAGTAATCGCGGCAGCTTCGTCGCGCGCCAGTAACGTCATCTATGGCGCAAGCCTGGTCGCCACACTGGCGCTCGGCGCGATGGGGGTCATCGGCCTGTCCGCACCGGCTATGTCCACAACGGTCTTGCCGATCGGCCTGCCCTGGCTGGGCGCGCATTTCCGAATAGACGCGCTCGCATCTTTCTTCATGATCGTCGTCAATCTCGGCGGCGCGGCCGCGAGTTTGTTCGCGCTCGGCTACGGCCAGCATGAACAGGCGCCTGAACGTGTATTGCCGTTTTATCCCGCCTATCTCGCCGCCATGAATCTGGTCGTACTCTCCAATGACGCCTTCAGCTTCCTGGTGTCCTGGGAATTCATGTCACTCACATCGTGGGCGCTGGTGGTCGCACATCACCGGGAGCGTGAAAATCTGCGGGCGGGTTACGTCTACCTTCTGATGGCGAGCTTCGGAACGCTGGCGTTGCTGCTCGGCTTCGGTCTGCTCGCGGGCGCAAATGGCAATTACGCCTTTGACGCCATCCGTGCTTCACACCCGTCGGCGGAACTGGCCGCCCTGGTCTTGATCCTCGCGCTTGTCGGCGCTGGCTCGAAGGCGGGTGTCGTCCCGCTGCATGCCTGGCTGCCACTGGCACATCCGGCGGCGCCAAGCCACGTCTCTGCGCTGATGAGCGGCGTGATGACCAAGGTTGCGGTTTACGGCTTCGTGCGCATTGCGTTCGATCTGCTCGGGCCGCCGGCGTGGTGGTGGAGCATGCTGGTGCTGGCGGTCGGTGGCATCACCGCCGTGATGGGCGTGCTCTATGCGTTGATGCAGCACGACCTCAAGCGTCTGCTCGCCTATCATACGGTCGAGAATATCGGCATCATCTATATCGGCCTCGGCCTCGCGCTTGCCTTCAAGGCGCACGGCATGGAGGTTGCAGCGGCGCTGGCGCTCACCGCCGGCCTGTTCCATGTGTTCAATCATTCCATCTTCAAGAGTCTGCTGTTCTTCGGCGCCGGCGCCGTCCTCAATTCAACCGGCGAACGCGATATGGAGCACCTCGGCGGCCTGATCCACCGCATGCCGCAGACCGCTTTCGTGTTCCTCGTCGGCTGCGTTGCTATCTCGGCGCTGCCGCCGCTCAACGGCTTCGTGTCCGAATGGCTGACCTTCCAGGCCATCCTGCTCAGCCCGCAATTGCCATCCTGGGGCCTGAAATTCCTGGTGCCGGCGGTCGGCGCGCTGCTGGCGCTGTCGGCGGCATTGGCCGCCGCCTGTTTTGTGAAGGCCTTCGGGGTGAGCTTCCTGGGACGCCCGCGCACGCCGGCCGCTGCGGACGCCCGCGAGACCGATAGCAGTTCGCTCGCCGCCATGTTCTTTCTGGCCGCGCTGTGTCTTGTTGCCGGCGTCCTGCCGGGCATCTTCATCGACGCGCTGGCGCCGGTGACACACGCGCTGGTCGGTATGAGCATGCCGCATCAGTCCGGCCTCGACTGGCTGACGGTCGTGCCGATTGCGGAAAGCCGCAGCTCGTACAACGGGCTGCTTGTTTTCATATTCGTGACGCTGTCGGGCACGATTGCAGCCTTTGTCATTCATCGCCTGGCGTCCGACAAATTGCGGCGTGGGCCGGCCTGGGATTGCGGCTATCCCGACCCGCGACCATCGACGCAATACACGGCGTCGAGCTTCGCCCAGCCGATCCGCCGCGTCTTCGGCACAAGCATATTTCGCGCGCGGGAGATCGGCGAGATGCCGCCGCCCGGCTCGACCGCGCCGGCGCGGCTCACTGTCGAATTGCGCGATCTGATCTGGGACGCCGCCTACGCACCAATCGCCGCTTTCATCGGCTACGCCGCCGAGCGCCTCAATGTCCTGCAATTCCTGACCATCCGCAGCTATCTCACGCTGGTGTTTGCGGCGCTGGTGCTGCTCCTGTTGGTGCTTGCCATATGGCCTTGATCCGCGACTTCGCCTTCCAGGGCGCGCAGATGCTGCTGGTGCTGCTGCTGTCGCCGCTGCTCACCGGTTTCGTGCGCAAGGTGAAAGCGCGCCTGTTGCGCCGGCAAGGGCCGCCGCTATTGCAGCCCTACCGCGATCTCGTTCGGCTGATGCGGAAAGAGGTGGTGCTCGCCGAAAGCGCCTCCTGGCTGTTCCGTGTCATCCCGTACATGGTGTTCGCCGGCACCTGGGTCGCGGCATCGCTGGTGCCCACATTCCGCAGCGGACTCTTATTCTCCTGGTCGGCCGATCTCATCGCCATCATCGCACTGCTTGGCAGCGCGCGTTTCTTCCTCGCGCTCGCCGGCCTCGACGTCGGCACCAGTTTCGGCGGCATCGGTTCGAGCCGCGAAGTAATGATCGCTTCGCTTGCCGAACCGGCGATGCTGATGATCATGTTCACGCTGGCGCTGGTCGTCGGCTCGACGCAACTCTCGAACATCGCCGCTCATATGGTCTCGGCTGACGTGGGCTTGCGGGTGTCACTGGGCCTGGCGCTGCTCGCGCTCATCATGGTGGCGATCGCCGAAAACGCCCGCATTCCGATCGACAATCCGGCGACCCATCTCGAGCTCACCATGGTGCACGAGGCGATGGTTCTGGAATATTCCGGCCGTCATCTGGCCCTGATCGATTTATCGTCCGAGCTTAAACTCCTCCTTTATATCTCGCTGATCGGCTGTCTGTTCGTGCCCTGGGGCATTGCGCCGCCTGATGCGGGTGCAGCCGCGATCGCCGTCGGCGTGGCAACCTATGCCGCCAAGCTCGCGATCGGCGGCACCCTGCTGGCCGTTTTCGAAACCTCCATTGCCAAGATGCGCGTGTTCCGGGTCCCGGCATTCCTGGGAGCGGCGCTGATGCTCGGTCTGCTGGCCACCCTGCTGTTGTTCGTCTCGCGGAGCCTCTGATGCGTGGCCTCTCGTTCGATATTGCTCATCTGCTGGCCGGCTCGCTGGTGCTGATGAGCTTCATGCAGCTTTACCAGGACCGGCTCTACGCGCTGCTCAATATCTACGCGCTGCATGCCCTCGTGCTGGCGGCCTCGGTTGCCTGGCAGGCCTTCGTGCAAGACGCGCCGCATCTCTATCTGACGGCGGTGATTGCGCTGGTGTTCAAGGCCATCGTCATCCCGACCGCTCTGCATCGAATCATCGTGCGGCTCGGCATCCACCGCGAGATCGAAACCGTGGTCGGCGTCGGCCCCGCCATGCTGCTTGGTATGGGGCTGGTTGCACTTTCCATGGTGGTGATGCTGCGGGTGACGGCGGACGCCGACCCACTGGCGCGCGAGGATCTCGCCTTCGCGCTGTCGGTGGTGCTGCTCGGCCTGCTGATGATGGTCACGCGACGCAACGCGGTCAGCCAAGTCGTCGGCTTCATGTCGCTGGAAAACGGGCTGGTGCTCGCTGCGACCGGCGCCAAGGGCATGCCGCTGGTGGTCGAGATCAGCGTCGCTTTCTCGGTGCTGATCGCCTTCATCGTCATCGGCATCTTCCTGTTCCGCATCCGCGAGCGCTTCGACACCGTCGACGTGCAGGCGCTTGATCGTTTCCGCGGAGAGCGGCGATGATCGACGCACTCACCGGCGTTCTGCTGGTTCCGGCTGTCGCGGCGGCCCTGTTCGCGGCCATGCCTGGCTACCGCGTGACGGCGCGGCTAAACGTGGTTGCGGCGCTGCTCACCTTCCTCATCGCTGTGTCGCTGTTCGTCATCGAACCTGAATCCGGGCCCTATCTACTGTTGGATGACCTCAACAAGGTCTTCATCGTGCTGACAACCTTCGTTGCCTTCACCACCAGCGTGTTCAGCGCGAGTTATATCGGTCACGAGATCGAGATCGGGCGCCTGACGCCGACATTCGTGCGCTTTTATCACGCCATGTATCAAACGCTGATGTTTGCCATGAACCTCGCGCTGGTGGCGAACAATATCGGCCTCATGTGGGTGGCGATCGAGATGGCGACCCTGACCACCGTGCTGATGGTCGGCATCTACCGCACCCACGAGGCGCTGGAAGCAGCCTGGAAATATTTCATCCTCGGCAGCGTCGGCATCGCGCTCGCGCTGTTCGGCACCATCCTGGTCTACATGGCGGCGCGGCCGGTGGTCGGGGAAGGGCTCGACGCCATGGTCTGGACCGTGTTGGTGACCAAGGCGGCAAAATTCGATCCGGCGCTGCTCAACGTGGCTTTCGTGTTCCTGCTGCTCGGCTATGGCACCAAAGTGGGACTTGCGCCGCTGCACGCATGGCTGCCCGATGCGCATGCCGAAGGTCCGACACCGATCTCGGCGGTGCTCTCCGGTCTGCTCCTGAATGTCGCGCTCTATGCGTTGCTGCGCTTCAAGATGCTGCTCGCGCTCAATCCGGCGGCAATCGCGCCCGGCCCGCTGATGGTGACAATGGGCCTGATCTCCTGTGTCTTCGCGGCGTTCATGTTGTATCGGCGGCGCGACATCAAACGCATGTTCGCCTATTCTTCCATCGAGCACATGGGCATCATCGTGTTCGCCTTCGGCATGGGTGGCGCGCTCGCAAATTTCGCCGGCCTGCTGCACATGACCATGCACTCACTGACCAAGTCGGCAATCTTCTTTGCGGTCGGCCATATCGCGCAGGTCAAGGGCACGCAGAAAATCGCCGACATGGGCGGTCTGACTGTCACCAATCCCGTGCTGGGCTGGGGCCTGGTCCTCGGCGTGGTAGCAATCGCCGGTCTGCCGCCGCTCGGCATTTTCATGAGCGAGTTTCTGGTGGTGAGTTCGACCTTCGCGCGCGAGCCGTGGCTGGCCACGATTCTGGTGTTCGGCATTCTGGTCGCGCTCGGCGGTCTGTTCCTGCGCCTCAACACCATCGCCTTCGGCGAGCCGCGCGGACCAACCGCGGCGGCGGAAGCGTCCTATGTGCCGATGTTTACCCATCTCGCTATCGTGTTCACGGCCGGCATCTATATGCCGCCGGCGCTGGTCGCCGGTTTCGAAAATGTCGCAAGGTTATTGGGATAACGCCATGGCCTTGCTCAGCAAGTTCAGACACCGCAAGACACACGAGGGGCACCGGCCTTGGCCGCGCGCTGATGTTGCCGACGAGGGCTGGCAGCAGGCAATCGAGGCGCTCGCCGGCGGTCAATGCACGCTGCTCGGCCTGTGGGGCGATGCGCCGCAGGTGCAGATGGCCCTGCTGGATGAGACGTCAGGGCAGGTCGTCGTGCTGAGCTACACCTGCAAGGCGGGAAGATATCCAAGCGTTGCCGTGCGCCATCCGCCCGCGATCAGATTCGAACGCGCGATCCACGATCTGTTCGGGTTGCAGGCAATCGGCTCGCCCGACACGCGGACATGGCTCGATCTCGGCTTCTGGGGCGTCACGCAACCGCTCGGCAAGAACCGGCCGGCGAAGAAGCCTGAACCGTACGAGTTCCTGCCTGTGGAGGGCGAGGGCCTGCATCAGATCCCGGTCGGGCCGGTGCACGCCGGCATCATCGAGCCGGGTCATTTCCGCTTCACGGCCAATGGCGAGCATGTGGTGCGGCTCGAACAGCGTCTCGGTTGGGTGCATAAGGGCATCGAGTCGCTGATGGATGGCGCGACGCTTGAGGATGCGGCAAAGCTTGCCTCGCATACGTCCGGCGACAGCACGGTCGCCTATGCATTCGCTTTCGCGCAAGCCGCGGAGGCAGCCCTGCAGGTGAAGCCGCCACCGCGCGCGATCTATCTGCGCGCGCTGATGGCGGAGCTGGAACGGCTCGCCAATCATTTCGGTGATGTCGGCGCGATTTGCAACGACGCATCGTTTTCCCTCATGCATGCGCAATGCGGAATCCTGCGCGAGCGCACGTTGCGTGCCGCCGGGGCTTCGTTCGGGCACCGGCTGATGATGGATGCCATCGTGCCGGGCGGTGTCGCGTGCGATATCGCGGCGGAGGGCGTTGTGCAGGTCGAAGCTTTACTCGCCGAAGTGCGCCGCGTCTTCCCGCGTTTGATTGAACTTTACGACAATACGGCGTCATTGCAGGATCGCACCGTCACCACAGGCATCGTGAAACCGGAATACGCGCGGCAATTCGGCGCCGGCGGCTTTGTCGGCCGCGCCTCGGGTCGCGCTTTCGATGCACGGCGGGCCTTCGCCTACGCGCCCTATGATAAACTATCTTTCGAGGTGCCCGTCTTCGAAGCCGGCGACGTCAATGCGCGGGTTTGGATTCGCATTCGCGAGATCGAACAGAGTCTGTCGCTGATCGAGCAGATTTTGGGCGCCCTGCCGAAGGGCGCGCTCACAACACCGCTGGGCAAGGGCAAGGCTTGCGAAGGTCTGGGCATAGCCGAGGCATTTCGCGGCGACGTGCTGGTGTGGCTGCGGCTCGACGGCAAAGGCCGCGTGGCGCGCTGTCATTTGCGGGACGCCTCATGGTTCCAGTGGCCGCTGCTGGAAACCGCAATCGAGGGCAACATCGTCGCCGACTTCCCGCTCTGCAATAAGTCGTTCAACTGCTCGTATTCCGGACACGACCTGTAAATGCGCAAGACACTGATCGAAAATCTTACGCATGGGCCGCTCACCGAGCCGGCACCTGCACCCGACGACGCCGGGCTCGCCGAGCTGGCGAAGAAAGTTGACCGCCTCGCGCGCGCCAAGCTCGGCCGTTCGCTCTCTATCCGCCAGGTCGACGCCGGCTCCTGTAACGGCTGCGAGCTCGAAATCCACGCGCTCAACACCGCGTTCTATGACCTGGAACGTCTTGGCTTGCGCTTTGTCGCGTCGCCGCGACATGCCGACCTGCTCATGGTTACAGGCCCGGTGACGAAGAGCATGCGCGAAGCGCTCAAGCGCACGTACGACGCCACGCCCGACCCTAAATGGGTAGTCGCCGTCGGCGCCTGCGCAGCCGACGGCGGAATTTTTGCCGGCAGCTATGCGGTTAAAGGCGGCGTGAAGGACGTCATCCCGGTCGATCTGCATATCCGCGGGTGTCCGCCATCGCCGACAGAGCTCTTGAAAGGACTCGTGGCACTTCTCCAGGCAGTAAGTGGCCCCAACCGCTAACTGGTACTATCCCGCCGTCCTTTGCCGTTAGTAGAAACTCTGCGGATCCACATCCACCTCGAGACGAACGTTACCGCGTGGTTTGGGCGCACGGCCAAGCCATTCGCGCAAATAGGCCGATAGATCGAAGGCGCGCGGCGACTTCACCAATAGCCGGAAGCGATGGCGACCGCGCACCACCGCAATCGGCGCTTCGGCGGGGCCGAGCACGCGAACCTGCTCGTCCTTCGGCGCGGCGCCGGCGAGCGTACGTCCGTAAGCTTCCGCGGCGTGTCTCTCGTTCGCAGTCACGACGAGACTCGCGAGCCGCCCAAACGGCGGATAGCCCGTGCGCTCACGTTGTTCGATCTCATTGCTGTAGAACGCCTCACGATCGCCGGATATCAGCGCCCGTATCACGGGGTGCTCAGGCTGGTGCGTCTGCAGATAGCCGAAGCCGCGCCCCTCCTCGCGGCCAGCGCGGCCGACAACCTGGTGCAGCAACTGGAATGTGCGTTCCGCCGCGCGTGGATCGCCATTGCCCAGACTGAGATCGGCATCGACGACGCCGACCAAATTCAGTTTGGGGAAATGATGCCCCTTGGCAACAAGTTGCGTGCCAATGATGAGATCGAAGCGTCCTGCCGCCACATCGTCGAGCTCTTGTCTTAGCCGTTCGACCGACTCCACCAGATCGCTCGACAGCACAAGGGTCCGGGCTTGGGGAAACAGTTCGGCGGCCTCCTGTTCGAGGCGTTCCACACCGGGGCCGACGGCCGCAAAGCTATCGGTCGCGTGGCAATTCGGACATTCCGCCGGCGGCGGCATGTTGAACCCACAATGATGGCAGACCAGCCGCCGCTTGAAGCGGTGATCGACCAGCCAGGCATCGCAATTCGGACATTGCAGCCGAAACCCGCAGGCCCTGCACAGCGTGAGAGGCGCATAACCACGGCGATTGAGAAACAGCAGCGCCTGCTCGCCGCGGGTGAGTGACACCGCAACCGCCTCGGCGAGCCGCGGCGAGATGAAGCGGCCGCGCGGCGGTCCCTCGCGGCGCATATCGATCGGTTCGATCGACGGCAAATGCGCTCCACCGAAGCGCTCAGGCAGATGCACATGCCGGTAGCGCCCGCGGCGCGCATTGACTTCCAACTCGACCGAAGGCGTTGCGGAAGCAAGCACCACCGGAATTTTCGCAATCGACCCGCGCACCACGGCCATGTCACGGGCATGGTAGTGCGCGCCGTCTTCCTGCTTGTAGGCCGGATCGTGCTCTTCATCGACAACAACAAGACCGAGGTCGGCGTAAGGCAGGAACAGCGCCGATCGCGCGCCGACGATCACCGGCACCTCGTTCGCCGCGATCGCCGCCCAGGTGCGGGCGCGTTTGCGCGGTGAAAGCTGCGAGTGCCACTCCGCCGGCCGGGTGCCGAAACGGCTGGAAAAGCGGTCGAGAAATTGCGCCGTGAGCGCAATTTCCGGCATCAAGATCAGGGTCTGCCGTTTCAGCCGGATGTTTTCGGCGACGGCCTCGAAGTAGACTTCCGTTTTGCCGGAGCCGGTGACGCCGTCGAGCAATGTGACCGTGTAGCCTCCCTGCGTGACTGTCGTACGCAATGTGTCGGCAGCCGCGAGCTGGGCCAGTGAAAATTCCGGTTTGCGGAAATCAGGATCGGGTTGCGACACCACCGGTTCGGGTGGCACCACGACCGTCTCCAGCGTGCCTTCATCGATCAATCCGTCGATCACACCGGCGCTGACACCCGCTTCCTGCGCGGCCTCGCTTTTGGAACGCACCAGGCCATCGGCAAACAGCCCAAGCGCGCGCGCACGCGCGGCGGTCATGCGCGCGGGTGGCGGTCCGGCGAGCCTGACACCGACACGCTCGCGCGCCGGGCCCAGATGTTCGCCCATGCGGAGGGCCATGCGTAGCACCATGCCGCGCGAGGCAAGCGTATATCCGGAAACCCAGTCGACGAACTGGCGGATCTCGGGTTTTAGCGGCGGCACGTCGTGCTTGCCGACCACGTCCTTCATTCGGTTGTGCAGGCGCGGATTGGGGTTTGGGTTGTCGGCCCAGACCACGCCGGTGGTTTCGCCACGCGCACCCAACGGCACGGTCACCACGTCGCCGGGCGCGACGTCGAGGCCGGCCGGCACGCGGTAGGAATAGGTCTGGTCCAGCGCCACCGGCACCAAAACATCGACAACACGTGTAGTCATGGGCTCATTTTCTTGCGCAAGATCTTGTCCGAAAACCGGTTCCCACTTTTCGGGATCATGCGATAGGTCTCGCCGATTCCGCGCCCTTAAGGAAGGGTGAAGAAAGCGGTGCCACTCTGCGGGCCATGCGCGAAATCGTCGCCAGCCCCGATGTTGCCGCCGAAATAAGCCGCTGGCTCGGCTACCTTGGCGCTGAGCGGCGCATGTCGGCAAAGACACTCGATGCCTATCGCCGCGATGTGTCTCAATTCCTCGGTTTTCTCGCGGGCCATCTCGGCGGCGCGCCAACCCTCAAGCAGCTGGCGCGACTGGTTCCGGCTGATGTGCGGGCCTTCATGGCGGCGCGCCGCAGTGACGGATCTGGCAACCGCTCTTTGATGCGCACACTCGCCGGCTGCCGTTCGTTTGCGCGTTTTCTGGAGCGTAACGGCAAAGGCAAAGTGGCGGCGCTCACTGCCGTAAGTACTCCGAAATTGCCGAGAACGTTGCCTAAACCGCTGGCGGCCTCCGTCGCGGTGCAGATGACTGACACCGGATTGCGCGAAGGCGAGGCGCGCGAGCCGTGGATCATCGCGCGCGATGCTGCGGTGCTGGCTTTGCTCTATGGATCTGGACTTCGCATTTCGGAAGCACTCGGCTTGAAGCGCGAAGACTTTGCCGCCAACGCCGATGCCCTCACTGTGCTCGGCAAGGGCAACAAGACGCGCATGGTGCCGCTGCTTCCGCAGGTCGCCAAATTGATCGCCGACTACATTGCGCTTTGCCCGTCGGAGCTTCCGCCCGATGGCCCACTATTCATCGGCGCGCGCGGCGGCAACCTCTCGCCCCGCGTTGTACAGCTGGCCATGGCGCGATTGCGCGGTGCGCTTGGCCTTCCCGACAGCGCAACACCACATGCGCTGCGCCATTCCTTCGCGACCCATTTACTGGCGCGCGGTGGTGACCTGCGTTCTATCCAGGAGTTGCTGGGGCACGCTTCGCTTTCAACCACGCAGATCTACACGGCCGTCGATTCCGAGCGATTGCTGGAAGTCTATGCAAGCGCACATCCGCGCGCCTAGCCCACCCTCTTGCACTCAACCGCCTTTCCGATCATCGTTGCGCCAACGTAGCCGGAGGGGGCCAAGGGGCGATGAGCGCACACGAAAATCTTGAACACGCCGAGCACGCCGAGCACGCGGCGCATTCCAACAAGAAGATTGCACTGCTGATCGCAGTGCTGGCGCTGTTCCTGGCATTCTCTGAAACGCTGGGCAAGAGTTCACAGACTTCCGCCATCACCTACAATGTCGCTGCCAGCGACCTGTGGTCCTTCTTCCAGGCCAAGACCATCCGTATGACGGTGCTGACAACGGCGGCCGAGCAAATTCAGATCGAGGCTGACCGTACAACGGACGCAGATGCCAAAGCGCGATTGCTCAAATCGATTGACGGCTGGAAGAAAACCGCGGCGCGTTACAATGACGAGCCGGAAACCAATGAAGGCCGCAAGCAATTGGCCGAACGCGCAAAGCTAGCCGAGGAAAAGCGCGAGCTCGCGCTGGCGCGCTACCACCAGTACGAATTCGCCTCAGCCGCGTTCCAGATCGGCATCGTACTGGCTTCGGCGGAGGTCATCACCGGGATGGCGGCGCTTGGATGGCTGTCCGGCCTTCTTGGTGTCTTCGGACTTGGCTTCATGGCCCTCGGCCTGTGGGCGCCGCACGCTCTGCATTTGGGTTGACCCGATCCCTTGAACTAGAGCTCACCGCCGCGATAGGCGCGGCGGCGCAACCGCATGAAGAGACGCAGAAAGCGTCCGGCGCGCTGCGGCTTCAACAGCCATGCCAACCGCCGGATCCGGTGGCGAATCGGCTCGGTCATCTCGTGCGACCACCCGCGCAGCCAGATGAACCAGTCATACATGCGGTGGAACCATCCGATCTGGAGCAGCTTGCCGCGTGTGACATCAAACACGAATGCGGTTACGCCGACGCCAAGGAATTTTGCGAACAGCAATGCGACGATGACGCCCAACCAGCCCTGCGTCGCGATGACGTAAACCTCGAAAAATTTCAGGGGCAGCAAGACAACGACGAGCGGCACCACGAAAACCACAAGCGCCGCATAAGGTGGCAGACGCTCAATCAGGGCCGCTAATTTGACCTTGACCCTGCCCCAGGGAATGAGATTCACCACGCGTGCGATGACGGGCTCGAGATGATCCCAAAGCCAGGCTTCGAGCAGGAACAGCAGCGCGAGGATGACCCACAGGGGCCGAAGGAAATTACGGCTCATATGACAATAAGTAATAGCGACGCGCGGCGACCGCAAATAAGGCGAAATAGCCGCGAATTCATGAGGCTACGTTACGTTCGCACTCGCCCGCCGTCCACATTCAGCGTTTGACCCGTAATAAACGCAGCGTCATCGCTTGTGAGAAAAGACACCGCGCCGACCAGATCATCCGGCACTTCCACGCGTTTAATGGCCTGCATTTGCGCGACCGCATTGAACTCGTCATCCATCGTTTTGAAGCCCGGCCGTGGCGCGCGCACCAGCGTGCCCGGCGAGCGGGTGAGCCCCGGCGCGATCGCATTCACGGTAATGCCATCGCCGGCGAGATCGCTGGCAAGCGCACGCGTGAAGCCGACGATGCCGCCTTTGCTCGCCACATAATGTGCAAAGCCCGTGACCACCGAGCCGAGCGTGCTCGATGCCATGTTGACGACGCGGCCCCATTTGCGCGCCCGCATGCCCGGCACAAAGGCCGCGCTCACCAGGAATGTACTATCGAGATTGGTCGACAGCACCTTGCGCCAATCGGCGAAGGTCATTTCCGGAAAATTCTTTTGCGGGAAGATGCCGGCGCAATTCACGACAATATCGACGTGGCTGAATTTACTTTGAACCTGCTTGGCCATCGCGGCAACGGACTCTTCCGATGAAACGTCGCACTTGACGTAGATCGCTTGCCGGCCCGCGGCCTCGACCAGCTTCACGGTCGCGGCGCCACCGACAAGATCGACGACTGCGACATCGACGCCGTCCTCGGCGAGGCGTTTGGCGAAAGCCTGCCCGATGCCGTTGGCGCCACCAGTGATAACGGCGACTTTATCCTTGTGGCCTTTAGCCATTGTTTCTCTCCTTTGTACGCTGGCGCGCATCAACGTATTCCGTCACCCCCGGGATTGACCCGGGGGTCCAAGATGCGGTGCCACAAGGGCCGAACTTACCGCTCTTCCGAGTTGCAGGTCATCATGGATTGCCGGGTCAAGCCCGGCAATGACGCAGTGCGTGTAGCAAGGTGCTGCTACAGCTAAATATGAATTGCGCGTTTTGCTACGGCCATGGCCGCTTCCTTGACCGCCTCGGACAATGTCGGGTGCGCGTGACATGTGCGGGCGATGTCTTCGGCCGATGCGCCAAACTCCATTGCGATTGCGGCTTCGGCGATCATGTTGCCGGCGTCGGCGCAGATCAACTGCACGCCGAGGACGCGATCGGTTTTTGCGTCGGCAAGAATTTTTACGAAACCATCAGTGGTAAGGTTCACCTTCGCACGGCCATTGGCGGTGAAGGGAAACTTGCCGACATTGTAGTTGACGCCGGCCGTCTTTAAATCGTCCTCGGATTTTCCGACGGTTGCGATCTCCGGATAGGTGTAAACCACGTTCGGAATGGCATCGTAGTTTACGTGGCCGGCCTCTCCGACCAGAATTTCGGCAACCGCTACGCCCTCATCCTCGGCCTTGTGCGCCAACATCGGGCCGGCGATCACATCGCCAATAGCCCAGATGCCGGGCACGCTGGTCGCGTAATAATGATCGACGACCACGCGGCCACGCTCGTCGAGTTTCACGCCGACCTCCTTGAGGCCAAGCCCTTCCGTGTAGGGTACGCGGCCGATAGCAACGAGCACGATATCCGCTTCTACGGTCTCCGCTGTACCGCCTTTGGCCGGCTCAATAGTCGCCTTCAACCGCTTGCCGGATGAATCGACCGCCGTCACCTTCGACGACAATTTGAAGGTCATGCCCTGTTTTTCGAAAAGACGCTGGGCCTGACGGCGGACCTCACCATCCATGCCAGGTAATACGCCATCGAGGAATTCAACGACCGTCACTTGCGCGCCGAGCCTTCGCCAGACCGAGCCAAGCTCAAGGCCGATCACGCCGGCGCCGACGACGAGCAAATGCTTCGGAACCTCGGGCAGCGACAGGGCGCCCGTGGAGGAAACGATGCGCTTCTCGTCGATGTCGATCCCCTTCAGGCGCGCAACATCCGAGCCGGTGGCAATGACAATGGATTTGGCTTGCAGTGCCTGCGTTTTCCCGTCGGTGCCCTTCACCTCGACTTTGCCGGGCGCGGAGATTCGTCCGGCGCCGTGGAATGTATCGACCTTGTTTTTTTTGAGCAGGAACTCGACGCCCTTGACGTTGCCGTCGACGCCCTGGTCCTTGAACGTCATCATGGCCTTGAGATCGAGCTTGGGCGTGGAAACGCCGATGCCCATCTTGCTGAATGTGTGGCCCGCTTCCTCGAACAGTTCGGACGCGTGCAACAGTGCTTTCGACGGAATGCAGCCTATATTCAGGCAAGTACCGCCAAAGGTGGCGTTCTTTTCCACCACTGCGGTTTTAAGCCCGAGCTGCGCCGCGCGGATGGCACAAACATAGCCGCCGGGGCCGGTGCCGATGACAATGAGGTCGTAGGCCATCAATGTACTCCGCACTCTCAATTGTCATGGCCGGGCTCGTCCCGGCCATCCACGTCTTTTCAGAAAGTAAGACGTGGATGCCCGGCACAAGGCCGGGCATGACGGAGAAAACTTATAGGTCGAGCACGACGCGCGCCGGATCCTCCAGGCCTTCCTTCACCCGCACGAGGAAGGTGACCGCCTCACGGCCGTCGACAATGCGATGATCATAGGAGAGCGCCAGATACATCATCGGCCGTGCCTCAATCTTGCCTGCGATAACCACCGGCCGCTCCTGGATCTTGTGCATGCCGAGAATGCCGGACTGCGGCGCATTGAGGATCGGCGTCGACATCAGTGAACCATACACGCCGCCATTCGAGATGGTGAACGTGCCGCCTTGCATATCCTCGATCTTGAGCGCGCCGTCGCGCGCGCGGCGGCCGAATTCGGAAATCGTCTTTTCGATCTGCGCAAGCGACATCGTATCGGCGTCACGCACCACCGGCACCACAAGGCCCTTCTCGGTGCCGACGGCAACACCGATGTGATAGTAGTTCTTGTAGACGATATCGGTTCCGTCGATCTCGGCGTTAACGGCGGGAATTTCCTTCAACGCCTGAATGCAGGCGCGCACAAAGAAGCCCATGAAGCCCAGCTTCACGCCGTGCTTCTTCTCGAACAGGTCCTTGTACTGATTGCGCATCTGCATCACCGCGCTCATATCGACCTCATTGAAGGTCGTGAGCATGGCGGCGGTGTTCTGCGCGTCTTTCAGACGGCGCGCGATGGTCTGGCGCAGGCGCGTCATGTGCACGCGTTCTTCGCGCGCCGCATCATCGGCAGGCGATGGCGCGCGCATCTGAACCGGTGCCGCAACGGGCGTCGGGGTTGCGGCGGCGCGTTCGATGGCCGCGATCATATCGCCCTTGGTGACTTGCCCGTGCATGCCGCTGCCGGCAACCTTCGACGGGTCGACGCCGCTTTCCGCAGCCATCTTGCGGACCGATGGCGGCATTGGCATCTCGGTTGATCTTGCCGGGGCGGCGGGTGCGGGTTTTGGTTGCTCAGCCGGCTTTTGCGGAGCTGAAGCCGCCTTGGGCGCCGCGCCAGCGCCTTCCTTGATTTGTCCGAGCAGCGCACCGACGGCGACCGTGTCGCCGTCCTTTACTGCAATCTCGGACAGAACGCCGGCCGCCGGCGCAGGCACTTCCAGCGTAACCTTGTCGGTCTCAAGCTCGACCAGCGGCTCGTCCACCGCCACCGCATCGCCCGGCCGCTTGAACCATTTGCCGACGGTGGCTTCGGTTACGGACTCGCCGAGGGTGGGCACGCGGATGTCAGCCATGAGCTCTGCCTTCAATATATTCTCTGATGTCATCACCCGCGAAGGCGGGTGATCCAGTAATCACCGATTTTGCAATATCGCACCGGCGGTGATTACTGGGTCCCCGCTTTCGCGGGGACGACGGCCCCATTTTTACCCCAACGCCTCGTCGACGAATTGTTTGAGCTGCGCCAGATGCTTCGACATCTGCCCGACCGCAGTCGAGGCCGAAGCCGGACGCCCCGCATAGCGCATGGTGCGGTGCTTCGCGCCGATCTGATTGAGGATCCATTGCAGGAACACGTCGACGAAGAACCATGCGCCCATATTGCGCGGCTCTTCCTGGCACCACACCATCTCCGCCTGTTTGAAGCGGGAAAGCTCGGTCACCAGCGCCTTGGTCGGGAACGGGTAGAGCTGCTCGATGCGCAGCAGATAGATGTCGTCGATGCCGCGCTTTTCGCGCTCATCATAGAGATCATAGTAGACCTTGCCCGAGCACATAACGACGCGACGAATTTTTTCGTCGGCGACGAGCTTGATCTTCTCGTTGGGTAGCAGTTGTGCGTCGTCCCACAAGAGGCGGTGGAACGAGGTGCCGTTGGTGAGTTCGTCGAGGTGTGACACCGCGCGCTTGTGGCGCAGCAGCGATTTCGGCGTCATCAGGATCAGCGGCTTGCGGATCTCGCGTTTGAGCTGGCGGCGCAAAGAATGGAAGTAATTCGCCGGCGTTGTGAGGTTCGCTACCTGCATGTTGTCTTCCGCGCACATCTGCAGGAAGCGTTCGAGACGCGCCGAGGAATGCTCGGGTCCCTGCCCTTCGTAGCCATGCGGCAACAGACAGACCAGACCCGACATGCGCAGCCATTTGCGCTCACCGGATGAGATGAACTGGTCGAACACGACCTGTGCGCCGTTGGCAAAATCGCCGAATTGAGCTTCCCACAAAGTCAGGGCATTCGGCTCCGCGGTCGAATAGCCGTATTCAAAGCCAAGCACCGCCTCTTCCGACAGGCTCGAATTGAGCACCTCGAAACGCGCCTGTCCCTCACCGAGATGGTTGAAGGGCGTGTGACGCTCCTCGGTGTTCTGATCGAACAGCACCGAATGGCGTTGCGAGAAGGTACCGCGCTCGCTGTCTTGACCCGACAGGCGCACCGGGTGGCCTTCCTGCAGCAGTGAGCAGAAGGCAAGTGCCTCAGCTGTGGCCCAATCGATCCCCTCGCCTGTCTCGATCGCCTTTGCACGGTTATCAAGAAAACGCTGGATCGTCTTATGGACCTGGAAATCCGGCGGAACTACTGTGATCTTCTTGCCGATCGCGCGCAGTGCTGCGACCGCAACGCCGGTATTGCCGCGGCGCGGGTCCTCGACCTCACGCGCTGCCTTCAGGCCGGCCCAGCGGCCGTCGAGCCAGTCGGCCTTGTTCGGCTTGTAGCCTTGCGCCGCCTCGAATTCGGCGTCGAGCCGCGCGCGCCAGTCGCCGCGCATCTTGGCGACCTCGCCCTCGGTGACGACACCCTCGCCGATCAACTTCTTGCTGTAGATTTCCAGCACGCTCGGATGCGCGCGGATCTTCTTGTACATCAGCGGCTGCGTGAACGAAGGTTCGTCGCCTTCATTGTGGCCGAAGCGCCGGTAGCAGAACATGTCGATGACGACCGGCTGCTGGAATCTCATGCGGTACTCGGTCGCGACTTTCGCCGCAAACACCACCGCTTCCGGATCGTCGCCGTTCACGTGGAAGATCAGCGCCTCGATCATCTTCGCGACGTCGGACGGATAAGGCGACGAGCGCGAGTAGCGCGGGTAGGTCGTGAAGCCGATCTGGTTGTTGACGATGAAATGGATGCTGCCGCCGGTGCGGTAGCCTTTCAGGCCTGACAGGCCGAAGCATTCCGCCACCACGCCCTGGCCGGCGAAGGCGGCGTCGCCGTGCATTAACAGCGGCATCACCATCGTGCGCTCATCGGGCTTCGCGTGGTGCTGATCCTGCTTGGCGCGCACTTTGCCGAGCGTGACCGGATCGACGATTTCCAGATGCGATGGATTTGGCGTCAGCGAGAGATGCACCTTGTTGTTGTCGAACTCGCGGTCCGATGAGGCGCCCAGGTGATACTTCACGTCGCCGGAGCCTTCGATTTCGTCCGGGGTTGCCGAGCCGCCCTTGAATTCATGGAACAGTGCGCGGTGCGGCTTGCCCATCACCTGCGTGAGCACGTTCAAGCGGCCGCGATGCGGCATGCCGATGCAGATTTCTTGCACGCCGAGATTGCCGCCGCGTTTGATGATCTGCTCGAGTGCCGGGATCAGGGATTCGGCGCCATCAAGGCCGAAGCGCTTGGTGCCCGTGAACTTCACGTCGCAGAAATTCTCGAAGCCTTCTGACTCGACTATCTTGTTGAGGATCGCGCGTTTGCCTTCGCGCGTGAAGGTGATCTCCTTATCGCGTCCCTCGATGCGTTCCTGGATCCAGCTTTTCTGCGCGGCGTTGGAGATGTGCATGAACTCGACGCCGAGCGTCTGGCAATACGTGCGACGCAGAATGGCGACGATCTCGCGCATGGACGCGAATTCGAGACCGAGCACCTTATCCAGAAAGATTTTGCGATCGAGATCGGCTTCCGTGAAGCCGTAGGAACGCGGTTCAAGCTCTTCTTCGTTTTTCTCCGGCTCAAGCGCGAGCGGGTCGAGCTTGGCATGGAAGTGGCCGCGGATGCGGTAGGCGCGGATCAGCATCAGCGCGTGGATGGAATCGCGCGTCGCCTGCATGACGTCGACGGAGGAAAGCTCGACACCTTTGGCCTGCGCGGCGGCAGAAATCTTTCCGCTGATTTTCTTTTCGGTTTCCGCCCATTGGCCGTCGAGCGCGGCCACCAGATCGCCGCTTGGCCGCACGGGCCAGTTCGGTGTTTTCCAGGAAGCGCCGCGCGCGCTCTTGATAACGTCCGATTTCTCGTCCTTCAGGCTCTGGAAAAATGCCCGCCACTCGGCGTCGACCGCCGCGGGGTCGGCCTCGTATTTGGCGTAGAGGTCTTCGATGTAGGCGGCATTGCCGCCGTAGAGGAATGAGGTGTGGGCGAAGATGGCGTTGGCGTCCTGGCGGGACATGGCGGTCTAAATCCTTGCGCGGCCTGAAAAATCCGCGCGTTACCGGTCGCAATAGCCCCAAGGGGCCCGCGACCAGCCGGTTTGGCTGTTTTAACTCTATTTATGACGACTGTAAGTCTACGAAAGGCCAAGCACTGAATCAGGATTTCAGCACTTCCACCAGTGTCTTCCCGATTCGAGCCGGGGACGGTGATACCTTAATTCCGGCAGATTCCATTGCCGCAATTTTTGACTCGGCGTCGCCTTTGCCCCCGGAGATGATTGCGCCCGCGTGGCCCATGCGCCGGCCGGGCGGCGCAGTGCGGCCGGCAATAAATCCGACCATCGGCTTCTTGCGGCCGCGCTTGGCCTCGTCTTTCAGGAACTGCGCTGCGTCCTCTTCGGCCGAGCCACCGATCTCGCCGATCATGACGATCAACTCGGTCTTCGGGTCCGCGAGAAACATTTCAAGCACTGCGATGAACTCAGTGCCTTTGACCGGGTCGCCGCCGATGCCGACCGCGGTCGTCTGACCGAGATTTTCGCGGCTGGTCTGGAACACCGCTTCATAAGTCAACGTGCCGGATCGTGAGACAATGCCGACCTTGCCCGGCTTGAAGATATTGCCCGGCATGATGCCGATCTTGCATTCACCCGCCGTCATCACGCCCGGACAGTTCGGGCCGATCAGCCGCGACTTCGAGCCTGAGAGCGAGCGCTTGACCTTGACCATGTCCATCACCGGAATGCCTTCGGTGATGCAGACGATCAACGGAATCTCGGCCTGGATTGCCTCGCAGATCGCGTCCCCGGCACCTGCCGGCGGAACGTAGATCACGCTGGCGTCGCAGCCGGTTTTTTCCCTCGCCTCGGCGACGGTGTCGAACACCGGCAGATCGAGATGTGTCGAACCGCCTTTACCCGGCGAGGTTCCACCCACCATCTTGGTCCCGTACTTGATGGCTTGCTCGGAATGGAACGTGCCATTCTTGCCGGTGAAGCCCTGGCAGATGACTTTTGTATTCTTGTCGATGAGCACGGCCATTACGCGGCACCCTTCACGGCTTTAACAATTTTCTGCGCAGCATCATCGAGATCGTCGCCCGAGGTGACGTTGACACCCAACTCCTTGATGATCTTCTTGCCCAACTCGACATTGGTGCCTTCCAGGCGAACGACCAGCGGCACCTTCAGGCCGACTTCCTTCACCGCAGCCACCACGCCTTCGGCAATCACGTCGCATTTCATGATGCCGCCGAAGATGTTGACCAGGATGCCTTTCACGTTCGGGTCGGAGGTAATGATCTTGAACGCGGCGGACACCTTTTCCTTGGTGGCGCTGCCGCCGACATCGAGGAAGTTCGCCGGCGTCATGCCGTAGAGCTTGATGATGTCCATGCTCGCCATGGCCAGCCCGGCGCCATTGACCATGCAGCCGATCGAGCCATCGAGCGCGATGTAGTTGAGGTCGAATTTGGAGGCCTCGACCTCTTTCGCGTCTTCTTCGGTGAGATCGCGCAGCGCCACGATGTCGGGATGGCGATAGAGCGCGTTGCCATCGAAGCCGACCTTGGCGTCGAGGCAGATGATCTTGTTGTCCTTGGTCACGACCAGCGGATTGATCTCGAGCAGGCTCATGTCCTTGGTCGTGAAGGCGCTATAGAGCTTGGGCAGGATCGCTTCGATCTGCTTGGCGAGATCCCCGGTCAGCTTGAGGGCCTGCGCCACGCGGCGGCCATGATGCGGCATGATCCCGGTGGCCGGATCGACCGAGAAAGTCAGGATTTTTTCCGGTGTCTTGTGCGCGACTTCCTCGATATCCATGCCGCCTTCGGTGGAAACGACGAAGGCAACACGCGACGTTTCACGATCGATCAACGCCGACAGATAGAATTCGCGATCGATGGCCGAGCCTTCTTCGATGTAGAGCCGGTTGACCTTCTTGCCCTGCGGGCCGGTCTGATGCGTCACCAAAGTTGAGCCGAGGATGCGTGCGGATTCCTTCTTCACGTCGTCGATGGATTTAACCACCTTGACGCCACCGGCTTTGCCGCGTCCGCCGGCGTGGATCTGGGCTTTCACCACCCAGACCGGGCCGCCCAGCTCCTGCGCGCCCTTGACTGCCTCGTCGATATTAAACGCGGGCACGCCGCGCGGCACTGGCACGCCGAATTCGCGCAGTACAGCTTTCGCCTGATACTCGTGAATATTCATGACATGCTCTCGGCCGAACGTCGGCTTGTTCTAGTTGTCGAGATTGGGGGCAATCTTCTTGCAGGCCTCGATCAAGCCTTGCACCGAAGCAGCGGATTTCTCGAAGGCCGCGCGTTCGCTGCTGTTGAGATCAACCTCGACGATACGCTCGACGCCCTTGGCACCGATCACCACCGGCACGCCGACATAGATATCTTTCTGGCCGTACTCGCCATTGAGCCAGGCCGCGCAGGGCAGTACGCGCTTCTTGTCGAGCAAATAACTCTCCGCCATTGCAATTGCGGATGCCGCCGGCGCGTAGAAGGCCGACCCTGTCTTGAGCAAGTTGACGATCTCGGCGCCGCCATTGGCGGTGCGTTTTACGATTTCATCGATGTGTGCCTGCGTGGTCCAGCCCATTTTGATCAGATCTGGCACCGGTATGCCGGCCACCGCCGAATAGCGCGTGAGCGGCACCATGGTGTCGCCGTGGCCGCCGAGCACGAATGCAGTGACGTCTTCCACTGAAACCTGGAATTCGTCAGCGAGGAAATAGCGGAAGCGTGCGGAGTCGAGCACGCCGGCCATGCCGACAACCTTCTGCTGCGGAAGTCCGCAGCTCTTCTGCAGCGCCCACACCATCGCATCGAGCGGATTGGTGATGCAGATGACGAATGCGTTGGGCGCATATTTCTTGATGCCGGATCCGACCTGACCCATCACCTTGAGGTTGATGTCGAGCAGGTCATCGCGGCTCATGCCCGGCTTGCGTGGTACGCCGGCGGTGACAATGCAGACGTCGGCGCCTTCGATCGCGTCATAGGAATTGGTGCCGGTGAATTTGGCGTCGAAATCGTTGACCGGCGAGGATTCGGCGATATCGAGGGCCTTGCCTTGCGGGATGCCCTCCATGACGTCGAACATCACGACGTCGCCGAGTTGCTTAAGGCCAATGAGATGAGCCAGCGTGCCGCCGATCTGGCCGGCGCCGATCAACGCGATTTTGTTACGCGCCATGATGGGAAAACTCTCGAATTGGTGCTGCCGCGGGGCGCGGCGGAGTGCTGGTTAACCGGTTAGGTTTGACCCCACAAGGCGCGCAAGCGGGCAATCGGGCCCGCTTTGACCTTGTATACATTATACCAGCAGACACGAGGCCTTGAGTCCAGAGGCTAGGTCTCGACGATCTTGCCGGCATCGACGACAGGCCCCTGCCTCGGACCATGTGGCAAACCAAGATATGACTGCGAGCGCATTTCAATCAGGCGCGAGGCCGTGCGTTTGAATTCATTGGCCTCGTAGCCCTCGGTTGCCACGTAGAGCCCGTCCGGCTGCGCCTCCGCCGACGCAAGCAATTTCACGGCGTTATCGTAAAGCGTGTCGATCAGGATGATAAAGCGTTTGGCTTCGTTACGCTGCGCGTAATCCATGACTGGGATATGGTCGAGAATGATGGTGTGAAATTCATGCGCGATCTTGAGATAATCAGCGGCGGCCAGCGGTTGCGCGCATAGATCGGCAAAGGAAAAACGCGCCACTCCCATTGCGGTCTTCGGCACATGGATAGCATGACTCTTGACTATCAACTCATGAGGGACACCGGCATGTGCGCCGGCCAGGCGCCGCCATGCTTCGTCGAGCGCAGCGTCGGCTCTCTCGTCGGCGGGTACGTACCATGTCGGCACACCCGTGAGTTTCTCTAAACGGAAATCGACGCGCGCATCCAGCTGCATCACGACGCATTGGCGTTCCAGCAACGCGATGAACGGCAGGAACAATGCGCGATTGAGTCCATCTTTGTAGAGTAAGCCTGGTGGTAAATTCGACGTCGCGACGACCACGACGCCGAGTTCAAACAGACGGGTGAACAAACGGCCGAGAATCATGGCGTCGGCAATGTCGGTAATATGGAATTCGTCGAAGCAGAGTAGCCAGCTTTCCTCAGCAATGGCCGCCGCAGTGCGCTGAATCGGATCGTGCTCGTTGGCTTCGCCGTTCTTGATCTCCTGCCGGAAGACGTGGACGCGCTCATGCACGTCGGCCATGAATTCGTGAAAGTGGACGCGACGCTTGCGGATGACGGCACTCGTTTCGAAGAAAAGGTCCATCAGCATGGTTTTGCCGCGACCGACCTCGCCGTGGACATAAAGGCCCTTGAGCACATCTCCGGCCTGCTCGCGTTTGCCAAATAGCCAGCCGAGCGAGGACGATTTGCGCGCCAACCTGTGCTGGTCGAGCCGCCGTTCGAGCGCGCTCAATTGCCGGGCCAGGGTGGCCTGGCCGGGATCCGCTTCAATTTTTCCGGCGGCGACCAACGCCGCGTAGCGGGTGCTGAAGGTTTCGGACATCGGGGCAAGGACGGACGGATGGCGGGCGTGTTGCGAGACCTAGGGTGAACAGCGCCTAGTGTAAATCGATGATGCATACCAGTAGCTCATCAGTAGCTCATATTGCGCACAAAATGTGCGGTAAGGCATTGGTAATTATGCGTTTTCTTCGGATGAGGGTTTCCGGAACAACCTTGGGGTCGTTTTTTTGCTGCAATGCACCATATAAGTATCGTGCGGCGATTCGGGGGTGTCCCGGTGCCGCCAGGGCAGGAATCGCAGACCAGGCAGGGCGACGTGACATTGAGGAGAACCGAAATGGACGAGCCTTTGCCCGATGGCGGCATGGTCCGAAAACTGTGGGTCGGCGAAACCGATGCCTATCGCGATCACTTGCTGCGTCTCGACCGGGAGAGCCGGAACCGGCGATTTTCCGGCGCGGTGTCCGACGAATTCATCGCCCGCCACGCGGCCTCGGCAAACGGCCTCGGCGTGGTGGTCCACGGCTTCTTCGTCGATGGTGTGTTGCGCGGGGCGGCGGAACTCCGGCCCTTCGGACCGATGTTTCAACGCGAGGGGGAAGCTGCCTTCAGCATCGAGCAACCGTGGCAGAGCCACGGCGTCGGCACCATTCTGCTTGAACGCACTCTCTTGAGTGCGCGCAATCGCGGCATCAAGTCGCTGCAAATGAACTGCCTGGTCGACAACCAGCGCATGCAACAGCTCGCCCGCAAGTTTGAAGCCGACCTCAAGTTCGATTTCGGCGGTGTTGTGGGTGAAGTCGATCAGCCACGCTCGACGCCGCTGTCGCTGATGCGCGAAGCCGTTGCTGACGCGCACGGTGTCGCGACCGCAATCCTCGATGTGCAATCGCGGCTATTCAATCCGGCCTAAAGAACCTATGCGCTGAGCGGGTAGCTCGCCTCGACCACATATGGGCCGCCGCCGACCGAGGCCCGCGACGAAAAGAGAACGAAGCGCGAGACGCGGAAGGCGGCGGTGCGAAAATAGCCGCGTGCCGCGAGATAGTCGGCCACGTCGCGGCTGGACAATTCGCGCAGGCGCGCAAGCGTCACGTGGGGCGTGAACTTGCGGCCTTCCGGCTCCAGACCGATACGCTGCATCAGCCGTTCCTGCTCGGCCTGCGCATCGAGAAGGGCTTGCGCCGGTGCGACGCTCGCGACCACCGCCCGTGGCTTGCGTCCGCCAAATGAAGTAAGCCCCTCCATATACAGCTCGAAAGGACCACGTTTCACTCGCCCAAGCATGGAGGCAACTTCGTGGGCGGTCACGTCGTCCACATCGCCGATGAAACGCAGCGTCAGGTGATAATTCTGCGGATCGATCCAGCGCGCGCCCGGCAACCCCCCGCGCAGCATACCAAGCGCCTGCCCAACATCGGACGGGATTTCGACACCGGTAAAAAGGCGCGGCATGGGTAGCCCACTTCTTATTTCCCGCGCACGGCGCGAGATCGAACAATCAGCTCTTCAACCCGTGGCAGAATACGCGCCACGATCACGTCCACGCCGGCAGCATTCGGATGCATGCCGTCGCCCTGATTTAATTTGGGATCGGCGGCTACACCGTCAAGGAAGAATGGATAAAAGACGACCGGGTAAGTCGAGGCAAGCGCCGGATAGATCGCGTCGAATTCGCGCGTATAGTCAGGGCCCAGGTTGCGCGGCGCCCGCATGCCGGCGAGCAAGACGGCGATGTGACGATCGTCCAGTTTGTGCAGAATCTTATCAAGCGCGGCCTTGGTCAATTTCGGATCGAGCGCGCGCAAGGCATCATTCGCGCCGAGCTCGAGGATCACCGCGTCGGTACCCTCCGGCACTGACCAGTCAAGACGGTCGAGCCCCGCGGATGCCGTGTCCCCGGACACGCCGGCATTGGTGATCGAGACGGCTAAATTCCTGGATCTCAGCGCCTCGGCCAATCGCGCCGGGAACGCTGCCTCGACCGGCAACCCAAAGCCTGCGCTGAGGGAATCGCCCAGCACCACGATTTTGACCGGCCGTTCAGCCGCCTCTACGCAACTCGCTGGCGCCAGCACGCACACCAAAGCGGCCAGCAGCCAGGCCGCAAGACGCTGGACCCGGGCAGGGTTCCTCCCATATGAGCGGGGTTGTGAATAATGAGGTCCCATGACGAATAAATCCCAGGCGGGGCCGGCCATTGCGCTTGCCGGTGTGAATCTCTCGCTCGGGCAGGGTGCGGCCCGCGTTCATATCCTTAAAGATATCGACCTGCATATAGGGAACGGCGAGGCGATTGGCTTGGTCGGCCCCTCCGGCTCGGGAAAATCAACCCTTTTGATGGTCATGGCCGGCCTTGAGCGCGCCGATACCGGAACGGTCACCGTGGCGGGCGAAAACCTCAGCGTCCTCGACGAGGACACGCTGGCACGCTTTCGCGGACGCCATGTGGGCATCGTCTTCCAATCGTTCCACCTGATCCCGACAATGACCGCGCTGGAAAACGTGGCTGTGCCGCTCGAATTGGCCGGCGTGCATGACGCACAGGCGCGTGCGCGCGACGAACTTGGCGCCGTCGGCTTAGGCGAGCGGCTTTATCACTATCCGGCCGAGCTTTCCGGCGGCGAGCAGCAACGTGTCGCGGTCGCGCGTGCGCTTGCGCCCAATCCTGCGATCGTGGTGGCCGACGAACCGACCGGAAATCTCGACGAGGACACCGGCCAGCAAATCATCGATTTGCTGTTTGCCGGTCACGCCAGGCGCGGCACTACGTTGGTGCTGGTGACGCACGATTCCGCACTGGCCGCGCGCTGCGGCCGTGTCGTGCGGTTGCGCTCAGGACGCGTCGACGGCGTGGGCCCGTCATGAGCGATGCAACGATAAACGCGTCGGCTGGTCGCTGGCTGCCGCTGCAATTCGCCATGCGCGAACTTCGCGGCGGCTTGCACGGTTTTTATGTGTTCATCGCCTGTATCGCGCTTGGCAGCATGGCCATCGCCAGCGTCGGCTCGCTGGCGGCGAGTCTTGCGGACGGACTGGCGCGCGAGGGCCGCGTTATCCTCGGCGGCGATCTCGCGTTCACATTGATCCAGCGCGAAGCCGCGCCAGCCGAACGCGAATTCCTGCAGACGCACGGTCAGATATCGAGCGCCGCCACCATGCGCGCAATGGCCCGCGCGTCTGCCGGTCAGGCCACTTTGGTCGAAATGAAGGCTGTCGATGGCGACTATCCATTGTTCGGTGAAGCCCAGCTTGACCCGCCCGGTCTGCTCGCTAACGCCCTGGCGCAACGTGAGGGCGCTTTCGGCGCAGCTGCCGATCCGACGCTGATGGCGCGGCTCGAGCTCAAGCCGGGCGCAAAAATTACAGTTGGAAACGCCAATATCGAAATCCGGGCTGCACTGACGAGCGAGCCGGATAAGTTGGCCGGCGGCATCGGCTTCGGACCACGCCTGCTGGTGAGCCAGGACGCTTTGCGCGCCACCGGATTGCTGCAGCCCGGCAGCCTGGTGCGCTGGCACTACCGGCTGCGCCTGCCGGACAACGATGCATCCGATGGGGCGGCGAAAGCGGTGTCCGCGCAGGCGCGCACGCAACTGCCGGAAGCGGGTTGGGATATCCGCAGCCGTAGCAATGCTTCGCCGCAGCTTGAACGCAACGTCGAACGCTTTACCCAATTCCTCACGATCGTCGGGCTGACCGCACTTCTGGTCGGCGGTGTCGGTGTCGGCAACGGCGTGAAAAGCCATCTCGACCGGCGACGCGAGACGATTGCCACCATGAAAGCGCTCGGCGCCAGTGGTCGCCGTATCTTTACGATCTATCTGACGCAGGTTCTGTTGCTCGCGCTGCTCGGTGGGACGATCGGCGTGACCATCGGCGCCGTTCTGCCATTTGTGATTTCATGGACATTTGGCGCAATCATTCCTCTGCCGATCGTGCCGGCATTGCATCCCGCCGAATTGCTGCTGGCATTGGTCTACGGAATGTTGACGGCGCTGGTCTTTGCGCTTTGGCCGCTTGGCCGCGCGCATGATGTGCCCGTGGCTGAATTGTTCCGGGACATGGTGGCGCCGCAGCCACGGCGCCCGCGCAAGCGTTACGTTGCATTCACCGCTATCGCCGTGGGCATTTTGGCCACGCTCGCCGTGCTCCTTGCGTACGACCGTCGCGTCGCAATCATCTATGTCGCAACCGCCGCCGGCGTGTTTCTCCTGCTGCGCGTCGTCGCGTCACTGTTGATGCTCGTCGCGCGACGGGCGCCACGCGCGGGCGCGACCGGTCTGCGCATGGCCATCGCAAATATCCACCGGCCGGGCGCGCTGACGCCCGCCATTGTGCTTTCACTCGGCCTGGGCATCACGCTGCTGGTCACCGTGATCGAAATCGACGGAAATTTGAGCCGGCAATTCTCCAACGAGCTGCCGGCAAAAGCGCCATCGTTTTATTTCCTCGATATCCCGGCCGATCAGGCTGAACGCTTCGGCACTTTCGTGCGCGCGCAGGCGCCTGCTGCAAAGCTGGAAGAAGTACCGATGCTTCGCGGCCGCATCATTTCCGCCGGCGGAACGCCGGCAGAGAACATCAAGCCGAAGGATGAGGCGGCCTGGGTACTGCAAAGCGACCGGGGCCTTACTTATTCAAATCAAATTCCTGCTGGCTCGCACCTGGTCGAAGGACAATGGTGGGCGCCCGACTACAACGGACCGCCGCTGGTTTCGTTCGAGAAGCGGATCGCAGACGGTCTTGGTCTCAAGCTCGGCGACCCCGTCACCGTCAATGTCCTTGGCCGCAACATCACAGCGACAATTGCGAACATGCGTGCGGTCGACTGGGAAACGCTCGGCATCAATTTCGTCATGGTGTTTTCTCCGAACTCGTTTCGTGGAGCGCCGCACACCCACCTTGCCACCCTCACTTATCCCGGTGGTGGCACGGCAACGCAGGAAGCCGCCGTTATCCGCGCTGTGGCTGAGAACTTCCCGATGGTCACTACCGTCCGCGTGAAAGACGCGCTGGAGGCGGTCGGCAGCATCATTGCCAATCTCTTGCGCGCAATCCGCGGCGCCAGCGCCATCACATTGATCGCGGCTGCGCTGGTCCTCGGCGGTGCATTGGCCGCCGGCCACCGGTACAGGGTCTACGACGCAGTGATCCTCAAGACGCTGGGTGCCACGCGTCTTCGCCTGCTGACGGCCTATTGCATCGAATATTTGCTGGTCGGCGGCGCCACTGCTTTGTTCGGCGTGATCGCGGGCTCGCTCGCCAGCTGGCTGATTGTCGCCCAACTTATGCACCTGCCGTTTACCTGGCTGCCCTGGCCTGCGCTGGCGGCGGCGCTGGGCGCCGTGGTGGTAACCGTCACCCTCGGGCTCGCCGGCACCTATGCCGCGCTTGGCCAAAAACCCGCTTCGGTGCTGAGAAATCTATAGTTTTTGCGGCATTCCGCCGCGCAGGGCCCCCGAACGGCCTTGACCGGCCTTTTCGTCTATAATTGGGCCACCGGACATTAACGAACTGCAATAGTGGAATGTCATCATCGGGCCATATCTGGCGCCAAGTCTGGCGCGAAGCCTTGCCAACCATTAGATTCCCGTCACGAGCGCGACGGCACCATGCCGGCGCGCGTAACGTGGCCGGCGGAAAGCCGGGACATGAGAGAGGAAACTTCGATGTCGGACTACGACCGTAACGTAGCTGCCCGCGGCTTCGGCGCCGCGCGTGCTACCGCGATCGATGTGGGCCTGCGCGCCTATATGCTTCGCGTCTACAACTATATGGCCGCCGGCGTCGCTCTGACCGGCGTCGTCGCCTGGGTTACTTACAATGCCGCCGTGGTCACCGACGCGGCTGGACGCATCACCTCGCTGACCCCGTTCGGTCAGGCGATCTTCAGTGGACCGCTCGCGATCGTGCTGTTTCTCGGCACGCTCGGACTGGTGTTCTTCATGAGCTTCCGGATCAACACCCTGCAGCCAAGCACAGCGCTGATGCTGTTCATGGTGTACGCCGGGCTGCTGGGCCTGATGCTGTCGTCGGTGTTTCTGGCCTATACCGGCGCGTCGATCACCCGCACGTTCTTCATTTCGGCGGCGTCGTTCGGCGCACTGAGCCTCTACGGCTACACCACGCAGCGCGATCTCTCGCCGATCGGCTCGTTCCTGATCATGGGTCTGTTTGGCCTGATCCTGGCGATGATCGTGAACATCTTCCTCAAGAGCTCCGGTCTCGAATTCGCGATTTCGGCGATCGGCGTTCTGATCTTTGCAGGGTTGACGGCATGGGACACCCAGCGGATCAAGGAGATGTACAGCGTCAACGATGACGGCACCGTCGCCGGCCGCAAGGCCGTGATGGGCGCGCTGACGCTCTATCTCGACTTCATCAACTTGTTCCTGTTCCTGCTGCGCTTTATGGGCGACCGCCGCTAAACTCAGCCGACAGGACTGCAATGCGCGCCCCGGCTATAGGCCGGGGCGCTTTCGTTTTGCTAGTTTGAACAGTGCATGACCGTTACAATCCGCCCTGCCCGCGCTGCCGATATCCCGGCAATCACCCGGATCTACGCCCACGCGGTTGAACACGGCACGGCATCGTTCGAACTCACACCGCCAGATGAGGCCGAGATGGCGCGCCGGATGGATGACCTTCTCCGCAAGGGCTACCCTTACCTGATCGCCGAAGCCGGCGGGGCGCTCGCAGGCTATGCCTATTCCGGTCCGTACCGAACGCGGCCTGCGTACCGCCCCACCGTCGAGAACTCCGTCTATATCGCTCACGATCGTCATCGGCGCGGTGTCGGCCGCGTATTGCTCGCGGCCTTGATCGAGGCCTGTGCCGCATCCGGATTCCGGCAGATGATCGCGGTGATCGGAGACTCACCCAGGCAGGCCGCGTCGATCGGGCTGCATCGCGACTTGGGCTTCCGCCATGTCGGCATTCTGGAGGATGTCGGCTTCAAGCACGGCCGCTGGCTCGACAGCGTCCTGATGCAGCGGTCACTCGGGCCGGGCAGCACGCAAGAACCCGGACAGCCATAACCGCACGGAAAATCGCTGCACTGCTATGACCGGGGCGGCTTCCGTTTTATAGTCTCAGCAAAAGCGAGGATCATCAGCCATGCCGCGTTACTTTTTCCATCTGACCGATGGCAAGCAGGTTTTAAACAATCACAAAGGCATTGATTTGTCTGGCAATGCCGCGGCTCGCGAGGATGCATTGGCGCTCGCGCGCGACCTCAAACACGGCGCGGTGATGCCGGGCTGGAATTGGAACGGCTGGTTCGTCACCATCGTGGATCAGCATGGCCACAAGGTCGACGAGTTGCCAATCGCGGACATCTGAGGCGGCGAGCACGCACTCGTGAAGGCTTAGAGCTGCGACGTTCTGCCACCTGCGCCAGCCGAGCAGCCCCGGCGTGCTGAAACGAGTCGGACCAGATTGAAGAACCGCTTCTAGTTCGCCACCACCGCCAGCGACACGTCGATTGAGCGGAGCACGCGGTCGAGCTCATGACCACGGCGCACGATCAATCCCGTCGCCGAAATGACGCTGTACGCGCCCTGACGTCGTGCCAGCTTCGGATTTTTTTCAATGCGGTAGAGCGGCACTTCTGAGGTTCTGCGGAATACCGAGAAAACCGCCCGGTCTTTCAAAAAGTCGATCGCGTAATCGCGCCATTCGCCCGCTGCAACCTTGCGTCCATACAGATCAAGAATGCGATTGAGCTCGCGGCGGCTGAAAGTCACCTGATTCGCGGGGGCGGATGGACTACGCACCGGGGTACCGCCCCCGTGGGACTGGCTGGGATCGATTTCGCCGGAACCGAACGTCATGCGGCGCCTCCTTTGTGCTTGGAGTGGAATGATCGCGCCGGGCGCGCCGCACGGCAAGAACTTCCTTCGTGCACCCAGTGGCTTGAAAACGTGCAGAAAGGGCGTTTGGACGATCACGAACTCGTTAAAAGCGCCCACAATAACGCCCAATTTCGGTCAATCGCCCGTCACGCTGCATTGGGATAACAGCACCGTTGCCTCAAGGCCCGGTCCGGTATGAGCGCCGGATTCCTCAGCCCCCCAGCCCCCCGGGGCTCGATCGGCCGGGCCAGTTGAGTTCCGCGTACGGTTCAATCCCCTAAATGCCTTCGGGCCGGCTTAATGCCGGCCCGATTTTTTTGATTCGAAATACGAAGGAGTGCTCAGTTCGTCGCAGCGCCGCAGCAAGCGGCCGTTGCGGTGCCCAACATCAGGCCGGGCTTGGAAGCAACGCCGCTCTGGACGACGACATCGAGCCGATCGATATCTTTGAGAGCGTAAGCGCCTTTTGGAATCTCGCTGATCGGAATGCTGAAGCTTTCTTCCTTGCCGCTCCACTCACCGAGCTTAACCCAGCGGCGCACGACGTTGTGATAAATCAGCGTCTGCCCGTGGTTTTCGCCGCGCCCGATGTCGACCGCAACCTTGCTGGTCACCGGGCAAAGCCACACTTCCCCGCTACTGTGTCCATCGCTCGCAGCAGGCACATGCACCGTCACTTTACCATCGGCGACGCGCATACTCACCGGCAAGGCGAGCGCACCTGCATCACGCCGAGTCTGCGCAATAGCTTTTTCGATCGCCGCCTTGTCGCTGCCGAGCACATGCACAACGCCATTGACGACAACCTGCGGCGTGTAAACCTCGCGGTCACCTCGGGCCTCGGCATAAGCGCGCTGCCGGTCGCTATGACCATGGATTGCCAGCGTGTCTTTCCAGCCGAGGTAATCCCAGTAATCGACCGCCAGGCTCATGGTGACCAAGGAGGGATCGCGCGAAAGCTCGCCGAGAACCTTATCGGCGGCCGGACACGATGAGCAGCCCTGACTGGTAAATAATTCTATAACGGCGCGCGGTTCGGCCCAGGCTGGCGCCCATGCCGACGCGGCCATAGAAGTGGAAACGATGGCCGCTGCAAAGGCGATGTGGCGATACTTCATATCGTTACCGCAATCCCCTGCCACGCGCTGACTTTAGTAGGCGCTCCGTCGATCACCCGCCACTCACTTCGCAGTGAGCAGCCCACTGCTACCCGTTAGCGAAATTACCGGTCAACCAGCCAATTGACGCAGGACGTATTGCAGGATGCCGCCATTCTTGAAGTAATCGAGTTCGTCGAGGGTATCGATACGGCAGATCAGGGGCACCCGCTTGAGCGTGCCGTTACCTGATACGATTTCGGCGATCAGCCGCTGACCGGGCTTGAGCTCGCCATGCAGCCCGCGAATCGTGACCTGCTCATCGCCCTTCAAGCCCAGCGACTGCCAGGAAGTGCCTTCCTCGAACACCAGTGGCATTACGCCCATGCCGACCAGGTTCGATCGGTGGATGCGCTCAAACGATTGACAGATCACGGCGCGGACGCCGAGCAGCACCGAACCTTTGGCCGCCCAGTCGCGCGAAGAGCCGCTGCCGTATTCCTTGCCGGCGAACACAACCAGCGGCACATGGTCGGCCTTGTACTTCATGGCCGCATCGTAGATCGGCATGCGTTGCTTTGACGGATAGTGCACGGTGACGCCGCCTTCGACGCCCGGCACCATCTGGTTCTTGATGCGGATATTGGCGAACGTGCCGCGCATCATCACTTCATGATTGCCGCGGCGCGTGCCGTATTGGTTGAAGTCGGCGGGCTTCACTTTATGCCCGACAAGATATTTGCCGGCCGGCGAATCGATCTTGATCGATCCGGCCGGAGATATGTGGTCGGTGGTGATCGAGTCGAGCAACAAGGCCAGCACGCGCGCGTCGACAATATCCTCGAGCGGCTTCGGGTGGCGGCCCATACCGACGAAATACGGCGGGTTCTGCACGTAAGTTGATTTCTTGTCCCAGTCGTAGGTCATACCGCCTTTGACGCTGATCTTGCGCCAGTTGGCATCACCCTTGAACACGTCGGCATATTTCTTGGTGAAGATCTGCTTGGTGATGTTCTTCGCAACGAATTCGCCGATTTCCTTGTTCGACGGCCAGATGTCTTTCAGAAAGACTTTCTTGCCCTTCTGATCGACACCGAGCGGCTCCTTCGCGATGTCGACGTTCATCGAGCCAGCGAGCGCGTAGGAGACAACGAGTGGCGGCGAAGCAAGATAGTTGGCGCGCACATCAGCGTTGACGCGGCCTTCGAAATTGCGATTGCCGGACAGCACGGCGGCGGCGACCAGGTCATTGTCATTGATCGCCTTGGAATTCTCCGGCGGCAGCGGGCCGGAATTGCCGATGCAGGTCGTGCAACCGAATCCGACCAGATTGAAACCAAGCTTGTCGAGATCTTTTTGCAGGCCGGACTTGTCGAGATACTCGCCGACCACCTGCGAGCCGGGTGCAAGCGATGTCTTTACCCATGGCTTGACGGTCAAGCCTTTCGCAGCAGCCTTGCGTGCGAGCAGGCCGGCGCCGATCATCACATTGGGATTGGATGTGTTGGTGCAGGACGTGATCGCCGCGATCACGACGTCGCCATGCCCGAGATCGTAGTTCTTGCCGGACACTTTCACGCGCTTCTTCGCCTCGGAACTCTTGCCGAATTCTTTATCCATTGAGGTCGCGAAACCGGATTTGACTTCCTTCAGCGCGATACGATCCTGCGGACGCTTTGGGCCCGCCAGCGACGGCTCGACCGAGCCTAATTCCAGCTTGAGGATGTCCGTGAACATCGGATCGGGCGTGGTCTTTACGTGGTACATGCCTTGCGCCTTGGCATAGGCGGCGACCAATGCCACCAGCTCGGGCGGGCGGCCGGTGTCCTTCATGTAGCGAATTGTATCGTCGTCGATCGGCGAGAAGCCGCAGGTCGCGCCGTATTCCGGGGACATGTTGCCGAGCGTGGCGCGGTCCGCGATTGTGAGATGCGCGAGACCGGGACCAAAGAACTCGACGAATTTCCCGACCACGCCGCGCTTGCGCAGCATCTCGGTGACCGTGAGCACGAGATCCGTGGCGGTGACGCCTTCTTTCAGCTTGCCGGAAAACTTGAAGCCAATCACCTCGGGCAGCACCATCGACAGCGGCTGGCCGAGCATAGCGGCTTCCGCCTCGATGCCGCCGACGCCCCAGCCGAGCACCGAAAGACCGTTCACCATCGTCGTGTGCGAGTCGGTGCCCACAACGGTGTCCGGATAGGCGACTTCCATGGTGGCAGCCTTGCCGTCCACCTTCACCTTGTCCTTGCGGCTCCAAATCACACGCGACAAGTATTCAAGATTGACCTGATGGCAGATGCCGGTGCCGGGTGGCACCACGCTGAAATTATCGAACGAGCGCTGCGCCCATTTCAAAAACTTGTAGCGTTCCTGATTCTGCCGGTACTCCTCGTCGACGTTCTTCTTGAAGGCCTGGTTGTTGCCGAAGAATGTCACCGCCACCGAATGATCGATGACCAGATCGACTGGCACCTGCGGATTGATTTTCTTTGGATCGCCGCCGAGTTGTTTCATGGCATCGCGCATGGCGGCGAGATCAACGACCGCCGGCACGCCGGTGAAATCCTGCATCAGCACGCGCGCGGGACGAAACGCGAATTCATGCTCCGACGTTTTGGTCTTGAGCCACTCGGCGACGGCCTTGATGTCATCCTTGGTTACCGTGCGCCCATCTTCATTGCGGAGCAGATTCTCCAGCAACACCTTCATCGAAAAGGGCAGCCGCGAAATGCCTTTGAGGCCGTTTCGCTCGGCGGTTGGCAGACTGAAATAGGCGTAAGTCTTGCTGCCAACCTGCAGGGTCTTGCAGCATCTGAAGCTGTCGAGCGAAGTCATGTCGGCTGTTTCCATTCCCGACCGGAGTACCGGCGCTTGTTCGGACTAAGTTATTGGCAAGGCGATGTTTTTCTCGCTGGCGAGACTTGCGTCCGAATTCAAATAACGTAACGTCGCAAGTCCGGGCTTATAAGGTCTTTTCTCGCCAGACGCCATATTGACCGGGGAACATCACCAGAAATGCTGAGAAAATCGAGGTTTTCCGGAGCCTGGCCCGCCGGCCCATGGGCTCCCAGCCGACCGCGGCGCCCGTGATGCAACTCAGAGCCGATGAGCTGGCCTGCAACCGCGGCGGGCGCAGCGTGTTCCAGGGCTTGAATTTCAGCCTCGATGCCGGCGAGGCGATGATCGTCACCGGCCGCAACGGGGCCGGTAAGTCCTCCCTTCTGCGCGTGATCGCCGGCCTTGTGCGAATCGCCGCGGGACGGCTGACGCTCGACGGCGGCGAGCCCGACGCGCCCGTCGCCGAGCAGGCGCACTACCTCGGCCACCAGGACGCATTGAAGCCATCGCTGACAGTCGGTGAAAACCTGCAATTCTGGGCTAAGTTTTTCGGCGTCGGACGCGACGCCGTCGAACCGGCATTGGACACGGTCGACCTTTCACCTCTCGCTGGCTTGCCTGCTGCTTACCTGTCGGCCGGGCAACGGCGTCGGCTATCGATCGCCCGGCTTGTTGCTGTGCCGCGGCCGATCTGGCTGCTGGACGAGCCAACGTCGGCCCTCGATTCGCCATCGCAGAAGCGCCTGGCCGAACTCATGCGCGATCATCTCACCGGTGGCGGGATGATCGTCGCGGCTGCGCACGGGCCGATCGGACTCGAGCGCGCGCGCGAACTTAAATTGGGCAGCGCATGAACGCACTTTTGACATGGAGACGCGCGTGAACGCGCTATTGGCCCTCCTCGTTCGCGATATGCGGCTGGCTACCCGTGTCGGTGGCGGCGCGCTGATGGGCGCGCTGTTCTTCCTGATCGTGGTCGTCATGATGCCGTTCGCCATCGGCCCGGATCTGGCGCTGCTCGCGCGCATCGGGCCGGCGATTCTCTGGCTCGGCGCGCTGCTCGCAAGTCTGCTGGCGCTCGATCGGCTGTTTGCGACAGATCACGAGGACGGCTCACTCGATCTTCTGATGATGGGTTCATTGCCGCTTGAGCTGTCCGTGGCGACAAAAGCGATTGCGCATTGGCTGACCACCGGATTGCCGCTGGTCCTGATCGCGCCGGTGCTAGGATTGATGCTCAATGTCGAATTGCATGCGATGGGCTGGCTCGCGCTCACGCTACTGGCCGGCACGCCCGCGCTCACTTTCATCGGGCTTGTCGGCGCCGCACTCTCGGTCGCGCTGCGGCGCGGCGGATTGCTGCTGGCCGTACTGGTCCTGCCTTTGACCGTCCCCGTGCTGATTTTCGGCGTTGCCGCAGCCAATGCCGCGATCATTGGACCTACGCCGTTCGGCCCACCTTTCACCATCCTTTGTGCGCTAAGCTTGATGAGCTTCGTGGTAGGACCGATTGCCGCGGCTGCTGCGCTTCGCCATGGACTGGAATGACGTGATAAGAGACCGCCGATGGCTGTAATTGATCTCGCGAACCCGACGCGTTTTTTGAACTTCGTTAATCGCGTGCTGCCTTGGCTCGCGGCAATAACGCTTGTCCTCTTCGCGGTCGGTCTGTATCGCGCGATGAATGCGCCCGACGATTATCAGCAGGGCGCTACAGTGAAGATCATGTTCCTGCACGTGCCCGCGGCATGGCTTGGCATGTTCGGCTGGGGACTGATGACTGTCGCCGCACTTGGCACGCTTGTCTGGCGGCATCCGCTGGCCGATGTCGCCGGCAAGGCGGCTGCCCCGATCGGCGCAGCCTTTACTTTTATATGTCTCATCACGGGTTCGCTTTGGGGCCGGCCAACCTGGGGCACCTACTGGGTTTGGGATGCCCGGCTGACATCGATGCTGGTGCTTCTGCTTCTTTATTTCGGCGTGCTCGCGCTTTACTGGACGGCCGAGGAACCCGGCCGTGGCGCACGCGCTGCCGCGATCCTTTCACTGGTCGGCGCGGTTAATCTGCCGATCATCAAGTTTTCGGTCGACTGGTGGAATACCTTGCACCAGCCGGCGTCAGTGTTCCGGATGGGCGGGCCGACCATCGACCCTGCATTGCTCACGCCGCTGCTGATCATGGCGATCGCATTTACGTTGCTATTCGTGACGCTCCACCTTGCCGCCATGCGTAACGAGATATTGCGGCGGCGCGTACGCACCATGCGGCTGATGCAGGCGCAGGAATTGGCTAGCGCATGATCCCGAAAAGCATGTCCTCGACCCCGATCGGGGATGGATACCGGTTTTCGGACAAGACCATGCGCAAAAGGAACAGCTTATGAACCTGGGACCACATGCCGATTTCATCGTCGCCGCTTACGCGGTGACATTATTTGTGGTGGCCGCGCTGCTGGCGTGGGTCTTGCTCGACTATTCCGTACAACGGCGCATTCTTGGCGATCTCGAAAAGCACGGCATTAACCGCCGCTCACAGCGCGGGGCCGGGCGATGAGCACCGCATCGAGCGAACCAGATAAAAAGCGCCGCAACGTCTTTATCCTGTTGCCGTTGATTGCCTTCATTGCGCTAGCGGCGTTGTTCCTCTACCGCCTTGGCACCGGCGACCCATCGGTTCTTCCATCGGCGCTCATTGGACATCCGGCGCCAGTGACCGATTTGCCGCCACTGCCGGGCATAGAGCGGGACGGCAAGCCGATCCCCGGCGTCAGCAATGCAACGTTTCAGGGTGCGGTTACATTGGTGAATGTATGGGCATCCTGGTGCGTGCCGTGCCGCGACGAAGTGCCGTTCCTTGAGCAGCTATCAAAGGACAAGCGCGTTCAGCTCGTTGGCATCAACTACAAGGATGCGCCCGAAGACGCGCGGCGGTTTCTCAACCGGTTCGGAAATCCATTTACGGCGAATGGCCGCGACGCGTCGGGCCGCACCTCGATTGATTGGGGCGTGTATGGCGTGCCGGAGACTTATTTGATCGGGCGTGACGGCCGCATCGCTTACAAGCTGGTCGGACCTGTTACCGCAGACAATCTTGCCCGCACGCTTGAGCCGGAAATTGCGAAGGCGGCAGCACGCTAGGGCGTGTGCCCGTGCGTTTTCGATGTGAATATTGAATATGCAATGCCAAGCGTCACGCTGTAGGTCAGCACCATCACCAGCGTGAATATCGTCGGCGCGAATCCAAGGCCCGTTTGCGCCGCGAACCAGCCTTTCCCCATAGCGGGGAAGAAAATCAGGCCCATTGCCAACCAGACGGCGAAACCAAAACCCAATCCCTTCATAACTCCAGTGCGGCCAGGCAAGACTCGATAAGAGCGGCCGAACAGGAATCCAAGCACCACCGATCCATTGAAATACGACAGCGCCCACGGAATCACGGGGTCGACCGAATTGCCGACAAAGGCCGTCAGCAATGCCTGTAGATCAGCGTAGGGCTGAAAGCTCGGCAGTATTTGGGCCCAGGATTTCAACGCCATAAGCAAGGTATGTGCGGCACTGCCGCAGAGACCAGCCGCGACCGATTTCCAGGTGCGATCGAAATCCATATCGTTCTAGTTTTTCTTCTCGATGGAGTACTTCGTGAGCAGCGGCACTTGCAGCGCTGCAAACAGGAATGTCAGCGGAACGACGCCAAAAAGTTTGAAGCTGACCCAAAAATCCGTCGTCTGCGTGCGCCAGACGATCTCATTCAATATCGCGAGCGCGAAAAAGAACAGCGCCCATCGCCAGGTCAACTTGCGCCAGCCTTCCTCTCGCAGGTGAAACACGGAATCGAACACCATGCCGAGCAGCGGCTTGCCGAATGCAAGCCCGCCGACCAGTGTCCCGCCGAACAAGACGTAGATGATTGTCGGCTTGACCTTGATGAACAGATCGTCGTGCAACACCAGCGTCAGCCCGCCAAACACCAGTACGATGACAGCCGTGACAAGCGGCATGATCGCGACATGTTTTGTCAGGACGTACGAGACTGCTAGCGCGATCAGCACGGCCGCCATGAAGGTCCCGGTCGCGGCATAGATGCCGAACTTCGCATTAGCGACAAAAAACAAGATCAACGGCCCGATATCGAGCGCCAGCTTGAGGAAAGGGTCCAGTTGCTTTTTCTTCGCCATCGTTTGCGTTCGCTATGATTCCAGACCGACGACTGCGCGCGCAAAATCGCGCGCGGTGAATGGCGCCAGATCGTCCACCCCCTCACCGACTCCGATGAAATGGACCGGCAGACCGAACTTGGCGGCGATGGCGACAAGGATGCCGCCGCGCGCTGTGCCGTCGAGCTTGGTCATCACCAGTCCGGTTACTCCCGCGATTTTGCCGAAAATCTCCACCTGGCTGAGCGCATTCTGCCCAACTGTTGCATCGAGCACCAATAGCACCGCGTGTGGCGCGCTTGCCTCGACCTTCCGTATAACACGCACCATTTTTTCCAGTTCATTCATGAGCTCGGTGCGGTTCTGCAGGCGACCGGCCGTGTCGACCAAAACGACCTCCACGCCTTGTGCTTTCGCCGCCGTGATCGCATCAAATGCAAGACCAGCTGCGTCTGCTCCGGCTTCACTCGCCATCACGCTGGCGCCGGTACGTTCACCCCAGATCTTCAGTTGTTCGATCGCGGCCGCGCGAAAGGTGTCGCCGGCCACCAGCATCACGCTTTTGCCTTCAGCGCGGAAACGGGCAGCGAGCTTGCCGATGGTCGTGGTCTTGCCGGAGCCATTAACGCCGGCCACCAGAATGACGAATGTCCGCGTCGTCACTTCCAAAGGCCTGGCGACCGGCGCGAGCACCTTCTCGATCTCGCCCGCCAAAATCGCTTTCACCTCGTCGGACGCGATCGCCTTTTCGAAACGTCCTCCACCAAGGACTGCAGCGATTCGCGCGGCAAATTCAGGGCCAAGATCAGCACGGATCAGTTCGTTCTCCAGTTCCTCCACCGTTTCAGCATCGAGCTTGCGCTTTGACACAAGATCGGAGATCGCGCTGCCGAGCGACGATGACGTGCGCCCGAGCCCGCCGCTCAGGCGTTTCCACCAGTTTCCGCCCTGTGTGCTGTCGTTCATGGCGCGCCCGTGATAGCGGTTTCGGCAAATCTTGGTAAGTGACCATGACACCGGAAGAGATGCTGGCCCGCCTGCTTTACCGCGATGGCCTGATGCTGGTCGTCGACAAACCGGCCGGTTTGCCGGTGCATCGCGGTCCCAAGGGCGGCGACGCATTTGAAGACTATTTCGACGCGCTGCGTTTCGGCCTGCCGCGTCCGCCCGCGCTGGCGCACCGGCTTGATCGCGATACGACCGGCTGCCTGGTGCTCGGCCGTCACCGCAAGGCGCTCGCTTTGCTCGGCAGACTGTTCAAGCAGGGCAAGGTCGGCAAGTGCTACTGGGCGGTGGTTGAGGGCGGGCCCGCGACGGACGAAGGCCGTATCGACATCGCCCTCGCCAAGCGCGACGAGTCGCGCGGCTGGTGGATGAAGGCGGACAAAAATGGCCTGCCGTCGGCAAGCACATGGAAGGTGATGGGTCGGGGACCCGGCTTCACCTGGCTTGCGCTCGAGCCATTGACCGGCCGCACCCATCAGTTGCGCGTGCATTGCGCCGAGATGGGATGGCCGGTCGTGGGCGACAATATATATGGCAATGCGCCACGCGCAGGCGGCCCGCCGTTACATCTCCATTCGCGCGAAGTCACCGTGCCTATTTCCAAGAACAAGCCGGCCGTCACGGTGACGGCTCCGGTGCCGGAACACATGCGCGAGAAACTCATGGCGTGCGGCTGGCAGCCGACGAACGAGTAGTTAATTTGATGGCCGGCTTTGGAACTTCCAGAACGCGCCGGCGTTCAGAAGCCAACCCCAACAAATAGCGGAGCGGCCTATGTTCATCGGTCATTATGGACCCAGCTTCGCGTGCAAAGCCGCGAAGCCGGCGATACCTTTGTGGGTTCTGTTTCTGGCAGTGCAACTCGTCGACATCGTGTGGTCGATTCTGGTGCTGCTCGGAATTGAAAAGGTCCGCATTGTTCCGGGGTTCACCGCGACCAATCCGCTCGATCTTTATTACATGCCGTACACGCACAGCTTGCCAGGCGCGGCACTCTGGTCGGTCGGCGCAGCCGTCGTCTATCGAGCCATCGCGCCTGCGCAAAAATGGACGGCAGCCGCGATTGTCGGAGCCGCTGTCTTCTCGCACTGGATTCTCGATCTGGTGGTGCACCGGCCTGATCTGGCGCTCTATGACGATTCCTACAAGGTCGGACTCGGATTGTGGAACTATCCCGCCACCGCTTTCATCCTCGAGATCGCGCTTCTTTTCGGAGGGATTGCGCTCTACCTCAAAACGACAGAAGCCAAAGACGCCATAGGTCGCTATGGCATGCTTGTCCTCGGCGTGGTGGCTGTGGCCGCGCAGGCTTATGTATTCTTTGGCCCGCCACCGGTTTCGGACGCATCGCTCGCCGTCACCGCGCTTGGACTTTATTTCGTCTTTGCCGCAGCCGTGTATTGGCTGGAAGGGAAACGCTCCTACCCGCTCAAATCCAGCGTTTCTACAGCCGCTATCAATAAAGCTGCGCCTTGATTCGCTCCGGCGCTTCACGATCATATTTTTCGCCACCGAGCTTGCCCTGACTCAATTCGGCGATAATGGTTCCGGTCGACGGCAAGCTCTTGCGATCGATCTTGGTGGCTTCGTCCCAAAGCTTCGAGCGTACGATCGCCTTCGAGCAGTGAAAATAAATCGTCTCAATATGGACGATGAGCACGCAGCGCGGCAGCTTTCCGTTGACCGCGAAGCTTTGCATCAGCTCCGGGTCGATCGAGATCGACGCGCGGCCGTTGACGCGCAAGGTTTCGCCGACGCCGGGGATGAGAAAGAGCAGCGCGATGCGCGGATCGCGGACGATGTTGCGGAAGCCGTCGATGCGGTTGTTGCCGGGTCGGTCGGGGATAGCGAGCGTCTTCTCGTCGAGAATGCGTACGAAACCGGCCGGATCGCCCTTCGGCGAACAGTCGAGGCCTTCCGGTCCGCTCGTCGCTATGGCAACGAAAGGTGCCGCCTCGATCAGCTTGCGATAGGCGCCGTTGATGTGGTCGATTTCCTTGACGACCGATGCGCCCATTTTCTCGCCGTAGAGGGCCTCGAGCTGCTCCATGCTCGTGATGAGATGGTCGCGGTAGGCCATTGATCGTCCCCCTCTTTCAGACTTGTGCGTCAGGCCGCCAACAATTGCCGGCCATCATGCCCCGTCATCGTCACATCGAGAATAACACCGGGCGTGACCGGCGCCGAAAGCCGCACCGGCATGAACTGCTCGGTGCGGGCAAGCCCGCGCGCCTCAGCAAGCACGCGGCGGCGAGCGCCGATTTCAAGATCGAGATGCCGGCGCAAAGCGCCCTCGCCCTTTTCACGCAGCCGCCGGGCGCGATCCTTGACGATCGAACGGTCGATCTGCGGCATGCGCGCCGCCGGCGTGCCGGGCCGCGGCGAAAACGGGAAGACATGAAGCTGCGTCAACCCGCATTCGTCGACCAGATCGAGCGAACGAGAAAACATGTCTTCACTCTCGGTCGGAAAGCCAGCGATGATATCGGCGCCGAAAACGACGTCGGGCCGCAGCCGCCGCACCTGTTCGCAGAAAGCGACCGCGTCCGCGCGCAAGTGCCGGCGCTTCATGCGTTTGAGAATAAGATCATCGCCGGCCTGCAATGATAAATGCAGATGCGGCATGAGCCGCGGCTCGCCCGCCAATGCGTCCAGCAAATCGGCATCGGCCTCGACGGAATCGATCGAGGACAGCCGCAGGCGTGCCAGATCGGGCACATTCTTGAGAATGCGCTTGACCAGGCCGCCCAGACGCGGCGAACCCAGCAGGTCGGAGCCGTAACTCGTGATATCGACACCGGTGAGGACGACTTCGCGATAGCCGTTCGCCACCAGGCGCTGCGCCTGCACGACGACATCGTCGAGCGCCAGCGAGCGCGAATTGCCCCGGCCGAAAGGAATAATGCAGAACGTGCAGCGGTGATCGCAGCCGTTCTGGACCTGCACGAAAGCGCGGGTATGGCCCTCGATGTGGTCGATCGCGTGCGGCCGCATCGTTTTCACCGCCATGATGTCGGACACGGCAAGCTTGTCGGCCTTTGCCCAGACGCTGGCCTCGAATTTTTCTTTGTTGCCGATGACGCGGTCGACTTCCGGCATGTCAGCAAATGTCTTTGCTTCGGATTGCGCGGCGCAGCCCGTAACAACGATGCGCGTGCCGGGCTTTTCCCGTCGAACCCGTCGGATCGCCTGCTTCGCCTGGCGTACGGCTTCTGCGGTCACCGCGCAGGTATTCATCACCACCGTATCGTCGAGACCGGCCGCATGTGCTTCGCGCCGGATCACTTCCGATTCATACGCATTCAGGCGGCAGCCAAAGGTGACGACATCGATACTCATGGCGCGCCTGCTTTGGCGAATAGCGCGGGATCGAAGCGGCCCTTGAACTCGAATTCCACCGGGCCGGTCATCAACACGTGATCATCGCTCTCGCGCCAATCAATCATCAGTTCGCCACCGGGCAGCGTAACCCTGACCTTGCGATTGGTGCGCCTGAGCCGCGCTGCCGCAACTGCGGCTGCGCAGGCGGCCGAGCCGCAGGCTTTGGTCAATCCCGCGCCGCGCTCCCACGTGCGGATGATGATGTGATCGCGCGAGACAATCTGCGCCAGCGTGATGTTGGCGCGCTCGGGAAAAATTGGGTGATTTTCCAGCAGCGGCCCCAATCGCGCGAGATCATGCGCGTTGACGTCGTCGACCCAGAAGATCGCATGCGGATTGCCCATGCTGACGACCGACGGCGAGTGCAGGACCGGATTGTCGATCGGTCCGATCTGCAATTCGATGGCGCGCGTGTCGCGAAATTCCTCCGCCAGCGGAATCTCATTCCACATGAAGCGCGGCGGTCCCATGTCGACGGTGAATTGACCGTCAGTGCCCTTCCAGCAATTGAGAATGCCGGCGGTAGTTTCAAAGATCAGGTCGTCCTTGCCGCTCTCCTTGGAGACCAGGTCGGCAACGCACCGCATGCCGTTTCCGCAGGCGCCAGCCTCGGAACCGTCATTGTTGAAAATTCGGATGAAAGCGTCGGTGCCGGGCGTGCGTGGCTGATAAAGAACCATCAGCTGATCATAAGGTGCGCCATCCGGACCGGCGGCCGCGCGCGCCTCAGCGGCCTCGATCTTGGCGCCGCCCGCGCGCATATCGACGACAACGATCTCGTTGCCGATGCCGTTCATCTTCACAAAGGACTGATTGGCGAGCGCGCCCATATTCTGTTTTGCCCGGGTTTCGCCCGGTTTATATGGCGAATAAACGCGGATTGACCAGAGGCCATGCTAGAATGCGTAATTATGCTGGCGAATCGCCGGACCGCCGCAAACGACGGAGAACCGTGATGTCGCCTTTCAGGCTTGCCTCAAGCGTTGTTGCCGTGGCGTTCGCGCTGGCGGTCAACATGGCTGCCGCGCAGAGTCCCGCGCCGAAACCGAGCGATCCGATGCCCCCGCCGGCGCCGCCGAAGTCGGGGCTGGCTTCCCCGTCGCCCTTGCAGCCGGGCGATGCTTTCGGTGAGCCGGTCACTTTGCCGGAACGCACGATCATCTATCTCAAGGGCTACAGCCGCTGGGATAATGCCTTCGACACGCTCGTCGACGCGTTCAAATCGTTGCACGAGTATCTCGACAAGCAGGCCCTTCAGCCGTCGGGCCCGGCAATCACCATTTACACGCAGACCGACGATTCTGGTTTCTCATTCGAGGCCGCGCTACCGGTCGCGCAAGCCCCGAAAGACCCGCCGAAGGGCGACATCGCCGTCGGGCCGGCGCCGGCCGGCAAAGCTCTTAAATTCGTGCACCGCGGTTCCTATGACGCGATGGACACGACCTACGAAGCCATCACCAATTATCTCGACGACAAGCAGCTCGAAGCCAAGGATCTGTTCATCGAGGAATATGCCACAGACCCGGTGAAAACCGATCCGGGCAAACTGGTGGTCAACGTATTTGTACCGGTGAAGTGACAATCATGCCGCGCATGCTGTTCGTATTGTTCGTATTCATGGCGTCACTTGTGCCGCTGCCTGCGCTCGCGGCGGAGAAGCTGGTAACCGTTACGGGCGAAGCGACCGTCGCGGTTGCCCCTGACGCCGCGATGATCCGTATCGGCGTCAGCAGCCAGGACAAGACCGCGCGCGAGGCGAGCGATGCAAACGCGAAGCAGATGATCGCCGTACTCGCTGCTATCAAAAGCAACAGCATTGCCGAGCGCGACATCCAGACGTCGCGGCTCTCGCTGCAGCCGCAATACGATCCGAACAAAGGCGGCACCGCACGCCTCACGGGCTTCCAGGCCACTAATCAGGTCACGGTCAGAATTCGGGATATCGGAAATCTGGCTGCTGTCCTCGACAGTGCGATTTCCGCCGGCGCCAATGAAATGTCGGGAATCGAATTCATCGTATCCGAGCAGTCGAAACTGCTCGATCGCGCGCGCGACGAAGCCATTGCAGATGCGCACCGCAAGGCAGAGCTTTATGCGAAAGCCGCGGGGTCCCGGCTCGGTCATGTTGTCGCGATTTCAGAGGATGGCTTGGCACCACCGCCTCGCCCGATGCAGGCCCTGCGCGCCGGCGCCGTCCCGATATCTCCGGGCGAGCAGACATTAAGGGCCGCCGTGACCGTTAGCTATGAATTGACGCCCTAAATCGGCCTCATCTTGACTTGAGGGTGCGGCAACCCTAGGTTCCGCCCCGCTCTCGATAGAGACGTAGAAATTCAACTTTGCCGCCCGGTCCAATGAGAGGCCGGAGGCCACCGCCCGACAGCGCGATGCGCCCTCGGGCGTGAAATTGTTTGCAGAAGCCTCATCCTGAGGAGCCCGCGAAGCGGGCGTCTCGAAGGATGGGGCGAATAACCGGGGCGCCCTCGCCCTTCGAGACGCGCACTTCGTGCGCTCCTCAGGACGAGGTCGCGAGAGATTGATGTTCGACAGTTTGTCGGAAAAACTCGGCGGCATTCTCGACCGCCTTACCCGCCGCGGCGCGCTCAGCGAAGCCGACGTCGACGCTGCATTGCGCGAGGTTCGCCGTGCGTTGCTGGAAGCCGATGTCGCGCTCGATGTGGCGCGCGCCTTCACGGATGGCGTGAAGAAACAGGCCGTCGGCGTCGAGGTGATGAAATCGGTTACGCCCGGCCAGATGGTCGTGAAGATCGTACACGACCAGCTGGTCGCCACGCTCGGCGGCGATAGTCAAAGCGGAAATCAAGGCATCGATCTTAACGCCGCGCCGCCGGTCGCCATCATGATGGTCGGCCTGCAAGGCTCGGGAAAAACCACCACCACTGCAAAAATTGCCAAACGTCTCACCGACCGGCAGCGCCGCAAGGTGCTGATGGCCTCGCTCGACGTCCGCAGGCCGGCGGCGATGGAGCAACTTGCGGTGCTCGGTCGCGATGCACAGATCGACACACTGCCGGTGGTGCAAGGCCAGGCACCACCGCAAATCGCGCGCCGCGCGCTCGAGGCAGCAAAGCTCGGCGGCTATGATGTTGTGCTGCTCGACACCGCCGGACGCACGACGCTCGACGACGAAATGATGAACGAGGCGGCGCAAGTCAAACAAGCCACTAATCCGCACGAAGTGCTGCTCGTCGCCGATTCACTCACCGGCCAGGATGCGGTCAATCTCGCTCGCTCGTTCGACGAACGCGTTGGCCTGTCCGGCATCGTGCTCACCCGTGTCGACGGCGACGGCCGCGGCGGCGCCGCGCTCTCGATGCGCGCGGTCACCGGTAAGCCGATCAAGCTGATCGGCACCGGCGAAAAACTCGATGCCATCGAAGAATTCGACCCCGCACGCATCGCCGGCCGCATTCTCGGCATGGGTGACATTGTCGCGCTGGTCGAAAAGGCAGCGGCCAACATCGACGCCGAAAAGGCCATGCGTACGGCGGAAAAAATGCGCAAGGGCGCATTCGATCTTGGTGATCTGCGCGAACAGCTCACACAGATGCAGGCGATGGGCGGCCTTGGCGGACTGATGGGGATGCTGCCCGGCGTCGCCAAGATGAAGAACCAGCTCGCCGGCGCTAATCTCGACGAAAACGTCATCAAGCGGCAGATCGCCATCATCGATTCCATGACACCGAAAGAACGCCGCAACCCGGATATTCTCAAAGCCAGCCGCAAGAAGCGCATCGCTTCCGGCTCCGGCACCTCGCCGGAAGCCATCAATAAGCTGCTGAAGATGCATCGCGGTATGGCCGACATGATGAAGGCGATGGCTGGCGCCAAGCGCGGCCCGCTCGCTGGCCTCGCACAATCCATGGGTTTCGGCTCCGGCATGCCGTCGCCTGAGCAGATGGCCGAGATGGCAAAAAAAATGCCGGGCGGACAATTTCCGCCGAATGCGCCAGGCACAGGTGGTTCCTTGCCGCCGACGATGCCCAAGCTGCCGCCGAATATGCCAGGCCTGCCTGGCTTGCCGGGCAAATTACCCAACTTGGGTGGAAAGTTTCCTGGATTGCCGGGCGGCCTGCCGCCCGGTCTCGGAAAGAAGAAGTGATCAACGATCAATAGAGTAAGAAAGGACTGAAGATGTCTCTCGTTATCCGCCTTGCCCGTGCCGGCACCAAGAAACGGCCGGTCTATCATATCGTCGTCGCCGACAGCCGCGCGCCGCGCGATGGCCGCTTTATCGAGCGGCTCGGCTACTTCAATCCGCTGCTGCCGAAGGAAAAGACCGAGCGGCTTAAGCTCGATCTCGAAAAAGTACAGGCCTGGATGAAGAAGGGTGCGCAGCCATCCGACCGCGTCATGCGATTCCTCGATGCCGCCGGCATCATGAAGCGTCCGAAGCGCAACAATCCGGAAAAGGCGATCCCGCGCAAAGAGCGCAAGGCCAAGGAAGAAGATGCGACCAAGGCCAAGGAAGCCGGCGACGCGGCTGCCAAGACCGCTGCAAATGCCAAAGCAGCAGACAAGGCCGCAGAGAAGCCAGCAGAAAAACCGGCCGAAGCGCCGGCGGCGAGCTAAGGCTCGCCGCGCCTCGCCGTGGCCGACCGCATCTGCGTCGCCCGCATTGGTGCCGCGCATGGTATCCGCGGCGAGGTGAAGCTGTGGTCATTCACCGAAGATCCGGCAGCGGTTGCGAATTATGGCCCGCTGGAAACGCAGGACGGCACGCAACGTTTTGAAATCGAGGCGATGCGACCCGCGAAAGACCACTTCGTGGCGCGCATAGCCGGCATTGGCGACCGCGACGCGGCGGAGAAACTGCGAAATCTCGAGCTTTATATTCCGCGTACGCGACTGCCGAAGATCGACGAGGATGACACCTTTTATCACGCCGACCTGATTGGACTTGACGCAGTGACTCCGGACGGCGTGCAGGTCGGCACCGTGCACGCGCTGCATAATTTTGGTGCCGGCGATATTATCGAGATCATGCCGGTCGGCAGCGGAGAACCTCTGATGCTGCCGTTCAATGAAACGACCGTGCCGAAGATCGATCTCGCGGCAAAGCAGATTGTGGTCGTGCGGCCGGCCGAAATCGAAGCGCAGGGCGATTGATCATGTGGCGCGCCAGCGTACTGACGATTTTTCCTGATATGTTTCCAGGTCCGTTGGCGCATAGCCTTGCCGGCAAGGCGCTCACGTCGAACATCTGGTCACTCGACGCAATCGATATTCGCGCGCACGCGACCGACAAGCACCGCACGATCGACGATACGCCGGCGGGCGGCGGCCCTGGCATGGTCATGAAGGCGGACGTGCTCGCGCGCGCGCTTGATGCCGTACCGCATGACACGCGCCCGCGAATACTGATGAGCCCGCGCGGAAAACCGCTGACGCAAAACCGGGTCGCAGAACTTGTTCGCCATCTCGGCGTGGTCATCATATGCGCGCGCTTCGAAGGCGTGGATGAGCGCTTGATCAAAACGCGCGGCCTGGAAGAAGTCTCGCTTGGCGACTTCGTGCTCTCCGGCGGCGAAATCGCCGCGCTGGCGTTGCTCGATGCTTGCGTGAGACTGCTGCCCGGCGTCATGGGCAAGGAGGCCTCGGCGGCGGAAGAAAGCTTTGCCGACGGGCTACTCGAATACCCGCAATATACGCGACCACCGGTGTTCGAGGGGGAGCCGATCCCCGAGGTCCTCATATCCGGCGACCACAGCAAGGTTAAGGCCTGGCGCCGGGCACAAGCCGAGCGGCTGACCGCCGAACGCCGCCCGGACCTGTGGGCGGCCTATCTAGGCGGCAAAAGGCCTGAAAAAGGCCCGCAATCCAAAGGGTGACAAGCCGAAATCTTTGTAATACAAGCTCGCCAACCCATTCAGACCAGATCAAGACCGCGCGCCGGTTGCTGGCGCTGCCGACGGAGAATTTAAAATGAACATCATTCAGCAGCTCGAAAAAGAGCAGGTCGAGAGACTTTCGGCCGGCAAGGAAATTCCTGATTTCCAGCCTGGCGACACTGTTCTCGTCAACGTCAAGGTTGTCGAAGGCGACAAGGCTCGCGTCCAGGCCTACGAGGGCGTCTGCATCGGCCGCTCCGGCGGCGGCCTGAACGAGAACTTCACGGTACGCAAGATTTCGTATGGCGAAGGCGTCGAGCGCGTGTTTCCGCTCTATTCGCCGATGATTGAGTCGATCAAGGTCGTGCGCCGCGGCAAGGTGCGCCGCGCCAAGCTTTATTATCTGCGCGGACTGCGCGGGAAGAAGGCTCGCATCTCCGAGGCCCAGGGCGCGGCTGGACCAGAGGGCGTCGAGGCGGCCGCTCAAGAGTAATTGGCAGGCGCACGCAATTCATGAAGGGGCCGCTTGCCGGCCCCTTTTTCATGTTTGCCCGCTTCATTGTCGAAGCCGGGTCGATTGGCTATATAACCCGCATGATTTCCAGAGCTCAGCGAATTGTCCTGGTCGACCACGCGCGGCTGCCGTGGCGGTTTTTCGGCCGGCTGACGGCGGTGCAGGCGGGACTTTGACCGGTCCGACCTATGCCGGCTGTTTGCAAACCGCTTCCTTTTTCACTCTGAGCTAGGCAATCAAGTCATGAAACCGCGAACTCTGTACGACAAGATCTGGGACGATCATCTGGTGGACGAACAGCCGGATGGCACCTGCCTGATTTATGTCGACCGCCATCTAGTGCATGAGGTCACGTCACCGCAGGCCTTCGAAGGTCTGCGCGTCGCCGGCCGCAAGGTGCACGCCCCCGACAAGACGCTCGCCGTAGTCGACCACAACGTGCCGACCACCGATCGCAGCAAACCAAATCCCGATCCCGAAAGCGCCGAGCAGATCGCTGCGCTGGCGAAGAATGCCAAGGATTTCGGCATCGAGTATTTCAACGAGTTCGACAAGCGTCAGGGCATCGTCCACATCATCGGTCCCGAGCAGGGCTTCACGCTTCCGGGCACCACGATCGGTTTGCGGCGACAGCCACACGGCCACGCATGGCGCCTTCGGCGCCCTCGCCTACGGCATCGGCACATCCGAAGTGGAGCACGTGCTGGCGACGCAGACCTTGATCCAGAAGAAGTCGATGAACATGCGCGCGGTGGTCGACGGAAAATTGCCGGCCGGCGTAACCGCAAAGGACATCATCCTCGCGATCATCGGCGAGATCGGCACCGCCGGCGGCACCGGCTATGCGCTGGAATATGCCGGCGAAGCAATCCGTCGCATGTCGATCGAAGGCCGCATGACGGTCTGCAACATGTCGGTTGAAGGTGGCGCCAAGGCGGGCTTCATCGCGCCCGATGACAAGGCCTACGCTTATCTCAAGGACAAGCCGAAAGCGCCCAAGGGCAAAGCATGGGATGACGCCATGCGTTATTGGGAGACATTGCAATCCGACGACGGCGCGCACTTCGATCGCGAGATCAAGCTTGACGCGGCCAAGCTGCCGCCGCTGGTGACCTGGGGCACCAGCCCCGAACAGGTCATCACGGTCACCGGCCGCGTGCCGGTGCTTTCCGAAATTTCCGATGAAAAGAAGCGCGTCGCCGCCGAGCGCTCGCTCGGCTATATGGGCTTGAAGGGCGGCGAGAAGATCACCGACATCAAGCTCGACCGCGTGTTCATCGGCTCATGCACTAACGCGCGCATCGAAGACTTGCGCGAGGTCGCGCGTGTGGTTGACGGCAAGCATGTCAATGCAAGCGTGAATGCCATGATCGTGCCGGGCTCCGGACTCGTGAAGGAGCAAGCGGAAGCCGAAGGTCTCGACAAGATTTTCAAGGCTGCGGGTTTCGAATGGCGCGAACCGGGTTGTTCAATGTGTCTTGCGATGAATCCGGACAAGCTTGCGCCCGGCGAGCGTTGCGCCTCGACCTCGAACCGGAATTTCGAAGGCCGCCAGGGCTACAAGGGACGCACGCATCTGGTGTCGCCGGCGATGGCGGCAGCGGCAGCGATCGCCGGCCACTTCGTCGACGTGCGCGAGTGGAAATAGCGCGCGGCAAATTCCGAAAATGCAAAAAGGCCCGCCATGTTGCGGGCCTTTTTTTTCGACGACGCGATGTCAGTCGTTCGCTATTCCCACCAGCAACGCATCTGCGGCGTGACCACCGTGCCGCTGACACGGTATTCTGTCACCAGCCACGAATAGCACTGCCGCTTGGCGTAGGGCCCGGGATAGACGCGGCGCGGATAGATGGTCACGCGCGGACGCTTTTTCTGTGCGGCGAATTCGTGCGCTCGAGGCGCAGTGGCAACGCCGGATCGCGACTCATCAGCTGTGGCCACCGCAGCCGCGCCGACGGCCACGGCGAATATTAAACCGCCAATTGCCAATCCGGTCGCAATCCTCATCATGTGAAACCCATAACTCGCACCATCACAGCCAACCGTTGCGCATCCGGGCCCGTTCCGTCAACCGCTTGGTTGGCACGACAACCTCGCCTACAACATTGTCATGGCGGCCCAATTCGACGATTGGCGAGGAACCGCGGCCCCGTCTTTGGCTGACATTGAAGGGCTGGCGGCAGAGGCCTATAGCCGCCTGCCCGATCACTTCCGCAAACTGTGCGAAGGCCTCGTCATTCGCGTCGAGGATTTCCCCGACGATGAGGTCGTCGACTCGATGCGGCTCGAGAGCGAATTTGATTTGCTCGGACTGTTTCAAGGTGTCGGCTTGCCGTTCCAGTCGGAGACTGCGCCCGAACTGATGCCGAATATGATCTGGCTCTACCGCCGGCCGATCCTCGATTACTGGGCCGAACATGAAGACACTTTGGGTGAGATCGTTACCCACGTACTGGTTCATGAAATCGGGCACCATTTTGGTCTGTCAGACGACGATATCGAAGCGATTGAAGCGAGTGCCGGATGATTGATCTCGAAAGCCGATGGCGGCTATTCGAAATCGGAATTGGTGGAATGCGGCCGGTTACGCCAGCATTGCGACTCAGGGAGATTCGCCATGATCGTTACCGTCTTCCGTTCCCGTCTCATGCCCGACCTACGCGAAGAGTACATAGCCTTGGTGGACCGTATGGTTGAGCTAGCCGCGACGATGCCAGGCTACATTTCGCACAAGGGCTTCTTCGCCGAGGATGGTGAGCGTGTGACGGTGGTGGAATTCGAACACGAGGAGGGCATGCGCACATGGCGCATGCATCCCGAGCACCGGGCGGCACAGAAGAAGGGGCGCGAAATCTATTATTCGGAATACAGCATTCAGATCTGCAATGTGGTACGGGACTCCAAATTTAAGCGTGAAAAAGCCGTTACGGGTTAAACAGGTGTTTACGAGACGCCCCGCGAATGCATGCCTGAGCTTACGCCGCTGCTATTGACCGGCCTGCCGGACGCCTTATGAAAGGGCCCGAAACGCCAGCGGGCCGGAGTACAGAAGCCATGGACAAGTTCACCACCCTCGAAGGCGTCGCCGCACCCATGCGGATCATCAATGTCGACACCGACATGGTGATCCCGAAACAATATCTGAAGACGATCAAGCGCACCGGGCTCGGCAAGGGCCTGTTCTCCGAGATGCGCTACAAGGATGACGGCAGCGAAAATCCGGACTTCGTGCTTAACAAGCCGGCCTATCGCAAATCCAAAATTCTTGTTGCGGGTGACAATTTCGGCTGCGGCTCGTCACGCGAACATGCGCCCTGGGCGCTGATGGATTTCGGCATTCGTTGCGTGATCTCAACGTCATTCGGCGACATTTTCTACAACAATTGCTTCAAGAACGGCGTGCTTCCGATCCGCGTATCGCCGGAGGATCTCGAAAAGCTGTTTGACGATGCCGACCGCGGTGCAAACGCGACACTCACGATCGACCTGGAGAAGCAGGAAATCCGTGGCCCTGATGGCGGCGTCGTCCATTTCGAGATCGATGCGCACCGCAAGCATTGCATGCTCAACGGCCTCGATGATATCGGGCTAACGAAACAGAAACAGACCAAGATTCAAAGCTACGAGCAGAAGGCCGCTGCCGCGCGGCCGTGGGCCTAGCTGCGTTCAGCAATCGCCTCTGCGATCGCAACGGTGCGCCGCGCCATATCGGCGTGCAGGCGTTCGACCATGCGGCCATCGATCGACACAACGCCCTTGCCTTTATTTTCCGGCAGGTCGAAGGCTGCAATCATCTTGCGCGCTTGTTCCACCTCGGCTTTTGAGGGTGAGAAGGTCTGGTTGCACGGCTCAATCTGGCTGGGATGAATCAGCGTCTTGCCGTCGAAACCAAGCTCGACGCCTTGCGCGCATTCCTTGATGAATCCGTCGGCGTTGCCAATATCGTTGTAGACGCCGTCCAGGATATCGACGCCATGAATGCGCGCGGCGGCGACACACATTGACAGCCATGCCAGCATCGGCGCCCGGCCCGGCACCAGGCGCGCGCGCGTATCCTTGGCGAGGTCGTTGGTGCCCATCACGAAGCCCGAGAGCCTCGTCTCCGAATCGCGCGCCGCGGCGGCGATCGAGAGAATGTTGAAGATCGCAAGCGGCGTCTCGATCATCGCCCATACGCGCGTTCTGTGGTTGGTCCCCATGTCGAGCAGACGACGGCCGATCATTTCGAGCGCCTCCGCGCTTGATACTTTCGGCACCAGAATGGCGTCGGGCGCGGCGTGAGCGGCTGCAGAGAGATCGTCGGCATGCCAGGGCGTGTCGACGCCGTTCACGCGAATGAACACCTCGCGCGCGCCAAAGCCGCCCGCCTTGACCGCATCAGACACCTGCTGACGCGCCGCTTCCTTAGCCTCGGGCGCGACCGAATCCTCGAGGTCGAGAATAACGCCGTCGGCGGGCAATGTTTTCGCCTTGTCCAACGCGCGCGCGTTGGAACCCGGCATATAGAGCACGCTTCGGCGCGGACGAATGGTCATTATGGACAATCCCCTGTCTCCAGGGCCAAGCCTAACGTCTGAACGAGGTGCATGCCACTGCGACACGTGCGCGGGTTGCCAATAGCGATGCGGTCGTGATTGTGTGAGTTCAAGTCAAGATGTCTCCTGAACGGCGGATCATGGCATTTCCCCAGCAATTGCTCGACGGCTATCGCGCCTTTCTCATCGGTCGGTTGCGCCACGAGCAGGATCGCTATCGCGGCCTGGCGGAAAGCGGGCAGTCACCGCAAATCATGCTGATTGGCTGCTGCGATTCGCGCGTCTCGCCTGAGGTCATTTTCGATGCGCGGCCGGGCGAACTTTTTGTTGTCCGCAATGTCGCGAACATCGTGCCCCCCTATGCGCCGGACGGGCAGGCACACGGCGTGTCCGCGGCACTCGAATTCGGCGTCGCCGCGCTCAAGGTCAAGCACATCGTCGTGCTCGGTCATGCGCAATGCGGCGGCGTAAAGGCTTTTGCCGAAGATGCGGAGCCGCTTTCACCTGGCGATTTTATCGGCAACTGGATGAAACTCATGACGCCTGCCGCGGAGAAAGTCGGACCGCGCGGCGCCATGTCACCGGCGGACTACCAGTCGCGGCTTGAACAGGCCAACGTCGTCAACAGCCTCGATAACCTGATGACATTTCCCCGCTTGCGCAAACTCATCGAGAGCGGCCAGGTCACCTTGCATGGTGCGTATTTCGGCGTCGCCACTGGCCAGCTTTCGGTACGCGACCCCGCCACTGGCGCCTTCGTCCTGGCGGCGGCGGAGGACTACACCCGGATGTTCGCACAGCCGCGCTTCTGATTGCCGGCGGCGCGGATGATTACCGCGCTTTAACCGTCTTTCGGCGAATTCGCGTGTGAAATCCATGCGCGGGCATGGGCGAAGGTTACCGACAATGTGCCGTTTTCGCCTAACTTGATGGTAATGACCGACCGCTAAAAGTGACGGGTATCCACATTACGGAACGGTCCGAAACTGTGATGGAAGAGCGATCGATCATCGCCGAGATTGAAGGCAGTTTCGCGTCTGGATCGGCCGACAAACAGGCGGAAATACTTCGCCGGGTCACCGACCTGTTTCTGGCGGGCGCCGACAATTATTCCGACGAGCATATCGACTTGTTCGACGGCGTCATTTCCCGCATAGCCGAGAAGATCGAAACGAAGGCCAGGGCTGAACTCGCCCATCGTCTGGCGCCGTCGGATAACGCGCCGCCGAAGACCGTGCGCATGCTCGCGCACGACGAATCGATCGAGGTCGCCGGTCCGATCCTGAGCCAGTCGAATCGATTGTCCGACGAGGACCTGCTGGCTATCGCCAGCAACAACAGTCAGGACCGGCTGCTTGCCATTTCAAAGCGCTCTTCGCTCAGCGAGAAAGTCAGCGACGTCCTGGTGACGCATGGAAATCGCGACGTCGTTCTGTCGGTGACGCAAAACGAAGGCGCGCGCTTTTCCGACGCAGGTTATGGCAAGCTGGTAGACAGGTCCATCAACGACGAAGTCCTCGCGATCTGCGTCTCCATGCGCAAGGATATTCCGCGCGAGCATTTCAACGCTCTCATCGCCAAAGCGTCTGAGGTCGTCTTCGAAAAACTCGCCGCCAGCAACCCGAACGCTGTTTACGAAGTGCATCGGGTATTGACCGACATCACCGGGCAAGAGTCGGCCGCACGGCCCAGGACAAAGCGCGATTACCGCGAAGCGGCCGCACAGTTCGATATCGTTCGGCGTTCGGGCGCGCCGGTCGATCCGGTCGTGCAGGAGTTCGCCGCCAAAGGAAAATTTGAAGAAACAGTTGCGGCTCTCTCCGCGCTTTGCGGAGCCCCGACAAAGCTCGTCGAAAGCGTGATGAACGACGCCCGCACCGAAAGCGATTTTGCGCTGATCCTGGCAAAGGCTGCCGGCCTGTCGTGGCCGACCGCCAAGCAAATCTGCATCCTGCGCCGCAAGGCCTTCCGTTATTCTCCTCAGTCTATCGAAACGGCACGCCACAGTTTCGATCGCCTGCAGACTGCCACGGCGCAGCGCCTCGTGCGCTTTTACAACGAGCGCCATTCTGCACTGGCGGATTTCCAGGAACTGGCGCAGCACATTAAAGCGCACGAAAGCCCGATGCGGGCGTCGTAGCGATCCAGATTAGTTTCTGAAAAGAAACGCCCGGGCAGCGGCTATGCCGCCCGGCGCTTCGCTTGGATGAGCTTGCGGTTGATCAGGCATTCGGCGATCTGGATCGCGTTGAGCGCTGCACCCTTGCGCAAATTGTCCGAAACAACCCACATCTGCAGGCCGTTATCGACGGTCGGGTCGGTACGGATGCGGCTGATATAGGTCGCATCCTCGCCGACGCATTCATAGGGCGTCACGTAGCCGCCGTCCTCGTGCTTGTCGATGACGAGGCATCCGGGCGCGCTACGCAAAATGGTACGCGCTTCTTCGACGCTGATCGGATTCTCGAACTCGACATTCACTGCTTCGGAATGGCCGACGAACACCGGCACACGAACGCAGGTGGCGGTGAGTTTGATGTGGGGATCAAGAATCTTCTTGGTCTCCATCATCATCTTCCACTCTTCCTTGGTGTAGCCGTCCTCCATGAACGCGTCGATGTGCGGGATCACGTTGAATGCGATCCGCTTGGAAAACTTTTTTGTTTCGATTTCACCGAGCGTGAACACGGCCTTGCTCTGTGAGAACAATTCGTCCATCGCATCCTTGCCGGCACCGGAGACCGACTGGTATGTCGCGACCACGACGCGCTTGATCTTCGCCTTGTCGTGCAGCGGCTTGAGCGCCACCACGAGCTGCGCAGTCGAGCAGTTCGGATTGGCGATGATGTTTTTCTTGGTGAAACTGGCGACCGCGTCGGCGTTCACCTCCGGGACGATTAGCGGCACATCCGGGTCCATGCGCCAGGCGGAAGAATTGTCGATGACCACGGCGCCCTGTGCGGCGATCTTTGGCGACCACTCTTTCGACACGGTGCCGCCCGCCGACATCAGGCAGATGTCGACGTCGGAAAAATCGAAATGGTCGAGGGCCTTCACCTTCAGTGTCTTGTCGCCGAACGAGCATTCCACGCCCTGAACTCTTGCGCGATGCAATGGCGACCACCTCGTCGGCGGGGAAATTGCGCTCGGCCAGAATGTCGAGCATCTCGCGCCCGACATTGCCGGTAGCACCCACCACCGCGACCTTGTAACCCATTGTTAACGCTCCGGAATAAATTACCACTCGGCTGTCGGTATTGGGCAACCGAATGGCAGCGCTTCTAGGCGAGAACTGTCATCAACACAACGGCGACCTGCCGCAGTCAAACCCATGCACCCGGCCCTGCGCTCCTGGCGTGATGAACTGCCACCCAGCTTTGTGCGCCTCCTCGCATATCTGGGGGCTGTTGCGCTGCTGTCCATAGGGGCGGCGCGGGTTTCGCAGCCAACCGTCATGAATTCTGTTGAACCGATCTATCACCCTGAGTGGATCGAGATCGAGCGGCCTTTCCCGGCATTCGCACTGTCGATTCCGGAGGCCGCGGATGTGCCGGCCACCTACGCCATTCGACGACATGCCGAGGGCAATGGCCGCAAGGACATCCTCACGCTGGGCGATTCCGACAGCACCACGCCCTATCTGCGCGTCGAAATTTATCGGCCGGGAAACGAGATCCGGCGCTTCGCCGATCCCCAGACGCAAATCATCTCGAGTACCGCCGCGCTCGGGCCAGTCGACATCAAGCGCGCCGATGAACCGCTGGCGAGCAAATTTGGGCCATTGACGATCGTTTCGTTTGCGACCTCGACAGGAACGCAGCGCAGCTGCCTTGGTTTCGTACGTGTTTACCGCGATCCACGCTTGCAACTCTCCGGCTGGTTTTGCCAGGGCGGCAGCGAGTTGATCGGGCAAAGCACGCTTGCTTGTGCACTCGATCGATTGACACTGCTCGCCGCCGGTAGTGAGCCAAAAATCGGCGCGCTATTTGCGCAGGCCGAACTTAACCGCAGCTATTGCGGCCAGCGCGACCCGATCCTGGCTGCCACGCCGAAGTATCACTTGCTCTGGAAGGCGATCGCAAATCGGCCTGAGCCGCGGCGAATTGGGCGCTGAGCCGCAGCGAAGAACTCACCCCGCGCTATCCGCTATTCCGGTCAGCGCGACAAGCGCTGACCGGCGGCGGGCATTTTTTGCATCCGACGGTCTAGTGGCCGATCAGATGGGACCTATCGCGCTAGGTGCTAATGAACACCCGGCTGATCAGCACCAGTGCAACGAGCAGCACGATACCGAGCGACAAACTCCAGACGATCAGTTTCTTTTCGATCGGCAGAAGCGGCTCATAGACCATCTTCCGCATTTCATCGGCGAGCTTGGGTTGATTCTGTGCCATGATTTTCCCCTTAACTCACGAGTGGCGGTTTAACGCCGGCAAAGAACAGCAGCGAGATCACTAGTCCCACCCAGATCACGAATCCGAACAGGCACAGCAGATAGACCGCGGCCAACCGGCCGATGCCATCTTCCCAGAGCTTCCGGAAGTTGCTCATGACGCCGATGGTGAAGAAGGTCAGCACGAAGAAAATACCGCGGAAGGTATTGGCTTCACCCATCGCCGCCTTGACTTTCGCCACCACCGGGGCGGACGCAGTGAGCGCTACCAGCAGGACGATGAGGAACGTTACGACATAGCCGATAACGAACTTCGGGAAACGCTCCCAGATCTCGCTGGCCTTTGCCGTCTCGCCCTTTCGCACATCGATATGCTTGGTCCAGATATAAGCAAGCACGAAAGCCCATATGCCGATGAAGATGTCGATAAACACCTTCAGCGTCGCCGCGGTACCGAGAATCCACCCCGGCTGATATTTGATGCCCTGCGCGGCGGCCTTGGCGTAAATTAGCCCCTCAGTGATGGCGCCGCTCGCCACCGCCGCGCCGTCGGTCTTAACCGACAGCGCCATCCACGCGCCCGCTGCCATCGGCTGTTGATCGAGGAAGTAACCTGCGATGAATGGCAGAATAAGCAGCTCAATCACGGCAAAGATCACCACCAGCGACGAGACCATGATCGGAATCATGGGCCGGGCGCGGATGGCACCGCCGGTGGCGATTGCCGCCGACACACCGCAGACGGAAATGCCTGACGCGAGCGGAGCAGCCCATTCGCGGCTGAATCCAAACCAGACGCGCGCCACATAATAGACGACTGACCAGAAGATCAGATAGGCGACGATGATTGAAGCGAGACCGAGGAACATCAGCTGGCTCGCCAGGCCCAATTTCTCCGCCGAGACGATGCCCAAGAAGCCGCCGAGAATGACGATGGCAATCTTGATGTACAATTCGGGCCGGATCGCCTCCTTCATCCATGCGGCCAAACCGGGCAGGAAATTGCCGACGATCAAACCGGCGATGAGCGCGACGACGAAGCCGCCTTCGGCGGTCAGACGCAGCGACCAGCTGACGCCGAATTTCTGCATGTCAGCCGGGGTGTTCACGGCAAAGTTGGCGTAGCTGCCGATGATCCAGCAGATGTAGCTTAGCCAGAACACCACAGTGAAGCCGAGGATGAAGCGACCGATATTGGCCTTCAAGGCCACAGCCCCGGCCGTCATCAACACCAGCAGTCCAATGTAAGTGGCAATTAGCGAGCCGACTCCGCCCAAGCTCGCATAAGCTTTCGAAACAGGCGCCAGCGCCTTGCCCAGATCCGTCCATACACTGGTAGTTACCGCCCAACCGAGAATGTCCAGGCCTACGGTCAAGCCTAGCGCAAGGACGAACACCACCAGACCAATGATTAACGACAGCCAGTCTTCACTGATGCCTTGAGCTTTCCCGTTCATTATTTCCCCCCGGGTATTTTGTTGGATCGATCAGGTTTCCCCAAATGCAGTCCGAGCCGACAGCCAATTCTTGCGCGTTACCGCCCCTCGCACAAGTCGGGTGTGCAGTAACGGACGGCTATTCAAACGTCGCAATTCCTTGTTATTAGCCCTGTCGCGCCAGAACGAAACCCTGTACATTGCGTTGCAACATTGAAAGTCACCGAGGACCGAACATGGTTTTGAATGTCTCCATCGCCGCGATAGCGCTTGCCGCAGTATTGGCCCTGGTGGCCGCACCGGCATTTGCCCAGGACGGCCAAGCCAAGAAAAAGAAGACTGTCGTCACGAACCGCGATCACACGGTTCAGGTCAGTCGCGACGAAGATGGCCGGACGCGCACGCGCATTATCATTCAGAAGCGTTCATATCTCGATCCCGGCACCGAAACGTTCCCGGGAGAACGTGGCGACCATGACTATGCGATGCTTCCTAATCACCGCGCGTCGGGTATCCTCGATAACACGACGTTCGGCGGCCACACGACGTCACTTCCGGGCCCGTGGACATTGCCGAGCAAGAACAATCCCTGGCTGAATTACTAACTGACGTCCGGGAATTCGAAATGGAAACGCGGCCACGAGGCCGCGTTTTTTGATTCAAGCCTTTGCGACTGACACGCTCAGGCCGCGAGCTTTTCCAGTTCCGCCAGGATCGCCGAACCCATTTCTGACGTCGTCACCACTTTGGTGCCCTCCGACTTGATGTCGGCAGTGCGCAGCCCTTTGGCGAGCGTCGCGGAAATCGCCTGGTCAATCCAGTCTGCCTGCTTTCCGAGATTGAACGAATAGCGCAATGCCATGCCGAATGACGCGATCATGGCGATCGGATTGGCAATACCCTTGCCCGCGATGTCCGGCGCCGAACCGTGCACGGGCTCATAGAGTGCCTTGCGCTTGCGCGTCTTGGGATCGACCTCGCCGAGCGAAGCGGACGGCAGCATGCCAAGCGAGCCGGTCAAGGTCGCGGCAATATCGGAGAGGACATCGCCGAACAGATTGTCGGTCACGATGACGTCGAACTGCTTGGGCCAGCGCACAAGTTGCATGCCGCCGGCGTCGGCCAGCATGTGCTCGAGCTGCACGTCCTTGAACTCGCGTGCATGCAGCGCCGTCGTCACTTCGTTCCACAGCACACCCGTCTTCATGACGTTGCGCTTTTCCATCGACGTAACCTTGTTACGCCGTTTGCGCGCAAGCTCGAAGGCGACGCGGTCGATACGCTCGATCTCATAGGTGTCGTAGACCTGCGTATCGACGGCGCGCTTCTGGCCATTGCCGAGATCGGTGATGGTCTTCGGTTCGCCGAAATAAACGCCGCCGGTCAGTTCACGCAGGATGATGATGTCGAGACCTTCGACGACTTCGCGCTTGAGCGAGGATGAATTGGCGAGTGCCGGATAAACGATCGCAGGGCGCACGTTGGCATACAGATCGAGGTCCTTGCGCAGGCGCAGCAGACCGGCCTCGGGCCGCACGTCATAGGGCACCTTGTCCCATTTCGGTCCGCCGACGGCACCGAAGATGATGGCGTCGGCGGCCTTGGCCTTCTCCATGGTGGCATCGGTGACAGCGACCCCGTGCGCGTCGTAGCAGCAGCCACCAACGAGCGCTTCTTCAGTGGCGAACTTGTCCGGGCCCTTTTTGTTGAAGAACTCGATAATGCGCTTCACCTCGGCCATGACTTCAGGGCCGATGCCGTCGCCGGGTAGAAGAAGGAGATTGTGGGTCGCGGTCGCCATGTACGCCTCACCGTTACTGACACGCGCGGATTGCTAAAGGTCCGCGACGCGCTTGGCAAGGCGCGGCGGACTGGACGATTGGCGGCCAAATCGCAAGACTGAGGCCAACCTGGGCGATCAAGAAAGCCGGGGAACAGGGAGTCGCTGATGACCCATACATTCGCGAAATTACTGGGCGCGGCGGCGCTCGCGGTGATGCTGGTGCCAGCCTTCTCTTACGCCGTTGAACTCGATCCGAAGGCGGTGGTCTATCAGCTGCCCGACCAGATCAAATGGGGCCCGGTGAGTCCGGCCGGTATTCAGCAAGCTGTGCTGTTCGGCGATCCCACCAAGCCGGGGCTCTACGGCGTGCTCGCCAAGTGGACGGCGGGCAACATTTCAGCAAACCGCATTTCCATCCCCACGACCGTTTCATCACTGTGATTTCGGGAACGTGGTGGGTCGGCAGCGGACCGAATTGGGATCCCGCCAATAGTAGCGTGCCGATGCCGGCCGGCTCATTCGTGACGCACTACGGCAAACAGGTGCATTGGGACGGCGCCAAGGATGTCGACGCGGTGATCCTGATCGTAGGCGACGGCGCGGCCACGGCGACACCGTTCGTAAGCGCCGATCAGCTCAAGTAACGCTACAGGCCCGAGAACCAGTTGTAGCCCTGGTTTTCCCAATAGCCGCCTTTGTCGGTATTGGTGACTTCCATCGCCACCACGTATTTCGGATTTTTGAAGCCGAGCTTGGTGGGGATGCGAATCTTCATTGGAAAGCCGTAGGCGCGCGGCAATAGTTTATGGTCGAACTTAAACGACATCTGCGTCTGCGGATGCAGCGCGGTCGGCATGTCGATCGTATTGGTGTAGCCCTCGGCGCATTTGAACCAGACGTATTTGGCGCGGGTATCTGCACCGATGCGCTTGAGGAATTCCGACAGCGGCGTGCCCTGCCACGAGCCGATTGCGCTCCATCCCTCCACGCAGACGTGGCGGGTGATCTGCGACACCTCGGGCAACGCGTGCAATTCATCGAGCGTCCATGATTTTTTGTTGTCCACGAGGCCGGCAACCTCGAGCTTGTACGATTTGCCATCGACCTCCGGAGCCTCGTCCTCGTCGTAGTAGGCATTGAACGGGAACGGCCGGGTGATGGCACTCTCTGAAAATTCGGGCGCGAGCTTAGTGCGGCTGAACAACGCCGCCTGTGCGCCATCATTGAAGGCGGAAACCTTGCGCAGCACACCCTCGGCGGTATCGCCATCGATGATGTCGCAGCCCGTCAGAAAGGCAAGCGCACCAAGGCTGGCGGCCCCGCGCAAAAAGCCGCGCCGGCTGGCATCGGGCATCAACTTGGCGGCGTCCTTGATCAGCAGCTTGGGATCGACGCCGGGAATGATCTTGCGTTGGCGCATCGTAGTGCTCCTACCGTCCCGCGATCATGGCGCGCAGGCTTTTCGGCACCAGCAGCGCCAGCGCCACATGCACCACGATAAATCCGACGATCGCGCTCATGGCGAAGAAATGCACATAGCGGGCGGCGTCATAGCCACCGAATAGCGCGGTCAATTCCTGGAACTGTACCGGCTTCCAGATCGCGAGGCCCGACAGCACGATCAGCATGCCGCACAGGATCACGCCCGTGTAGAGCAGTTTCTGGACCGCGTTGTAATGCGAGAGATCGTCATGCGCGAGTTTGAAAGTAAGGGCGGCCTTGGCGTCTGCAAGCACCTGCGACGGATATATCGGCAGCAGCTTGCGGCGGAAGCGGCCGGTGGCAAGCCCGAGCGTGACATAGACGAGGCCGTTGATGACGAGAACCCACATGGCGGCAAAATGCCAAAGCAGCGCGCCGCCGAGCCAGTTGCCCAGAGCAATCGCCCGGGAAAATTCAAAGCGGAAAAGGGGCGAGGCATCGTAAATCTGCCAGCCCGACCCGATCATCACCAGGATCGCCAAGGCGTTGATCCAATGGCACACGCGCACCCAACCCGGGTGGATGGTTGCCTCGGCGGTCGTCATGGTCATCGTTTCGGCGGTCATCGTGGCCTTGCCCTGTTCAGCTACTTTCCAATACCCAACGCATCATACGATACGGCCGGACCCGCGGATGCACGAGTCCGGCCGTTTTTCAAAACTTATTTCTTCATGCTGTCCTTGGACATATTGTCCTTCGACATATCGTCCTTTTTCATCGAGTCCTTGGACATGTTGTCCTTCGACATCGTGTCCTTTTTCATGCCGTCGTCCTTTTTCATGTTGTCGGACTTGGTCATTCCGTCCTTCTTCATGTCGTCGGCGAAAGCGCCCGGCGCAAACGCGAGCGCGAAGCCCAATGTCGCGGCGGCAAGAGACAGCACAGTACGGGAACGGGTCATTGCTTACTCCTCTTGAGGATGTTCGATGGCGTTATCGCGCCATCACCTCCTAATTCGGGCGGACTCGGTCTGCGGTTACTCCGATCGGTGCGAATGTGTTTGCAGCGAAGATCCGGCTGCTGAGTGCGCGGTTTGCCGCCACGACCAGCGCTACGGCGATCGCATGCACGGCAAGATCGGTCGCGGCCGCGTCATAGGGATGGAAAAAGTTGAGCAATGTCGCCGCGGCAGCCGCTGCCGCGAGGCCGCCGACCGCGGCGGTCAATCCCGGCTGAAGTGGGCAGGCCCGGCGCAGCATCAGGAACAGCAGCGTCGACAGCGGCAGGGACAGTGCGACGATGAAGAAGAAGCAGTCGCGGGCCTCCCCAAGTTCCGCGGCATGGGTATCCGGCACGAGCCAGACACGCAGGCAGCCAAAACCGCTGGCGGCGACCCAAAGCAGTGCGCCTGGCAGTGGCAGCCAAGCCCAGTTTCGTGGCGCGTCAGGCAAACTTAGCTCGAAAGCTGCGATAGCGGCGAGGACGGCGGTCGCCGTCGAGCCCAAGGCGGCAAGCCACATGTCAGGCGCGGCGGTGATGCGGTCCCACATGGCATGCACATCGGCGAAGACGACGAGGCCGAGGGCGGTGGCGGCGACCACGCCGAGCCACGCCAACGCGCGCAGCGCCGGCCGCCGCAAGCGGCGTACGGGCTTCAAGTCGGCGGCGAGGCCGCGAATCAAAGGGTCATGCGGGGATAAAGTCATGGCATCGTCACTCGGTTCGCTCGAGCTTGGCGCGCAGCGCCTTGAGCGCGCGGTGCAGGTTCACTTTCAGCGCGCCCTTGCTACGACGCGTGGCGGCAGCAGCCTCGGTCAGCGATTGCTCCTTGAGTACCAGCGCTTCCACCGCCTCGCGTTGGCGCGGCGGCAATGTCGCCAGCGCTTCGTTCACGCGGCCGGAGGCTTCGGCATGTTCGACGCCGCGCGTTGGGTCGGCGCCTTCGTCAGGATAACCCTCGAAGGCGATCGGTGCGTGGAATTCACGCGCGCCATGGCGGCGCACTTGACGCAGGAGGTCAATTGCGCGCCGCTCGGCAATTACGCGTAGCCATGCGGTGAAGGAACGGGTTGGATCGTAGGTCTGGCGGGCGCGATGGATGGTCAGCAGCACATCCTGCACCACGTCGTCGCTGCGGTCGGGCGGAACGCCCTGCCGGCTGGCGACAGCCTTGATCAGCGGCACGCAATCTCGCAACAGCGCCTCGTAGGCCGCGCGGTCGCCGGCCTGCGCCGCCGCCATCTGGGCTGAGCGGCGCAGATCGTCGGCGCTTCGAGTTTGCGATTCGACCGTAGTCATCAGGCGCCGGGATTGACGGTTGCGCAACGCCATGCCCGGAAACAGGGCCGGAAGCAACGCCCGGCCCTTATAGGGCTCCATCACGTTCGGTTGAAGCACTCGGGCGTTCATGAAATCCCCGGTAGGCCGTCGCTGCGGCGAGGCCAGGTTCGCCATTGTTACTATTTCGCCCGCTATAGCCCGGCGGTTACACCCCCGCCCGGCGCGGGCCGGCCAACAAATAGGCAAATGGGCCCGAGTGGCGTGCCCGGACCTTGTCGCCGGCCACAAGAGATACTCGGGGAGTTTCAGACAATTGCAGAGCGAGGGCGTGAGGCGTGTATGATGGATGCGCCGGACTAGCCCGCGGTGTGACAACGTAGTCGAATGATGTCCAAGACCAGTCCTGGAAATTTCTTCGAGGATTTCCGCCTCGGTCAGCAGATCCGACACGCGACGCCGCGCACCGTAACCGTGGGCGATGTAGCCCTTTACAACGGGCTGTTTGGTTCGCGGTTTGCAGTGCAATCGTCCGACACTTTCGCACAGAAAATCGGCTACCCCCGCTCTCCACTCGACGATTTGTTGGTATTTCACGTGGTCTTCGGCAAAACGGTGCCGGACATCTCGCTTAACGCGGTTGCCAACCTCGGCTACGCGGATTGCCGGTTTCTCAAGGCGGTTTATCCCGGCGTCACGCTGAATGCAGTCTCCGAAGTCATTGGGCTGAAGGAGAATTCCAGCAAGAAGACCGGAATCGTTTATGTGCGATCACGCGGCTTCGATGAAACGGGCGAAACCGTGCTCGACTACGTACGATGGGTGATGCTGCGCAAACGCGACGACGCGGCGCCCTCTCCTGACGAAAAAGTGGCCGAGCTGCCCAAGAGCGTGGAGCCAGCGCAGCTTGGGGCCGGTTGCCCGCATATCAATCCGGCGGCTTACGACGCCGCGCTGGCCGGAAGTTCACATCGTTTCGGAGACTACAAGGTCGGCGAAAAAATCGACCACGTCGACGGCGTGACCGTCGAAGAGGCCGAGCACCAGATTGCAACGCGGCTCTATCAAAATACCGCGCGAATTCATTTCAACCAGTTTGCCGAGAGCAAAGGACGTTTCGGCCGCCGGCTGATTTATGGCGGTCACGCCATATCGCTTGCCCGTACACTGACATTTAACGGTTTTGGAAATGCCTTCCATGTCGCGGCGATCAACGGTGGACGCCATGTCGCGCCACTTTTTGCCGGATGCACCGTGTTTGCTTGGTCGGAGGTGCTTGCCAGTGCGGAGTTGCCGGGCCGCGAAGACGTCGGCGCGCTGCGCTTGCGCACGGTTGCAGCCAAGGACCGTCCCTGCGCCGATTATCCGCACAAGAGTGGCGATGATTACGACCCGGCAGTCATCCTCGATCTCGACTACTGGGTATTGCTGCCGCGCTAAGGATTACGCACTCGCCCTGAGATGGTCCACGAGCTGCCGCGCATAAGGTGGCATTGCCTCGACGTCGCGCACGCAGATCGTCAATTCGCGTAATGCCCAGGAATCTGTCAGCCGCACGGCGCTGATGGCCATGGTGCGCTCGGTGCGCTGGACAGTCGTCTCCGGCACGATGCCGACACCGACATTGCATTCGACGAGCCGACAAATGGCATCGAAACTGCGCAGCTGCACGCGCAGACGCAAAGGGCGGCCGATGCGGTTGGCCTTGTCCGCGAGGAAGCGCTGGATCGCGCTGGCGCGGTCGAGACCTACCATGTCGTAGTCGAGCACTTCGGAAAAACGCGATTCGGGAACGGCTGGCGAGTGGATGGTTCTTCGCAACCACCAGCACGAAGCGGTCGCTGCGGAATGGAAATGTATTGAGGCCACCGTAGTCGACGGTGCCGGCTACGATGCCGATGTCGGCATTGCCTTCGGCAATCAACCCAACAATCTCGTCGCTCAGACGCTCCTCGAGGTCCACGCTGATGTCCGGATAGGCCATCAGGAACGAACTCAGCGACTCGGGGAGAAACTCGGTCAAAGCATTGGTGTTGGAGAGTACACGGACCTGGCCGGCCAGCCCGCGCGCAAAGGGGCTGAGATCCTCCTGGAGCCGCTCGGTCTGAGCCATGATGCCGCGGGCGTGCTGCAGCAGGGTACGGCCGGCCGGTGTCGGCGTAACGCCCGCACGGCCACGCACCAGGAGGGCCGTGCCGAAGGCCATCTCCATTTTGCGGATACGGGTCGAGGCGGCGGCAAGCGCCAGATTCGAGCGCGCCGCACCATGCGTTATGCTGCCCGCCTCGACGATGTGGCGGAACAGATTGAGGTCGGTGAAATCGAACCGCATGGGGCTACCTTCTTATTCTACGAAGGCAGACTACGCAAAACGCATATTGCAACGCTATATTTTTAGGGTCAAGCTTCGCAAATCATGAAGTAAAGGGTTGTTGGGCTGGGTCAAGTGGAAATTCTGGACCCCTCCCCGCACCCCGCGTTCGACGTATGCGCGCGACCGTTTCGGATTCTCCGAGGGGGATACGCTTGTTGCCGAGCGGACATTTCATGGGATGGTGCATTGTGACGCCGACCGACATTGTTTAGGAACCGGGCGCGTTCGTCGATGCAATCAAGCAATGTCTTTTCCGGAGGCTGACGATGGCCGAGCTTGAGGCAGGAACGACGACAGGGGCAACACGCGCGCGGCCGCTCTCTCCCCACCTGCAAATTTACAAGCCGATGCTGACGATGATGATGTCGATCGTCCATCGCGTCACCGGTGCCGCGCTTTATTTCGGAATGTTGCTGCTCGCGTGGTGGCTGATCGCCGCAGCGAGCGGCCCGAACGCCTACGCCATTGTTGAATGGTTCATGGGCAGTCTGATCGGACAGATCGTATTGTTCGGCTACACTTGGGCTCTGCTCCATCACATGCTCGGTGGCATCCGCCACCTGATTTGGGACACTATCCACGGGTTTGAGCCGGCTGAGCGCGAACTGCTGACGCTTGCGACGTTGATCGGCTCGATCACGCTCACGCTCATTCTTTGGGTCGTCGGCTACCTCGTCATGGGAGGGCCACGATGAGAGATACGCAGCCAATGCGTACGCCAATGCGACGCGTGCGAGGCTTGGGTACGGCTCGGTCTGGAACGGGCCATTTCTGGCATCAACGCGTCACGTCGGTCGCCGGAATTCCGCTGACCATCGGGCTTCTGCTCATTATCACTTCGCTACTCGGGCATAGTCACGCAGCGGTCATACAGATACTGGGCTCGCCGATCGTCGCCATCATCATGCTGCTCTTCATCATCAATACCGCCTATCATATGTGGATTGGCATGCAGGAAATCATCCTCGACTACGTGCACGAGGAGAAATTGAAGCTGCTCAGTCTGATGGCGAATACATTCTTCGTTTTCGCCGTTAGCTTCGCATCGATCTTCGCCATCCTGAAACTCTCGTTTGGAGTCTAATCCATGGCGACGAATGGAAAATCAAACGGCGCGCCTGCTGTGAACGGCAAGGCCTATCCTATCGAGGATCACAGTTACGACGTTGTCGTTGTCGGCGCCGGTGGCTCCGGTCTGCGCGCAGTGGTCGGGTGCAGTGAGGCCGGACTGCGGACTGCATGTATTACAAAAGTTTTCCCGACGCGCTCGCACACGGTCGCTGCGCAAGGCGGCATCGCCGCTGCGCTCGGAAATATGGGCGAAGACGACTGGCGTTGGCACATGTACGACACCGTCAAGGGCGCCGACTGGCTCGGCGATCAGGACGCTATCGAATATCTCTGCCGCAATGCACCGGCCGCTGTTTACGAACTTGAACATTGGGGGCTGCCGTTCTCGCGCCGCGAGGAAGACGGAAAAATCTATCAGCGCCCGTTCGGCGGAATGACGACACATTTCGGCAAAGGCACTGCCCAGCGCACTTGCGCCGCAGCCGATCGCACCGGCCACGCCATGCTGCACACGATGTACGGGCAGGCGTTGCGCCATGCGGCCGAGTTCTACGTTGAATATTTCGCGATCGATCTGATCATGGACGATGACGGCCGATGCCGCGGCGTCGTCGCGCTCAACATGGACGACGGCTCAATTCATCGTTTTTCTGCCAACATGACGATCCTTGCGACCGGCGGTTACGGACGCACTTATTTCTCCTGCACATCGGCACACATTTGCACCGGCGACGGCAATGCAATGGTTTTGCGGGCTGGGCTGCCACTACAGGATATGGAATTCGTGCAATTCCACCCGACTGGCATATATCCGGCCGGTTGTCTGATCACCGAAGGTTCACGCGGCGAAGGGGGCTATCTGGTCAATTCCGAAGGCGAGCGTTTCATGGAGCGTTACGCGCCGTCGGCCAAGGATCTCGCCTCACGCGATGTGGTCTCGCGCGCGATGACCATGGAAATCCGTGAAGGCCGTGGTGTCGGCAAGGAAAAGGACCACCTCTTCCTGCATCTCGATCATCTCGACCCGGCAGTGCTACACGAGCGCCTGCCCGGCATCAGTGAAACCGCGCGAATTTTCGCTGACGTTGACGTGACGCGCGAACCGATCCCTGTGCTGCCGACCGTGCATTACAACATGGGCGGCATTGCCACCAATTATCACGGCGAGGCGTTGACCAAGAAGAATAGTGCCGACGATTCAGTAATCCCGGGCCTGATGGCACTGGGTGAAGCGGCCTGCGTGTCGGTGCATGGCGCCAACCGCCTCGGCTCCAATTCCTTGATTGATCTCGTTGTATTCGGCCGCGCCGCCGCGTTGCGCTGCGCCGAAATCCTCACGCCAGGCGAGGAACAACCGCAATTGCCCAAGAATTCCGCCGATCTGGCGCTGTCGCGGCTCGACAAGTTCCGCAATGCCGCGGGTGGCACCCGGACCGCACAGCTCCGCCTCAATATGCAAAGAGTGATGCAAGAGGATTGTGCGGTGTTCCGCACCGGCGAAGTGCTGGAGCAAGGTCATAAGCGTATTCATGAAGTGCAAGCTGGCATGAGCGATGTGCACGTGAGCGACCGTTCGTTGATCTGGAATTCGGATCTGATCGAAACGCTGGAGCTCGACAATCTGCTCGCGCAGGCGGTGGTCACCATGGACTCCGCGAAAAACCGCACCGAAAGCCGCGGCGCGCATGCGCGCGAGGACTATCCCCAACGCGATGACAAGAACTGGATGAAGCACACGCTGGCGTGGCTGGACGCGAAGGGCAATGTGAAGCTCGACTACCGTCCGGTGCATGCGTTCACGCTGACCAACGACGTCGCCTATATCGAACCAAAAGCCCGCGTTTACTGACGGAACCTCGCCATGGTCGAATTCACGCTGCCGAAGAATTCCAAGATCACCGAGGGCAAAAAGTGGCCACGCACCTCGCACGCAACGCATGTGAGCGAATTCCGCATCTATCGCTGGAATCCCGACGACGGGCAAAATCCCAGCGTCGACACCTATTACGTCGACCGCGATGACTGCGGGCCGATGATTCTCGACGCACTGATCTGGATCAAGAACAACATTGATCCGACGCTCACATTCCGCCGCTCCTGCCGCGAAGGCGTATGCGGCTCCTGCGCCATGAATATTGACGGCACCAACACGCTCGCCTGCACCAAGGCGATCGATGACACGCGTGCGCCGGTGAGAATCTATCCTCTGCCACATCAACCGGTGGTTAAAGACCTGGTGCCGGACCTGAAGAATTTTTACGCGCAATACGCATCGATCGAGCCGTGGTTGCAAACGGTGACCGCAACGCCTGAAAAAGAATGGAAGCAGAGCCACACGGACCGCGCCAAACTTGACGGCATGTACGAGTGTATCTTGTGCGCGTGCTGCTCGACGTCATGTCCTAGCTACTGGTGGAATTCGGACCGCTATCTTGGTCCTGCAGCGCTGTTGCAGGCCAACCGATGGGTTCAGGATAGCCGGGACGAAGCCACCGGCGCCCGCCTCGATAATCTCGAAGATCCGTTCCGCCTCTATCGCTGCCATACGATCATGAACTGCTCGAAAGCGTGTCCGAAAGGGCTCAATCCGGCAAAGGAGATCGCCGAATTGAAAAAAGCGCTCGTTGACCGGCAGCTTTAACGTTTCGAACGAATTCACTATCTGAATTGCGGGCGGGCGCGGCTAGGCCTTCCCGACATGAGTTGTCTTTATACGACATACAACTATTACTTGAATCGACGAAATTGCTGATGCAGTCTCGGCCCCGTTCGCGGGGTTTGATTACGTGCGTTTGCGTGGGAAGACGTTTTTATTCGCAAGCGGTCTGCTGTGCGCGGCCTGCGGGCCAATCGCAAAACTGCCGCCGCTGCCGTCAGCCGAGGTCGAAACCGAGCGGCGCAAACAACAGATCGACCAGATCCACGATTATTTTGTCCAACTCAGCCGCCTCAACAATGTCGCCTTCCGCATCCGCGTCGCCAATCGCGCGGACTGCAAGGACCGGACATGGGCCCAGATCGGGCTGAGTGCGGGCACAGTCGCGAGTTTGCCACACAAGTACCGCTCGTTCTCTCACGAAGCCCTCTCGGTCAGCTGGACACAAGCGACAGTGCTCTCGGTCGCGGAGACTTCGCCCGCCGCTGCCGCCGGCATCAAGCCAGGCGATCATCTCATGACGTTCAATAATGAACCGGTCCCACGCTCTCGCACCGCTGGGTGGATCGGCGGATTTGTGCGCGACAATGGTGTATGGCCAATTCAGGTACTCGTGCGGCGTGACGGTGTCGACGAAGTCCACACGGTGGTCCCGGTGAAAGCCTGCGCTATACCGATCGAGCTCAAGACGGATTCGGACGTCAACGCCTTCACGACGGACGATGAAATCGTTGTCCATTCCAGCATCTTGCGTCTTGCGCGTACCGACGCGCAGCTTGCCCTCGTTATCGGGCATGAGCTTGCCCATTCCAACCTCGGCCATCTGAACAAGCAGCGGGCCAATGCAATCCTGGGATGGGCAGGCGGCGCCGCGATCGACGCCGCCGTTACGCTTACACTAACGCCCACACGATGGTATATTTTCGAAGGAATTCGCGCGCGCCGGCGCGCGCGCATTCAGCGTCGCATTCGAGCGCGAGGCTGACTATGTCGGCGCCTACTATGCGGCGCGTGCCGGCTACGAGCTCGCCGGAGCGGAAGAGTTCTGGCGTGCACTATCGCTGGAAAATCCCGACAATCTGCGAATCGCCGACGGATCATCCGGTCACACCGGTCCGGTTCGTACAAATGCGGAAGGCTGCGGCTGAGATCGCCGACAAGCAGCGCCGTGGGCTTCCGCTAAATCCCGAATTAAAATCGATGGAAACCGATGCCGAACGCGAGACGATCGCCGCGAGAGAATATCCACTAAATCGCGACTTACACTCTGCTAATCGCACTTCCTCGCCTGGCAAAGTTTTTCCAGTTCGGGAAACGGTTTGTACGCCGCGTTGCCGCATTGTTCTTTGGTCGCGTCGACCAGTTGATTGAGTTGGCCACTGTAGAAAAATCCGATGCGATCTTTGCTGCCCGTATATTGCTTGCTGGCATCGCGCGAATCCGACCGCACGCAGACCGTATAGCGCTCGTCCTTACCGACCGGCCGCAGGACCGGATCGCTGATGTAGGCTCCGCGCACATTCGTTGGATCATCGAGCAAGTTGGTCATGGTGTTCAAGATCTCGTCCTTGTAGTTGGACGGGAAAACGTTGGGATTTTCCTCAGGCGCTTTGCTGATGGACGAACAGCCGGCAATAACCAGGGCAAAAACCGAAAGCAGACACAGGCTCATCGCGCGTGTGGCCATTGTTTGCTTCCCTTCAGCGGGCCGCCGCTCAATCGAGCTTGAGCTTGCGCCGCCGCTGGCCGAGCGTACGCAGGCGCAACGCATTGAGCTTGATGAAGCCCTCGGCGTCGCGATGGTCGTAGGCCACAGCGCCCTCTTCGAACGTCACCAGATCCTGATCATACAGCGAGTATTTGCTCTCACGACCGACAACGGTGGCGTTGCCTTTGTACAGCTTGAGTTTCACACGGCCCGTAACAAATTCCTGGCTCTTGTCGATCGCGGCCTGCAACATTTCACGCTCGGGCGCGAACCAGAAGCCGTAATAGACGAGCTCCGCATATTTCGGCATGAGCTCGTCTTTCAGGTGAGCCGCGCCACGATCAAGCGTGATCGACTCGATGCCGCGATGCGCGGCAAGCAATATCGTCCCGCCCGGCGTTTCATACATGCCGCGTGATTTCATGCCGACGAAGCGGTTCTCAACCAGATCGAGCCGGCCAATACCGTTGTCGTGCCCGAGATCGTTGAGTTTTTTCAACAGCGCTGCCGGCGTGAGCTTCTTGCCGTCGATCGCCACGGCGTCGCCGCGCTCGAAATCGACGGTGATGTAGGTCGCCTTGTCGGGCGCCTTCTCCGGATCGATCGTGCGCGAAAATACGTAGTCGGGCACTTCCTGGTTCGGGTCTTCCAGCACTTTGCCTTCCGATGAAGCGTGCAAAAGATTGGCGTCGACCGAAAATGGCGCTTCGCCGCGCTTGTCCTTGGCGATCGGGATCTGATGCTTTTCGGCAAATTCGATGAGCTTGCTGCGCGAAGTGAGATTCCATTCACGCCACGGCGCGATCACTGTCACGTCGGGCTTGAGCGCATAATAAGTGAGCTCGAACCGTACCTGATCGTTGCCTTTGCCGGTGGCGCCATGCGCCACGGCGTCGGCACCGACCTTCTCGGCGATCTCGATCTGCTTCTTGGCGATCAACGGCCGCGCAATCGACGTGCCGAGCAGGTACTGGCCTTCGTAGACCGCGTTCGCGCGGAACATCGGGAACACGTAGTCGCGCACGAATTCCTCGCGCAAATCCTCGACGAAAATATTTTCTTTCTTGATGCCGAGCAGCAGCGCCTTCTGCCGCGCCGGCTCGAGCTCCTCGCCCTGGCCGAGATCGGCGGTAAACGTCACCACCTCGCATCCATAGGTGGTTTGCAGCCACTTCAGGATGATCGAGGTGTCGAGCCCGCCCGAATAGGCAAGCACGACTTTCTTTACTTTCTTAGCAGACTTGCCGTCGGACATTGGATGGTCGCCGCATTGAAAAATCGCGGCGGACTATAGGGCCAAAGGCAAACCGCGCAAAGTGCGTCCTGGTTAACGCCGCCTCGATTAACGCGACTTTCGCGGCCCGCCAAACAGGCCGACGACGAAATCGTATCCGGGCCGCGCGAAACGCTCGAGCGCCCGATCGATCTCATCGTCCGACAATCGTGTCCGCGGCCAACGATAAATCAGGGCATAGGCAAGCCATATGATCAGAAACGTGAACACGCCGGCGAAAATGACGTCGGACGGGAAATGCGCGCCGGCCATCACGCGGATCACGGCCATGCCGGTGCCGAGCGCGAGTGCCGCGCCATAGGCCACGGCGCGCCATTGCGGCGGCGCCAGCGCCGCCGGCGCGATCGTCCAGAACGCGCCGGCCACATCGCCGGAGACAAAAGCGCAGTTCGCGGGGCAATCGCCGCGCGGATCCCACCAGGCCACGAAATGCTCGCTGCCGCCGAACTGCGTCACGTCGATCGGCCGCGAACGGCCCCAGTGATCCTTGAGCAGAACATTGACCAGCAAGCCAGGCGCGAGCGCCATCGTGGCCATCAGGAAGACGATCGCACGGCCCGACATCAATAATTTGCGACGCGGCAGGATCAGCTTGATGACGAGCGAGACCACCGCCGGCATCACCAGCACAGTGCCGATCCACAGACCGATGTCGCGCGCCCACAGCACCGGCGGATAAATCCGAAACGCGAACGTGTTGTGCCCGGCGTCCTCGAACGAATAAAAGTACCGCGCGATACGCAGGTCGAGATCGGGATAGAGGCCAAAGACCACGCCGGCGACAGCGGCGATGGCGAGCGCGATCAGCAATCCGGTGCGGTTCATGCGGGGTTCGTCTAGCCGACGCGCCGCAAAATGGAAAGGCGATTGCCTCTCCGGATCAAACCGGTGGCGTGCGCGGATCGCGCCAGCGGCCTGCATTGCGCCCGGCGATAAGCCAATAGGCAAGCCCGCCGATGATCCCTGCCGCGGCTGCCAGCTGCAGCGAATGGCCGACGGGCACGACGTCGGTGGTGTTTTCAAGCCGTTCCGAAACATCGGAGCCGTAATAGGACGCCAGCCCGACCAGCGCGCCGCCGACGCCGTAATAGAGAAAGCTGCGCATCCGCGCAGCTTCCGCGACCACGATGACCACCAGCGCCGGCAACATCGCGACCGCGCCGGCGAAGCTGGTGGCAAAGAATGAAACAATAAAAAAGTTCACGCGCTCGAAGGGATCGGAGTCGACGCCTGTCCAATCCGGCGAAACGATGCCAATGGCGAGCGTGATGCCCGCCACCATAATGGCGACCATGAGCGCAATGAAGATGACAATGATCCGGCCAAGGAGAGACATTTATGTTGTCCTTCAAATAAAATGTAGCGCCGTCACTCCACCATAACCATGGCACGCAACGCCATGCGCTCGCGCGCCGAGAGCTTTTCGGTCGCGCTTTTTAGCTGACCGCAAGCCGCCAGAATATCGCGTCCGCGCGGCGTGCGCACCGGCGATGCATATCCGGCATCGAACACGACCTGCGAGAACTTCTCGATTTGCTCCCAGTCCGAGCACTCGTATTTGCTGCCCGGCCACGGATTGAAGGGGATGAGGTTGATCTTGGCGGGAATGCCTTTGAGCAGCCGCACCAGCGCCTTGGCGTCGTCGATCGAATCGTTCACGCCCTTGAGCATCACATATTCGAAGGTGATGCGCTTGGCATTCGAAACGCCGGGATAGTTGCGGCAGGCGTCGAGCAATTCAGCGATCGGATATTTGCGATTGAGCGGCACCAGCTCGTTGCGAAGCTCGTCGCGCACCGCGTGCAACGAAACCGCCAGCATGCAGCCGATCTCGGCGCCGGTTCGTTGAATATTCGGGACCACGCCCGAAGTCGACAGCGTGATCCGCCGTTTGGAAATCCCGATGCCCTCGCCGTCGGCAACGATCAGCAGCGCGTCGCGCACCGCCTCGAAATTGTAGAGCGGCTCGCCCATGCCCATCATCACGATATTGGTGATGCAGCGGTCGCCACTTGGCACCACGCCGTCGGTCGGCCGTGTTCCGCCAGGCCAATCACCCAGGCGGTCGCGCGCGGCCATCACCTGGCCGACGATTTCTCCCGCCGTCAGATTTCTGACGAGGCGCTGGGTACCGGTGTGACAGAAGGTGCATGTGAGCGTGCAGCCGACCTGACTGGAAACGCACAACGTGCCGCGCTCGGTGTCGGGAATGTAGACGCACTCGACTTCGTGCGGACGCTCACCTTGCACTTCGCCAGGCAGCCGCAGCAGCCATTTGCGCGTGCCATCGACGGAAACCTGCTCGGCCACGACCTCGGGGCGCGCCAGCGTGAAACGTCCGGCCAGAGCGGCGCGCAATTCCTTCGACACGCTCGTCATATCGTCGAAAGACGTAAAGCCGCGGAAATACATCCAGTGCCAGAGTTGCTGCACGCGCATCTTGCGCTGCGACTCCGGCACGCCGACCTCACCCAGCGCGTCGGCCAATTGCGCGCGGGTCAGGCCGATCAGCGACGGCTTCTCCGGCGCTACATAGCGCTCGAGCGGCGTTTTCTCGACGAATGCGGTACTTTGCGAGATTAAGGTCATTGCAAGCAGCTAGTCATTCGCCGGGCTTGTCATTCCAAGTCGGATACATCCGACCTGGGTTCTACGAAATCTGTTCGACGATCCCGATTGGAGGGGCACAGTCTATCTATGCGAGATCACCGGGTCTCGCCACTCCGTGGCGGCCCGGTGATGACCCTGGCGGGTCACTTGCACTCCTCCGCCACCTTGTCGAGTGCCTGCGCAATGCCCTTGAGCGAAAAGGTGTCGGTGGTCTTGGTGCCGCGGGCGGATTCGCTCTTAACCACGAGGTCGGCGCCTTTGCGCATGGTTTCCACCATCTGCGCCTCTTCCGCCGCGTTCTTGACCCAGGCGCCGTCTTTCTGGGTGTACATCGAATAGGTGCTCGAACCGATGGTGGCCGTCGCGTCGTGGCCGGGCTTCTGCGGATAGCCAACGATCACCGACACCTCGTTTCTGACTTTCTCCGCAGGCCGCGTGGACACAAATGCGTAAGACGGGTCGCGGTTGCGGCCGGCCGGTTCACTCGTTGCCGAGGTCGGTTTGGCAAGTGCGAAACAGATCTTCTTGCCGCCGGGTGTTGCCCGGTAGGCCCCCCAGTCGCCGAATTGACCGAGCAGAACAGCCTGGTCCGTAGGACTGGCGGGCTTCTTCTGCTGGGCGGACGCCGTGTCGATCAATGCGCAGAGACCCAAAAGGACAATGCAGGTGCGGAATAAAGTGGTGATGTTCATCGGGCCCTACCGGTGACGATAATGACGGTCGCTGAGCCGCCCTCAAACAGAATCGCAGGATATTAGGCCATTAGATGCGAATGTCGGCAATGTGAAGGCGATATGCTCCTCCAGGGGCTGACGAGCCGCGCTGGCGTGCTAGAACCCGCGACACTTTGACCGTTCGCGCCGCACAATTCCCCTCGGAATGACATGAAAGCCCTGCTCTGTACCCACTACGGCACGCCGGACGACCTGACTCTGGCCGATATTCCCGATCCGGTTCCCGGAGAAGGCGAAGCGGTGGTGCGCATCGAAGCCGCCGCGCTGAATTTCTTCGACACGCTGATCATTGCCAACAAGTATCAGACCAAGCCGCCCCTCCCGTTCTCACCCGCGGCGGAGTTCGCCGGGACGATCGAGAGCCTTGGCGCGGGCGTCACTCAATTCTCGATCGGGGACCGCGTTATTGCGTGTTCGGGCTATGGCGCTGCGCGCGAGCGTATTGCGATCGCCGCAACCAAATTGATCAAAATTCCGGACGGCCTCGATGCGGACCGCGCCGCCGGCCTCTGCGTCACTTATGGCACGACCCTGCACGCGCTGAAGGATCGCGCCAAACTTAAGTCTGGTGAAATGCTCGCGGTGCTCGGCGCGTCGGGCGGCACTGGCCTTGCCGCAATCGAGCTTGGCAAGATCATGGGCGCGCGCGTGATCGCCTGCGCTTCGTCGGCAGAGAAAATCGCGTTCGCACGCGATCACGGCGCCGACGACGGCATCAACTACGGCAACGAGGATCTCAAGGAAGCATTGCGCCGCGTCACGCAGGGCCGCGGCGCCGACGTGATTTACGATCCTGTGGGTGGCGCCTATGCCGAAGCGGCGTTGCGTTCGATTGCCTGGCGCGGCCGCTTTCTCGTCGTCGGCTTTGCCGCCGGCGAGATTCCGAAGTTGCCGCTCAATCTCGTGCTGCTCAAGGGCTGCGACGTTCTTGGCGTATTCTGGGGCTCATGGATCGAACGCGACCCAGCTGGTCATCGCGCCAATACCGAACAGTTACTCGCATGGTGCAAGGAAGGAAAATTGTCGTCGCACGTGCATGCGGTCTATCCGTTGGCCGAAGCGCCCGCCGCGCTCAAGGCCATCGCCGCAAGGCAGGTGATGGGCAAGGTTATCTTGCGGCCGTAAGCTCTACGCGAATTCGGTCAGTTTCGCTTTCGCAACCGCGCGATGTTCCGGCCGGATATGACTGGCCACCAATTTGATTGTGCTGGCCAGCACCGCGGCATCGTCAGTAAAGCCAAGCACCGGCAGCATGTCGGGAATCGCATCGAAGGGCAGGACGAAATAAGCGAGTGCGCCGACCAACGACATCTTGACCGGCAAGGGCGTGTCGCATGGTCGAAGGCGCAATAATAAGCGGCCAGCAAGTCCTCCGCGAAGGGAATAGACGCTGCCACGCGACGCGTCTTGCGCCAGAAACGTTGGCGCAATGCATCCTCGTCGCCGCCGGCTTGCCAGAATGCGGATTGTGCGAAGCTCATGGCCACACATGTGGTTGGCGATTGAGGCGGCCGCAAGGCCCGGCTTTGCGGGCGGGTTCAAGCATCAGGCCGCGGCGATCTTGTCCATGGCCTCGGCAAGCTTCACATCAAGTTCCGTCAATCCGCCGGCGTCATGCGTCGACAGCGTGACCTCGACGGTCTTGTAGACGTTGAACCATTCCGGGTGGTGGTCCATTTTTTCCGCGACCAGTGCGGCGCGCGTCATGAAGCCGAAAGCCTGATTGAAATCCTTGAATACGAACTTTTTTGTAATGGCATCCCGACCCGTTGCATCCGACCAGCCATTGAGGCGGGTCAGCGCGGATTTACGGGCTTCTTCAGTCAGTTTCTGCGCCATGTGACACCTCGTCGAAACGAACGCACCACCCTCGCAAAGGGTTCGCGCCGATACTACCTTTTACCGGTCGATCCCGGCCATACGAGGCATCCAAGAGGCGTCCATGTCCTGGTCATTGAATATCGGCAAGGTGGCAGGCACCGTTGTCCGTATCCACCTCACCTTCCTGTTGTTTCTCGCCTGGATCTTCGCAGCGAGCTACGCTTCGGGAGGCGCCGCGACGGCATGGGATAGCCTTGTGTTTATGCTGCTTCTGTTCCTCTGCGTGCTGCTGCACGAGTTCGGCCACATTTTTACCGCCCGCGCCTTCGGCGTGCCGACGCCCTACGTGACCCTTTTGCCGATCGGCGGGGTGGCGCAACTCGAACGCATTCCGGAAGAGCCCTGGGAGGAATTCCTCATCGCCATCGCCGGACCTCTGGTCAACGTCGTGATCGCGGCGGTGCTGGTTTACGTCTTCAACGCAAATTTGCAGGCCAGCGCGGCTGCGGCGGTCGACAATCTGAAAATTCCATTGGTCGACCGGCTGGCGGCGGTGAACCTGTTCCTTGCGCTGTTCAATATGATTCCCGCCTTCCCGATGGATGGCGGACGGGTGTTACGGGCCTTGCTGGCAAGCCGCCTAGGCTACGTACGCGCGACCGAAATCGCGGCCATGATCGGGCAGTTCGTGGCGTTCGCTCTCGGCTTCATCGGCTTGATGGCAAACCCGATCCTGATCTTCATTGCCATCTTCGTCTATCTCGCCGCTTCGTCGGAGGCCCATATGGTGGCGCTGCGCGCCGCGTCACGCGGCGTACCGGTGAGCTACGCTATGATGACGCAATTTGCGACGCTGTCGCCGGAAGCGCATATCGACGAAGCGGTGCAGACGCTCTTGCAGACGAGCCAGGGTGAATTCCCGGTCGTCGACGGCGCCGGCAAGCCGGTCGGCGTGCTCGGCCGTGCCGATCTGATCCGCACCATCAAGACCCACGGACCGGACGTTCGTGTCGCCGATGCCATGGTGGCGGAGATGCCGACCATCAGTCATCGGGCGACGCTGGAGCAGGCGTTCAAACTGTTGCAGCAGAAATCGGCGCAAGCCGTCGGCGTCACCGACGTACGCGGCAAGCTGGTGGGATTTGTCACCAGCGAGACGATCGCCGAAATGATGATGTTGCAGGAGGCGTTGCCGGGAGGCGTACGTTTGGGCCCCTGGAGCCGGCCGGCAGGGGCTTAATACACTTATACCGATGTCACCGATCTGTCATGCAGCCGTCGAGGATCTGTCAGCGGGCATGAGCAAGATTCCGCGCTCAACCGAGAGGCGGAGGTATTCCATGACGATACGGATTGGCTCGACACGACACATGGCCGTCACGCGCCGGCGCTTTCTCGCCGCCAGCGCGGCGCGACTGCTTTCACCACACTCGGCGGCGTTTGCCGCCCGTTCATCAGCCGCGCCACCGACCGCCCGCTGATCACGCATGGCATCCAGTCGGGCGATGTGTCGGTCGATTCCGGCGTGGTCTGGGCGCGCGCCGACCGGCCGTCCCGCATGATGGTCGAGGTATCGACCACCGACAGCTTCAAGGACCATCCGCAGCACGGCGTCTTCGTCGATGCGCTGCCGGAAAGCGATTTTACCGCCAAGGCTGCTGCTCGAAGGCCTGCCGGCCGGGCAGGACATCTTCTATCGCATCCGTTTTCAGGACCTCGCCTCGCCGACCATCGTCGGCGAGCCGGTGGTCGGCCGCTTCCGCACCGCGCCGGCCGACCGCCGCTCGGTCTGTTTCGTCTGGTCGGGCGACACCGCCGGGCAGGGCTGGGGCATCGACGAGACGCGCGGCGGCATGCGCACCTACGCGACGATGCTGAACAACCGGCCGGATTTCTTCATCCACAACGGCGACAATATCTATGCCGACGGTCCGATTGTCGCCGAGCTGAAGATGCCGGACGGCGACGTCTGGAAGAATATCGTCACCGAGGACAAGTCGAAGCCGGCCGAGACGCTCGCCGAGTTTCGCGGCAATTTCAAATACAACCTGCTCGACAAGAATGTCCGCGCCTTGCAGCGGAGGTTCCGATCTGGTCGCAGTGGGACGACCACGAGGTCTTCAACAATTGGTGGCCGGGCGAGCCGATGCGCGAAGCGAATGCTCGCCAAGAAATACGTCGAGAAGAACGCTCTGATCCTCGCGGCGCGTGCCAGCCGCGCATTCCACGAATACATGCCGCTGCGTGCGACGCAGGCCGAGCCCGGCCGCGTCTACCGAAAGATTTCCTACGGCCCGCTGCTCGACGTGTTCATGCTCGACATGCGCAGCTATCGCGGCCCGAACGGCGAAGGCAGCGAAGAGACCTACGGCCCTGCCGCCTATTTTCTCGGGCCCAACAAATGGCGTGGCTCAAGCGCGAATGCTGAACTCGCGCGCGACGTGGAAGGTGATCGCGGCCGACATGCCGATCGGCCTCGTGGTCGTCTATGACGGCGCCGCGCAAGTGGGGCGTCGAGGCGAGTGGCGCAAGGCGACGACGGCGCGCCGCGCGGCCGCGAGCTGGAGGTCGCCGATCTGTTGTCCTTCATCAAACGCGCCGGCGTCCGCAACACGGTGTGGCTCACCGCCGACGTGCACTACACCGCCGCGCACTACTACGATCCGAACAAGGCGGCGTTCCAGGACTTCGAGCCATTCTGGGAATTCGTGATCGGGCCGCTCCACGCCGGCACCTTCGGGCCGAACGAGCTCGACAAGACGTTCGGCCCGCAGCTCGTTTACGTGAAGGCGCCGACCAAGGAGCAGGGCCAGAATCTGCCGCCGAGCGCGGGCCTGCAGTTCTTCGGTCACGTCGCGATCGACGGCGCCAGCCGGCTGATGACGGTGACGCTCAAGGACGTCGACGACCGCGCGCTGTGGACGAAAACGATCGACCCGCTATTTGGCTAGCGAGCGCGAAATACCGCCTAAAACCAGGCCTCGCCGCGCTATGGCTGGGTTTACCTTGCCCGCGCATCCGCCGCTAACGGGTTGCATCTCGGCTGCGCGTGACTATATTGCGCCGCAACAGAGTCGCGGGCCACCCTATGCCGGGCCCGCGCTTGGTTTCAGGAACTCCGATGGATCTTCGCAACGTCGCCATTATCGCGCATGTCGACCATGGCAAAACCACCTTGGTCGACCGCTTGCTGCAGCAATCCGGGGCGTATCGCGAGAACCAGCGCGTGGTCGAGCGCGCCATGGATTCCAATGACCTCGAACGCGAGCGTGGCATTACCATTCTGGCTAAAGCCGCTTCGGTTGTCTGGAACGGCACCCGCATCAACATCGTCGATACGCCTGGCCACGCCGATTTCGGCGGCGAGGTCGAACGCATTCTCAATATGGTCGATGGCGCATTGGTGCTTGTCGATGCCGCCGAGGGTCCGCTGCCGCAAACCAAGTTCGTCGTGTCGAAGGCGCTCAAGATGGGCCTCAAGCCCATCGTGGTCATCAACAAGGTCGACCGCGCCGACGCGCGCGCCACCCAGGTGGTCAATGAGGTGTTTGATCTTTTCGCCGCGCTCGATGCCACCGACGAGCAGCTCGACTTCCCGATTCTCTACGGCTCGGCCAAGCAGGGCTGGATGGCGACCAGCCTGGAGGGATCGCATGACGACGGCATGAAGCCGCTGTTCGATCTCATTCTCAGTCACGTCAAGCCGCCGGTGGTCGAAAGCGGACCGTTCCGGCTGCTCGGGACCATTCTGGAAGCCAATCCCTATCTCGGCCGCATCGTCACGGGCCGCATCACATCGGGATCTGCAAAACCCAATTTGCCGGTGAAGGTGCTCGATCATGACGGCAAGCTGATCGAGACAGGCCGCATCACCAAGGTGCTGGCGTTCCGCGGGCTGGAGCGCGTGCCGGTGGACGAGGCCGACGCGGGCGATATCGTCGCCATCGCCGGGCTGCCGGAAGCAACCGTCGCGATGACGATCTGCGACCCGTCGGTGGAAACGCCGCTGCCGGCCCAACCGATCGATCCGCCAACGCTGGCCATGATTTTCCGCGTCAACGATTCCCCGCTAGCCGGCACCGAAGGCGACAAGGTGACCGGCCGCATGATCCGTGACCGCCTGCTGCGCGAAGCGGAGGGCAACGTGGCGCTGCGCGTGCGTGAATCCGAAGAGAAGGATTCCATGGAAGTTGCCGGACGCGGCGAATTGCAGCTCGGCATCCTGATCGAGACCATGCGGCGCGAGGGCTTCGAGCTGTCGGTGTCGCGGCCGAAAGTCCTGCTGAAAGAAGACCCCGCTACCGGCGAAACGCTGGAACCGATCGAGGAAGTCGTCATCGACCTCGACGAGGAGCATTCCGGAATCGTCGTGCAGAAGATGGCGGAACGCAAAGCCGACATGATGGAGATGAGGCCGTCCGGCGGGGGGCGCCTGCGTCTGGTCTTTCATGCGCCGACGCGTGGCCTCATCGGGTATCAGGGCGAATTGCTTACCGACACGCGTGGCACCGCGATCATGAACCGCCTGTTCCACGCTTACGCACCTTACAAGGGACCGATCCAGGGCCGGCGCAATGGCGTGCTGATTTCCAACGACAAGGGTGACGCGGTCGCCTACGCGCTCTGGAATTTGGAAGACCGCGGTCCGATGATGATCGAGCCCGGCTGGAAAGTTTACAACGGCATGATCGTGGGCGAGCACACGCGCGGCAATGACCTCATCGTCAACGTGCTCAAGGGCAAGAAGCTCACCAACATCCGCACCACGTCCAAGGACGAGGCTGTGCGCCTCACCCCGCCCATCCGCATGACGCTGGAAAAGGCGCTGGCCTATATCGAGGATGACGAGCTGGTCGAGGTCACGCCGAAGTCGATCCGCCTGCGCAAGAAATTGCTCGACGAGAACGACCGCAAAAAAGCCGACCGCATGAAGGAAGCCGAACCGGTCTGACGCCGGGGGCGCTTATCCCTGTTTTTCGTTTTTGTCTGCGGATTGATTCGAATCAGGTTGTCGAATCAGCCGCCGACACGCGCCGTCGACCGGCCGTACGCGACCCGGCGCAACCTGGAACCGGACGTCAGTCTGCATCAGCGTTTGATGTTTCGACCATCGTTTTCCGCCATCGCTGCTGGATTTTTGCAGACGTGTGACCAGTAATCCACACCGTTAACCCATCATTTACGATAGGGCTTGAAGGCCGCAAAGTTCGTTGCTTCTATCGCGAAATGAGCACGACCCTCATAGAGATTCGTCGCGCAAAGTCGGCAGACGCACTGGACGTCGCCGAGACGCACGATGAGGCGTGGCGCGCGGCCTATCAGGGCATCATCCCGGGTAACGAGCTCGACAAGCTGATCAACCGCCGCGGTCCGGACTGGTGGGATTCGGCTATCCGCAAAGGCAGCCGCATTACGATCCTCCAGTTCGGCGATCGCATCGCCGGTTACGCCAACTACGGGCGTAATCGTGCGCGCAGCCTGTTTTATGACGGCGAGATCTACGAAATTTATCTGCGGCCGGAATTCCAGGGCCTGGGGTTCGGGCGCCGCCTGTTTTCCGCCGCGCGCAAGGATCTTAACCAGAGCGGCCTGAAGAGCCTGGTCGTGTGGGCACTGTCCGATAACGAGCCGGCAATGGAATTCTATCGCGCGCTTGGCGGCCGCGCGGTCGCGCGTTCTTCGGAACGCTTTGGCAGCAAGACACTCGATAAAGTCGCTTACGCCTGGCAGGCGTAATCACACGTTCGGCGCCGGCAGATTTTTCTGCGCGCACGCGGCGCGCAAGGTATTCAACAGCAAGCACGCAATCGTCATCGGGCCGACGCCGCCGGGAACCGGCGTAATCGCGCCTGCGATTTTCGACGCTTCGGCAAAATTGACGTCACCGACAATGCGCGACTTGCCGCCATCACCCGGTACGCGGTTGATGCCGACATCGATCACGGTCGCGCCCGGTTTGATCCAGTCGCCACGAACCATTTCCGGCCGTCCGATAGCGGCGACGAGCAGATCGGCGCGCCGACAGACACCCTCGAGATCTTTCGTCTTGGAATGGGCAATCGTCACCGTCGCATTTTCGGCCAGCAACAATTGCGCCACCGGCTTGCCGACGATGTTGGAGCGGCCGATCACGACTGCTTCGAGGCCGGCGAGCGATGAATGCACGGTCTTGGCCAGCCGCACGCATCCCATCGGCGTGCACGGAACAAGGCCGGGCAAGCCGCTGGCGAGACGCCCGACGTTGACCGGGTGGAAACCATCCACGTCCTTGGCGGGATCGATGGCCGCGATAATTTTGTGCGCATCGATTTGCTTTGGCAGCGGCAGCTGCACCAGGATGCCGTTCACTTGCTCGTCGCTATTGAGCGCCGCGATGAGGTTGATCAGTTCGGCTTCGCTGGTGGTGGCAGGCAATTTGCGGTCGAATGCCTGCATGCCGGCTTCCGTCACGGCCTTGGATTTATTGCGGACATAGACTTCGCTTGCGGGGTTCTCGCCGACCAGAACAACGGCGAGGCCCGGCACGATGCCGCGATCGCGGCGCAGGCGATGGACGGCATCCGTCACCTTGCCGCGCAGGTCCGCCGAGATTGTCTTGCCGTCGATAATACGTGCGGTCATGGTCCGCCTGCCGGCTTCACCCAGAAGCCTTAGCGCGGTATCGCGATTTTCTCCAGCGCCGCGATCAGCGTTGGGCCGTGGCCCGAAATAGCGAGCCGCTTGAGACGGGCTGTGGCGCCCGCAACGAGCGTGACATCGCGCGAAGGGACGCCCACGGCCTTTGCAATCAGGCGGATAAGGGCTTCGTTGGCTTCGCCTTCAGCCGGCAGCGCGCGCACCCGCACAGCCAGCACGGCTCGCCCATCTGCGAGGACGTCAACGCCGTCGATTGCGTCGCGGCCGCCCTTCGGCGTCAGCCGCACGGCCAACACAGCGCCGTCGGGCGTGAGCGACCAGGGAACGGCCGCCATCCGTCAAAACACGTTGGGATAGATGTACCGGATGATCACGTTTTCGAGAAACAGGATGATCAAAATCAGGATCACCGGCGACACGTCAATTCCGCCGAGGTTGGGCAACATTGAACGTATCGGGCGCAACACAGGCTCGGTAATGCGATAGAGAAAATCGGCGACCATCGCCACCACCTGGTTGCGGGTGTTGACCACGCTGAAGGCGATCAACCAGGACAGCACAGCTGCGGCAATCAGGAGCCAGATATAAATCTGGAGTATCAGAAGAATTATATCGAGTAGCGCGCGCATGAGTTTCCGCCTGTTCGTAAACCGGGCGCAAAGTAGCGGGTCGAGTGGCCCCGAACAAGCCGACCGCGGGGCATGCCCCCGCATCCTTGACAGGGCAAACACCTGGTCCTAAATGGCGCCCACTCGCCGCAATTTTCGCGCAACGACAATTGTCGTTGCCAATTGGCGGGGCCGTAGCTCAGTTGGGAGAGCGCCTCGTTCGCAATGAGGAGGTCAGGGGTTCAAATCCCCTCGGCTCCACCAGCCTTCGCTCGCTTCGCGAGCTCCGGCTCGGCAAGCCATCCCTACCTCTCGGGCGAAGCGAGCGAAGGCTGCCGCGCCGTAGTTCCGAAGGAACGAAGGCGGGCGTCGGGATCACCGACATTTTGCGCGGTAGCTTCAACGCGCTTCGCGAGCTCCGGCTCGGCGAGCCATCCCTATCTCTAGGGCGAAGCGAGTGAAGGCGGGCTTTTTATTTTTTAAATTGACCAGTCCTCGCCTGTCTTGGTCCGGGTATCGATTGCGGCAATCTCGATCGGGATGAGGATTTCACAGCGCAATCCTTCCGGCGCGAAAGCGAGACGGGCGCTTCCGCCAAGCTCGGCGGCGATGCTGCCTTCAATCAGCTTGGAGCCGAAACCGCGCTGCTTGGGCTCGGCGACCGAAGGGCCGCCCTGCTCCGCCCAGTCGATGCGCAGCATCAGATGGTCGTTGGCAGCACGCACCGGACGCCAATGAATTTCGATGCGGCCGCCGGGCACCGACAGTGCACCATATTTTGCGGCATTGGTTGTGAGCTCATGCACCGCCATCGCCAGGGTCAGGACCGCGCGCGGCCGCAGCACGACGTCTTCGCCGCGCAGGACGACGCGGTCGGCCCCGGCATAAGGCGCCAGGCTTCCCGAAAGCAGTTCGCGCAGATCAGCGCTTTCCCAATGGTGGATCGTGAGCTGGTCATGCGCCTTGGATAGCGCGATCAAACGCCCTTCAAATCCCTCCCGGAATGCCGCCGGCGTATGCGCGCTTCGTGCCGTCTGCGAGGCCAATGACTGCACGGTGGCCAGCGTGTTTTTCACGCGGTGGTTCAATTCATCCATCAGCAATTTCTGCCGCTGCTCGGCCGCCTTGCGTTCGCTGATGTCCTGCACCACGCGAACGACGTAAAGTAGCCGGTTGCCGGCATCGCGCACGGGCGAGGAGCGCACCGAGAGCCAGATGATGCGCCGATCCTTGCGGATGAAACGTTTTTCGACCGAATAGAAATCGAGCTCGCCACCGACCTGTTTGCGAAATCCTTCGCGATCGGGATCGGCATCATCAGGGTGGGTGTAACGAAACAATCTGGACGCCAGAAGCTCTTCGCGGCTGTAGCCGGTGATCGCGCAAATCGCTTCATTGACACGCAGGAATTGGCCATCGGGCGCAATTTCCGAGATTCCGATCGAAGCATGCTCATAGGTCGCCGCCAGGCGCTGCTCCTGCTCGCGCGCGTGCAGCCGCGAGCGCTCGAGCGCAACGTCCATGCGCTTGCGCTCGGTGATGTCGAGAAAACAATTCACCGCACCGACAAGCTCGCCCTTCGCGTTGCGCAGCGGATCGATATTGACCGACACGATCAGGCGCGTGCCATCGGCGTGCTCGACGATGCGCTCGACGTCGCGTACCGGCGGGCCGCCCGACAGAACCTCGGACACCATCGATCGTGCGACGGGCGTCCCGTCCAATTCGAAGAAGCGCGCGCTTTCCCTGAACTGATCATGCGTTTGTCCGGGTTCCGGCGCGCCGCCCCAGACCGCAACAGCATGACGGTTGTACTGTAGGATCGTACCTTTCGCGTCGCAGATAAAAGTCGCAATCGGCAGAAGTTCGAGAATCCCATCCGACGCCCGCAATATTTTGCTCAATGCGGATGGCGTTGGCCGCGTGGCGGACGGGCTACGATCGTCCGAATCAAGCATCCGCACGTCCCCGTGTGGCCATCAATCCCCAGAACCCGCTGCAACGATCAGACTGAACGACAATTTGTCAATGGTGCCCGCACGCGCAAGCCTCAATCAGGACGCGACCTAGGCCGTTTGATTGGCCGGCGTACGGCCGATCCAGTGGTCGATAAATGCGGCCAACCAATTGCGTGAAGCCAGATCGTGCACGGCGCGGTCGGCGATGTGCTCGTGGCGTTGCTTGGCGCCAGGCAGCTCCATTCGGTGCGCGCCGCGAACAAGCCACCGATACATCATGGCGTGCGTGACTTCGGGATGAAACTGCAGCGCATAGCCGGTGCCATACCGAAACGCCTGAATTGAGAAAGCGTCGCCTTCGGCGAGCAGTTCGCCACCCGACGGCAGATCGAAACCTTCACGATGCCATTGATAGACATGATCCGGCCAGTCAGCGCACACCTTGCGTCCCGCCTCGGTCGGACGAATCGGATAGTAGCCGACCTCCGCATGGCCCTTCGGATGCGGGAAGACGCGAGCGCCGAGATGCCGCGCCATCATTTGCGCGCCGAGGCAAATGCCGAGATATGGTTTCTTGTCGCGTAGCGGCACGCCGATCCAGTCAATCTCGCGGTGTACGAACTCTTCATTGTCATTGGCGCTTTGCGGGCCGCCAAAAATCGCGGCGCCCGCATGATCATCCATCGTGTCCGGCAGCGGATCGCCAAATCGCGGGCGCCGGATATCGAGCGGATAGCCAAGCTTCGCCAGCGTCTGACCGACGCGGCCGGGCGATGAGTGCTCCTGGTGCAGAATGAGAAGGACAGGTTTCAACATATTTCAAAATGACGATTCGGCGCGAGGCAAACGCGACGCTGACTAGTAACCGCTCCAACGCCGTTTGCAAATATGACCGGCGGGATGCGGCTATGTCTGTTGCGCGGATCTGCGCCGGGCCTGCCGGGAATCCACGACTGCCAGAATGATGCGGCGCGGGATCAGGCGTATCAGCACGGTAACCAGTTTATTGAGCACGCCTGGCACGATCGTCCGGTGGCCTCCCATCAGGCCGCGATAGCCCGCCTCCGCGACATGGTCCGCCGACCGGGTCAAAATACTCGGCGCCAGTGTGGCACCTTTCACCCCCGCCCGTGCCGCAAACTCCGTCGGCACCGGGCCTGGACACAGCACGGCGACCTTTATTCCACGCGGCTTGAGCTCGCTGTGCAGCGCTTCGGAGAATGACAGCACGTAAGCCTTGGTGGCGTAGTAGACTGCCATTCCCGGACCCGGCAGAAATCCCGCCATCGAGCCGACATTGAGCAGACCACCGCCGTTACGGGCCAGACTGTCAATAAAGGCGAGCGACAATTCTGTCAGCGCACGCACATTGAGGTCGATCATCTGGACCTGCTCGTCGCGGTCGAGCGAAGCGGCCAGGCCGACCAGACCAAACCCGGCATTGTTGACGACAAATTGCGGCTCGGCGCCCTGCCCCGCCAAAGCATCCCCGATCTGCCGTGCCGCGCCGGGCTTCAACAGATCGGCAACGATCACAATCGGCCGGCGCGCGCCGCTCGCCGCGATTTCGTCGGCGAGCGCATGTAATCGCTCTTCTCGCCGCGCTACCAGCGCCAGTTCATGGCCGTGACGCGCGAACACGCGCGTCAGCGCCAGGCCGATCCCGGCCGACGCCCCCGTAATCACCGTCACTGGCCGCAGGCTGCTCATCCGTGCGTAGTCTCCTGACGACATCGGCCGCCCTTTGTCCGGGCGGCCGATGATACCCCAAGATGTGCATAGTTAGGCTAGTTTGGGATCGAGCCCTTCCAGTGAGCGTTTCGCCGGCTCAACGCCCCAGAAGTAGACCGCAATGATCTGGATAACGACGAGACCTATCATCAGCCAGATCACGCCCGGCAGCCCATAGTTCACCATCAGGAAGCCGACCATGAATGGCGAGACCACTGTCGCACCACGGCCGAGCGTGTTGCAGATGCCATTCGCGCGCAGGCGTATTTCAGTCGGAAACAGTTCCGGCGTATAGACGCCGAACAGCAACGCTGTCTGGATATAAATCGCCACGATCAGCACCGCGCCCACGCTCAGCACGATGACCGGATCGGACCCGGCGTTGAAGCGCGCGTAGGTCCAGCCGAACACAATGGTGAGAACGGACCCGAGGATAATGCTCCAGCGCCGCCCGATCGTATCCGACAGATATGCACCGCACGCGCAGCCAACCAGCGAAGCCCCGGCCAGCACGACGGTGTAGCCGAGCGAGTTGGTAATGGTGAGACCTTGCCGCAGGAAGAACTGCGGCAGGAAGATCACGAAGCCGAAGATCAACGTGTTGATGGTGATCAGCACCCAGCAACCGACCAGCAGGCGTTGCAGGATCGGGGGTCTGAACATTGACGCGGCGGTCAACTGTGGTGTCGGCGCAGTGATCGCCGGCGCTGGAAGCGAGCCGGCGGTGGCGGAGACTTCCTTTTCGATTGTCTGCATCAGCGCTTCGGCTTCGGCGGTGCGGCCTTGCGACTTCGAGCCAGCGCGGTGATTCCGGAAGATTCTTGCGCAAATACCAGACCACCAGCGAACCGACCCCGGCGATGATGAACATCGGGCGCCAGCCCCAGGTCGGAATGATCAGGTAGCCAAGAATCGCTGTGACCGGAAATCCGCAAACCGTCAAAAATGCCATGAAGGCGAGCCATCGGCCGCGCGTCTTCGGCGGCACGAATTCCGTTAGCGTCGAATAGCCGACCACAATCTCGGCGCCGAGGCCTAATCCCTGCACGAAGCGGCAGATGATCAGCTGTGTCATGTCCTGCGCGAACGCTGCTGCGAGCGAGGCGAGGCCGAATATCAGAAGATTGACTTGATATGTAAAACGACGACCAAACTTGTCGCCGACGAAGCCGGTGATGAACGAACCGATCGTCATGCCGACGAAGGTCAACGAGAGAAATTGCAGGTTCTGCGGCAGCGTCGAGAACTTGGTCTGGATAGTCGATGCCAGAACGCCGCCGGCGACATAAAGGTCGTAACCGTCAAAGAACATGCCGGCGCCGACAAGCCAGAAGATGCGGTAGTGGAACGATGAAATCGGGAGCCGGTCGAGACGCGCGCCGGCATTCACTGCAGTAGCCATTGGTTCCTCCCCCTCGGGACCGAAATTTAATGACCGGTCTACGCCGGTTCGCGCACGATGGTAATCGAGACGGCGCACAGGCGCCATGGCCTAGCAAGGCACGTGCGAAATTTCGCAGGCCCTGTCGATAAACAACCGATTGGCAGATTTAGTCCAAGGGGAACGGCGGTTTGCCGCGGCAACACGCTATCGTCGAGGCCTATTCGATGGCCTTGCCTTTGCGATAGCTCTCCTCCAGGAGACGAATGTTGTTCTGCACGTATTTATTGGTGGGATCTTTTCGCTGGGCGACGGCAAGCGTGGCATGCGCGCGTTTGTAGTCGCCGCGCAGCATGTACGAGTAACCCTGGTTGTTGAGAATCGTAACCGTTGGGCCGACGATGCCGATCGCCTGGGCATAGGCGCGGTCGGCCAGATCAAAGCGGCGCAGGCGATCATAAGAGGCGGCAAGACCGAGCCAGGCCTCCGCGTCGCGCGGATGTTTTTCGACTGCGGCGCGGAAATGTTTTTCGGCAAGACCGAAATCATTCGCGCGATAATGTTTTTTGCCGAGACTCAATTCATCGTTCGGATCGCTGCCGAGCAGGCCGGGCTCGGCTGCCGCCGGAACGCCCAACGGCGGCGGCACTGAGCCGGTGGATTCAACGGCCGGCGGTGGCGCCGATGTTTCGACAACCTGTTGCGCTGAGGATGTGTCGGCAGACGCCTGGGCATCGGTCGCCTGCTGTGGCGCGGATGCGGTGGTGGTTCCCGTTTTCGATTTCAGGAACTCGGAAAAATTATTGGAGGTGCTGCACCCCGCCACCCACAGGCCCGTGAGTGCGATCAATGAAACTCGGGCAATTCCAATAGCCATGTCAAAGCCTTGCGGAAGCGCCCGGTATCGGGACGCCGTCAGGCTAGGGGAGGATGGTTAACAAAATCTTCACCCTGTCGGCGCCCGCCGTATTTCTGGCGCCCCAGGCCGCATATCGGCCTGTTTAGAGGCGAAGCGCCCGTCAGAAATAGCCGCCCGCGTGCAGCTTGACGATGACCGGTAGCAGAATGACGACGAAGAGGACCGGGAAAGATACAGACCATCATCGGCACCGCCAGCTTGGCCGGCAGGGCATAGGCCTTTTCTTCGGCGGTCGAGAGCCGCTTGTGGCGCATGTCGTCGCTGTAGACCCGCATCGCATCCGTGATGCTGGAGCCGAGATCAATCGACTGGTTGATTAGGGTTGCAAAGGCGCGCGACTCTTCGAGCGCGAGGCGGTCGGCAAAATGCTCGAGCGCTTCCTTGAGCGGACGGCCCGCGCGGATTTCAAGATTCGTCAAATGAATGTTGGCGGAGAGTGAAGGATAAGTCTGGCCCAGCTCGCGTCCGACCCGCTCCAGCGAGGCTTCCATCGACAAACCTGAGTCCGCGCATACGACGAGCAGATCCATGAAATCCGGAAAGCCGGAGCGATGCTCGAGCTTGCGGGCAGAAATCCGTTTGTCGACATAGACACTCGGGCCGACATAGCCGGCAACACCACCGGCCATGACCAGCATCCAGAGAAACGAGCTTGTTGTGGTGGGCCGCAGAATCGGCAGGAATATGAAAACGGCAATAGCGAGACCAATCGCCAAAGCCGTGCGCGCAATGAAGAAGAAGGCCACGGCGCGGGGATCATAGATACCGGCCTGGATCAGGCGCCGGCGAAGCACCTTCATGTTCTCGCCGTTGGCCTCGCCGTAGTGTTTGGTCGTGTATTCAATCAGCTTGCTGACGGTCTTGGCGCTGGAATTCTGCAGGGAGCGTGCACTCCCACCGCGCTCCGCGTCGTTCATGATACGCGATGTACGCTTTTTGACCGCGCCGCGCACGCGCACCGCCGCCATCAGCGAGAATGCCAGTATTCCGGCCGCGAGAAATACCAGCAGCGCCATCAGCATGGTGCTGCTGTCACGAAATGCATTGCCAAATACTGAGCTGATGCTCTCCATGGTCAGATCCTGAAGTTGACCATGCGGTACATGATGAAATTGCCGACGCCCATCCAGCAGCCGGCGAGCGCGAGACCGATCTTGGTCATATCCTGGTCCCAAACGGCGCCGTAGAAATTCGGCACCAGAAACTGGATGATGGCGAACATGCCGAGCGGCAACGACGAGAGGATGAGAGCGGATGCGCGGCCTTCCGCGGCCAACGCGCGAATCTTGCGGCGCATCTTGAACCGTTGGCGGATTACCGAAGAAAGATTTTCCAGGATCTCGCCGAGGTTACCACCCGTCGAGCGCTGAATGGCCACCGCGGTCACAAACAGAGGCAGGTCGTCAGTACCAACGCGGAAATACAGATTGCGCATCGCGGTCTCCAGATCGGAGCCGTAGGTGAGCTCATCGGAGACGATGCCGAACTCGGTACCGATCGGATCGGTCATTTCCCGTCCCACCATGGTGATGGCGATGGGAACCGGATGGCCGGCCCGCAAGGACCGCACGATGATGTCGATGCCATCAGGGAACTGGGAGCTGAATTTTTTCTGCCGGCGTCCGCGCAAAATCCTCAGGACGAGTGGCGGCAGCACGATGCCGCAAAACAGCGCGGCAATCACCGCGTAGGTCGCGTTGCCTTTGAAGGTCAACACCGCCATGAAAATCGCGACCACGCCGATCGCGATGAACAGAACCAGCCGGCCCAGCCCGATGGTGAGCCCCGATTGCAGCATGAGCTGGTTGAGATTGATGAGCGGCAATCGATACTCGCCGCCGCTGGTCAGACCACGCTCGCGGCGCAGCTGTATGAGCACGCTTTCGCGATCGGTCTTATTGTCCATCACCTTCAGGCGGCGATTGATATTCTTGCGATAAGACGCGTTGTTGTAGACGAGCAGATAGATGCCTTCCGCAAACATCGCCGCCGAGAGGCCGATCAGCGCATAGAACAAGTAGATTGAATTGAAATCGAACATGGCCGGTCAGAGCGGCTGCGAGGGATCGAAATAGTTGCCGGGAATCTTGATTCCCTGGTTGGCGAGATGCGAGAGGAAGCGCGGGCGCACGCCAGTGGCCTGATAGTGTCCCTGCACGGTGCCGTCTGGCGCGGTGCCGGTGCGGACATATTTGAAGATTTCCTGCATTTGAATGATATCGCCCTCGAGCCCGGTAACTTCGGCGATCGAAGTAACCTTGCGCTTGCCGTCCGACTGGCGCTGAAGCTGCACGATCAGCTGGATGGCGTTGGCGATCTGGCTGCGGATCGAGGCGACCGTCATCGGAAGGCCGGCCATGCCGATCATCTGCTCGAGACGTGAAATCGCGTCGCGCGGCGTGTTAGCGTGAATTGTCGCCATCGAGCCTTCGTGGCCAGTGTTCATCGCCTGCAACATGTCGAAGGCTTCTTCGCCGCGGCACTCGCCGAGGATGATGCGGTCAGGCCGCATACGCAGGGCGTTCTTCACCAGTTCGCGCTGGCGAATTTCACCCTTGCCCTCAATATTCGGCGGGCGGGTCTCCATGCGGCCGACATGCGGCTGCTGGAGCTGCAATTCGGCGGCGTCTTCGATCGTGAGCAGGCGCTCCTTTTCGGAAATGAACGCCGAGAGCGCATTGAGCATGGTTGTCTTGCCGGAGCCCGTACCGCCGGAAATGATCGTGGTGACGCGGGCTTTCACCGCGGCGGCCAGCACTTCGGCCATCGGCGGGCGCAGTGCACCGACCTCAACCAGCTTGGTGAGATTGAAAGGTTTCTTGGAGAATTTACGAATGGAGACCAGCGGTCCATCGACGCCGATTGGCCGGACTGCCACGTTCACGCGCGAACCATCCTGCAAGCGCGCGTCGCAGAGCGGATGGGATTCGTCGACCCGACGGCCAACCGCAGACACGATCTTGTTGACGATACGCAGCAGATGCTGCTCGTCCTTGAAACGCACGGACAGCGGCTCAAGCACGCCATGACGCTCGACGTAGACGCATTCATGGCCGTTGATCAGGATATCATTGATGCTCGGATCCTTGAGCAAAGGCTCGAGCGGACCCAGGCCCGTCATCTCGTCAAGAATCTCCGAGACGAAGTCCGCGAGTTCTTGTGTATTCAGAGGAAGACGCTCGACCAGCACATATTGCGCGACCAGCTGTTGCACGTGCCGGCGCAATTCTTCTTCCGGTACTTTATCGAGCGCCGAAAGGTTGATCTCCTCGATCAGCCGACGGTGCAGGCGCACTTTGGCGTCGAGCAGCTTGTCGCTGAGCAATGGACTTTCGGATTGCTGGGCAGCCGCGGCCGGCTGCTCGGCCATCTCGGGGAATACCGTCCACGTCACGCCTTCGAGCGCGGTGGGCGTCGGTTCCTCGGGCACCGGCAACTCCGGGGCTGCAGCACGTCGGACTGTAAAACGGCCGGCCATTTTAACCACCCACCACGGAGAGCTTGAGTTTCTTCATCAATGCCATGGGCTGACTATCGGCCGCCGTCTTGGCTGCCGGCGCGTCCAGCACCAGTTTCTTGAGCTCCGTCGTAATCTTGTTGCCCGGCTTGACTTCATCGAGCGGCACGCCGCGATCAATCGCCTCGCGAACGAGCGCGTAATCATTGGGAATCGCACTCAGGAACGCATCGCCTAGCGTGTGCGCAAGATCGCCGCGGCGCAGACCGGAATCGAACATGCGCTGGCTGAAGCGATTGACGATCACCCGCGGGTTTGGTCCCTCGCCTAGCCGCTCATTGATTGCCGCCACCAATTGTTTCGCGTGACGAAGCCCCGGCACCGTGGTTTCGCTGACGATGAAAAGCTTGTTCGAGCCGAGCAGTACGCTGTCGGTCCACGAGAACCAGGTACGCGGCATATCGAACACGACATATTCGAAATTGCTCGAGACGAGGTCGAGCAGGCGCGTCACAACGTCGGGATCGAAGGAGCGCATTTCCGCCGGCCGGTTGGGCGCTGCGACAACGGCGAGACCCGAGGCGTGATACGACAGCATGACTTCCAGCAATTGCCGGTCGAGTCGATCCGGACGCGGTTCGATCTCCGCCAGATTGAGGCGCGGCTCCAGGTCGAGATAGTCGGCGACCGAGCCGTGTTGAAAGTCGAGATCGACCAGGCATGTCGACGGCCGCGTGCGCGGACCGCCGCTGTTGAGCAAAATCATGGCGCTTTGCACCGCGAGCGTCGTCACGCCGGCGCCGCCGACAGCCGGCAGGAATGTATAGATCTTGGCCTCGGTCGGCTCGGCAGCTCCGCCGGGACCTTTGGCCACGCGTGCGCAGGCGCGGACCAGGTCGATCGGTTCGACCGGCTTCACCAGGAAGTCGGCAATCCGCATCTGCAACAAAGTACGCGCAACGTTTTCGTCGAAGGCTTGCGTGACCGCGATAACCGGCGGCCAGGTGCCGACCCGCGCCATCAGCCGCGCGAGCGCGGCCATTTCGTCGGCACGGCCGGCATCCAGATCGACCACGACGACGGTGGCGTCAGTGATGTCAAGCGTATCACCTTGCTCGGCGAGACGGCCCGAGACCATGGCGAGTTCGATCGCGGACGATGCGCCAAATGTTGCACGGACTGAACGATCGAACTCCGCGTCGGCGGTGAGTACCGCCACGCGGGTCCGGTTCGTGCTGGAATTACGTCCAATGCGCATGGTGCAATTGCCCGAGGTTTATTTCACCGCCGCTGCCGGCGCCGTTACAGGGGTTCCGACCGGCCCGGCGTTGTTCTGGCCGCCACCACCGTTGTCCGTATAGCTGCCGGACGTGCCAATTCCGCGCGGCGGAATGACCCGATTGGTGCGATAGCGCTCGACGGCGATTTCCATCTTCTGGCCGTTGAACGCGAGGTTGCGGTTGGCGCTCGCGACCGGCCAGGGATCGACCGTATGCGTCACGACGTTGGTCGCAACCGCGTTGCCGCCAGACAGCGCGATGGAGTCGCGGCGATCGAGATACTCCGAGCAGCCGCCGAGAACGGCAAACAAGCCGGCAAGCGCGACGGTGCGCACGACCTTATTGAATTGCCGCATTGGATTCCCCCTTCGGCATATCGAGCATGTGACCGGTGAATGGACGGTCGCCGGCGACCGCAATACGCGCCGTGACGGGCGTAAGCTTGCGCGCCTCTTCCCGCGTGACTTCCATTTTTCCAAGCAGGAAGAAGTCGGTATCATTCGGCGGCAAGGTGTCGTCGGTCGGCGCCTTGATAACATCGCCGGGCCGCGCCGGACGCACGAGGTGCGGCGTGACGATAATGGCGAGGTCGGTTTCGTTCTTCTGATAGGACTTGCTGGAGAACAACGCGCCCAGCACCGGCACGCTGCCGAGCCACGGCAGCTGCTCGATCGAGTTCTTGTTGTCGTTTTGCAGCAAGCCGCCGATCACGAAGCTCTGCCCGTCAGTCAGTTCGACGGTGGTGGACGCGCGGCGCACGATCAGCGCTGGCACCGAGACGCCGTTGCTCACGGAAACCGTATGGGTCGTATCGATCTGACTCACTTCCGGCTCGATCTTCAGGTTGATCATGCCACGGCCGAGCACGGTCGGCGTGAACGCGAGGCCAACGCCGTACTTCTTGTAATCGACGGTCACCTGGCCAAATGAGCCCGACACCGGGATCGGATATTCGCCGCCGGCGAGGAAGCTTGCGGTGTCGCCCGACAGCGCAACCAGGTTCGGTTCTGCCAGGCTACGGGCGATGCCCTTTTGTTCGAGGGCGTTGATCATCACGTCGGTCGTCATTCCGCTCGCCGCGATGCGGCCGACCAGAAAACCGAACGGTGAAGAGTTGGAAATGACGCCCGCCGCCGTTTCGCCGGCAATCGTGGCCGCGGTCAGCGGCAGATTGTTTGACGAGACGCGGTCACCGATATTGGTGATGGTGCTGCCGCCGAAGCGGTTCCACTGCACGCCCAATTCGCGGCCGGCCGTGCGCGAGATCTCGATGAAACGCACTTCCAGCAACACCTGCTGCGGCGACATCACCGAAACCGTGTTGATGATTTCGGGCCCGAATTGGCGTGCGATCGTTACTGCCTTGTCGAGAGTGGCAGCATCGGCAACCTCGCCCGACAGCATAATGCGGCCGTTGACGCTCGAAGCCTGGATTCGCGACCCCGGGAAACGCCGTACCAGCTCGTTGCTGAGCCGGGTGATGTCATAAGACACCTCGACATCGAAGATGCCGACAAGCTTCTTTCCTTCGGCGTAAACCGACACGCGGGTCGTACCGATCTTCTTTCCGAGGATCGACAACGCGTGGTCGGTCAGCGGATTGACATCGGCAACTTCCGGGTCGCCAACCGTGATGTCGACGAAGCTCGTATCGGTGTGCACGTCCTGCGACTTGCCGATCGGAACCAGCACCATGGCCGTGCGATTGTTGCCACTGATCTGGATCAGCTTCATCGGCGCCTGCGCATAGGCATCACCGATCATTCCCAGGATCGATGCGGCCAAAGCAATGATCAGAGCGATCGTAAGATCGCGCACCCAATTGCCACGCTTCGTGGCCCTGTCCTCAACGCGCCAGCGGAAGCCGACGCCGATTTCATTGTGATTTTTCACGACACACTCCCCACCCCTTTAATGATCCCAAGCCTGGAGTCACCAGGCGGCTCGCCTCCGCTCCGCATCCGCCGAGGCCCCATCATGTCCCTCGACCGGTACGGTGTAGTCCTGTTTGGCCGACGCACGTGTCACCACCACAGTCGTGGTAGCGGACTTGTCGCCGACCGGTTCATTGGTTCCCAAATCGTTGAGCGTGACCTTGCGCGTCTTTGTCTCGGCGGTTTCGCCGGCTTTGCGCAGCAGCAGCGATAGGCTGCCGACGGAAGACGCGAGCCACAATTTCTGAGCTTCGACAGTATCGACTTCCAAAGTCACCGACTTCGCGACCGTCGCCTTGGCTGCGCGATCATCGGCGACCTGATCAACCGCGAGCACGCGCGTGTTCTGCAGCACGACCTGTGTCGTGGCAGATCCCTTTTCGAGCTGACGTGTCAGTACGACGTCGACATGATCGCCCGGCAGCACAAAGCCGCCGACGCCTTCAACGTCATTGACGCGGATCGTCACCGCCTTCATGCCCGGCTTGACAAGCGCGGAAAGCGTTGCGCGCTGACCAGCGCCGGTGATCTTGAGAGCGAGCACGGGCTCGTTGGCTTCGATCGCGGCCAGCACAACGCGGCGGCCACCCGACATGATGTCAGTGATTTTTGCGAAGGCACCGGCCGGCAGCGAGTCAGACGGCCACGGCACCTCGTGCAACATGGATGCATTGAGCTCGGTGCCGAAGCGCAGCGGCTGCTTGGCAACGACGACCGTTTGCGACGCCACCTGCGTCGGCTTCGGTGCATTCTTCGCCTGCATGCTGGCCTGATTGTGGAGCCAGACCTGGGCAATGAACACAGCGAGCAAGCCGAAGACGACGGCAAACCCGATCATGACAATGGTACTGGCACGCACGACAATGAGCCCCGTTTGACGCGACCGAATACTTCCGCGGTCTGTTCAAACGAACACTAGGGGCGAGGCAGTATTGAATTACTAAAATCACTGTCGCAATTGTGCCTATGCTGAAGAGCGCATGAATTCGTAGCGTTTACGACACGTATCCGATCTCCGATAAACTTTAGAGTAACCTTGCACGAAATTAACAATACTGGTGCGAATGCTTGTCGGGACAGTAATCAGCGGTTAAGCGTAATGCGCGCGCGCATCTTCAAAAGGCCCTGCAAATACAGGTCTGTTGCCCACACCGCGGGCGCCGACTTCGAGGCGTTGGGAGATCGTCAAGACTAAGGCAGAGTTACCGAAATACGGCGGCCAGCGTTGCCCGTACGGCGGTGTTGCGGCAACATGCCCTACCTGTCGCCAAGACCAACAAGGTCGCATCGAAGCCGGTGCGCCGATACTTTTTCTCCCGGGAGAATACGCCGATGTCGAAACCTCGCATTAGTTATGTCGATCCTTCGACGATCAAGGATCCCGCGATGCTCGCGGAATTCGAGCGCTGCGCGTGCGAGGGTACACCGCGGCCGGAAAGCCAGGCCGTTCGCGCCCATGTGCCGGCGACGTTCTGGTCGTTCGCCAATACTTGGCGCGACGTGTTCAAGAACGGCGTCGCCGATCATAAGATCAAGGAGCTTTGCCGGATCTATGTGTCGCGTTCGGTACTGTGTGAGTTCTGCGGCAACCAGCGTTCGATCAAGGCGGCAAAATCCGGCCTCAAGGAAGATGACTATTCCGATCTGATCAATTTCGAGAGCTCGTCACGTTATGATGAGCGCCAGAAGGCGGCGCTGGCATACGCCGAGGCCATTACCTGGGACCTGCCCGCGACCGACGAATTGTGGAACCGGCTGCACAAGCACTTCAGCGAACCCGAGCTGGTCGAGATCGGCTACTTCGTCGCCATTACGATGGGCCAGCAGCGCTGGCTGCGCACGCTCAACATCGAACATCACCAGATTCTCGCCGGCAGCGACGGCTCGATGGCGCCCGGCTTCGAGACACTCGATGCGCTCCAGCGTTCGAAACAGGCCGAAGATTATTGGGCCAAGATCAACAGCAAACCCTCAAAACAGGCAGCAGAGTGACAAGTCAAACGTCAGCAACACCCGCCATCCGCCCCGCCTCGCAAACCGCGAAAAGCGAGGCGCGCATCCGCGTTCGCGGCTTGGGCAAGCACTACGGCACGCTCGAAGTCTTCCGCAATATCGACTTCGACGTCGGTGAGCGCGAGATCGTCGCAATCGTCGGGCCTTCGGGCTGCGGCAAGACCACGCTCCTGCGATGCATCGACGGCCTGTTGCCGCACGATGCGGGCGAGATCAGGGTCGGCGCCGAACGCGTGACCGAGCCGATCGCCGGCGTCGCCATGGTGTTCCAGCATTTCGGCCTATTTCCCTGGAAAACCGTGTTCGAGAATGTCGCCTATGGCCTGCGCATGGCGGGTGCATCGAAAGCGGAAATCGAACACAAGGTGCCGGAATTCATCAAGTTGGTCGGGATTGACCGGCTTCGAGAATGCATTTCCGTACCAGATGTCCGGCGGCATGCAGCAACGCTGCGGCCTTGCGCGCGCACTGGCGGTTGAGCCGAACGTCCTGCTGATGGATGAGCCCTTCGCGGCCGTAGACGCACAAACTCGCGAAATTCTTCAGTTTGAACTGTTGCGCATCTGGGAGCAGCGGCCGACCGCCATGGTCTTCGTCACGCATTCGATAGAGGAGGCGGTGCTGCTCGGTCACCGGGTGATCGTGCTCAAGGGCCGGCCCTCGAGCATCCATGAAACGATCACGATCGATCTTCCGGAGCCGCGCACGCGAGAGACACTGCGAGAGCCGCGCTTTGCCGAACTGCGCGAACGCGTCTGGGGCACGCTGATGCGGGAGGCACGTGAAGCCGAATTTGTTCTCGAACGTTGAAAAGCTGAAAAAGAAAAAATGAAGCCTAAGGGAGGATTCCATGATCCGCAGGACCATTCACATTGGCGGCCGGCGGCTGATGCTGCTGGCGACGCATTGCTGGCGAGCGCCCGGCCTCGGCACAAGGCAAAAAAATCATGGTGGCAACGCCGGGCATTCCGCCGATCTTTTCGGTGATGATCGCCTACGTCGCCGAGAAGCAGGGCTTCTTCAAGAAGAACGGCGTCGATGTCGAAATCAAGCCGTTCGACAACGGCACCGCCGCGGCGCGCGCGGTGGTCGCGGGCGACGTCGACATGGCGTGGTCGCCGACGCCGCCGGTCATCAACCAGGTCTCCAATGCCGGCGTTCCGCTGGTCGCCGTCTACGGCATGCCCAATCCGGACTGGGTGATCGGCACGATCGAGCCCGGCAAGACCTGCAAGGACATCGTCGGCCAGGATGTGGGCGTCGATTCAATCAACGGCGCGCGCTCGATCGCGCTGCGCTCGATGCTCGCTGGCGGCTGCCAAGGGCGTGAAGATCGAGGACGTCAAGCAAGTGGCGCTCGGCTCCAGCCCCGGCCCGGCGCTGCTCGCCGGCCAGTCTGCATTTTGCCGTATTGCATCTCGACGACCTTGCCGAGATCGAACATCAGGGCAAGAAGCTCAACATCCTGCTGGCGATGAAGAACACCAACCCGACCAGCCACTATCTCATCATGGTCGTGCGCAAGGACAACCTGGAGAAAAACCGCGACGCCATCGTGCGCACGGTTGCCGGCATGGTCGAGGCCGCGCATTTCATGCAGGACCCGAAGAATGCCGACACCGTGGCCGAAGATCGCGCCGTGACCGGCCACAACAAAGAGGTCAACAAGGCCGCGCTCAAGGCGTTTCTCGGCATCGACTTCTGGGCAGCGAAGGACGATGGCATGCCGCGCAACAAGATCGAGGCGGTTGCCGCGCTCATGAAGAAAATCGGCTCGATCAAGCCCGACAAGGAGCCGGTGAAGTATGACGCCTTCGTCGACGGCGCGGTGTGGAAAGACGCCAACGCGATGGTGAAGTAACGCGCAAGCGGCCAGTCGAGGCGTCTTCGCGGACGATGACAGCCGAGTGGGTGAACGTCAGTGTTTAGCAATTCCCTCCGCCGTCACGGGCCGCTCTGGCTTAGCCTGTTGGCAGGCATTGCCGCCTGGGAAATCGCCGGGCGTTCGACCAGCGCCGCCTTCATGGTGCCGTTCTCCGAGACGTTGGTCCGGCTCTGGCAGCTGATCACGCGCGGCGAATTTCTCACCCAGTTGCTCGATTCCGCGGAGCTTTTCCTGACCGGCTTCGTGCTGGCGATCCTGGTCGGCGCGCCGCTCGGACTGTTGCTCGCGCGCGTGCGCGTGCTGCGCATCGGCATCGAGCCTTACATTATGACGCTCTATGCCACCCCGATGGTGGCGCTGATCCCCTTTATCCTGTCGATGATGGGGTTTGGCTTCGCGCCCAAGGTGCTGGTCGTCTTTCTCTTCACGGTATTCCCGGTGCTCTACAACACGGTGGAAGGCGCGCGCAGCATCAAGCCCGAACTGATCGAGGTGGCGAAATCTTTCCGTTCGACCGAATGGTCGCTGTGGCGTGAAGTGATGCTGCCTTACACCTTGCCTTACATGATGACCGGCGTGCGCCAGGCGATCGGCCGCGCCCTGGTCGGAATGATCGCCGCGGAATTCTTCCTGTCTTCAACCGGCCTCGGCCAGCTGATCATGGGCGCGTCGCAGGATTTCGACACCGCCGGCGTGTTCGCATCCATCCTTGTCATCGGCATCATCGGCGTCGGCTTGACGCGGCTCGGCCTGAAAATCGAGCAACACTTTGCGCACTGGAGGCAATGACGATGAGTCGAGGCCGCCATCGCCGCGCCCGCGCCCGCCGACTGCCAAGGCGCAAGCGGCCCTGGCGCGGTCCGGCGCCTTTGTGCCGCGTTTGATCACCGGGCTCGCCATCCTGCTCGTCTGGGAATTCGTGGTGCGCGCCTTTGCTCCCGCCTATGTGGCGAAGCCGACCACCGTCGTGCTCGCCATTCCGCGCGTGATCACCGATCCCGGCATTCCTGCAGGCGCTCGGCGCCACCCTTGCCGCCGTGGCGGAAGGTTTGGCGATCACGATCGTCGCCGGCACCGCCATCGGGACTGCTGATGGGACGCAGCAACACCGTCGACCGGATGATCCGCGTCTACATCAATGGCTTTAATGCCATGCCGATGATCGTCGTGCTGCCGTTGTTTTCGCTGTGGTTCGGCTATTCGGGCGCGGCGCGCATCGCCACCATCATTTTCGCCGCGATATTCGCCATCACCATGAACGTCGCCGATGGCGCGCGCTCGGTGCCGCGCGAATATCTGGAGGTTGCGCGCTCATTTCGCTCCGGCCGGCTGCAGCATGCTGACCGAGATCGTGTTGCCCGCATCGATGCCGTATTTGCTCGCCGGTTTCCGGCTGGCCGCCGGCCGTGCTCTGATCGGCGCGGTGGTGGCGGAGTTCTTCCTCTCGATCGGCGGGCTCGGCTATTACATCCTCTACAATTCGCGCTCCTATCACCACAACGAGGCCTTCGTCGGCGTGCTGCTGCTCGCCGCCTTCGGCGTCGGCTTCGAGCTCCTGGTGCAGTGGGCAACGAGGCGCTTCATGCCCTGGTATCGCCGCGACGAAAAGGCCGGTTAGCGCTCTGCTAGTCCCCCCACGAGGAAATCCCGCATGTCATCCGATCCGTTGCTCACGGCCGCGATCGCGCATTGGGGCCCCCGCTTCGTTGCCAATGGCGTGGTGCTGACCGACTTCGAGGAAGTCACCGGCTCGATCACTTCATATAACGAGTGGTGCAGCGCCTGGTCCGCGCGCGCCGCGCACCACGAGCAGCTCGGGCGCGAGGCACTTGCAAAGAAGCATTTTCTCACCGCGGGCGAATGCCTGCAGCGCGCCGGCGTCTACTACCATTTCGCTTCGTTCCTGTTCGTGCATGACCAGGCGCAGATGAAAGCCGCGCACAAGAAGCAGATCGAATGCCGGCAGGCCGCGCTTCCTCACCTGCGGCCGTCGGGCGAACGCGTCGAGATTCCCTATCAGGGCAAGACGCTGGCCGGCATTCTGCGCAAGCCGGCGGGCATCGATAAGCCGCCGGTCGTTGTCATGGCCGTCGGCCTCGACTCGACCAAGGAGGAAGGCGACGCCTACGAAGCGCCGTTTCTGGCGCGCGGCGTCGCGACGCTGATCTTCGAAGGGCCCGGCCAGGGCGAAGCGCAATATGATTTTCCCATTCGCGGCGACTATGAGGTGCCGGCGAAGGCCGTGATCGATTTCGTGGAAAAGCGTGCTGATCTCGATGCCAAGCGCGTCGGCATGTGGGGCGTCAGCCTCGGCGGCTATTACGCGCCGCGGGCAGCGGCTTTCGACAAGCGCATCAAGGCTTGTATCGCGCTGGGTGGGCCGTTCAACTGGGGCGCCAACTGGGACAACCTGCCGGAATTGACGCGCACGGCATTCCGCGTGCGCAGCCACTGCCAGACGGCGGACGAGGCGCGAAAGAATGCGCTGACGCTATCGCTCGAAGGCGTGGCGCAAAACATCACCTGCCCGCTGTTCATCGTGAACGGGCGACTCGATCGCATCGTCCCGGCCAAGGACGCCGAGCGGCTCGCGCGTGAGGCAAAGGGCCCGGTCGAGCTGATGATGATCGAGGACGGCAATCACATCGCCACCAACCGCGCCTACCGCTGGCGCTCGCAAAGCGCGGATTGGATGGAGGAGCACCTCAAATAATCCGCAAAGCCGCGCGGGATCTCGTGAAACCGCTCGATGCCGGTGGCGGTGATCAACACCATCTCGCCCGTCTGCACGCCGGCTTTGCCGTCGCGCGTCACAACATTGGGCTGGACCACGACGGTCTGTCCGTCGCGGAACGGCTCCTGCGGGACCGCGCCCGCCGGACGGCTCTTGCAGCCGAGAATGGGCGGCAGATAGCCGCCGCCATAGCCGTGCAAGAGATCGTCGATGATGGTGAAGCCGGCACTCTTCGATAACCTCGGACGCCTCGATCACTTGCGCAGGCGTCGCGCCGGCCTTGAGCACGGATGCAATCGCATCGAAGGCCGCATCGGCTGCCGCATGCAGGTCGCGATAGAGCTTGCTTGGCTCGCCCAGCGCAAAACTGCGCAGCACCTGCCCCGGATGGTCCCAGAACGCAGCAGTGATCTCGGCCACCACCGCGTCGCCTGCCTGCACCCGCCGCATGCGCGGAAACTGACGCGGCACGCCGAGATCCGGCGCGCTCATCGACGTGACACCGATGTAGTGAATGACATTGATTGCGCCATGCGCGACGTAAGCACGCTCGACCAGATCACCGAGCTCGCGCTCGTTCAAACCGGCTTTAAGCCCATCGCGCAGCGCCGCCATGCCAAGATCGCTGAAATGCGCGCCGATGCGCAGCCAGTCGAGCTCCTCGGCGGATTTCACTTGCCGTAGACGGACGTAGCCGCGATTGAGGCTTTTCAGTTTTCCGAACTTCGCCGAGAGCGCGGCGTGTTGATCCGCGGTGACGGGTCCAAGCGTCGCAACGCGGTTTTCGTGCGCGCCGCGTTTTGCGAGCATGTCAATCGCAGCAGCAATCGATGACTCACCGCCCCACGCCACCTCCGCTTTGTCGGCGAGGATTTGCGCCTGCGGCGCGTGATTAACGTATTGCACGAACAGCGCGTCGCGCGCGTCGGGCGTGAATACACCGACCGCCTCGGCGGTCACCGGCCACTGCGTAAGCCATTGCACGGACGAACCGAAGCGATTGGCGCCACAGAACACCAGGTGATCGCAGTCCGCCTCGGCCAACAGCGTTTCAATGGCTGCGCGCCGGCGCGCCATTTCCGCGTCCGAGAAACGCGGATATTCCGCTTCGACGATGCGCGCCAAATTTGAGGGTAATTTATTCACGACGGTCTCAGGTCTGTCATCACCGGGCTTGTCCCGGTGATGACAATCTCAAATCACGTGGCTTTCTTCGGCAGCGCTACGATCATGTCCAGCTCGATGCGCGCGCCGGGCGACGACAGTGAATTGATGCACACTGTCGTGCTGGCCGGCCGCCAGTCGCCAAAATACTTATGCATAGTCTTGTGCATGGCGTCCGCTTCGCGGAAATCGGTGAGATATTTCGTCACTTTCACGACGTCGCGCCAGCTAGCTCCGACATGGTCGAGGATCGATTTGATCGCCAGCATGGCCCGGTCGGTCTGCTCCTCGATCGAATGCGGATGCACGTGCTCGGCATCGACATGCGGATGCTTGTGGTAGAGCGGCGACGGCGTTGCACCCGACAGGAACATCAGGTCGCAGGCCCCGACGATGTGCACGGCCGGGGCATAGGGCATGGTGTGCGCCTCCTCCGGCTTCGGGTGCACAGGCTCGAGCCGGAAGCTCTGCTGCGGCTTGGTCATCACGGTCATGGCGGGCCTCCGATTGGCAAATAAACTCGCGCCATTTGGGACTGAAAATCGTTCTGGCGCAACGGGCACCAAGTCTGTCATGGCCGGGCTTGTCCCGGCCATCTCGCTTAGGATGGCAATGCCGTGCCCCACCAAGCGGGGTCACCGGGACAAGCCCGGTGACGACGAAGAAATCATAACCGCGGCAAGTTGATCGGCGTGCGAGAAACGCTAACTTGCGCGCCACAGGAGAGACCGAATGCCCTCAACGATCCTCGATTCCGCGGTGTTCCGCGACATTTTCACCACGCCGGCAATGCGGAATGTGTTCTCGGATGAGAACCGCGTGCAGAAATACCTTGATTTCGAAGCCGCGCTCGCCCGCGCGCAAGCCAAGCTCGGCATTATTCCGAAGGAAGCGGCTGTCGAAATCGTCCGCCATTGTTCGGCCGACAAAATCGACATGGCGAAACTCAAGGAAGCCACCGAGAGGATCGGCTATCCGGTGCTCCCTGTCGTCCAGCAGCTTGTGAAATTGTGCAAGGACGGGCTCGGCGAATGGTCGCATTGGGGCGCCACCACCCAGGACATCACCGACACCGCCACGGTCATGCAGATCCGCGAGGCGCTCGACATCATCGAGAAAGAGATCGGCGCAATTTCGGATGCGCTCGCCGCACTCGCGAAGAAATACCGCGACACACCAATGGCGGGCCGCAGCAATCTCCAGCAGGCCGTGCCGATCACCTTCGGTTACAAGATGGCGACCATGCTGGCGGCCTTCGAACGCCACAAGCAGCGCCTGAAAGAACTCAAGCCGCGGGTACTTGTGGGAGAATTTGGTGGCGCCGCGGGCACACTGTCATCGCTCGGCAAGGACGGGCTGAAAGTCCAGGAAGAACTGGTGAAAGAGCTCAAGCTCGGCCAGCCGGCGATTTCCTGGCACACCGTGCGCGATTGCATTGCCGAAGTCGGCTGTTTCCTCGGCCTCGTCACCGGAAGCTGCGGCAAGATCGCCTTTGACGTGAAGCTGCTGATGCAGACAGAAGTCGAGGAAGTCTACGAGCCATTCCATTCCGGCCGCGGCTCGTCGTCAACAATGCCGCAGAAGCGCAATCCGATTTCGTCGGTGTACATCACCGCGCAGACCGCAATGGTGCGACAGCTTGTTGCCGCGTTGCTGGAGGCCCAGATCGAGGACCATGAGCGGGCCACCGGCCCATGGGAAATCGAATGGATCGCGCTGCCGGAAATTTTCATGCTCTCGGCCGGTGCGCTTGCGCAGACGCGTTTCCTGGTCGAAGGCTTGCAGGTGAACGAGAAGAAGATGCGCGAGAACCTCGACATCACCAAGGGCCTGATTATGTCAGAAGCGGTGATGATGGGGCTCGGTGCGGAACTCGGCCGCAACAGGGCGCACGATCTTGTCTATGACATCTGCCGGGAGGTCGTGAAAACCGGGCGGCCGCTGATCGATCTGCTCGCCGAGGACAAGGAAATCAGCAAGCACGCCGACCGAAAAAAACTGGAAAAACTTGTCGACCCGGCCAATTATCTCGGCGTTGCCGGGGAAATGGTCGACCGCGTCTTGAAGATGCGAAAATAACTACGCAGGCCTCGGCATTGTGCGCCAGATTGCGAACGCCACGGCGAACGTGGCGACGCCGATCAGCGAAAATAATGCAGGCACTGTCACGCCAAATTTCTGCATGATCGCCACTGCGATTGTGGCGCCGGTCATGAATGCTGCGTTGAGCACATTGACCGCAGCGATCGTGCGCGCGCGATGACCGGAATCGCTCCAGGCCTGCACGGCGGCAAACGCCGGTACGATGAACAGGCCGCCAGCAATCGCGAGGCCGCAGAGGTCGATTGCTACACGTAAGCCAAAGCCTGATGACAACACGACTGCCGGGCCTTGCAATGTTCCCGGTGGCGCAATCCCAAACGTCGCAACGCCGAGGTCAAGCGCAAAGCCGCCGAGCAGGATCGCGCCAATAAGGGTCGTCTTAAGAACGATGCGCCCGCGCGCAATAACCGCCGCCAGGCCTGACCCGACGCCGACGGCGACCGAGAAGATCCCGAGATAAACGGTCAAAGTATCTTCATTGCCGCCAACCAGGGTCTTGACGAGCGGCGGCAGCAAAGACAGCGCCACGATGCCGACAAGCCAGAACCAGCTTGTCACCATCGCGCCCCACCAGAGCCGCGCATCCGCACGCAGGTATCGCAACATCGCCACAGTCGAAGCGGCGATGTTGCTGGCGATCCTGAGATGCGGCGCGCCCTCGCCGGTCGCCGGAATCAAAAGTGCCGCGATCCAGCAGGCAAACGCAAAACCCATGACCAGGGCCGCAAACGCTGCGGCCGCGCCCTCGCCGCGCGCGGCAAGTCCGCCGACGATCGTGCCCAGCAAAATGGCGACGAATGTTGCGCCTTCCACCAGCGCATTGCCGGCGGGCAAGTCTTCGCGCTTGAGATGATCCGGCAGGATGCCGTATTTGATCGGCCCGAATAATGCCGCAAGGACACCGAAGCCGAACAACGAGGCAAACAGCAGCACAAGCGATGACCACGCGTAGCCCCACACCGCGAGTGCCGCGATGAAGATTTCGAGGAATTTCAGCCATTGCGCGACCCGCGCCTTGTCGTAGCGATCGGCAAGTTCACCGCCGAGTGCGGACAAAACGAAGTATGGCGCGATGAACACCGCGCTCGCAAAGGTAATCAGGGCTTCGGCGTCGCGCGCACCCGAGTGGAAAAGAATGACAAAGACCAGCGCGGTCTTGAGAAAATTGTCGTTGAACGCGGCGAAAAACTGGCACCAGAACAATGGCGCAAATCGCCTCGACAGCAGCAGGGGACTTGGCATCCCTCCAGACTAGCGCAGAGTTCCAGAAGAACGCGCGGCCACTCACAACAAATAAATTGGGCCGGCTTTCACAACAAACAGAATGGGCGGCCCGCAGGCCGCCCATCAACAGTCTGGATGGTGATGAAAAACTAGGAGTTTCGAACAGCCCGGAGGCTGCGCGCAGACCGGCGCCCGTCCTGACGGGGTGCCTTCTCGGCGGATTCCATGACGATCGCCCCCATGGCCAAGCCGAGGGCGGAGCCGATAACGATGGAAAATAACGTAATCCACATAGCGCGCCTCCTACGTTGCCGCGAGCTTGCGCGGGATTCCGGCGGGGGCAACGCGTCAGACCGGCGTCCGTTCCCTCATTTTAGAGAAAGATGGTTTCGACAATTCTCTCGCAGCCGCGGGAAACCACCGCAAATTTATGTCGATTGCGATTGAATACGGATCGAAGACTGCAGATCGGCGAGCAATATGCGTAAATCGAGTTCCCGGAACTCCAGATAAATTCGCCGAAGCCAGCGCTGCAACTCGATATGGCTGTCGAGCGGAATCCCAACGGCATTCCCCATATTCGAATTTGCGAATGAGAATGGCGGCTTGTCGATATATCGGCGCAAGCCAGGCGCCAGCACCGGTAAATGCACGATCACGCCGCCGCTGCCGGCGGGCATGTATTTGTCGCGATGCTGCGCAGGTCCCAGCAATTCGTTGTGCACCGGCGCCAGCGTTGCCTGGGCAAAGCGAGCGCGCAGATTGCGATAGGCCTCGACCGAGGTTTGATCGGGCGTCACAACAAACAAAATCGCAATCGCAACCGAGCGCCGCCGCGCTTCCTCGACAAAACCGATTTGATGGGCGACCGCGAAAAACGACTCAAAAAATTCGTAACCGAGATCGATGACCTTGGTCACATCATCGTCCGCAACCAGCCGGTCGAACAACGCCATCTGGCCATTGATGTCGCGAATGTTCGCCGTGACGACGCGCTCGGGCAGAAACTGCGCCAGCGTGTGCTCGCCGGAATTGAGATCGAACGCCGCGACCGAACGGCCTTCCTGCGAATGAAAATCAGTGAGCAACCGCGCCAGCAGAGTTTTTCCGACGCGTGGGCGCGGCGATGCGACAATGGTGATGGAATTGCGGAATGACATCGCCTGACCGGGCGCCGCCCGCTCAACCGGCGCAACTGGGATCGAGTATTAGCCAGCAACCTGACGGACGTTGCTTTCCATCTTCGGCGAAACCAAGTCGACCAGCTTCACGCGATCAAACTCACCCCAGACATTGCCAAGCCAGTGCCGCACATAACCGCGCAGAACAAACGAATAGTTGGCTGCTTCGCCCTTGGCGCCCTTGTTGCCGACAAACGACACGAAAGGAACACTCGCGACTTCCACCTGCTCGTAAGCCATTTCGTTGAGCTTCGGGATGGTGATTTCCTCGGCACCCTTGATCTTCTTGAAATACGAATTGTAGGTGGCTGGGTCCCATTCAAAGAATGTCGTGTTGTTGATGAAGTTCTTGACCAGAAAGTAACTGGCATCGCCGACGGTGCTGGCGGTCTCGGCGATCTCCTCGAGCGAGGCGATCGACGGACCGAGAATATGAAACACCGCGAAGGTGATCTGGCCCTTCTTGGCCGATTCGAGGAAACCGATGTCGCTGAGCGCCTGCAAGGTCGACGACAGCAGACCGGCGCGCACGTCGATCACCGTCACCTTGGCGTCGGCGCTGCCCAGCGTGTCGAAGATCTTCATCTGATCGGAGACCGAGGTGACGTCGACGACCTCGGTCAGCTCCGGATGAAAACGCTTGAGCGTGCCGCGCGGGGATTCGGTATCGAAGGCGCGGGTCGGCGTCTGATGCGCGCCAAAATAATCAACCAGGGTGCGGGCGACGGTGGTCTTGCCGACGCCTCCCTTGTCCGCGCCGACGAGAATGACAGCAGGTCTGGCCATAGGGCTACTCTACAGAACGAAGTGACTGATCCGGTTGGAGTTATCTTACTACCCTATGAACGGGGGAAAATGACAGGAATAACATTGGCCCGATTTCGATGCCGGCCCGCCACACCTCCAGCAAGTATAAAATAGTTCCATCATTTCAAGGAATTGGCAAAAACCTATTGCCCCGGCGGCAAACCGCATGAAATCGCGATTTTGGAAGGCTGGTGCCGGCGGAGGGATTTGAACCCCCGACCACCCGCTTACGAAGCGGATGCTCTACCGCTGAGCTACGCCGGCTGAAGGAGCGCCACAGATATCGGCGCAAGCCATGATTGGCAAGCAATACGCCCTCGCCGTTGCCCGCTGCTTAACGGAACAACTGCCGCAGCCGCTGCCAGGTGTCACCAGCCGGCGGCGTTGAGGCCTCCGGCACCGGATCGCGGTCGAGGCCTAGGTCGAGCCCCGGATCGTCCGGCGCATGCACCAAGGGGATCACCGGCTCGACCGGCTTCGCCTTCGCAGATGCCTTTGATGACGCCCGGGACTCTGTTTTGGATTTTGCGGCCTTGCGCGACGGAATTTCGACCGGCCGCTCAGGCTTCGCTTGCGGTAAAGCAACGGCCGCCGGTTCCATGGCCGGCGGCGCGGCCTCGATGACAGGCCGGCTCACGCCGATTTCGGCCAGCGGCACCTTCCATTCATAACCGTCGAGCCGCCCGTTCGGAGACACAGGCAGCCAGCGATCCGACACCACGCCGTCGGCGGTCCAGACCGGATCGCCGGACGCGCGCATCGCGCGCGCCATCCATTCGCGCACACGGCCTTCATCGCCATGCTCAGCCTCCTCGATCTCGGCCATTAAGGCGGCGACGCGACGTGTCGGCGCCGAGAGATGGGGCGCCAGCGCCGAACGCGCGGTCGCGAATTCGCGCGCATCGAGCGCGGCGCGCGCCACCGCCAAAGCGCCCTCGAGTTGGCCCGGGACCTTCTCGGCAAGCTTCTGCATGCGCGCGAGCCGTTCGCGCGCGCTATCCCCCAATCGGAGGTTAGCGTAACTGTCCGCAATGTCGGGATGCGGATTGATCGTCCAGGCAGCTTCCAGGATTTTTCGCGCCTTGCGCTGCTCGCCCGATTCAGCAAGCCGCCTTCCGGCCAATGCCGCAGCCGGCACCAGATCGGGTGCAAGCTTGACGGCGTCGAGTACCAGCGCGCGCGCGGTATCGCGCTCGATGTCCTCGAGCGCCTGCGCGCGCGCGGTGAGCAGGACCGCACGCTTGCGCCGATAGTCCGCCTTCTCGAGTACGGCTTTCATCGCATCGAGCGCCTCGATGGCGCCGGCCCAGTCGGACGCCGCGCAGCGGTAATCGAGCACGGCCTCCCCGGCCCACGCCGCCGCAGGCCGTATCTTCGCCGCTTCCTCGGCCGCCAGCCGCGCGGCATTGCCATCGTTTCGCCGGTGCGCCTCGATATAAAGCCCGCGCAGCCCGAGCAGTCGCGTATCGTCGCGCGTTGTCATTTCACGGAAGGCGCGCTCGGCCACACCCCGATCACCCGCCATTTGCGCCGATTGCGCCGTCAGCAGCAGTGCAAGCGGATCGCCGGGCGACAGCCGCGCCGCTTCGTCGGCAAATTTGCGCGCAACGCGCAGATCGCCGGCGCCGATCGCGATCAGGCCACGGCTGATAGCAAGATAGCCTTTGATGGCGCGGCGGTGGCGGAAGAACAGCGACACCTGCTCGGGCGAGCGAATGACTGCGCGCACCAACGACCACACCAGCAGCGAAGCAAGCACCAGCGCGGCAATGACGAATGCGGCCACCAGCACCGAGGTCTCAATCCTGTAGCCCATCCAATTTATAGCGACTTCGCCAGGACGATCGGCCACCCACGCAAAGCCAACGGCGATGAGCGTCACGGAAACTAGGAACAGGACGATCCGGATCATCCCGCCCTCACCGTTTGCCGAGCGCGCGCGCCGTGTCGGCGGCGAGCTGACGCGCGGCTGCAAGCGCGGCCTGCCGCGCCTGTGCCTTGGCGATCCAGGCCTGTGCCGGCGCGCGCACGGTGGGATCGAGACGTTCGAGATCGGCAAGAGCAGCCGGGATATCAGCACGCGCCGTCTCGATGTCGAGGCGCGTCAGAACGGCGGCGGCATCGTCGCCGGCCGGTGCATCGAGCGGCCGGATCCGCACGAGCTTGCCGGCGTTGGCCTGCAGGCGATCGAGGAAACCGCCGGCCGGCGCCTGCGCGCCCGCCACTTTCTGCATCGCCGGAATCAACGCGCGCAATTCCTGCGCCAGTGCCGGGGCTTGCGGAATGCCGGCCGCCGCAAACGGCGTCAGTGATGCCAGTGCCTTTTCGCCGGCACCCAGCGATTTTACTTCGTCGAGTTCGGCGCTGAAGGGTGCGCCACTCACGACCGTGTCGCGCAACGTTGCGGCGCTCAGCGCCAGCCTTGCGCCGCGGTCGGTCGGCGCGTTCTTGACCATTTGCTCAAGCGCGGCGAGGCGTTTTTGCACGGTATCGACATCGGCGGGAGACAGGCCCGCCGAGGAATTCTTCGTGAGATCCTGCACGCTGTTGCGCAGGTCCGTCAGGGCTTTTTCCGACGCGTCCGCACGCGCGCGCGCCTCGGCCGCATTGGCGGCAACCTCATCGCTGCGCTTGTTGATTGCGGTGAGCGCGATGCCGAGCGATTTCAGCGCGTTGTCGGCGGCAGATAGCCGTTCCGACGTGCCCTGATCGCTAGCGGGAAGTTTTGCGATCGACGACTCAATCTTTGCCAGGCGCTGGTTGAGCGCGGCGACCGACGCCGGATCTGCGATCGTCGAACTGGCATCGCGCGAAGGCACCAGTCCGGCGAACCAAAGGCCGAGCAGCGCAACCGTCATGATTGCCGCGCCGGCAAATCCCGCGATGAAAATTTGCCAGGCCGACGGCGCTGTCCGCGTCGAACCGTTGCGTAAGCCGGTTTCGGGATTGTGGTCGCCATCGGCTCCATCATGGGCCGCAGATGGCTCCGGCGGCGCGGTGGCCGGCTCATCGGCCGCGGCTTGTGGCTGCTCTGCGGCGTTGGCCTCCGGTACTTCGGTTGCCGTGAGGTCGATAGTGGGCGCGGGGCGCTTGCGGCGGCGAGCACCTTCGGCAGGGTCCGGTGTTGTGCGCTTATCGGCCATGTACTTTTCCTTGGCGAATCGGCTCAACCCCGCAAGCAGCAAATAACGCAAATGGCGCGGGCGCGCCAATTATCAAGCGGGCGGCGCCTGCAAAAGCTCGATCAGCGCGGCCTCGTCGGGGCGCGCGGCGACCGTCACATGGCCTGCGCCGGCAAGCGGTTCGGCGGCCTGCGCCGACAGGCACAGATGGCGCACCGCAAGCGCCGGTCCGGCAATGCCGGCCTGCCTGGCGCCGGCAGCGTAGTTTTCGGCGCTGCGCCGCGAAAAATGCAATACGGCGTCGACCTCACCGGCCTTGAGGGCCTCGATCAACGCTGATGGAAACGGCGCGGTGGCCGCGCGATAGACGACGCGCATCTCGGCGGCGATGCCGCGCGCCGACAATTCGCCAACGAGGTCAGCCGCGCGATCTTCGCCGGCAAGGTAGAGCAGCGGGGCTTTCGCATCGGGACGATGCGCACTCAGCGTGCGCACCAGATCGCGCACGTCGCCGCCCGCCGATGTGACGCTGGTGAAGCCGGCCTCTTGTGCGGCCTCGGCACTGCGTTGACCGACGGCAAACAGCGGCAGCTTGATCAGCGTGGTCTTCGCGGCGTTGTCGGCAATCGCACTCGTCGCATTCGCGCTCGTAACAATGACCGCACCCCAGTGTCCCGACAGATCTGCCGCCACGGTTTGGACTTTCATCAGCGGCGCGACCAGTACCTCATGCCCCTGCGCGCGCAACGCGGTCGCGGTGCGCTTGCCATCTGGTTCGGGACGAGTGACGACGACACGCATGGTCGTTTCATTCTAGTCAAAGAAGCCGGGGCCGGCACGATACTTAAGCTCCCGTCCGGCCTCGGCGCCGATCGTTGCCGCATCTTTGCGATTGCCCGTTCCGCTAATGTCGTGCGCTGCGGTACCATCCGGCCGCGCAATCAATCCGCGAAACTGCACTGCGTTGCCGGAGATCGTGGCATGGCCCGCAATCGGCGTTTTGCACGATCCATCGAGCGCGGCGAGAAAGGCGCGCTCGCAGGCAACAGCCGTCGAGGTATCTGCGTGATCGATGCGCGCGAGAATATCGCGCAAGTGCGAGTTTCCGGCGCGCGCTTCGATGCCGATGGCGCCTTGCCCAACTGCCGGCAGAAATTCTTCCGCGCTCATGATGTTGGTGGCGTGCTCCGTCAGGCCGAGACGTTTCAACCCGGCAAGCGCGAGCAACGTGGCATCGACGTCGCCATTGTCGAGCTTGCGCAGCCGTGTCTCGACGTTGCCGCGCAAAGGCACGATATTCAGGTCAGGCCGAATGTGTTTGGCGATGGCCTGCCGGCGCGGCGATGTGGTCCCGAGGCTCGCGCCACGCGGCAGCTCTGCGAGTGTGCGCGCCTTGCGGCTGATGAAGACATCGCGCGGATCTTCGCGCTCAAGGCAGGCGGCCAGTATCAAGCCCTCGGGCAGCATGGTGGGCATGTCCTTTGACGAATGCACGGCGAGATCGACGCGCTGCGCGAGCAATGCCTCTTCAATTTCCTTGGTGAAAAGGCCTTTGCCGCCCTCCTCCGCCAGCGTGCGGTCCTGGATGATGTCGCCGGTTGTGCGAATGATGACGAGTTCGATCGTGTCTTCATTCACCCCGGTGGCCAACGCCAGCCGCGACCGCACGGTCCTCGCCTGCACCAAGGCAAGCGGGCTTCCGCGTGTGCCGATGCGCAAGGAGGCTGTGGATTGCGCCATATGACCTCACGATGCTAGGCGGAACCGGGGTCGGACCCAGGATCGGCTCTTCGGTCAGGACTAGCTATTATTTGGGCCGCCGTCACCTCGCCCGGCCGGGCGCAATGGGCGAAAGGGCAAATGAGGAACCATGATTGTCCTCGGCATCGAGACGACCTGCGACGAGACCGCGGCGGCAGTGGTCGAACGTTTCGAGGATGGCCGGGGCAAGATTCTGTCCGATGTTGTGCTGTCGCAAGTGAGCGAGCACGCCGCCTTTGGCGGGGTGGTGCCGGAAATCGCCGCGCGCGCGCACGTGGAAGCGCTCGATTTTGTCATCGCCAATGCCATGACGCAGGCGGGCTGCGACTTCGAGTCAATCGATGGCGTGGCCGCGGCGGCCGGCCCCGGACTGATCGGCGGCGTGATTGTCGGGCTCACCACCGCCAAGGCGATTGCGCTCGTCATGAACAAGCCGTTGATCGCGGTCAATCATCTTGAGGCGCACGCGCTGACCGCGCGACTGACCGACAATGTGCCTTTCCCTTACTGCCTGTTTCTTGCGTCGGGCGGTCACACCCAGATTCTGGCGGTGCGCGGCGTCGGAGATTATGTCCGTCTCGGCACAACACAAGATGACGCGATCGGCGAAGCCTTCGACAAGACCGCCAAGTTGCTCGGCCTCGGTTATCCGGGCGGGCCGCAGGTCGAGAAGGAAGCCATGCGCGGCGATCCCGCGCGCTTCGCATTGCCGCGACCGATGCATGGCCGCAAGGAGGCCGACTTCTCGCTGTCTGGCCTCAAGACGGCGCTGCGCCTGGAAGCGGAAAAGATCGCGCCGCTCAGCGACCAGGATGTCGCCGATCTGTGTGCCGGTTTCCAGCAGGCAATCGTCGACGTCGTGTTCGACCGTTTACGCGCGGGCCTGACGCTGTTCCGCGCGCGCTTTGGGCCCCCGAGCACGCTCGTCGCCGCCGGCGGCGTGGCCGCCAACCAGGCCATCCGCAAGGTGCTCAATCGTCTTGCGTTCGAGGTTGGTACCACGCTGGTCGCGCCGCCGCTTGAATTGTGCACCGACAACGGCGCCATGATTGCATGGGCCGGTTGCGAGCGGCTGGTACTGGGTCTCACGGATCCGCTCGACGTGGCGCCGCGCGCGCGCTGGCCGCTCGATGAAATCGCCGCCGCCGAGGGCGCGCGGCGGCGGACGGCGGCGTATAAGTAAGTCGGGTAGCGGATAAGGGACATGACAATCCAACGGATCGCGGTGCTTGGTGGCGGCGCCTGGGGAACGGCCCTGGCGTTGACCTGCGCGCGCGCCGGGCGCCAGGTCACACTGTGGGAACACGAGCCTGGCAACGCCGCCAACCTCGAACAAAAACGCGAAAGTAAATTTCTGCCGGGCGTGCGGCTCGACAACGCGATCAAGGTGACGCGCGATATTGCCGAGGCCGCAGCAAGCGAGGCCATTCTTCTTGTCGTGCCAGCACAGGCCGTGCGCTCGGTTGCGAAGGCGCTGGCGCCGGCAATCGCCGCGCGGACGCCACTGATCGCCTGCGCCAAGGGCATCGAACACGGCACCCACAAATTCATGACGGAAATCATCGCCGAGTGCGCGCCCAAGGCCGTGCCGGCGATTTTGTCAGGACCGAGCTTTGCCGCCGACGTAGCGCGCGGACTGCCGACCGCCGTTACGGTCGCGGCAACCGATGCCGCGACCGCGCTCGACCTGGCGCACGCTCTCAACGCGGGCACATTCCGCCCCTATCATTCGAATGACGTGCGCGGCGTCGAAATCGGCGGCGCGATCAAGAATGTGCTCGCCATCGCGGCCGGCATCGTCACCGGCAGAGGTCTCGGCGCCAGTGCGTCAGCGGCGCTGACCACGCGCGGCTTTGCCGAGCTGGTGCGTTTCGGCAAAGCGTGCGGCGCCAAGACGGAAACCATGATGGGACTTTCGGGTCTCGGCGATCTCATTCTGACGTGTTCGACGCCTCAGTCGCGCAACTTCTCGTGCGGCGTCGCGTTGGGCAAAGGCGAGAAACCGGACACCGCCGCGCATGGCAAACTGGCGGAGGGCGTCTTTACAGCGCCGGTGCTGCTTGAGATGGCGCGCGACAAGAAAGTCGAGATGCCGATTTCGAGCGCTGTCGCGGCGATGTTGTCGGGAAAAATGAGCGTCGATGAAGCGATCGAATCGTTGCTGACGCGCCCGCTCAAGTCGGAAGCGTGACATGGCGTATTGGCTGATGAAGTCCGAGCCCGGGAGCTGGTCGTGGGATCAGCAGGTCAAGGCGGGTAGCAAAGGCGAAGCCTGGTCCGGCGTGCGCAACCATCAGGCCAAGCTGAACCTGATGAAAATGAAGAAAGGCGACCGCGCCTTTTTCTATCACTCCAATGTCGGCAAGGACATTGTCGGCATCATCGAAATCATCCGTGAGGCGCACCCCGATCCGACCGCCAAGGCCGGAGAGCCATGGGTCGCGGTCGACGTCAAAGCAGTTGAACCCATGCCGAAACCCGTATCGATCGACGCGATCAAGACCGAGCCGAAGCTGAAAGCGATGGTGTTGATCAATAACACGCGGCTGTCGGTGCAGCCGGTGACCGGCGACGAATGGAAGACCGTTTGCAAGATGGGTGGCCTGTAAGCCCGATTGGAGAAGCGCACATGGCACAACTACAAAATTTGCATGCTTTGCCGATCGTCCTCTCCGCAGTCGCAGCCTGGTTTTTCGGCGCGGTTTATTACGGCATCCTCGGCCCGAAGTGGATGGAGGCGCAGGGCAAGACCATCGAGCAGTGCAAGGCGGAAAACGCCGGCAAGTCCACCGCGGTCAAAGTCACGCCCTTCGTGCTGTCCTTTATCGCCGAGATTGTGATGGCGGTCGCGCTCTCCGGCATCATGTTCCACATCGGCATCTACACGATCGTCGCCGGTGCATTTTCGGGTTTCATGTGCTGGCTCGGTTTTGTCCTGACCACGGTTGCGGTCAATAACGCCTATACGTTCCGCAAGCTCACGCTGACCACAATCGACGCTGGCCATTGGCTCGGCGTACTGGTCATTATGGGCGTGATCCTCGGCTGGTTTGGCGCCTAACTGCCGATAAAACCGGCCAAATCCGCGACCAAAGTGGCAAGCCCTGCGCCTTGTCGCAAATCAAGGCGCCGTCGCATAATGGCTGTCAAATGAAGTCACCCGCGGGGTCAAGCGGGGACGGGAGGAAGCCAATGTCCGACGAAAAAATCTATGACGTTCCGACTGACTGGCGCAAACGGGCCTACGCCGATGACGCCAAGTATCAGGAGATGTACGCGCGGTCGATCAAGGATCCGAACAGCTTCTGGGCCGAACAGGCCAAGCGCATCGACTGGATCAAACCGTTCAGCAAGGTCAAGAACACCTCCTACGACCCGCATAACGTCTCGATCAAATGGTTCGAGGATGGCACCCTGAACGCCTGCTACAACTGCGTCGACCGTCACCTTGCCAAGCGCGGCGACCAGACCGCCATCCTGTGGGAAGGCGATGATCCGAAAGACGACAAGAAACTCACCTACAAACAATTGCACGCCGAGGTCTCCCGTTTCGCCAATGTGCTGAAAGCGCGCGGCGTCAAGAAGGGCGACCGCGTCACGATCTACATGCCGATGATTCCGGAAGCGGCTGTCTCCATCCTCGCCTGTGCGCGCATCGGTGCGATCCATTCGGTGATATTCGGCGGCTTCTCACCTGACTCGATTGCCGGACGTATCGAGGATTGCAAATCGACTGTGGTCGTGACCGCGGATGAAGGCGTTCGCGGCGGCCGCAAGATCCCGTTGAAAGCAAATGTCGACGCCGCCTGCGACAAGGTTGGCGGCGTGGCAACCGTGATTGTCGTCAAACGGACCAATGCGGCCGTCAACATGAAGGCCGGGCGCGACGTCTACTACGACGAGATCGCAAAGACAGTGCCGGCCGACTGCCCATGCGAGGGGATGAGCGCGGAGGATCCATTGTTCATCCTCTACACGTCCGGCTCAACCGGAAAGCCGAAAGGCGTGCTGCACACGACCGGTGGCTATTTGGTTTACGTATCGATCACGCATCAGTACGTGTTCGACTATCACGACGGCGACATCTACTGGTGCACGGCCGACGTCGGCTGGGTGACTGGCCACAGCTACATCGTCTATGGCCCGCTCTCGAATGGTGCCATTTCGATGATGTTCGAAGGCGTGCCGAACTATCCAACCACGTCGCGGTTCTGGGAGGTGTGCGACAAACACAAAGTCAACATCATCTATACCGCGCCGACCGCAATCCGCGCTTTGATGCAAGGCGGCAATGATCCGGTGAAGAAGACGTCGCGCAAATCGCTGCGCTTGCTCGGTACCGTCGGCGAGCCGATCAATCCGGAAGCGTGGGAATGGTACTATCACGTGGTCGGCGAGGATCGCTGCCCTATCGTCGACACCTGGTGGCAGACCGAGACCGGCGGCATTCTCATTACGCCGCTGCCGGGCGCGACCAGGCTCAAGCCCGGTTCGGCAACGCGGCCGTTCTTCGGAGTGCAGCCGGAGATCGTCGACGCCGAAGGCAAAGTGCAGAACGGCGCCGCCAGCGGTAATCTGTGCATTGCCGATTCCTGGCCGGGACAGATGCGCACCGTCTATGGTGATCATCAGCGTTTCGTTGAAACCTACTTCAAGACCTACCCCGGCAAGTACTTCACCGGCGACGGCTGCCGCCGTGACGAAGACGGCTACTACTGGATCACCGGCCGGGTCGACGATGTGATCAACGTCGCCGGCCACCGGCTGGGCACAGCCGAAGTTGAAAGCGCGCTGGTCGCACATCCGAAAGTCTCGGAGGCCGCGGTTGTCGGTTATCCGCACGACATCAAGGGCCAGGGTATCTACGCTTACGTGACCCTGATGGCCGGCGAAAAACCCACCGAAGACTTGCGCAAGGAGCTTGTCGGCTGGGTGCGCAAGGAAATCGGACCGATTGCGTCGCCCGATTTGATACAGTTTGCGCCCGGACTGCCGAAGACCCGCTCGGGCAAGATCATGCGGCGAATCCTGCGCAAAATCGCCGAAGACGAATTCGGCAATCTCGGCGATACCTCGACGCTGGCCGATCCGGCCGTGGTCGATGATCTGGTCAACAATCGCCAGAACAAAAAGGCCGCAAAAGCCGGAGCGTGAGCGCGTCCTGACACTTTGAGATCAGGGCCGGCAAAAATGTTTTTTGCCGGCCTTACGCACTTGAACCATCCGGCCAATTCAAGTCACTAATGCGTATTGGGTCAGGACGCGGCGCGATTCCGCGCGCCACAATTACGGGGGCACTATGCCTGCATTTCGCGGCCTTGTTGCATGCAAGCCCGGCCGTCCCCTGTTCGCACTCGCCGCCGCCTTTATTCTTACGCTCACAACGGCCGGCTGCCTTGACAACGAACCGCAGCAGCGGCGCGCTTTCATCACATTCCTGCAAACCCGCATTATCGACAAACCGGGCCTGCACATTCCCATTATGTCGGACAAGGATATCGCCGATCTTGGGCCCTATGCCGACCACTACCGCATCATGAACGGGTTTCATCACAACGTCGACGCGACGATCTCAAAGGATCTTGCCACTGCAATGCAGATCGGCAGCCCGCGATCGCTGGAAGACCTGCGAAACCATCGGGAGATACTGCCGGTCTTGAAATCCGGCATGTCAAAGATGAAGGACGATCTGGACAGGGCTGAAGCGGAAGCAGACGCGAAGCATAAAGCGCTCAAGCAGCCGCCCGATCTCAAGGCCGTCTACGACATCGCGTACGACCGCATGGTCACCAAACCGGCCGCGGTCTTCCGCGAAATAGTCCCGATCATTACAGGTTTTCTGCCTGCCATTGAAGAGCTTGCCGCCTATCTCGACGAGCACCGCGACACCATCACGTTCCGCGCCGGCTCGCCTGTCGTCACGGATCCTGCGATCCGGACGAAACTTGCCGCGTTGATGGAAGCCGCCGGGAAAGCCGCGGACGCTGCGGATGAAGGCAAACGCAAGCTGCGCGCGATGGCAGAAGGCAAATAACAGAAGCCAAGTAACAATTGATTTTCCGGCGTCGATAGCCAGCCGGCACCTGTGTCCTATCCTTCATTTACAATGTTTCGAGCTTTCGCCCGCGCCTGCCCCGCAGCGCCTTAATATTGCGGCGACTTATTCCCCTGGGGACAGGCATCATGAAACCGGTGCTGTGGCGTAGCGCGCTCGTTCTGATCATGGCGGCGGCTGTTGTCTGGCCGCATCAGCGCGCGTGCCGCCACACGTAATGTCGTCGCTTTTTCGGGTTTCGCACCCGGCACGATCGTCGTGAAGACCAGCGAACGCCGGCTGTATTTTGTCATCGACGGTGACCGCGCATTGCGCTTTCCGGTCGGCGTCGGCCGCGCCGGCATGACGTGGACCGGCAGCGCGCGCGTCGAAGGCAAGTTCATACGCCCGGCCTGGTCGCCGCCCGACATGATTCGCCGTGAAAACCCGAAGTTGCCCGAGGTGATCCCCGGCGGCGCCGCGAACAACCCGATGGGCGATGCCGCCCTGACGTTACGCGGCGGCGAATATGCCATCCACGGGACCAACCGGCCGTCTTCCATCGGCGGCTTCGTCTCCCATGGCTGCATCCGCATGTACAACAGCGATATCCGCGAACTCTATCGCCTGGTCAGCATCGGCACGCCGGTGGTCGTCGAGTAGTAGCGCGCACGGTCCTCGACCGCCCTTTCCGCATTTCCAGCCTGTACAATCTTTCGTTGCACTGTTAAGCGACGCAATCGACGCTGCGATCTCGTCCGGCCAAAGCTGTGTGCTGCTGAAGTTTTTTCCTGAAACTTCGCGACCTGGACACAATTTATGGGCAACTATCCGGGTATGGCGCGTCCGCGCACTTCCCCCCAGCCGGAAGTTCCCGGCCTCGCCGCTCGAAGAATTGCCGCCGATATTCTCGACGGCGTTCTGCGGCGGCGAATTGCGCTCGACGATCTCCTGTCCGGAAAAAACGCACATCCCGGCCTTCCGGCGCTTGCTGACCGCGACCGTGCGCTGACGCGCCGGCTGGTCGCCACCGTGCTGCGGCGGCTCGGCACTTTGCGTCATATCGTCGGCGGATTTCTCGAAAAAGGATTTCCCTCCGACGCGCCGCGCGCCGAAACCATCCTGCTGCTTGGTGCCGCGCAAATTCTGTGGCTTGAAGTCCCCGATCACGCCGCCGTTGATCTGTCGGTGCGGCTGGCGCAAGCCGACCGTCGCGCCGGACGTTATGCCGGTCTCGTCAATGCCGTGCTGCGCCGCGTCACGCAGGCCTCATCCGCGCAAGCCGGCGATGTCTCACGCGATACGCCGCAATGGCTGATCGATCGCTGGAGCAAAACTTATGGGTCGAAGACAGCGCGCGCGATCGCGGCAGCCAACGGCCACGAGCCCGCGCTCGATCTCACTGTAAAAGGCGATGCCGAATCCTGGGCAGAGCGGCTGCGCGGCCGCGTGCTGCCGACCGGAACCGTGCGCACATTGGCGCATGGCGCGATTTCGCTGCTGCCGGGATTTTCCGAAGGCGCCTGGTGGGTGCAGGACGCCGCCGCGGCTTTGCCGGCGCGATTGTTGGGCGACGTGCAGGGCAAGACGATCGCCGACTTGTGCGCGGCACCCGGAGGAAAAACGGCACAGCTCGATACACGCCGGCGCCCGGGTGACCGCCGTTGACCGGTCGCCCGCGCGCCTCAATCGCCTGCGCGAAAATCTCGCGCGGCTTTCTCTCGAGGCCGAGACTGTCGCCGCCGACGCCATGGAATGGCAAGCCGGACCATTCGATGCGGTGCTGCTCGATGCGCCTTGTTCCTCCACCGGTACAATCCGCCGCCACCCGGACATTCCCTGGCTCAAGAACGAAGGCGACATTCCCATGCTCACGTCCATGCAGCAGCGCCTCCTCGACCGAACGATCGATTTGCTCAAGCCAGGAGCCACATGCATCTATTGCGTCTGCTCGCTCGAGCCCGAAGAGGGCGAAAACCAGGTCGCGGCCTTGCTGGCCCGCGACCCGCGCGTCGAACGCAACCCGATTTCGCCACAGGGCGTGTTTGGTCACTCCGAATTCGTGACCGCGGACGGCGACCTGCGGACGTTGCCGTTGCATCTTCCTGATTCGGATCCGCGCTGGGGCGGCCTGGATGGCTTTTATGCGGCCCGGCTGACCCGAAAAATGGCCTAATCCACGGTCAGGATTGGCATATTGGCCCTTCCCCGACCCTTCGCTATCGTGTGGCCAGCGCGTATGCACGGGAACGCGCGACAGGGGACGAGCGATTTGATGATGCGGGTTTCGGTCGCGGAGCGAGCCAGGCTCTCCGTGCTCATCGGGCGCCGCGCATTACGCAGCCTCCTTGGCCGTCTCAAGGTGCATCCGCTGATTCGCTGGCAGTTCGGCGCGACCAAGACCGACCGTCTGGTCATTGCACCCCAGGACTTGCGCACCGCCGACGCCACGCGCGCCAGCGAAATCTATGCCGGGCGTTTTGCCTTCGCAGGCAAGGTCGTGATCTGCGACCGCAGGTCGCCCTTCGAAATGATTCCGCCATCCGAAGAGTGGGCCGTGACGTTGCTTGGATTCGTGTGGCTGCGCCACCTGCGTGCCGCCAATTCCGCCATTACGCGTGCCAACGCCCGCTCCTTGATCGACGATTGGATCAATATGCAAGGCGGCTGGCACCAAACCGGCTGGCGTCCCGATATTCTCTCACGCCGGATCATCTGCTGGCTCAGCCAGGCGCCATTCGTCTTGCAGGATGCCGATGCGCGTTTTTATCGCCGCTTCATCCGCAGTCTGTCGCGGCAAGTGCGCTATCTGCGCCGGAGCCTGAACAAATCGCGGGACGGCCTGCCACGCCTGCAAGCGGTGATCGCGTTGACCTATGCCACGCTATGCATGCAGGGGCAGTCCGGCCATCTTCGCACAAGCGTGCGGCGCTTGATCGATGAGCTGCGTAATCAGATCCTGCCGGACGGCGGACATGTCAGCCGCAATCCCGGCGCGCTAATTGAACTGCTGGCCGACTTGTTGCCGTTGCGTCAGTTGTTTTCGGCGCGCCAACTACAATCGCCGCAGGCGCTTAACAATGCCATCGATCGCATCATGCCGATGTTGCGGTTCTTCCGGCACGGCGACGGAAATTTCGCGCAATTCAATGGCATGGGGCCGACCCCGGTCGACCTGCTTGCCACGGTGCTCGCCTATGATGATGCGCGCGGGACGCCGGTATCAAATGCGCCGCATTCCGGTTACCAGCGCATCGATGCAGGGCAAACTGCACTCTTGATGGATACCGGCCGGCCGCCGCCCGTAGTCTTGAGCCAGGAAGCGCATGCCGGCTGCCTGTCGTTCGAACTGTCCTGGAAGCTCCACCGGCTCGTGATCAATTGCGGGTTGCCGGCGGTGAACAAGGAAAACTGGCGCCAGGTCGCGCGCGCGACGCCTGCCCATTCGACAGTCACGCTCAACGAGCGGTCGTCCTGCCGTTTTCTGGAATCGAACGCGGCGCGGCGGCTGTTGGGGGGCATGCCCATCATCGCCGGCCCGCGCGACGTGCCCGTCGAACGCGAAACGTCGCCCGGCGGAGTTATGTTGCGTGCCTCTCATGACGGCTACGCCAGTGACTGCGGCGTCATCCATACCCGGGCAATCCGGCTTAGTGCCGATGGCCGCACGCTCGATGGCGAAGACAGCTTTACGCCGGTGACCGGCAGCACGTTTTCCGAACGCGCCGAGGATGAATACGCCATCCGGTTTCACTTGCATCCCGCGATCAAGGCGAGCCGGCTGGCCGACGGGCGCGGCGTGATCCTGCTGCTCAGCGACCGCGAGCTGTGGACCTTTGCGACCTTGGCCGACGCCGTCGAGATCGAGGAAAGCGTGTACCTTGCAGGCACCGACGGACCACGCCGGACGGTGCAAATCGTGATCTATGGCCATTTGGCCCGTCAGGCCGCGGTGCGCTGGAGCTTCCGTCACACGCCGCCTGCGACACCTGGCGCACGTCCCGACCGGCCCTATGAGCCAGAATTGCCGCTTTAGGATCGAAGCTTGTGGATGCCCCGCTCCGGGGCGGCATTCGCGAATACACTTTCGCCCGCTTGATATGCTAGCTCGTGCATCATGAGCAGCCATCCGCGCCGCGTCACCCGGGCCTTGCTATCGGTATCCGACAAGGTCGGGCTGATCGATTTCGCAAAACAGCTTGCCGGCTATGGCGTCGAACTCGTGTCCACCGGCGGGACGGCCAAGGCATTGAAGGATGCCGGGCTCGACGTCATTGACGTCTCGCAGCTCACCGGCTTTCCCGAAATGATGGACGGCCGGGTCAAGACCCTGCATCCGAAGGTGCACGGCGGGCTGCTGGCGATCCGCGGCAACAAAGAGCATGCCGCCGCAATGGAACAGCACCACATCAAGCCGATCGATCTCTTGGTAGTGAATCTTTATCCGTTCGAGGCGACCGTTGCGAAAGGCGCCGCGTTCGACGATTGCATCGAAAATATCGACATCGGCGGGCCGGCAATGATACGCGCCGCCGCCAAAAACCACGGCGACGTGACCGTTGTGGTCGAACCCACCGACTACGAAAAAGTGCTCGACGAAATGGCGCGGCACAAAGGCATGGTGTCGCTTGAGCTGCGCCAGCGGCTGGCAGCAAAAGCCTATGCACGCACCGCCGCCTACGACGCTGCCATATCGAATTGGTTTGCCGAGACGCTGCACGACGAGGCGCCGGACTATCGCGCCTTCGGCGGCAAATTGATCCAGCCTCTGCGCTATGGCGAGAACCCGCACCAGAGCGCAGCGTTTTATCGGGCGCCGGGTGAACGCTTTGGCGTTGCATCGGCGCGTCAGTTGCAGGGCAAGGAGCTGTCCTACAACAACATCAATGACACCGACGCCGCCTATGAATGCGTAGCGGAGTTCGATCCGAAGCGCACTGCGGCTTGCGTAATCGTGAAACATGCCAATCCTTGCGGCGTGGCTGAAGGCGCAAGCCTTGTTGATGCCTATCGCAAGGCCCTCGCCTGCGATTCAACGTCGGCCTTCGGCGGTATCGTCGCGCTCAATCAAAAACTCGACGCAGAAGCCGCGAAGGTGATCACCGAGATTTTTACCGAGGTAATCATCGCTCCGGAAGCAACCGACGAAGCGATCAAGATTGTGGCCACAAAGAAGAATCTGCGGCTTCTCATCACCGGGGGCCTGCCCGATCCGCGCGCAAAGGGTCTCACCGTGAAGTCAGTCGCCGGCGGGCTGCTGGTGCAGTCGCGCGACAATGCGGTGGTGGACGATATGCAGCTCAAGACCGTCACGAAACGCGCGCCAAGCGAAGCCGAGCTCGCCGATTTGCGTTTCGCTTTCCGCGTCGCCAAACACGTGAAGTCGAACACCATTGTCTATGCCAAAGATCGTTCGACCGTTGGCATCGGCGCTGGACAAATGAGCCGTGTTGATGCCGCGCGCCTTGCGGCACGCAAGGCGGAGGACGCGGCGCGCGAACTGAAGTTGCCGGCGCCTCTCACCAAAGGTTCGGTGGTGGCGTCCGACGCATTCTTCCCCTTCCCCGACGGCCTATTGGTCGCGATCGAGGCCGGCGCGACCGCGGTGATTCAGCCCGGCGGTTCGGTGAACGATCCGAAAGTGATTGAGGCGGCCGACCAGCACAACATTGCGATGGTTTTTACCGGCACGCGGCACTTCCGGCATTAGCGGCTATTGCCGGGCCAGATCGCCCAGCAGACTCGCCGCGACTGACAACTTCGACAATGTAAGCCCTGACCCGGCGATTTCGTGGATTGCCGAACGGATACGCTCGACTTCAGCCTGTCTGGGGCGAACCCATTCTTCCACCGCGCCCGCGCCCGCGTGACCGTTTCCGACCATGGCTGCGGTCAGCCGGCGCTCGGCATCGCCGATGGAATCGAGCGCGCGATCGAGCGCCAGCCGGTCGAAATAATCCGACACGACGATGGTCGGCACGGCGCTCGCAACGCGATCCAGCTGGAAGAAGGCCTCGGTCGCGAAATAGGTCGCGGTCACCTCGTTGACCGGCTTGCCGGCACGATCCGCCACCAGAACGATGTCAGGCGCGGCCTTCAACACCGGCAGGCTTGCAACATGACGCGCCAGCGCGTCCGGGACGCCTGCCTTGCAGAGCTCCGCAACCCGCGTCTCACGGGCGGCAGCGGCGGGTTTCGACAGCGCGCCATCGAGCGCCGCCGTGACCTGCGAAATGCCCTCGCGGTAATGCCCGATGATTTTCTCCAGCCCTTGCGTGAGATCCACATTGCGCAGGAACCAGACCAGCCGGTCGAGCAACAGATCCTGCACGGCGGTGTAAAGATCGAGCTGCACCTTGCCGGATATCTTGTTGTCGAGCCCGTCGATTTCGCCGTTGAGGGCAATAAGATCGTAGCTGTTACGCACCGTCGCAAAGGCGGCCGCAATCGACGGCGATGCGGCCCCAGTCTGATCCGCGATTCTTACGATCAACGTGGCGCCGCCGCGGTTGATCATCGAATTCGTCAGTTGGGTCGCGATGATCTCGCGTCGCAGCCGGTGCGCATGCAACGCTTCGCCGTACCTCTCTGACATTTCCTTTGGGAAATAACGATCGAGCTCCCGTCCAAGGTAAGGATCGTCCGGCACCTTGCTGTCGAGCAACTCGTTGTAGAGGGAGAGTTTTGCATAAGCGAGCAGCACCGCGAGTTCGGGCCGCGTCAGGCAGACGTTGCGCTTGCGCCGCTCCGCAATTGCCATCTCGTCCGGCAGAAACTCCACGCCGCGGTCGAGCTCGCCACGCATTTCCAACGTCTGCATCAGTCTCTGCTGGAAGCCGAGGTCTTCGAGACCGCGGCGCTGCGCCATCGAAAGCGCCAGCGTCTGCTGGTAGTTGTTGCGCAAGACCAGCCGAGCGACCTCATCGGTCATTTCGGCGAGCAAGGCATTGCGCGCTTCGATCGTCAGCGCACCCGAGCGCACGGGCCCGCTGAGCGCGATCTTGATGTTGACCTCGACGTCGGAAGTATTGACGCCAGCGGAATTGTCGATGGCGTCGGTATTGAGCCGGATGCCGTGCTGGGCCGCCTCGATACGTCCACGCTGGGTCATGCCGAGATTGGCGCCCTCGCCGATCACCTTGCAATTGAGATCCGCGCCGGTGATGCGAATTGAATCATTGGCACGATCGCCTGCCGCCTCATCGCCTTCGTTCGAAGCGCGAATGTAAGTTCCGATGCCACCGAAGAACAAAAGATCGACTTTCGCCTTCAGGATCGTCTTCATCAATTCCTGTGCCGTCACGACCTCTGCGACGCCGAACAATTTACGCGCCTCCGCGCTCAGCCGGATTTCCTTCGACGAACGCGGGTAAACGCCGCCGCCTTTGGAAATCAGCCCCTTGTCGTAGTCCTGCCAGCTCGAACGCGGCAGCGCGAACATCCGCTTGCGCTCGGCGAAGCTCGCTTTGGGATCGGGATCCGGATCGATAAAAATATCGCGATGGTCGAAAGCGGCCAGTAGCCGGATCGTATCCTCACGCAACATCCCGTTGCCGAAGACATCGCCCGACATGTCGCCGACGCCAACGACGTTGAACGGGGTCGTGCCGATATTGACGTCCATCTCACGGAAATGACGTTTCACGGCCTCCCACGCGCCGCGCGCCGTGATGCCCATGACCTTGTGATCGTAGCCCGCCGAGCCGCCCGATGCGAAGGCGTCGCCAAGCCAATAGTCGTGTTCGATCGAAATCGAATTGGCGATATCGGAGAAGGTCGCGGTGCCTTTGTCGGCGGCAACCACCAGATAGGGATCGTTGCCTTCGTGACGAACGACATTCGGCGGCGGAAGGATCGCGCCATCCGGAGCGAAGTTGTCGGTAATATCGAGCAATGACGAAATGAAAAGCTTGTAAGTCGCGATGCCTTCGGCCTGCACGACCTCGCGTGTCGCGCCCTTCGGCATCAGCTTCGGCACAAAGCCGCCCTTGGCGCCGACCGGCACGATCACTGCGTTCTTGACCTGCTGCGCCTTCACCAATCCGAGAATTTCGGTGCGGAAATCCTGCGGCCGGTCTGACCAGCGGATTCCGCCGCGCGCGACCTTGCCGAAGCGCATATGCACGCCTTCCACGCGCGGCGAATAAACAAAAATTTCATAGAGCGGCCGCGGCAGAGGCAAGTCGGTCAGCTTGCGGCTTTCGAACTTGATCGAAATCAACGGTTTCGGCTGTCCGTCTTTGTCCGTCTGATAGTAATTTGTACGGATTGCCGATTGCACGGCGTTGATGAACCGACGGAGGATACGGTCTTCGTCCAGACTCTCGACCGCCTGCAATTTTTCTTCGATCTGCGCGACGATCGCGCTCTGCTTTTCGTCTCGGCCGGCATCCGCGCGCGGATCGAAACGGGCATGGAACAGATCGACGATATTTGCGGCAATGCCGGCATGCTTCACCAGCGTCGTCCACATATAGTCCTGTGAATAGGGCACGCGGATCTGCCGCAAAAATCGCGATAACGTGCGGGTAAGCGCAACGTCTCGCCAGGCCAGGCCGCCGAGCAGCGTGAGCGCATTGTAGCCGTCGTTCTCGGCAGCGCCGCGCATCACCATCAGGAATGCGGTCTCGAGCCGCGCCTTGCCCTCATCGAGCGTGATGACGCCGCCATCGGCGCGCTCAAGCAGCATGTCGTGGAACCAGACGCCGGCGCTGCCCTGGGGCTCGATGTGGTAGGTCCGCTCGTCCACCACGCGAAAACCCATATTTTCCAGCACCGGCACGCGCTCGGAGAGCGGCAATGGGCGCGCAAAAGTCCAGACCTTCAGGCCGACCGACCGCTGGTCTTCCTCCTGGCGATGGAGAAAATCGACGCCGAGCGGGCGCTGTTCGGACAACCCTTCAATGACACGGATGTCGCTGGCAGCGACCGCGGGCGCATAAGCCTCCCGGAAACCCTCCGAGAATGCGTCCCGGTAACGGCCGAACAGCGCGCGCGCCTTGTCGGGTGAATTGGCCAGCACCAAATCCTGATTTAATCCGTCGCCCCACGTGCGGATGATTGACTCAACTTCGCTCTCCAGCACGTTGCGGTCGATGGCGGGCGTTGCACCGCCTGAGCGGCCGATAATGAAGTGCACGCGCACCAGCGGGCCTTCATCAGGAAAATACGGGTAGAATGCCGACACGCGTCCGATGAATGCTCTCGCGAGGTACGCGCCGATCTTTACGCGGATGTGGCTGTCGAAGCGCTCACGCGGCACGAACACCAAAACCGACACGAAGCGGTCGAAGCGATCGCGCCGCGCCAGGACGCGCACACGCGGCCGCTCGTCGAGTTGAAGTATCGCAAGCGCAAAGCTGTAGAGCGTGTCGTCATCGATCTGGAACAATTCGTCGCGCGGGTAGTGTTCCAGCACATTGGCCAACGCCTTACCCGAGTGCGTGTTCGGGTCGAATCCGGCGCGTTGCTCCACCGCGGCGATCTTGCGGCGCAAATACGGAATGCTGTGGGCTGTGCGCGTATAGGCAGTGGACGTGAACAATCCGATGATGCGGTGTTCGCCGACCAGATTGCCCGACGCATCGAAACGCTTCACGCCGATATAGTCGAGGTAAACGCGACGGTGTACACGCGCATGGATATTGGCTTTGGCAACGATCAGCGGACGCGGCTCCTTCAGAAACGCCATGATTTCCGGCGTAAATTCGAGGAGCTCCGTGCCGCGTCTGAGCACGCGTAGCTCGCGCGAGCGCATAATACCGAGCGCGCTCTCGAACTCCGGCTCAAGCGCCTGTCCGTCGACGACGTAATCGCGCACACCGAGGAACGTGAAATTGTCGGCAAGCAGCCATTGCAGGAACTGGATTGTTTCGGCGATTTCGTCAACGGGTAGCGGCGGAGGATTTGTCTTCAGCTCGGTAACAATGCCGCTGACACGGTCGCGCATGGCCCGCCAGTCCTGCACCGCCAGCCGCACCTCGCCAAGGACGACTTGCAACGCACGTACGAGTTCTTCGCGCGCGGCAGCGTCCGCGATAGGCGCGAGATGAATACTGATAAAGACTCTCGCGTTTGCCTCCGGCTTCGGGGCCATCGAGTGCCGTCAACTTGTTGCCGTCACGGCGCACGCTGAACATCGGATGCGCTACCAGGCGGACATCGAGACGGCGATCCGCAATTTCGCCCATGACCGAATCGACCAGGAACGGCATGTCGTCATTGACGATCTCGATCAGCGAAACCGACTTGCGCTCGCCGGAGGCTGTGAGCGGCACAGTTTCGCAGCGGACCTTTGCCGCACCCGGAGCCCGCTCCGACAAGAATTCATATGCATGCTCGGCCAGCGCGGAGAGATCGTCGGCGCCATAGCGCATCAGATCTTCGGGCACCGAGCGGCCGTAAAGCTGAGCGACGAAGCTTGCAGGAATTTCCGGCCGACGCCGGCTCAGTGCTTTGCCGGCTTGTTCGATCAAGCCGCGGGCGGCACGTTCTTCCTCATTGCCAGGACGCTCAGCGGGCATGGAACCTCGTGCGCTTAACATTGGCGCAGGACCTTTTCCGAAAACCGTTCGTCACTTTTCGGGATCATGCGCGAGAGAGAATCGGTCGAGGCGAAACTGGAGTTTTCACGTTCTGCGCAGGGGCGTCGAGAGCAACACACCATTTGGTGACGCGGTGGTGACAATCCGGCGTGACGCGGCCAATTTACGCCCATTAACTGTCTGAAATGAAAGGCGAAAGACCGGCGGACGGCTCGTATCGCGGAGACGCATAACATTGTACTCTGGCCCAGGATAAGCAGTGAATTAAGGGACGGGGAAATGCCCAAGGCCAATAAATCAGCCAAAACCGCCGGCAAGGCGACGGTCGCAAAACCGAATAAAGACAAGCCGATGCTGCACGCCATCAAAGGCGGCAAAGCAGCGCCTGCGAAAGCAACGCTGGCAAAACCCTCCCCGGCCAAACCGACGCTCGGCAAGGCGGCTGCAAGGCCGATCCCGCTCAAGCCGGCACCGGCGGCGGCCGACGATGTGCCGGTGATCGGGCTCAATCTGGAACCTGTGAAATTGTCGCCGGCAATGGCGGCCTATTTCCGGAAATGCCAGGACAGACTCGGTTTCGTGCCGAACGTGCTCGCCGCCTATGCCTTCGACATGGCGAAGCTGGAAACATTCGTGGCCATGTACAATGACTTGATGCTTGGCGATTCCGGTCTTTCCAAGCTCGAGCGCGAAATGATCGCGGTGGCGGTATCGTCCCAGAACCGTTGCTACTATTGCCTGACCGCACATGGCGCAGCAGTCCGGCAATATTCCGGCAATCCGCTGCTCGGCGAACACCTCGTCATGAATTATCGCGTCGCGCGGCTGAACAAGCGCCAGCGCGCCATGCTCGATTTCGCAGTCAAGCTGACGGCGTCGCCCTGGAGCGTTGAAGAAGGCGACCGCGAGCGGCTGCGGCGTGTCGGCTTCACCGACCGCGACATCTGGGATATTTCGGCCGTTGCGGGCTTCTTCAACATGTCGAACCGCGTGGCATCGGCGACCGATATGCGGCCAAACATGGTCTATCACGGCCAGACGCGGTAAAGCCTCTCGATTGTCATGCGCGGGCTTGTCCCGCGCATCCCGATTCTATAGGCACCGTGCCATCCTCATCGGGATGGCCGGGACATAGGCAAGCAAAGCGACGCCGTCCTTTGGACGGCTATGCCCGGCCATGACGAGTTTGTGATGTTTCGCCAGTTCCGGATTGTCTCATTCCTCTTTGCGTTGCTGTCTGGCGCGCTCGCCTCCGCACAGGTCGCGCCGGTGTCGCGCGCGCCGGCAATCGTGCCGGCACAAACGGTCCTCGCGCATAACGGCGTGGTGGTCGCCCAGGAGCAACGTGCGGCCCGAATCGGCATTGAAATTCTCGACCGTGGCGGCAATGCGGTCGATGCCGCCGTCGCAACGGGCTTCGCACTCGCGGTAACCTATCCGCGTGCGGGCAACATCGGCGGCGGCGGCTTCATGGTGATCCACCTCGCCAAAGACAATCGCGATGTCGCAATCGACTACCGCGAGACTGCGCCGGCGGCAGCCAACAGCACCATGTTTCTCGACGCACAGGGCAATCCCGACCCAGAAAAGTCACGCGACAGCGCGCTCTCCGTCGGAGTACCCGGCACTGTGGCCGGCCTTGCGATGGCGCACGAAAAATACGGCTCGGGAAAATTCACCCTCGCCGAGCTGATCGCACCAGCAATCTATCTCGCGCAGAACGGATTTCTGGTTGAAGACGATACCGCCAACTCGCTGCCGCTGGCGCGCGAGCGCCTTGCACGCTGGCCGGCGACGAGGTCGATTTTCTTCAATGGCGACCGGCCAATTGGCGAAGGTGAACGACTGCTCCAGTTCGACCTCGCCGACACGCTGCGAGCCATCGCAAAGGATGGCCCGCGCGCATTCTATCAAGGCCGTACCGCCGACCGGATTGCCACCGCTGTCGCCAAGACTGGCGGCATCATGACCAAAGACGATCTGGCAAACTATCATCCGATCGAACGGCCGGTCGTGCGGGGCCGTTATCGCGGCTATGACGTTATATCCGTGCCGCCACCCTCATCGGGCGGCGTGCATCTGATCGAAATGCTCAACATCCTCGAAGGTTACGACCTCACCAGGCTCGGCCGCGAGCAGTCCTTGCACGACATGATCGAAGCGATGAAGCGCGCTTATGCCGACCGTGCATCCTTCATGGGCGACCCTGACGCCGTGAAAATGCCGATTGCCGGCTTGTTATCGAAGGCATATGCCGCATCGTTGCGGGCGAACATCGGCGCGCGCGCGACCTCGTCGGCGGACATCCGTCCCGGCAAACCTGACGATTTCGAAGGCCGCAACACGACGCATTTTTCAGTGATCGACCGCGACGGCAATGCCGTGTCGAACACCTACACGCTGAATTTTTCCTATGGTCTTGGTCTCGTCGCCGACGGCACCGGCATTCTGCTCAACAATGAACTCGATGATTTTACCGCCAAGCCCGGCACTGCGAATGCGTATGGCCTCATCGGCTACACCGCCAATTTGCCGGGACCTGGCAAGCGGCCGCTGTCGTCGATGACACCAACAATTGTCCTGAAAGATGGCAAGCCGTTCCTGATCACCGGCTCACCGGGTGGCAGCCGGATTATGAGCACAGTCTTGCAGGTCATAGTGAATGTGATCGACTTTCATATGCCAATCGGCGAAGCGGTGAGCGCACCTCGCCTGCATCAGCAGTGGCAACCGGAAGAAGTTTATGTCGAGCCTGGCTTTGCGCCGGACGTGCTCGACGCATTGACAGCGCGGGGCCATAAAATTTTGCCGACCCAATCTTTTTCGTCCGCCAATTCCATCGAAATAACGGCAAACGGCTTAGTCGGCGCCGCCGACAGGCGGACGCGCGGCTCCTTGGCTGCGGGATATTGAAACGTCCGTGAACTATCTCAGTTCTTGATCACCAAACCGAGTTTCTTGATGACCGCCTGCCACTTGCCTTCTTCGCGCTGGATGTTCTGCGCGTATTCGGCGGGCGTGCTGGCGAGCGGATCGCCGCCGGCATCGAGCAGGCGTTTTTTCATATCGTCCGAGCTCACGATCTTGCGCAGCTCCTTGTTCAGCCGGTCGATGATCGGCTGCGGCGTGCCGGCGGGTGCAACGAGCCCGTAATACTGCACGATCTCGAGGCCCGGCAGACCGGCCTCAGCGATGGTCGGAACATTGGGGATGGCCGCCATGCGGGCCGGTGAGCCGACGGCAATGGCACGCAGCGTACCAGCCCGGATATTGCCGATCGCCGGCGGGAGCGTATTGAATGCGATCATCACGTGGCCGCCGACAAGATCGTTGGTGAGCGGGCCCGTCCCCTTATAGGTGACGATCGTGATTTTGGTGCCGGTCATCGCCTTGAATTGCTCGGCGCCGAAATAATTCAGCGTTGGCGCCGGCGGCGTGCCGACGGTAACTTTGTCGCCATCCTTCTTGGCGAGCGCGATCACTTCAGCGAGCGATTTCGCCGGCACCGACGGATTGGACATGATCACGATCGGAACCGAGGCAATCAAGCTGACCGGTGCAAAATCCTTAGCCATATCGTAACCGGGATCTTCCGGGAGGCCGGCGCCGGTCACCAGCAGAAGCAGCGTGTAGCCATCGGGCTGGGCTCTGGCGACGTCTCGTGTGCCGATGACCGAACCGGCGCCCGGGCGGTTGACGACGATCACCTGCTGGCCGAGCGCGTCGGTGAGCTTCTGCGCAACGACACGGCCGACCGTGTCGACACCGCCTCCGGCGGGGAAAGCCACGACCAGCGAAATGGTGCGCGAGGGATAGTCTTCGGCGGCTGCCATGCGCCATCCCGGCGCCGCGAGTGCTGCCACGAATGCAAAAGCAAGGGCCGAACGTTTCAAATGATTAGCGAGCACCGCCCTGGTCATGTTTCCGTCCCCGATTGTTATGCGCCGGCGTTGAGCCGTGAAGTCATATTATGGTTGAAAAAGGCGGCCGGAATCCAGCGGGATATCACGGTTCAATCAACGCGGACTCTTCTGGGCAAGCGATGCCAGGCGGCCGCGGACGAGATTGATATGGCTGCGCAAGGTGTACAACATGCTCGCGTATGATGTCGGCAGCGACAGACGATTGGCGCGTTGGTTCAGGTCTTCAAGTTTAGCGTCGATCGCATTTGCGTTATGTCCCTCCTGCAATTCCATCTCGCTCTCGATCGCCCTCATCTCATCGTACAGCTTCCTGATTTTCGACTGCATGGCCCAATCGTAAATTGACGGCAGGAACCTGAACGTTGGATACAGGATTGCCGCCAAGGGCAGGAGCACGACGAGCATTCGCTCGACCAGAGTCGCGATCCAGAACGGAAGATATTTTTGCAGGAATGGCAGTCCGCGTTTGTAGAACCGCTGGGCTTCATCGCTGAGCGGGAGGTCGATCAATTCGGCGGCAGGAAATTGCCCGGCTTTCTGAAATATTCCGGGTTGCGAATAAATCTGCTGGGCGGCTGTCAGCAACAAATGCTGGATGGCGGGATGCAGATCCGCGCGCACAGCGAGGCTGGCCTTCGGCGCCAGCATCACGATATCGGCCGGCGGACGATTGTTCAGGAGATCGCTGACACCCGCCGGCAGTATGAGCTTATTCAGGAAGGGATAATGTGCAATGTAGGCGTCCGCGCGCAGGATGCTTGCGAGAGCAATGCCTTTCGCATCCATGAGCTGCTGAACGACCGGCAAATCCCAGGCGGTTATGATAAATGCGGCGTCGATGTCGCCCGCAATCAGTTTGTCGGCGGCCACCTGCGGCGTAAACGCCAATAGTTCGCCAAGGATGCTATCGAGGTTGAACTTTTTTATAAGTTCGAGCGCGAGCGCGCGCGTCCCACTTCCTTCTGGACCAATCGACAACCGTCGGCCGCGAAGCGCACGGATATCTTCACCGGGCTGACCCCGGAAGAAAAACCACAACGGCTCGTAAAATACGGTGCCGAGCGATTCCACATCCGGCGATTCCTTTTCCGTGGTTGTGCCGCCCTGGATGAACCCGACACCAACACCGGACTTGAGATCTTTCAGCAGCGCCAGATTTTCCAGGCCGCCGCTTGTCGGCACCAGCCGCAATCTAACCCCAGATTGGGCCAGGATCTCGCGGTAACGGAGACCCATTTGGTGGTTGGCGCCGCCTTCCGCGCCCGTTGCCATCACGACTGTCCGGGGCGGCATCGTTTCCACAATGAAGATGCCAGCAACCAGAATAGTCGCGGCCAAAGCGGCAGCCGCAAAGATGAGCCACGATCTTTGCAGACGGTCCATGTCGATCATCGCGCTTTGTCCCGTTTTCGTTTTCGTTCTGGTTTCGTGTCCCCGAGTTCTTGCGTGACCAGCCGCGCGAGCAGAATTGCGGGATAAAGCTGACCAATGATGGATTCCAAATTGCAAAGGCTGCGCGCGATCGGATGCACCGGCACCACGTCGCCGTAACCGGTTGAGGTCAGCGTCACGAAGCTGAAATAGATCAGGTTGCTGGCGAGCGCGGTGTTGTCATCGATCGCGATGCCGGAAAACGCCTTCGGATTCGCCTGACCGACGATCGCGAACAGCGCAACGAATATCAGCGAAATCAGAAAATACAGGAGAATCGCGCCGACAATCCGATGATATGTCACGCGTCCCGCCGCGAAGACCTGGCGAGCGACCACCCAGCCCAGCGTGATCGCCAGGATCAACCACGCGCCCGATACGAGATGGATATCGAGTGCGGATGGATCGCTGAGCCTGTGCAAAGCCGCCGTTATGTTCATGCCAAGCGCAACCAGCATCGCAATAAATGCGGCCGTGCTGCCAGACATAAAGAGCGCACCGGCGATCATCGCCAGCGCCACCAAAAATCCAAAGGCTTGAAAAACGATATGCCCGGTTGCCTGAAGTGGCGCGACGACAAACATCAAGACCAGGAGAAGGACCGTCAGGGCCGTCAGGATCGGGTCGCTATATTGCTCCTGAAGATTTCGGAATCGGATTTTAATATCTACCGTCATTGCGCCTGATCCATCTTTGAAACATTTAACGCGTCGGACGCCGCTGTGCCTGCCCGATGAATGCCAGTATTTGCGGTGGCGTCATGGTCAATTGGCCTTACCAAGAACCGCGCGTACGGTCGGATGCGCCAGTAACGTGTCGGTGCCTGCCTCGATCACCAGATCGACTTCCTCCTCCGGTAAATGGAAACTGGTTGGCACCTGGTCGAGCCTTGCGGCACGCAGCGGATCCATTTGCGCAAACGAAATCTCCACAACGTCATAACTGATGTTGCTGCAACGCCAGTCGCCCGAAGCTCCAAGCTTTACCGCTTCGGCGCGTGACAGGCTGCAGCGCCACTTGCGCGTCGCGTCTTCCCAATTCTTGACGGTCAGCCGAAACGCATCGAAGCCGCTGCGCACCGCGGAATTGATAGCAGTGTCGGTGAGCGCGCCAATCATGTCTTTCCCGCTTGGGCCTTCCACGGTCTGCGACCAGCTTCCCTGCGGGCCCAATCCGGAATTGACCACGATGAAGACAAGATGACGCAATTGTACGGCGCGTTCGCGGCTCAAGGGCGCGTATGGCAACCCTGCAGCCTCGCGGGCGATGGTGACTCCGGAGAGACCGAAATTATCGGTGATGCCGCCGTCGGCCAGCTTCACAAAACGAATTTGCCCGGGATCACGGTAGCGCTTGAGCGCCTGGGCAAACGCCCGAACCTGGGCGCCGGCATTCCGGTCGGCGAGAACGCGATCGACCCATGGTGGCAGCGGTGCGCTGCAAGCGTCGGCGAAACTGGCGAGCACGATCGGAACGAAGGCGACCGGAACGGCCGCCGAGGCCGCAACCGCCTGCGAGAGCGGATATTTTCGCGGGTCGCTGCACAAAGCCTCGAAGGTTACCGGTGAAAACAGAAATGGTGTCCGATTGTAGAGATCCGACGCATTGAGCCAAATGATCGGCTTACCCGGTTGATAAAGATCGGCCAGGGTTGCTCCCTCATAAAGATTCTGATCGAGCCAGCCCGCAAGCCGCGAGGCATCGTTGACGCCACCTCCCAAACCTTTGGCTACGTTCACGACACTGACCCTGGTGCTGAGTTCTTCCTCGGCGTTCCTCAAGAGAAATCGCTCGCGAAAATCAGCGAGCGCAGCGCGTCCCTTCAAGCCGAAGTAGCCGGCAGCGACCGAACCGCCCGACACACCGGAGATGAATATGACCCGGTCCAGATAAGTACCGCGCCCCTTGGCTGGCAGGCGATCGAGTCCCCGCATCGCGCCATAGGCAAATGCCGCCGCGCGTGTGCCGCCGCCGGAAAACGCCAGCGCCACGACGGTGTCGCCGCCCACATTTGGGGGCGTCAAAGTCGGAGCAATCCCCGCATTGGACGCCACCGGCAGATTGATCGGTTCATTGAACGTGGCCGCGCACGCGCCCAGCAATAGTGCGAGAGCGGCAATCGCGGCTCGATATGCCGTTTCGCGCATTCCTAAATTACCTCAACACAGCGACGACACGCGGACGCTATTGACCCCGACGATACGAGGTTTTGCTTTAGATCAATATGGTCCGGGCACGCGGCCCTGGTCGACCGCGACGCCGCTTCAAAACAGCCCGAGGTGAATCAAAGCAAATATTGGAGCGGGCGAAGGGATTCGAACCCTCGACCCCGACCTTGGCAAGGTCGTGCTCTACCCCTGAGCTACACCCGCATCCGTTAGATATTTGGCCGAAAAGCATTATCGGCCGCCAAGGCCGTTCCTATAGCCAAAAGGGGAGCCTAAAAGCAACCACGACGACCGACCTGGCTTTAACCCTTTCGGTGCTTACGCGGTTCAACCCCGGCCTGCCAGCGCGGATTTGGATTGCAGAAGCCTCGGAATCCCGAAACCACGGTGACCCGGCACTCTTCAAACGTGCGGAACTGGCAATCTTCTGACAGATCGCTGCCAAAATTGCGCAACGCGCACCATGGCCCCTCGGACGCTCGAACCGGACTTGGGCTCGCCGCCGCAATCGCGGCGAACACGGAGGTCGCTAAGACAATTCGCAACATATTCAGCCTCCTTGGTTTTTGCAGCGATTAACGGAACTGCGGTCCTTCGGCCGGCCGTCAGTCGTGATGAACACGGCGCTTGTGGCTGACGCGTTTGGCCGTTGCCGGTCCGATGTAGCGCGGGTTGTGATTGCAGAACCCGCGATTGCCAGCCAACACAACAGGACGGCACGCTTCAAATGAATAGTATTGGCAGTCTTCGTAGACTGCGCCTGGTCCCAGAGAAATAACTGCGCACCATGGAGGCTCCGCGGCCTTTGCATGCACGGCATTAAGCGACATCGCGCCTATAGCAGCGCCGGCAATCAATAAAATGCGTGTCATTTTTTACCTCTACTACTGTCTAGCTAGAATAACACCGTGCCGGCCTCGATTATTGCAATAATGCCGAAAACCCCTGACCAGCTATTCGCCGCGCTTGATGCCCTCGACATCAAGTATTCGACAGTCAAACACCCGCCGTTGTTCACGGTTGAGCAGTCACGAAATCTGCGCGGACAGATACCCGGCGGTCATACCAAGAATCTTTTTCTACGCGACAAGAAATACGCGATCTATCTGGTGGTTACACTTGAAGATGCCGAAATCGACTTGAAAAGCCTGCACCGGCGGCTCGGCGCCACCGGTCGATTTTCATTCGGTTCGGCCGATTTGTTGCGCGAGGTCCTGGGCGTAGAACCGGGCGCGGTCACGCCATTCGGCGCCATCAATGACACCCAAGGCCGCGTGACCGTGGTGCTCGACGCCGCCATGATGGAGCACGAAACGCTGAATTATCATCCGCTTGTGAATGTTATGACGACCTCGATAAAGCGCGACGATCTGGTAAAATTCCTCGAATCCACCGGCCACATGCCGCGAATAGAGCGCCTTTCGGGCCGCGCCTCGAACATGCCTTGATGATTGCGTTACCTTCCCCGATAACCCATCTAATCCGACACGGAGCCCAGGTATTGGGGCCAATGATGACGGATAGGGACGACGACAAATGTTGCAGGACGGCGGGGCATTGACGGCGGCCGATGTGGTCAAGGACACGACCACACAAGGCTTCATGAAAGATGTCATCGAGGAATCGAAGCACCAGCCCGTGCTGGTGGATTTCTGGGCGCCCTGGTGCGGCCCCTGCAAACAGCTCACGCCTGTCCTGGAAAAAGCCGTGAAGGCTGCAAAGGGCAAGGTCAAACTCGCCAAGATGAACATCGATGAACATCCGGCGATTCCGGGCCAGATGGGCATCCAGTCGATTCCCGCAGTGATTGCTTTTTCCAACGGTCAGCCGGTCGACGGCTTTATGGGCGCTCTGCCCGAAAGCCAGGTGGCGGCCTTCCTCGAGCGCATCACCAAAGGCGCGGTCGGCGCGGAAGAAAAGGATCTGCTTAAAGCGGCTGACCAAGCGCTGGCGGAAGCTAATGCCGCCGGTGCCGCCGAACTGTATGCGCAGTTGGTCGCCGAGGACGGCACCAACGTGCCCGCGCTCGCGGGACTCGCACGCTGCTATGTCGAAACCGGTGCACTCGAACAAGCCAAGCAGACGCTCGCGCTCGTTCCCGAGGCCAAGCGTAACGATGCAGCCGTCGCCGCCGCGCGCGCCGCGCTCGATGTCGCCGAGCAAGCCAAGTCCATCGGTCCGCTGGCGGAGCTCGAAGAAAAAGTGCGCGTCAATCCTCTCGATCATCAGGCGCGGTTCGATCTTGCCGTCGCGCTCAATGCCAAAGGAAAACGCGAGGATGCCGTCAATCACCTGATCGACATCGTCAGGCGTGACCGCAAATGGAACGACGACGGCGCGCGCAAGCAACTCGTGCAATTCTTTGAAGCATGGGGCGTCACGGATCCCGCGACCGTGGAAGGCCGGAAGCGTTTGTCTTCGATTTTGTTTTCGTGAGAAGTGTTTCGCCACTCGTGGCAACCCATTTTTTCGGCCTCATGCTGAGGAGCGTCGCGCAGCGACGCGTCTCGAAGCATGGGGCTGCGCTCCTCCACCGATCTGGGGTTCACCCGAGATCGGATCGCGGTGCGCATGTCGGCCAAGGCCGACTTGCGATGACGGGCGCATCGTAGCCAAGTCTACGCAGGCTACGCCTGCTACGGCGCCCTCCTCAGGATGAGGGCGGGAGAGTGCCATGCCGATGAATGCTCAATATCGCGGGCCGATCGAGATGCCCGGAGTTATCCCGGTCTTTCCCTTGCCGGGTGCGCTGCTGTTGCCGCGCGGGCAGATGCCACTGAACATTTTCGAGCCGCGCTATCTTGCGATGGTCGACGACTCGCTGCGCGACGGTCATCGACTTATCGGCATGATTCAACCCGATATTGCGCATGGCGGCGCGGCCGGCAAGCCGCCGCTCTACAAGATCGGCTGTGTCGGACGCATTACTCAACTCGCGGAAAGCGGCGACGGGCGCTATCTGCTCGAGCTCACCGGCGTCGCCCGCTTTCGTATCGAAGAGGAGCTCAAGGTTGCAACGGCGTACCGGCAATGCCGCGTGACCTATGCGCCGTTTGCAGACGATTTCATCGCGCGCAAAGGAGAGAATGCCGTCGACCGCGCAGCGCTGCTCGCCGCACTGACCAATTTTCTCAGGGCCAATGATCTCAAGGCCGACTGGGAAGGCATTGAAAAGGCCCCCAATGAAGCGCTGGTCAATGCGCTTTCGATGATGTCGCCTTACGGCACGGCGGAAAAGCAGGCACTTCTTGAAGCGCCCGACCTGAAGACACGCGCCGAAATCCTCATCGCCATCACCGAGATCGAGCTTGCCAAGAAAAACACCGAGGGCGAGCCACAGCTGCAGTGATGCCCGGCTGTCGTCCCCGCGAAAGCGGGGACCCAGTACGCCGCAGCCTATCGAGAGCGCACGGCGTACTGGATCATCCGCTTTCGCGGATGATGACCGTGGAGTTTTGCGCTATAAACCCCGCGAACCCGCCGGGAGCTATTGCATGTCCACTGTCCCACCCACCGAACGGCCCGCCGGAAGCGTGGATCCGAAGCTTCTGGAAATCCTCGTTTGCCCGCTCACCAAGGGCCCGCTGGAATATGACGCCGCAAAACAAGAGCTGATTTCCCGAAAGGCCAAGCTCGCTTATCCCATCCGTGACGGCATTCCGATCATGCTGCCGGAAGAAGCGCGAAAGCTGGAGTAAATAGACACCCTCGACCCGTCATCCTGAGGTGCGAGGCGCGGAACGCGCCGAGCCTCGAAGGATGAACGGCCGAGGCTGTCATCCTTCGAGGCCCGCCACCCAAATCGGCTAAAGCCGACTTGGGTGTCGACCACCTCAGGACGACGAGAAAGTCACCACCGAGTTCACACAGGAAATCACCAATGATCAAGATCTGGGGCCGCAAGACTTCGTCGAACGTGCAGAAAGCCATGTGGGCGGTCGGGGAGCTCAAGCTCGAACACGAACGCATCGACATCGGCGGTCCATTCGGCAAGAACAAGGAGCCTGCTTATCTGGCGATGAATCCCAATGGCCTCGTGCCGACGCTCGAAGAAGAAGATGGCTTTCTGTTATGGGAATCCAATTCGGTCGTGCGCTATCTCGCCGGCAAACACGACAAGAGCGGCGTGATCGAGCCGAAAGACCCCAGGCAGCGTGCGCTCGCCAGCCAGTGGATGGATTGGCAATTGTCGGTGGCCGGGCCTGCAATCTTCGCAGCCTTCTGGGGTCTCATCCGCACGCCCGCAGAAAAGCGCGACATGGCCGCGATCAAGACCTCGCAGGAAAAGACCACCGCCGCCATGCAAATCATGGATGCGCAACTGGCGAAAACAAAATTCCTCGCCGGTGACGCCTTCTCCTATGGCGACATCCCGGTCGGCGTGATGTGCTACCGCTTCGTGCAACTGGTGCCGGATCGGCCGCCGATGCCGAATCTCGATCGCTGGTATGCACAGATATCTGGTCGCAAGGCGTTCCTGGATCACGTCGGCAGCGTGCCGCTGTCTTGAATGCGCCGACGCAAGATGGGCGCTACCTCGGCCTGATCGGCGGCCTCGGTCCGGGCGCAACTGTTCACTATTATCGCGAACTGGTCGCCGCCTACGAAAAGCGGGCGCGCGTGCCGCACCTGCTGATCGCACATGGCGATGTTCACCGTGTCTACGCCGCGGTGACGGCAAAAGATTTTGACGGCCTCGCACGCTATCTCGCAGGGCTTGTCACCCAACTGGCGGCCGGCGGCGCGGAGGTCACGGCAATCGTCGCCGCCACGCCGCACATCTGTGCCGATAGGCTGGTCGCGCTCTCGCCACTGCCGCTCGTCAACATGCTAACTGAGGTCGCGGACGCGGTGCGCACGCGGGGCTTGAAACGCGTTGCACTGCTCGGCACCCGTTTCACGATTGAAACACACATGTTCGGCTGCCTGGACGACATCGAAGTGGTCATGCCGCAAACAGATGAGATCGACCGGGTCCACCGCATCTATACTGATTTCGTGGCCGGGGCGCGGCTCGGATGCGCAAACGGAAGAGTTGCGCAAGCTCGCGCAAACTTTCGTTGCTCGCGACGGCGCGCAGGCCGTGCTGATCGCCGGCACCGATCTCTCGACGGTATTCACGGAACGCAATGCCGGTTTTCCGATGATCGATTGCGCCGGCGTTCATATCGATGCGATCGTTCGGCGCTTGCTCGGCTGACTAGAGCGCCTCGCCCCTGAGCAGCTTGGGAACCTCGCCGGTGAAACCGGCGGCCTCGCGAATGAACACGCGCTTGAGCGCGGGCATGCGTTCGACCAGGCCGAGGCCGATGTCGCGCGCGAGCCGCAACACATCCGAATGGTTGGAAAACAACCGGTTCAGGCCATCGGTCGCAACGCCCATGGTCATGGTGTCGAAGCGCCGCCAGCGCTGATAACGTTCGAGCACGTCGCCTGCGCCGATATCGAGCCCGAGGCGCGCGGCATCGGCAATCGCTTCGGCCAGTGCCGCGACATCGCGCAGGCCCATGTTGAGCCCCTGCCCCGCGATCGGATGAATGATGTGAGCCGCGTCGCCGATCAGCGCGAGCCGGTCGGCGATGAACCGGCGCGCTGTGAACAGCCCCAGCGGAAATGCCCGGCGCGGCCCGGCAACGGCGATATCGCCGAGCTGCAACCCGAAGCGCTTTTCCAGCTCGGCATGGAATTGATCGTCCGGCAGCACAATGATCCGCTCGGCTTCGCGCGTGTCCTCGGTCCAGACAATCGAACAGCGTTTTCCGGTGAGCGGCAGGATTGCGAAGGGACCGGCCGGCAGGAAATGCTCTTCAGCGCGGCCATTGTGATCGCGCTCATGGGCGACGGTCGTGACGATCGCCGATTGATCATAGTTCCAGCCGTGCGTGGCGATGCCCGCGTGTTCGCGAATTTGCGACTTGGCGCCATCGGCGCCGACCAGCAGACGGGCGGAAATTGTTTCGCCGTCAGCGAGCGCTACATTGATTGCGTTGCCGGTATTTTCAAAGCCGGTCACTGAACCCGCGCGCAAATCGATGCCGAGTTGTTTTGCCTTGGTGACCAGCGCGTCGACCAGATGCCGGTTCTCAACCATGTGTGCGAACGGCTCTCCTTCCTCGACCTCGCCGCCGAATGTGAGAAATGTCGGACGCACCGCATCATCGAGCTTTGAATCGGTCACCACCATGTCAAGGATCGGCTGCGCATCGGCCGCCACCGCATCCCAAACCTCAATCGCTTCAAACAAGCGTCGGGCGGCGGCTGCAATCGCAGAGGCGCGCGGGTCCTTCGACGTGGCATGCGCGAGCCCCGGATCGATAACCGTCACCCTGAACGTCTCGCCCAGCCCCTGTCGGAGCGCGATCGCCAGAGCCAGGCCGGCAAACCCGGCTCCGCCGACAACCAGGTCTACCCGCGGACGTGCGGAATCGCCTTTATTCATGCGTATTCCTTGTAAAACTCGCCGCAGCATAGCAGGTTGAGCAGGCTCTTTGACCCACCCCAGGCCCTGCCATGACGTCCGCCGTCCAGGATTTGCTCAATATTCTCGACCTCGAGCCGCTGGAAGAGAACCTGTTCCGCGGCCGTTCGCCGCAAGTCGGCTGGCAGCGCGTGTTTGGCGGGCAGGTGATCGGCCAAGCGCTGGTTGCCGCGGTGCGGACGGTCGAAAGCCGGCCCCCGCATTCCTTGCACGCCTACTTCCTGCTGCCCGGCGATCCCAAGGTTCCGATTATCTACGACGTCGATCGCATCCGCGACGGCAAGAGTTTCACGACGCGGCGCGTGACCGCGCGGCAGCACGGACATCCCATCTTCTCGATGCTGGTGTCGTTTCACACCGACGAGCCCGGGCTCGACCATCAGGCCAAGATGCCGGACGTGCCGCCGCCGGACAATTTACCGAGCGACGCCGACATGCGCGAGAAGTTGCTACCGATGATGCCGGACCCCGTACGCCGCTATTATGAGCGCGAGCGTCCGATTGAACTACGGCCGGTCGAGTTCGAACGTTATCTCGGCAAGAAAATTCCGGGCGGACAATTCAACGTCTGGATTCGCGCAACCGGCAAGTTGCCGGATCTTCCCGCGATCCACCAATGCGTGCTCGCTTATGCCTCCGACATGATGCTGCTCGACACGGCGCTTGCGCCGCACGGGCGCACGCTGTTCGAGAAAGAATTCATGGCCGCCAGTCTCGACCATGCGCTGTGGTTGCACCGGCCATTTCGCGCCGACGAATGGCTGCTTTATGCGCAGGATTCGCCCAATCTGCACGGCTCGCGCGGCTTCGCGCGCGGACTTATATTCACCCGTGAGGGCACATTGGTCGCTTCTGTGGCGCAGGAAGGCCTGGTCCGTCAGCGACGGGAGACTTGAAATAGCAATGCAGCGGTTGCTTGTGGCCTCTTGTGTTCTGATCACGATGGTGACGGGCGCGTTCGCCGCATCGGGCCGGCAGCCGGCACCGCCCGGCGCGTTCGAAGGCGCGCCGCCTCAGTACACGCAATTTTCCGCGGCCGAGCTCTCGCGTGGATTTCTCGCGCTCGCGTTCGGATCCGATTTGCGTATCGGCGCCCGGCCCACCGGCATCCGCCGCTTCGATCACGCGATCAGTGCGCACGTTACCGGAGGCGGCGCCGTCGATCGCCGTGCGGCGATGGCGCGAGTCATCGGCGACTACGCGCGCGCCGTGCCCGGGCTGCATCTGAGCGAGACATCGGCAGAGTCGGCCGATATCGAGCTGCGGCTCATCGACGAGAAAGATTTTCAATCCGCGCTGCAGGCGGCCTTCGGAGCCAAAATTGCCAGGACATTCGTCACGCGCACCGACCCGCAATGCATGACGAGCGTCAAATCGACCGCCGATGGAAAAATCGTCCACTCGATTTCATTTATTATCGTCGACAAGGGCGACGATGTTTTTCTGGACTGCGCCTATCATGAAATGCTGCATGCCTTCGGGCTGTCCAACCACGATCAGCACAATCCCTGGACCACGCTTAACCAGAAGCGGATGGTCGGCTACCTCACGGTCTACGACCGCGCGCTGCTGACATTGCTCTACGACTCGCGAATCAGGCCGGGAATGACGGTCCGGCAGGCGCGTATGGTGCTGCCGGAAATCATTGATGACCTCGGGCTCGCCGGGGCGCCAAAAGACAGATAAGACAGTATTGCTGACCTAGTTTGCCCGCTATTGCGGCGTGCTGCCTGTGGGCTCGGCAAGATTCCCGCTTAAACTTTAGGCCCCCTGTCGTTAGCCTACGCAAACGGCCCGTGCCGGCCCAAGCCGGCGCGGATTTTTCTGCGCATGGCCCGGCGCTGGCCCCGTTCCTCGGCAACGCGCATGCGCAAACCAAAAACGGCGTGGCGCAAACACGCCCGGGGGAAGGAAGCCATGAAGCTCGTCATTGCCGTCATCAAACCCTTCAAGCTCGACGAGGTGCGCGACGCCCTCACGCGCCTCGGCATCCACGGGATGACCGTCGCCGAAGTCAAAGGCTACGGCCGGCAAAAGGGCCACACGGAAATCTATCGCGGCGCCGAATACGCCGTGAACTTCCTTCCAAAATTGCGCCTGGAGGTCGCCATCGCCTCGGAGCAACTCGATCAGGTCATGGATGCGCTCGCCGCCGCCGCGCGCACCGGGCAGATCGGCGATGGAAAGATTTTCGTCACGCCGATCGAGCAGGCTGTGCGCATCCGCACCGGCGAAACCGACGTCGACGCACTCTAAAAAATAAATTGAAACTTGGGGGATGACATGACACGCGCATTTCTGCGCCTCGCTCTGATCGGCATCGCGGCAGCTCGCCGCATCGCCGGCTTTCGCACAAGTGCCTGGCGTTGCATCAAAGATCGACGCCGCCGATACGGCGTGGATGATCGGCGCCACCGGTCTCGTGCTGATGATGACGATTCCCGGGCTCGCGTTGTTCTATGCCGGCATGGTGCGCAAGAAGAATGTGCTCGCGACCATGGCGCAAAGTCTCGCCGCGACATTTCTGATTTCGATCCTGTGGGCGCTGGTCGGCTACAGCCTCGCCTTCACAGGCGAGGGCGCCTTCATCGGAACGTTCGAGCGCATCTTTCTCAACGGCGTGACGCTCGATGCGATTTCGCCGCTGGCGAAGACGATTCCCGAAAGTCTGTTCATGATCTACCAGATGACGTTCGCGGTGATCACCGTCGCGCTGGTTGCCGGCTCGGTCGCCGATCGTCTGCGTTTTTCGGCGTTCCTGCTGTTCTGCACGTTCTGGCTGCTGCTGGTCTATGTGCCGATTGCGCATTGGGTCTGGGGCGGTGGATTCCTCGGCAGCTACGGCACCATCGATTTCGCCGGCGGCCTGGTCGTGCATCTCAACGCCGGCATCGCTGGTCTCATCGCAGCTTACGTTCTCGGCGCACGCCGCGGTTACGGCAGCGAGAATCTGTCGCCCTATGATCTCACGCTCGCGGTGGTCGGCACCGGCCTGTTGTGGGTCGGCTGGTTCGGTTTCAATGGCGGCTCCGCGCTCGGTGCCAATTCGCGCGCGGCCATGGCGATCGTGTCGACGCATCTTGCAGCCAGTGCCGGCGCCTTCACCTGGATGGCGCTCGAATGGTGGACGCGCGGTAAGCCATCGGTGCTCGGCATGATCTCGGGCGCGGTGGCCGGTCTCGGCACCATCACGCCGGCGTCGGGTTTCGTGATGCCGATGCAAGGCATATTGATCGGTATTGCCGCCGGCGCGATCTGCTTCTGGGCCTGCACGTCGCTCAAGCTCAAGATGGGTTATGACGACTCGCTCGACGTCTTCGGCGTGCACGGCATCGGCGGGCTGACGGGGACATTGCTCGCCGGCGTCTTTGCGGTCGGCGCGCTGTCGGCGAGCCCGGAAATGCCCGGCGGCGTTCATGGGCTGCTCGAAGGCAATCCGCAGCAGCTGCTGGCGCAGCTCTACGGCGTCGTCGTCACATTGGTGTGGTCGGGCGCGGTGACCTTCGTCATCCTCAAGGTGATCAGCGTGCTCGTGCCGTTGCGCGTGCGTCATGAGGATGAAGTCATGGGCCTCGATGTCAGCCCAGCACGGCGAAGCCCTCCAATAATTAACGATTGGTTTCCGCGCCGGCGTCCGGCCGGCGCGGTTCGCACCATTCCGTGGGCATCTGATTAAATTTTAAGCACGTCGTTTGAGTCTTGGCGCGTCTTTGGGCGCAGGGTCGGGGCGGTATTTGGGTTGACCCCTCCGTCGAATCAATTTCATCTAGTTAAATCAACTGGATAACGCCTTCGCCGGCAACTGGCACGGCGTTTGATTCTATCCCATCGGCCATGCCTGCGAAGCAAGCTTCGTTGGTCGGGCTCAGTGAACCCGCCCGCACTGCGTGAAGGTAGAAAACGGGCTCAAGCGGGGATCGAATCCATGAAAATCGTCATGGCCATTATCAAACCTTTCAAGCTCGACGAGGTCCGCGACGCTCTGACCTCAATCGGCGTGCAAGGACTGACCGTTACCGAAGTCAAAGGATACGGGCGTCAAAAGGGGCACACGGAAATCTATCGTGGCGCCGAATATGCGGTGAGCTTCCTGCCGAAGATCAAGATCGAAGTGGCAGTGGACACCAAGCAAGTCGACAAGGTCATCGGGGCCATCACCGGCGCCGCCAAGACCGGTCAGATCGGCGACGGAAAAATCTTCGTCTTCAATCTGGAAAACGCCGTGCGAATCCGCACCGGCGAGACCGATGCCGCGGCGCTTTAGTAACCCGCACCGCAACAATACGGACAGGAGTAAGACCATGACGTTGAAGAAATCCTCCCGTGCGGGGCTCTTGGCTCTCGCCTTCGGGATTGTACTCGGCCTCTTCCTGAGCGTGGCGACGTATGACGCCTCCTTCGCTCAGGCGCAGGCTCCAGCCGCGGCGGCGCCCGCGGCCGCACCGCCCGCGCCTGCGGCTCCGCCGCCGGCTTGCGCGAACGACCCGGATCCGAAGAAAGCCGTTCTGGAAAAGTGCACGCCCAACTCGGGCGACACTGCCTGGATGCTGACCTCGGTTGCTCTCGTGCTGATGATGACCATCCCGGGCCTCGGCCTGTTCTATGGCGGCATGGTGCGCAAGAAGAACGTGGGCGACACGGTGATGACGAGCTTTGCCGTCACCTGTCTGGTCACGATCCTCTACGCATGCGTCACCTACAGCATGTCCTTCACGACCGGCGGGCCATTCCTCGGCGGCTTTAGTCGAGCATTCCTGCAAGGCATCCTGAGCGACATATCGACGGGTGTCGGCACGCCAAATGGCTTGGCCGTGACAATTCCTGAAACGGTCTATCTCTGCTTCCAGATGACCTTCGCCATCATCACGCCGGCACTGATCGCCGGCGCCTTCGCCGAGCGCATGAAATTCTCCGCCATGCTGTGGTTCATCGGCCTGTGGGCGGTCCTGGTCTATGCGCCGATCGCGCATTGGGTCTGGGGCGCCGACGGCTTCATGTCCAACGGCAACTCGGACGCCTGGTTCAAGGTGCTCGACTTCGCTGGCGGCACGGTGGTGCATATCAACGCGGGCGTTGCCGGCCTGATGTGCGCGATCTGCCTCGGCAAGCGCAAGGACAGTGGCCCTGGCCACAACATGGTGCTCACCTTCATCGGCGCCTCGCTGCTGTGGGTCGGCTGGTTCGGCTTTAATGCCGGCTCCGCCGTCACCGCCGGCATGCAGGCGGGCATGGCGATGACCGTGACCCAGATCGCGACAGCGGTTGCGGCCTTTACGTGGATGCTCGTGGAGTGGATTGCCCGTGGCAAGCCCACCGTCATCGGCATCTGCTCGGGTGCAGTCGCAGGTCTCGTGGCCATCACTCCGGCATCGGGCTTCGTTGGCCCGGCCGGCTCGATTGCGATCGGCGTCGCTGCCGGCGTCATCTGCTACTGGGGCGTCACTGGCCTCAAGCGGATGCTCAATCAGGATGACGCGCTCGATTGCTTCGGCGTGCACGGTGTCGGCGGTATCGTCGGCGCGTCTGCTCACCGGCGTGTTCGCCATCAGTGAATACGGCGGCACCGCCGGCCTGATCGAGGGCAATGCTGCCCAGATGATCAACCAGGTCGAAGGCATCGCGGTCGTGATCATCTACGATGCCATCGTCTCGCTGATCCTTCTCAAAGTGATCGATGCGATCATCGGCCTGCGCGTCTCCGACGAAGTGGAACGCGAAGGTCTCGATCTCGCTCTGCATGGGGAGACCGTGCAGTAAGCAAACGCGTGATCCCGAAAAGCATGTCCTCGACCCCGATCGGGGATGGATACCGGTTTTCGGAAAAGATCACGCGTCAATGAAATGACTCCCTAGCGGTAGGGGCGGAAACCCGGCACTGTCCCTTCCGTCGAGGCCCCCGGTTCGCAAGGACCGGGGGCCTCTCTCTTTTGGACGCGATTATTACGATTTCCAACGCCGGAAAAGCCCGATTTTCGATGGTTAATCGGGTCTTAACCTCGCCCTCTTTATTGTGTCGAAACCCTTGTGCGGCGGCCACTCCCGCCTCGTCAACGCATGTCCATGATGACCGCCAAGCGCGAGCCTGCCTCTCCCACTGCACCGGCGGTCGACGGCCGCTCGCCTTTCGTGCGCCTGACCGAGCTGATCGCCGGCATCGAGCCCGGCAAGCCCGTCATCAATCTGTCGGTCGGCGAGCCTCAGCATCCAGTGCCACCCTTTGTCGGCCCGACGCTCGCCGCGCACCTCGCGGACTTCGGGCGTTATCCCGCCAATAAAGGCATCGAACCATTCCGCCGCGCCGTCGCGACCTGGCTCAACCGCCGCTACAAGCTCGCACGCCCGGTGGATCCGGAGAGCGAAGTGCTGGTTCTCAACGGCACGCGCGAGGGTTTGTTTCTCGCAGCGATTGCCGCCAAGCGCTGGGTAGCGCGCCGCGCCGGCAATCCGGCAGTGCTCATTCCAAATCCGTTCTATGCGGCCTATGCCGCCGGCGCACTCGCCGCCGAATGTGAGCCGGTCTATATGCCGGCAACCCGCAAGAGCGGCTTCCTGCCCGATCTCGATGCGCTCGACGATGCGCTACTGGCGCGCACGGTCGCGTTTTATATCGCCTCGCCATCAAATCCGCAGGGCGCGGTCGCCGATCGCGCGTATCTGGAGAAACTCGCAGGACTTGCGCGCCGTTTCGGCTTCCTTGTGTTTGCCGACGAGTGCTACTGCGAGATCTACAGCAAGAACGCGCCGCCCGGCATGCTCGAAGCATCGGGGCCCGATTTCGCCAACGTCGTTGTCTTCCACTCGCTGTCCAAGCGCTCGAACTTGCCCGGACTGCGCGTCGGCTTCGCCGCCGGCGACCGCCGCTTTCTCGGGCCCTATCTCGAATTGCGCAACATCGCCGCGCCGCAAGTGCCGACGCCGGCGCAACATGTGGCGATCGCCGCTTACGGCGACGAGGCGCATGTCGAGGATAATCGCGAGCTCTATTCCGCCAAGTTCGATCTCGCCGACCAGATCGTCGGCGACCGCTATGGTTATCGACGGCCGGCCGGCGGATTTTTTCTTTGGCTTGATGTGTCGAAACAAGGCGGCAGTGAAATCGTCACCAAGCGGCTATGGGCCGAAGCGGGCGTGCGCGTCGTGCCGGGACGCTATCTCGCGCGCGAGCAGGCTGACGGCAGTAATCCCGGCGCGGACTATATCCGCGTCGCAATGGTGCAGGACAAAGCGGCCACGGCGGAGGCGCTGCATCGCCTCGTCGCCGTGCTCGGTTAAGGGCTAAGGATGTAACCGCATGCGGGCAACTGATCGCAGTCTCGATGTCGTCGCCTTCCTCTCGGAGCATTTCCGCGACATTGTACGACGTCGCCTGAGCGAACTTGCCGGTCTCGCATTGATTACGCTGGCGCTGCTTGGCGCCATCGCCCTCGCTACCTGGTCGGTGCAGGATCCCTCACTGAGCCACGCGACCCAGAAGCCGATTCACAATCTGCTCGGCTACCCCGGCGCGATTTTCTCCGATCTCGCAATGCAGTTGCTCGGCCTCTCCGCTGTCCTGCTGCTGGTTCCGGAGGCACTGCTCGGCTGGCGTTTGCTCGGGCACCGGCCGGTCGGCGAGAAATGGCGGAGCCTGCTCTGGATCGTCGCGACCTTGCTGGCCGCAGCTTTTGCATCGACGTTGCCGCGCATCGGCTCCTGGCCATTGCCGACCGGGCTCGGCGGGGTCGCGGGCGACGCAGTCCTGCGCATGCCAGCGATGGTTTTTGGTTCACCGCTCGCAGGCGTGACGCGGCTTGTTCTATGCATTGTATTCGGTCTTGCCACGGCTGCGGCGGTGCTCGTCGCCGCCCGTGGCGGACAGCGCGTCGAAAGACGCGCCGCCCGCAGGGTCGAGGAAGAAGACGAGATTGAGGAAGAAGAATTCGAGGACGACCACGGCTCCGCATGGATCGGCATGATCGTACATGCATTGCTGAGCTGGAAGGCGCGCATCGGCCGCATGATCCGCGGCGACGTGCGCGCACGTACCCCGCTTCCGGTACCGCGCGGCCCGCGCCATGAGCCGCGCTTCGACGGGCACGCAGCCGATTACGAGGACGATTTCGAGGATGAAGACGATGCGCCGGCACCGCGCCGGCGCACTGCGCCGCGGGCGCCCGTGCGCCGCTCCGGCAACGGCTATACCTTGCCCTCGCTCAATCTGCTGGCTGCGCCACGCGCCAGCGAACGCACGACACTGTCGCGCGATATCATCGACGGCAATGCCGCTGCGCTCGAAAGCGTGTTGCAGGATTTCGGCGTGCGCGGCGAAATCATCAACGCGCATCCTGGCCCGGTGGTTACGCTCTACGAGCTCGAACCGGCGCCTGGCATCAAGTCATCGCGCGTGATCGGGCTTTCCGACGACATTGCCCGCTCGATGAGCGCGGTATCGGCGCGCGTCGCGGTTGTTTCGGGTCGCAATGCCATCGGCATCGAACTGCCCAATCCGACGCGCGAAAAAGTCTATCTGCGCGAGCTATTGACCGGCATCGACTACAACGAAAGCGCGGCAAAATTGCCGCTGTGCCTGGGCAAGACCATCGGCGGCGATTCAGTCATCGTCGACCTGTCGCGCATGCCGCATCTGTTGATCGCTGGCACCACCGGCTCCGGCAAATCGGTCGCCATCAACACCATGATCCTGTCGCTGGTGTATCGCTTGCGCCCGGACCAGTGCCGGCTGATCATGGTCGATCCGAAAATGCTCGAGCTGTCGGTTTATGACGGCATCCCACATCTTCTCACTCCGGTCGTGACCGATCCGAAAAAGGCAGTGGTCGCGCTCAAGTGGGCGGTGCGCGAAATGGAAGGCCGCTACAAGAAGATGTCGAAGCTCGGCGTGCGCAATATCGAGGGCTACAACGCGCGGGTTGCCGAGGCGAAGGCAAAAGGCGAGACGCTGACGCGCACCGTGCACACCGGTTACGACAAGGAAACCGGCCAGGCGATCTACGAGAAGGAAGATCTCGAGCTCGAACCGCTGCCATTCCTGGTCGTGATCGTCGACGAGATGGCCGACCTGATGATGGTCGCTGGCAAGGACATCGAAGGCGCGATCCAACGTCTGGCGCAAATGGCGCGCGCAGCCGGCATTCACGTCATTCTCGCAACCCAACGTCCGTCCGTGGACGTGATCACCGGCACGATCAAGGCGAATTTCCCGACCCGCATCTCGTTCCAGGTCACCTCCAAGATCGACAGCCGCACAATTCTCGGGGAACAGGGAGCGGAACAGCTGCTCGGCCAGGGCGACATGCTCTATATGGCCGGCGGCGGCCGCATCAGCCGCGTGCACGGTCCTTTCGTTTCTGACGATGAGGTCGAAAAAGTCGTACGCCACCTGAAGTCTCAGGGTGCGCCGGAATACCTGGAAGAAGTAACGGCCGGCGGCGACGAAGAAGGCGAGGACGGGGCGGTCTTTGACGCGACCGGCATGGGGCTGGCAGAAGGCGGCGACCTGTTCCAGCAAGCCGTCGCCATCGTAAAGCGCGACCGGAAAGCGTCGACTTCCTACATCCAGCGCCGCCTTCAAATCGGCTATAACCGCGCCGCCACCATCATGGAGCGGATGGAAGAAGAAGGCATCGTTGGCCAGCCCAATCATGCCGGCAAGCGCGAAATCCTCATCCCCGAGAACCCCACAGACGATCGCTATTGAGAATCGCCCTGTTCGCGATTAAGCCAAATCAGGCCTAATTTGCTGGGTCGCGAAATCGCCACAGCCGGCCCATATAGGGGCTACCATTCGACGTGAGGGCGCGAGGCGGAGAACGTGATGGCGGCACACCGAAAGACGCAAATCAGCCGTAAACTGGGCTTCGTCGCGTTGTTTGCCTGCCTCTCCGGCCCTGCGATCTCCCAGACAGTTCCGCTACCTGCTCCACGTCCCTCCGCGCAACCGGCCGTTCCGGCACAGGCGCTGGGAGCACGTGCGCAGGCTTCGCAGCCGGCGACACAGGCGCCAAATCCGATCTCCAATCCATTCGCGGCCGTGCTCGGAAGGGCCACCACCGCCGGCGTACTCACAAATGATCAGCGCGCCATCGTCGAACGCGTCAACAGCTACCTCTCCGGCGTACAGACGTTGACCGGTAATTTCATCCAGGTCGGACCGGACGGCAGCCGCACGCAGGGTGATTTCTTCATTTCGAAGCCCGGCCGGGTTCGCTTTGAATATGACGACCCGAGCCCGATTGAACTGATTGCTGACGGCTCATCGGTCGTTGTGCGTGACCGCCGTCTCGCAACTCAGGACGTCTACCCATTATCGCAAACGCCGTTGCGTTTCCTGCTCGCCGACCACGTTGACCTGACGAAGGATACTCATCTGGTTTCGGTCTATGCCGACGATGTGTTCGTCACGGTTGTCGTGGAGGAAAAAAACGGCATCGTCGGCACCAGCCGGCTCATGATCATGTTCAGTGCCAAGGACATGCAGCTCAAGCAATGGACTGTGACCGACCCGCAGGGCTATGACACAACAATCGCGGTCTATAACCTTGATACCAGCAAGCGGCCCGATCCCGCCTTGTTCAAAATCGACTACACCAACTATCACAATTAGATTTCATCGTCCACGTCGATGCGCTAGCCGGTCATCACTGAAATATCAGTGGGTACTGGATGCCTCGTATTCGCGGGCCACTATAATCTGAGTATGTTGCACGCTATGTCGCTGAAAATTACCACCTGGAATATCAATTCGGTTCGCCTGCGCATCGATCTGGTTGCGAAGTTTTTGAAAAGCGCGCGGCCGGATGTGCTGTGCCTTCAGGAAACAAAATGTCCTGATGATGCCTTTCCGATCAAGCGCTTCAGGCGGCTCGGCTACGAGCACGCAGCGCTCAACGGGCAGAAGGGCTATCACGGCGTCGCCGTGCTCTCGCGCGTGCCATTCGAGCAGGTCGATATTCAAAGCTTCTGCGGCAAGACCGATTGCCGGCATATTTCGGTGGTGCTCGGGGAGCGTGCAAAACTAAAAGACCAGGTCACCTTGCACAACTTTTACGTCCCCGCCGGCGGCGACGAACCGGATCCTGAGATCAATCCGAAATTCCAGCACAAACTCGACTTTCTTGATGAAATGCGTGCGCATCGCGGCTTGCGCCCGGCGCAGAAGGCGCGCGCCATTCTCGTCGGCGATCTCAATGTGGCACCGCTAGAGCACGATGTCTGGAGCCACAAGCAGATGATCAAGGTCGTCTCGCACACGCCGGTCGAGTGCGAGAAGCTCACCGCCGCGCGCAATGCTGGCGGATGGATCGACACCATGCGCGTGCTCATGCCCGAGCCGGAAAAGCTCTACACATGGTGGAGCTACCGCGCGATGGACAATTGGCGCGCTGCCGACCGCGGCCGCAGGCTCGATCATGTCTGGACGTCGGACGCACTCGCCGAGCGCGTATCAACAATAAAGATCGCCAAGGATTATCGTGGGGCCGAGCGCCCTTCCGACCACGTGCCGGTAACAGCGACAATCGAACTGTAGATTTGCGTGGCGCGACTCGCGCTATTGTTTGTCGCCCGCTTCCAAAGCCCGCTTCACCGTTCCGAGCTCTTTCGTCCAGGCCTGCAAGCGCTCTGTCATGCTCTCGCGCAATTTTTCCGCCGCGGCCGGGTAACCTTCCAGCATCTTGCGGAACAGATTGCGTGAGATCCGCACAACCACTGTGGGCTCTTTTGCGATCGCCGTCGCCTGACACACCGTGTTGGTGAGCAGCGCCAGTTCGCCCACCAGCGTGCCGGGGCCGACGGTAATCTCTTTGCCTTCCGACAATGTGCCCGGCTCCAGCAGCAGCGAACCTTCCTGTACGACGTAGCCGCCGTCGGCAAGTTCACCGGCATAGAAGAGCACTGCACCACTTTGCAGATGGCGCGTCTCGGCGCCGATGGCCAGGATTCGCAATGCTTGCTTGCCGAGCGCCGCCAGTGGCGGCACCTGCTCGAAGAAAGCGATGTCTTCTTCGAGGCCCATTAATGCCCCGTCGTTCGAGTCGCGCTCAAGCTCACGGCACCAGCTTGTAGCCGCCGGCTTCCGTCACCAGGATCGCCGGCGCGGCGGCATCTTTTTCGACCTTTTGCCGCAGGCGGTAGATATGGGTTTCCAGAGTATGCGTGGTGACACCGGAATTGTAACCCCACACTTCCTGCAGCAACGTTTCGCGCGATACCGGTTTCTGCCCGGCACGATAAAGGAAGCGCAGAATTGCCGTTTCCTTTTCAGTGAGCCGCACCTTGCTGCCCTTCGGGCTGAGCAGCAATTTTGAACTCGGCCGGAATGTGTAGGGACCGATGGCGAACACCGCGTCTTCGCTTGCCTCGTGTTGGCGAAGTTGCGCGCGAATGCGCGCCAGCAGCACGGCAAAACGAAATGGCTTGGTAATATAGTCGTTGGCGCCGGATTCCAGACCGAGAATGGTGTCGGAATCGGTATCGTGGCCGGTCAGCATGATGATCGGCGCCTTGAAGCCGTTCTTGCGCAGAATGCGCACCGCCTCGCGGCCGTCCACATCCGGCAGCCCAACGTCCATAATCACCAGGTCGATCTGGCCATTCTTGGCCGCCTGCACGCCTTTGGTGCCGCTGTCGGCCGAAATAGGGTCGAACTCCTCGTGCAGCGCCAGCTGTTCGACCAGCGCCTCACGCAGCTCGGCATCGTCGTCGACAATAAGGATGGTCCGTTTATTGGCCATCGGACAAAAACCTCTTGAGAAATCGCCCCTTACGCCCCGTCTTGGTCGCGAAGTAGAGCATTAGGGCTAAAAGAGCAAGCGTGAATTGACATTTACGTCAGAACGGCGCGGCGCTGAAACGCCAATAATTATGCGAAAAAACTCGCTGTCCCGCATCACTGTACGACGCAAGCCCGGTGATTTCCGGCGGGGCTGGCTCATCGCCGGGGCGCTGGCAATCCCGGTGGCGCTCGGTCGTGGCGGCATCAGGGCCAACAAGCGCGAAGGTGATGGCGGCACGCCGCGCGGCAGCTTCCGACTCAGGCGGCTATGGTGGCGCGCCGACAAGCATCCGCGTCCGCCGACTTCATTGCTGACGCAACGAATAGGCGCAGAGGACGGCTGGTGTGAGAATCCTGCCGATCGTCACTACAACCGGCCAGTAAAAGTATCCCCGCAATCCAATGCCGACCGGTTGAGGCGCAAGGACGATCTCTACGATTTCATCATCGAGATCGACCACAACACGCGGCCACGCGTGGCGGGTCGCGGCAGTGCGGTATTCATCCATGCGGCGCGGCCAGGTTTCGCGCCGACGGCCGGCTGCGTTGCGCTTGAGCTCAATTCGCTTCGCCGACTGCTCGCTCGTCTCGGACCGCGCACCAGAATTGTGGTCGAGTAACGGACCAGCGCGCGAGCCGTATCGGTCACGTCGGGTTATCAAGGCTGAATGTCTTGGTGCGAGCGTCGTAAGCAAAGGCTTCCGCGAAACGCGCCCAGGCGATCACCGATCGCAAGGTGTGCTCGGCGGCTTCCGAGGTCATGTGGTCTTCGAGCTCATTGAGGAACCGGCTCCTCGGCGCCGCATGATTGATTCGGTCCTGCAGCACGCGCCGGATGTGCGTGGCGAGTGGAACATGGTCCAGCAGCTGGCGTTGGAATAGCTGTTTGCGATCGTCGACTCCTGCGCCGCAAACTGCTTGCCGATATCGGTCAGCCGGATGTCGCCGCCTTCGATCTCAGCAAATCGCAAAAGCTGCAAGCGCTTCGGCGACGGGAAAGAGATCGTCCACTTCCATTTGCAGTGCGCTCGCGATGACCGGCAGGTCGGCTTTGCCGTTATAGGGCGCGCCGGCGACCGCCTCGATCAGGCCCGACGAGCAAGTTGGCGGAAACGCGCGGTAGTGCCATATCAATACCCATGCCGATGAAGCGTCCCGGCACGACGCGGTGCGGCGGCCCCGCTTGCGCGGTCATCGCAACGTAGATGCGCTCGACCAGATCGCGGAAATTAAACTCCAGCCGGTTGCGCGGTTGCGGCAGATTGACCTTGATTTCCTCGATGATGTGACCCGGGCTTCGCGAGAACACGAGAATGCGGTCGCACATCAGCACCGCTTCCTCGATGTTGTGGGTCACCAGGATGACGCCCTTGATCGGCAACTTGCCCTCGGTCCAGAGATCGAGAAAGTCCGTGCGCAAGTGTCTCCGCGGTCAACACATCGAGCGCGGAAAATGGCTCGTCCATCAGCAGAATATTGGGATGAACGACGAGGGCGCGGGCAAATCCGACGCGCTGGCGCATGCCGCCCGACAATTCGCGCGGGTAGGCCGACTCGTAGCCGTCAAGCCCAATCAAATCGATGGCGGCCAGCGCGCGCTGGCGGATCTCCGCCTCGGGCAGGCCGAGCGCTTCCAGTCCCAGCTGCACATTTTCCAGAACGGTGAGCCAGGGAAAAAGCGCGAATGTCTGGAACACCATCGCGATGCCGGGCGCCGGACCGGTGACCGGCTGACCGCTATAGACGACATTGCCCGAAGTAGGCCGCGCCAATCCGGAGATCAGCCGCAGCAGAGTCGACTTTCCGGAACCGGAGCGGCCAAGCAACCCGACGATCTCGCCTTCGACAAGCGTCAGATTGATGTCGTTGAGCACGAGCAGCTCTTCGCCATCGGGCTTGGGAAAAGCCTGACAGCACGAATGGATTTGCAGCAATGCTTCACTCATGGACCTTGCTCCGTTATCCGAGCCGGAATTTTCGTTCGGCATACCAATAGAGCGGCCGCCAGAACACGCGATTGATAGTGACCACGAAAAGGCTCATCACCGCGATCCCGAGCACGATACGAGAAAAGTCGCCCGCTTCGGTTGCTTGGGCGATATAGGCGCCGAGGCCGATGGCCCGCAAGTGCGTGTCTCCCCAGCTCGCAACCTCGGCGACGATGCTCGCATTCCACGCGCCGCCGGACGCGGTTATGGCGCCAGTGACGTAATAAGGAAAAACAGCCGGCAGCGCGATCCTTCGCCACCACAACCAGCCGCGAACCTGCAGATTGGCGCCGATGTCGCGCATCTCCGATGGAATCGATGACGCTCCAGCAATGACGTTGAACAGGATGTACCATTGCGTGCCTAGGATCATCAGCGGGCTGAGCCAGATATTGGGATTGAGCTTAAATGCAACGATGGCCGATACCGCGACCGGAAACAGCACATTGGCCGGAAACGCCGCAAGAAATTGCGCGACCGGTTGAACAAATTGAGTGAGACGCGACCTCGTTCCCACAAAAACGCCAATCGGTACCCAGATCACGCTGGCTATGGCAATGAGCACAATCACGCGGCTCAGCGTGGCTAAACCAGCCACAAACGCTTCGAGCGCGTCAGCCGGCGAAATATTGATCAAAATGAAACTAACAATGCGCCACAGAGCGAGACCCGCCAGGGCGATAACGAGACCGATCCACAGGCGGTCGCCCCAGCGACGGCCTTGGCCGGATAAATCGGACGCTGTCACCGAGGACAATTGAAGAAATCGCCACTGAAACGTGCGCCGCCACAACCTGGACAACCGGTCGGTCAATACCGCGACGATACGGGAGCGGCGCAGCACGTCGAGCACCCACGACTGCGGTGGCAGCACGCCCATTTGCTGCTCGAAGCGAAAACGGTCTGCCCAGGCCACCAGCGGCCTGAACAGAAGCTGATCGTAAAGCAGGATAACGACCAGCATCGCCCCGATGGCCCAGCCGACGGCGGTCAGATCTTTTTGCTCGATCGCCAGCGCGATGTAGGAGCCGATGCCGGGCAGCGTGACAGTAGTGTTGCCGACACTGATCGCTTCGGACGCAACCACGAAGAACCAGCTGCCCGACATTGACACCATCATGTTCCAGATCAGCTGCGGCATCGCGAACGGTGCTTCAACGCGCCAGAAGTTCATCCAGGGCGAGAGTCGGAACGTGCGCGAGGCTTCGGTCAGTTCGACCGGCACCGTGCGCAGCGACTGATAAAAGCTGAAGGCCATATTCCAGGCCTGGCTGGTGAAAATTGCGAAAATAGCCGCGAATTCCGCGCCCAACACGCGGCCAGGCGCCAGTGACATGAAGAACACGACGGTCACAGAGATAAAGCCGAGGATCGGCACCGATTGCAGGATATCGAGCAGCGGCACCAGCAAGACCTCGGCGCGCCGGCTCTTGGCCGCGAACGTCGCGTATGTGAACGTGAAAACGAGCGACAGCACCAGCGCCAGCAGCATGCGCAAGGTCGTGCGCGCAGCATATTCGGGCAGGTTTTCCGGCGCGAGCGACAATGGCGCAAGTTGCAATTCCGCGAGTGGTTCCAGCAGATGGCGGCTGGCTTCGGCGACAAAAACCAGCAGGCCAAGGGTGAGCAGGACCGCCAGCGCGTCCCAACGCGTGAGCCCGCGCTCGCCCTGCTCGACGGAAATCGGGATAGTCCCGCGCATCGTTGGCGTTCCGGATTGATGGCGCTGTGGTCGGATGGGGCTCGGCGCGCACGGACGAACCCGGTCCCCGTCAGAAGAGCCGATCCACCCGATTAATGCCGCCCGCCGTTAGACGGCTTAGAATGGTCATGTGCCGACCGCAAGGGCAGATGTCGTTCGCGTAAACGCGGTCGCCTGGCGCGGCGAAGCGAGACCACCGTCCAAATTCGATATGGCTTAGCCCCGCTCTCCGAATATGGCGCTTCCGACACGCACGTGGGTCGCGCCGAGCGCAATTGCGGTCGCGAAATCTGCGCTCATACCCATCGACAGGAACTTCAGCCCATTGCGCCCGGCGATCTTGGCGGTGAGCGCAAAATGAGGCCCCGGCGCCTCAGTGAGCGGCGGAATGCACATCAGGCCCGAGATGGTTAGCCCATATTTATCCCTGCACGCCGCAAGAAACGCGTCGGCGTCCTGCGGCAGCACGCCCGCTTTTTGCGGTTCGGCCCCTGTATTGATCTCAACGAACAGAACCGGCTGGCGATCCTGTTTGCCAATCTCTTTTGCCAGGGCCTCACACAGGCTGGCGCGATCGACCGAATGGATGGCATCGAACAGCGCCACAGCTTCTTTCGCCTTGTTTGACTGGAGGGGGCCGATCAGATGCAGCTCGACGTCTGTGTGATTTGATAGTAGCGGCGGCCACTTCGCTTTCGCTTCTTGTACGCGGTTTTCCCCAAACACGCGTTGGCCGGCAGCAATCACTGGTTCAATGGCTTCCGCGCCGAAGGTCTTCGATACGGCCACCAATGTTACAGCGGTCGGATCGCGATTTGCATCGCGACAAGCTCGGACAATTTCCTTTCGAACGTGCTCGAGACCAATTGATTCAGTAGTTGCAGCCATGCTGCTGCCTATATCGCAACCACTACGCCACTTCAAATGAATGGTCGGCGGCGATGCGGAATGACGTCACTTCCGGCAATGCCGGCAAGCGCTGCCCGATCAACCATTTCAAAAATGCGGTCTTTCCAGCGAATCGCCTTGCTGACGAACAACCGCTTCAGCGTCTTGTTGGTATGCACCAGCGACATGCCGAGCGTGTCGGCAACGTGTTGCTGCGTGAAGGGAAACTGGATAACTCCATTTTTCACCAGGCCAATCTCCTCGGCGCGCGCGAACAGATGCAGCAAAAGGTACGCCGTCCGTTCGAGCGCGGTACGGCGTCCGAGGCTGACCAAGTTTTCGTCGACCAATTGCTCTTCGCGTGCGGCAAGCCAAGTAATATCGAAAGCCAATGACGGAAAGCGGATGTATAGATCCCACAATTTTGCACGGGGAAAAACACACAGGACGAGCGGAGTGAGCGCCTCCACCGAATGCTCCATCTCGTGCATTAAGGTGCCTTGCAGCCCGACCATATCGGCGGGCAGTGCGTAGTTGAGAATCTGCCGACGGCCGTCGTCGAGCATCTTGTATCGAAATGCCCAACCACTCAGCACCGTGTAAAGATGCTCACTGCGCATGCCTTCCCGCAAAAAGCTTGCACCCGCGTCGACGCGCAGTTCGTCGATCTTGAGTTCTTTCACAAAGCCCAATTCCTCAGCACTAAATTCACGCAGGCAGGAGCGCTTGCGAAGCGGGCACTGCTCGCAGGGCGTGATGTGATTATTTACCCGGTTATTTCCAACGATCATGCCAAGCCCAGCCAGGACCTCAATTACCCGCCTTTTTTGTCCGAGAGCGGCATGCTTGTGGGCCAATGTCGAAATAACTCGCGAATAAATCGCAAATAAAATCGCCTGGCTTGTGTCTTTTTTAAATGCCGCTCACATCAATTCGTAAGACAAGAAAAAGTTCCATTGGAGTGCGGAGGATCAATAGTAGTGCTCACTCAGTCGGCCTTAAACGGAACGCGTTGTCTTGTGCTCGACGATGAATTCCTGATCGCGCTCGACATCCAACAGATGCTCGAACGCGCGGGAGCGACACAAGTCGTTTGCGTAGCTAGCGCGGCTGAAGCACTCGATTTACTGGGAAGTGAACCGAAATTCGACGTTGCAGTGCTCGACGTCAAACTTAGCGGCCCGGAAGGCACCAGTCTCAGCGTCGCGGAAGCGCTCGCCGGAAAAGGCACGCCGTTTGTTTTTCTGACCGGCATGCGTGTCGACGATGTGCACGCGAAACTATTCCCTGAGGCACCCGTGATCGAAAAGCCTTACGACGCAATCGCGTTGCTCGATGCGGTTCGCCGCGCGCTTGAGCTTCGGTAGCGCGTGGCGATCAAACCGCGATTGCCGTCAGGCGGCCGTCTGCCATTGCGTCATGGCTTCTTTCGCCGACTTTTTAAGGCGCACCTTATTGTCAATCTTGTCGACCCAATCGAGCGGAATAATGTGATGCTGCCCGCCCGACTTGGGATCGCTCTTGGTCAGCACGATCTTGTTTAAATCCTTCGTGCAGTCCACCGTTCCAACGTGGGCGCCGTCGGAGCCGCAAACTTCCATGTGTTCCTTGATCTGTTGAGCCTGAACCATCCTGCACCTCCTGTTTTCACCAGGCTAACTTGCGTGGGCGGCGGCTGGTTCCTGCTGATTTTTCAAGCGAATTATGTTGCAGCGGTTGACCCTACGGCCTCTTTCGTGTCTGTTCCGCGCGCCATAAAAGACGCGCAAATGACCGCCAATTCGAGCAAAAACGAGCGCTACAATGCCCGCGAGGCCGAGGCCCGCTGGCAGAAAATCTGGGCCGAGCGCAATATTTTCGCGACCCAAAACGACGATCCGCGTCCGAAATACTATGTGCTCGAGATGTTCCCCTATCCGTCGGGGCGCATCCACATGGGACACGTGCGCAATTACACCATGGGCGACGTGGTCGCGCGCTTTAAACGCGCCATGGGCAACGCCGTGCTGCACCCGATGGGCTGGGACGCATTCGGGATGCCAGCGGAGAACGCGGCCATCGACCGTAAGGTCCATCCAAAGGCATGGACCTACGACAACATCGCCGCAATGAAGAAGCAGCTCCAGTCGATGGGGCTTTCGCTCGACTGGGCGCGCGAGATCGCGACCTGCGACCCGGCTTATTACAAGCACCAGCAGAAAATGTTTCTCGACTTTCTCAAAGCTGGATTGGTCGAACGAAAACAATCGAAGGTGAACTGGGATCCGGTCGATCAAACTGTTCTCGCCAACGAGCAGGTGATCGACGGACGCGGCTGGCGCTCGGGCGCGGTGGTTGAACAACGCGAATTGACGCAGTGGTTTTTCAAGATCAGCAACTACTCGGAGGATCTGCTCGAAGCACTCGACACCCTCGACCGCTGGCCGGACAAAGTTCGGCTAATGCAGAAGAACTGGATCGGTCGCTCGGAAGGCCTGTTGCTACGCTTCATGCTCGATCCCGCAACGGCTCCGAACAAGGAAAGCGAACTGGAAATTTTCACGACGCGGCCGGACACCTTGTTTGGTGCCAAATTCATGGCGCTGTCACCGGATCATCCGCTTGCACAAGCTGCAGCGGCGAAAAATCCGAAGCTCGCGGCATTCATTGCCGAGTGCAAGAAGATGGGCACCGCTCAAGCGGAAATCGACACCGCGGAGAAGTTGGGCTTCGACACCGGCATCAAGGCGGTGCATCCGTTCGATTCGAACTGGAAATTGCCTGTATATGTCGCCAATTTTATCCTGATGGACTATGGCACCGGTGCAATCTTCGGCTGCCCCGCGCACGACCAGCGCGACCTCGATTTCGTCAACAAATACGGCCTCGGCAACACGCCGGTGGTCTGCCCGCCAGGCCAGGACGCCAAGACCTTCGTCATCACCAACGTTGCCTATGACGGCGATGGCCGCATGATCAATTCGCGCTTCCTTGATGGAATGACTATCGATGAAGCCAAAGAAGAAGTCGCGAAGCGCCTCGAAAAAGAGACCCGCGGAAACCGTCCGGTAGCTCAACGCCAGGTCAATTATCGCCTGCGCGACTGGGGCATCTCGCGCCAGCGCTATTGGGGCTGCCCAATCCCGATCATTCACTGCGCCAAATGCGGCGTGGTTCCCGTGCCGGAGAAAGACCTCCCCGTAATACTTCCCGATGACGTCTCCTTCGACAAACCGGGGAATCCGCTCGACCGTCATCCGACCTGGAAGAATGTCGCATGCCCGAAGTGTTCAGGCCCGGCGCGGCGCGAGACAGATACCATGGATACTTTTGTCGATTCGTCCTGGTACTTCGCACGATTTACCGACCCTTGGGTCAAAACGGCACCCACTGATCGCAAGATGGCGGACGAATGGCTACCGGTCGATCAGTACATCGGTGGTATCGAGCACGCCATCTTGCATCTGCTGTATTCGAGATTTTTCACCCGCGCGATGCACAAGACCGGGCACGTCGGTATGGACGAGCCTTTCGCCGGGCTGTTCACGCAAGGCATGGTCGTGCATGAGACCTATCGTACCAAGGGTGGCGACTGGATTGAGCCAGCCAACGTCAAGATCGATGGCGTGGGTGACGCACGGCGCGCGACACTTGCTTCGACCGGCGAGCCGATTGAGATCGGCTCAATCGAGAAAATGTCCAAGTCGAAGAAAAATACCATCGACCCCGACGACATTATCGCCGCTTACGGCGCGGACACTGCGCGCTGGTTCATGCTGTCGGATTCCCCACCCGAGCGCGACGTGATTTGGACCGAAGAAGGCGTGCAGGGCGCATGGCGTTTTGTTCAACGGCTCTGGCGGCTCATTGGCGAAATTGCTGATGTGCAGGGGCCGATATCACGACCCCCGAATTTTGGCGAGACAGCGCTTAAAGTGCGCAAAGCGGCACACCGCGCACTCGCTCATGTGTCCGACGATGTCGATAAACTCCGATTCAATCGCTGCGTCGCCCATATCTACGAATTCGCCAATACCCTCGGCGATGCCATTGGCGATATCGAAAGTTCGCCGGCGGATGACCTTGCTTGGGCCTTGCGTGAGGCGGGCGATATCCTCGTGCGGCTGTTTCATCCGATGATGCCGCATCTGGCCGAGGAGTGCTGGGCCGCGCTCGGGCACAAGACGCTGGTCGCAATAGAGACCTGGCCGAAGGTCGAACCCGAGCTGCTGGTGGAAAATACAGTCACCCTGCCCGTTCAAATCAACGGAAAAAAGCGTGCCGAGGTCACGGTCGGGCGCGGCGCCACAATTGCAGAGATAGAGGCTGCCGTTTTGGCTCTTGATGAGGTAAATAAGGTGTTGGATGGCAAAAGCCCGAAAAAGGTCATCGTCGTCCCGCAAAGGATCGTCAATGTCGTGGTCTGAAATTCCGCGCTTTGCCAGGTTTTTTGCGGCCCTGGCGCTGGCCGGCCTCACTGCAGGCTGTTTTCAACCGCTCTACGCCGAGCGGCCGACACCTGTTGGGGGCGCCGGCCTTTCCGGTCAACTCAGCGCGGTCGAAGTTGCGCCAATCGATACTCCGAGGGGCAGTAGAATCGATCGCGTCAGCGTCGGCGTGCGCAATGAACTGATATATGACCTGACCGGTGGCAGCGGCGGCATCTCGCCGACGCATCGCCTGGACGTCAAACTCACGGCCACCCAGCTTCAAGTGATCGTCGACATCAATACGGCACGTCCGGACATCGAGAATTACGGTATCGACGCGATTTACACGTTGACCGAACTCGCGACCGGCAAAAAGGTTGTGGCCGGACAGACCTTCTCCCGCGTGTCTTATAACATTCCTGGCCAGCAGCAGCGTTTCGCCGGCGATCGTGGCCTGCGTGACGCGGAAAACCGTGCGGCAAAGGTGATCGCCGACAATATTCGCTCGCGCCTCACCTCGTATTTTGTAGCGGGGACTTAGGCCATACTCGGCTTCATGGTGAGGATCCAGAAAAGTTACCATGACCGCCGTTAAAGCTGCCGACGTCGATCGCTTCATTGCCAAGCCAAATCCTGCGCAACCAATCATGCTGGTGTTTGGACCCGACGCCGGACTCGTACGCGAGCGAGTCGACGCGCTGGTGCGGGCGTCGGTCGACGACCCTAGTGACCCCTTCAGTCTGGCGCGCATCGAAGGCGATGAACTGGCGGGAAATCCCGCAAGGCTTGTGGAGGAAGCGCACACCGTGCCGCTGTTCGGCGGACGCCGCGCCGTGTTGGTACGGGCGGGCGCGCGCAATATTGCGTCCGCGATCGAAACCGTAATCGCGTCACCGTCGAGCGGGTGCCGCGTCATTATCGAGGCAGGTGATCTCCGCAAAAACGCACCGCTACGAGCGGTTTGCGAAAAGGCAAAGGTCGCGGCCGCATTGCCCTGCTATGCCGACAACGAGCGTGCTCTCGCCCAACTCATTGACGATGAACTGCGCGCGGAAAACGTGGGCATCGCCCCGGATGCACGTGCTGCGCTGCTAGGCTTGCTTGGAGGTGACCGACTCGCGTCGCGCAATGAGATTAGAAAACTTGTTCTCTATGCGAAGGGACAAAAAACCGTTGACCTCGACGACGTCATAGCGGTCGTGGCAGACGCTTCCGAGATGGCGCTCGACGGTGTGATCGATGCTGCCTTTGCGGGGAGAACCAGTGAAGTCGATAGTGAATTCAGCAAGGCGCGTGCCAGCGGTTCGTCCCCTGCGGCGATCATTTCGGCGGCCATCCGCCAGGTCACCAATCTGCATAAGATGAAGCTGGCGATCGAAGGCGGAGACTCGATTGAGTTCGCAATGAAACGTGCGGCACCTCCCGTCCATTTCAGTCGCGAACGCCAGGTCGGCGAAGCGCTACGCGCATGGTCGCCGCTGCGCCTGCTGCGTGCCATGGAGCAATTGGCTGAGGCTTCGCTCGAAATGCGCCGCAATGCGCCAATTGCGGAAGCGATAGCGCAGCGCATACTCCTGTCACTGGCGGTGAGCGCACGAAAGAAGGCCTAAATCGGCCGCTTGGCGCTCGCTGCTTAAATCGAATTACCTGGACAATCCTAATCTGAACCAAGGCCTTTAGAACTGATCAATGCTTTTCCGTTAAGCATGCTGAAATGAACGTGAGCCGCGATACGGCGGGCGGTGCCGGAAAAATGCAGGCTGCCGAATCCCGCCGGGATTTACAGCGATCACAGGAAACGCGCACCAGCTTTTGGCGGGCGGCGATCGTGTCATCGTTCTTTGTTGTTGTGATCGGCGCGAGTCTGTTTCTAGGCGCGGTGATGATGATCGGGACATTTCGCGATCAGGAAAGCGAACTGCGCACCGACGGGCGGACCACTCGCGTCGCCCGTGCCCTGCACGATGGCACACTTTGTCACTACGTCGTCATCGACAACAAGACCGCGCAGGCCGTGGAAGATCGCATCGGCCGCTGCGATGAAGGCAAGCCCAAGCCCAAGCCACTAACCGTCCCGACATTTCGCTGGGGCGGCGGGTAAGCTTCCACGCGCGGCGCTATAAATTCAGCTGATAGCTGTGCGGCACCCAACGATAGCCGCTCTGCGCCTTTTCTATGTAACCGATGCCAGGGAATGGCATGTGAAAGCTCGCGACAAAGAGCTTGTCGGTTACAAGCATGTCGATGATGCGTTTGCGGGTGGCTACCGCGCGATCCTTGTCATCGTCCATCTCGAAATGCCATTCGGGTCGTTGTACGGCCATCACATATTGGGTGAAGGTATCGGCGGTGATCATAAAACGCTTGCCGTCGCTTTCGATATGAAATGCCATCAAGCCAGGTGAATGCCCAGCGGCGTCCACTGCCGTGATACCGGGTACGACTTCGTCGCCTGGCTTTATGAAAGTCGAGCGATCAGCCAAGGGCACACAAATTTTAACGAAGAGCTCGCGATTGAACTTGCGCGCCTCGCGTACATTCTCGCCGCGTTTCCAAAAATCGAACTCGGCCGCACCAAACACATAGCGCGCGTTCGGAAAAACCGGTTTGCCGCCTTCCGTTAGCCCACCGATATGATCCGGATGGCCGTGGGTCGTAACGACGATATCGATATCCTCTGGCTGGTACCCCGCTTGCGCCAGTCTCGCGGCAGTGTTTCCCGGTGGCAGCCTTTTGCTGAGCTGCTCATATTCGCGCGGCAATGCACCATTGCCGGTGTCGAACAGCACAAGCTGTTTGCCCGTGTTTACCAGCGTTGGGATATTCGGGTGCTCAAAGCGTTGGGTGTCGATATTGTTGGCGCGGGCGAGCGCATGCACCTCTTCGACCGTGGCATTAGCGCCATAATGTGGATGCAATCCGTCGCGGATCGCCTTGGCATCCAGCACGGTCGCCACTTCGAAGCCACCAAGCTTGAAACGATAGATCGTCGGCTGCAATTCGCCTTGTAGTGATGCGGCCACTTTTGGTCCTCCCCGATCGTTGGCGCCGGCCGGGATGCTTAGCAGTTGAGACCGGAGGCGATCCAGCGCAGAAAATGAAATTCATCGAGCGCAGCGGCGCCATACGCCTTTCGATCGGGGCGCGTACGCTCTATGCTTGTATTTGAAAATGTTATGAACCATGGGGATCATCGATGGCTCGAAAAACGCGCAAGTCGGCCGCTGCCAAACGAAAGAAAAAATCCAGATCCGTGACCAGAAAGAAACCCCGCGCTCCAGTCAAAAAGCGAAAGCTTCGCAACCGGCGTCCAAAAACCCTAGGCGGCAAGGTCTCAAGCGCCTATCGCACTGTGATTGACACCATCAAAGGCACGGACGCGCTGCGCAATAAGATGGAGCTCCCATCAACTTCGGAGACGGAGTAACTGGAGCGTTCGCCTGCCGGATTCTGCGGCGGCTAGATCCGGCCCAGCAGGAGCAGGACCAGAAGGACAACCAGAACCAGGCCAAGCCCGCCTGAGGGATAGTAGCCCCACCCGGCGCTATACGGCCACGTGGGTAACGCACCCAACACGAGCAACAAGAGAACAATCAAAAGAACAAGCCGCATCCTCAGCCTCCTCGAGAGACCCCGAGTCCAAACGCCGGATTTCTAAGTTTGGTTCCTTTCAAATGCGGCGACACGCGGGTGTTTCGACCCTGTAAAAACACGGCAAAACGGGCATTTGATCTAGCGCAACGCCAAGGCTTGCGGCCCGTGCGAGAAAGGTTTGGTTTCAATCTTCTCGATGGAGGGCACAATGCCAGGCCCCGATATCCAGGAACCGAATTATCCCACGATCAATTTCGTGATGAATGCCATTGCCGGCTGGGTTAACAAGTACCGACAGAAAATTGGGGTGCAGGACGAATTTGGACACTGCAGTCCTGAGCAGATCATGCAGATCGCCAAGGACCTTGGCGTACCGGTCGGCGAATTACGTGCACTGGCGGCCAAAGGCCCGGGCGCAGCCGACTTGCTGGAGAAGTTACTGCTCAAGCTCTATGTCGATCCGGCGCAATTGGCCAAGACGAGCCCCGGGGTCATGCGCGACCTGCAAAGATTGTGCGTTGTTTGCGGCCAGAAGGAACGTTGCCAGCACGAGCTGAAAGAAGGTACCGCAGCCGAACATTACCGCGAATATTGCCCCAATGCCTTCACGCTGGATGCGCTTTTCGCCCAGAAGGCACCGTCGTCAACGCACTGAGACTCGGACTATCGTGGGTTAGAATCCGCCTATCAGCCCTCTGAACGGCTATCGAGAACTTGGCGGATTTTTCGCGCCATGACGCGCTCAATGAGCGGCTTCGGGATAAGCTCGGTACCAGCATCCAATCGTCCATGATGGACGATCGCATTTCTTGAGTAGCCCGTCATAAAAATAATTTTTACGTCAGGGCGGCGCTTTTCGATTTCGTTTGCCAATTCCCGGCCGTTCTTGCCAGGCAGGACGACGTCCGTCAGCAACAAGTCGAATTTCTTATCCGCGTCGAGCAGACGAAGAGCGGTCGCCGAATCTTTGGCTTCGATGACCTGGTAGTTCAGGTCTCTCAGGATCTCGGCCGCATATTGGCGCACACCGTCATCGTCTTCCACGACCAGGATTGTTTCGCCGCGTCCTCGGTCGGAGCCTTCACTATCTTCAGCGGAAATGGCTGCTTCATCGCCGTCGCGTCGCGGCAGGTAGAGCTTGATGGTGGTGCCTTCACCAGGCTCGCTGTAAATTTTCACGTGTCCTTCGGACTGTTTCATGAAACCGTAGACTTGGCTCAGACCCAGTCCGGTGCCTTTGCCGGCCTCCTTCGTTGTGAAAAACGGTTCAAACGCACGGTCAATCGTTTCGGTGGACATTCCCGCACCGCTATCGCTGACGGCGATCAGAACATATTGTCCGGGAGCAACGCCGTCGTGCTGACGGCAATATTCGTCATCGAGGTAGGCGTTGCTCGTTTCGATCGTCAGCTTGCCGCCTTCCGGCATTGCGTCCCGTGCATTCAGTGCAAGATTGAGCAAAGTCGATTCCAGTTCCGATGCGTCGACCTCGACACTCCAGAGTCCGGCTCCGCCTATCGTCTCGAGCTCGATATTTTCACCGAGCGTCCGCGCCAGAAGGTCCGACATCGAAACAATGAGTTTGTTGACGTCCAGCACTCTCGGATTGAGCGGCTGGCGGCGCGAAAAGGCGAGCAATCGCTGCGTCAGTTGCGCGGCACGCTCCGCGCCGACGAGCGCATTGTTGAGAGCCCGTTCTGCGCGCGCCTCGACAACTCCCCGTTTTGCAATTCCGAGATTGCCGATGATGATCGTCAGAAGATTGTTGAAGTCGTGCGCAACACCGCCCGTTAGTTGACCGACGGCTTCCATCTTTTGTGATTGCCGGAGCGCCTGCTCCGCTATCTCGCGACGCTCGGCCTCCGCATAGAAAGCTTGCGTCCGCCGCTTTGGTCAGTAAGACGAGGATGAAGAGGAAGGTCGTGGCCGGAACCCCGAAGAATAAGTGGCTCGCCATCAAGCGCATCCAGTCGGCCAGTATCGCGTGCGTCTCCAATCCATCGGAAACGTACAAATTGGAATACCCAAGTTTGCGGTAGGCAATGCGCCGCTGAACGCCGTCGACCGAATTGTTGCTCGTGACAATACCGCCCTCGGGATTATTGGTGACGTTCAGCATGAACCCGCTGTTGCGCCCAAAATGGGTGACGCCTCCCGGCGGCTCAGGATGACGCGCCAGAATTGCGCCGTCACTTCGAGCAAGCGAGAAACTTGCCGAGCTATCACGGCCAAGTTTGTCATAGAAATCGGAAAACACCTGCGGCACGACAGCAACCATGATGACGCCGTTGAATTCGCCGTTGCGAGCTGGGCGCCGACGGCTGATACCGAAGAAAGGTTCTTTCCTCACGCGCGGCTGCAATATCTGGCCGACGAAAGTGCCCACGTCCCGATCCACCTGCGCGAGGAAGTAGTCGCGGTCGGCCACGCCGGCGCTGCTCGGGATCGGGAAGACCGCCGAGGACACAAGCGTGTGCCCGTCTTTGTCGACAATCAAAATGCCATCAACGGCGTTGAGCGCCTTTTCAAGCTTGCTCAGTTGGAAATGGATCGCTTGCGCGGAGGACTTGATCTGGTCGTCGGTGAGATCTCCGATGATGGCGTCGACACCGGCGAATGTCAGGTCAACCGACTGAAAGACTTTGGAGGCCTGTTCGGAGAGGATGTTCAAGGACGACGCAAGTTGTTCGTCAGCGCGAGCAAAGGCGTTCTGGTAATTAAGCCAGCTCGCATAGACAAAAAATGCGGCGGGAAAAAAGATTGACGCCACCAGCATCGTCTTGAGGAGGCGTAAAGCGGCATCACGGCGCGCGCGCATTCAAAAAACTCATCAAATAGACACCCGAATGTATTTCGGGATGCTGTGGGCTGCAAAGACAAAAAGCCTAATATCGCGCCAAGGTTGTAGCAATACATGTCGCAATTTCGGCTGCGGCAGACCACAGATCTCGTCGACGACCGATGCTGTGCCGACGGGACGCCGCAGAGTGGAATTGGAGCAGTGTTAACGTGCCTGGGGGCGGCAAGCAAAAACATAAATCGCGCGCGGGTTCCCGAGGCAACGGAAGTCAACGGTGCCGCGCGGCGTGCTTAACGTTACTTGGTCACCCTACTTGATCACGTTACTGCGCGAATCAAATCGCCGCACGAAATCACGCCCGCTACAGACATCTCGCCTTACGCGGTTGCACCGTTTCTGCAAATCAAACCGCACCGCGGAATTCAGCGCTGTACGGAAGGCAGTACGGTGCAATCACTTGGAGGATACTAATGAGTAAGTTTGTGTGCGCGGCTGTCATCAGCGCGCTTGCGTTCTCGGCGGTTGTTCCGACGACGGCGTCCGCCGTCATCGTTGCGCACCCCGCGGTTGCCGCTGGTACCAGCGGGGCAGCCGGAGCTGCAGCTACCGGCGGATTTCATCGGCTTCGTCGCTGCTCTGGATATTTATGACCTCATTCGTCGCACGACTTGCAGCGGCGACTTCCTGGGTCTTGGTGGCCCGGGCTTCAGCGAACCGCTCAAGGTGGGGATGAATGTTTTGACCCCTCAGTGCCCGGTCGTTCACAAGACCAAGCACAAGAAGCATCACTAAGCCTTACGCGACAATCTAAGTTAATTATGTGCCAGAGGGACCGCCGAAAGGCGGTCCCTCATCTTTTCGGGCGAGAGACAGCGTATTCGCGCACACGTAGCTTTTTGGAGAAAAGCGCCGGGAGAACAGCCCGGCATTTACATCAAACTCTATGAATGTTTTCGCGCACGTATTTTACGCGCGTTTTATCAGCATTCGGTACGGCTTTACTTCCCGAAAGTAAGTCCAGTGCCGACGGTGTTGATGTCCCCGCCAGCGTCGTCTTCCAAGCGTAATCGGAAAATCCGGCAGCTCCTCCGCACATCGCGGCCGGGCAGCGATGACATTTGCTCTCGCGCTTGCCTTTCTGGTCGGCATGGTCTGGGACGCGAATCGAGAGCCGCTATGCCGCTCCGATGGCATTGGCGATCCCGGCCGGTTCCGGATTCCGACATCGTCGTGTTGTCACTCGCGGCAGACAATGATCAAACGGAAGCCATTTTCGAAATAGCACCGGAGGCTGAAATCAGCAGCACGGCAGATCGCGCCGAAACGTGTGACACAACTACTATTGGCGGTGTTGTCGCACCTCGATCTGCCGGCAGCGACGGACGAACCTGCGTCAATTACGATCGTTCCTCAGATCCGCAATGACATATTTGAGATGATACGGAATGCATCGACCGGCACGGGTACTGGCGGCGCGGATCTGATTTCGTTTGCGCGCAACAAAATGCTGCCGAATTTTGTACCCGCCTATCGCTCTGTGTTGAAGCTCGCGGCTTTTATGGGATTGCCCCGCATACAGAGCGAAGCCGCGCTCAACAATGCGATGATCCTGGGGACCGTCTCGACGTACAACCCCTACCGTGACGGAATTGAGGAAGGCGGCACTCAAACAGCCTCCGGCGAGCTATATGATCCTTCCGCCTGGACGGCCGCTGTCCAAACCGATTTGCGCGAACAATTTGGCGGCGTGCGCTACGGCAAACTTTACCAGCCCAAGTTCGCGCTTGTGGAAAGTGGCGAAAAACAGGTCATCGTCAGGATCAATGATGTCGGCCGGCTTAAGCCTGGTCGGGTGCTCGATTTGAATGAGCGCAGCATGCGCTACTTCGATCCGTTCCTGTCCCGCGGCCTGATCGAAGATGTCCGGATCACGCTTTTACCTGGTGAAGATTGGACGCCGGGGCCGGTCGGCGGTGTGCAGCTAATCAGCGTCGCCAGCACAACCGATTAGGGCGCCATCAGCCGCCGAGTTTTTTCAGCACGGCGTCGAGCTGTTCAAGATTGCGATATTTGATTCGAAGCGTGCCGCCCTCGCCGCGATGATCGACACTCACTTCAAGTCCAAGCGCGTCGGATAAGCGTTTTTCGAGCGCCCGCGTATCCGCATCTTTTGCGCCGCTAGTGTGGCCTTTTGCCTCGCGCCTGACATCGCGCGCCTGGGCAGCGCCGTCCTTACGCATTTCGACTTCAAGCTGGCGTACGCTCAAACCCTTGTCGATAATCTCGTGCGCAATCTGTTCGGCGTTGGGTTGACCAAGCAATAGACGCGCGTGTCCGGCAGAAATTTTACCAGACCGCACCAACTGCTTGATTGGTTCGGATAGTTTCAGCAACCGAATAGTATTCGCGACATGCGGCCGACTCTTGCCGACGATCTGGGCAACTTCATCCTGCGTACGATTAAAATCGTCCATCAAGGCGAGATAGCCACTCGCCTCCTCGATCGGATTGAGATCGGCGCGCTGGACATTCTCGATGATGGCAAATTCGAGCGCCTGCGCGTCGTTTGCTTCCACCACCGCAATTGGCACGTCATGCAACCCCGCACGCTGTGCCGCCCGCCATCGCCGTTCACCCGCAATGATCTCAAACTTATCGCCCTGTAGTGCGCGCACAACGATCGGCTGAATAATGCCACGCTCGCGGATTGAATCGGAAAGCTCCTCGAGCTCGGTGTCGGTGAACAGGCGGCGCGGGTTCCGCGGATTAGGCCGCAGACTTTCGACAGGCGCACGGCGTGGCTTTCGTCCGCTGTCAGCGACGGAAGTTTCATCGCCGACGTCGCCGATCAGCGCGGCCAAGCCACGTCCCAATCGCGAATGATCCGCCATTGCTGCTCCTGAACTCCGTGCCACGCTATGCCTTTCCGTAGTCTCTGTTTAAGGTCGCCAATTCAAGTGTGAACGCGCGAGAAAAAATTGCACGCCGCTATCCGGCTTTTAATGCTTTCTCGCGCTGGATGATTTCGGTTGCGAGCCTCAGATAAGCCTCGCTGCCTACACATTTGAGATCATAGACCAGCACCGGCTTGCCATAGGACGGCGCTTCAGAGATACGAACGTTGCGCGGTATGATCGTCTCATACACTTTACTGCCCATGAATTGACGTACGTCGGCGACAACTTGGTTAGAGAGGTTGTTGCGTGAGTCGTACATGGTCAGCACGATGCCATGGATCGATAATGTCGGGTTGAGTGTGGTTTTGACCTGCTCGACCGTTTTCAGAAGTTGCGACAGTCCTTCGAGTGCAAAGAACTCGCATTGCAGCGGAACGAGAATGGAATCTGCCGCGGCCATTGCGTTGACCGTCAGCAGATTGAGTGACGGCGGGCAATCGACAAGCACATACGTGAAGTCATAATTGTGCGTTCCGCTGTTGAGTGCGCGCAGTGCATTGCGCAGCCGGAAAGCGCGGTCGCGTTGTTGACCGATCTCAAGCTCGAGGCCGGAGAGATCGAGCGTCGAAGGCGCGATGAAAAGTTGTGGCACGCCGGTTTGCAGAACGGCGTCGCGCAGCGGCGCCGCTCCCGTAAGCACATCATAGGTCGATGTGCGGCGCGATTTGCGTTCGATGCCAAGCCCGGTCGACGCATTGCCCTGCGGATCGAGGTCGACGATCAGCACGTGCTCGCCAATCGCGGCCAAGGCGGTGCCAAGATTGATCGCCGTTGTGGTCTTGCCGACGCCACCCTTCTGATTCGCGATCCCCAACACCCGCGGGCGAACGGCATCCGGCTTGGCGGCCAGCTTGCCAAACGGCACAACCTCGGGGTCGCCGGACGTTTCAGGGGTCGGGGTATCGGTCATGTCGGCGTTCCGTCAGTTTTGTCATTGCCCCAGGGGGGCTTCGGCCTTGCCCCAGTGCCCCGATTAAGCGCCACCAAGGGGCTTAAGGCTGCGGATCACCACAATTGAGCCTTCGGGACTGGTCTTGCTGGGTACTTTTATCGCCTCAAGTCTCCAATATTTAGCGGCATCGGTCAATTCAGCATCTACATCTTGTCCCTTGGGGAACATGGCCACGGCACCTCGGCTAATCAAAGGAAACGCCTGATCGCACAGGGTTTTCAATGGGGCCAAGGCTCGGGCGGTCACGACGTGCACTGGTTCTGCACAGGTTTCCCCAAATTTCTCGGCGCGTTCCTGATGAACGATGGCCGGCACCCCTGTCACCCTCGCCGCCTCTCTGAGAAACGCCGCCTTTTTTCCATTACTTTCAATGAGATGCACCTTCGCGCCAGGCATGTCCGCAAGCGCACAGGCAATGGGCATCCCTGGGAATCCCCCGCCCGACCCAAAGTCCACCCATGTCTGCGCGTCGGGCGCTAGCGGCAGGAGTTGAAGCGAATCGACAATGTGCCGCGTCCACAACTCGCGAAGCGTCGACGGCGCGACGAGGTTGAGTTTGCTCTGCCAGCGCAACAACACGTCGACGTAGGCATCGAGCCGGCTCTCTGTTTCACGTGAAACAGGAAAGAGCGCGAGGGCGCGTGCCTTGTCGTTTTTTAAATCGAGCGCGCCCTGCCCGCTGCTGTTCACGCCGACTTCGCGGAATTTTTCTTGCCGCGCCGGACGTGAGCAACCAGTAATGTCAACGCCGCCGGCGTAACACCATCGATGCGACCTGCATGTCCGATCGTACGTGGCCGATGGGTTTGTAATTTCTGTTTCATCTCGTTCGACAATCCCGGCAACGCCGCGTAATCGAAATTGTCTGGCAACTCAAAACTTTCATCGCGTCGGTACGCTGCGATGTCGGCAGCCTGGCGCGAAAGATAAACGTCGTATTTAGCGTCGATTTCAATCTGCTCAGCGATCTTTGGTGCAAGTTCGCCAAAGCGCGGCCAGATCTTCGCGAGATCGGAAATCGTCACATAAGGGTACGACAACAATTCGAACGCTGTGCGGCGCTGTCCATCTTTGTTGAGAGACAATCCGTGCCGCTCGGCTTCTTTCGGCGTGAGCGAAACAGACTTCGCGAAATCGCGCGCGTCCTTCAATGCACTGAGTTTTACTCTGTGCAATTCCGTACGCTCGGCGCTGATGCATCCGATCGCAATTCCTTTTTCGGTCAAACGTTGATCGGCATTGTCGGCACGCAACTGCAAACGATATTCAGCGCGTGACGTAAACATACGATATGGTTCGCTGACGCCGCGCGTGACGAGATCGTCGATCATTACACCAAGATAGCCTTGCGCGCGATCGATGATGATTTCATCGCCCTCGCCTGCAAAAGCTGCCGCATTGAGGCCTGCAAGAAGTCCCTGTGCCGCAGCCTCTTCGTAGCCTGTGGTGCCGTTGATTTGCCCAGCCAAAAACAATCCGCGCAATCGCTTCGTTTGCAGCGTGGCGGTCAGTTCGCGCGGATCGACATAATCATATTCGATCGCGTAGCCCGGACGAATAAATCTCGCGTTCTCCAATCCTGGAATTGTTGCGACCAGTTCGTGCTGAACGTCTTCCGGAAGCGATGTCGAAATTCCATTTGGATAGACGGTGTGATCGTCAAGGCCTTCCGGCTCCAGAAAAATTTGATGGCCGTCGCGTTCGCCAAACTTCACGATCTTGTCTTCAATCGACGGACAGTATCGCGGGCCACGACTTGCAATCTGTCCGGAATACATCGGTGAGCGATGCACATTGTCGCGAATGATCTTGTGCGTGGTTTCGACAGTGCGCGTGATGCCGCACCGGATCTGCGCGTTTTCGATGCGCGTTGTGAGAATTGAAAATGGCTCGGGCGGATCGTCGCCGGGCTGCATTTCAAGCGCCGACCAATCAATTGTGCGTCCGTCGAGACGCGGCGGCGTTCCAGTCTTTAAGCGGCCGAGGGCAAGTCCAATCTTTTCCAATGTGCACGAAAGTCCGAGCGCCGGTGCTTCACCAACACGGCCAGCAGGAATTTGTCTTTCGCCGATGTGGATGAGACCGCGCAAGAAAGTGCCAGTCGTCAGAACGACGGCGCCCGCAGATATTTCGCGGCTGTCAGCGAATTTGATACCACAGACGCGGCCATTCTGGATAACGAGATCATCCGCTTCGGCTTCGATCACTTCGAGATTGGGCGTTTCGCGAATTGCAGCCTGCATCGCCGCCGCATAGAGTTTGCGATCAGCCTGGGCTCTCGGGCCGCGCACGGCGGGGCCTTTGCGGCGATTTAGGACACGGAATTGAATGCCGCCGAGGTCAGCGACCCGGCCCATAAGGCCGTCTAAAGCATCGATTTCCCGCACCAGATGGCCTTTTCCGAGCCCACCAATGGCGGGATTGCAGGACATTGCACCGATCGTGCGGAAATGGTGGGTGATGAGGGCCGTTTGCGCGCCCATACGGGCAGCAGCAGCCGCGGCTTCACAGCCGGCGTGGCCGCCGCCAATGACAACGACGTCGAATCGCGTAGGCATCAAAACCCTCGGATCTTGCCTTGTAGCGGAGGCGAGGGGAGGGGTCAAAAACATTGGTTTTTTCGAAAATTGTTTCACGTGAAACACTAAATCTCGGCCGTCAGATAAGAAATGCCCGCCAACCGATATGCTATTTGCCGATGCAGAAATCGCGGAAAATCACGTCCAGAACGTCTTCCACATCCACGCGGCCGGTGAGGCGCCCCAGTGCCCTCCCTGCAATTCGGAGCTCTTCCGCCAGGAGATCCTCGCTACCAGCGAGATCGTGAGCCAGTGCGCGCCGCAGCGCCATTTGCGTGTCCTCCAACGCGCGTCGATGTCTTTCGCGCGTCACGAGGGCCAATTCGCCGCCGGACAAGTAGCCTTCCGCATGCCGCGTTAGCCCGGCTAACAGCGCGTCGAAACCCTCACCCGTAATGGCTGAAATATCGAATACGGATTCATTACTATTGAATTTAAGTTCACTCTTACTTGTTAACTTTTTATTATCTATGTTTTTTAATGTTTTATTAGGATGCGATCTCTGTTCATTCCTTCCTTTGTTTTGATAAATTGGTTCATTTCTTAACCTATCTCCTTGAAAAATATCGATTTTATTGCGGATAAGCCATGTTGGCGGGGTCGAGTGGTCGGATTTGCCCCAATCAGGGAGACCGGGATCGCCGGCCTCTATCACCCACAGCACCAAATCAGCACTTGTCGCGCGCGCGCGCGCGCGCATCACACCTTCACGCTCGACTGGATCATCGGTTTCGCGGATGCCGGCAGTGTCGAGCAGCGTCACCGGCAATCCAGCAAGATCCAAATGCACCTCTATGATGTCGCGCGTCGTACCGGCGTAAGGCGAAACGATTGCCGCTTCGCGCTTGGCAATCCGGTTGAGCAGCGTGGATTTTCCGGCATTCGGCGGGCCCGCGATGGCAACCACCAGACCCTCGCGTAGCCGCTCACCGCGGCCGCCATCCGCCAGCGCTGACGTTATTTCACCGTCAAGTGCGCGCGCAATCTGCAACGCAGGCGTCACGAGATCCTGTGGCACGTCTGCTTCATCGGAAAAATCAATGCGCGCTTCGACCAGCGCCAGCGCCTGAAATCAGCTGCGAACGCCAGCTTTCGGCACGCTTGCCAAGTGCACCGGTCATCTGCCGGAAGGCCTGCCGGCGTTGGCCTTCGGTTTCCGCCATCACCAGATCGGCAAGACCTTCGACGGCCGTGAGATCCAGCTTCCCGTTTTCGAAAGCCCGGCGGGTGAACTCGCCGGCCTCCGCGGGACGCAAACCTTCAATGCGCGAGAGCGCCGAAAGCACGCCGACAATCACCGCCCGCCCGCCGTGCAATTGAAGCTCTGCAACATCTTCGCCGGTCTCGCTATGAGGCGCCGGAAACCACAGCACCAGCGCCTGATCGATGACATCTCCACCCGGCCCACGAACCTGCGCCAGCGCGGCCTTTCGGGGATCAGGGATCTTGCCCGTGAGAGCCTTGAGCGCCGCACCCGCGCGTGCGCCACTCACGCGCACGACCGCAATCGCCGCCGGGGGCCGCCCCGACGAAAGAGCAAAAATGGTCTCGCGCGTTGAATTAGACATCGCGCGCACGGAAGCGCCGAGACCGGGCAGGGGTCAAGCCCCGCGCGCTCAGGCCAATTGGCGCATCCTGAAAAATCGTCTTAACTTGATCTACCTGTTGCACAAGCTGTCACCGGTGAATTGGCAGACTGCCACATGGTGGGGCGGCTGACGTGAAACCTCCGGAAACTCGCTACGCCAAAAGCGGCGACATTCGCATTGCCTATCAGATCATCGGCAACGGCCCGCTCGATCTGGTGTTCGTTCCCGGATTCATTTCCAATCTCGACGCCCATTGGGAAGATCCCGGCTTCAGCCATCTGATGACGCGGCTGGGTTCGTTCACTCGCCTGATCATGCTCGACAAGCGCGGCACCGGGTTAAGCGATCGCGTTGACACTCAACATCTCCCATCACTGGAGACGCGCATGGATGATGTGCGCGCGGTGATGGATGCGGTTGGCAGCGGGCGTGCCGCTCTGCTTGGCGCTTCGGAAGGCGGCCCGATGTCAATTTTGTTCGCGGCGACTTATCCCAAGCGTACGCGCGCCCTGATTCTGTACGGCGCCTACGCGCACTTCCACACCTGGGTCATGGGCCGCGAGGCGCTTGAAGATTTCATTCGCGGCATTGAGGCCTCATGGGGGACCGGAGAAAACGCGCCCCGCTTTGCTCCCGAGCAATCGAAGGATGGACGGTTTCCCGCCTGGTGGGGACGTTATGAGCGCAATTCCGCAAGTCCAAATGCTGCCATCGCCCTGGCACGCATGAATGCTGCAATCGATGTGCGTTCGGTGCTCGCGACGATCCGCGTTCCGACGCTCGTCATTCACCGTCGCGAAGATGCGCGAATCAAATTCGCGGGTGGTCAATATCTCGCCGAGAAAATCGCCGGCGCCCGCTTTGCGGAATTTCCCGGCCGCGATCATCCGATCTGGACTGGTGACATCGATCCCATCATCGATGAAATCGAGGAATTCCTGACCGGTACACGGCCATCGCCAGTCGGCGATCGCGTGCTCGCAACTGTGCTCGCTGCCAAGCTGGCATCGCCGGTCCGGCAGGCCGCGCGTCTCGGCGATCGCGCCTGGCAGGAACGGACCGACAAGTTGCGTGACAGCGCCGCGCAAGCTTTCGCGCGCTATGACGGTCATCTTGCCATTGTAAGCCCCGAAGAAATGATCGGCTATTTCGACGGCCCTGCGCGCGCGGTTCGTTGCGGGCTTGCCCTGCGCGATGCCGCGCATGCGTTCGGACTGGAGCTCGCGGCCGGCGTACACACGGGCGAGATCGAAATTCGCGACCAGGAATTCGCGGGCCTCACCGTCCATGTTGCCAAGGACATTTCCACCAAGGCTCGTTCAAGCGAGATCTTGGTCTCCGGCGTTGTTGCAGACTTGGTCGCCGGTTCCGGTTTGCACTTCGCCGAGCGCGGCAGCGAGACACTCGATGGAATAGCTGGCGAACTCAGATTGCTTGCCGTGACCGATGCCCAACATCTCGACCTGGCCGCAACGGTTGCACGGCCAACTGGCGTAGAAGTATTGAGCGCGCGCGAACGCGAAGTGCTCGCTTTGGTCGCCGACGGTCTCAGCAATGCTGCAATCGCCAAACGACTGAATTTAAGTGATCACACTATCAAGCGGCACGTCGCCAATATCCTGCTCAAACTCGACCTGCCGACGCGTGCGGCAGCCGCGGCCCTTGTGGGGCGCACGACCCCGCGCAGTGGCGCATAGCCCGTACGGGCCATACGAAAATGGCCATTTCGGGCGAAGCGTCGCCCGCTTTTTCCATCCTAACTGTGACCCTCAGGAGCCGCGGGAGCCGTCCCCGGCATATCAAAGAGGAGAGCAGTTATGCGCACGATCACCGGAATTGGTGCCGTTCTTGGAACGGCGATCGCAATTGGGCTCGTCACGGGTCTCGCGCAAGTAGCTCGGGCAGCTGACGAATCCTCACAAGCGACCTATCGCGATATCGAGCAGACGCTTGGCATGGTGCCGGCGTTCTTCAAGGCCTTCCCGGAATCCGGCATCGCCGGAGCCTGGGCCGAATTCAAATCAGTCCAGCTCAATTCCAAAACCAGCCTCAACGTCAAGACCAAAGAGCTGATCGGCCTCGCGGTCTCCGCACAGATCCCATGCCAATACTGCGTGTATTTCCACACGGCTATCGCCAAGGCAAACGGCGCCACCGACGAGGAAATTCGCGAAGCGGTGGCAATGGCGGCGATCTCGCGTCACTGGAGCACCGTGCTCAACGGCATGCAGATCGATCTGGCGTCGTTCAAACACGAAACAGACACCGTGCTGAAGCTGGCCGGCGAGAAAGCAAAGACCACCACCGGAATGGCGAAATAGCGCGACGGCCAACTCATGCCGCTTCCATCAAGCGGAAGCGGCCACCACTCACAGCGAACAACCGGAGGATTCCATGGACGCAAAGACCAACACCGTCACAGGCGCGGGACTCAAGCGCGCGATCGAAACTCGCGATGGTCGGGCGCTGACGAGCTTCTATGCGGACGACGCAGTCCTGCACATCGTCGACCGCAACAATCCACCAAGCAAGCCGCGCGAAGTGAAGGGCAAAACGGCAATCGGCACGTTTTGGGACGACATTTGTAGCCGCGCGATGACGCATCGAGTCGAAACCAGCGTCGCGGACGGCAACCAAATCGCATTCAGTCAGGCCTGCGCCTATCCCGACGGACTAAAGGTGCTGTGCATGGCCTTGTGCGAGCTCAAGGGCGGCAAAATCGCGCGCCAAACCGTTGTTCAGGCCTGGGACGAGTAGGGGACACATCATGATGATTGCACGTTGGCAAATCGACGCCCGCTTCGGGCACAAACAAACTGTCATCGACATGCTTCGCAACTGGGCGCAAAACATTGCGCCGCAAATTGGCTGGACCGCCGAGAAAGGACGCATGCTCACCGGCTCTATCGGCGCGCGCGAAGCGACGGTGGTGCATGAATGGGCCGTGGCCGATCTGGCCGACCTCGAAAAATGCTGGGCCGCACTCGGTAAGATCGACGCTCACAAGAAATGGAGCAAGGACATGGAACCTTATGTCGTGTCCGGCTCCGCCCAATGGGAAATCTATCGGGTGGTCTGACCAGTCCCACGCCATGCGACCGCAACCCTTTGCACCCGCTAAGGGACTGGTAGGCTTCCCTCGGGTGTCGTTACGGCGGCCAGAAAAACAATTCGGGGGGAAACGATGGTTAGTATGCAACGGCTTGCGCTGACGTTCATGGCGGCGGCCTGTCTGAGCTTCGGCACGGCGTCCACCTTCGCGGAGGGCGAAAAAGATTTCGTCGGCACCTGGCAGCTTGTGTCCAACGTACTGGACCCCGACGGAAAGAAGATCGATCAGTTCGGGCCTAACCCGCACGGTGTTCTCTATTTCGAGAGCAATGGTCGCTACGTGCTGTCGATTGTTCGCGACGGTCTCCCCAAGATCGCCAGCGGCAACCGCATGAACGCCACGCCAGAAGAGAACAAAGCTGTCGTGCAGGGCAGTATCTCCCATTTCGGCACCTACAGCGTCGACGGGGACAAGATCGTGTTCCACGTCGAGCACGCGACCTTGCCAAACTGGGACGGCGGCACCCAGGCGCGGCCCTACAAAATGAACGGCGATGAAATGTCGTTCTTTGTCGCCGCGGCGTCTGCCGGCGGTGGCAGCTCGGTGGTCAGCTGGAAACGGCAGAAGTAACCGTCTTCGTCGGCGACGGCCGGAATTGCCCATTGACGTCTGTCAGCCATCGCCCGACAGCAGGTTGATTCTAGGCCGACTGGAGCGGATGCATCGCAAGCCATAGCCCATTGGTCCGACGCACAAATCCGCGCTAGCCTGCGCCGATGTCCGGTTCCAATAGCGCACACGAAAACCGCCTGGCGCAGGCGACGTCTCCCTATCTGCTCCAACACAAACACAATCCGGTCGACTGGTGGACCTGGGGTCCCGATGCGCTGGCCGAAGCCAAGCGTACCAAAAAGCCGATCCTGCTCTCCGTCGGCTATGCCGCCTGCCACTGGTGCCATGTGATGGCGCATGAATCCTTCGAGGATGAAGCGACCGCGCAAGTGATGAACGAGCTCTTCGTGAACATCAAAGTCGATCGCGAAGAACGGCCCGACATCGACCAGATTTATATGAATGCGCTGCACATTTTGGGCGAACAGGGTGGCTGGCCACTCACTATGTTTCTCACGCCGCACGCGGAGCCAGTCTGGGGCGGCACCTACTTTCCGAAAGATGCGCGGTTTGGGCGGCCGGCTTTTGTCGACGTCTTGCGCGAAGTTGCGCGACTGTTCCGCGAAGAGCCAAACCAGATTGAACAAAATCGCACCGCGTTACTGTCGCGGCTTGCCGAAAAGGCGCGGCCCGCCGGCAAGGTAACGATCGGGCTGAAGGAGCTCGACGCTGCCGCCATGCAGGTCGGCAATATGTTCGACCCGCTCAACGGCGGGCTGCGCGGCGCGCCCAAATTTCCGCAGCCAGCCCTTCTCGAAATGCTGTGGCGCGCTGGTCTTCGAACGAACGATACTCGCTTTTTCGAAACCGTCGAGCATTCGCTTGAAAGAATGTGCGAGGGTGGAATATACGATCATCTCGGCGGCGGTTTCTCGCGCTATTCCGTCGACGAGCGCTGGCTGGTGCCGCACTTCGAGAAGATGCTCTACGACAATGCACAGCTACTGGAATTGCTGGCTTTGGCGTACCAGCGCAGCGGCAATGCGCTGTTTGCAATTCGCGCACGCGAAACTGTGGAATGGCTTAAGCGCGAGATGACCACGAAGGAGGGGGCCTTTGCCGCTTCGCTCGACGCCGACTCGGAAGGTGAGGAGGGCAAGTTCTACGTCTGGTCCAAAAATGAGATCGTCGAACTGATCGGTCCCGAGGCCGGCGAATTCTTTGCGCGCCACTATGACGTGACCGACGAGGGAAATTTCGAAGACCACAATATTCTCAACCGTCTCAAAAATGTGCCGCGCAGCGAGACGGATGAAGCGCGGCTTGCAAGCCTGCGCGCCATTCTGCTGGAGGCGCGCGCCGGACGCGTACGTCCCGGTCTCGACGACAAAGTACTCGCTGACTGGAACGGCTTGATGATTGCGGCGCTCGTCAATGCCAGCATCATTCTTGAAGAGCCATCATGGCTCGAGATGGCGCGCCGCGCCTTCGATTTCATTGCTCGAGAAATGACCAGAATAGACCGGCAAAATAGCCGACTTGGTCATTCCTGGCGCGACGGCAAGCTGTTGTTTCCAGGTCTTGCGTCTGATTTCGCTGCCATGATCCGTGCCGCAGTGGCGCTCTATGAGGCCACCGGCGAGCGCATCTATCTCGAGCGCGCCGTGTCCTGGCAAAATGCGTTTGACACACACTACGCTGACCGGGACACGGGCGCCTATTACCTTTCCGCCGACGACGCTTCCGACTTGTTGCTGCGGCCGCATTCGACCAGCGATGACGCCACACCCAATCCCAACGCTGTCGCCGCGCAAAATCTCGTGCGGCTTGCGGTACTGACCGGACAAGACAGCTGGCGCGAAAAAGCCGATCGGTTGATCGAGGGTATCCTGTCCGCGGCTGAACGAAATTTGTTCGGCCATATCGCATTGCTCAATGCGCTGGACTTGCGCCTGCGCGCCGCCGAGATCGTCACAACAGGCGTGCAAGCTGAACGTTTTGCGCAATCAGCTTTGAAACTAACTTACCTCGATCGCATCGTTCTGCGCGCAGCGAGTGGCAACGACCTGCCGCCTTCTCACCCGGCGCACGAAAAAGTGAAAGTCGCATCCGGCAGTGCGGCCTTCGTTTGTGTCGGAGAACGATGCTCGTTGCCGGTAACAGAGCCCGGTCAGATCGCCGAAACAGTCGCAGCAATGCGCACATCTTGATCCATCCCCTGAAGGGTGGATGAGCCGATCATTCAATCGAACGGCCAATTAACAATCATTCAAAATTGATGGCTGACTCCATTCGTTCGGGCGACGCGCTGCGCGTTCGCCACTCTCATTGTTCGCCTACCGGAGCTTTCATGCGGCCTTGTCTGGAGGGACAACATCATGAACACGCGCTCTAAGGCTTTCAGCACTTCTCACATCGTCTGCGCTTCGAAGTGTTTCGCTCTCGGCGTCGCTTTTGCCTGCATCGCTGGAAGCACATCACAAATTACGATGGCGCAAAAAGCACCCGAGGCGACAAGCATGCCGGACTTTGCGCCGGCCATGATCGACCATATGCAAAAAATGCGTCGGTATAGAGACACCGATCATGGCGCTCAACCGACACCGCGAATCATTGATCGCTTCAGAGTCGATCTGGATCCAAAGGGCGCGATCGCGTCATTCCAGCCCAATGGCGCCACGATCACTTCGAACAATGCGTTCTTCAAGGATATGGGAACGAACGGCAGAACTTGCTTCACCTGCCATCAGCCTCAGAGCGGCTGGACAATAACACCGGGTGACGTCGCCGAACGGTTTGAGAGAAGTGCGGGTAAAGATCCGATCTTCCGGCTTGTCGACGGCGCTACATGTCCAAGCGATGATGTCTCGACGCTTCGCGCAAAGCGTCGCGCCTATAAATTGCTGATAGACAAGGGTCTGATCCGCATCGGCCTTTCAATTCCGGCCACAGCGGAATTCAAGGTCGAGGTCAAAGAGGGCAACGACCCGTATGGCTGCAACACCAATCCCCTGACAGGCCTTGCAGTCGGCATTGTCTCAACCTATCGCCGGCCATTGCCATCAGCCAATGTTGAGTTTCTTGAGCACAGTCATGTGGGATGGCCGAGAGTCTACTCCAACGAATGGCCTGGATTCCGATCTTAAAAGTCAGGCACGCGATGCCACTCTCGGCCATGCGCAGGCCGCCACTTCACCAACAGATGCCCAGTTGGACGAGATCGTCGCGTTCCAGAAAGGCATGTTCACTGCCCAGATCTTCGACAAGAAGGCCAAATTCCTCACCGACGACAATGCCAAAGGCGGTCCTGTGGCGCTCGCGCAGCAGGAATTCTTTATCGGCATCAATGATCCGCTCGGGCTTAATCCCAAAGGGGTTCGGTTCACATCACAGATCTTCGACCTGTATCGACCTTGGCTCAGCGCCGGAGATCGTCATGAGCATGGTGAGCACGGCACGCCAATGGCAAGCGAAGAACTCCTCAAGAACGTCAACATCACCGACGATTGGCGGCGTGACGACCATGAGCGCGGCATGGTGAGTGAGCATCGCCGGTCAGTCGCGCGTGGTGAGGAGGTCTTCAACACCAAACCGATCAAGATCACCGGCGTTGCAGGCCTCAACGATGAGCTCGGCGTCGATCACATTGACGGTTTTTGCGGCACCTGCCACGACTCGCCGAACGTCGGTCACCATTCGGTCAAGGCTCCGTTGGACATCGGTGTCCCTGATGCTGGCGACAGCAAACCGCCGGTGCTCGATATCTCGGGGCTTCCGGTGCTCACAATCACATGCCAGCTCAAGGATGGCCCGCTCGCTGGAAAAGTCTACAAAGTCACCGACGCAGGTCGCGCTATGATCACCGGCAAATGCAAGGACATTGGCCGGTTCAAAGGGCCGATCCTGCGTGGGCTCGCATCGCGCGCGCCGTACTTCCACAATGGATCCGCAGCGACCCTTCGCGATGTGGTTGACTTCTATGACCAGCGGTTCGCGATCGGCCTTACGCACAAAGAAAAAACAGATCTCGTCAATTTCCTCAATACGCTCTGACGGCGTCAGACAAGCTAACGAGCTGCTCCCAACAAAAAGGCCGGGCGAAAGCCCGGCCTTAATTCATTGAGAAAGACCGTGCCTGGACGCAAGCTTTGCGTCCGGCCGGCACAGTTACGTATTCATGCTCTCGAAGAACTCGGCGTTGTTCTTGGTATTGCGCAGCTTGTCGAGCAGGAAGTCGATGGCGTCCATGGTGCCCATCGGATTGAGAATGCGGCGCAGGACGTACATCTTCTTGAGTACGGCTGGCTCGGTGAGCAGCTCTTCCTTTCGCGTGCCGGACCGCGTGATGTCGATTGCCGGGAAGGTCCGCTTGTCGGCCACCTTGCGGTCGAGAATAAGTTCCGAGTTGCCGGTGCCTTTGAACTCTTCGAAAATCACTTCGTCCATGCGGCTGCCGGTATCGATCAATGCGGTCGCGATGATGGTGAGCGAGCCACCTTCCTCGATGTTTCGCGCCGCACCGAAGAAGCGTTTCGGGCGCTGGAGAGCGTTGGCATCGACGCCGCCGGTCAGCACCTTACCTGAAGAAGGAACGACGGTGTTGTAGGCGCGACCGAGACGGGTAATCGAGTCGAGCAGGATCACCACGTCGCGTTGGTGCTCGACCAGGCGCTTGGCCTTTTCGATCACCATTTCCGCGACTTGCACGTGACGTGACGCCGGCTCGTCGAACGTCGAGGAAATCACCTCACCCTTCACCGAGCGTTGCATGTCGGTGACTTCCTCCGGCCGCTCGTCGATGAGCAGGACGATAAGATAGGTTTCCGGATGGTTGGCGGTGATCGAATGCGCGATATTTTGCAGCAGCACGGTTTTACCGGTGCGCGGCGGCGACACGATCAATGCGCGCTGGCCTTTTCCGATGGGCGCAACGATGTCGATCACGCGTGCTGAGAGGTCCTTTTTGGTCGGATCCTCGTATTCCATCTTGAGCCGCTCGTCCGGATAGAGCGGGGTCAAATTGTCGAAGTTTACTTTGTGGCGCGCCTTCTCGGGATCTTCGAAATTGATCGTATTGACCTTGAGCAGCGCAAAGTACCGCTCACCCTCTTTCGGGGAGCGGATGTGGCCTTCGACGGTATCGCCGGTGCGCAGACCGAAGCGGCGGATCTGGCTTGGCGAAACGTAGATATCGTCGGGCCCGGACAGATAATTCGACTCAGGCGAGCGTAGGAAGCCGAAGCCGTCGGAAAGCACTTCGACCACGCCTTCGCCGATGATGTCGACTTCCTGGGTCGCGAGCTGCTTGAGGATTGCAAACATCAGCTCCTGCTTGCGCATGGTGCTGGCGTTTTCGACCTGATGTTCTTCAGCGAAAGCGACGAGTTCGGCAGGAGTCTTGGACTTGAGGTCTTGGAGTTTCATTTCCCGCATTGGGGGCTTACGTCCTTGGGAGCGTCACCGGCGAAGATTCAAAAAATGAAATGATTTACGCCGTGTGACTTAGGAGAGAGAGAGATCGCAGGTCTGGGGTGACGAGGAGGTTGGAAAAGGGGCCCGGAACCCGATGCTGCGACCGGCCCAATCTCTGGGAGCCGGAACGCGACTGCATCCGCCTGCGTTCGGTGGGATGCATTCAAGATAAGTTGAGCCGGCGTTTCGCGCAAGAGGCGAGGCAGCGTCTGTGCAGTCGCTGGAGCGGGTTAGAATGGCTTGACGGTCGCAAACACCACGATCGCGATCAGCAAAACCGTCGGCATCTCATTGATAATACGATAGAATTTCTGGGTATGACGATTTCGGTCGAAGCGAAATTCATTTACCCAATGTGCAAAAAGGCCGTGGAGGATTGTCATGGCCAGCACCGCGATAAATTTAGCGTGAAACCAGCCGGCGCCGAGCCATTGGCCTTCCAACACCAACACGATGCCGGCGACCCAGGTCACCATCATCGCCGGCACCATGATGAAGTTGAGCAGCCGCCGCTCCATCGTTTTGAAGGTTTCCGATAGCTCGGAGCCAGGTTTTGCCACCGCGTGATAGACGAAAAGCCGCGGCAGATAGAGCATCCCGGCCATCCAGGCGACGACAGCAACGATGTGTAACGCCTTGAGCCAGAGATACATCGCCGTCATCCCCGCACACGCTTGAGCATGCGTTCGACATGCGCGATCGGGGTTTCCGGCAGAATCCCGTGGCCGAGATTGAAGATCAGCGGACCGCCGGCGAGTTGCGTCATGACATCATCAACTTCGCGGTCGAGCGCCGCGCCGCCGGCCAGGAGTGCCAGCGGATCGACATTACCCTGGACCGGCACCCGTGACTGTAGCGCGTCGCGGGCAATCGATCGCTCGAAGGTCCAGTCAATCCCGATGGCACTGATGCCGGTCATTTCCACGTAAGGCAAAGCCATTGCGTCTGCGCCACGCGGAAAGCCGATAATTTTTGCATTACCGACCTGACGGCGCACGCCTTCGACAATTTTTTGTGTCGGCGCAATGCACCATCGCTCGAATTGCTCCGGTCCCAGCACACCGGCCCAGGTATCGAAAATCTGAACGACTTCCGCTCCTGCTTTCAACTGGCCGACCAGATACTCGATCGAAGCTTGCACCAAACGATCAATCAATCGTCCGAAGGTGTCAGGATCCCGATAAGCCAGAAGTCTTGCGGGCGCCTGGTCCGGTGTTGCCTCACCAGCGACCATGTAAGTTGCGACGGTCCATGGCGCTCCACAAAACCCTATCAAAGTAGTTCGGTCATCCAAGGCTGCTTTGACCCTGCGGACCGTGTCATAAACCGGCGCCACGACATCCTGATCGATTGTATCGCGCAGTGCGGCCAGACCCTCAGCTCCACCGAGTGGCTCCAGCCTGGGTCCCTCGCCACTGAGGAATTCAACCTTCCGTCCAAGAGCAAGTGGCACGACCAAAATATCGGAAAATAAAATCGCCGCGTCGAATCCGAAGCGTCGCACCGGCTGCAGTGTGACCTCGGCCGCCAACTCAGGATTAAGGCAGAGATCGAGAAAGCCTCCTGCTTTTTCTCGCAACGCCCGATATTCCGGCAGATAGCGCCCCGCTTGACGCATCAGCCAGACCGGCGGGACTGAACTCATGTCTGCCTGCGAGCACGCGAAGCAGTTTTTTCCCCATGGCACGTGTTAATCCGGCTTCTTCCATAAAGACTCTACTTAAGAATCTGTTGTGTCTGTTAGAGCGTTAATTGGACTCATGCCTGCCACTCAACATTCTGTCCACTGGATAGGAAGGGTTGGTCCAGAATCAGGCTTAATCCATCGCTGATCCGTCCACAGGATTAGATGCTGTTTTGCAGGACTATCTTCGTCTTTTCCCCATTTGCTATTCACATTGAAGCACCGAGAGCGCGACAGTCCTTGGATGTTGTCCCGGAGGCAGTGATGTGGATGGAAATTGAACACATTGCCGAGGATGGCTTGCTTGTCGGGTCAAGCCATGGCCTCCTCCCGTGCTATCCACATTCTGTACGGCAGCTATACAGACACTGATGCCTGACACCGGTTACTTCCATCTCCATCTGGTCTCCGACGCGACTGGTGAAACACTCATCACGGTCGCGCGCGCGGCTGCAGCGCAATATGCCAACGTATCGCCAGTCGAGCACCTCTATCCTATGGTGCGTTCGAAGAAGCAGCTTGACCACGCACTGACAGAGATTGGTGAGTCTCCGGGCCTGGTGCTCTACACCTTGCTTGAAGAAGACCTCATCCAGTTGCTGGAGAAAAAGTGTCGGGAACTCGGACTCCCCTGTATGTCGGTGCTGGGCCCCGTCTTACGGTTATTCCAGTCATACCTTGGCGCCGAGACCATTCATCGTGCCGGCGCCCAACACGTTTTGAATGCCGAATATTTCCAGCGCATTGATGCACTTAACTTCACGATGCTGCACGATGACGGACAGCACGTGGAAGGCCTTGAAGATGCGGATGTGGTGCTGGTCGGAGTTTCGCGGACCTCGAAAACGCCAACCTCGATTTATCTTGCCAACCGAGGCGTAAAGACCGGGAATGTGCCCCTCGTGCCTGGGGTGACGGTCGCTGAGGCGGTGGAAAATCTTACCCGGCCGCTTGTGGTGGGACTTTACGCGAGCCCCGAACGCATCGTTCAGATCCGCGAGAACCGTTTGCTGGGTCTGAAGGCGCATCGCGATGACGATCAATATATCGACAAGAGCGCAGTGGCCGAGGAGGTTTCATTTTCGCGCCGGCTTTGCGCCAAGCACAATTGGCCTACGATTGACGTGACGCGCCGCTCGATCGAGGAAACAGCCGCGGCGGTCATGCGGCTATTGAGCGAACGGCGGCGCCATCCGGCGCTTTAGTCTTTGATGCCAAAATGCAGAAATTGGTTTTCGGGGAATCTCTGGCGCGACGTGGTAAAGGAAGACCATGGTGCTCTGGCTAAATCCCCAGCCCCTGGTGCTCGCGTCGGGAAGTGACGTTCGCGGCAAGATTCTTGCCGCAGCTGGCCTGCGCGTTGAGATAAGGCCATCTCAGGTTGATGAGCGCGCCGAGGAGGCCAAGTATGGCATCGCCGATGCGGCTGCGGTTGCGCGCCACCTCGCGCGCGCTAAGGCCGCAGCAGTTGCAGCTTTGCTGCCAGGGCGGCTGGTCCTTGGCGCGGACCAGACCCTGGCGCGGGGCAGCAAACGCTTCAGCAAACCGCTCGACCGGGCCGGCGCCGTTGAGCAGCTCCGTGCATTGCGTGGCCGCACGCACGAATTACATTCCGCTCTCGCTTTGGTGCAGGACGACACAACACTTTTTGGCTGTGTCGAAACCGCAAGGCTGACCATGCGCGATTTTTCCGATGGTTTTCTCGAAGGCTACCTTGACATGGCCGGCGCCGCCGCAATGAGCAGCGTCGGTGGTTACCAGCTCGAGGGAATAGGAATTCACCTCTTCGAGCGGGTCGAGGGAGATTATTTCACAATTCTTGGTCTGCCGATTTTGCCTTTGCTTGGCTTCTTACGGCAGAACAAGTTTATCGACGGCTAGCCAATGTTCATCCTTGGTCTCACCGGCTCGCTGGGCATGGGAAAATCCGCCACAGCCAAAATGTTCGCTGAGGAAGGTGTGCCGGTGCATGATGCCGATGCCGTTGTGCATCGGCTTTACGAAGCTGAGGCCGTACCGCTTATCGAAGCGGAATTTCCCGGCACCACCGCGGGCGGCAAGGTCGATCGCGACAGGCTTGCTAGGCAGGTATTAGGAGGTGGCGCCGCGATCAAGCGTCTGGAATCGATTGTCCATCCGCTGGTGGCGGCGGCGCGCGATCGCTTTCTTGCCGAGGCCGAACGCAACGGCGCCGCGGTCGCGGTGCTTGATATACCGTTGCTGTTCGAGACTGGCGGCGATACCCGCTGTGATGCAGTCGTCGTGGTTTCAGCGCCGCCCGATCTACAGCGCTCGCGGTCATTCGAGCGGCCCGGGATGACCGAACAGAAATTTGCTGCGATCCTCGCCAAACAGTTGCCGGATGCTGAAAAGCGCGCGCGGGCTGATTTCGTGGTGGATACATCAAAAGGCTTCGACGCTGCGCGCGCGCAGGTACGTGATATTCTCGCCCGTGTTGCTACAATGCCGAAACGGCGCCGGTGATTCTGCCGCTGGAAAACAATATGCGCGAAATCGTTCTCGATACCGAAACCACGGGCCTCGACCCCGGCCAGGGCCATAGGCTCGTTGAAGTCGGTTGTGTCGAGTTGCTCAACCGTATCCCGACGGGGGCAACGTTCCACGCCTACCTCAATCCCGACCGCGATATGCCCGCGGAGGCATTCGCAATTCATGGACTTTCCACGGAGTTCCTGAAGGGACACAGGCGCTTCATTGAGATCGTCGACGAGTTCCTTGGCTTTATCGGCGATGCGCCGCTCGTGATTCACAATGCGGGATTCGATCACGCCTTTTTGTGCGCCGAGCTCAAGCGTGCCGAGCGTGTATTGATCGCGCGCGAGCGGTTGATCGATACGTTGCTATTGGCCCGCCGCAAGCATCCCGCGGGGCCAAACCGGCTCGACGATCTGTGCGCGCGCTACGGTATCGATAATTCCCGCCGTACCAAGCACGGGGCGCTGCTCGATGCAGAAATCCTGGCCGAGGTCTATGTCGAGCTCATTGGCGCACGTCAGGCGCAACTCGGACTTGCCGAAAGCGGCGAGCGCCGCGTGAGTGGAGTTGAAGGCGTGACCGTCGTCCGCGTGCGGCCTGAGCAGTTGACGCCGCGCTTGAGCGAAGCCGAACTCGCGGCGCATCGCGAATTCGTTGCGGGTCTCGGCGAGAATGTGTTGTGGCAGAATTACCGGCCGGGCGAAGTCTGACGGCCTAGCTCTGCGCCATCGGTGCGGGTGAAGGCTGCATCTGTCCCATCTTCTGCCGATACAGACTGGCGAAATCGACCGGATCGAGCAGCAGCGGCGGGAACCCGCCATTGCGGACCGCGGTTGCGATAATCTCGCGCGCGAACGGGAAGAGCAGTCTAGGGCACTCGATCAGCACGAGCGGATTGAGACTTTCCTGCGGGACATTGCGAATACGAAATACGCCCGCGAATTCCAGTTCAAAGCGGAAGAGTAGGGTACTGCCGGTTTCGCCTTTGCCCTCGAGCTTGATCACCACTTCGATGTCGGTATCCGATAGCGGTGTGGCGCCCACATTGATCTGGATGCCGATCTGCGGCTGCTCCTGGCGGTTGGTGAGCGACTGCGGAGCGTTCGGATTTTCGAAAGAAAAATCCTTGATGTATTGAGCCACCACAGTGAGTTGCGGCTGATCTTGTGCCGGGCCGCCGTTGGTCGTCGTCATGAACACTCCCTCGCACCACGCAACTGGTCGCGCGGCGGTTGGCTAACATAGGGCCTATGAGTGAACAAGGACGCTGTCGTCTTGTGGGTCCACGGTTAGTCCCAAGGCAGCGCAGGTATTTGTCGTCCTCAGTTCCGGTCGTCGTTGCGGCGATCGGGCAATGTGGGATCGGGCACCTGGTGCCACTGCTCTGGTGTGAGATCGACCACGCCGTCGTTTGGGGCCGGGCGCGCGACGCCTGCCACCGCTCGCCACAGCGCCACAAAAAGCAGAATTACCGCCAGGACGTCGGTGATAAATCCCGGAATTAACAGCAGAATCCCGGCAAATAGGACAAGGCCGCCATCCTGGTCAGCTTGCAAGGCGGTGAGGCGGCCTTCGCCCAAAGCAACACGCACGCGAGCAATATGACTGCTGGTCGCGTGGCGCAGAATCCAGGCACCGGTGAACGAACCGGCGAGCACGAGGACCAGTGCCCACCCAAAGCCGATTGTCGCAGCCACTGCAACGAATGCCGCCAGTTCCAAAAAAGGCAGCGCCAGTAGCATTAACAGCAGCCATTTTGCCACATTCATCGGTGTTTCTCTGTTTGGGCGATGTTGGCCTCAGCGTCCTGATCGTCTAAGGTTCGCCCGAGAGAGTTGATTTTGCGCCGAAATGCTGGCGCGAGGCACGGCCTTCAGGTTTGGTGCGGCCATCTACGGAGAGAGATGAGGCCGGCCATTCCGCCGTCCAGCCAGCGATAGGCTGGAGACGCTTATATCCGGCCGATGTGCCGCCACGGTAGCCGAAAGCATGCGAGACGTGTTCGATATCTATACCATCATTTTCCTGGCGCTCGCCGTGTTCATCTTCCTGCGGCTGCGCAGCGTATTGGGCCAGCGCACGGGCCGGGAGCGGCCGCCTTACGATCCGTTTTCCGCGCGCGAACCGGTGCGGCCTGCGCCGGAAAAAGTCGTCGCGCTACCGAATCGCACCGCTGAGACGGCGACAGCGAAGCCGGCCGAACCGGTCGAAAACGTTGTCGAACGCTGGAAGGGCATTGCCGAACCAGGATCCGCCATCGCGACGGGTCTCGATTCGATTTCCGGCGCGGATGCTAATTTCGACGGTCAACACTTCCTGACCGGCGCGCGCGCGGCCTACGAGATGATCGTGAACGCCTTCGCTGAAGGTGACCGCCGCACGTTGAAGAATTTGCTGGCGCGCGAAGTTTATGACGGTTTCGAGAGCGCCATTAGTGAGCGCGAAAAACGCGGTGAGACGGTCGAGAGCCGCTTCGTGTCGATCGACAACGCCGACATTACAGCTGCCGAACTGCGCGGACGCAACGCGCAGGTGACGGTGCGGTTCCAATCAAAGCTTGTCTCAGTGACGCGCGACAAGGACGGCAATGTCATCGATGGCAATGCCGAGAAGGTGACGGATATTACCGATGTCTGGACCTTTGCGCGCGACGTCACTTCGCGTGATCCGAACTGGAAATTACTCGCGACCGAAGCGGGACAATGAGCGCATGCCGGCGACTCGTCTTCGCTCTCAATTCAAATTTGGTTTTGCATTTTTCCTGATCGCATCGGTAAGCGCGCCCTCATTGGCGAGCGGTGCGCTCAATCTGCGGAATGCACAGATCGAGCCGCTCAGCTTCGCTGCGCTCGATGGCTGGAAAGATGACGACCACGCCGCAGCCTTCGGCACGTTCCTGAAAAGTTGCGACGCAATTCTCAATGCCGGCAAAGGTGTCCGAGCGGCGCGGCCCTTTCTTGGCGCCCTCTTCAAAGTGTGTGAACGCGCGGTTGCGGCCGGCCCGCTTGACCGTGAGCAAGCACGCACGTTCTTCGAGGACAATTTCAGACCTGTACGAGTAATGCCGGGCGGACAGCCAGAGGGATTTTTTACGGGCTACTATGAAACCGAGGTCGACGGCTCTCGGTTTCCGAGCGACGAATACACGATACCGATTTACGCCGCTCCGGCCGAGACGGTACGCAAACATCAAGGCAAGGTGTTTTCCGACCTCGATCGCACGAAGATCGAAGATGGCGCAATCGCCGGCAAGGATCTGGAAATTTGCTACGTCAAGAATCCGGTCGACGCATTTTTCGCGCAGATTCAGGGATCGACGCGCGTGAAACTCGATACCGGCAAGCTTTTGCGCCTTAACTATGTCGCCAGTAACGGCCAGCCTTATACGCCGGTCGGAAAATTCCTGATCGACCGCGGCATCGTGTCCAAGGAAGAAATGTCGATGGACAAGATCCGCGAGTTCATGGAGGCCAATCCGGATGAGGGCAGGGAACTGCGCCGCAAGAATCGCTCGTTCGTATTTTTTCAGGAAACGCCTTTGGGAGCGCAAGATGAATGCGTTGGCGCACAGGGTGTAGCGCTCACGCCCGGGCGTTCGCTGGCGGTAGACAAACATATCCATGTTTACGGCACGCCGATCTGGGTGGACGCGGCCTTGCCGATCGATAGCGAGAAGCCGGAGACCAAGTTTCAACGCTTGTTATTCGCGCAGGATACAGGCTCGGCGATCGTCGGACCGGCGCGCGCTGATATCTATTTTGGCCACGGCGAGGAAATCAGTCACGTCGCCGGCCGTATCAAGCAATTCGGCAAATTCGTTATGTTGGTGCCGCAGAGCATTGCAGTGAGCGGCACCACGATAGCGACGGCGACGGACGTTCCATTGCCGAAGCCGCGCCCCCAGATGACTGTCACGGCTGCCGCGCGGGCGGCGACTCGGACAACGGGGAGTGTGTCGGCGCCGATGCCCAGGCCGCGGCCCTGATGCAATGAGTCCGGGCGACGGCAAACGGCGCCGCGTTCTTTCCCAGGAAGAGCGCGTCCTGTGGACGACCGTCACCAAATCGATTGCGCCACTGCGGGAATTGCCTGCATCCGACATGGATAATGATGCAGCGGAACCGGCCACGCCGGCGCGGCCCATCAAACGCACCGCAAAACCCGGGCCAACGGCGCCTTCATTGCCGGAGAAAAAATCGCCGCCGCCGCTCACGCCACTCGGCCGCCGCATGAAGCAGCGGGTTGCACGAGGCAAAGACGAGATCGACGGCCGGCTCGATCTGCACGGTCTCACGCAAAGTGAAGCGCACGCAGCATTGCTTCGCTTTTTGCGCACGGCCAGCTCGCGCGGCGCACGGCTGGTGCTGGTCATCACGGGAAAAGGCGCACGTGCGGCCGAAGGAGAGCGCGGCGTCCTGAAGCGGCAGGTGCCGCAATGGCTAGGACTGCCGGAATTTCGTGCCTTGGTGATCGGATTCGAGGACGCACATATCGCGCACGGCGGTGAGGGCGCGTTGTACGTGCGCGTGCGTCGCGCGCGCGGGTAAACCCCGCGCCGGATACCACGTCAATTAAAGGATGAAACGGCTCAGGTCCGTGTTCTTGGCGAGATCGCCGATGTGCTTCTGCACATAGGCGGCGTCGATCTTGACCGTCTCGCCGGAGCGGTCGGGCGCCGCGAACGAGATTTCGTCGAGCACCCGCTCCATCACCGTCTGTAGGCGCCGTGCGCCGATATTCTCGATTGAAGAATTCACCGCCACAGCAATGTCGGCAATAGCGTCGATTGCATCCTCGGTGAACTCAAGCGTCACGCCTTCCGTGCCCATGAGCGCGATATATTGCTTGATTAACGACGCTTCCGGTTCGGTCAGGATACGGCGGAAATCGTCGCGGGTGAGCGCCTTGAGCTCCACGCGGATCGGCAGGCGACCTTGCAATTCGGGCAGCAGGTCCGACGGCTTCGAGATGTGAAACGCGCCGGAGGCGATAAACAGGATGTGGTCCGTTTTCACCGGTCCATGCTTGGTGTTGACGGTGGTGCCCTCGATCAACGGCAGCAGATCGCGCTGCACGCCTTCGCGCGACACGTCGGCACCGCGCAGGCCTTCGCGTCCTGCAATCTTGTCGATCTCGTCGAGGAAGACGATGCCGTTCTGTTCGACCGCCTTGATCGATTCCTGCACCAGTTGCTCATCGTCGAGCAGCTTGTCGGATTCCTCGTTGACCAGAATTTTGTGCGACTCCTCCACGGTAACGCGCCGCGTCTTGGTCCGCCCGCCGCCGATTTTGCCGAAAATATCGCCGATATTGATTGCGCCCATCTGCGCACCCGGCATGCCAGGGATCTCAAACATCGGCATGCCGCCGCCGCCCGCCTGGACCTCGATCTCGATTTCTTTGTCGTTGAGCTCGCCGTCGCGCAGCTTTTTCCGGAAACTTTCGCGGGTTGCGGGGCTCGCACCGGGACCGACGAGCGCATTGAGCACGCGCTCTTCCGCCGACTGTTCCGCGCGCGCCTGCACGTCTTTTCGTTTCCGTTCGCGCACGAGCGAAATGCCGATCTCGACCAGATCGCGCACGATCTGTTCGACATCGCGGCCGACGTAACCGACCTCGGTAAATTTGGTGGCTTCGACCTTGAGGAAGGGTGCGCCGGCGAGTCTGGCCAGACGGCGGGAAATCTCGGTCTTGCCGACACCGGTCGGGCCGATCATCAGGATGTTTTTCGGCAGTACTTCCTCGCGCAATTTGTCGTCGAGCTGCAACCGCCGCCAGCGATTGCGCAGCGCGATCGCGACCGCGCGTTTCGCGTCGTCCTGGCCGACGATGTAGCGATCAAGCTCGGATACGATTTCGCGGGGGGAGAAGTCGGTCATGCTTGGCAACCATGAGAAGGGCGGGCCGTTGGGAGTGTCGACGATGCGGTCTTGCGAAAGCCGCTTTTCATAAGCGCGAATGGCCGGCATTGGCAGGGTCGGGATCGTAATCACGCGCGTCGTTCCGGCTGAGTTGGTATCAACAAATGCCCGATAAACGCGAACCGTGTCGCGGCCAATATGCGCTCGCCGATAAACTGATCAATGCCCATGTGCCGAGGCTGCGCGCCAAACCATTCGCGGCCAGCCGCCGGGTCGTAGCACTGCAGGTAGGCGAAGGCCGTTGTTGGCTCATGAGGAACTGGTCATTGCCGGATGTTCGAGGTCGCACAATCATCCGAACTGTGTCAGGTCGCCCCACCATTGCCTGACTGCGGCTTCCAGCCATTGCGGTCAATGGCAAGTCAGCGCCGACATGGCGGTACTCGTTACGATTTCAGGGATTCGATGGTCACGTTGCGGTTGGTGAACACGCAAATTTCGGCGGCGATATCCAGCGATTTGCGCACAATCGTCTCGGCATCGAGCGAGCCGTCGAGCAGCGCGCGTGCGGATGCGAGCGCATAGTTACCGCCGGAGCCGATGCCCATGATGCCGTTTTCCGGCTCCAGCACGTCACCGGTGCCGGTAAGCACCAGCGATACCTGGGCATCAGCGACGATCATCATCGCTTCAAGACGGCGCAGATAGCGATCGGTGCGCCAGTCCTTGGCGAGCTCGACCGCGGCGCGGGTGAGTTGCCCCGGATACTGCTCAAGCTTCGCCTCCAGCCGTTCGAACAGCGTGAAGGCGTCGGCCGTTGCGCCGGCAAAGCCGCCGATCACGTCACCTTTGCCCAGGCGGCGCACTTTCTTGGCATTGGATTTGACGATCGTCTGACCGATCGTGACCTGGCCGTCGCCGCCGATGACCACGCTGCCGCCCTTGCGGACGGTGAGGATGGTGGTGCCGTGCCAAGTGGATGAGGGAATTTCGTTGGATGACATACGCTCAATACCCCGAGACCAGCGTCATCTAGGCATGGCGCAGGCGCGTTTGCAAACGGTTCGCAACGGCTGTGGCGAATCCGTCAAACCCCTGATAAAAGGCGCGCGAATAAAGGATATCCACCATGCGCAAGGGCGCCATCAAGCGCAAGACCAAGGAAACCGACGTCGAGGTCGAGGTTGATCTCGACGGGGCCGGCCGCTCGCAGATCGCGACCGGCATCGGCTTCCTCGACCACATGCTCGACCTGCTGGCGCGGCACTCGCGCATCGATATCGCGGTCAAGGCGAAGGGCGACCTGCACATTGATCATCATCACACAACCGAGGACGTTGGTATCGCGCTCGGTCAGGCGGTAAAGCAGGCGCTCGGCGACATGAAGGGCATCACGCGCTATGCCGACGTGCACGTGCCGATGGATGAGGCGCTGACGCGCGTCGCGATCGACATTTCCGGGCGGCCGTTTCTGGTCTTCAAGGCCGAGTTCGTGCGCGACAAGGTCGGCACGTTCGACACCGAGCTGGTGCAGGAATGGTTCCAGGCCTTCGCGACGAATTCCGGCATCACGCTGCACGCCGAGACTTTATATGGCACGAACGATCACCATATAGCTGAATCCTGCTTCAAGGGTCTGGCGCGTGCATTGCGGGCGGCGATTGCGATCGATCCGCGCGCCAAAGATGAAGTGCCTTCAACGAAAGGTTCGCTCGGCGGGTGACGGGTTTGCGGCGGTCATCCCGAGCGACCCACGAAGGATGACGTTGGCAGAGTAAAATAATGCCCACTTACACAGTGCATGCACCGCCACCGCGCCAAGGCGAAATCAATGAGCGCTCCGGAGCGCTTTGTGTTCGTGCGCGACGGCTTTCATGTCTGGGCATTCATGTTGACGCCGCTGTGGTTGCTGGCACACCGGCTGTGGCTGGCCTTCATCATTTATGTCGTCGGCTATGGATTGGTCGGCGTTGCCTTTGCCTTCTTGCGCGTGCCGGCAAACACGCAATTGCTGGCGCGCCCTGGCCATCGCATTGCTGGTTGGCTTCGAGGCGCCCAGCATCTGGCGATGGACATTGACACGACGCCGCTGGAGCACACTTGGCTTTGTGGTGGGCGAAGATACCGAAACGGCTGAGCATCGGTTTTTCGCAAATTGGGCTAAGCCCGCGGTGGAAACTCCGGCCGCTCCACCGGCACCGCTTGCACCAGGCTATTCGACCCCCGTGCGCCGCGGACCGCCATCGCCATCCGACGTGATTGGTTTGTTTCCCGAGCCGGGAGGTCAGCGATGAGCGTCGCCATTGTTGACTATGGTTCCGGCAATCTGCACTCGGCAGCGAAGGCTTTCGAACGCGCCGCTCGCGAGAGCGGGCATAGCCAGCCGATCGTCGTGACCAAAGACCCTTCCGCGGTCGCCCGTGCCGATCGCGTCGTGCTGCCCGGCGTCGGCGCATTTGCTGATTGCCGTCGCGGGCTCGATGAAATTCCCGGCATGGTCGATGCGCTTGAGCAGAGTGTGCGCAAGAACGGCAGGCCATTTTTTGGGATTTGTGTTGGCATGCAATTGATGGCCGAGCGCGGTCGCGAATATCAGGTGACGCCAGGACTGGGCTGGATTGCCGGCGAGGTCGATCGCATTGCGCCATCCGACCGCAATCTGAAGATCCCGCACATGGGCTGGAACACGCTCAGCATGCTGAAGACGCATCCATTGCTGGAGGATATTCCGCTCGGACCTGATGGGCTGAACGCTTATTTTGTGCACTCCTATGAGCTCAAGCCGGCGCAAAAATCGGACCTCGTCGCACAGGCGGACTATGGCGGACCGCTTACCGCGATCGTCGGGCGCGACAACATGGTCGGCACGCAATTCCATCCGGAGAAAAGCCAACGGCTTGGGCTCGCCTTGCTTGCAAACTTTTTGAAGTGGTCGCCGTGATCCTCTTCCCGGCAATCGACCTGAAGGAAGGCCTCGCGGTGCGGCTCGAGCAGGGCGATATGAAGCGTGCGACCGTGTTTCATCGCGACCCGGCCGCGCAGGCGCGCGCCTTTGAACAGCAGGGCTTTGAATATCTGCACATCGTCGATCTCGACGGGGCTTTTGCCGGCAAGCCGGTCAATGCGGCGGCCGTCGATCGTATCCTGGAAACCATCGGCATCCCGGTGCAGCTTGGTGGCGGCGTGCGAGACACCGCAACCGTCGAGGCCTGGCTGGAGAAAGGCGTTACCCGCGTCATCATCGGCACCGCCGCGGTGCGCGACCCGCCGTTCGTCAAGCAGGCCGCGCGTGATTACCCGGGACGCATCGCAGTCGGGCTCGATGCGCGCGACGGCAAGGTGGCGGTGGAAGGCTGGGCGGCAACGTCGGAACTATCGGTTCTCGAGATTGCGCGCCGGTTCGAGGATGTCGGTGTGGCGGCGATCGTCTATACAGACATCGCGCGCGACGGAATGCTGCAAGGCCTCAACCTTGACGCAACAATCGCGCTGGCGGATGCCGATTTCCATTCCGGTGATTGCGTCCGGCGGGCTGGCCTCCATCGCTGACATCAAGGCGTTGCTGGAGCCACGCGCGAAAAAACTCGCCGGCGCTATTGCCGGCCGCGCGCTTTATGATGGGCGACTAGACGCCACAGATGCGCTCACGTTGATCCGCGCCGCGAGGACAGCCAGATAATGTTCAAAGTCCGCGTCATACCCTGCCTCGACGTGAAAGACGGCCGCGTCGTCAAGGGAGTCAATTTCGTCAATTTGCGCGACGCTGGCGATCCGGTCGAGGCTGCCATTGCCTACGACGCGGCGGGCGCGGACGAGCTGTGCTTTCTCGATATCACGGCGAGCCACGAAAACCGCGACACCATTTACGACGTGGTGACCCGCACTGCCGAAGCCTGCTTCATGCCGCTCACCGTCGGCGGCGGCGTACGTTCGGTCGATGATATCCGGAAATTATTGACTTGCGGTGCCGACAAAGTGTCGATCAATACCGCCGCAGTTGACCGGCGCGCTTTTGTGAGAGAGGCGGCGGAGAAATTCGGCGATCAATGCATCGTCGTCGCGATCGACGCCAAGCAAGTGTCACGCTCGGGCGAAAAGGACCGTTGGGAAATTTTCACGCACGGCGGACGCAAGCCGACCGGCCTCGATGCCGTCGACTACGCCAGGGAAGTCGTCGCGCTTGGCGCCGGCGAAATCCTGCTCACGTCGATGGACCGCGACGGCACCAGGAAGGGCTATGACATCCCCCTCACCCGCGCGATCGCCGACGCCATAACGGTGCCGGTCATAGCCTCGGGCGGCGTCGGCACGCTCGGCCACATGGTTGAGGGCATCCGCGATGGCCACGCTACGGCGGTCCTGGCGGCCTCGATCTTCCACTTTGGCGAACATAGCGTGCGCGAAGCCAAGGATTATATGGCGAAAGCGGGCCTGCCGATGCGGCTCGATCCCTAGGCGCAACAATGCTATTGAGCCGCCTGGAAGGGCCTCTATGAGCAAATTCACCGTTGCCGATCTGGAAAAGCGGGTGCACGAGCGCGCCAAGGCGAGCGCGGTGGACTCATACACACGCTCACTCATCGACAAAGGCGTCGCTCACTGCGCCAAGAAGTTGGGCGAGGAGGCGATCGAAACCGGGCTTGCGGCGGTGCAGGAAGACAAAAGCCGGCTGATCGCGGAAGCTGGCGATCTTTTGTATCATCTGCTGGTGTTGCTCGAAGCGCGCGGCGTTACGCTTGCCGAGGTCGAGGCCGCATTGGAAAAGCGCACGTCGCAAAGCGGGCACGAGGAAAAAGCATCGCGCTCGCGTTGATCGGATGTCGTGATGGAACAGCGCACTGAAGAAAACCTTTCGCCCTACCGCACGTTTTCGCGTGCGGAATGGGCCGCATTGCGCGAGGACACACCGATGACGTTGACCTCTGAAGAGGTCACGCGGGTGCGCTCGCTGCACGACCGCCTCGACATGAAGGAGGTGGAAGAAATCTACCTGCCGCTGTCGCGGTTGCTGTCGATGTATGTGGCGGCAACGCAGCGCTTGTTTCGTGCGCAGGAGCGATTCCTCGGCACCACCGACGTGAAGATGCCTTACATCATCGGTGTCGCCGGATCGGTTGCGGTCGGCAAATCAACCACAGCGCGCGTGCTGCAAGCGTTGCTGGCGCGCTGGCCGAATGTGCCCACCGTCGACCTGATCACGACAGATGGCTTTCTTTATCCGAATTCCATTCTGGAACGCGAAGGCCTGATGGAGAAAAAGGGCTTTCCCGGAAAGCTATGATCTTCCGGCGCTGCTCAGGTTTCTGTCCGACGTGAAGGCCGGCCGTCGTCCGGCACGGGCGCCGATCTATTCGCATCTCGTCTACGACGTAATCCCGAACCAGTGGGTCGAGGTTGATCGGCCCGACATTCTCATTGTTGAGGGATTGAACGTGTTGCAGACGGGGCGTCTGCCGAAAGACGGCAAGGCGATCCCGTTCGTTTCCGACTTTTTCGATTTCTCCGTCTACCTCGATGCCGACGAGGACGTGCTCAAGTCCTGGTATGTGGACCGGTTCCTGGCGTTGCGCGGCACGGCATTCCGCGATCCGAAATCATACTTCCATCGCTATTCTAATTTGTCGGATGAGGAAGCAACAGAAACGGCTGCTTCCATCTGGTCGCGCATCAATCTGGTCAACCTGCACGAGAATATTCTGCCGACGCGGCAGCGTGCCGATCTTATTTTGAAAAAAGATGAAAGCCACCTGGTCGAGGACGTCTCGCTGCGAAGGTTGTGACGCGTAGTGCATGTTTAATTGTTTCAGTCATGGCCGGGCTTGTCCCGGCCATCTCGCTTAGTTGGGCATTGTGCGTCCATAAACGCGATCGCCGGGACATAGGCGTGCGAAAGCACGCCGTCCTTCGGTCGGCTATGCCCGGCGATGACGAGCGGATTGGTGCGAAATACTAAGCCGCGCGGCGGCTCTGGTCGAAATGTTCGAGATAGCGTTTTTTAATCGCCGACACCGGCAGAACGATAAACACATCGGTGGTGCCGAACTCGTAGTCGATCACCGCACCGTCACCGATATAGGCTCCAAGACGCAAATAGCCCTTGATCAGTGGCGGTAGCGCGCGTAGCGCCTCCTTCGGATCGATTGCTTCCTTCGACATGCGGCTCATTTCAACAAAGCGTTCGGGCAAGGCGCGTGCGCGCCAAGGTTCCGGCGCGCGCGCATAATGATGAAGGAACGACAGCGGCAACGCGAGGCGCTTGGGATCGGTGCCATCGAGGCTGGCGCAGCCAAACATGACGTCGCAGCGATTTTGCAGGATGTATGCATGAATGCCGTGCCAAAGCAGCTCGACGGTCCGCTTGTTGCGATAGGGCGCCAGCACGCAGGAACGGCCGAGCTCGAGGAACTGCAGATTGCCGTGATGCTCGATCAATGACCCGATGTCGAATTCGCCGGCCGTGTAGAAACCGCCATACTCTCCGGCCAGCGGCTGTCGCAGCAGCCGATAGGTTCCGACAACGGTTGGCCTGTTGAGCGCGCTGCGATCGCGCGTGGCGTGATCGAGCACCAGCAGGTGGTCACAGATTGCGTCATATCCGTCCATATCGCGGCGCGCCAACAGTCGTCCGGGAGTCGGGATGGCCGGGCCTTCCTGGTAGAAAACGCGATAGCGAAGTTTTTGCGCCTGGCGCACTTCGGCAGCGGTTTGTGCCAGGCGCACCTCCAGCGAGCCGATGCGGCCGAGGCTTTGCGAGGGCCGGTGCGTGCGCGCGGCCCATGCCTGTAAACCGCCATAGGCCTGCAGCGACGAGATGAGGCCGGGTACGCCGGGTCCGGCCGGCGCCGGACGAAAGCGTTCGAACAGATTGCGCGGCATATGGAGGGCAGCGCGGTTCGCCATGGGTATCAAGGTCCTCTTTGGCGCGAAATACGCAAAATCGGCACTATCGGCGGGGTTCCAGCCGGCGAATCATTGGTCGATCGATGGTCATCCCTACACCACGGGCCGGACACGGAATTATGACAATGTGGGGAAACGGGCGTCAGGCTGCAAGCGGGTTGGCCGCGGACCCCGAACCGGCCTCCAGGACTTCGCGCAGGCGCTCGCGATCGAGCGGTTTGACGAGAAGTCCGTCGAGGCCGGCGGCGAGCGCGGCCTCGCGGTCTTCGATCTGCACGTTCGCGGTGAGAGCCAGCATCCGGGTCGGCTTGTCGCCGGTTTGCGCTTCGGCGGCCCTGATGCGGCGCGCGGCCTCAAGCCCGTCCATGCCCGGCATTTGCACATCCATCAGCACCAGATCGTAGGGGCTGCCGGAAGCGCGCGCCGCCAGCCAGGATTCAATCGCCGCTTCGCCGTTGGTCGCGATGGTCGGGCGGTGGCCAAGACGCGTGAGGAGCGCGCGCGCAAGTAACGCATTGATCTCGTTGTCCTCCGCAACCAGGATCGAGAGTCCTTTGCTTGCCAGCAGGAGCAGATGCTTCCGCGGTTTCCACTTCGATCTCCGCTGGAGAATGTTCAAAAGCGGCTTCGACCGTCAGACGTGCCGCCAGTGAAGAGGCGCGCACTGGCTTGATCAGATAGCCGGTGAAGCCGGCCGCTTTCAGCGCCGGCAGTTCATGCCGATCGGTCGGCCGGATCAAAACGATGCGCTTTGGCACGCCGAGCCTGGCGACATTGACGTTCGCAATCATCGCCGAAGCGAGCGGATAGTCGACCAGCAGCGCGTCCCACGGCGCGCTCCGGCAGCAAGGCCGCCGCAATATTTTCGTCGATCACGGCGCAGGTTTTTGCGCCCCAGCGGCCGAGTTGCCGCGCCAGCAAGGACGCCTCGATTTCCGCCGTGGCGACGATCATCATTGCAGTGTGTCTGAGATCGGGCGCGACGAAGGTCGCTTCCTGTGCATCTGGCGCGGGAAGCAACGGTACGCTGACGGTAAAGGTCGAACCCGCGCCCACTTCGCTCTTTGCTGCAATGTGTCCATCCATGCGCTCGACAATGCGTTTCGAGATGGCGAGGCCCAGGCCAGTGCCGCCGAATTTGCGCGTAGAAGAACCATCGGCCTGTTCGAAGTCGAGGAAGATGCGCGCGAGATCTTCGGTCTTCAGCCCGATGCCGGTGTCGCGCACTTCGAAAAGAATTTCGTTCTCGTGGTTGCCCGGCTCGACGGTGACTGCAACGCCGCCTTTTTCGGTGAACTTGATGGCATTGCCGACGAGATTGAGGATCACCTGCCGCAAGCGCGCCGCGTCACCGACGACCTGCGTCGGCACGCGCTCGTCGATGAACGAGGCGATCTCGATGCCCTTGGCCTGCGCGCGCGGCGCCATGAGTTCGACGGCTTCCTCGATCATGGAGGCCGGCGCAAAAGGCCGCGCCTCCAGATCGAGCTTGCCGGCTTCGATCTTCGAGAAATCGAGGATTTCCTCGATCAGCGACAGCAGTGTTTCGCCCGAAGTCTTTGCCGCCTTCGCATAAGTGAGCTGCTCCGGCGTCAACGGCGTGTCGAGCAGCAGATCGGCCATGCCGAGCATGCCGTTGAGCGGCGTGCGAATCTCGTGACTGACCATCGCAAGGAAACGCGACTTGGCGCGGTTGGCGGTTTCCGCCTGGTCGCGCGTGTGCTCAAGCGCGTGCTCGGCCTCGACACGGTCGGTGACATCGCGGCCGACACTTTGAACCTCGGTGCCGTTTTCGCTGCGTATCGTCACTTCGCGCCATGCGATCCAGCGCGCGCCATCGCCACAGGCAATTTTCTGATCGTGCATGCGCGTGCCGTCGGCCTGCACCGTCGGCGCGCCCTGCTCGATGACGCGCAACTCGATGGTATTGCCGGTCAGTGCTTCGCGTGGTTTTCCGGCGAGCGCGCAATAGGCGTCGTTGGCAAAAGTAATAAGGCCGGTGCTATCGCGGCGAACGATCACATCGCCTTGCGCGGCCAGCAGACTGCGCGCGCGTTCTTCCGTTTCGCGCAGTTCCCAGTTTCGGTCCGATAGCTCCTCATTGCGCGCTTCGAGCAGGCGCATGGCGGTTGCAATCGCGCGCTGACGCACCAGCAGGAATCCGATCGCGGCACAGGCCGCGGCGAACAGCGCGCCGGTGGCGATGGCAGAGCCGGTCAATTCATAGCCGGTGCCTTGCAGGCGCGCGCCGGCAAGAAAGCCTGCCGCAGCCGCGAAAATAGCAAATGCAATGGAAGCCGCGCGGACCGGGCGCGTTGCCCGATCGCGCCACGATGTCTTCGCCGATCCGCCTGTCGATCGTAATTCGGGTCGCATGGCACCAGCGCCGTGATGGCAGCCATTTGGCCCCGCGAACCTTGCAATTTTATTCCTGATTAACCGCGTCAGGGCTGCTCGCGCGAACGTGGTAAATGCCGGGTTAACGACAAGGTATCCGCGTGCTCACGCGGCCCTGCGCACGTCGTCGGCGAGCGCGCGGTAGGACAGGGCTTCCGCAAGATGGACGCGTCCGACGCTGTCCGCGGCGTCGAGATCGGCGAGCGTGCGCGCCACCCGCAGGACACGATGGTAGCCACGCGCTGACAGGCGCATCGAATCGGCGGCATCGCGCAGCAAAGCAAGTCCCGCAGGATCCGCCCGCGCGACGTCTTCCAGTACCGGACCGTTGATTTGCGCGTTGGTGCGCACATTGCCCGCGCCCATCGCCGCGTAGCGCTCGGCTTGGATGTCTCGCGCGCGCGCGACGCGGGCGGCAACTTCACGGCTTCCTTCGCTCGGCGGCGGCAAAATCAGATCGGCAGCGGTGACCGCCGGCACTTCAATGTGCAGATCGATGCGGTCGAGCAACGGCCCGGACAGCCGGCCCTGATATTCAGCCGCACAGCGGGTGTTTTGTCCGCGCTTGCAGATAAAGCCCGGGTCGCTTGCGCGTCCGCAGCGGCACGGGTTCATCGCGGCGACGAGCATGAAGCGCGCGGGATAAGTGACGCGATGATTGGCGCGTGCGATGGAAACCTCGCCGCTTTCGAGCGGCTGGCGCAGTGAATTGAGCACCTGGCCGGAGAACTCGGGCAGTTCATCGAGAAACAGCACACCATTATGCGCCAGCGAGATTTCTCCCGGCCGTGCGCGCAGGCCGCCGCCGACCAATGCCGGCATCGATGCCGAGTGATGCGGCGAACGAAATGGGCGCCGGTTGGTGAGCGCGCCACCTTCGATTTCGCCTGCAACTGACGCAATCATGGATACTTCCAGCAATTCGGCCGGCGAGAGCGGCGGCAAAATTGTTGCAAGCCGCGCCGCCAGCATCGATTTGCCGGAGCCGGGCGGGCCGATCATCAGCAAATTATGTCCACCGGCCGCGGCAACCTCGAGCGCACGCTTGGCGCTTTCCTGTCCCTTGATGTCGGCAAGATCGAGCGGGGCATTTTCGCGCTCGCGGATTTTCGGCTGCGGCCGCGCGAGAACCTGCGTGCCTTTGAAATGATTGGCGAGCTGGATCAGCGATTGCGCGGCAACGACCTCGATTTCAGGACTGGCCCATGCCGCTTCGGGTCCGCACGGACCAGGGCAGATCAAGCCCCTGACCACGGCCGTTGGCGCCGATGGCGGCCGGCAGCACGCCGGCAACCGCGGCGATCGAGCCGTCAAGACCAAGTTCGCCCAGCACCGTGAAGCTGCTGAGTGCGCCGTGCGGAATGGCGCCGATCGCAGCCATCAGGCCAAGCGCGATCGGCAGATCATAGTGGCTGCCTTCCTTGGGAAGATCGGCGGGCGCGAGATTGACGGTGATGCGGCGGGCAGGAAGCGCGAGGCCGGATGCAACCAGCGCCGCGCGCACGCGCTCTTTGGCTTCCGAGACGGCCTTATCCGGCAGACCGACGATGTTGAAGGCGGGCAATCCCGGTGCGACCTGCACCTGCACGTCGACGGCCCGGGCCTCGATGCCTTCGAACGCCACCGTCGCCACCCGCTCGACCATACAACCGCACCTCGTCATGACACCCGCATAAGTAGTATCCGAGGGCGATGCCCAGTACAAGAACAATTCGAGAACTTTTGTGTGAGGGAGCACCAACGGCATGATTGATCTCGGACTTTTGGCTGCCGATCATAGGCATCCAAAAGGACGTGGAGGACCGCCGCATGATCGTCCGTCGAGGCCTTGCGATTGCCTTGCTGTTGGCCGCGTGCGGGTCGCAGGCGGCCGGGCAGGAGCTCAAGCCGTGGAAGCACGGGGTGATCGAGCCCAAGGGCGATGCCGGCTTCATGGTGATGGTCGCTCAACGCAACTTTGCCTCACGGTATGGCCTCAAAGTCGAAATCGTTTCGCTGAAGAACGGCGCCACGGCTCATAAGGCTCTGCTTGCCGGCGAACTCGACAGCATCGAGTCATCACCAGGCGCTGCGATTCTGGCGGGCGCGCATGGCGCCGACATCAAGATTCTCGGTTGCGATTGGCCGGGGGTACCGCACGGCCTGATGGTGAAATCGAGCATCAGCAAAGTCGAAGACCTCAAGGGTAAAACCATCGCGGTGGCCGCGCCCGGCTCGCTACCCAATCTGCTGGTCAATGCAATTCTTGATCAGAACAAGATTCCGGCAACGGATGTGCGCTTCGCCAATCTCGGCGGCGACCTCGACCGCTTCAAGGCGGTGGTCGCCGGCGTTGCCGATGCCGGCATCGTCGCCGCCGAATTCATGGCGGTTGCACCCAAGGACGTAAAGATGTTGGTCGCCGGCCACGATGCACTGCCGAACTATGTGCGGCTGTGCCTGACCATGACGGGAAAGACAATTGCTTCGCGGCGCGAAGACGCGATCGGTTTTATGGCTGCGGAAATGAACGCGTTGAAATTCGCGGTCAGCCATCGCGATGAAACGATAAAACTCACGCAAGAGACTATTCACGCCAAGCCCGACGATCCGCGTCCCGCTTACGCCTATGACGATACGCTCAAGCAGGGCGCCATCGATCCGGCGGTGAAGCTGCCGCTCGACAAGTTGAACTGGATGCAGGGCGAGCTGGTGAAAGCCGGCAATCTGAAGACGCCGATCGGTCTCGGCAAGATCACCGATCTTGATATTCGCGCTGAAGCTTCAAAGCGCGCGGACAAATAATCAGATCTTCACCGAGGCCATGACGCCGGCGGGAAAAATCTCGTCCGGCGTGGCGAGCCGGTGCGCGATGCCTTGTTCGTAGGTATAGCGCAGAAAAAGTTCGAGCGTCGGACGGTTCGCCTCGATGCCATAGGGAAACATCTCGCCGCCGAACATCTGCTGCATGCGCGTCGCGTAATTGGTCAGCCACGGCACCGGATACCGGGACACGGCGGGATCGAGAATGCGCTCGAGGCTGCGACGTTTGGATTCTTCGAACGCATTATAGAGGTTGCGCGCGATCCAGGGTTGGCCCTCGAGAATCGATTTGCGCAGCGCAATCACGTGCATGATCGGATAGACGTGCGTCTGCTCGTAATACTTCTGCTCGATCGCTTCGTAGTCGGGAAACAGACGGACGACGTCCGGGTGTTTTTCACGAAACGAATTCGGCGGCCGCGCAATGATGACGCAATCAAGCTCGCCGGATGCAATCATGCCGCTCAACGTCTTTTCCGGCATGCTGGTGAGCCGAACGCCTTTTGGCAGCGATATTTCGACCTTTTCGATGCGGCCGGCTTCGTTGGTGCCGGCCTGAATCCATTCGATATCTGACAGCGCAACGCCGCCTTCGTGCATCAACCAGCCGCGCATATAGACCGCCGCGGTGTGCGCCCATTCCGGCACCCCGATACGCTTGCCCTTGAGGTCCTTGGCGCTTTTGATGCCGGCCTTGCGATTCACATAGAACGAGGCAAAGCGAAACAGCCGCGAGGCATAGACCGGCAGGCCGATAATATCGGAATCCTTTCGCGTCACCTGTGCCGCGAACTTGGCAAAAGATAATTCGGACACCTCCCATTCGCGGTTGAATGTGAAACGCGAGAATATTTCGTGATGGCCGAGCGTGAGCCAGTTCGCATCAATGCCTTCCGCCCGCACCAGACCCAGACGGAAGTCGCGGAAGTGGTCATAGTCGGTGGTGGCGATGGTGAGCGCGACGCTCATGACATCTTCCTGCGCATGACCTCGCCCGAAAATAGGCTTCTGCTTTTCGCGATCATGCGCGCCGCTTTTGCTCGATCTTGTCCCAGATCAGCGCCGCCACGTCCGGCCCGCCGAGATTCTTGATGGCGCGGATGCCGGTCGGTGAGGTGACGTTGATCTCGGTCAGATAGCCGTCGATGACGTCGATGCCGACGAACAGCAAGCCGCGCTCGCGCAACGCAGGACCGATGCGTTTGCAGATTTCAGACTCACGCTTGGTCAGCTCGGTCGCCGCCGGTGCGCCGCCGCGCACCATATTGGAGCGGAGATCGTCGGGTGCCGGTACGCGATTGACCGCGCCAGCATACTCTCCGTCCACCAGGATAATACGTTTGTCGCCATGCTTGATGTTGGGCAGGAATTTCTGCACGACCCATTGCTCGCGGAAGGTCGACTGAGAACAGATCGTAAAGCGACCCGAAATTGAGATCCTCGCGCGCGAGCCTGAACACCGCCTCGCCGCCTTTGCCGTAGAGCGGTTTCATCACGATATCGCCGTGCTCGGCGCGGAACGCCTTGATCTCGGCCAGGTCGCGCGTCACCAGCGTCGGTGGCATGAGATCGGGAAATTCCGTGACGAAGATCTTCTCCGGCGCGTTGCGCACGTGGGCCGGGTCGTTGACCACCAGCGTCTTGGGATGGATGCGCTCAAGCAGGTGTGTCGTCGTCACATAAGCGAGGTCGAATGGCGGATCCTGGCGCAGCAGCACGACGTCAAATTCCGTGAGCTCCACCCGCCGCGGCTCGTCCAGCGTAAAATGGTCGCCGGCCTTGTCGCGCACACTCAGGGATTCGACATGGGCGAACACGCGACCGTTAAGCAACGCCAGCCGGTCGGGCGTATAATATGCAAGTTGGTGACCCCGTTTTTGCGCTTCCAGCAGCAGGGCGAAGGTCGAGTCACCTTTAATATTGATCCGCTGGATCGGATCCATTTGCACTGCGATTTTGAGGCTCATGACTACCTATGGGCGAACAAAGCGTTAACAATTTATACGCACTATAGCCGCTTCGGGACCGATGTTGCACGGGCCGGGGGGCCAGACTGGTGAATCTGCCGAAGCTTTCGTATCGCCGCCAGGCTTTACGCGATTTTTGCCCTGATGGCTGCGACGACCGTCGCGCTGTCCATGGTCGCGGTGTCGAATGCCCGCCACCATGCGGCGCTCACCGACGAATTTGAATCGGCCAACGCCGGCAGCTGGAATGTCGAGCGCATCAACGGCCTGATCTACGCGACGGTCATGGAATCGCGCGGCATCTATATGTCAGCCGATGCCACGGAAGCAGCCAAATATGCCGACGGGCTTCTCAAAGTCACCGATGAGATCAGCGGTGTGATCGGCGATTGGCAGCGCAGCGTTCGCAACAGCGACGCGCTCGCATTCAGTAACTTTGCCGTCCGTATCAATGGATATCAGGATTCCTTGTACGCACTCGCCCCGATCGCCAAAAAATCCGGTCCAAAGGCTGCGCGCGAATGGGCCGATAAAAATCAGGCCGGCAGAAATTCGTGCTGTGCTGAGCAAGGACCTGGCGACACTGAGCGAACACTACAGTGATACGGCGAGTCAAATTTATACGCAGATCGACGAGGGCATCGACCAGACCGCTTTGTTGCTCACCGTGCTCGCCGGCATCGCGGTTGTGCTTGCGCTCATCGGCGTGGCAATCATTGCACGCAGCGTCACCAGGCCGATTGCCGAAATCACCAGCGTGACCGCTGCGGTCGCGGCGGGTGACTCCGCAATTTCCATTCCCTTCAGCGATCGCAGCGACGAGATCGGCGCGCTCGCCCGCTCGATCGGCGTGTTCCAGAACGCGATGCGCAACAATGAAGAACTCAATCGTACTGTTCTCAGCAACGCCGAACTGAAGGCACAACGACAGCAGCAGATGTCGAACGAAATATCACAGTTCTCCGCCGCAGTGGAAAACACGCTGGCTGAACTTGGACGAATTTCGGATGAAATGTTGGCAGCGTCGACCCAACTCGGTGCAGCCGCTGACGATGCATCGAGCAAGACAAAACGCGCGGAAGAAGCCTCATCGGAAGCGTCGTCGAATGTGCGCGATATAGCATCAGCTGCGGATGAACTTTCCGCATCGGTCAACGAGATCGATCGGCAGGTCGCGCAGTCCAACGCCATCGCCACCAAGGCGGTGAACGAAGTCGAATCCACCAATATGGCGGTCAAGGAACTGGACGAGGCTGCGGCTCGCATCGGAGACGTGGTCAAGCTCATCACCGACATTGCCGAGCAAACCAATCTGCTCGCGCTCAATGCCACTATTGAAGCGGCGCGCGCGGGCGAGGCCGGACGCGGCTTTGCCGTGGTCGCGGGAGAGGTGAAGGCACTGTCCGGTCAGACCAGCCGCGCGACTGAAGAGATCGGGGCGCAGATCGCCGGCATGCAGCGCGCGACCCAGCGCTCGATTGCGGCAATCACCGGCATCGAACATACGATCCGAGAAATCGGCAATATCAGCAGCGCGATTGCTGCTGCCGTGACCCAGCAGGGCGCGGCGACGAGTGAAATTGCCCGCGGCGTCGAGATCGCCGCCGAGCGTACGGTGGAGACCGCTAATCAGGTCAACCTCGTGGGTACCGCGACCCAGGATACGCGCTCAAGCGCGGCCGCGGTAAAATCGGTTGCGGACGATCTCGGCGGTGTCGCCAGCCGTATCCGGGCGCAGGTCGATCAGTTCTTCGAGCGCTTGAGCGCCTGACCTCTAGCTAGTTTCGAATGCTGCCGGGATATGCCGCGGAATTTTTCCCGGCGCCACCAGTATAGCGTCGAAACGGATGTCGCGGATCGCTTCATCGGGATATGCCGCAAGCCACACCTCGGCAGCGGCCGCGATCCGCCGCCGCTGACGTTCGTTGATCGATTCCGCGGCTTCATCGAGGCTGGCGCGCGCTTTAACCTCTGCAAACACGAGCAGTCTGCGGCGGCGCGCAATAATATCGATTTCGCCGCGTGGGCTTCGCCACCGCCGCGCCAGAATGCGGAATCCCTTTGCGATCAGGAAAGCGGCGGCACGACTTTCGGCGGAAATGCCGACCCGAAATGCGGCTTGACGCTCGGGTCGTGGTGTCGGTTTTAAGGGATGCGGCGGCCGATCATTCTGAGTCACGATCCGCATCCTTGGCGAGGGCGAGCGCGCGTTGATAGATCTCGCGCCGTGGACGGCCTGTAGCCGTTGCCACTTCGGCGACTGCCTCCCTGACCGAAACGCGCGACAGCGCGCCGCGCAACAGATCGTCGAGGTCGTCCACGTTGCCCTCGTCAGCTTCAGGCGGCGCGATCACAATTACAAACTCACCCCGTGTCTCACCACCTTTGGCATAGTCGCGCGCCAGCGTTGTCAGATCGCCGCGCTTTATCTCTTCATGCAATTTGGTCAGTTCGCGGCAGATCGTGGCTGCCCGCGCTCCCAACGCGCTGGCAAGATCGGCGAGCGTCGCCGCGATGCGCGATCCGCCCTCGAACAAGACGAGCGTCGCCGGGATATTCGCGAGCGCGGTAATGCGTTTTTGACGGGCGCCTTGTTTGGGCGGCAGGAAGCCCTCGAAAAAGAAGCGATCGGTCGGCAATGCCGCGACCGACAGTGCGGTAAGAACGGCTGATGGGCCCGGCGATGCAGTCACCATATGTCCAGCTTCGCTCGCTTCCCGCACAAGTTTGTAGCCGGGGTCCGAGATCAAAGGCGTACCGGCGTCCGACACCAACGCAACCGCTTGGCCTTCGGCCAACCGAGCCAATAATTTCGGCCGTGCCTGGGCGGCATTGTGTTCGTGGTACGGAGTAAGCGGCGTTGTGATGCCGTAACGCTCGGTCAGCTTGCGCGTGACCCGGGTATCTTCGCAGGCAATGACGTCGACGCCGGCGAGCAGTTCGAGTGCGCGCAACGTGATGTCACTCAAATTTCCGATCGGAGTGGCAATCAAATAAAGACCGGGCGTGGGCTTGTGCGCCGCAATCGCGGTTCCGAATGGGGCATAGCTGCGGGACCGCATTTTGCTTTCTGGTGCCATGGGTCGGCACTCTAGACGTCCACCTTTGGCGCGTCATCGGGAACAAATATTTTCGTCTATTCAGAGCCTCAACTTTTGCGGGACAAAATCGCCGATACCGGTTACGACTGACACAGAACTGTCGCGTGGGGAGCGACCATGTCGGGTACGTCGCGTGAGGAGGGGGCATTGATGCACGTGTGGGCTCGCACGCGCGCAGTCTTGTCTATCGCGACAGGCGCAATGCTCCTGGCGGCATGTACGACCCAGTTCGGAGGCGGGGGTACGACACCTCAGGCGGGCGAGCCGCCGCCAGCGACGGCACAAGCAAACGATGGTCAGGTCCGCGTTGGTCTGGTGTTGCCACTCTCCGCGCAAGGCAATGCCGGCGTCGCAGCGCAGTCGATGAAGAATGCCGCCGAGATGGCGCTGGCGGAATTCAAGAGCCCGAACGTCCAGCTTCTGGTGAAAGACGACGGCGGCACACCGCAAGGCGCCCAGGCAGCCGCCCAGCAAGCGATCAATGAAGGCGCAGAAATCATCGTCGGTCCGTTGTTCGCGCAATCGGTCAGCGCTGTCGGTCAGGTCGCGCGTGGGCGCAATATTCCGGTGATTGCCTTCTCGACCGATGCGAGCGTGGCTGCGCGCGGTGTCTACCTGCTGAGCTTCCTGCCTGAAACCGACGTGCGGCGAATTGTCGATTTTGCCGTTTCGCGCGGCAAGCGATCGTTCGCTGCACTGCTGCCCGACAACGCTTACGGCACAGTCGTGGAGGCGGCGTTCCAGCAGGAGGTGTCGCGCCGCGGCGGCCGCGTGGTGGCTTTGGAAAAATATCCGCTCGACGCGAACAGAATGGCGGAGGCCGCCCGGCGCGTCAGTCAGGCCGCGAACCAGGTCGACAGCATTTTTATTCCGGATGGTGCCGATGCCGTGCCGCAAGTCGTGCAGGCGCTCGCCGCCAGCGGCGTCAACCTCAAGCGCGTGCAACTCCTCGGTACGGGGCTATGGGACGACCCGCGCATCTTCTCGACCGCGGCACTCGATGGCGGCTGGTATGCCGCGCCTGAATCCACCGGCTTCCGCAATTTCTCGGGGCGCTATCGCGCCCGCTACGGGCAGGATCCGGTGCGCACGGCGACGCTTGCCTATGATGCCGTGGCGCTGGTTGCAGCACTGGTGAAGACGCAAGGGCCGCAACGTTTCAGCGAACAGGTGCTGACGAACGCTTCGGGATTTGCGGGGATAGATGGCGTTTTCCGCTTCCGCCCCGAGGGCCCCAACGAACGTGGGCTGGCGGTGCTGCGCGTGGCGCCGGCAGGCGGCCAGGTGATAAGTCCGGCCCCGCATACATTCGCGCCGGGTACCTGAGGTCAGGCGGCGAGATCCGCGACCACTGCGTCGAGAAGCGGAAAACCGTTTTTCGTGACACGCAAGCGGCCATCGGTGGTCGTTTCGACGGCACCTTCCTCGCGCAATATCGAAATGCGTTTTGGATCGAGGTTGCGGCCCGACAGCGCGCTATAGCGCGCGGTATCGATGCCTTCGGCTAATCGCAGGCCCATCAGGAGATATTCATCGGCCGCCTCACCTGACGTGAGTTTCTCGTCGACGGTGAAGCCGGTGCCGGTCTCTTCCACCCGGATGAGCCAGGCCTCGGGCCGTTTCTCGGTTGCCGTCGCCACGCGGCGGCCATCGATTGTGAGACGACCATGTGCGCCAGGTCCGACGCCGGCATAATCGTGGCCGCGCCAGTAAACCAAATTGTGGCGGCACTCCGCGCCCGGCCTTGCATGGTTCGAAATTTCGTAGGCAGGCAGGCCGGCATCGGAGCAGACCGTTTGCGTCAGATCATAGAGATCGCGCGCGAGATCCTCGTCGGGCACGATCAGTTTGCCGGCCTTGTGCAGGCCGAAGAACGGCGTGTCCGGTTCGATGGTCAATTGATAAAGCGAAAGATGCTCTGCGGCCTCTGCGATGGCGCGTTTGAGTTCTGCCGCCCAGGCATCGAGTGTTTGCCTCGGCCGGGCGTAGATCAGATCGAACGAGTAGCGATCGAAGATTGAACGGGCGACCGCAACTGCATCGAGCGCTTCTTGTGCCGTGTGCAAACGCCCGAGCTCCTTCAACGCGGCATCGTCGAGCGCCTGTACGCCCAGCGAAACGCGATTGACGCCTGCTGCGCGATATCCGCGAAATCGCGTCGCTTCCACACTGGTGGGATTGGCCTCGAGCGTGACTTCGACGTCTGGCGCGACGTTCCAGTGTTTGCCAATACAATCGAGGATCGTTTGCACTGAGGAAGGCTGCATCAGAGACGGTGTGCCGCCACCAAAGAATATGCTCGACACAGTGCGGCCCGGCACACGCGCGGCGGTTGCCGCAATCTCAGCCTCGTAAGCGCGCAGAAACCGCGCCTCATCGACGCCGCCATGACGCACGTGGCTGTTGAAATCGCAGTACGGGCACTTCGACAGGCAGAATGGCCAGTGCACGTAGACGGCAAAGGGCGATGTTAATATCATGTTAAGCATCATAGTTCGTACGCATCGTCGCAGCCAGCGCAAACGCGTGGCAACGAAGAGAGTTGATTAAAATTGTAACGACCGGGAACAAGCTCAAGGCTTTGATAAACAGGCTTCAGCCAGCTTCACGAAGGCGCGCGCGCGGTGCGACAGGCCTTTTCCTTTCGGTGGCAAGCCGTGTTTTTCCTCTGCATCCATCTCGCCGAAGGTACGGTCGAATCCATCGGGACGAAAAAGCGGATCATAGCCGAATCCTTTGTCGCCGCGCGGCGGCCATACGGCAACACCGTCGACACGGCCCTCGAACTCTTCGACGTGGCCATCCGGCCACGCAAGACAAAGCGCTGCAATGAAATGTGCGCGGCGCTGTTCAGGTGTCTTGGCACCGCGCTCGATCAGGAGCGTTTGAATGCGATTCATGGCGCCGCGAAAATCCTTGTCAGGTCCCGCCCAGCGCGCGGAATGGATCCCCGGCTCGCCGCCGAGCGCGTCGATAACCAGTCCCGAATCGTCAGCGAACGCGGCCTTGCCGCTCGCGCGCGCTGCTGCTTCCGCCTTGATGCGTGCATTCGCCGCGAACGTCTTACCCGTTTCGTTTGGTTCGGGCAGGCTAAGATCGCCTGCTGATTCTGTGGCAATGCCGAACGGCGCCAGCAGTTCGCGCATTTCCTTCAGCTTGCCCGGATTGTGAGTCGCGATCACGACCGGCCCGGTGAGTTTTCTGCTCACATCACCGCCATTTTTTGCAAGCCCACGAGTTTCTCGATGCCTTTGCGCGCGAGCGCAAGCAATGCGGAGAATTGGTCTTCGCTGAACGGTGTTTTTTCGGCGGTCGCCTGGATTTCGACGATGTTGCCGGAACCGGTCATAACGAAATTGGCGTCGGTATCGGCTTCCGAATCTTCGGCATAATCGAGATCGAGCACTGCGGTGCCCTTGCACACGCCGCAGGAGATAGCGGCGATGTGATCGCGCAGCACTTCAGCTTTGATCATATCACGCGCCTTCATCCAGCTCAGGCAATCGGCGAGTGCCACCCACGCGCCGGTGATCGAAGCCGTACGGGTGCCGCCATCGGCCTGGATCACGTCGCAATCGAGCGTGATCTGGCGCTCGCCGAGCGCCGGCAGGTCGACGACCGAACGCAAGCTGCGCCCGATCAACCGCTGGATTTCGACGGTGCGGCCGCCTTGTTTGCCGGCACTGGCCTCGCGCCGCGTTCGTTCGGATGTCGCTCGCGGCAGCATCCCGTACTCGGCTGTGACCCACCCGCGCCCCTGGCCCTTGAGCCAGGGCGGCAAGCGCTCTTCGAGGCTGGCGGTCACCAGGACGTGGGTATCGCCGAATTTCACGAAGCAGGAGCCTTCGGCATACTTGACCACGCCGCGTTCGAGCGAAACGGCACGCAATTCGTCGACTTGTCGGCGGCTCGGCCGCATCGGGCTGCTCCTTTACGATCGGGCGCACACCTTAACCATACGCCCGGCTTGAACAAGACCGCACTAATGGTCAATTGTTGGCTGGTACTTTAGGAGTTGGGCCTTGGCCTCCCACGACATCCCGATCGGCGCGACACAGGTGAGCCTGGCGGCTCTCAACGAGCGTTCGCGCGAGATCTTCCGGCAGATCGTCGAGAGCTACCTCACGACCGGCGAGCCGGTGGGCTCGCGCAATCTGTCGAGACTATTGCCCATTGCGCTGTCGCCGGCGTCGATTCGTAACGTGATGTCGGATCTGGAACAGCTCGGTCTGATCTATGCCCCGCACACCTCGGCCGGGCGGTTGCCGACTGAAATTGGTTTGCGGTTCTTCGTCGATGCATTGATGCAGATCGGCGACCTCACCGAACAGGATCGCCGATCGATTGAGGCTCAGATCGCCGGTTCGCATTCCGCCAAATCGATCGAAGCCGTGCTTACTGAAGCCTCGCAGATGCTGTCAGGCCTGACGCGTTCGGCTGGCGTCGTTCTGACCGCCAAAATCAATGTGCGGCTCAAGCATGTCGAGTTCGTCCGGCTCGAGCCGGAACGCGCATTGGCAGTTCTCGTCGCGGAGGACGGACAGGTCGAAAACCGCGTCCTGAATGTGCCCGCGGGGCTGCCGACATCCTCGCTCGTCGAGGCGGCCAATTTTCTCAATTCGCGCATTCGCGGCAAAACGCTTGCCGATTTGCGAGCCGAAATCGAACGCGCGGTGACGGAAGGCCAGGCTGAGCTCGATCAGCTCACGCAGAAGGTCATTGCGACGGGCCTCGCCAGCTGGTCGGGCGGCGACAGCGAAGACCGCCAGCTCATTGTGCGCGGTCATGCCAATCTTCTGGAAGATTTGCATGCGCTCGAAGATCTGGAGCGTGTGCGCTCGCTGTTCGACGCGCTGGAAACCAAACGTGGTGTGATCGATTTGCTGGGCCGAGCCGAGCGCGCCGACGGCGTCCGGATCTTCATCGGATCGGAGAACAAGCTGTTCTCGCTCTCCGGTTCCTCTACCATTGTTGCGCCTTACCGTGACAGCCAAGGCCGCATCGTCGGGGTGATTGGGGTGATCGGGCCTACAAGGCTCAATTACGCTCGCGTCATACCCATGGTTGATTATACGGCGCGGGTCGTCAGCCGCCTTCTTACGCCTTAAACGCTTGATTTTTCACGCGGGAGCCCTGATATGCGGGGCATCCGGATATTGCTGAGGATGGATTGAGCACGATGACGGACCCGACCGCTCGCCAGGCCGAGACCATGGCTGCAGACGCTGACAACGTCACAGCGCCCGAGGCGGCCGATTCCAAGCTCGATTCCATGGCCGAGGCCAGGCGCGAAGCCGCAGAATTCAAGGACAAATTGCTGCGCACGCTTGCCGAAATGGAGAACCTGCGCAAACGAACCGAACGCGAAGTTCTGGACGCGCGCATGTATGGTATCACCGGGTTTGCACGCGACGTTTTGGCGGTCGCGGACAACATGCATCGTGCGCTGGCAGCGATCGGACCCGAACTGCGCGAGGCCGCCGACCCCAAGGTGAAGGCGCTCATCGAAGGTGTCGAACTCACCGAACGCGAGCTATTGAAAAGCCTGGAAAAGAACGGCGTAAAGAAATTCTCGCCGGAGGGCGAGAAGTTCGATCCCAACGTGCATCAGGCCATGTACGAAATCCCGACGCCAGATCTGCCGCCGGGCCAGGTCGCCCAAGTCATCCAGGCCGGTTATATGATCGGTGATCGCGTGCTGCGCCCGGCAATGGTGGCGGTCAGCAAGGCCGCGGTGAAACCGGCGTCTTCCGCCAACGACAACCCGCAGCCCGGCGACCGCGCCAAGTAGGCCACTCACCGCGCTTTAATGCCATCGCGAACGATTCGGAAGCGGCTGAACGATTGATCCCATTTGTCCGTCGGGCTCACGCCGATCACACGCAAATAGCCGTTGGAGCCGAAACGCAGCCATTGCACGATAGAGACGGGATCCCCGGCGGGCCCTTTACCCTGCGCCCTGATCTCATGACCCGCTACGCCACCGATCCGCATCGGCTCGGCTGATTGCAAGGAAAGATCACGCACGGGCGCGGTTACCATCAAGTCACGGGCGAAACGAGAGCGATCTTCTGGTTCGGCGGGCCCACCGCGTTCCGCCGATATGACCATGAACGGCTGTGGGCCTGCGGTGTCGGCTATCGCTTCGGCGAGGATGACGCCGCCGGTGGGCGATATCTGTGCCACGCGAAAGCCGGCCAGATCGCCGAGCTTGAAGGGCAAGAGCCCGAGCTGCTCCTGGACCGGTGTCGGCCTGAACGTGACGCTCGCAAGCGCCTTGCGGATGATTGCGTCCGAATAGACCGAAAGGGCGCTTTCCGGCACTTCCACATTGATCAGCACCGTCAGGTTTTGGACGGACCCGCCAACGGCCTGCGCCAGGAGCGACCAGCGGCGCACCGCGACGCCATTTTGGTGGGCGGTGCCGCTAATCAAAAATCCAATGCCGCTTTCAAAGGGGAAGCTTTCGCGCTTCGGCTGCTCGAGATCACGCTGGACCTTATTGAATGCTGCAGCTTCGAGCTCTTGGTAGGCGCTCAAGGGCAGATCGAGAATCGTGATGACGGCATTTTGCACGGTGTCCTCGAATCCGGGAAAACGTGTACTGGGGGTCATCCCCGCCGGAGGCTCCATGCCGACCCGCAAGCCGGGCGGGAAGACCGGCTCGGCGATGGCGCCAGGGGCGAGGCTTGCCAGGCTGGCCCAGGTCAAAAGGCCGTAAACAAACAGTTGGCGGAGCATGAGCACCACGGCCTTTCAGGGGAAATGGGATAGAAGTGCCTACCCGGCCCGGCCCAAGGCGGCAATGCCCCGATAACCATCAGGACGACACGCGGCCGCCTCCTCGCGATTTCGTGACCGACTGTCTTGCGGCCTTAGGGGGCCCTCCTATATGAGCCATAAGCCGTGAAAATGCGGCGAATCGCGTATCCAGGGGGCTGGACCGGGGGTCTGCGGATGAGCCGCTGACATTCCCACTCGGGCGCCAAGCGGCCCGACCGGCCTGCCGCAATTGAGAGGAAAAACCATGGGCAAGGTCATCGGCATAGACCTCGGCACCACCAATTCGTGCGTCGCCGTCATGGAAGGCAAGACGCCTAAAGTTATCGAGAACGCCGAAGGCATGCGCACGACGCCTTCGATCGTCGCCTTCACCGACGACGGGGAGCGTCTCGTCGGCCAGCCGGCCAAGCGCCAGGCGGTCACCAATCCGGAAAAGACCATCTTCGCGGTCAAGCGGCTGATCGGCCGCCGCTACGACGATCCGATGGTCGAAAAGGACAAGAAGCTCGTCCCTTACAAGATCAGCAAGGCTTCGAACGGCGACGCCTGGGTTGAAGAGGACGGCAAGCAATATTCGCCCTCGCAGATCTCCGCCTTCATCCTGCAGAAGATGAAGGAGACGGCGGAAGCTCATCTCGGGCAGAAAGTCGAACAGGCCGTCATCACCGTCCCGGCCTATTTCAACGACGCACAGCGCCAAGCCACCAAGGACGCCGGCAAGATCGCCGGGCTCGAAGTGCTGCGCATCATCAACGAGCCGACAGCGGCCGCGCTCGCTTACGGCCTCGACAAGCAGAAGACCGGCACAATCGCGGTCTATGACCTTGGCGGCGGCACCTTCGATATCTCGATTCTCGAAATCGGCGACGGCGTGTTCGAAGTGAAGTCAACGAACGGTGACACGTTCCTGGGCGGCGAAGACTTCGACATGCGGCTGGTGAACTACCTCGCCGACGAATTCCAGAAAGAGCAAGGCATCGACCTGCGCAAGGACAAGCTCGCGCTGCAGCGGCTGAAGGAGTCGGCTGAAAAGGCAAAGATCGAGCTGTCGTCCACCACGCAGACCGAAATCAATCTGCCGTTCATCACGGCGGATGCTTCGGGTCCGAAGCATCTGACGATGAAGCTCACCCGCGCCAAGTTCGAAGCGCTGGTCGACGATCTCATCCAGAAGACCATCCAGCCCTGCAAGCAGGCCATCAAGGATGCCGGCATCTCTGCCGCGCAGATCAACGAAGTGGTGCTGGTCGGCGGCATGACGCGCATGCCGAAGGTGCAGGAAGTCGTGAAGCAGCTTTTCGGCAAGGAGCCGCACAAGGGCGTCAACCCGGATGAAGTGGTCGCTATCGGCGCTGCTATTCAGGCCGGCGTGCTCGCCGGCGACGTCAAGGACGTGCTGTTGCTCGACGTGACGCCGCTTTCGCTCGGCATCGAGACGCTGGGCGGTGTGTTCACGCGCATCATCGATCGCAACACGACCATCCCGACCAAGAAATCCCAGGTCTTCTCCACCGCCGAGGATAATCAGAACGCAGTCACCATCCGCGTATTCCAGGGCGAGCGCGAGATGGCTGCCGACAATAAAATTCTTGGCCAGTTCGACCTGGTCGGCATCCCGCCGTCACCGCGTGGCGTGCCGCAGATCGAGGTCACGTTTGACATCGATGCGAACGGTATCGTTAACGTTCAGGCCAAGGACAAGGCCACCGGCAAGGAGCAGCAGATCCGCATCCAGGCCTCGGGCGGCTTGTCCGAATCCGATATCGAAAAGATGGTCAAGGACGCAGAAGCGCACGCCGAAGAGGACAAGAAGCGCAAAGCTGCGGTTGAAGCCAAGAACCACGCTGAAGCGCTGGTGCATTCCACCGAGAAAGCGCTGTCCGAGCATGGCTCGAAGGTTGGCGATGCCGAGCGCAGCGCGATCGAGAATGCGATTGCCGATCTGAAAGAAGCGCTGAAAGGCGACGATGCAACGGCGATCCAGGCCAAGACCAATGCACTCGCACAGGCTTCGATGAAGCTGGGCGAGGCCATGTACAAGCAGCAACAGGAAGCCGCTCCTGGCGCTCCTGGCGCTCCCGGTGCTGATGGCGATGGTTCAGCCGAGAAGAAGGAAGACGTGGTCGACGCGGAATTTACCGAAGTCGACGACGACAAAAAGAAATCCGCCTGATTGCAGGGCGCAAGCCATGCGCAGGTCATTCGCAATTGCTGCCACCCCCGGGCCTAGGTCCGGGGGTGCAACTTTGCAGGGACCACGAGTGGCCGAATCAAGTACGGCTGTCCCGGCGCGGTGAATTAGGGCGGTATCTGGATGTCCAAGCGCGACTATTACGAGGTCCTGGGCGTTACCCGCACCTGCACTGAGGTTGAACTCAAGGCAGCGTTTCGCAAGCAGGCCATGCAGCATCACCCGGATCGCAATCCGGGCGACAAGGACTGCGAACACCGCTTCAAGGAAATCAACGAGGCCTATGACGTGCTCAAGGACGGCGACAAGCGTGCCGCCTACGACCGCTTCGGCCACGCGGCTTTTGAGCACGGCGGCATGGGCGGTGGGGCACATGGCTTCGGCGCCGATTTCGGTTCTACCTTTTCAGATATTTTTGAAGGCATCTTCGGCATGGGATCCGCGCGTGGCCGCGGGACAGGCCGTGAGCGCGGTTCCGACCTGCGCTACAATATGGAAATCAGCCTCGACGAGGCATTTACCGGCAAGACCGCGCAGATTCGCATTCCAACCTCGGTCACTTGCGAAGCCTGCTCCGGCAGCGGTGCGAAGGCCGGGACCAAACCAAAACAGTGCGCGACCTGTGGCGGCGCCGGTAAAATCCGGCATGCGCAGGGTTTTTTCACGCTGGAGCGTACCTGCCCGGCCTGTCATGGCCGCGGCCAGGTCATTGATGATCCTTGCAAAGTTTGCGGCGGCGGCGGGCGCGTGACGCGGGAACGCACGCTTTCGGTTAATATCCCGACCGGCGTCGAGGACGGCACCCGCATTCGTTTGGCAGGCGAGGGCGAAGCCGGTTTGCGCGGCGGTCCGCCTGGTGACCTCTATATTTTTCTGGAAGTCGCCCCGCACGAATTTTTCCAGCGCGACGGAGCCGATTTACACTGCCGTGTGCCGATCTCGATGGCCAGCGCGGCGCTCGGGGGCGAATTCGAGGTGCCGGCGATCGACGGCAGCAAAGCCAAGGTCAAAGTCCCCGCAGGGACGCAGACCGGCCGGCGCTTCCGCCTCGCGGGCAAGGGCATGCCGGTGCTGCGCGCGAAACAAACCGGCGACATGTACGTTCAGGTAGCGGTGGAGACGCCGCAAAACCTGACTAAACGCCAGCGCGAACTGCTGGCCGAGTTCGAAAAGCTGTCATCTGAGGATACTCAGCCCGAATCGGCGGGTTTCTTCAGTCGAGTCAAAGAGTTTCTTGATGGTCTTGCAAGCCGGGGTAGCCAATCGGGGTAGCCCATCTTGACCCCCTGCCTTGGTCCCTATACCCGTGGATGCTGCGGCGGGGCCCGCCGCGTGTAAGGCGTGACCTCGCAACTATGCAATCACCCTCAATAGCCCGAGTTGAAAAAAAGAGCCTGCGTCTCGATGACGAGATGCAGTTCATCCGTACGTGGATGGAAAAGCCGATATCGACCGGCGCAGTGATGCCGTCGAGCCGCGCGCTCGCCCGCGCGATGGCGCGGTATGTCGACCCTAATTCGAGCGGCCCGGTCATCGAACTCGGCCCCGGCACCGGTCCGGTGACCGAGGCGCTTGTGCGGCACGGGGTCGACCCGGCGCGGCTGGTCCTTGTCGAATTCAATCCTGACTTCTGCCGGCTGTTGCGCACGCGCTATCCGGCGGCCACGGTCGTGCAGGGCGATGCCTATCGGCTGCGGCGTCTGCTGGCGACTTACGTGGACGAGCCCGCTGCGGCGGTCGTCTCGGGACTCCCGCTCGTGACCAAGCCGCTGCGTACACGGCTGCGTCTGATTTCGGATGCAATGTCACTGCTGGCGGAGGGCGCGCCGTTCGTGCAATTCACTTACGCGATGCTGCCGCCGATTCCGAAAGAGCTTTCCGGCATCCGCGCGGAAGCCTCGGAGCTGATCTGGATGAACCTGCCGCCCGCGCGCGTGTGGGTCTATCGCGGCCGCTGATGGTGTGGTGTCATCGCCCGCGAAAGCGGAGCCGCTGATGCCGATCCCAAAAATTCTCATTCTGCCCGGCTCCACCCGCACCGGCTCATACAACGTCAAGCTGGCGGCATTGGCTGCCAAAGAACTGACGCTGCTCGACGTCGACGTCACCCGCATTTCGCTCGCCGACTATCCGTTGCCAATCTATGAGGCGGATCTCGACGTGCGCGCCGGACAACCAGCCAATGCCCTCAAGCTCAAGCAGATGATCATGGCCCATCAGGGTGTGTTCATCGCCAGTCCCGAATACAGCGCATCGGTGACGCCACTCCTTAAGAACGCAATCGATTGGGTATCGCGTGTGCGCGAACGCAGCGATCCGACTTATGCCGCCTTCAAGGGTCGCGTATTCGCGATTGCGTCGGCGTCGCCCGGTCGGGCCGGCGGTCTGCGTTCGCTGATGGCGCTGCGGCAAATTCTCGAACTCGGCTGCGGTGCGCTGGTCATACCCGAACAGGTAGCGATCCAGCGCGCGGAAAGCGCGTTCGATGACATGGACAATATCGCCGATGTCGGCACCGCCAATCTGTTTCGCACCGAGCTCGAGCGTTTGGTAGAAATGTCGCGGTTGATGGTGCGAGGAGGGTAACCTTTGTCGTTGGATGCGCGCGAAAGATTGATCGTGGCTCTCGACGTGCCTTCGGTGGCGGCGGCCGAGGCCATGGTGACGCGGCTTGGCGATTCGGTGTGGTTCTACAAGATCGGCTACCAGCTCGCTTTCGCCGGCGGCTTGCCGTTCGCGGCCGGATTGATCGCCGCCGGCAAACAGGTATTTCTCGATCTCAAGCTGCACGACATCGGCAACACAGTGGCCAAGGGTGTCGAGAGCGTCGCCCAGCTTGGGGCGACTTTCCTCACCGTGCACGCGTATCCGCAGACCATGAAGGCCGCGGTCGAAGGCAAACAGGGTTCAAGGCTGCGCATTCTCGCAGTGACCGTGCTGACATCCTATGACGATGCCGATCTTGCCGCTGCCGGCTACGAGATGAACGTCAAGGAGTTGGCCGCCGCCCGTGCGGCGCAGGCGCGCGACACCGGGGTCGACGGGCTGGTTTGTTCGGCGGAGGAGGCGGCGACGCTGCGCGACATTGCCGGACCCGGAATGGTGCTGGTGACTCCCGGGATCAGGCCGGCGGGCAGTGCGCAGGGCGATCAAAAACGCATCATGACCCCTGCACACGCAATCGCTGCGGGCGCCGACTATCTGGTGGTCGGCCGTCCGATCGTGGAAGCGCGCGATCCCAAGGCGGCGGCTGACGCGATCGTTGCGGAAATCGATCAAGTTGTCGGGTGAGAGGGAAGACGCAATATGGCGAAGGGGTATTGGGTCGCGAACATCGATGTGACCAATATGGACGGCTACAAAGCCTATGTTGCTGCCAACGCCGTGCCGTTCCGAAAATTCGGTGCCAGGTTTCTGACCCGCGGCGGCAAATCGGAAGCGGTGGAGGGCAAGTTGCGTTCGCGCGTGGTGGTGATCGAATTTCCCAGCTACGAGGCGGCGCTGCAATGCTATCGCTCGGAGGAGTACCAAAAGGCGAAGGCTCTGCGCATGGGTCATGGCGTTGGTGAGATCATCGTCATTGAGGGTTACGACGGGCCGCAGCCGTAGTGCCTTTTGCTAATTCTCGCGCTATACCCACGCCAACGTTTCAGGAGTTGGACCCGGAGTTCGACCTATGGCCGAGATGCGGCTCGTGGTCGCCGGCGCCGGCGGGCGGATGGGCCGCACGCTGGTCAAGGCGATCGCCGACAGCAAGGATTTTGCGCTCGCGGGTGCCCTCGAGGACGCGCGTTCGCCGCTGCTTGGCTGGGACGCCGGCGTCCTCGCCGGCATTCCGGAGAATGGCATCAAGCTCACGGGCGACGCTGCGGCGCTGCTTGCAAAGGCTGACGGCATCATCGATTTCACCGCGCCGGTTGCGACCGTTGCCTTTGCAGCGCTCGCGGCCAAGGCGGGCAAGGTGCATATCGTGGGTACGACGGGCCTGAGCGCGGCCGACGAGGCTAAAATCAAGGATGCTGCCAAGAGCGCGGTCATCGTCAAGTCCGGCAATATGAGTCTTGGCGTCAATTTGCTGGCGGCGTTGGTCAGGCGCGTCGCCAAGACGCTCGACAATTCATTTGATATCGAAATTCTGGAAATGCATCACAACCAGAAAGTTGACGCGCCGTCAGGTACGGCACTGATGCTTGGCCGCGCGGCGGCGGAAGGCCGCGGTATCGACCTCGACAGAAATTCGGTGCGCAGCCGGGACGGCAACACCGGCGCACGCCATCCCGGTGATATCGGTTTTGCGAATTTGCGCGGCGGCAGCGTGGTCGGCGAACACAGCGTGATCTTTGCCGGCCCCGCCGAACGCATCGAGCTTGTGCACAAGGCTGAGGACCGCATGATCTTCGCGCGCGGCGCGCTGCATGCCGCGGCCTGGGGCCGCACGCAAAAACCGGGACTTTATTCGATGATGGACGTTCTAGGATTGAAGGATTTCTGAGGACACCAATGACCGATCGTCTTCTCGTGCTCGTACGCCACGGCCAGAGTGACTGGAATCTCAAAAACCTGTTCACCGGCTGGCGCGATGTCGATTTGACCGACAAGGGTGTCACCGAAGCGCGCGAGGCCGGCCGCAAGTTGAAGGCACAGGGAATCAAGTTCGATGTCGCTTTCACGTCTGCGCTCAAGCGCGCGCAGCGTACGCTCGAACTGATGCTCGGCGAATTGGGTCAGACCACAATTCCGGTGATCAAGGATCAGGCGCTCAACGAGCGCGACTATGGCGATCTCGTGGGACTGAACAAGGACGACGCGCGCAAGAAATGGGGCGAAGAGCAAGTTCATATCTGGCGCCGCTCTTACGATATCGCGCCACCCGGCGGTGAGAGCCTGCGGGACACACTCGCGCGCGCCTTGCCGTACTACGTGACGGAAATCTTGCCGCGGGTGCTGCGTGGCGAGCGCGTGCTGGTGGCGGCGCACGGCAATTCACTGCGCGCGCTGGTGATGGTGCTCGACAAGCACACGCCCGAAACCATCATCAAGCTTAATCTGGATACCGGCGTACCGATGATTTATCGGCTCAACGCCGATTCGACGGTGGCCTCGAAACTCGATCTGGCGGCCTAGCTAGGCCGCCGCCATCCCGGCTTCCCAGCCGAGAATGGCGCGCTTGCGCGTGAGGCCCCAGTGGTAGCCGGTGAGTTCGCCGCTCTTGCCGATCACGCGATGGCACGGCACCACGAAACAAATTGGGTTCTTGCCGACCGCGGCGCCAACCGCGCGCGCGGCCTTGGGCGAGCCGGCGCGCGCGGCGAGCTCGGAATAGGTGGTGAGGTGGCCCATCGGAATGTCGAGCAGTTTTTCCCACACGCGCACTTCGAAGTCGGTGCCGATCATTATCACACGCAACGGCTGGTCTTTACGCCAGAGTGACGGATCGAAGATGCGCCGCGCTGTCGCGGCGGTTGCCGCAAAATCTTCCACGTAGCGCGCTCTCGGCCAGCGCGCGCGCATGTCTTTAAGCGCCGAGCGCTCTTTACCCGCATCGGCAAGCGCAAGACCGGCCAGTCCGCGCGGCGTGATCATCACCAGAGCCATGCCGAAGGGGCAGGGGTGAAATCCGTAAGTGATTGTGAGACCTTCGCCGCCGGCTTTCCATTCGCCTGGTGACATCGCCTCGTGGGTCACGAACAGATCGTGCAGGCGGCCCGGTCCGGACAAGCCTACCTCATAGGCGGTGTCGAGGACGCTTGCGGAGGAGCGCAGCAGTTCGCGTGCGCTGCTAATCGTCAGGGCTTGCAGGAACGCCTTTGGTGTCAGCCCGCACCAGCGGCGGAACAGGTGATGCAGGTCGGTCGGGGTCACGCCGGCGGCGTCCGCGATGACGTCGATTTCCGGCTGCGCGCGCCAGTTTCCACGAATATGGGCAATCGCGCGGCGGACAATGTCGTAATCTGCCGCCGCGGTTGAGAGCGGTGCGAACTCGGTGAAGCGGTCGGTCAGTGCCGTTTTTGCCAGTGTCATGTTCATGACCGCTATTTAGGGGGATTGGCGCAGCCCAACCACCCGATTTCTGACTATTCGAACACGGTCCGCGTGGGCCCGCGCCGGGCTTCATTCAGTGCGTTTCCGAGTTCCTTGGCGAAGCTTGCCTTTTCATCCGGCCCCAGGAACGTCGCGATCGACAGTTTCCGGCCGCGCGACACCAGAAATAGCCGGTCGATGCCGAACTCATCCAGTTCGACCTTGTCGAGCTGGACCCAGAGCGGGTTAAGCACCCATTCACGGGCGCGCCCCAGATGGCTGACCTTGCGGACTTTCAGAGTGGATGACGTCACCGTTACCTGCTCGTACGCCTCGGCGTGGCGATAGTTGAGCCGAAAGGCCCAATAGAGCAGCAGCACGTCGAGGCCAAAGAAGCCGAACACGGGCCAGGCGCCAATGACCAGAAAAAGGACGCCGGTGATGAAGCTGACGCCGCCGAACAGCAACATCAGAACCAGAAATCCGATGTGGCCGAGCGAGCGGTGAGGGGTCAGCGTCGCTGAAAAGATCGTGGGTTCGAGATCGTCGGCGTTGTCCGCGGTCATTGCGCTCAGTATACCGAAATCATGGCGAAAAAAACCGCCCGCAGGGCACCGGCGAAAGCACGCAAGAAAAAACTGCGCAAAGCGCAGCGCGCGAAGGTAAAGCCGGCCCGTAAGCCTGCAGCAGCCGACAGCAAGGCTGCGGCGGGAGTCTTGCCGCAATGGACAACGGCGCAGATCGAAGAAGCGTTCCGCCGCTTCAAGGCTGCAAATCCCGAGCCCAAGGGCGAGTTACAACACATCAACCCCTTTACGTTGCTGGTCGCGGTAGTGCTGTCCGCGCAGGCGACCGATGCCGGCGTCAACAAGGCGACGCCGGCGCTTTTTGCGCTCGCCGATACACCGGAAAAAATGGTCGCCCTCGGTGAAGACCGGGTACGAGATCTGATCAAAACCATCGGTCTATTCCGTAACAAAGCCAAGAATGTCGTCGCGCTGTCGCAAAAGCTCATTGCCGAACACGGAGGACAGGTGCCGCGCTCGCGTGAGGCGCTAGAAGCGCTACCGGGGGTCGGCCGCAAGACCGCAAATGTTGTGCTCAATATTGCTTTCGGCGAGCCGACGATCGCGGTCGATACCCATATATTTCGCGTCGGCAATCGCACCGGACTCGCCACGGGCAAAACACCCTTCGACGTTGAAACGAAATTAGAGCAGGTGGTCCCGACGCAATATAAGCGTCACGCCCACCATTGGCTTATTCTGCACGGGCGCTACACTTGCATCGCGCGCAAGCCGCTGTGCGAGAAATGTATAATCGCCGACCTGTGCCAATGGCCGGGAAAAACTGTCGTATAGCTTCGGTGTAGGGAGTGCGTCATGGAAGGTTCGTCGCTGGCAAGGGCGCGAGAACTCATTCGACGGGATGCAACCGAGTGTCTTCATCGCGCCGGATTGTCTGCCAAGGCCGCGGCAGCGTGGATCAAGGCGAAGGCGGGGGTCACCGGCATCTTCAAGCGCGATGCGATGGCCGGCACAAAATTCTGGCGCGCCGGCACCGATCTGCTCGCCAAGCTTCCGAAAAGAATGCAGCGGACGCCTGAACAGCAAGACGCAGCGGACCTCATCCTTTCCGACTGCCGCCGTCTGCGCGAAGATTTCCTCGAGCGTCATGCCGCAACGATCTATCGCAAGCTCACGAAAAATCTCGGCGTCTTCTCGCGGGTCGACGATCTCGTTTATGAGGCTGGCAAGCTGGTACCGGGCCTGACGCCGACGCATAAGCAGGTCGATGCAGAAAGCGCGTTGATGCAGAGTGAAAAGGATGGCGTCGAGATCGATCAGGGCATTTTTCTGGCGCAAGTGCTCGCCGTACCGGATGCAGGCATGCATCTCTGCCAGGCAATGCTATTGCCAAAAATGGAAGCGATTGAACGTGGCGCCGATTTCATCAGGGAGGGCGTTGTTGATTTTGGCCCGGCCAGAGTCGAGCGGCGCGGAAAGTCGTCCATCGTGACGGTGCACAATCCGCGGTTTCTGAACGCCGAGGACGATGACACGCTCGACGATACCGAGACGGCCGCCGATATCGCCATTCTTGATCCGATGAGCGAGATCTGTGTTCTGCGCGGTGACGTCGTCGATAATCCTCGTTACAAGGGCCGCAACGTCTTTTCGGCCGGAATAAACCTGACGCACCTCTATCGCGGCAAGATTCCCTACCTCTGGTACATCCGCCGCGATATGGGAATCGTGAACAAGATGCTGCGCGGGCTGGCTTTAGGCACGCGTAACGCGGACGAAATCTACGGCGGGACGCGGGAAAAACCGTGGGTCGCGCAAGTCGATGTCTTCGCGATCGGAGGCGGTTGCCAGTATTTGCTGGCGATGGACTACGTCGTCGCAGGAAGCGACGCCTACATGACATTGCCGGCGCGCAAAGAGGGCATCATCCCGGGAGCTGCCAACTTACGTCTGACGCGTTTCGTGGGCGCCCGCGCGGCGCGTCAGGCCATCATGATGGGGCGCCGCTTCGAGTGCGACAGCGTCGAAGGCCGCATGATTTGCGACGTCATTGCGCCACCCGATCAGGTCGAGCAGGCCGTCACCAAGGTGTGCGATGATTTTACCTCGTCGGGCGTGGTCAGCGCTGCCGGCAACCGACGCGCATTCCGCGTTGGTGAGGAACCACTCGACACTTTCCGCCGGTACATGGCGGTTTATTGCCGCGAACAGGCTTATTGCCATTTCAGCCCGGCGTTGATCGCAAACCTCGAGAAACATTGGAACGCCGCGCAGAGAAAAATCTAGTGCAAGAAAAAACTTGTCGGGGGGACATATGCCGCGATTGCAGCTCAAGGGCGTCAATCTCACGCCACGCCGTGAGAGTTTCGATGCGATCGAGATCGCTTCGCGCGATGAGATCGCAGCGCTTCAGCTCAAACGGCTAAAAGCAACGCTCAATCATGCCTATAACAGCGTTGCGCACTATAAGAAGAGCTTCGAGAAGGCGGGCGTTCATCCCGATGATCTGAAATCTCTCGACGATCTGCAGAAGTTTCCCTTCACCACCAAAGACCATTTGCGCAATCATTACCCGTTCGGAATGTTCGCCATCCCGCGCGAACAGGTGCTGCGAGTACATGCTTCGTCCGGCACGACCGGCAAAGCGACCGTTGTCGGCTATAGCCGGCGCGATCTCGATACCTGGGCCGACGTCATGGCGCGCTCCATGCGCGCCGCGGGCTGCCAGTCCGGCATGCTGGTGCAAAACTCGTACGGCTACGGCCTGTTCACTGGCGGTATTGGCTTTCATTACGGCGCCGAGCGACTGGGACTGACGGTCGTACCGGTGTCAGGTGGTATGACCGAGCGACAGGTCCGGCTGATCCTGGATTTCAAACCGGACATTATTTTCGTGACGCCCAGCTATTTGCTCGCAATTCTCGATGAGTTCCACGCCCAGGGCGTCGATCCGCGCCAATCCTCGCTCAAGATTGCGATGTGCGGTGCCGAACCCTGGACCAATGCCATGCGCGCCGAGATCGAAGATGCTTTCGATGTGCACGCCATCGATAATTACGGGCTGTCCGAGATCATCGGGCCCGGAGTGTCTTGTGAATGTATCGAGAGCAAGGACGGACCGCACATTTGGGAGGATCATTTTTATCCGGAGGTGATTGATCCGGCGACCGGCAAGGTGTTGCCGGATGGCGAAGTTGGCGAGCTGGTTTTCACCACGTTGACCAAAGAAGCGATGCCGATCGTGCGCTATCGCACCCGAGACCTCTCGCGTTTGCTGCCAGGCACGGCACGCTCGATGCGCAGAATGGAAAAAGTTGCTGGCCGATCCGATGACATGATGATCGTGCGTGGCGTCAATTTGTTTCCAAGCCAGATCGAGGAGATCATTCTCAAGGATGAGAGGCTGGCGCCCCATTTTGTGATCGAGTTGCGTCGCGCCGAGCGACTCGACGAGATCACCGTGGTAGTGGAGGCACGAACAGACGCCGACAGCGGCATATTTGCCGCCTGCGACCACGATCTCGCTCACCACATCAAGGAATCGATGGGGGTGACGGCAACTGTTCGTACGGTGAAACCCGGCACCGTGGAGCGTTCCCTCGGCAAGGCCAAGCGGGTGATCGATCTCCGCTCGAAAAACTGACGATCACCGAAGCGGTTCGATCAGCTGAGGACGTGTGCCCAACAGCTTCTTATGGATGTGCACCATGAAAGCCATGGCGAAAATTGGCGTTGCCAGGTTGACGACGGGAATTGACACGAACAATGCGATGAACATTCCCGCAAGGAAAATGTAAACGGCATTGGTCTTGCGCAGGGCCTTTGCCTCGCGCGGCGGACAAAAGCGCATGGCCGCCAGCTCGAAATATTCCCGGCCGAGCAGATATGAATTCGCCAGAAACAGAATGATCACACCGAGGCCTGCAAACAAGATGAACGGTAGCGCGCAGAGATAGACCACAAGCGCCAGCGCGGCGAAACTCACGCCCTCGAGCAACGCGCGGAAAAGCGGCAAAGCCCGGCCGGGCGGTTCGGCAGGGTAGTACGCGTGCTCGACGGCGTCGGCGACTTCATCGACAAAAAAACTGCCCACGAAAGCGGTGACGACCGGCATCAAGAACAGCGCACCGGTGATGATGCCCAGGCTCGCCATGATCGACAGCACCCAGGCGATTGTGGCCCAGACCGCGTGCGGGGCCACCCCGGTTGCCTGTTCAGCCCAGTTGGCGCCGGTTTCCGCCCATGCAGCCAGCACGCGCTGCATGAGAATGCCGATGATGACGATGAGGATCAGTGCCAGGCCGACAGCTTTGAGCAGCACATGCCGCAAGGCGGGCGTGAACATCTGCGAAAGGGCTTTAATCGCACCGTCGATCATGCCGGCACAGGTAGTGCCAGCCGCGGCTCAGGGCAAGGCCGCAGTTACGCGACGGGAGAGAGTGTATCGTCGTCGGCCGGCACCAGCGCGACAATTTCGTCGGCATCGGGAGCGGGCAGATCCGCCCAGGCCATCGCCTTGTAGTCGAAGCCACGCACGATGGTTGGCTTCACCACTTCAAAATAGGGGGAAATGTCGAAATCGCGTGGCGCGTACAGGGACGAATGACGAATTTCCAGAATTTCCTCGCGCGCTGCTTCGCTTTCGAGCCGCGTGATTTTCGGCAGGATCGGGTAGCGCACGGTTTCAAACGCCTGCGCGATCAGTGCGGAGCAGATGATTCGTGTCGGATGGCCGGAGCCGAGCGCGATCATGCGACGGCGCCAACGCTGCGGCACCGGCAAGGGAAACAGATAGCGCAACAGGTCGATGACGTTCTTGAGGTCGTAGTCGAAACCGATACGCTCCGCCGCGTATGCGCAGACCCGCGCACGGTCTTCCTCGTCGAGTTGTGTCGGGCGGCAAATGCGCGTGTGAAAGCGGGCGTATTTCGACAGCGGCGCCGCGACCACGCCTTGCCCGATATTGGCCTCGACCAGCACCAACGGCTCGCCGTCGTCGGTAGCGCGGTCGCCGATCGGACCGACATAAAGGGCGGCATGCGACCATGTCGACTGCGTGAGATATTTGATGACGCCGGAAATGTGGTTGTTGCCTTCAACCAGCAACACGTCGCCGGTTCGCAGTGTCGCACGCAAAGACTCAGGATCAGACGGCGTGAATGGCTCATAGCCTTGCGCCGGCTTTTCCAGATAGTGGGCTAGAAATCGCCCGACCCCATCGACCATCCAGCTCATGACCGGCCCTCGGCGCCAGTTCTTGGCGCACAAGACGTTCCCCCGGGCGCTGCGAATGTTCCGCGCCCTAGTCTCTTTGCCGGCAAATTTAATGAGAAGTCATTGCAATTTGGTTCACCGGTTCATCGAACGCACGCTGAAATTACGGATTGTTAGGCATATAATTTGCGGCACATGGCGCGTTCGGGGCATCCTGCCGGCTCGCCCAGCAACAATTTGGATACCATATCGAGCCTTGATGCCGATGCCCCCGAAAGCCCTGATCGCGTGGTCGAGTGGTAAGGACAGCGCCTGGGCGTTGCTCGAAACGCGCCGCGCCGGCGACTACGAAATCGTTGGCGGCTTGACCACCATCACCGAGACCTTCGGCCGCGTCAGCATGCACGGCGTGCGCGAGGACTTGCTGCGGGCGCAGCTTGAGGCCGCCGGCCTGCCTGCCATCGTCGTGCATATTCCTTTTCCTTGCCCCAACGAGATCTACGAGCAGAAAATGGCGGTCGCGATGCGTGATGCGAAGCAAGCCGGCATCACACACATCGTCTTTGGCGATTTGTTTCTGGAAGACGTGCGCGCCTATCGTGAGCGGCAGCTTGCCGGCACCGGCATTACCCCGGTTTTTCCTTTGTGGGGCAGGCAGACCGCGGCACTTGCGCGCGACATGATCGATGCCGGTGTTGAGGCTCGTCTATCAACCGTCGATCTGAGGAAATTACCGGCTTCGTTCGCCGGCCGCCGCTTCGACAGCGCGTTGCTTGCTGCGCTGCCCGCCGAAGCTGACCCATGCGGCGAGAATGGCGAATTCCATTCTTTCGTTTCGGCTGGGCCGATGCTATCGGGCAAGATCGCTGTAAGAGTGGGGGAAGCCGTCGAGCGCGACGGATTCGCTTATGCGGATTTGTTGCCGGTGTAACCTTGAAATGACGTGCGCTGCCATACACACCGTGTCATGCCCGGGCATGACACGGGCATCCATGATGAGCGTCAGCAAAAAATGAAGTTATGTACGGCAGTTTAAATCGAGCGGCATCATGGATTGCCGGGTCAAGCCCGGCAATGACGACGGAGAGGCGATGCGTCCGCTTCTCAGGCCCTTAACACGCCGCCGGTACGCTTGGTGACTTCAGCGACAATTTTGCCGGAAAGCGCGTCGATCTCGGCATCGGTCATCGTTTTTTCGCGCGGCTGGATCGTGACGGCGATGGCGATCGACTTCTTGCCGGGCTCTATCCCTTTGCCTTCGTAGACGTCGAACACGACCACGTTGCTGATGAGCTTTTTGTCGACGTTCTGCGCGGCCCGTACGATGTCGGCAGCTTTAACCGCGCTATCGACTACGAAAGCGAAATCGCGATCGACCGGCTGAAACGGCGACAATTCGAGCAGCGGCTTGGCGCGTGTCGGTTTTGCCTTCGGCTCCGGGATTTTCTCCAGGATGACCTCGAAGGCGACCAGCGGACCTTCGGCCTTTAGTTCCGATATCACGCGCGGGTGCAACTCGCCAAAATGGCCGAGGACGTTCTGCGGGCCGATCTGGATGGTGCCGCTGCGGCCGGGGTGGAACCAGGCCGGACCGCCGGGCACGACCTGTAATGCCTGCATCGGAGCACCAGCCGCGGACAGAACAGCAAAGGCATCGGATTTCGCATCAAATGCATCGACCGTTTCGGCCTTGCTTGACCAATGACGGCCGATGCCGCCGGATTTGGCGAGCGCGCGGCGCAGGCCGCTTGCTGCCGTGAACTGGTCTTCCGGACGGTCGCCCTGGAAGATCTGTCCGACCTCAAACAGGGCGGTGTCGGGAAAGCCGCGGTCGGCATTGCGCTGCGCCGCCATAATCAGGCCAGCAATGAGGCTTGGCCGCATGTCGGACAATTCGGCGGCGATCGGGTTGGCAAGCGCCAGTGCCGCGTTGCCGCCACCAAATAATTCGGCCTCTCGTTTCGAGACGAACGACCAGGTGACCGCCTCGACCAGGCCGCGCGCGGCGAGCGCGCGTTTGGCCTTGCGGGTCCGGTTTTGAATTGTGGTGAGGACGGGTTTGCGCGCGAGTTCACCGCGCGGGAATGGCGTCGACGGCACGCGGTCGACACCGACAATGCGCATGATCTCTTCGACAATGTCGGCGCGCCCGTGCACATCGGGTCGCCACGTGGGTACCGCCACTTTCATGCGCTCGTCTTTGCCGACGGCAAAAAATCCGAGCTTTTCCAGAACGCGGCGCGTATCGGCGAGCGGTAGCTTCAGGCCGGCCAGTCGTGACAAATCACTTAATGGGAAGGCAACGACTTTTTCCTTAGGGGTCGGATCGCCGGCAACCACGATCTCCGATGCTTCGCCACCGCATAAATCGAGCACCATCTGTGTTGCAAGCTCGAGACCCGGAAGCATGAAAGCGGGATCGACACCGCGTTCGAAACGATAGCGTGCGTCAGAGTTGAGGCCGAGCTTGCGGCCGGTCTGCGCAATGTTGAATTCATCCCACAGCGCGGATTCAATCAACACATCGGTCGTTGTCTCCGAGCAGCCGGTTGCCTCGCCGCCCATGATGCCGGACAGCGACTCAACACCCTTTTCGTCGGCGATCACGCAAATGGCTTCGTCGAGCGTGTAGGTCTTGCCGTCGAGCGCAAGCAGCTGCTCGCCGTTTTTCGCGCGTCGTACCGTCAGATTGCCGTTCACTTTGGCGGCGTCGAATACGTGCAACGGCCGGCCGCGATCAAAGGTGATGTAGTTGGTGATATCGACCAGCGCGTTGATCGGCCGCAATCCGATTGCCGCAAGCCTCTTTTGCACCCAATCAGGCGAAGGACCATTCTTCACGCCGCGCACAAGGCGCAGCCCGAAGGCCGGGCATAGCGACGGTGTTTTCCCGAAATCGAGCGTGACCTTGACCGGGCAGGGAAATGTTCCCTTCACCGGTTTTGGTATTTTGTTTTTGTAGGTACCGATGGAGGTCGCGCCGAGATCGCGGGCGATGCCCGAAACCCCGGTGCAATCCGGTCGGTTGGGCGTGAGATTGATCTCGATAACAGGATCGCTAACGCCCGCCCATTCCACATAAGATTTGCCGACCGGCGCATCGGCAGGCAGGTCGATAATGCCGTCGTGATCGTCGGAGACCTCGATCTCCGCGCCGGAAATGAGCATGCCCCGGCTCTCGACGTCGCGGATTTTGCCGATTCCAAGCGTGATCTTTTTGCCAGGAATGTAGGTACCGGGCGGCGCGAATACGGCTTTCATGCCGGCGCGCGCGTTGGGCGCGCCACAGACAACCTGGATCGGCTTTCCGGCGCCGATATCGACCATGCAGACGCGCAAGCGGTCGGCGTTCGGATGCTTCTCGGCCGAGAGCACTGACGCGACGACCAGCGGCTTGAGCTGCGCCGCCTTGTCTTCGACGTTCTCCACCTCAAGCCCGATCATGGTGAGCTTGTCGACGATCTCGGGCAATGCCGCGTCGGTGTCGAGATGGTCTTTCAGCCAGGGAAGGGTGAACTTCATGGCCTGCTGCTCATGCTACTCATGGGCTCAGGCCTCCGGCCAAGGTCGGGAAGTCGAGCGGCCTGAATCCGTAATGCGCAAGCCAGCGTACGTCCGCTTCGAAGAACGCGCGCAAATCGTGCATGCCGTATTTCAGCATGGCGATGCGGTCGATCCCCATGCCCCAGGCAAAGCCCTGGTACTCGTCCGGGTCGAGGCCGCAATTGCGCAGCACATTGGGATGCACCATCCCGCAGCCCAGAATCTCCAGCCAGTCTTCGCCTTCGCCGAAACGAATTTCACCTTTGTCACGTTTGCACTGGATGTCGACCTCCAGCGACGGTTCGGTGAACGGGAAGAACGACGGACGAAAGCGCATCTTCACACTGTCGACTTCGAAGAATGCCTTGCAGAATTCCTCGAGAATCCATTTCAGGTGACCGAGATGCGAGCCCTTGTCGATCACCAACCCTTCGACCTGATGGAACATCGGCGTGTGGGTCTGGTCGGAGTCGCTGCGGTAGGTACGACCGGGGCAGATCACGCGAATGGGCGGTTTCTGGCTGAGCATGGTGCGCACCTGAACCGGTGAGGTATGCGTGCGCAGCAAAAGGCGTGAGCCGTCGGTCTTCGGCGGGAAATAAAACGTATCGTGCATCTCCCGCGCCGGGTGGCCTTCCGGGAAATTCAATTTTGTGAAGTTGTAGTCATCAGTCTCGATGTCCGGACCTTCGGCGACGGCAAAACCCATATCGGCGAAGATGGCAGTCAGCTCGTCCGTCACCTGGCTGATCGGATGCACACGACCGGCTTCAGTCGGCGCTTCGCGCACCGGCAAGGTGACGTCAACCGTTTCGGTATTGAGTCGCGCATCGAGCGCAGCAGCGCCGAGGGATTCCTTCGCAGCGGTGATGGCAACCGTAACGCGGTCTTTCAACCCGTTGATCACGGGACCTTGCGTTTTGCGTTCGTCCGGAGTCATCGAGCCGAGCGTCTTTAACAGCGCGGACACCGAGCCATTTTTGCCCAGCGCGGATACGCGCACGGACTCCAGCGCTGCCTCGTCTTTGGCGGCGGCGACAGCGGCAAGTATTTCTTGTTCAAGCTTTGCGACGTCGGACATGGGTTTCCCCCGACCACTAGCCTTCTAGCTGGTCATGGCCGGGCTTGTCCCGGCCATCCCGATTAGGTGGGCAGTGCGCCCCTAAGCGGGATGCGCGGGTCAAGCCCGCGCATGACAACCGAAAGGTCGCGGCGCGACCAGGATGTTACGCCGGCAACGCGGCCTTGGCCTTTTCGACAATCGCCTGGAAAGCTGCCGGCTCGCGGATGGCGAGGTCGGACAGCACCTTGCGATCAACGATCACCCCGGCCTTGGCCAGCCCGGCAATGAACCGGCTGTAGTTGAGGCCGAACGGACGCACCGCGGCGTTCAGACGCTGGATCCACAATGCGCGGAACGTGCGCTTGCGTCGCTTGCGGTCGCGGAAGGCATATTGATTGGCCTTTTCGACGGCCTGCTTGGCAACACGGATCGTGTTCTTGCGGCGGCCGTAATAGCCCTTGGCGGCTTTGTAGACCTTCTTGTGCTTGGCGTGCGATGTGACACCACGTTTGACGCGGGCCATGGGAAATCTCCTTGCAGTTCATGCGAATTGTCGACGGGGACAGCCGCCTGCCGGCGGCCAGAAATACGAATCAGCCGTTTGGCAGAAAGTATTTCTTGATGTTGTCGCCGTCGGACTTGAACAGCACGCGGGTGCCGCGATGCTCGCGAATCGTCTTCGTGGTCCGCTTGATCATTCCGTGGCGCTTGCCGGACTGTTGGTATTTCACCTTGCCCTGCGCGGTGATCTTGAAGCGCTTTTTAGCGCCTGATTTGGTCTTCAACTTGGGCATTTGGCTCTCCTCATCGGCGCGTTGCGGGACAAGCCCGAACGGCCAAGAAATGCTCCCAAGGCCCGAGGGCCTCAGAGGGGGTGCTCGGAATTGAGCGTAAATCGCCGCCACGGCAGCCCTGACTGGCCGGTCGGCGAGAGGCGGCGTTATGGCAGAGGCCGCCGCGCCATGCAACCACGCGGCCGCCGTGGCTTTAACCTCTTGTTTTCGTGATCTGGGTACCTTATGGCCTTCGCTGGTGCCCCTCGGACCGGCTTTGCCTCGGTCGTTACAACGGCGCCCATCATTGAAAATCCGCATGAAATAAGGGGTTCGTCATTATGCGGCATATTACTGCTCATTCGATTCTTGCGGTTCTTGGCCTCTGTCTGATTCTCCCGACATCGATCGGCGCACGGGCGACCGCTGCGCACGATGGCAGCTGGAGTGTATTGATCGTCACCGAGCAGGGCGGCTGCGATCGCGGCTACCGTTATAATGTGAACATCAATAACGGCCACGTCAGTTATCAAGGCGATGCGTCCGTCGACCTCAGCGGCACGGTCGCGCCGAGCGGCCTCGTCAAGGTCAACATCAAGCTTGGCGACAAGGGCGCCAACGGCACCGGTCAATTGTCGGCGCATTCCGGGACCGGCACTTGGCACGGCATTGGTTCAAGCGGCGGCTGCGCAGGCCACTGGGAAGCCGAACGCCGGTGAAATAGAAAGCGCCACCCGCAATCTGCGGGCGGCGCGTATTGACTGGACGGCGAATTCGTTGCGGCGTCAGCGCGGCGCCAGCAGCATGACCATCTGGCGGCCTTCGAAGCGCGGCTCCGACTCGACCTTCGAGATCTTTTCGGTGTCGTCTTTCACGCGCTGGAGCAATTTATAGCCGAGCTCCTGGTGCGCCATCTCGCGGCCGCGGAAACGCAAGGTGATCTTGACCTTGTCACCCTCTTCGAAGAAACGCTGCATCGAGCGCATCTTCACCTGATAGTCGTGGTCGTCGATCATCGGCCGGAGCTTGATCTCCTTGATCTCGACGACTTTCTGTTTCTTGCGGGCTTCCGCTGCCTTCTTCTGCGCCTGGAATTTGTACTTGCCGTAATCCAGGATCTTGCAGACGGGCGGTGCCGAGTTGGGGGCGATCTCGACCAGGTCGAGCCCTGCGGCCTGCGCCATCTCTAGCGCGGTTTGGATTGGTGTGGGGCCATGGTTGTGGCCACTGGCATCGATTAGTTGGACCTCGCGAACGCGGATATCCTCGTTAATGCGCGGGCCGTCCTTTTGAACGGGCAGCGCGGACTTCATCGGACGACGAATGGCTAATGTCTCCTCATGCTGTTGTAACGATCCCTTGGCGCGATCGGGGTGCGCCTCGAGAATAGCGAAAGATTGGTAGAAACGGTGCAGAAGTCAACGCAGTTCCGTCAATATTGTCGATTGTGGGAGCGGAATCGGCGGTCAAAGTGTTCAAATTACCCTTATTTTTCCTTGCTTTATCGTTGTGCAGCCGATGCGGTTCGATCTCTGCTCTGGGCCAGGTCGGCGATCTCGCCATAAAGCCGCAGCGTTTGCTCCGCAATGATCTCGTCATTGAAATGACCGAGCACCCAGTCACGGCCACGACGGCCGATGGTCGCGCGGTTCTGTTCCGGCATTGAAAAAAGCCGCAGCAAAGTTGCCGCCAGCGCTGCATCGTCACTGGCCGGGAAACGAAATCCCGCGACCCGGCTTTCCGGGACCGCCGGCGCAGTTAGCACGACGTCGGGTCCTGCGCCGAGGTCTGACACGATGACCGGCCGCGCCATGGCTTGCGCTTCCAGGATTGCGCGCTGAACGCCCTCCGGCTGTACCGCTGCAGACACCACGACTGAAGCGGCGGCGTAGGCCGCAGGCATATCGGAGACGGGTGCGGCCATGCGGATCACGTCCATCGTGCCGGTCGTCAACACCAGGTCCCACAATTCGCCTGTGTAGCGTGTGCGGCCGCGATCCTCGCCCACGAAGACACATAAAAAATCTTTCAGTCCCATTTCCTTGAGCCGCCGGACAGCCTTGACCACCACGTGATGGCCCTTGCGTCGAAGAATTCGTCCGGTGATCAGAATGACCTTGGTGTCGCGCTTGACGCCCCATGCGGTACGCATCGCCTCGATTCGCTCGCGCGTGATGCCTTCTGGATTGAAGCGATCAAGATCGACGCCGCACGGCACAACCGCGATCTTGTCCCAGGCAGTCCCGTAGCGGTCGTTGATCAGTTGAGCAATCTGCTCGCTCGATGCAATGACCCGATCGCCGCGCGCCATAATGCTGTTGTACCATCGCTTTAAGAAATTCTGCTCGCGGAAGCCTTTGTACCAACTGGTCACAAAAGGAATTCCGCGCAGACGTGCGGCGATGAAAGCGCTCCAGGCTCCGGCGCGGCCCAAGGCGTGAATCACATTGCAGTGGCGTTCGCGCGCGAGTCGGCTGAGAGTGAACGCACTGCGCAACATTACGATCGGGTTGTTGCTCGATACATCGAGCGGAACGAATTCGCCGCCCGCAGCAGTAACGTCGGCGACGAGACGTCCAGCGCGAGACACAACGGTAACACGGTGTCCGGCCGCGGAAAGGATGCGCACCAGTTCGACAGCGCCGGCATCTGCAGCGCCAACATCGAGTGTCGGTACGGCGATCAACACGGCCATTGACGCACGCGCGTCAAGCGCGCGCGCTTGACCGTCCAAATGAATGTCCTGCTTCCCTGCGGGCGCCGGCAAACTCGACATAACTTTAAGACCTCGAAATACCGCAGCTTTTCAGGCGCATTTTACCTGTCACGCACCAACGGAGAGGTATAGACGCCACGAATGGCGGCGGCAACGTTTTCCGCCGAAAATGCAAATTCGGCAAATTGCCGCGCGCGCGCCCAATGCCTCGTACGACGTTGCATCAAGCGTGAGCGCGGTCGTGATGGCGCGGGCGATCTCTGCAACATTGCCCGGCCTTACGAGCCAGCCGGTACGCAATTCATCGCGCATGCGTGGCGGAGCGAGCAGGTATGCTTTCAGGGCCGCCAGGTATCATGACCGCGTGGCCCTTGCATTTTGGGTCGCGTTGCGGCGAGAAGAAACCGCGTCCACCGGATTGTCGGCCTGATCACTCATGAGCGAAGCTCGCCTGACCACCATCACAATAGGTTCGTCTCCGGCGGAGCGGACAATCGCCGTACGCATGCGCGAGGGCAAGAGCCCGGGTCTGTTCTGGCTTGGGGGTTTCAAGTCCGACATGAAGGGAACGAAAGCCGAGGCGCTCGACCGGTGGGCCGAAAGCGCCGCGCGCGCCTGCGTGCGGTTCGACTACTCCGGCCACGGCGAATCCGGCGGTGATTTCCAGGAGGGCACCATCGGGCGATGGCTGGAGGAAAGCCTTGGCGTTTACATCCGTTTCGCCGAGGGCCCGCAGATTGTCGTCGGTTCATCGATGGGCGGCTGGCTCGCGTTGCTGCTGGCGCGAGCACTGTCAGGCCGCAAGGATACAGCGCCGATCGCAGGCATGGTGCTGATCGCGCCGGCAGTGGATTTCACTGAAGAGTTGATGTGGAAGGAGTTTTCCGGGGCGATCAGACGGGAAATTGAGGAGAAAGGCGCTTGGATGCGGCCCTCGGCCTATGGCGAAGCGCCCTATCCAATTACGCGCGGTCTGATCGAAGATGGTCGCAAACATCTGTTGCTGGGCGGCCTGATCGAAACCCGTTGCCCCGTCCATATTTTACAAGGTGTGCAGGATCCAGACGTGCCGTGGCAACACGCGGTCGAATTGGTCTCGCGCTTCTCGCGCGACGATGTTGTGTTGACCCTGATCAAAGATGGCGATCACCGGCTCTCGCGAACGGAAGACATCGAGCGGTTGATCGCGGCGGTGAAGGAATTCTGATCTGGCCCGTCGTCACCGGGCTTGTCCCGGTGACCCCGCTTCGGGGCGCACTGTGCCCACCTAAGCGGGATGGCCGGGTCAAGCCCGGCCATGACAACTTGAGAGCGCCTCGTTCCACTCGTCTTTTACTGACGGGTCGCCTTCGGTTTGCTTTTTTGCTAACGCTGCAATCTGCGCTCGCGGCAAAAGCTTTGAGAGCGCCCACACAGCAGCTCCACGCACCAATGGCGATGCATCCGCGAGCAACTTTTCGGTTTCGGCCGCGAGCGTCGCGTCGCCGGAGTTGCCGATCGCAATCAGGACGTTGCGGACAAAACGGTCGCGTCCGGTGCGCTTGATCGAGGTTTTGGAAAAAAGCGTGCGGAACTGCGCATCACTGAGGTGCACCAAATCGGCGAGCTGCGGCGCCCGCAACGCGTCGCGCGCGGCCAATTTCGCCTCGCGGCCCTGGCTTGCGAACTTGTTCCACGGACATACTGCAAGGCAATCATCGCAACCGTAGATCCGGTTGCCGATCGCCGCACGCAGTTCGCGCGGAATCGGACCTTTGTGTTCGATGGTGAGATAGGAAATGCAGCGCCTTGCGTCTAATCGATAGGGTGCGGGAAAGGCGGCGGTCGGGCAAATGTCGAGGCACGCGCGGCAACTGCCACAGCTGTCAGGCTCTGCTTGATCTTCCGGCAAATCGAGTGTGGTGAAAATCGCACCGAGAAAAAGCCAGGACCCGTACTGGCGGGACACCAGATTTGTGTGCTTGCCCTGCCAGCCGAGTCCGGCGCGCGCCGCGAGCGGTTTTTCCATCACCGCTGCCGTGTCGACGAATACTTTTACATCACCGCCGGCATTCGCAGTGAGCCAGCGCGCCAAGCGACTTGAGCCGTGATTTGATCAGTTCGTGGTAGTCGTCGCCTTTGGCGTAGATCGAGATTGCAGCGCGGTCGCGCGCCTTTAAAATAGCCAACGGGTCCGTGTCAGGCCCGTAATTCAATCCGAGCATGATGATCGAGCGTACATCCGTCCACAGCGCCAACGGGGAGGCGCGGCGCTCCGCTGTGGTTGCCAACCAGGCCATGTCGCCGTGCGCGCCCTCGGCGAGAAAATTGTCGAGCCGCGTTTTCAATTCTGGCACGGCGTCAGGCTTGGCAACGCCAATGGCGTCAAATCCACAAGCGCGCGCTTGTTCCGCAAGCGCCGTTTTGATTGCCGTTGGTTCGCTCAGAAGTCGAGATTGGCGTAGCTTTTTGACGGCGGTAGGCCCGCCATTGTGTCGGCGAGAATCGCCCGGAACGACGGACGCGACTTCACCCGCGCGTACCAGTTCTTTGCCACTTCGTCTTCGTTCCACGGCACTTCGCCTAAATAGTCGGCCGCCGATAGATGCGCAGCAGCGGCAAGATCGGCCAAGCTCAGTCGATCGCCGGCAAGCCAATCGCGCGTCCGCACCAGCCAACCGATATAGGCGACATGATAGCGGATATTGTGGCGGGCGGCGCGCAGGGCTTCGGTATCCGGTGGCCCGCCGCCCTGATCCTGCGTCATATGGCGTTTAAAGACGCGCTCGGTCACCAACGGCCGGCTTACTTCCGTATAGAATTTGTCATTGAACCAGTTCGCCAGCCTGCGCACCTCAACCCGATGGCCAGGTCGCTGCGGTAGCAGCCGATCGCCGCCGTTCTCGCCTGTGTAGGTTTCTTCGATGTATTCGGCGATGATTGCGGCGCCCGGAATCGGTGGCTCACCCTCGGTCACCAGCACCGGCAATTCTCCCGCCGGATTGAGCAGCAGGAACTCCTGCCTTCGTTCCCAGAACCGCTCTTCAACGAGGCGCACTCCGATGCCGTACTCTCCGAGAATCAGCCGCACGTAGCGCGAGTGCGGACACAGCGGGTGATGAAACAATGTCAGCATGGGCGATCAGAATGGCGCGGCGATGCCGCTCTCGGTCGGGAATCAACTTTCGCACTATAGAAATCTGCGGCGAGCGCGCAAATCGTCACAAATTTCCGCGTTTTTTCGTTGCCTCTCGGGCGTCTTTGCGTCAAAAGCGCTCGCCCGCATCGTTTCTGCAGCAAGCGCCACAATTCCTTCGGAGTAATTCATGGATTTGGTTGCCATCAAGACGGCCATGCTTGGCCCAGCCGTGGCACACATCGACCTCATCAAGGCGGCGGCTCTTGGTATTGTCGAGGGCCTGACTGAATATCTCCCGGTTTCGTCGACCGGGCATTTGCTGCTGATGGAGCACTTGTTCGGCTGGGGCGATGATGCCTTCGGTAAATCATTTGCCGTGCTGATTCAGCTTGGCGCTATTTTGGCTTTGCTGAGCATTTACTTCGGCAGGCTTTGGGCGCTTGCCAGAGAAATGTTCACGCAATGGGCGGCGGCGCGTTTCATCATCGGCATCTTGCTCGCCTTTCTCCCGGCCGCGGTTATCGGCGCACTCGGCTATCACATCATCAAGACGTATCTGTTTGATGTTCGCATCGTGTGTGTGACGCTCATCATCGGCGGGTTCGTCCTGTTGTGGGTCGACCGCTTGAACTTGCAGGCGCGTTATCACGAGGCAAACGCGTTCTCGCTGCCGATGTATTTTGGCATCGGCATCATTCAGTGCATTTCAATGATACCGGGCGTGTCACGCGCGGGCGCGACGATCGTTGGGGCCATGCTGTTCGGCGCCGATCGCCGCTCGGCTGCGGAATTCTCGTTCTGGCTGGCAATGCCGACGATGGTCGGCGCCTTCGCCTACGAGGTCTACAAAAGCCGCGGGGAGCTCGCCCTTGGCGGCAATATCACGGTGACTGCGGTCGGCTTCGTCTTCTCGTTTATCTTCGGATGGATCGTCGTGAAGACATTTCTGCGCTATGTGCAGCGACACAGCTTCGCGCTCTTTGCATGGTGGCGCATCCTGGTGGGCTGCGCCGGCCTCGTCGCACTGTATGTTCTTTAAGTCTTAAAGTCTTACGCGACGCGGCTGCGGAATTGACCCGTCTTGCGGAAGCGCCAGAGATAAGACGGCACAATTGTCTCAATTGGCTCAGGCTCGATACCGAGACCGTGCAGTGTTCGGTTTTCCGTCTTCGCCGCGTCAGATACGATATTGTCGGAACGCAACAGCTCGACCTGGTCAGGAGTCAGCAGCGGCTTCGGCAGGTACTGCAAAAACATTGCCTGCATTCTGGCAATGAAGAATGGAACTGGTACCAGCAGCCGCTTGCGTTCGATCGTCGCCAACACGAATTGCATGAGCTCCTTGAACGTCCGCACGTCCGGCCCGCCCAGTTCGTAGATGGTGCCCGGCCGCACGTTGCCATCCACTGCATCCGCAATTGCAGTCGCGACGTCCCCGACAAAGACCGGTTGGAAGCGCGTAAGACCGCCACCGATTAGCGGCAAGGCCGGCGACAGGCGTGCGAGTGAGGCAAAGCGGTTAAAAAAGTCGTCCTCGGGCCCAAACATAATCGAGGGTCGCATGATGATTGCCGACGGCTGCGCAGCCAACACCAGCTGTTCGGCCCTGGCCTTGGAACGCGCGTAGGCGCTGGCCGAATTCTTATCCGCGCCGATCGCGGAAACATGGATCATGCGCGCGCCATGCGCGTTGGCTGCAAGCGCGACCTGTTCGGCGCCGTAAGCGTGTACCGAATCGAAACGCTGGCGACCGCGTTCGAACAGGATACCGACGAGATTGATAATTATCTGAGCGTCGCGCGCCGCAGCTTCCACCGAAGGTGCATGGCGAAGGTTGGTCTGCACCGCGTGGATTTGACCGACACGACCGAGCGGTTGCAGGTAGCCGGCGAGTTCGGGGCGGCGCACCGCCACCCGGATGCGGTAATGACGCTTGGCCAATGCGCGAACCACGTGCCGGCCGAGGAAACCCGAACCGCCATATACGGTGACGAGGGTGTCGTAAGGGCTGCGTGCGGTCATGCCGCTCTCGATCTTGTGCGGGCAGGGATGCCTTGAGGCTCGGCAAATACAGGATCGGCCATGGGCTGTACAGGCCCCGAAGCCCCTTCATTGACAAGCCGGAAACGGCTCCGTATCTGGTCCCGACAAGCCCAGGTGGCGGAATTGGTAGACGCACTAGTTTCAGGTACTAGCGGTGAAAGCCGTGGAGGTTCGAGTCCTCTCCTGGGCACCAACGTTCCGAGCCTTAGAACCTGAATGACCATCCGTCTGCACCGCGGCGACCTCCCCGACCTCAGCGCCTACAAGGGCGCGGTGGCGATTGATACCGAAGCCATGGGTCTTGATCCAAACCGCGACCGGCTCTGCGTCGTGCAGCTGTCGCCGGGTGACGGTTCGGCGGACGTCGTGCAAATCGGCGCCGGCCAGCACAAGGCGCCGAAAATAGAACGGCTGCTGGCGGACAAATCGATCATCAAGATCTTCCATTTCGCGCGCTTCGACATGGGCATTCTGGCGAAGACATTTGGTGTGATGCCCGCGCCTGTCTACTGCACCAAGATCGCCTCCCGCCTTGCGCGCACCTATACCGACAAACATGGCCTCAAGGATTTGGCGCGTGAGGTTCTCGGCGTTGATCTGTCAAAACAGCAGCAGTTGTCCGACTGGGGCGCCGATGAGCTCACCGACGCGCAAGTGTCATACGCGGCGACCGATGTCCTTCATTTGCATGCGCTGAAGGAGAAGCTCGACGTCATGCTCGCGCGCGAGGGCCGCGCTGATCTGGCGGCAGCCTGCTTCCATTTTTTGCCGGATCGCGTGCGCCTCGACCTCGCCGGTTGGGCGGCCGAGGATATTTTTTCTCATTCGTCGTAAGTTATTGTATTCTGGCGGCTATTGGTTAACGACCGGGCGTTTGTTGCCGCGTCGAGGCCATATTCGAGCCGCATGTTGCATCGTGGGGGCGTGAGATGATTTTCGGGATCTTCCCAGGGCGAAGACGGATGCCAGGCTTGGCATGAGCCGTGTGATTACAGCCAGAACTGACCAGGACGCTGCGCACGCCTATTGGACAATGGGCCGCGGCAACTCTGAGCGCGCGTTCAAGGCCGCGCGCCGGCACAGCCGTGTGGTCCGTCTCCTGCGCATTGCCGTTCCCGCGAGTGTCGGCCTGGTTGTCGTTATCGTTGCGCTGGTCACCTATTTCAATCCGTTGCGAATGCTCGCCCGGCTGCCGATCAACATCGACAATCTGGTAGTGTCCGGCACCAAGGTCACCATGGAACAGCCGCATCTCTCCGGCTTCACAAGCGATGCGCGAGCTTACGAACTGACAGCCGACACTGCGGCGCAAGATATGACAAAGCCCGACATGGTCGAGTTGCGCAATATCCGCGCCAAAGTGGAAATGCAGGACAAGAGCATGATGGAGTTGACCGCAATCAGCGGTCTCTATGATTCCAAAGGCGAGACCCTGAGGCTCGATCGAGACATCAGACTTAATACGTCCGGTTATCGCGCGCGTCTGAGTGAAGCGATGGTCGATATCCGCAAAGGCAATGTCGTGTCCGAACATCCGGTCGAAGTGAAGATGTTGCAGGGTACGCTCAATGCAAACCGGCTTGATATTGTCGATTCAGGCGAGGTCGTCCGCTTCCACGATGGGGTCGTGATGGACATGATGCTCAACCAGCCGGCGCCAAAAACAAGTCCGGGAGCGCAATAATTCAGATGCGCCGAACCATTTTGACATTGCTCATCGCCGTGATGCTGGGCCTGCGAGTTGCAAGCGCGGACGCGCAAACTGCGCCGCAGGGTCCTCCGAATGCGCTGCAGGGATTTTCGCAAAATCGCGACCAGCCGGTGCATATCGAGGCGGCGACGCTGGAAGTGCGCGACAAGCAGAAGCAGGCGACCTTCAGCGGTGACGTGCGCGTTAAACAGGGCGATACGGGGTTGCGCTGCAAATCGCTGGTGGTGTTCTACGAGCAGGACGGCGAAGCCGCTGACCAAAGCAAGACCTTGCAAGCAGCGACTCCCGGTCCGGGCGGCGAGCAACGGATCAAGCGGCTTGAGGCCCATGGCGGCGTCGTCGTGACGCAAAAGGAGCAAACCGCCACTGGCGATCTCGGCATTTTCGACATGAAGGCAAATACGGTGACTCTCACCGGAAATCCGGTGGTGATGACGCAAGGCCAGAATGTGTTGCGTGGCGAAAAACTGGTGGTCGACCTCACCAGCGGGGTCTCGCGCGTGGAATCGAACAAAGGCGGTCAAGGCCGCGTTCAGGGTCTTTTCCAACCGGGCAGTACCGGACTTGAGAAGCCGGGTGGCAACGCGGTCCAAGCTCCGCGGCCTGTACCCGTGCGGCCGTTCAATTGATTTGCAAAGCGCCCGCCATACGCGTGTCCGCCCATGCGCTCGGGAATCAGTTAATGTCGCGCGCCGTACGATGGCGGATTTTCGGGCAGGCAATTATGCGCTGCGAGGTAGGCCGGTGAATATCCTCTCGCTGTTTTGGCGCCGCCAGCCGGCCCGGAGCAGGCGCATACTGTCGCCAGAGGCCCGTGCGCAACAGGCCGCCGCAATCAATGCGCAACCAACACAACAGACGCACGGCGCTGCGCAGGGCCAGATGTCCGCTCGTCCGCGCCGTGATGGTGATGGGCGGCCGGCTCAACGTCATGCCTACCTCGCGGCGCACGGCATTGAAAAAAGCTTCGGCGGCCGCATGGTAGTGAAGGGCGTCACACTTTATGTGCGACGCGGCGAGGCGGTGGGTCTTCTCGGTCCGAATGGTGCCGGCAAGACGACGGTTTTCTATATGATCACCGGGCTAATCAATGCCGACCGTGGCCGCATCGAACTCGACGGCTATGACGTCACAGTACTGCCGATGTACCAACGCGCGCGGCTTGGTATCGGCTATTTGCCGCAGGAAGCGTCGATCTTTCGCGGACTGAGCGTCGAGGACAACATCCGATCGGTTCTCGAAGTGGTAGAGCCTGATCGTCGCCGGCGTGAGGCTGACCTCAATGCACTGCTCGAAGAATTCAATATTGCCCGCTTGCGCAAGATACCGAGCATCGCGCTATCGGGCGGCGAGCGGCGGCGAGTCGAAATCGCGCGCGCGCTGGCGACGCGGCCGAGCTACATGTTGCTCGACGAGCCATTTGCCGGCATCGATCCGATTGCTGTTGGCGACATCCAGGCGCTCGTTCGACACCTGACGAATCGCGGCATTGGCGTCCTGATAACCGACCACAATGTGCGCGAAACGCTAGGCCTCACGGACCGCGCCTACATCATCTATTCCGGCGAAGTGCTTATGGAAGGCAGGGCCGACGATATCGTCAATAACCCGGATGTGCGCCGCCTTTATTTGGGCGAAGAATTCCGCCTTTAAGCGCGCCGGTTAAGGATTAATCCGCCCAACATTTGTGCAACGTCATGCGGCGATATTGCATATCGCCGTCGCCAGCGGGCTGCTATAAACAAGCAAGAATCGGACCAGTTCCGCCGGGATTCTTATGGCACTGTCACAAAGACTGGAATTTCGCCAGACACAAGCGCTGGTGATGACGCCGCAGCTGATGCAGGCCATCAAGCTGCTGCAGCTCTCCAGTCTTGATTTGGCGGCCTACGTGGAAGGCGAACTGGAGCGCAATCCGCTGCTCGACCGCGCCGGCGAAGATGAGGCCCCCGCGGCAGGTGCCGAACCCGAAGTTCCGGCGATCGAGCGCGACGAGGATACCGCCAGCACCCCGGATTGGATCGGTGACGACCTTGAGACCAGCCGCAGCTCTATGGAGCAGGGGCTCGGTACCGAGCTGGAAAACGTATTTCCCGACGATGGCGGTGAAAAAACCGCGCCCACCGAGATGCCGCCGCCGGCTTATTCGGAATGGTCCGGCGTAGGCTCGGGCGGTCAGGACAACGATCACAACCTGGAAGCTTATGCCTCGGCGGAGATCACCCTTGCCGACCATCTTGCCGAGCAGTTGGCGCTGGCGATCTCCAATCCAGCCGGCCGCATGATAGGCCAATACTTGATCGATATGGTCGACGAGGCCGGCTACCTCACCGGCGATCTCGATGCGGTTGCCGACAAGCTTGGTGCACAGCGTAGTGATGTAGAGTTGGTGCTCGCGGTTCTGCAAACATTCGAGCCGCTCGGCGTGTGCGCGCGCAATCTGACCGAATGCCTCACCATCCAGCTGAAGGAACGCAACCGTTTCGATCCCGCGATGCAGGCGTTGGTCGGGCATCTCGATCTTCTGGCCAAGCGCGACCTTGGCGCGCTGCGCCGCCTGTGCGGCGTCAGCGATGAAGATCTGGCCGACATGATCGGGGAAATCCGCAATCTCAATCCCAAACCCGGGCTCGCATTCGGCTCCACGGTGGTGCAGCCGATCGTGCCCGATGTTTATGTGCGGGCGGCGCCGGACGGTACCTGGCAGGTCGAGCTCAATTCCGACACGTTGCCAAAAGTGCTCATTAATCAGCGCTATTACACGCAAGTGTCGAAGAGCACGCATAACGACAAGGAAAAGGCCTATATCGCCGACTGCCTGCAAACCGCGACTTGGCTGGTGCGTGCGCTCGATCAACGCGCAAAGACTATTCTGAAAGTATCAAGCGAAATCGTGCGACAACAGGACGGCTTCTTCACCAAAGGCGTGCAACATCTCCGTCCGCTCAATCTCAAGACTGTCGCCGACGCGATTGGCATGCATGAGTCGACCGTCTCGCGCGTCACCGCCAACAAATACATGGCAACCAGTCGCGGTATCTTCGAGCTCAAATATTTCTTCACGTCCTCGATCGCTGCGGCCGACGGTGGCGAGGCGCATTCGGCCGAAGCGGTTCGACACCGCATTCGTCAATTGATCGATGACGAGAGCGCCGAGGACGTTCTGTCTGACGATACGATCGTGGAAAAACTGCGCGGTGCGGGGATCGACATTGCACGCCGCACGGTCGCCAAGTACCGCGAGGCGATGCGGATCCCGTCTTCCGTGCAACGGCGTCGCGAGAAACAGGCGGCGAGTGCTTGAATGCACCTATCCTGACGCATTGACGCCGGGAACATTTCTGAGCTGAAATCTTTAGAGCCGGACGAACTCAAGGGCGCGCTGCCGTACGCCCCAAGGAGACGATAGGGAGGCGATCGTATGCCTTTACGCGTTTCGGGACGAAATATCAGTGTCGGCGCGGCCCTACAGCGAAAAATCACCGACCGGGTCGAAGAGGCCGCCTCGAAATATTTCAGAGGTGGCTATTCGGGCCATGCAACGGTTGGCAAAGACGGCTTCGGATTCCGCACCGAGTGCATATTGCATCTCGATTCAGGGGCATTGCTAGAAGCCGAAGGAATGGCCGCGGACGCATATGAAAGTGCGGACCAGGCCGCGATCCGTATTGAAAAACGGCTGCGCCGATACAAACGCCGCCGCAAGGACCACCAGGCCCGCCGCGGCCGCTAAATAGGGCGAAAATGCACGAAAAATCGCCAATTACAGGCTGAGTTGGGCCATTGACGACGGGACGGGTCGCTCTTATGGTCCGCCGCCTTCAACACCCCCATTGCAAACTTCGGCGCCGTCATCCCCGATCATTGGTCATGTCCATGACGCTTACCGATCTCGTCGCGCCGAATGCTGTCATTCCGGCCCTCAAAGTTAACAGCAAGAAACAGGCGATCCAGGAACTTGCGGCCCGTGCGGCAGAACTTACCGGCCAGAACGAAAAGGCAATTCTGGAGATCCTGCTCCAGCGCGAGAAACTCGGCTCGACGGCTGTCGGCAATGGCGTGGCGATCCCGCATGGCAAGCTGCCCAAGTTGAGCAGGCTGTTCGGGCTGTTTGCGCGGCTGCCCAAACCGATCGACTTCGAGGCGCTCGACAATCAGCCTGTCGATCTGGTTTTTCTGTTGCTGGCGCCGGAACCCGCCGGCGCTGATCATCTCAAGGCGCTAGCGCGCGTCGCGCGGCAGCTACGCGATCCGGAGATCGCGCGCCGCCTGCGCGAATCGAGTGATGCCGACGCGCTCTACGCCGTGCTGGCGATGCCGCCGGCAAGTACCGCCGCCTGATTTTACAGAAAGCGCTAAGCGCTCAGTGAACGCTGACCGGCTTCGAGCTCCTGGCTCCATGCATTCGCGACCGCCGCCTCACGCGTATCGGTGAGCATGATCGGCGTGCCGTCGGCTGCGTGGAGCGAGAACAGCTTGATGCCCGGCTCGATTTTCGGCGCCTGCGGGAACAGGTTGGCGACGTCTTCTGAGCGGATCGTCTTGACATAAGCCAGACGACCATCGCCGAGCTGTGCCAGCGCCTCCTGCGTGATCACAGGATGAGTCGTGTTCGGTTCAGTCTGTTTGTCGTTGGTCATGGCCCTCGACTCCTTTCTGAGTAAACGCTTGACGTGGTCGAGTCCTGCTTCACGAGTCCGTCATTCCTGCTCGTTAATCGCGATGGTCTTCACGATTCGTTCCGGTTGCGGTCGGACGAGATCGATCGACAACAAGCCATTCTTGAGGTCCGCGCCCATGACCTCCATGCCGTCGGCCAGCACGAAGGTGCGCTGGAACTGGCGCGCGGCAATGCCGCGGTGGAGGTATTGGCGGGTCTTATCGTCCTGTTGCCGCCCGCGGATCACCAATTGGCTTTCCTCGATGCAAACATCGAGCTGATCACGGGTGAAACCGGCGACGGCAAGCGTGATACGCAGCCGCTCCGGATTTTGCCCGTCGCGCGGCAGCCGCTCGATATTGTAGGGCGGGTAGCCATCGGCCCCCTTGGCAACGCGATCGAGCACGCGCTCGATCTCATCGAAACCCAGGAGGAACGGGCTGGACAGGGACGGAACTCGCGACATTGGTCTCAAAGCCCTCGCTTGAAGCGACTTTGACGGGGCCCCTTTCAGGCACCCCAACCGGGCGGCAACCGCCATCCGATCGTTCCTAATATGGGCAGGCCGGGTTAAAGGTTCAAGAACAAGGAGAAATTGCCCTGAGGGCCGCTATAGTCGGCTTCGATTGGGGTTTTCATGGGCAACCAGGTCTCCATGCCGTCGCTGACCGTCCGTGCGGTCCACGCCACGCCGGTTGAAGTTCCGCTGAATTTTGTGCTCGGCACCAGTGCCACGGCAATCCGCAAGGCGCCATTGCTTCTTGATCGATCTGGAGACAGCGGAAGGGGTTACCGGCCGTACTTATGTGTTTTGCTATTTGCGCGCGGCGGCGCCCGCGATCATAAGCCTGCTTGGCGAAGTCGAGCGCATAGTCAAAGGCGACGCGGTCGCACCGGCCGAGCTCTGGGCGAAGCTGACCCGCCGCTTCACGCTGATCGGTGTGCAGGGGATCGTGCGCATGGCGATGGCCGGCTTCGACACCGCCTGCTGGGACGCGCTTGCGATCGCAGCCGGTGTGCCGCTTGCCACTTTTCTCGGCGCCGAGCTGCGACCCATCCCCGCCTACAACAGTTGCGGTCTCGGTTTGACGGACGATCTTGGCGCGCTGGCGGATGAAGCAGAGAAGTTGCTCGCTTTCGGTTTTCGTGCGGTGAAGTTGCGGCTCGGCTATCAGTCGTTGCGTGAGGATATCGCGGCCGTGCATGCGGTACGCGGACGTATCGGCGATGAAGCGACGTTGATGGTCGACTACAATCAAGCGCTCAGCGTGGAGGAAGCGCTATTGCGAGGACGCGCGCTCGACAAGGAGAATATTTATTGGCTGGAGGAGCCCATCCGCCATGATGATTATGTCGGTGCTGCCAGACTGGCTCGCGAACTCAAAATGCCGATTCAGATCGGTGAGAATTTCTCGTTGCCGGCCGCAATGACAGTCGCCCTCGATCAACGCGCAGCGGACTATGTAATGCCCGACCTTGAGCGGATCGGTGGCGTCACCGGCTGGCGTCAGGCCGCCGAGATTGCCGCGGCCAGACGAATTAAAATGTCGTCGCATCTTTTTCCGGAAGTGAGCGCGCATCTGCTTGCCGCGACGCCGACCTGCCATTTTCTCGAATATGTCGACTGGGCGAATGTGCTCATCGAACAGCCGCTCGAGATTGCCGACGGCCATGCGCTCATTCCGCGTCGTCCCGGCAACGGCATGGTTTGGGACAAGAGCGCGGTCGAACGCTTCCGGATGGACTGATCTAGCGCAAAGGCAGCTTGAACAACTTGATGGCATTGCTGCGGCCGATCTTGGCGCGATCGGCTTCACTAATCTCTGCCTTGTCGAAGGATTCCGCGCCTTCCTCGATGCTCTCGAACGGCCAGTCCACAGAAAACAGGACTTGGTCGACGCCCATTTCCGTCATCGCATTTGTCAGCGCCGGTATATGGAAATTACCCGACGTGGTGAGATGGAAGTGCTTGCGGAAATAATGCCCCACGCTGTGCTTGGCCGGATATTTATGCGGCGCCTTCATCCAGCCATTGCGGTTGTCGATGCGCCACAAATAGATTGGAATTCCTTCGCCCAGATGGCCGAGTACCATTTTCAGTCGCGGGCATTCGTCGAACAAACCGCTGCCAATCAATCGTAGGGTGTGCACGGCTGTTTCGGCCGCAAAGGCCCAGTTCGGACCCAGCAACCAGTTGTGGCCCTCATAGAATTTCGTCCAACTCGGCAGCGGATTGCGTGGGTGCAGGTAAAACGGCACGTCGAGCGCCTCGACGGCACGCCAGAACGGCCGGTATTGCGGCAGATCGTAGTAAGTGACGTTGTCAGGCGAGCCGATCTGCGAAAAACCGTTGACTAGGGCGCCGACCATGCCGAGCTCCTTGATACAGCGTGTGAGTTCGGTAATTGCCGCGTCCGGATCCTGCATCGGCAAGGCAGCAAAAGCAGCAAATCGAGAGGGCCGTTTGCGCACTTCATTGGCGACATGATCGTTGGCTTGCTTGGCGACCTCGATCGCGCGCTTGGTTTCATGGATCGCTTGGATCGCGGGCGCGTTCAGCGACAGGATCATCATCTCGATCCCATGCTTGTCCATTTCACGCAGCCGCGTGTCCTGAATGTCGAGTAGGCGATGACTCAGGTCTTTCCAGACATGCGCGCCGAACACCTGCAAATCGCCGAGTGTCGGCTCGATGGCGAAATGTTCCTCGAGCGCAATCTTGCCTTGCATGTGGCCCCCCGGTTGGCGGCAATTATTTTAGAGCCGCTTTTTTGAAAAAGCGCGACCCGATGACGATTTTAGATATTTTTCGAAATTGAAGGCCTGCTTTTCATCACTGAATGCAACATAGGTCTTCACGCGCCATGGTCGATACTTAGAAGTGTGTGGGACTTCCCCAGCATTATGCTTGGCGACGCGCGTCCGCAAATCGTCGGTAATCCCGACGTAAAAGTGCTCAGCGGCTGTACTCTGGAGGATATAAACGTATTTCATTTCCGGCCCGCCTTCGTTCCTACGGAACTTCGGCGCGGCAGCCTTCGCTCACTTCGCTACGATAGGCAAGTCAGGCTTGCCGAGCCGTAGCTTGCGAAGCGAGCGAAGGCTGGTGGAGCCAGGCGGGATCGAACCGCCGACCTCCTGCATGCCATGCAGGCGCTCTCCCAGCTGAGCTATGGCCCCAATTCGCGATTTCGACCGCCGCCCTTGCGGGGCAGCGGGTTCAGGTTTCCTCTTCCTTCTCGATCAACTCGCCGATGATGTCGGTCACGTCGGGCGCGCCTTCTTCCTGCTCTTCGATGAAGGCGGCATCGTCGAGGCTCTCATCACCAATCTCGACTTCTTCCTCTTCGCCCGCCGCCGCGGCTCCCTCTGCCGCTGGCTTCTTACCCTGCTGTTCGGCCTCGGCGTCCTCGAGCGAAACGAATTCGGCGTCTGCAGTCTCCGGCTCGACGCTGACAGTCGGTACTACAGGAGCGGGCCGCGCGGCTGCTGCCGGTTCAGGCCGCGACCGCGCAGGTGCCGGCGCAGCGATCGGCACGACTTTACCGGTGTAGGGTGAAATCACTGGCGTCTTGTTGAGGTCGTAGAATTTACGACCGGTATCGGGACAGACGCGCTTGGTACCAAGATCGGGTTTCGCCACAGTCGAGGTTCCTCGGGGACGGGGTCGTTTAAATCGGTGTTTCACTTGGCTAGTTGCAAGGCCCCTGTCAATAGCGCAAGCGCGCCCGGTGAGGCCAAAAGCGGCGGCAAAAGCGGCAGGATGACGGCGCGCGCGGCTGCGTGGTAGGACGGCGCAGATTTTAAGGATACCGCCCGGTGAACCCTGCCGAATTAACGCCTTTGACCGCCCGCCAGGGCGGCCCCATTCAGGGCCGAGCCCGCGTTCCGGGCGACAAATCGATCTCCCACCGCGCCTTGATCCTGGGCGCGCTCACCGTCGGCGAAACCACCATCGGCGGCCTGCTGGAAGGTGAAGATGTCCTGCACACTGCCGATGCCATGCGGGCGCTCGGCGCGCGTGTCGAACGTACCGGCGATGGTGCCTGGCGCGTTCATGGCGTCGGTGTCGGTGGCTTTACCCAACCGGGCGGGGTTCTCGATTTTGGCAACTCAGGCACTGGTTGCCGGTTGGCAATTGGCGCAGTCGCGGGCGCGCCGGTCACGGCCACCTTTGGCGGCGACGATTCCCTGCGCAGCCGGCCCATGCAGCGCGTGCTCGATCCTTTGTTGAAGATGGGCGCGCGCGTTCTGCAGGCCGCCGATGAGGGGCGACTGCCGCTCACGCTGCAAGGTGCCGCCGACCCAATTCCGATTGTCTATGAGCCGCCGGTGCCGTCGGCGCAGCTCAAATCAGCGGTGCTGCTCGCCGGTCTCGCCGCGCCAGGCGAGACAACGGTGATCGAAGCGGAAGCAACGCGCGACCACACGGAACGGCTGCTGAAACATTTCGGCGCGAAGATCACCAGCAAGCCCCACGGCGAGCACGGCCGTCGAATTGTCTTGCACGGTCAGCCGGAGCTTGAGCCCGCGAATGTTCTGGTACCAGCCGATCCATCATCGGCGGCCTTTCCTCTTGTTGCCGGACTGATCGTGCCAGGCTCCGAACTCATTCTTGAAGCGGTAATGACAAATCCGCTGCGAACCGGCCTGCTGACGACGCTGCGTGAGATGGGCGCCAATATCGAAGCGCTCGACAAGCGCGATGATGGCGGCGAGGAAGTTGCGGACTTGCGCATTCGTACGTCGGCACTCAAAGGTGTGGAGGTGCCGCCCGAACGCGCTCCGTCGATGATTGACGAATATCCCATTCTGGCGGTGGCTGCCTCTTTCGCCGAAGGGATCACGCGGATGCGTGGCTTGAAGGAATTGCGGGTCAAGGAATCCGACCGCCTCGCGGCGACCGCTGACATGCTGCGTGCCAATGGCGTTGTCGTCGAGATCGAAGGCGACGATCTGATCGTGCAGGGGAAGGGTCGGCCCGCCGGCGGAGGCGAGGTGAAGACACACATGGACCATCGCATCGCCATGTCGGCGCTGGTCATGGGTCTCGCCACCGAAAATCCGGTGCGCATCGACGATAGCGCGTTCATCGCGACAAGCTTTCCGGGCTTCGTCGAACTGATGCGCTCGATCGGTGCGGATCTGACATGATTATCGCGATTGACGGACCTGCCGCGTCGGGCAAAGGCACGCTCGGCAAGCGGCTCGCCGCTCATTATGGATTGCGCCATCTCGACACCGGTCTGATCTACCGCGCTGTTGCCAAGGCGCTGATTGATGGCGGTCGAAATCCGGCCGATACGGCTGCCGCTGCCGCTGCCGCGAAATCGCTCGATCCATCGCGCTTCGATGAAATAGCGCTCAAGGCCTACAGCATCAGCGAGGCCGCTTCGATTGTGTCTGCCATCCCGGCGGTCCGCGCCGCATTGTTGGGGTTCCAGCGCGATTTCGCCGCCAAGCCACCGGGGGCCGTCCTCGATGGCCGGGATATTGGCACCGTTATTTGCCCCAATGCAGATGTTAAGATTTACGTGACCGCAGCGCCGGAGGTGCGCGCCCGCCGCCGCGCGGCCGAGTACCGGGCGCAGGGTCGGGATATTGACGAGGCCGCTGTCTTGGCCGACATCCGGAATCGGGACGAACGCGACCAAAATCGCGCAATTGCCCCCCTAAAACAGGCGCCGGATGCGCACTTGCTCGATACCACGCATTTGGATATAGACGCGGCCATCCGGGCCGCCATCGACATCGTCGAGGCTACCCGAGCGGGCCGAGGGCGCGATTAACGCCCCTCGTGTTGGAGGACAAAGCCCCGCTCGAGCCTCTGCGTAAAGCGCGCCTGATCGAACCATCGTTCCGAAAGCACGGTATTTAGCGCCGGTCACCGGGATTCCGGAGGCCGCCGTTGGTCTGCGGGACCAACGGCCCGCGCATTCGGAACGCCATTCAAACCCGCCGGCGCGCCGCATACAGGAGACTCCATGGCCACTGCTACAGCACCCTCGCGTGAAGACTTCGCCAAGCTGCTCGATGAAACCTTCGGCGGCGGAAACCTGCAGGAAGGTTCCGTCATCAAGGGCAAGGTCGTCGGCATCGAAAAGGAATTCGCCGTCATCGACGTCGGTCTCAAGACCGAAGGACGTGTCGCCCTGCGTGAGTTCACGGGGCCGGGACGGCAAAATGATCTCAAGGTTGGCGATGATGTCGAGGTCTATCTCGAAAGGGTCGAGAACGCGCTCGGTGAAGCGGTGTTGTCGCGCGACAAGGCGCGCCGTGAGGAAAGTTGGGGCAAGCTGGAAAAAGCCTTCAATGCCCAGGAGAAGGTTCAGGGTGTCATCTTCAACCAGGTCAAGGGCGGCTTCACAGTCGATCTCGATGGCGCGGTGGCCTTCCTGCCGCGCAGCCAGGTCGACATTCGCCCGATCCGCGATGTCACTCCGCTGATGAACGTAAATCAGCAATTCCAGATCCTGAAGATGGATCGCCGCCGCGGCAACATCGTCGTCTCCCGCCGCACGGTGCTGGAAGAGACCCGCGCCGAACAGCGTCAGGAACTGGTGCAGAACCTTGAAGAAGGTCAGGTCATCGACGGTGTCGTTAAGAACATCACCGATTACGGCGCGTTCGTGGACCTCGGCGGCATCGACGGGTTGCTGCACGTCACCGACATCGCCTGGCGGCGGGTCAATCACCCGACCGAAGTGCTCAATATCGGCCAGCAGGTGAAGGTCAAGATCATCAAGATCAACCACGAGACCCACCGCATCTCGCTCGGCATGAAGCAGCTGCTCGACGATCCGTGGCAGGGCATCGAGGGCAAGTATCCGGTCGGCACGCGTTTCAAAGGTCGTGTCACCAACATCACCGACTACGGCGCGTTTGTGGAACTCGAGCCCGGCATCGAGGGCCTGATCCACGTATCCGAAATGTCCTGGACCAAGAAGAACGTGCATCCGGGCAAGATCGTCTCGACCTCGCAAGAAGTCGAAGTGCAGATTCTCGAAGTCGACCCGGTCAAGCGCCGTATCTCGCTTGGTCTCAAACAAACCATGCGGAACCCGTGGGAAGTGTTTGTCGAGAAACATCCGCCGGGTTCCACCGTCGAAGGCGAAGTCAAGAACAAGACCGAGTTCGGCCTGTTCCTTGGCCTCGATGGCGACGTGGACGGCATGGTTCACCTGTCCGATCTCGACTGGAAGCGCCCCGGCGAGCAGGTCATCGAGGAATACAAGAAAGGCGATATGGTCAAGGCGCAGGTCCTTGATGTCGACGTCGAGAAGGAGCGCATTTCGCTCGGTGTCAAGCAGCTCGCAGGCGATCCGATGGAATCCGCCGGCGATCTTAAGAAGGGATCGGTGGTCACTTGCGAAGTCACCGAAGTGAAAGAAAGCGGCATCGACGTCAAAATCGTCGGCACCGATCTCGTTGCCTTCATCAAGCGTGCCGATCTGGCACGCGAGCGCGGCGACCAGCGTCCTGAACGATTTGCAGTTGGCCAAAAGGTTGACGCGCGCGTCACCCAGTTCGATCGCAAGACCCATAAGGTCGGCGTCTCGATTAAGGCACTGGAAGTCGCCGAGGAGAAAGAAGCGATCGCCCAATACGGCACCGCCAATTCAGGCGCATCGCTGGGCGATATCCTGGGCGCTGCGCTCAAGCAGCGCGCCGGCGACAAGCCCGAAGCCGAAACAGAAAAGGCCGAAGATTAAGTGGCTTTTTATGCATCGATCACGAGACCCCGGGGCCTTCTCCGGGGTTTCTTTTTGACACGACCTCGCCAAACCTTGGCGGCAAGACTTGGCGCCATGACAGCGCAAAGCCCCTTGCCCGGGGATAGAATTCACTTACGATTCGATTGAAGGAGCACCCATGTCGCTCGATGCCGATGCCATCGTCGATCGCCGCCGGATGCGGCGCAAGCTTACCTTCTGGCGCGTCAGCGCGCTGGTCATCGCGCTGCTGGCGATCGTCGGTGCATCGTTGCTGTTCGTGCCTGGCAGCCGTCTGATGCCGCCGGGTGCCTATGTCGCCCGCATCAAGGTCCAGGGCTTGATCCGCGGCAATCAGGATCGCGTCGAAGCGCTGGCCCGGCTCGGACGTTCGCGCGCGCGTGCCGTGATCGTGCATATCGACAGCCCGGGCGGCACCACCGCCGGCTCCGAGCAACTTTACGACTCGCTGCGTGAATTACAGGGCAAGAAGCCGATGGTCGTTGTGGTTGACGGGCTTGCCGCATCAGGCGCGTATATCGCCGCGCTATCGGCCGAGCACATCGTGGCGCAGGAGACGTCGCTGGTCGGCTCGATCGGCGTGCTGTTCCAGTATCCGAATTTCACCGACGTGCTCAAAACCATCGGCATCAAGGTCGAGGAGGTGAAATCGTCGCCGCTGAAGGCTGCGCCCAACGGTTTCGAGCCGACCAGCCCGGAAGCACGGGCCGCCATCGAGGCCATCGTGGTCGACTCCTACGCCTGGTTCAAAGGGCTGGTGAAGGACCGCCGCAAAATGGATGACGGACAGCTCGCAAAAGTCTCCGATGGCCGCGTCTTCACCGGCCGTCAGGCGGTCGGCCTCAAGCTGATCGATGGCCTTGGCAACGAGAAGACCGCGCTGGCCTGGCTGGAGAAGGAAAAGAAGGTTCCGGCCAATACTCCGGTGCGCGATTATTCGTTGCAACCGCGGTTCAGTGAGCTTTCCTTCCTGCACGTGGCCGCCTGGACCTTCGAGGCGGTGGGCTTGACGGCGATTGCGCACCGCATCGAGGAATGGGGTGCAGTGCAAGCGGTCGAGCGACTCAACCTTGACGGTCTCTTGGCGCTTTGGCACCCTCCGTCGACCAATTGATTTCCAGTTGACCGGGCAGGGCGGCGTCAATGATCAAGTCAGAGCTTGTCCAACGTATTGCCTCGCAGAACCCTCATCTCTATCAGCGCGACGTCGAGAACATCGTCAACGCCATCTTGGGTGAAATCACAAGCGCGATGTCGAAGGGCGACCGCGTCGAACTGCGCGGCTTCGGCGCCTTCTCGGTCAAGCACCGGCCGGCTCGTACCGGCCGCAACCCGCGCACCGGTGCCCATGTTGCGGTCGACCAGAAGTCCGTGCCGTTCTTCAAGACCGGCAAGGAAATGCGCGAGCGCCTGAACAGGCCTGGCGCGATCTAGGGTCCTGCTTCCTCCGATCATCGGGAGTGCTATGGTTACGGCCGAGCGAGGCCCGGCCACCGATTTTTTGCGAAGAGGCGTCACCCGTGTTCCGCAAAATCGTCTCAGCGCTGATTATCGTTCCGCTGGCGGTCGTCATCATCGTTTTCGCGGTGGCCAATCGGCAGTCGGTGACCGTTTCGTTCGATCCATTTTCTTCGAGCAGCCCGGCTTACGCAGCGACACTGCCTTTGTTCGTTGTCATCTTCACTGTGCTGATCGTCGGCGTGCTGGTCGGCGGCATTGCCGCCTGGGTAGGCCAGGCCAAGTGGCGCCGCGTCGCGCGCAAGCGCGACGCCGACGTGCGTGCACTCCATCAGGAGCTGGAAACAATCCGCCGCCGCTTTGCACCTGAACCGCCGCCGCCACTACCGGAGCCCAGCCCCTACACAGTCGTCCCGCCGCCAATTCCTTAACGCAGGTGGTGGTTCTGCTTTGCGGCGCGGTGGAGAAGGCGGTAGAACGCGCCCACGATGCCTCTGACGATCAAAATCTGCGGCCTCATGACCCCGCAAGCGCTTGATGTAGCGCTGGATTCCGGTGCGGACATGGTGGGCTTTGTGTTCTTTGCCCCAAGCCCTCGCAACCTTGGGCTGGAGCTCGCGCGCACGCTCGGAGAGCGCGTGCGTGGCCGTGCCGGCAAGGTCGCGCTCACGGTCAATGCAAACAACCACACACTGGGCGGCATCGTCGACGCCCTGAAACCTGACATGCTGCAATTGCACGGCAAGGAAACGCCAGAGCGCGTGGCGGTGGTGCGCAGCCGCTTCGGCCTGCCGGTGATGAAGGCGCTGCCGATCGCCGAGCGCGCCGACCTTTCGCCGATCCGCGAATATGCGCAAGTGGCTGACCGGCTGATCTTTGACGCACGCGCGCCGCAAGAGGCGACCCGGCCCGGCGGACTGGGCAAGCCGTTCGATTGGACGCTGCTCAGCGGCATCGATCCCGGCGTGCCATTCATGCTGTCGGGCGGGCTCGACGCGAACAACGTGGGCCAGGCATTACGCATTACACGTGCGCCGGGCGTGGATGTATCATCCGGCGTCGAGCGTGCACCGGGCGAGAAAGATCCCGATATGATCCGTGCGTTCATCCGTGCCGCGCGCATGGCGGAGGCTGAGATCTTTTCGCCACCTCTCCAGCTTGGAGAGACATCGATCGTGCGTTCGATCAAGTAGGGGCTTTTCGGATGACCGTGCAGCAGCCCAATTCGTTCCGAACCGGCCCCGATGAGCGCGGGCATTTCGGCATTTATGGCGGCCGCTTTGTCGCCGAGACGCTGATGCCGCTCATCCTTGAGCTCGAGAAAGCCTACACGCAGGCGAAGGGCGATCCCGCCTTCCAGAAGGAAATGGATGGGCATCTCGCGACGTATGTTGGACGGCCGTCGCCACTCTATTTCGCCGAACGGCTCACCCAACATGTAAGAAAGACGGCCTCCGGCCTTTCGGCAGGAGGTGCGAAAATCTATTTCAAGCGCGAAGAGCTCAATCACACCGGTGCGCACAAGGTGAACAATGTTCTTGGCCAGATCATGCTGGCTTTGCGCATGGGCAAGACACGCATCATCGCCGAGACCGGCGCCGGCATGCATGGCGTTGCCACGGCCACGCTTTGCGCCAAGTTCGGACTGCCCTGCATTGTCTATATGGGCGCCGTCGACGTCGAGCGGCAGAAGCCGAACGTGCTGCGAATGAAAATTCTCGGTGCCGAGGTGCGGCCGGTCGAGTCCGGCGCCCGTACGCTCAAAGATGCCATGAACGAAGCGCTGCGTGACTGGGTGACCAATGTCAGCGATACGTTCTACTGCATCGGCACGGTCGCCGGGCCGCATCCTTACCCGGCGATGGTGCGCGACTTCCAGTCAATCATTGGCCGCGAGACGCGTGAGCAGATGCAGGCCGCCGAAGGCCGGCTTCCGGATTCACTCATTGCCTGTATCGGCGGTGGCTCCAATGCCATGGGCCTGTTCCATCCGTTCCTCGACGAGCGCGCGATCGAAATCTATGGCGTTGAAGCGGCCGGCCACGGACTCAAGAGTGGCAAGCACGCGGCTTCGATCGCCGGCGGCAAGCCGGGCGTGCTGCACGGCAACCGCACATATTTGCTGATGGACGACGATGGCCAGATCGAAGAAGCGCATTCAATCTCTGCCGGCCTCGATTATCCCGGCATCGGTCCCGAGCATGCCTGGCTCAACGACATGGGCCGCGTAAAATTTTTATCGGCGACCGACGACGAGGCAGTGGCGGCATTTCAGCTATGCAGCAAGCTCGAAGGCATCATCCCGGCATTGGAATCGGCCCATGCCCTGGCAAGAGTGCCGGAGATTGCCGCCGCCAAGCCAAAGGACCATCTGATGGTGGTCAATCTTTCCGGCCGCGGCGACAAGGATCTTGCATCAGTCGAAGCTTTTCTCGGAAGCAAGGCTCGATGAGTACGCGCATTGAACGCCGCTTTGCCGCCCTCAAGGAGGAGGGCCGTGCCGCTTTGGTGACCTTCATGATGGCGGGCGATCCGGACTACGACACGTCGCTTGCGATCGCGAAGGCCTTGCCGAAGGCTGGCGCCGACGTCATCGAGCTCGGCATGCCGTTCACCGATCCGATGGCGGATGGGCCGGCGATCCAGGCTGCCGGCTTGCGTGCGCTCAAGGCCGGTCAACGCATGACCAAGACGTTGGCCCTGGTTCGCGAATTTCGCAAAGGCGACGACGAAACACCGATCGTGCTGATGGGCTACTACAATCCGATTTACATCTACGGCAACGACCGCTTCCTCGCCGACGCCAAGGCCGCCGGGGTCGATGGCCTCATTATCGTCGATCTGCCGCCGGAGGAAGATGACGAGCTCTGCCTGCCAACGTTGAAGGCCGGTCTCAATTTCATTCGGCTTGCGACACCGACCACTGACGACAAGCGTCTACCGACGGTGCTCAAGAATACCTCGGGTTTTGTCTATTACGTCTCCATCACCGGTATTACCGGCGCCGCGGCGCCCGACGCCGCCAAGGTCACCACGGCAGTTGCGCGCATCAAGCGCCACACCAAGCTTCCTGTGGCGGTCGGCTTTGGCGTCCGGACTGCGGAGCAGGCGCGGGCCATCGCCGAAGGCGCCGATGGGGTGGTCGTCGGCTCGGCGCTGGTGGACGCGCTCCGGCAGACCCTCGACAAGAACGGCAAAGCCGGCGCCGGCACCGTAAAGGCGGTAACAGAGCTGGTATCGGCGCTGGCGCAAGGTGTGCGTAGCGCCCGCCGCGTGGCGGCGGTGTGAACAATTGGCCGGCCAAGCTGTTATAATTTTGCCGAATCCGTCCTATAGAGACGAGCCATGAACTGGATCTCCAACGTCGTCCGGCCGAAGATTCGCAGCTTCCTGCGCCGCGAGACGCCGGAAAATCTCTGGATCAAGTGTCCGGAGACCGGCCAGCTCGTCTTTTACAAGGACGTCGAGGCCAACCAGTTTGTCATCCCGAGCTCGAACTACCACATGCGTATCAGCGCGCCACAGCGCCTGAAATCCATGTTCGATGGCGGCGAATTCGAAGATATCGCTCTTCCCGAAGTGCCGCTCGATCCGCTCAAGTTTCGCGATGAACGCCGCTATGCCGATCGCCTGAAGGACGCCCGCACCAAAACCGGATTGCAGGACGCCGTAAAGCTCGGCATCGGACGCCTGGAAGGTCAGATGGTCACCATCGCCGTTCAGGATTTCGACTTCATGGGCGGCTCGCTCGGCATGGCAGCGGGCGAGGCGGTGATAACCGGTTTCGAGACCGCCGCGCGGCGGCAAACCCCACTGATCATGTTTGCGGCCTCGGGCGGCGCGCGCATGCAGGAAGGCATTCTCTCGCTCATGCAACTTCCGCGCACGACCGTGGGCGTGCAAATGTTGCGTGAGGTGCGCAAGCCCTACATCGTTGTCCTGACGAATCCGACCACCGGCGGGGTCACCGCCTCCTACGCCATGCTCGGTGACGTACAGATCGCGGAGCCCGGCGCATTGATCGGCTTCGCCGGCCCGCGGGTGATTGAGCAGACCATCCGCGAGAAACTGCCGGAAGGTTTCCAGCGTGCCGAATATCTCGCGGAGCATGGCATGGTCGACATGGTGGTGCACCGGCATAAATTGCGGGCAACACTTGCCGAATTGTGCCGGCTACTGACGCGGACACCACTGCCAGCCGGGCAGCCCCAATTTCTGCCGGTCCCGGCTCACGCCTAACAACGCGACATCCGCAGAGCGGTATATCCTATTAGCGCCGCCTTGGGTGCCCGAGGCGGCGAAGCTGCCTTGTTCGTGGCTCGGGAGGGCGAAGCGAGGTTTTTGAAAGACTATGGCTTCGATCAACTCCATCGTTGCGCGGCTGACCTCGCTGCATCCCAAACGCATCGACTTGTCGCTCGATCGCGTGCAGCGTCTGCTCGCCGCGCTCGACCATCCGGAAAAAAAATTGCCACCGGTGATCCATGTTGCCGGCACCAACGGCAAGGGGTCGACGATCGCTTTTCTGCGCGCGATCCTGGAGGCCGCCGGCAAGCGCGTGCACACCTACACCTCACCGCATCTGGTGCGTTTCAACGAGCGCTTCCGGATTGCGGCAGCGGGGGAGGGGAAGCTCGTTTCCGACGAAGAACTTGCAGCGGCGATGGAGGAATGCGAGCGCGCCAACGCGGGCGCCCCCATTACCGTCTTCGAAATTACGACCGCGACCGGCTTATTGCTGTTCGCGCGCAATCCGGCGGATGTTGTCTTGTTGGAGGTCGGTCTCGGGGGGCGGCTTGATGCAACAAATGTGATTGATCATCCGCTGGCGACGATCATTACGCGCATTTCGATAGATCACGTCGACTTTCTCGGCGACTCGCTTGAGAAAATTGCCGCCGAGAAGGCCGGTATTCTCAAGCGCGGCGCGCCGGCGATCATTGCGGCGCAGGATCGCGATGCATTGGCCGTGATCGAACGGCAGGCGGCCAAGCTCGGCGCGCCGCTGAAGGTCGCCGGCGAGGATTGGACGGCCACCGAAGAACGCGGCAGGTTGGTCTATCAGGATGAAGACGGTCTGCTCGATTTACCGGCGCCAAGGCTTTACGGCCGGCATCAATTCGAGAACGCTGGATTGGCCATTGCGGCACTGCGCACAATCAAGCAATTCAGGCTCCCACCCGCGGCCTACGACGCCGGCATCGGCAAGGCCGAGTGGCCGGCGCGGCTTCAGCGGCTCGGACATGGCCAGCTGGTTCAACTCGCGCCCGCGGGCAGCGAGCTATGGCTTGACGGAGGTCATAACCCAGATGGTGGTCGTGCGATCGCGGCTGCGCTTGCCGATCTGGAAGAGCGTGTGTCGCGACCATTGGTATTGATCGTTGGAATGTTGGCAAGCAAGGACTGCGAGGGGTTCTTGCGAAATTTCGCCGGACTGGCCCGCCGCATGATTGCGGTGCCGGTGCCGGGCGCGGAGAAAGGTCTGACGGCGGAAACGGTCGCCGACTCTGCGCGCGCGATTGGCCTGTCTGCGACCAGCCGCGACAACATCGCCGAGGCGCTCGATGCCGCGCGCAAACTCGATCTCGATCCGCCGCCGCGTATTCTGATCACAGGGTCACTTTATCTTGCCGGCGAGGCCCTGCGCGAAAATGGCACACTGCCGCAGTAGGCGGTCGTCACCGGGCTTGTCCCGGTGACCTCGATCAGGAAGGCACTGCCCTCCTAAATGAGATGGCCGGGACAAGCCCGGCCATGACAAAGGCAATTATGTCAATGCGCCTATCACACCGCGCCGCTGATCCATTGATGCAGCTTTTGCTTGGGCGCAGCACCGACCTGGCGTGACGCGATCTCGCCGTTCTTGAACATCATCAAGGTCGGGATCGACATGATGCCGTATTTCGCGGCGGTGTTCGGATTTTCGTCGACATTGAGCTTTACGATTTTGACCTTGTCGCCCAATTGACCGGCGATTTCTTCCAATGCCGGCGCAATCATGCGGCAGGGACCGCACCATTCCGCCCAGAAGTCGACGACGACCGGTTCGGCAGATTTCAACACATCCAATTCGAAGCTAGCGTCCGACACTTTGCCGACGGTCATGACCATTACCTCTTGTCTATTGAGCGGGAGAATCACTTCCCGAAATATTGCGAGGGCAGGAAGCTATGAATGCGGTCCGGCAGCGTCAAGGCAGGCTCACGCGGGGGTGATGCCCGTGAGCGCCGTATCCAACATGGCGCGGGAAAGCTCCATGAGATCAGGGACTTCCGTCCAGATCAGGGCGGCGCGCGCGGGCTTGTCCGGGTATAATTTTTCGAGCACGGCACGGTAGAGTGCCAGCTGGCGGATATAGATCGGCGGCACGTCCTCAATTCGACGCGGCGGCGGTCGGTTCGTTTTGAAATCGCCAATCAGAACAGAGGCTTGCGTTACTGCCAAGCGGTCGACCTGACCTGAAACGCGCCGCTTTTCTCCGCGTATTTCAACCCAGCCAACGATGGCCACTTCGGCCCGGCTGCCGGGCAAGAACAGCCCTGAGAATTGCATATCGTCTAGCAAGACCAAGACCTGTTCCGCGATCTTCTGGCGTTGTTCGGCGTCTAATTCTTTGCCTTTTCTGGCGAGGTATTCTTCCGCTGCCTTGGCGCGGCGGGCGGCGGGGATATCCGGCAGCGACTGCAGCAGGCGGTGCACCAACGTGCCGCGCAGCAGGGCTTGTGCGTTGCCGGCGGCCGCAAACGGCCGCACCGCGTCGTCATCCTCAACGCTCGACGGCGTGATGACGCGCGGCCGAGAGTTGCCGGACGTTGCGTCGGCACGGAGCCACGATGTTACAGAAGTGGGCTTGATCGCCGGCGGCACGTTGTTCTTCTGAACGTCTGCCGGCGGTTGCCCGCCCTTGCGATACCGCAACACCTCGCCGCTGCCGTCATCGGCCGGTTCGCTGACGCACAAACCACTCAACGCGTCGCTGACCAGTTGGTACCAGCAGCCGTCGGGAATCTTGCGCGCGCCGCGCGTGCCGCAGATCACCAGCCGTTCGGCGGCGCGCGTCATGGCCACGTAGAGCAGGCGGCGGTATTCGTCGCGCGCATCCTGCTGCGCGAGTGCACGTGCGTCCATCATGGCGTCGACATCATTGGCGCGCGCCGTCGCCCAGACCAGCGCGCCGTTGTCCAGCGTCAGCAATCGCGGATCGCGGGGGCCGCCGGGCGGGGTGGTGGTGTCGGCGAGGATCACGGTGTTCGCTTCCAGCCCCTTGGCGCCGTGCACAGTCATCACCCGGACTTCGTCACGCACCATTTCCATGTCGCGGCGCACTTCGCTTTGGGCGGCGCGCAGCCAGTTGAGGAAACCCTGCAACGACGGCGTCTCGCGCGCCTCGTAGTCGAGCGCCAGATTGAGAAACTCATCGAGTGCGTCATTGGCTTCCGGCCCGAGGCGGGCGAGGAATTTCGCGCGCCCCCGCATCGCTCCCAGCACGTGCGCAAAGAATCCGAACGGCGTGAGGCTTTGCGCGGCGTGCGCCAATTCATCGAGCGCGCTATTCGTCGCGGAAAAAACCGGATCGTCTTTTGACTTGGCGCGTAAATTGTCGCGCAGCGACTTAGGACGATTCCATGCCAGCGTGAACAACTGCTCCTCGCTCAAGCCAAACAGCGGACTCTTGAGCACGCTCGCCAGCGCGAGGTCATCGTCCGGCAGCAGCAGCGCGTCCGCCAGCGCCATCAGGTCCATCACTGCTATATGCTCGGTCAGCACCAGACGGTCGGCGCCGGCCACCGGCACGCCGCTGTCTTTCAGCGCGCGGATGATGGCCTCGAATAGCGGTCCGCGCTGACGCACTAAAATGAGCACGTTGCCCGGCTTCAGGCCGCGCGCCATCCAGAGTTTCACCTGACCCGCGATTCGGCGCGCCAACAGCACGCGCGGACTTTCCTCGCTCTCGGTGTCGAATGGCGCGTCCCAGCCTTCCATTTCCTTTTTTTCGGCGGGTTCGATCAGCGGCCACAGCTCGACCAGGCCGGGGGCGGCGTCGGGCAGCGACGTATGCGGCGGCACGCCGGCTTCGTCGGTGGTGACGCTGACGAATACCTCGCGCGCGCCAAAAACGCGGTCGACCGAGCCCAGCACGTTCTCGCCGGAGCGGAACGAGTGGTGAAAATGCAGGAATTTCCAGCCCAAATCGGGCGTGTCGAACTGCCTGCCGAACTCACGGCGCATCTCGTCGAAGGCGCGCGGCGCCGCGCCCTGAAACGAGAAGATCGACTGTTTCTCGTCGCCGACCGCGAACACCGTGCGCCTGCACGTTCGGCCGCGCGCCGCCGGGCGTGAATTCCGAGACGATGGTGCGCACGATCGCCCATTGCTTCGGGCTGGTGTCCTGCGCTTCGTCGATCAGCACGTGGTCGATGCCGAGATCGAGCTTGTACAGCACCCAGGCGGCCGACGCGCGGCCGAACAGTTCCAGCGTCTTGTCGATCAGATCGTCATAGTCGAGCAGCGCGCGGCGCTCTTTCTCTTTGGCATAACGCGCGATGACGTCGGCGGCGATGGTGATGAGCGCGCGGGTGCGCTCGCGGGCGCGGACCGCGCGCTCGCGTTCCAGCAGCCTGCAGACGCGGTCCTGTTCCGCCATCAGCCGAGCCAGCCAGTCGGGATGGGTGTCGCCGATTTTCTTGGTGACGATATTTTTGCGCGGCTCAAGTTCGGCGGTGCAGAATACCTTGAGATAATTGTCGATGCGCTCGCGGCCCGACGCGATGCGGGCAGCTTCAAGCATTGCGATATGTTTCTTGTCGTTGGCCGAGCCGGAATCGAGAATTTCGATCAGCGCCGGCCATTCCGCCGCCGGGATCAGCGACTGCGACGAAGAACTCCTGTTCCAGCGATTTCAAGCGTATCTTGTCGGATCGATGCCGAAGCTGGCGGATAATTCGGCGATGGCGTTATCAACGTTGCCGGCACGCGCGATCCAGGCTGACAGGGCGTCGCGTTTACGGATGGCGTCGCCGATGATTTCCTTGAAGGCCTGGTCGGCGGAAACGACAATGGCGGTTGCCAATGCCTTGCCAAGCGGACTGCCCGGCGCGGCGGAGGCTTCCAGCAACACGTCCAGCGTTAATTTATCGAGCAACTGCGTGGTCGAGGCTTCGTCCAGCACGGTGAAGCGCGCCGCGACATTGGCCTCGAACGGAAACTGGTGCAGCAGCCGGGTGCAGAAAGCGTGGATGGTCTGCACCTTCAGCCCACCCGGCGTTTCCAGCGCCGAAGCGAACAGCCGCCGCGCCCGCGCGCGTTGGCCCGCGTCGGCTTTCTTGCCGGTGCTGAGCAGAATCTCTGGCGTCGAGCTTCGCGTCGTCCAGCGTCGTCCATTCCGCCAGCGTGCCGAACACACGATTGGCCATATTGGCGGCGGCTGCCTTGGTGAAGGTGATGCAGAGGATCTTCGCCGGATCGACGCCGCGCAACAGCAGGTTGATCACCCTTTGCGCGAGCACATGGGTTTTGCCGGAGCCGGCATTGGCGGAGACGAAGGCCGAGAGGTCGGGATCGGCAGCCTCGATCTGAACGCGGCGGACGTCAGGCGGGATTACGCGGGGGGCGTTCATGTATCCCCCTCATCGCCGCCGCCGGACAGCGACCATTCCTTGACGCGGGCGAGGTGGTCGTAATCGCCGTAATGCGTCGTCCACATGGGGTGCACCAGCGAGAGATACGGCGTCGCCGGATTCTCGAATTTAGCGGCGATTTCCTTCAGCCGCGCCAGCGCATGGTCGGCCTGCATATCGGGCGTGCCATCTTTGAAGTCGATCTTGTTGGGCTTGCCGGCCGGCTCGCCGCCTTTCAGCGTGACATAGGAAATTTCGGCGACCGAGCCGGCGGGAAGATCGGCAAATTTTCCGGCACGTAAAATGGCGGCTTCCAGCGTCAGTTGCGGCGCGAGACCCGTGCGCACCTGCTTTTCGGTGCGCGCGCTGCCGGTCTTGTAGTCGATGATAGCGTAGCTGCCGTCCTTGCGTTGCTCGATGCGGTCGGCGACCGCCGACAGTGTGAATTCGCGTTTGCCGACAGGGAATTTCAATTCGCCTTTGATTTCGGCGTGCAGCGTCTGGATTGAGGCGCGACGCTCGCTGTCCCAGGCCACGAACCATTGCGCGATGCGCTGGAAGCGCGGCCACCAGAACGCCTTTGCTTCCGGATAATCGTTCAGCGGCGCGAAACGCTGTTCGCCGAGCTTGCGCAATTCCTCGAGCGGTTTGGCAGGCAGGCCGGTGGCGAACTGGACGGTGAAGTCGCCGATGGCGCCGTGGATGACGGTGCCGCGGTCGCGCGCGCCGGGCGGGGTATCGACGGGATCGAGCACCGGCAGGCGCAGAACATAGCGGGCGTAGATCGTATAGGGGTCGCGCAGCCAGTCCTCGATGGCAGTAACCGAGAGCTGCGACGGCCGCGCCGCCAGGGGTGGCGTTGGCATGGGTCGCGCGGTGGGTTTCACCTCCGCCGGATGGTCGAGCGCGCGGGCAAGCGCGAGATATTTGTCGCCGCGCTCGCGCACGTCATTCCAGCGCGCTCCTGCGAGCGCGGCGATGCGTTGCACGAAACGCGAGGTCACGGTCGGCGCGCCGGCGAGCTTGGTCGCGCGCGACAGGATGACTTCAGGTGCGCCCAGCGCCTGCGCGAAGTCGTGCGCCGACAGGCCGACGCGGCGTTCCGGCGGATCGAGGCCAAGATCGCGGCGCATGGGTCTCGACAGCCAGGCGTCGCTGCGCGTCTCGGGCGGCCAGGTGCCTTCATTGAGCCCACCCAGCACGACGCGGCCGATGTTCTGCAAACGCGCTTCCAGCGGGCCGAAAATACGCACCTGCACGTCGGCAATTTCGCGGGCGGCGCACGACGCGGCCCGCGATGGTGGCGTGAAATAGCTCGGGATAATCGCCTCGGCTGACGGCAAGGCCGCCGGCGGCCGACTGAGGGCAAGGTCTTCGAAAGCCTGAGCCAGCGCGTTTCCGTCGTGGCCGACGAGCGCTTCCGGACTCACTGCCGCGATGACGTCACGATGGCATTGCGCAAGCGTCGCGAGTGGATGATCGCCGGCTTTTAGCGTTTCAAGCGGCGCCAGTCCGGTCGCGAGGCGGGCGATCAAGTCGGCGGCGGCGTCGAGCTCGGTGTCGTCGATCAAATGGCGCGGATCGCTGCGGTGAAGCTGATCGCGATTGGCGCGGAAGGTTTCGAGTGCATGAGCAAGGCCGCCGCTGCCGGGGCGCGGCCGCGGTCCGCGCAGCAAGGCTTTTTCGAGCGTAGCGATGGCGGCATCGTGGGCGCCCGCAGACTGGCCAAGCCGCAACAGCGGATGTTTCAACAACGCCAGCAACGTCACTGGCTCCAGTCCGCCGAGCGCGGCTTGCGCCGCCAGCCGCGCGAATACGCCCGCTTTGGTATCGGCCAGCGAGTCGCCGCCGGAGTCGTCGACCGAAACATGCCAGCGTTCCAGCGCCGCAACGACACGGCGCGCAAGCGCGCGGTCGGGCGTCACCAGAGCGGCATGTTTGTCGGGTGTCTTCGACCGCTTCGCGCAGCGCTACCGCGATGGCGAGCGCTTCCTCTTCGGCGTTCGCGGCTTCGATCATGGCGAGTGAGGCGATCGCCGGCGCGGCGGCGTTGCGAGATTTGTGCTGCGCCGCGCCTGCCAGCGTTCGGTGGTGGAGGCCGGGCGCAGCGCTTCCGATACCAGTAGCTCGCGGCCGTGCGGTGCCGGCGCGCGCAAGTTGCGCCACGTCTTTACGCGCAATGCCGAGCGAAGCGAGCAGGGCCTGCATGGCGAATTGCGCATGGCCGGCGGCGGGCGCGCCATCATGGGTCTTGTCGTCTTATCGCCGGCGATCAGCGCCCACGATGCGTCGTCGAGATCCATGTCGAGGCCGGGCAGTACCACGGCGCCGTGCGGAAATTTCGCGACGGTCGAAAGCAGCTTGGCGGTCGCCGGCATCGAGCCGGTGGAACCGGCGGCGATGACCGGCGCATCGACTGTTTGCGAGACGCTCGGCTTCCGCCTCGATCAAATTGATCGCGGCGCGACGTCGCCTCGATCGCGCCGAGCTCCTTAAGAAGCTCCGGCCAGATCTCGCGCGCGATCTGAGAAAGCGCAGCGACTATTGCCAATATTCGTCGAGGTCGTCCGGCACAAGGCTGTCGAGCTTTTTCCAGTCGACCTGCCGCGTCGTCATATCGTCCATCAGGCGCGCGAGATCGTCGGCGAGCGCCAAGCGCGGCCTGCGGCGTGTTGGCGACAGCGGTGAGCCTCGCGCGCCGCGCACGCGCGGCGAATTCGCCCATTTCAGGATCAACTCGGCGAGCAGCAGCCGGCGCTCCAGCGGCGCGAGCGCTTCCGGCAGAGCCAATGCGGGTCAGCGAGATCGCCGGTGGCGGATTGCGCAAACGCGATCTCGTCCTCGTCGATATCGCCGATGCGCGACGATGCGCGGCAGGATGGCGCCGCCGTCCTTCAGACGTCGAGGAACACGTCGCGCGCCAGCCGGCAGGCGCGCCGCGTCGGCAGATAAAGAGTGGCGCGGGCCAGTTCGAGTGGATCGTGGCTGGCCGGAAAGCCGGGCACCAGTTTGCCGGCGAGCAACGCGTCGATCAGCCCTCCAGAAACGGCGCCGAAGCGGGGATATTGAAGACATTGGCGCGAGCGATGGCCATGGGCGAATCATACACGCTAAAGCGTGCAGCCGATCAACTCGTGCTTGTGCGGATCGCCGCTTCTGCGGCGGCCACGGCCTCCGGGGTTCCGACATGCATCCACAAACCCTCCAGCCGCAGGCCATGCAGCCGTCCGGCCTCGGCCGCACGATCGAATAGCGCCGTCAGCGAGAAATCGCCCGATGGTGCGCCGTTAAACAGCGCGGGCGAGAGAATCGCAGCGCCGGCATAGACAAAAGGCGCCACTTCCTGCTCGGGGCGCTTGTGCAAGCGGCCGTCCGGCGCCATCGCGAAATCGCCGCGTCCGGCATAGCCGATGCTGCCGGCGGTGGGCGCAAGCAAGAGCAGTGCGTCCATCGTGTCGGGGTCAAAGGTCTCGGCGAGGCGCGCGAGGTTGGGCTGTACGCCGTCGATCCAGATGGTGTCGGAATTGATATGGAAGAAAGGTGCATGGCCCAACTGGGGCAAAGCCCTCGCCACGCCGCCGCCAGTGCCGAGCAGCAGTCCGCGCTCGTCGGAGATCACGATCTGCGGGCGCGTGCGGTAGGCGAGATGTTGTTCGATCTGCTCGGCCATGTAGTGCACGTTGACCACTGCACGCGCGACGCCCGCGTCGGCGAGGCGATCGAGCACGTGATCGATGAGCGGCTTGCCGGCAACCGGCACCAGTGGCTTCGGGATTCTGTCGGTCAGCGGGCGCATGCGGGTGCCGAGGCCGGCGGCAAGCACCATGGCGCGGCGCGGTGTGGATTTTGTCGGCGATGCGCTCATGCGTTCACGTCTTCAGCGGCGGGACATTTGCGCGATACCAGGCCGCGAGCGGCTTGAGCGCCGGATGCGCCAGCGAACGCTGCAAATAGCCCCATATCCGCGGCAAATGTCGCAAATATTGCGGCTTCCCGTCGCGCCGCTCCAGGCGGGCAAAGATGCCGAGGATTTTGGACGCGCGCTGCGCGGCGAGCGTGGCGTAAGCACGCGCGAAATTCGCAGCGTCGAATGCAGGATAGGCGGAACGTCGCGCGCGCGTATAGCGCGAGAGCAGTGCGATCTCCAGGGTTTCCGGCACGTCGACGCGGGCGTCCTGCAATAGCGAGGCGACATCATAGGCGGGTGGTCCCATGACCGCGTCCTGGAAATCGAGCAGGCCAACGCGCGCGGTTCCTTCTCGCTCCGGCAGCCAAAGGAGGTTGGGCGAGTGAAAATCGCGCAGGACCCAGGTCGGCTCATCCTCGGTTATCGGCAGAAGTGCTTCGCGCCAGAGCGCCCGATAGGCGCCGCGCTTGGTGTCGGAAATCTTGATTTCGAGCTTCGGGAGATACCAATCGAGCAACAGATCGACTTCAATGAGAAAGGCATCCATGTCGTAGTGCGGAATTCGGTATTCGACGCCTGGCTCGACCGGGACCACGCTCTGCAACGTTTCGCTATGCAATTCGGCGAGCAGGCTGGTTGCCGCTTCATAACGCGATTCATTCGGCGCCGGCGGGTCGCCTCCAACGACCAACTCATCACCGAGGTCTTCGATGATCAACAGGCCCGCATCGCGGTCGGCAGCAAATATCGCCGGCGCCGAAAGCCCGCGGCCGCGCAACGCATGGGCCATTGCGACAAATGGCGTCACGCTTTCGGCCAAATGCGCGATTGCGCTATAGGGCTTGCCATCGCGCACGGGCGGCCCATCGGGCCTCTTCGGCGAATTCATCAAGATATAAGTTGCGCGGTCGCGGGTGAGCCGCTCGTAGCTGCGCGTCGAGGCATCGCCCTGGATGCGGCGGCGTTCGGCCTGGCCGAATCCGGAGCGGTCAAGGAATTGGCGGATCGTCAGGATGCGCTCGGCGCGCGCGGCAAAGCTGCCATAACCGGTGATGCGTGCGCTGCGCGCGTTCGGTCCGTGCTGCGGCGCCAGCGTCAATGCGATGTCGAGCCGGTCTGGCGGCAGGAATCCGGTGGCGCGATCCGGCCACTCCAGCAATGTTACGGCGCCTTCGGACGCCTCACCAAAGCCAAGCTCGGTGAGTTCGCCTGGCCCCGACAGCCGATAGAGATCCGTGTGCACCAGTGAAAAGCGCGGCAGCGCGTAGGTCTGCGTCAGCGTGAATGTCGGGCTCGGCACCTCGATCGTGTCGTCGCCCGCAACGTGGCGGATGAACGCGCGCGCAAATGTCGTTTTTCCTGCGCCAAGATCGCCGGACAACGTAATCATGTCACCGGATTCGATCAGTGCGGCGACATCGCTCACCAACCGGTACGTTGCCGCTTCATTGGCAAGATCTACCGTGAAGCTGTAACTGCCGGAGCTGGTGAAAAACATCGAATCATCCGTTGCGCGGTAGGACCTTATAAGCGGATCGCGCGGCCCCACGCCAGAATCGCATCGGCAAGCCGGCGTCAGTTAGCTTTCGCGAGGCCGGCCCGCTCGACGATCTCCTTCCACATCGGCACTTCGCGCACCATGCGTGCATGCAGTTCGTCAGGCCCCTCGTATTTCACCATGAAGCCCGCTGTGAGCATTTTGTCTTTGACTTCGGGCTTTTGCAGGATCAGCCGGGTCTCTTCGCTGAGGCGCTTGATAACCTCCGGCGGCGTGCCGGCCGGCGCAAGAAACATTTGCGAAGTCTCCACTACCGCGTTGGGAACGCCGGCTTCCTGCATGGTCGGGACGTCCGGCATGTCGACCCAATGTTCTGCGCCTGTCTGCGCCAGCGCCTTCAGCGTTCCGGAGCGGATGTGACTGATCAATCCGGCGATGCTGACGGACGCAATATCGGTCGTACCCGACAGTGCGGCTTGCAGCGAAGGTGCGGCACCGTTGTACGGCACATGTGTCATGTCGATATTCGCGCGAAGCTTGAGCAATTCGACCGCGAGCTGCGAAACACTTCCCAGGCCCGGTGATGCATAGGTCAATTTGCCCGGATTTGCCTTCGCCTTGGCAATCAGGTCGGCAACACTGGTGATGCCGGACGCCGGCCTGGTAATGATGGCGTTGGGCGCGGCGCCAAGAAAGGCGACCGGTGCGAAATCCTTGATCGGGTCATAGGCAACTTTTGTGACGCTCGGATTGATCAGGACCACGCCAGTCACGACGACGAGCGTATAGCCATCGGGCGCCGCACGGGCGCCTGCAGTAAGGCCGATATTGCCGACTGCACCGGCACGGTTTTCAACGATGACATTCTGCCCGAGTTTCGGTGCGAGTTCGGCTGCCAGCAGCCGCCCAAGCAGGTCGTTCGGCCCCCCCGGTGGAAACGGCACGATGATGGTGATGGTGCGCTCAGGCCAGGCGGCATGCGCCGCACTGAAATTAAAAAGCGCAGCGGTGACAACGGCGGCAACCGACAGTCTGTGCCAGATCGATCGCGTGCCTAATAGCTGCATCTTGCTCATGCGTATCCCCCGAGGCGGACAACGGCCCGCATTTTTTGTCTTGATTGAATGGTAGTGGAGAGCCTGCGCACGCGCCAGCGCAGCCGGCGTTCAATTGGCTAGCGTTGGCTGCGGGCCTGATCGCGCAGGAAACGCCGGCCGGTATTGGTTACGACCACCTGCGTGCCGCGTCCGGACGCTGTTTCACGTTTCACCAGACCGCGATCCACCGCGTCTTCCCAGACCGTGAGGCGTGGGCATGAGGTGCGCCAGGCATCGATGACTTCGGCATAGGAGCGGGGCTCGCGAGCGATCCACTCGACGAGGTCAAAAACCAGGGCTTCAGGTGCGACACCCGCCGCGGAGCGCGATTTCGTATCGTGGTCTGACAAGCAGCAAACTCCGGTGATGCGTGAGACGTTTACTCTGCAAGTAGACACTCGGGCAAATCGAATTTTTGTGAGCTTCGAGTCAGGCCGCCGTCTGTTTTGCCGCCTGCTGCACGGGAAATACGCAGGTCACCGTGGTGCCCTGGCCAGGCGCGGAATCGATTTCGACCCTGCCGCCATGCAGTTCGACAAAGGAGCGGACCAGCGACAGCCCGAGGCCGGGGCCGCGGTGCTGCGAGCCCATGGAGTCCGTCTCGAACCATTCGAAGACTTTGTCTTTTGCTTCCGGCGGAATGCCTGGGCCGTGGTCGGTGACTGAAAACACGACCGCCTCGGGGCGCCGCTCGGCGCCGAGCATTACGGTCTCTCCGGCGGGCGAGAAGCCGACCGCGTTGGAGAGCAGATTGAACAGGACCTGGCGCAAGCGGCGTTCGTCGGCTGTAAAGCTGCCGATATTGGCGGGAGAACGAATGTCGAGCGTGATGCGGTTTTTGACCAGGCGATCCTGCACGCCTTCGGCGGCGGCTTCCATGCTGGCACGAATATCGACCTCGCTCAGGTTCAGTGTCATGGCGCCGGCATCGATCGTGGCCAGGTCGAGAATGTTGTTGATGAGCGCCAGTAGCGCGTTGGTCGATACGGTGATGTAACCAAGATATTCTGCCTGCTTTTGCGTCAGCGGACCGAAGGCCGTATCGCTCAGCAGGTTTGCAAAACCGATGATGTTCGTCAGCGGGGAACGCAACTCGTACGACACATGATGCACGAAATCGATCTTGATAGAATCAGCGGCTTCCAAAGCTTCGTTGCGTTCGCGCAAAGCTCGCTCGACGTTGATCGTATCGGTTACGTCCTGGAACGTGACCAGCGTTGCCCCGTCGGGTAATGGCATGGTCGCGATGTTGATGACAGCTCCGTCTCGCCGTTCGACGCGCGCGCCAAGCGGCTCACGGTTATCGATCGCGGTGACCGCCGCACGCAAGTTCCGCCATACCGTATTGTCGTCATGTTGAGCCTGGCACCACGCAGTGACGGATTCGACATGCGGATGCTGTTCAAGCGCTTCGTGCGATAGCTTCCACATCCGCTGAAAGGCCGGGTTATGCAACCAGACCCGGCCATCGCTACCGAACACCGCCACCGCTTCGGCCAGGTGATCGAGCGTTTCACTCTGGACCTTGATGAGCGCGTCGTAGCGGCGGTGCATATCCAGCCGCTCCGTGACGTCGTCGTAGAGGTAAGTGACGCCGCCTTCCGGATTCGGCGTTGTGACGACGCGCAGCGCGCGGCCATCCGGCAAATGCCACATATGCTCTTTTGGTTCGACCGCGCGATAGGCCTCGTACAGCTGCTGTTTCCACTGCCGGAAATCCTGCTCCTCGGGCAATTTGCGTTTACTGCGCAACGTGTCGAGCACCGCCGCATCGGTCGGCGTCTGGTCAAGGAAACCGGCATCGAGTTCGAATAACGAACGAAACGCGGCGTTATAGAAGGTCAGTTTGCGGTCGACATTAAAGACAGCCACGCCGGTTGCGAGCTGGTCGAGTACGCGACGATGTGCCTCGTTCATGCGCGCGAGTTCGGCGCGCATGGCTTCGACTTCGGTGCGGTCGATCGCAATGCCGGAGCTGCCGGCGCCGGTCGGAGCGTCAACGACCTCAAAGATTCGACGCATGCCTGCGGCAATCGCCGGCAAGCGGCCGACATATGTCTCGCCTGCAGCGAGCGTGCGGGCGAGTTCTGCGCGGGTCGATTGGTCGAGCAATTCCAGTCCGCGCGTTACCGCGTCGGCCGGACTTTCCGCATCCACCGCGCGGGCATAAGCCGAATTAACGAAGATCAAATGCCCGGCGGGATCACGGGTCCAGACCGGTGCCGGAAGCGAATCGAGCATCGTCCGCAAGGTTTCGATGTCACTCAGCAATTGATCGTGGCGGCCGGCAAGATCCAGCAATTCCTGCTCGATGCCACTGACGTCGCGCAGTCGCAGGACGGCGCGGCCGCCGATGGCGCGGCCTTCCGCCTCGACCGGGTGACCGGCGCGGGTGGTCAGTGTCATGACAAATCCGCGGCCTTCGCTACGCAAGACATCGACCGCCGCTTCCATGCGGTGGGCGGCGGCGGGTTCGAGCCAGGTACCGAATGCGAGGATCCGTTCGGGCACGCTGCCGGGCGCAATGATGCCGGCGTCGCCCAGAATTTCGGGCTGCTCGGCGGCCGCTGCCCAGGTCACAAGGACCTGCGGCTCCGAGAGCAACAACGTCTTGAGGCGATCGATCTCGGCCTGCAATGCGGCCGTCTCATCGTGCGAAGAGGCTTGCGCGCGGCTTGCATTTCGGTGCGCCCGCAACAAAAAGAGGCTGGAAAGCAAAATAAAACCGATGAAAGCAAGGACCAGCGTCAGCGCATTGATTTGCTGGCCACGAAGCATTGCAACCGTACGATGGACGGCATCGACTGTCGTCGTGCCGAAATGCACGTCGGCGTGAGCCGAAGTGTCGGGCACGATCGAAAGATTTGCGGCCACGAAGGCGGCGAGGAATCCGTCTCGCCACGGACGAGAACGCAGCCTCTCGTTCGCCGTCCGGATTGTCTCCGGCATTCAGACTTGCCCCAGGATTGCGGGAGGCGTCCGCCACGCCGATCCGCGAATCGCTGGACTTTACCCCTAAGGGGAATCGTGCCGAAAGAGTCCAGACCGTGAACGACTCGCGCACGTGATTGAAAAATCAGGTGCTATTTCAACATTTCAGCGCGTTTGATCATATCGTCGATGTTGATGCGGCCAAGTGCGATGGAAAATGTGCGTTCCGTCTCGACCAGCGCCGGGCGCACCACCTCGTTGAGCAATAAAGAGTCGGGCAAGGCGAGGTCTTCGGCGTCATCGGCCGTGACGGCGGCACGCAGGATATCGTCGGCGGTAATGCGGTCGCGTTCCCGCCCGAGTTCGTAACCGCCATGCGGTCCGCGGATGCCCTTGAGGATGCCGTCCCGGACCAGCGCCTGCAGCACCGGCTCGAGGTGGCGCGGCGGCAACTGATGGCGTGCGGCCAATGCCTTGGCCGACACGGGGCGGCTGTTGGCATGGATGGCAACATCGATCACAGCGGCAATGGCGAGAAGACCCTTGCGGGGCACCAGACGGCATTTGCGGACCGGTTACAGTGGCAACTAAGCGTGCGGTATTAGGCTACGGTCCGGTGTCCGTCCAGCCGTAATCGAGGGCTCTTTTTTTCAGCTTCCGGTAGAACCGAAACCGCCGCTGCCGCGCGGGGTTTCATCAAGAGATGCAACATCCAATATGTGTGCGCGTACAACCGGAGCGATTATCAATTGGGCGATCCGCATGCCGCGGGTGATCGTCACAGGTTCGGTGCCGAGATTGATGAGCAGCACCTGGATCTCTCCGCGATAGTCGGCGTCGATCGTGCCAGGTGCATTGAGCACAGTGAGCCCGTGACGTGCAGCAAGACCGGAACGAGGGCGTACCTGGCCTTCATGATTTTCAGGAAGTGCGATGGCGATGCCGGTCGGGACGAGCGCGCGGTCGCGGGGCGCGATTGTCAGCGGCGCCGTGGCCGGCACAGCCGCCAAAAGATCGAGCCCGGCGGCATGGGCGCTCTGATAGGACGGCAGCGGCAAATCCTTGCCGTGGGCGAGGCGTGTAACCCGCACTTCGATGTTGCTCACTTTTTGGCTCCGTCGATCGCATCCGCAATTCGCGCGACGAGCCGGCTCGCCACCTCGTCCTTGCTTTGCGGCGGCCAGGCTTCGACGCCGACGCGCGCACCAGCGTGATTGTGTTGCGGTCGCCGCCCATCACGCCCGACTGCGGCGAAACATCATTGGCCAGAATCCAGTCACAGCCTTTGCTGGCAAGCTTTGCCTTGGCATTTGCCGCGACATTCTCGGTTTCGGCGGCAAAACCGATGACCAGTTTTGGCCGCTGGGCTTTCCGCTTTGCGATGGTCGCGAGGATGTCAGGATTCTCCACGAGCGACAGTTCCGGCGTCGGGTTGCCCGCCCGTTTCTTGAGCTTCTGTTCGCCGGCATTTGCGACGCGCCAATCGGCGACAGCCGCAGCGAATATCGCAATATCCGCCGGCAACGCCCGCTCGACGGCCTGCAGCATTTCTCTCGCGGTTTCAACTTTGATACTTTGACGCCCGGCGGGTCGGGCACATTCACGGGGCCGCTCACCAGCGTTACATCCGCACCGGCCGCGGCTGCGGCGGCCGCGATTGCGTGGCCCTGCTTGCCAGATGAGCGATTGGCGATGTAGCGCACCGGGTCAATCGGCTCGTGAGTTGGGCCGGACGTAATGAGCACGCGCTGACCTTGCAGCGTCTCGTCGTTTCGGCCGTCAAAAGTTTTTCACGGCAGCCGCAATTTCCAATGGTTCCGCCATGCGACCCAGGCCGCGCTCGTTTGCCTCCGCCATTTCGCCTTCGTTCGGGCCGACGAGTGCGACACCGTCTGCGACGAGCTGTGCCAGATTGCGCTGCGTGGATTTGTTCGCCCACATCCGCGAGTTCATTGCCGGCGCCAAAACAATTTTCGCCGTGGTTGCCAATAAAACTGCGGTCGCGAGATCGTCGGCATGACCGCCGGCCATTTTTGCCATGAGGTCCGCGGTCGCCGGGGCGACCACAATCAAATCGGTTTCGCGCGCGAGACGAATGTGGCCGACGTCAAATTCACCCGCGAGATCGAACAAATCGGTGAAAATGCGTTCACCGACAAGCGCGCTCGCCGATAGTGGCGTGACAAATTGTTCGGCGGCTTTCGTCAGAATACAACGCACGGCGATGCCGCGTTCCTTGAGCCTGCGGATCAGATCGAGCGATTTGTAGGCGGCGATGCCGCCCCCAATGATGAGCAGCACGCGTTTCGTGTCAGCGGCCACGGGGCTGGAGCGTGCGGATCTTGCGGCAGATCTTTGCGCGCGGCGAGGGTGGCTCGATCAGGTCGAGCGCTTCGTGACCAGTTTCTTCGGCGGCGTCGCGCAGGATGGTGCGCACCTCATCTTCGACCGAGCGTCCGCTGCGCGCGGCGCGCAAGCGCAGCAGCTTTTTGAGCCTCTCGTCGAGCTGGCGAACGGTAAGCGAAGCCATGAAATCCTCTTGTATTGAAATAGGTTAGCATAGATATGATTGCGTTGCAATCAATGCAATCAAATGAGTTGCCCGGACGGAAAATTTCGTCGCTTGACGGCTCGGGCGCTGTTCTGTATTTAACCGATAGTTATTTAACTGGATGGTTTAATTAAATGCCGACCGACCGCCTCAGCTCCACCTTCGCGGCTCTCGCCGATCCGACCCGGCGCGCAATTCTCGCGCGCCTCGCGCTCGGCGAAACATCGGTGCTCAAGCTTGCCGAGCCATTCGAGATGAGCCTGCCGGCGGTGTCGAAGCATCTCAAGGTGCTGGAGCATGCCGGACTGATCACGCGCACCCGCGATGCGCAGATGCGCCCATGCCGCATCGACGCGCGGGCGCTCAAGGAAGCGGACGACTGGCTCGAGGAATACCGGCGGCTCTGGGAAGAGCGGCTCGATCGCCTCGATGACTACCTGAAGACGCTGCAAGCCGCGCAGAAACAAAACAAGCGGGAGAAAAATCATGGCCGTAAAAAATAGCATCGACCTTGAGCGGGACCCGCGCTCGATCATCGGCACGCGCGTATTCGCCGCGCCGCGCGACCTGGTGTTCTCGGCATTCACCGATCCGAAGCATCTGGCGCAATGGTGGGGGCCCGACGGCTTCACCACGACGACGCATTCTTTCGATTTCCGCTCCGGCGGCGTCTGGCGTTTTGTGATGCACGGCCCGGACGGCCGCGATTACCAAAATCGCATTACTTTCGACGAGATCGTTCGGCCGGAGCGGCTCGTCTATCACCATGGTGGCGGACGAGGACGTCGAGCCGGTGCAATTCAGCAGACGTTATCGTTCGAGGATCTTGGCAACGACCAGACGCGTCTCACCTGGCACGGAAAATTCCCGTCAGCCGAAGCGCGCGCCCGCGTGATCAAGGACTACGGCGCCGACAAGGGCCTGGTGCAAACCATGGCGCGGCTCGATGAGTATGTCGCAGCAATGTCATCAGCGGGGCGCGCCTAAATGTTCAAACGCGCCAGCCAGCTACGACAAAGCACGCAACGCAGCGCGCAAGTCATCCGCGCTGCCGCGGGGGATCAACCGCTCGACTTCCGCATGGGCCTGTTTCCACAGCGGAACTGCCTTGCCCAGCAGCCTGCGTCCGGCAGCGGTAATTGCCAGCCGCCGGCTGCGCCGATCTTCCTTGTCGATCGAAACCTTCACCAGTTCCCGGCGTTCAAGAGGCTTGAGGGCCGCGGTGAGGGTCGTGCGGTCCATGGCGAGCAATGCCGCGACGCTGCCGATACTCGGCGGTTCGGGGCGGTTCAGCGACATCAACAGCGAGAACTGCCCATGCGTGAGACCGAGCGGGCGGAATACCTCATCAAAACGCCGCGCCAGCGCGCGCGCGGCGCGCTGGACGTGCAGGCAAAGGCAGGCGTCGCGCACCAGATGGGTGACGGCAAGCGGCGGCTCGTGACGGGTTGACATGACGCAAATATGTTGATATCAACCTAATTGTCAATGACCGGAACCCGAAGGAGAAAGAGTTATGCAAGTGCAATCGTATCTGTTCTTTGATGGCCGCTGCGAAGAGGCGATCGAGTTCTACAAGAAAACGCTCGGCGCCAAGGTCGACATGCTGATGCGTTTGAAGGACGGCCCCGACCAGTCAATGTGCAAGCCCGGCGACGAAAACAAGGTCATGCACGCCTCGCTGACGATCGGCGACACACGCGTCATGGCGTCCGACGGCCGCAACACCGGAAATCCAGAATTCAGGGCTTCGCGCTCTCCGAATGCCAAAGACGAAGCCGAAGCGGACGGCTGTTCAACGGCCTTTCCGCGGGCGGAAAAGTCATGATGCCGCTCGGCAAGACATTCTTCTCGCCGCGCTTCGGCATGACCACCGACAAGTTCGGCGTGAACTGGATGGTCATCGTCGACAAGTAGGGGCCGTAGCGCGTCTTGAGAAAGCCGCGCGTTCGAAACGGGAACAATGGGAGATTAGACGATGTCGCTGAAACTCTATTTTCACCCCCTCTCGTCCTTTTGCCACAAGGCACTAATCGCGTTGTACGAATGCGGCGCTTCTTTCGAGCCGATCCTGGTCGATTTGTCTGACTTTTAATGATCGCCGCACTCCGATCGCTGTGGCCAATGGCAAAATTTCCGGTTCTGCGCGACGAAGCGCGAAACCACACTGTCGCCGAGGCGACCGTAATCGTCTAATATCTGGGAGCGCATTATCCGGGAGGCACGCAATTTGTGCCGGCCGAGGCGGACCTCGCCTGGCAAACGCGGATGTGGGACCGCTTTACGACAACTACGTCCACCTGCAGATGCAGAAGATTGTGGGCGACTGGCTTCGTCCGTCGGGCGCCACCGATCCCTTCGGCGTGGGGCACGCGAAGACGACGCTCCAGCGCGCCTACGAAATGATCGAACATCCGATGGACGGCAGAGTACCGGGCGGTCGGCGAAAACTTCAGCCTGGCCGACTGTGCCGCCGCACCTGCGCTGTTCTACGCGAACACGGCCATGCCCTTTTGGTGAGTGCAGCGAGATCTACAGGCCTATTTGGACCGCTTGATGTCGCGGCCTTCCTATGCGCGAGCACTCAAGGAAGCGCAGCCGTATTTCGACATGTTCACGATGAAAACAAAACCTCGGCTGGTCAAGGAGAGACAGTGATGCAAGACCAAGCAACCCCGGCGGCATACAAGGAATTCGTGATGTCGCGCGTGTTCGAATGCACCGCGCGATCTGGTGTGGAAGTGCTCCACCGAGCCAGAGCGTATGAAGCAGTGGTGGGGCCCGAAGGGCTTCAAGGTGCTGACAGGGCAAAAATGGATCTGCGTCCCGGCGGCACTTACCACTACGGCATGCAGGCGCCGAACGGGCAGAGCCATGTGGGGCAAGTTCATCTATCGCGAAGTCGTCCCGCAAGAACGAATGGTCTTCATCAATTCGTTTTCGGACGAAAAGGGTGGCATCACGCGCCATCCCGGAAATCGAAAACTGGCCACTGGAAATGCTCTCGACGTTTTCCTTCGAAGATGTGCCAGGCGGAAAAACAAAATTCACCGTGACCTGGACGCCGCACAACGCGAGCGAAGAAGAGCGAAGACTTTCGATTCAAATCGCCAAAGCATGCTCCAGGGCTGGGGTGGCACCATGGAGCAGCTCGAGGCCTATCTGGCGAGCGCGAAGTAACAGTAAGGAGTTCGGAATGCAGATTTCCGCAAAAAAACTGTCAACATGTCTTTGCTTCGATACACAAGCCCAAGAGGCGGCAAACTTTTATGTGTCGGTCTTTAAGAACTCCAAGGTCGGCCATGTGAGCCACTATCCGCAGGATGTGGCCGGCGTGAAGGCCGGCTCAGTCATGATGGTGGAGTTCGACATAAACGGGCAGCCCTTCACCGCGCTCAATGGTCCCCAATTCAAGTTCACTGAGGCGGTGTCGTTTCAGGTGGCCTGCAATTCCCAGGAGGAAATTGACTACTTCTGGGGCAGGCTGACCGAGGGTGGTCAGGAAGGTCCCTGCGGCTGGCTGAAGGACAAATATGGCCTGTCCTGGCAGGTGTTTCCGTCCGCGTTGCCGAAAATGCTGATGGATCCTGACAAGGCCAGATCGGCGCGCGTAATGGGCGCGTTCATGAAAATGAAGAAGCTCGATCTTGGCACAGCTCACGCGCGCCTATGAAGGAGAAAACGCATGAGCGATACGATCGCAAAATCCGCCGCAAACCAGTTCGGCGAAGGAACCGTTGAGATCGTCCGCGTGTTCGACGCGCCGCGCGCGCTGGTGTGGCAGGCCTGGACCGATCCGAAAATGTTGGCGCAGTGGTTCGGCCCGCGCGGATTCAGCAGCACGGTCCCCGAGTTGGACGTGCGCGTCGGTGGCAGCCTTCGCATTGTCATGCACGGGCCGGACGGCAACGACTATCCGATGAAGGGTACATTCCGCGAGGTCGTCGCACCCGAGCGGCTCGTGTTCAGCAATATCGCGATCGACAACGAAGGCAAGCATCTGCTCGAAGGCATAACGACCGTCACGTTCGCGGAGCAGGGCGGCAAAACCACGATGACGTTGCACACGTACGCCGTCGGCCGCGTTCCGATCGCCAGGCAGATGCTGGCCGGCATGGAAGCAGGCTGGACCCAAAGCATCGATAAACTGGAAGAACTTCTGGAGAGCGCGGCGTAGCTGCTTCTTACCGGAGCATCCAGACAATCGTCGCCAGTAACAACGCGATCATCCATAGCCCCGCCGCGGTCCAGCGGTTGCTGCGCGCTTCCGCGGCGCCTATCGCCGCCACAGTTTCTGGCGACAGCACCAGCCCATCGCGGGTGATGTCGTCGACCTGATCGAGCAGGGTACCGGCACGCGTCAGCAGGCCCGGCACTTCTCCCAGGAAGCGGCCAATCTCGCCGGCGCCTTCGACGGCGTCTTCCAGCCGGCCGACGGGACCGAGGTTGCGCGCGATCCATTCGCGCACGACCGGATCGGCGGTGGTCCACATGTCGAGCCTGGGATCGAGAGAGCGCGCCACGCCTTCCACCACCACCATGGTCTTTTGCAAGCAGCAGAAGTTCCGGCCGCGTGCGCATATCGAACAAGCCGGTGACCTCGAACAGCAGCATCAAAAGCTTGGCCATCGAGATGTCTTCGGCCGAACGATTGTGAATCGGCTCGCCGATGGCGCGGATCGCCTGCGCGAAGTCTTCGACCGAATGATGCCGCGGGACATAACCGGCATCGAAATGCACCTGGGCGGTCCGGTGATAGTCGCGCGTAATGAAGCCGAGCAGGATTTCCGCGAGGAAGCGCCGCTCCTTCGGACGCAAACGCCCCATAATTCCGAAATCGACCGCAACCAGCCGTGCTTCGTCATCGACGAACAGATTGCCGGGATGCATGTCGGCGTGAAAGAAACCGTCGCGCAACGCGTGCCGCAGAAAACTCTGGATCACATTGCGGCCGAGCGCTGCCAGATCAAAGCCCTTCGCTTCAAGCGCGCCGTGGTCACTCAGGCGGACGCCATCGATCCATTCCAGGGTGAGCACTTCGCGGGCGGTGCGATCCCAGTCGACGGTGGGCACGCGGAAGTCGGCGTCCTCGCGGGTATTCTCCGCCATTTCAGAAGCCGCGGCGGCTTCCAGCCGGAAATCCATTTCGATTGCGACCGAGCGGGCGAGCGTCGACACCACCTCGATCAGCCGGAGCCTGCGCGCTTCCGCGGAGAAAGCCTCCGCCTTGCGTGCCGCAAAGAAGAAAGCGTCCAGATCGGACTTGAACCGGCGCTCGATGCCAGGGCGAAGAACCTTGACCGCGACCGGCTTGCGCGCGCCGTCTATGTCGACCTCCGCGCGATGCACTTGCGCAATCGATGCTGCAGCCACCGCCGGACCAAAGCTTGCATAGACAGAAGAAAGCGGTTTGCCGAGCGCGGCTACGACAGCTGCCTCCGCCTCGCCTTGCGGGAAAGGCGCCATCTTGTCCTGAAGGCTTTCCAGATCGCGCGCGATCGTCGTACCGACCACGTCCGGCCGTGTCGCCAGGAACTGGCCGAGCTTGACGTAGGTCGGCCTAGTTTACTGAGCGCGGCGGCAAGCCGGCTTTCGCCGCTTTTTGTACTCGGCCGTTCAAGAAGGCGCGCCACGGCGATGCCGGCCCTGGCCGGCAAGGGCAGGGGCCGCGTATCGACCAGAGCAAACACGCCTTCGCGCGCAAACACGAAGCCGGCGCGGGTAGAGTCGGAGCAGATGGGACGTGGCAGCGATCACAAGCGCCAACCCGAATGTAATGCGACCACGCCGCCGGTCATGGGCGTGAACGATGCCCGACGAAATCCAGCAGCCTCGATCATCTGGGCGAAGGCTTTCGGTTTTGGAAACTTCCGGATCGACTCGACGAGATATTGATAAGCCTCGCGGTCGCCGGTCACCGCTTCTCCGACGCGCGGAATCACCTGGAATGAATAGAGCTCGTAAAGCGCATCAAGGCCGGGGATATCGACAGAAGAAAATTCCAGGCACAGGAAGCGGCCGCCAATCTTGAGCACGCGATAGGCTTCGGCGAGTGCGCGCTCAATGCGCGGCACATTGCGGATACCGAAGGCAATGGTGACGCAATCGAAGCTGCGGTCCGGGTAGGGGAGATCTTCGGCATTTCCCTCCTCGAAACCGACAATGCCATCGAGCCCGCGTTCGGCCGCGCGCTTGCGGCCGACCTCGAGCATGTCTGCATTGATGTCACAGACGGTCACACGCGTCCCAGCGCCGCCGGCCTCCGCGACGCGGAAGGCGACGTCGCCGGTCCCGCCGGCGAGATCAAGCAGCGCAAATTCGCGCTCCGAACGTGGCGGGTTCACCGCCGTCACCAGCGCGTCCTTCCATGCCCGGTGCAAGCCGCCGGACATCAGGTCGTTCATGAGGTCATAGCGGCGGGCGACCGAATGGAAGACGTCGTCGACGCGCCGCTGCTTGTCCTCAAGCGGCACGCTGTCATAGCCGAAATGGGTCTGTTCGCTGCCCCGGGCCATCGCCAATAATCCTTTGCGGGCAGGACCATAGCGCGGTGGCCCCGGGGGCGCTATGTGTCAGCGCAGGAGCGGTTAATCATGCCCGAATTGCCTGAAGTTGAGACCGTGCGCCGGGGTCTGGCGCCCGCCATGGAAGGCGCGCGCTTTGCAAAGGTAGAGGTCCGCCGTGGTGATCTGCGCTGGCCTTTGCCCAAGGGCTTTGCGCAGCGGCTGCACGGCAAGACGGTGGAAGGGCTGGGTCGCCGGGCAAAGTACCTGCTGGCCGATCTTTCATCAGGCGATGTGTTGCTGATGCATCTCGGAATGTCGGGCTCGTTCCGTGTCGGCAAGGATGCCGCGCCTGGCAAATATTATCACGAGCGCTCCAAGAGCACCGCGCACGACCATATTGTCTTTCACATGTCGAATGGTGCGACGGTGACGTTCAACGACCCGCGCCGTTTCGGTTCGATGAAGCTGGTGCCACGCGCCAAACTCGAGCAAGAGCCGCTGCTGCGCGCGTTGGGGCCGGAACCATTGGGAAATGAATTCGACGCCGCGATGCTGGCCGAAGCTTGCGCCGGCAAGAAGACTTCTCTTAAGGCGGCCCTCAGTGATCAACGTGTCGTTGCCGGCCTTGGCAATATTTACGTATGTGAAGCGCTGTTTCGCGCGCGGGTGTCGCCGAAACGGCTTGCCTCCACGATTGCCGACCGAAACGGCAAGCCGAATGAGCGCGCCGAAAAACTGGTCGATGCCATCAAGGCTGTGCTCAAGGACGCAATCGAGGCGGGTGGCTCTTCATTGCGCGACCACCGCCGCGCCGATGGCTCGCTTGGCGATTTCCAGCACAATTTTCAGGTCTATGACCGCGAAGGCCAGCCGTGCCCCCATTGCAAAGGAAAGATCAAACGCATCGTGCAGGTGGGACGCTCGACCTTCTATTGCCCCTCATGCCAGAAATAGTCCACGCTGCCGCCTGAACGCCGGGGGATACAGACATGCGAAAGCTTGGCCTCATTGCATTCATGCTCGCTGCCATGCCGACGTTGCAGCGGCCGCGGAATTTCCCGACCATCCCATCCGGTTCATCGTTCCGCAGGCGGCGGGTAGCGCGACCGATACCGTTGCGCGCGTTCTCGCGGCGGAATTGACCAAGGAATTCGGCCAGCAGGTCATTGTCGACGACCGGCCGGGCGGCGCGCTCACCATCGGCCTCGACCTGGTCGCGAAATCCCCGCCTGACGGATACACGATCGGCATGGGGCCGATCGGCGCGCTGGCCATCACCCGTCACATGGTGGCGAAGCTGCCTTACAACATTGAGAAGGATTTCCAGCCGATCGCGCTGGTTGCGCGCGGCCATTTGCTGCTCGCCGTTTCGCCGAAGCTGCCGATCCATTCGGTGAAGGAGCTGGTCGACTATGCCAAGAAGAATCCCGGCAAGCTCACCAATGCGTCGTCAAGCAACGGCTCGCCAGGGCATGTCGGCGGCGAATTGTTCAAATACATGACCGGAACCGAGATCGTGCATGTGCCCTACCGTGGCGGTGCGCCGGCGATCACCGATCTGATTGCCGGCCATGTCGATCTCATGTTCGAGAGCCTGCAATCGATCGCGCCCTTTGCGCGCGACGGCAAGGTCCGTGCACTCGGTGTCAGTGGCGCAGCGCGCTCGCCGGCGTTTCCCGAGCTGCCGACAATTGCCGAGGCAGGGGTGCCAGGATATCTGGCGCCGACCTGGACCGGCGTGATCGCGCCCGCAGGCGTGCCGCGCCCGATTGTCGACAAGCTCAACGCCGCGATCAACAAGGCGCTCAAATCCGAGTCATTCAAGGAAAAATTCGCCAAGATCGGTGACGAACCGGCCGGCGGAACGCCGGAAGACTTTGCCGCGACCATCAAGGCCGATTCCGCCAAATGGGGCGAAGTGGTGCGGCGCTCCGGCGCAAGACTGGACTGAGCCAGGGATTGAGACATGACCTATCAGAATATCATCGTCGAAACGAAAGGCCGGGTCGGCATTATCCGGCTCAACAGGCCGCAGGCGCTCAACGCGCTCAACAAGGCCTTGATTGACGAACTCACCAAGGCAATCGAGACATTTGATGCGGACGACAAAATTGGCTGCCTGCTGGTCACCGGCAGCGAAAAAGCGTTCGCCGCGGGTGCCGATATCAAGGAAATGGCGGACAAGCCGTTTGTCGAGGCCTATCTCGGTGATTTCGTTTCCAACTGGAACGCCATTGCGCAGGCGCGCAAGCCGGTCGTTGCCGCGGTCGCCGGCTTTGCGCTTGGCGGTGGCTGCGAACTCGCCATGCAAAGTGACATCGTCATTGCCGCCGACAACGCCAAATTCGGCCAGCCGGAGATCAAGCTCGGCGTCATTCCCGGAATTGGTGGCACCCAGCGGCTGGCCCACGCGGTCGGCAAAGCCAAGGCGATGGACATGATCCTCACCGGCCGCATGATGGACGCGGCGGAAGCGGAAAAATCCGGCCTCGTGGCCCGCGTGGTGCCGGCGGCAAGTCTCATGGACGAAGCCATGAAAGTCGCCGACGTGATCGCCAATATGTCGTTGCCGTCGGTGCTTGCGGCAAAGGAATCGGTCAATGCAGCGTTTGAATCGTCATTGGCCGAAGGCATGCGCTTCGAGCGGCGGATCTTCCATTCACTGTTCGCGACGGACGATCAGAAGGAAGGGATGAAGGCCTTCATCGAAAAACGACAGCCGGCCTGGAAAAACAAATAGCTATTTCCGCACGCAGATAATTCTGACTACCGCAGCCGTGGCATCGCCGCCAAGGGCGGCAGTTTGGGTGGCAGGCGCGACGTTATGCGCCGCAAGGAAATCGCGGATGGCTGGCGCCGTGATGAGCCGCACCGGCGGCGCACTTGCTTCCGTGCTGGCAAGCACGAAATCCCGCATCTGCATCATGCCGAGAAATTGGCCCTGTCCATCGAGCGCAGCAGCGCCGGAAAAACCCGCCATTGGCACCGGCTGCCGCAATTCGATTGCGTTGCCGTCGGCCAGCCGTGCCTTGATCTCAGTGAGCTTTTTGCTGCCGTTCTGCTCTTTTGGATCGGGAATACCGACCAGCGTCACGTCGCCTTTCCTGGCGGCATCCGGCGCCAGCGCAAGCGGCGAGAGCTTGCGCGGGCCGTAAACACGCAGCAGCGCCAGGCCATTCTCCTTGTCTTCGGCAATCCGGTCGGCATCGCCAAGACCGGCCGCGACGATCACCTGGCATCCGGATGCGAGCTTGCGATCGGTCACGATATGCCCGCGCGCACTCACAACGAGCCCGTTGCCGTATTCGACTGATTTCGCCATGGCCGCAAACGGCGCGCTGCCTTCGGGAAACGGCGAGAAAGCGCTCGCCATCGCAACCGTCACCGGCGCGACGATCGTTTCCATCATCTGGTCAAAGAGGATCGTGAACCCGCGCACTTCGCCGTTGCGAAGCTGGGCGCGCACGGAAAACTTTTTCAATCCCTGCATGCCGCTGATGTAGAAACTATCATCGCGCAGCGCGCTGGATTCAATTTTGCGCGTGGCGGGCTCTTTCTTCTGTTGCTCGAAGAGCGCCGACAGCTTGAGATCGGGCTCCTTGATCCGGAACGTTTCCACTTGAACTTCGCCGTGTGCCGACGACCAACGCGTCCCGTGCGCGGCGTCGCGCGCCTGCGGGACCATTTTGACCGGCAGTCCGATGCGCACGCCGGTGGCCGGATCGACAACCACGGTCCAGCCGTATTCGTCCTCGTGCGCCTTTGCGGCAGCCAACAAGTTGGCGCGCTCGGCTGGCGTGAGGACGCCGGTGATCTTGGTCTTGCGCGCGTTTCTGGTAATTCTTGATGGCGGTCAAAAACGGATCTTCGCCGCCGAGCGAGCCGGTGTAGTCGCCGGACCACGACAGCGCCGATTGGATTTTCTGACGATCGCCGTCGGAAATTCCCACAGCGGCGTCCTGCGCGGGCTCTGTCTTGGCCGGCTGCGGATCGAGCGCCGCGGATTTCGGCGGCGACGGTCGCAGGCGCAGCAATGCTTGGCGCTGGCGGCGTTGCTGCCGCGGGCTTGGCAGCGACCTTGACGGCGACCTTTTTCGGGACGACGTGGACCGGTTTTGATTTTTCTGCCGGCTGTGCGGGTCCCGGGCATGATGCCAGGCGAATCCTGCGCCAGCGCCGGGACGGCGCCGAGCAAGACAGCAAGCATGATCGTTGGCCCACCCAAACGTATCACGTTAACGCCACCCCTTCGTTTTGCGGTCACCTTAGCCGATGGAGGCGAAGGCGCAAGGCGGCCAAGGCCGACCTTGGGGATGGCTGTGACCGGAATGGCGTTGAACATTTTTGGGCATGACCTTTTTCCAAAAGCGATTCACACTTTTCAAGGTCATGCGCTAGGTTAACCACAATGCTCGATGCCCAAGAACTCGAACGCTACGCCCGTCACATCGTGCTGCGCGAGGTTGGTGGTCCCGGCCAGGCGAAGCTGAAGGCTGCGCGCGTGCTGGTCGTTGGCGCCGGCGGTCTTGGCGCGCCGGTGCTGCTCTACCTGGCCGCAGCCGGCGTCGGCACGCTCGGCGTGGTCGACGACGATGACGTGTCGCTATCGAACTTGCAGCGTCAGGTCATTTTTTCGACGCGCGATATCGGCGAGCCGAAGGTCGAGCGCGCCGGCGAAACCGTGCAGGGTCTCAATCCGCATGTGAATGTCGAGACGCATCGAGTGCGGCTGACGGCGGCCAACGCGCTCGATCTGATTTCGCGTTACGACATCGTCGCGGACGGATCCGATAACTTCGCGACGCGCTACCTCGTCTCCGACGCCTGCTACTTCGCCAGGAAACCTCTCGTCACCGCGGCGGTCGGCACCTTCGATGGTTCGCTCACGTCTATTCGTGCGCACGAAACGCGTGCCGACGGAACGCGCAATCCGACTTACCGCTGTCTTTTTCCCGAGCCTCCGCCTGCCGGCACTGTGCCGGCGTGCGCCGAAGCCGGCATCCTGGGCGCGCTGCCGGGCGTGCTCGGGTCGCTGATGGCGCTGGAAATCATCCGTGAAATCGTCGGCTTCGGCGAAGGCCTGGTTGGTCGCCTGCTCATGGTCGACGCCCGCTCGATGCGGTTCGAGACGCTGAGCTATGCGTGGGATCCGAACAATCCACTGAGCGGCAACAAGCCGACGATCAGGGACCTCTCACAACATCGAGGGTAGCACCCGGTCTGGCTGCAAAAGGCCCGCGCATGCGCGGGCCGTCTTCACGTCATAAGGGCCGCCGGCCCCGACTTACAACATCGACGGCAGGACGCGATCCGGCGGCCGATGGCCATCCATGAAGGTCTTGATGTTGATGATGACCTTCTCGCCCATGTCGATACGGCCTTCGATTGTCGCCGAGCCGGTGTGCGGCAACAGCACGACCTTTCCCGCGCGGGCAAGCTTGACCAGCTTTGGATTGACCGCGGGCTCGTGTTCAAACACGTCGAGGCCTGCGCCGGCGATGTCGCCTGACTCGATCAGGCGGGCGAGGGCATTTTCGTCGATCACTTCACCGCGCGACGTATTCACGATGAAACGCTTCCGGCCGCAACATCTTGAGCCGGCGCGCCGAAAGCAGGTGATAGGTCGCCGGTGTGTGCGGACAATTGACCGACACAATGTCCATACGGGCAAGCATCTGGTCGAGGCTCTCCCAATAGGTGGCGTCGAGTTCCTCTTCGATCTTGGGAGCTACGCGCCGGCGGTTGTGATAGTGGATCTGCAGGCCGAAGGCGCGCGCGCGGCGTGCGACGGCCTGGCCGATCCGTCCCATCCCGATAATGCCGAGCCGCTTGCCCCAGATCCGGTGCCCGAGCATCCAGGTCGGCGACCAACCGGTCCAATCCTTGTCCGACGTCAGAACCTGCGAGCTTTCGACCAGCCGGCGCGGCACCGTCAGGATCAGCGCCATGGTCATGTCCGCGGTGTCCTCGGTGAGAACGCCCGGCGTGTTGGTGACGGTAATGCCGCGCTGAACGGCGGTCGCGACGTCGATATTGTCGACGCCATTGCCGAAATTGGCGATCAGCTTGAGCTGTTCACCGGACTTGCTGAGGACCGAGGCATCGATCCGGTCGGTGACGGTGGGCACCAGGACATCGGCGACCTTCGCCGCTTCGGCGAGTTGGCTTTGCGTCATCGGCTTGTCGTCGGGATTGAGCCGGGCGTCGAAAAGTTCCCGCATTCGCAGCTCGACGGAGTCGGGCAGCTTGCGTGTGACAATGACGATCGGTTTCTTGGCTTTCGGCATTGCTCTCAACCGCGGCAATGGCGCCGATACCACCCAAGGGAAGCGCCGATTCAGCCCTCATTAACCGTGCTCGCCCACACTGCGCACACACGCGTTGGGGACGAAACTCATTCTTTTTCCTACCAGATGGCAGTGACAACACAAAGCTTCCGGACTGCGCTTTGCAGGGCCGCACTAGTGGCCAGCTTCATTGCGATGCAGGGGGGCACGGCCTGGTCTGCCGGCGATGCCGCGACAGGCTCCGTCAGCGGCCTGCCGATTCCGCGATTTGTCAGCCTCAAGTCCGACCGGGTCAATGCCCGCTCCGGCCCCAACAAGGATCAGGAGGTCCGCTGGGTCTATACGCATGTCGGCATGCCGGTGGAGATCACCGCGGAGTTCGAGAACTGGCGGCGCATTCGCGACTGGGAAGGCGCGGAAGGCTGGGTCTACCACACGCTGTTGTCGGGCAAGCGCATGGCGGTCGTGGTGCCCAAATCAAAAGAAGAACTGGTCCCGCTCTACGAAAGTGCGGATGTCGAATCGCCGGTCACGGCCCGGCTACAATCGGGCGTGCTGGGCGCGCTGAAATCGTGCAATGGCAGCTGGTGCCAATTCAGCGGCAAAGGTTTCGACGGATATATCCAGCAGGAGCGGCTGTGGGGTGCCTATCCGAACGAGAAGGTGGACTAAATCATTCTCGTGCACTTTTCTGTCATCGCCGGGCATAGCCGTCCGAAGAACGGCGTGCTTTTGCGCGCCTATGTCCCGGCGATCCCGATGAGGGACGCAGTGCCCTCATAAGCGAGATGGCCGGGACAAGCCCGGCCATGACCAATGAAATACCGCAGTTGGTACGATAAGGTTTCTTAGCTCTTCCGGCGAAGCCGTACGACGACGTCGACGCGCGCAATCTCGAAACCTTCCGGCGGGCTCGGCGTCTTGCCGATCAGAACCTCCGCGCCTGGAATGTCGAGCACCTCATCCTCACCTTCGATGAAGAAGTGATGATGCGCCGTGGCATTGGTATCGAAATAGGCCTTTGAGCCGTCAACCGCGACCTGCCGCAACAGGCCGACTTCGGTAAACTGGTGAAGTGTGTTGTAGATCGTCGCCAGCGATACGGGCACCTTGGCGCGGCTTGCTTCTTCGTAAAGCATTTCGGCGGTGAGGTGGCGATCGCCCTTGCCGAAGAGGATCCATCCCAGCGCCATACGCTGACGGGTCGGGCGCAAGCCGACATGGCGCAGCATTGCCTTTACGTCATGCCACGGACATCCGGTCAGCGCCGAGCGGTCCGAAGAGTGCTCGGTGGCTGTTGTCTTTGCCAATGCCGTCTGTCGGGTCGGGGTCATTTCTGGTTACGCCTAAACAGCCAGCTCGCAATGCAAGCCAGCGAAAAACCGTTTCATTTGCAACATATACGAAATTGACCCCGTTGATGCAACTGCCTCGCAACTAAGAGTAACATAGTGTTTTCAAGTGTTTTCGGCGGGAAAACTGCGCGCGCCGCGCACGCTCGCCACCTTTGCCGCTTAGCCTTGGTATGTTACCAACTCGGGCATGGGAATTCAGCCAAGCCCCCTGCGAGGGGACGCAACGCCAATGGACACCCGGCGCCACAGCTTCGAATACGAAGATTTGCTCGCTTGTGGCCGTGGGGAACTCTTCGGCACCGGCAATGCACAGTTGCCGCTTCCGCCAATGCTGATGTTCGACCGTATTTCCGAAATCAGTGAAGAAGGCGGCGCGCACGGCAAAGGGTTGATCCGCGCCGAACTCGACGTAAAGCCGGACCTGTGGTTTTTCCTTTGCCACTTCAAGGGCGACCCGGTGATGCCGGGATGTCTGGGTCTCGATGCGCTCTGGCAGATGGTCGGATTTTTTCTCGGCTGGCTTGGCGCTCCGGGCAAAGGCAGGGCGCTCGGCCTGGGCGAACTGAAATTCTCGGGCCAGGTGCTGCCGACCGTGAAGAAGGTTATCTACGGCATCGATATCAAACGTGTCATGCGCTCGAAGTTGGTGCTGGGTGTTGCCGACGGTTGGCTCTCGGCGGACGGCAATGTCATCTACCGCGCCAGCGATCTGAAGGTCGGCCTGTTCAAGCAGGACGAGGCTTTGCAGCCGAGCGGGGCTTGAAGCCCGGCGGGGGTCTTGCGGAAATGCCTCAACCGGCCAATCTGTGGCCTGATCAGCAATAAACCGCGGTGAGTTTTTAAGGGTAATACCACTATGCGACGTGTCGTCGTCACCGGAATGGGTATCGTCTCATCCATCGGCAATAATACGCAGGAAGTGCTGGCGAGCCTCCGTGAGGCCAAATCCGGCATCGTGCGTGCCGACAAATATGCGGAACTTGGCTTCCGCTGCCAGGTGCACGGCGCACCGAGCCTCAATCCGGAAGAGGTCGTCGACCGCCGCGCCATGCGCTTCCTTGGTGGCGGCGCCGCGTGGAATCACGTGGCCATGGAGCAAGCCATCCGCGATTCCGGCGTTGAGGAATCGGATATTTCCAATGTGCGCAGCGGCATCATCATGGGCTCGGGCGGGCCATCCTGCCACGCCCTGATCGAAGCGGCCGATATTGCGCGCACGAAGGGGCCGAAGCGGGTTGGTCCGTTCGCGGTTCCAAAAGCGATGTCGTCGACAGCCTCCGCGACACTCGCCACCTGGTTCAAGATCAAGGGCGTGAACTATTCGATCTCCTCGGCTTGCGCGACGTCCAACCATTGCATTGGCAACGCTGCCGAGCTCGATTCAATGGGGCAAACAGGATCTGATCTTCGCCGGTGGCTGCGAGGAACTGGATTGGTCGCTCTCGGTTCTGTTCGATGCAATGGGCGCGATGTCGTCGAAATATAACGATACCCCCCAGAAGGCCTCGCGCGCATACGATAAAGACCGTGACGGTTTCGTCATCGCCGGCGGCGCCGGCGTGCTGGTGCTGGAAGAGCTCGAACATGCCAAGGCGCGCGGCGCCAAGATCTATGCAGAAGTTGCCGGCTACGGCGCCACGTCCGACGGCTACGATATGGTGGCACCTTCCGGCGAGGGCGCGGTACGCTGCATGAACATGGCGATCGAGAACGCCAAAGTGCCCATCGATTACATCAATCCGCACGCGACCTCGACGCCGATTGGCGACGTCAAGGAAATCGAGGCGATCCGCGAGGTGTTCGGTTCAAAGTGCCCACCAATCTCTGCCACCAAGTCACTCACCGGGCATTCGCTTGGTGCCACCGGCGTCCAGGAGGCGATCTATTCATTGCTGATGATGCAAAACGGCTTCATTTGCGAAAGCGCCAATATCGAGAATCTCGATCCAGCTTTTGCCGATATGCCGATCGTGCGCGAGCGTCAGGACAACGTGAAGCTCGGCTGCGTGTTGTCGAACTCGTTCGGTTTCGGCGGCACCAATGCTTCGGTTGTATTCAAGCGGCTTGATGCATGATTGATAACGTTGCTACGCGAGGATAGTAGTCACCGTCATGGCCGGGCTTGTCCCGGCCATCCACGTCTTTAAGAGCAGAGAAGAAGACATGGATGCCCGCGCACAAGGCCGGGCATGACGATGGAGAGGTTGGACATGCCGGGGCTGATGGACGGAAAGCGCGGACTGGTGATGGGGGTCGCCAATGACCACTCGATCGCCTGGGGAATTGCAAAGATGCTGGCGTCGCACGGCGCACAGCTTGCCTTCACCTATCAGGGCGATGCACTCGCCAAGCGCGTGAAGCCCCTCGCGGAGCAGGCGGGCTCAACATTTGTGATGCCTTGCGATGTCGAGGATATCGCATCGGTTGATGCGGTGTTCGATGAGATCAAGAAAAAATGGGGCACGATGGACTTCCTCGTGCATGCGGTCGCCTTCTCCGACAAGAACGAGCTGAAGGGTCACTACGCCAATTCAACGCGCGAAAACTTCATCCGCACGATGGTGATCTCCTGCTATGCCTTCACCGAGGCCGCCAAGCGCGCGGCCGCGCTGATGCCGAATGGCGGCGTCGATGGTGACCTGACCTATAACGGCGGCCTGCGCGCCATGCCGAACTACAATGTGATGGGTGTTGCGAAGGCGGCGCTGGAGGCTTCGGTGCGCTATCTCGCGGTCGATTTCGGCGCGCAGAAAATACGCGTCAACGCGATTTCAGCCGGACCGATCCGCACGCTCGCGGGTGCCGGCATCACCGATGCGCGCTACATGTTTGCCTTCCAGCAGAAGTATTCTCCGCTCGGGCGCGGCGTAACGCTGGACGAACTTGGCGGTGCAGGCCTTTATCTGTGCTCGGATTTGTCGACCGGCGTCACTGGCGAAGTTCACTTCGTTGACTCAGGCTACAATGTGATCGCCATGCCGCACCCGGAGGCGCTGAAATCCGCCGGCGGCGCGGTGGAAGGCAAGGACGGGCAGTAAGCCGCTCTCACTGAGGAAAACAAAACGGCCGGGAAATCCCCCGGCCGTTTCGTATTTCGTCGATGCGGTGAAGCTTACGCCGCCTTCGCCTGGGCAATGTCGAAGCGATCAGCGTTCATCACCTTGGTCCAGGCTGCCACGAAGTCCTTCACGAATTTTTCCTTCGCGTCCGCGCAGCCATAGACTTCCGCGAAAGCGCGGAGCTGCGAGTGCGACCCGAAGATCAGGTCAACGCGCGTGCCGGTCCACTTGACCGCGTTTGTCTTGCGGTCGCGCCCCTCGTAATGGTTGTCTCCAGCCGGAGACCACTCCGTGCTCATGCTCAGCAGGTTGACGAAGAAGTCGTTGGTCAGCGTACCGGGCTTCTTGGTAAAGACGCCGTGCTTGGACCCGCCGGCATTGGCGCCGAGCACGCGCAGGCCGCCAACGAGAACTGTCATCTCCGGCGCTGTCAACCGCAGCAATTGCGCCCGGTCCACCAGCGCCTCCTCCGGCGCCATAAATTGCTGCTTGCCTGCGACATAGTTGCGGAAGCCGTCGGCACGCGGTTCGAGCGGCGCGAAACTATCGACGTCGGTCTGCTCCTGCGATGCGTCCATGCGGCCCGCCGTGAAGGGAACCTTCACGGCAACCCCTGCGGCCTTTGCAGCCTTTTCGACCGCGGCGCTGCCGCCGAGAACGATCAGGTCGGCAAGCGAGACTTTCTTGCCGCCCTTGGCCGACTTGTTGAACGCCTGCTGAATCGCTTCGAGTTTCTTGAGCACCTTCGTCAGCTCGACGGGATCATTCACGTCCCAATCCCTCTGCGGGCTCAGGCGAATGCGTGCGCCGTTCGCGCCACCGCGCTTGTCTGAGCCGCGGAAGGTCGAGGCCGATGCCCATGCTGTCGAGACCAGTTGCGACACCGGCAGGCCACTCGCCAGGATCTTGCGCTTCAGAACTGCGATGTCCTTATCGTTGATCCGGTTGCGATTGGCAGCGGGGATCGGGTCCTGCCAGATCAGCGTCTCTTTCGGCACGAGCGGGCCGAGATAGCGCGCGCGCGGACCCATGTCGCGATGCGTGAGTTTGAACCAGGCGCGGGCAAACGCGTCCGCGAACTGGTCCGGATGTTCGTAGAACCGCCGCGAGATCTTCTCGTAGGCCGGGTCGAACCGCAGCGACAGGTCCGTCGTCAGCATCGTCGGCACATGCTTTTTCGACGCGTCGAAGGCGTCCGGGATGTCGGCTTGCGCACCCTTCGCCTTCCACTGCTTCGCGCCGGCCGGACTCTTCGTCAGTTCCCATTCGTTCTCGAACAGGTTCTTGAAGAAGAAGTTGCTCCACTTCGTCGGCGTCTGCGTCCAGGTGACTTCCGGGACCGCCGGTGATGGCGTCGGCGCCAATGCCGGTGCCATATTTGCTCTTCCAGCCGAGGCCTTGATCCTCGATGTCAGCGCCTTCCGGCTTCGCGCCCGATCAGCGACGGATCGCCGGCGCCGTGGGTCTTGCCGAAGGTGTGGCCGCCCGCGATCAGCGCGACGGTTTCTTCGTCGTTCATCGCCATGCGGAAGAACGTTTCGCGGATGTCCTTGGCCGCTGCGACCGGGTCCGGATTGCCGTTCGGACCTTCCGGATTGACGTAGATCAGGCCCATCTGCACCGCGCCGAGCGGCTCCGCCAACTGGCGTTCGCCGCTGTAGCGTTCGTCGCCGAGCCAGCTTCCTTCAGGACCCCAGAAGAGTTCTTCAGGCTCCCAAACGTCGGCGCGGCCGCCCGCGAAACCGAAAGTCTTGAAGCCCATCAATTCCAGCGCAACATTGCCGACGAGGACCAGTAGATCGGCCCAGGAGATTTTCTTGCCGTACTTCTGCTTGATCGGCCACAGCAAGCGGCGCGCCTTGTCGAGGTTCGCGTTATCCGGCCACGAATTCAGCGGCGCGAAGCGCTGCTGGCCAGTGCCGGCGCCGCCGCGGCCGTCAGTGATGCGGTACGTGCCCGCCGCGTGCCACGCCAGGCGGATGAACAGACCACCGTAGTGGCCGAAGTCGGCCGGCCACCAAGGCTGCGAGTCCGTCATCAAGGCGCGCAGGTCCTTGATCACGGCCTTGAGGTTGAGGCTCTTGAATTCCTTGGCGTAGTCGAACGCTTCGCCCATCGGATCGGACTTGGTCGAGTGGTGGTGGAGAACCGAAAGGTCCAGCGTGTCCGGCCACCAGTCGCGGTTCATGTGTCCGCGGGTGCCGCCTGTGAACGGGCACTTGCCCGCGCTTTTGTCGTCAGTTTTTGCGTCCATGAATCGTGTCCTCCACTGAACCTGTGCGCGCCAAAAGGGACTGGAACAGGAAACGTGGCACGCGCCTACGGCGCTTATATGAAGCCGTTCCAATCACGTCTAATCGAATTGTTTGGGCCAGGCGACAAGCATACCTTATCGGCCGAGTCACTACCATGATAACGCTCCGCCAGCTCCGTTATCAGGCAAAATAAAAAGGGCGGCCATGTAGGCCGCCCTTTGGTCTCGTTTGAATCTCTTGCTTATTCCGCGCCGCCGCCGGCCGCCTGCTGCGGCACGCCACCCTTTTGCTCGAGGTCTTCGCCGGTTGTCTGATCGACCGCTTTCATGGACAGGCGCACCTTGCCGCGCTCATCCACGCCGAGCAGCTTCACCTTGACCTTGTCGCCTTCCTTGACCACGTCGGTGACCTTGTTGACGCGGCTGGCGGCAAGTTGGCTGATGTGCACGAGGCCGTCCTTGGCGCCGAAGAAGTTGACGAAAGCGCCGAAATCCATGGTCTTGACGACAGTGCCCTCGTAGATCACGCCGACTTCCGGATCGGAAGCAATCGACTTGATCCACTTGATCGCCGCCTTGATCAACTCGCCGTCGGCGGAGGCAACCTTCACGGAGCCGTCGTCCTCGATGTTGATCTTGGCGCCGGTCTTCTCGACGATCTCGCGGATCACCTTGCCGCCGGTGCCGATCACTTCGCGGATCTTGTCGGTCGGGATCTTGAACATCTCGATACGCGGGGCGTGCTCGCCCAGTTCGGCGCGCGCGGCGGTAAGTGCCTTCGCCATCTCGCCGAGGATGTGCAGGCGGCCGTCCTTCGCCTGCGCGAGGGCAACCTTCATGATCTCCTCATTGATGCCGGCAATCTTGATGTCCATCTGCAGCGATGTGACGCCCTGTTCGGTGCCCGCCACCTTGAAATCCATGTCGCCGAGGTGATCCTCGTCACCGAGGATGTCGGACAACACGGCGTAGCGCTTGTCCTCGAGGATGAGGCCCATGGCGATACCGGCGGTCGGCCGCTTGAGCGGCACGCCGGCGTCCATCAGCGCGAGCGATGAGCCGCACACCGATGCCATCGAGGAGGACCCGTTCGAACTCGGTGATCTCCGAGACGACGCGGATGGTGTAGGGGAACTCGGCCGGAGTCGGCAGCATCGGATGGATCGCGCGCCACGCCAGCTTGCCGTGACCGATTTCGCGCCGTCCGGGCGCACCCATGCGGCCTGTTTCGCCGACCGAATAAGGCGGGAAGTTGTAATGCAGCAGGAATGTCTCTTTATAGGTTCCCTGCAGCGCATCGATGAACTGCTCGTCCTCGGCGGTGCCAAGCGTTGCCACGACCAGCGCCTGCGTTTCACCACGCGTGAACAACGCCGAGCCGTGGGTGCGCGGCAGCACGCCGACTTCGGCGACAATCGGGCGCACGGTGCTGAGGTCGCGACCGTCGATGCGTTTCTTGGTGTCGAGAATGTTCCAGCGAACGATCTTGGCTTCGAGTTCCTTGAACACGCCTGCAACCGCGAGCTTGTCATAAGTCGGCTCGCCGCCTTCCGGGAAGAAATGCGCCATCACCTTTTCCTTCACCGCGGCGACGGCGTTCTGGCGGTCCTGCTTCTTCACGATCGAATAGGCGGCGCGCAAGTCCTTCTCGGCAAGCCCGAGAATTTCCTTTTCCAGCGCCTTGTGATCGGGGGCGGTCAGTTCGCGCGGCTCCTTCGCCGCTTTTTCGGCGAGCTTGATGATGGCTTCGATCACCGGCTGGAAATGCCGGTGACCGAACATCACTGCGCCGAGCATGATCTCTTCGGACAGCTCCTTGGCTTCCAATTCCACCATCATCACCGCGTCCTGGGTACCGGCGATGACGAGGTCGAGCTGGCTCTCCGGCATCTCGTCGAGTGCTGGATTGAGGACATACTCGTTGTTGATGAAGCCGACACGCGCACCGCCGATCGGGCCCATGAACGGAGCGCCTGACAGCGTGAGCGCAGCGGAGGCCGCGACCATCGCGACGATGTCGGGATCGTTCTCCATGTCGTGCGACAGCACGGTGACGGTGACCTGCGTATCGCAGCGCCAGCCATCGGCGAACAAAGGACGGATCGGGCGGTCGATCAGGCGCGACGTCAACGTGTCCTTTTCGGTTGGACCGCGCTCGCGCTTGAAGTAGCCGCCCGGAATGCGGCCGGCCGCGTAATATTTTTCGGTGTAGTTGACGGTGAGCGGAAGGAAATCGATTCCTTCCTTCGGCTGCTTTGCCGCCACGACGGCGGCGAGCACGGTGGTCTCGCCGTAGGTGGCGAGCACGGCGCCGTCGGCCTGGCGCGCTACGCGGCCTGTCTCGAGGGTTAGCTTGCGCCCACCCCAATCGAGCTCAACGGAATGCTTATCGAACATTGCTTCAGTCTTTCATGGTTTTCGGCGAGCCCCGAAAGCCATGAGCAAGACGGCGAGAAGCTGTCGCACATCACCGCGGTGCGGGGAGCAACAGCGTCTGGCGATCCTGCCATGGCGTTTCGAACCTTGCCTTGCCGCAAGAGGCGATCCTTATCGGCTCTTGCCAAATTGCCGGCCGCGCCTATCGCTGCCGGCGTAGTCGAGCGAACGCGTCACACGCATTCGCTGCACGAAACGCACAGGACACATGCGCCCTGCGCGGAATAAATCATCGGCGAATGCCGAGCTTCTCGATCAAATGCTTGTAGCTCGCTTCATTGGTCCGCCGCAGGTAATCGAGGAGCTGGCGGCGCTGCCCCACCATCTTGAGCAACCCACGACGGGAGTGATTGTCCTTGACGTGGGCTTTGAAATGCTCGGTGAGGTTGTTGATGCGCTCGGACAAGATCGCCACTTGCACTTCCGGCGATCCGGTGTCTCCGGGCTTTTTGGCATACGTCTTTATTACTTCGGCCTTGCGGCCGGCGGTTACCGACATCGGTCATCCTTTCTTACGCTCGGCTCTGCCCATCAGGCCGGCGAGGTTGAACACGCGCTTGGGGACGATTTCGCCACGATCCAGCTCGGCCAAGGCCAGAAGCTGGCCCGATACCGTCACGTAGATTGTGCCGCGGAAATTGGGTGCGTCCCGTCCGCGCAACAAAACGGCTTGGCCTCTTTGAAGCCTTGCCGCATCTGCCCGACTGACAGCCAGCGCCGGGATGTCGTCCAGCGCGGTTTCAACGGGCATTAGAGCGTCCGCGAGGCTCGCCTCGCCGGACGCGGCTCTATGGCATAGAGCCTCCAATTGTTCCAGCAGAATCATGGTCTCTTCGTTGAACGGCCCTACCGCGGCGCGCCGCAGGGCGCTGACGTGGCCGAAACAGCCCAAAGTGCGGCCGAGATCGCGGGCCAGCGAGCGGACATAGGTCCCTTTGCCACATTCAGCCTCAAGTACCGCATGGTCGGGATCTGGAATGTTAACGAGTTCCAGCCGGCCGATTTCGACCGGCCTTGCCGCGAGAACCACCTCTTCGCCGTCGCGAGCGAGATCGTAGGCACGCTCGCCCTCGATCTTGATCGCCGAGTAGCGTGGGGGTACCTGCTGAATGGTGCCGGTATAAGACGGGAGCAGGGCCCGGATTGCTTCTGCAGATGGCCTTTGGTCGCTGCTCGCGATGACGCGGCCCTCCGCGTCGTCAGTGTCGCGCTCCTCGCCCCAGCGGACGGTGAAGCGATAGACCTTGCGGCCATCCATGACGAACGGAACCGTCTTGGTCGCTTCGCCGAGTGCGATCGGCAAGGCTCCGGAAGCAAGCGGATCGAGCGTGCCGGCGTGGCCTGCGCGCTTGGCACTGAACAGGCGCTTTATGACGCTGACGGCGTGTGTTGACGTCATCCCGACAGGTTTGTCGAGCACTATCCAGCCGTGCACGTCACGCTTGTCACGCTTCTTCTGCTTTTGACGTGCGCCTGAAGGTGCCGCCGGAGCCTGCCCTCGGGCCGCGCTCTGCGCGGACCCGTTGGGTAGCTCCTCGACATGAGGGCTAACAATTTCGTCAATCTCGCGCTCGCTCACTTTTCGTCCTTATGATCAAGGTCGCGCTTCACTTCCGGCGAATGCAACAGCTTTTCGATGCGATCGGCCTCGGCGAACCGTTCGTCGACGCGAAAACGGATATCCGGCGCGAATTTAAGATTTATGCGATGCGCCAATTCGGCGCGCAGGAATTTCTTGTGCCGCTCGAATGCGGCGACGACTTCTTCGGTATCACGGCCGCCGAGCGGCATGACATAGACAGTTGCGAGCCGCAGGTCTGCAGTCATGCGCACTTCCGGCACCGTCACGAGATGTTTCTCGATGACCGGATCGTGCACCTCACCGCGCGTCAGCATTTCGGCGAGCGCGTGGCGCACCAATTCACCCACGCGCAACTGGCGTTGTGATCCTCCACCTGGAGATGAGTCGCGATGCTTTTGCCGTGTCATAAGTTTCACGTTCTCAATTCGTCATGCCCGGCCTTGTGCCGGGCATCCACGTCTTCCCTCAGCGAAGGAAGTTAGCCGTGGATGGCCGGGACAAGCCCGGCCATGACAGGGAAATGGGTGGCGCGTTCTTAACCTACGCTGTGAGGCTTGGACTCACAGCGAGCGTTGAATCTGCTCCACCCGGTAGCATTCGATCACGTCGCCTTGCCGCATGTCCTGGTAGTTCTCGAAGGCCATGCCGCATTCCATGCCGGCGCCGACTTCGCGCACGTCATCCTTGAAGCGTTTGAGCTGGCTGAGCTTGCCCTCGTGGATCACAACGTTGTCGCGGATCAGCCGGACATTGGCGCCGCGTTCGACGGTGCCGTCGGTGACCCTGCAGCCGGCGATCTTGCCGACCTTGGAAACATTGAAGATCTCCAGGATCTGCGCATTGCCGAGCATTGTCTCGCGCAACGTCGGAGGCAGCAGGCCCGACATCGCCTTTTTAACGTCGTCGACGAGGTCGTAGATGATGTTGTAGTAGCGAATCTCGATGCCGGCGCGTTCCGCCAACTCGCGCGCTTCCTTGTTGGCGCGCACATTGAAGGCGATGATTGGCACGCCTGAGGCTTCCGCGAGCGTAACGTCGGATTCGGAAATACCGCCGACGCCGGCATGCAGGACGCGGGCGGCCACTTCGTCGGTGCCGAGCTTGTCGAGCGCGCCGACGATGGCTTCGAGTGATCCTTGCACGTCGGCTTTGATGACCAACGGAAATTCTTTTCGGCCGGAGGTCTTGGCCTGCGCCATCATCTGCTCGAGCGAGCCGCGCATGCCGGTAGCGCGCGCAGCTGTTTTCTCGCGCTTCTGGCGGGCGCGGTAGTCGGTGACTTCGCGGGCGCGCGCTTCGTTGTCGACCACCGCCAGGCGGTCGCCGGCGTCCGGCGTGCCGGAGAAGCCGAGGACCTCGACCGGAGTTGATGGTCCGGCCGTTTCAATTGGCGCGCCGGTATCCGAGACCAGCGCTCGCACGCGGCCCCATTCGGCGCCGGCCACCACCAGGTCACCAACGCGCAGCGTGCCGCGCTGGATCAGTACCGTTGCGACGGGACCGCGGCCACGATCGAGCTTGGCTTCGATCACGGTGCCTTCTGCCGCGCGATTTGGATCGGCCTTGAGATCGAGGATTTCGGCCTGCAAGCCGAGCATTTCGAGCAGCTTGTCGATGTTGGTCTTCTTGGTGGCGGACACTTCGACGTCAACCACTTCGCCGCCCATCGATTCAACCTGGATTTCGTGCTGCAGCAAATCCGTGCGCACGCGATCCGGCTTTGCATCCGGCTTGTCGATCTTGTTGATGGCGACAATGATCGGCACCTTCGCCGCCTTGGCGTGGTGGATCGCTTCGATTGTCTGCGGCATCACACCATCGTCAGCGGCAACGACCAGCACGACGATGTCGGTGACTTTGGCGCCGCGCGCACGCATGGCCGTGAAGGCGGCGTGACCCGGCGTGTCGATGAACGTGATCTTGGCGCCAGAAGGTGCCGTCACTTGATAAGCGCCGATATGCTGGGTGATGCCGCCGGCTTCGCCTGCCGCCACGTCGGAAGACCGAATGGCATCGAGCAGTGATGTCTTGCCGTGGTCAACGTGGCCCATGACGGTGACCACCGGTGCGCGCGGCGCAAGCAGCGCCGGGTCGTCGGCAACATCGAACAGGCCTTCTTCGACGTCGGCTTCGGCCACGCGGCGCACGCTGTGGCCCATTTCCTCGGCAATGAGCTGGGCCGTGTCGGCGTCAATCACGTCATTGATCGTTACCATCTGGCCCTGCTTCATCAGCAGGCGGATGACATCGACCGCACGTTCGGACATACGATTGGCGAGGTCCTGGATGGTGATGGCTTCGGGGATCGTCACCTCGCGGACGAGCTTTTCCTTCGGCTCGTTGGAGGCGATGCCCTTGAGGCGTTGCGTACGACGACGGAACGAAGCGACGGAGCGCTCGCGCACTTCATCGGCGCGCAGCGCAGTGACCAGCGTCAGGCGGCCGCGCTGCTTTTCAGCGCCGACACGCGGGGCAGGTCGGGGCGCAGCAGGCGTGCGCGCCGCGCCCGGCCGGCGCGGGCGGGGCGCTTCCTCGTCATCGGCCTCGAGCGCGAGACGGGCTCCCGGCCCGGTCCGCGCGACTTCATCACCGCCGAAACGCTTCTTGGCGACTTCGCCGGCTTTGCGTTTGGTTTCCTCGTCGTGCTTGCGGCGTTCATCTTCCTCGCGCTTGCGCGCTTCAGCCGCTTCCCGCTCGCTGCGGTCGACCGACTCGCGGCCTGCGCGGCGACGTGCTTCTTCTTCGGCGATCTTGCGCTCTTCGGCCTCGCGCACGCGCGAATTGGCGAGCGCATGGGCGCGCGCGCTGCGCTCTTCCTCGGTGAGGGTGCGCAGTACGACGCCCGACGGTTTCGGCTTTACTTCGGTCTGCGCCGCTGCGGCGCGTGCAGCCGGTGCGGCAGGCGCCTTGCTCGGAGCAGGCTTCTTCGTTTCGACGACAGGCGCCGGTTCGGCCTTGGCTTCGCCCGGTCCGCCGACGGCGCGGCGCTTAACCTTCTCAACCACAACCTGCTTGCTGCGGCCGTGGCTGAAGCTCTGACGCACCACGCCCGTTTCGGTGCGCGGCTTCAGCGTCAGCTTGCCGACGCTGAGTTTCTTTTCGCCAGGGTTCTTCGTTTCGCTCATTCCGTACTGTGTCCTTATGCGCCGTCCGTTGGCGCATGCGCGCTAACCGTCTCGGGCGAGATTCCGGTCCGAAAGCGCGTCAAACGCACAACGCGCGCGAGAAAAGTATCGCTCCCGGGCCCGGCAAGCAGGGCAGCATGTACCACATTTGGGCGGTTCAATGCCAAATCCAATTGGATGCCGGTAAATGCGTCGATCACCGTGATTTCGCGCGATTCTCCGGTACTATTGCGGTGCAGGGCGGCGGCCAGCTTGCGCTTGCCATCGTCGCCCGCGTCAGCGGCGTGGATCAGCGCCAGGATGCCGTCCCCGCCGCACGCTGCCTCGACCTTGGAAAAGCCAGTGGCCACCACGCCGGCCTTGCCCGCCATTGCCAAGGCATCGAGCGCGGCACGTTCGATAAGGCGCTCGGTTTGCGCCGCCAGATCGGTGGCCACGCGGACGTCCCGCTTGAAGCCGCGGGCAAAGACGTTGCGTTTCGTTGCATCCTCGATTGCGTCACGGGTCGCGGTGATCCAGATACCGCGGCCAGGCAACTTGCGCTTGACATCGGGCACCGCGTCGCCGGCCGGGCCCACCACGAAACGGATCATCTCCGCCACCGGTTTGAGCTCGCGGGTCAGCGCGCAAGTGCGCTCGGTCCCCGGGGCGACACTGGTCGCTCCGCGGTCGAGTTCGTTGTCCTGCGCAATTGCCAGCATCGTCGCTGCCACGCTCCTTACGCTTGTGCTTCCGTTTCTTCTTCCGCGGACGCTTCTGCAGCCGGCGGCGGCGCGAGGTCGGCTTCCGTCACCCAGCCTGCTTTCAGTCGTGCTTGCATGATCATGTGTTCGGCGTCTTCTCGTGAAATATTAAAGCCGTCGAGGAAGCCGGGCTCATGTTTGGATTCACCATCCTTGCGTTCGGTCCAGCCGGTGAGGTCGTCGGTCGCGCAACCGGCGAGGTCTTCGACCGTTTTCACGCCGTTCTCGCCGAATGCGACCAGCATCTTCGTGGTGACGCCTGGTACGTCCTTGAGCGCATCGTCGACGCCAAGCTCGACGCGTTTGGCATCGAGTTCAGCTTCCTGCTTGTCGAGATATTCCTTGGCGCGCTCCTGCAGTTCACGCGCGGTATCCTCATCGAAGCCCTCGATGCCGGCGATCTCCTTTTCGTCGACCATCGCGAGTTCCTCGATCGAGCCGAAGCCTTCCGAGGCAAGCAGCTGTCCGACGACTTCGTCGAGATTGAGCGCTTCGACGAAAATCTTCGTGCGATTTTCGAACTCGGCCTGGCGACGTTCGGATTCTTCCTGCTCGGTCAGGATGTCGATGTCCCATCCGGTCAGCTGGGAGGCCAGCCGAACATTCTGGCCGCGGCGGCCGATGGCCAGCGACAATTGCTGATCCGGCACAACAACCTCAATGCGCTCCTTGTCCTCGTCGAGCACGACCTTGGCGACTTCCGCCGGGGCCAGCGCATTCACCACGAACGTCGCAATGTCCGGCGACCATGGAATGATGTCGATCTTCTCGCCCTGCAATTCGTTCACTACCGCCTGCACGCGCGAGCCACGCATGCCGACGCAGGCGCCGACCGGGTCGACGGAAGAATCGCGGGAAATCACAGCGATCTTGGCGCGCGAACCGGGGTCGCGGGCAACCGCCTTGACTTCGACAATGCCGTCATAAATTTCGGGCACTTCCTGCGCGAACAGTTTGGCGGTGAACTGCGGATGCGTGCGCGACAGGAAAATCTGCGGTCCGCGCGGCTCGCGCCGCACGTCGTAGATATAGGCGCGGATGCGGTCGCCATTGCGGAAAACTTCGCGCGGCAGCAGTTCATCACGGCGCACGATCGCCTCGCCGCGGCCGAGATCGACGACGACGTTGCCGTACTCGACGCGCTTGACGATACCGTTGACGATATCGCCGATGCGATCCTTGTATTCGGCATATTGCCGATCGCGCTCAGCCTCGCGCACTTTCTGCACGATCACCTGTTTTGCCGACTGCGCGGCGATGCGGCCGTATTCCAGCGGCGGCAGCGGATCCGCAATTGTGTCGCCAACCTGGGCTGCCGGATGGCGCTTGCGCGCCTCTTCGAGCGTGATTTGATTGGACGGGTTTTCGACGCTCTCTGTCACCAGCATGTGGCGCGTGAGACGCAGATCGCCGGTTTTCGGTTCGATCTCGGCGTGTACGTCGGTTTCCGCGCCGTAACGTGAGCGGGCCGCTTTGGCGATGGCATCTTCCATCGCGGCGATGACGATGCCGCGGTCGATAGCCTTTTCACGCGCGACTGCGTCGGCAATTTGCAAAAGCTCGAGCCGATTGGCGCTGACAGCCATAGCTCACTCTCCTCCTCTGGCGGCAGGCCTTTGTGGCCGGTGCCGTGATTGTCTCTCTACTCGTCGTTCTTCCTTCCGCGCTTCGCGTGCTTCGCGTTTCGCGGCCTTTTCGCGCCGCAAGGCTTGCGCCACCAGGTCGTCGGTGAGCACCAGCTTTGCTTCACTCATCTCTTCAATCGCGAGCAGCACCTCGGCCTCTTCGCCTTCCGCTGCATCGTCGCGGCGGATGCGGGCTGCCTCACCGTCGGTCCCGACGATTTCGCCGCGGAAGCGCTTGCGGCCGTTCATCGGAATTTCCATTTCAATTTTCACCAGGTGGCCGGCAAAGCGGTCGAAATCCGATTTGCGGACCAGCGGACGGTCGATACCGGGTGAAGAAATCTCCAAGCGATAGGCACGATCAATCGGATCGGCCATGTCGAGCACCGGCGAGAGTGCGCGAGATATCGTCTCGCAATCTTCCACCGTCATGCTGCCGTCCGGTCGTTCCGCCATGATCTGCACCGTGCAGCCTTCGGCGGCGGATACCTTAATGCGTACCAGCCGGTACCCGAGCTGTTCGATCACCGGTTCGGCAACAGCTGCGACACGCGCGGGCAACCCCGGCTCAATGATGATCCGCGGTTCGGTCGGTGCGGCGCTCGAAGCCGCGTTCCTGTGCAACGTGTCGCTTACGGCCATTCGGTAACAAAAAAGAGCGGGCCCGGCAGGACCCACTCTCAAAACCCGTCCGGTTATGAGGGTGTCTAGTAACGCTGGAAATATAGCGATTTTGCGAAGCCATGCAAGAGCGCCAACGGCGTTAACGACTAACCCTTCCTTCAGAATCTGCCCTTAAATTTGCGTAAAACCGGCGGCCCGGCCGATTTCATAGCGTTTTGCAGGTTTCGTATGAGTGTTCCCGCCTCGCTGCTTCCCGAGCTGGAAGATGTCGTGCTGCATGGCTCGGCCGACAAGCGTGCGGAGACGTTGCGCCGAATTACCACTTTGTTCCTCGACTGTGCGCCGAGTTTCAATGCGGAACACATTGCGTTGTTTGATGACGTCATCGGCTGCCTCGTCGTGGAAATTGAGGCCAAGGCGCTCGCCGAGCTTGCGCGCCGCGTCGCGCCCATTCCAAACGCGCCGCCCGGCGTCGTCAGCGCGCTCGCCAAGAATGACAATATCGACGTCGCCGGCCCAGTGCTGAAGCAAGCGCGACTCGCCGATCCGGATTTAATGTACATCGCTGAGACGAAGAGCCAGGCACATCTGCTCGCGATGTCGACGCGCCTTGGGATCAGCGAAGCGTTGTCCGACATTCTGGTCGAGCGCGGGGACCAGGACGTCGCGCGCTCAATTGCGAACAATCGGCATGCGCAGCTGTCGGACAATGCATTCAGCAAGTTGGTGAAACGCGCGGAGCAAGATGGTGTGCTGGCGGAGAAAGTCGGCATGCGCACGGACATCCCGCCGCGGCTGTTCCGCCAGCTCCTGGTGCAGGCGAGCGAAGTCGTGCAGAGGCGTCTCCTGTCAAAGGCCAAGCCGGAAACTCAGGCCGAAATCCGGCGCATTCTCGCGCAAGTAACCGACGAGGTGGCAGCGAAGGCGGCGCCGCGCAATTACGCCGCTGCGCTCGCGGCCGTACGTACGCTTCATAAAGAACGGAAGCTCGGAGAGGCCGACATCGCCGAATTCGCCAAGGCTGGAAAATACGAAGAGACAATCGCCGCTTTGGCGACCATGTGCGCGGTGCCGGTCGAAGTGGTGGACCGATTGATGAATGGTGAACGCGCCGATCCGGTTTTAATTCTTGCGCGTGCCATCGGATTTGGCTGGCCGACAGTGAAAGCGATTCTCAATGCCCGTCCCGGCAGCAAGCCGTCGGCTCAGACGCTCGATGCAGCGCTGGAAAACTTCGATCGATTGACCGCAACCACTGCCCAGCGCGTTGTGCGATTCTGGCAAGTCCGGCAAGGCACTGGCGAGTAGTCAAACGCGGCGGAATATAAAATACGCCGGGGTGCGTCCCTCGCGCTTGGCCTTCGCCTCGTAACGCGTGCCCGTAAATTCCGGCCAAGGCACGCGCCAGTCGTCGGCGTTTTCCGCAGTCCAGATGAAATCCGGCGAACGCAGCACGCGCGCCAGCACATAGGCCATATAATCCGGGATGTCGGTCGCGAAGCGAAGTTCGCCGCCTTTCCTCAAGACGCGCGCCAGCCGCTTGAGGCTCTCATCCTGGATAAATCGACGTTTCCAGTGGCGCCGCTTTGGCCAGGGGTCGGGATAGAGTAGGTCGATTCGCGAAATCGCCGCATCAGGCAGCCAGTCGAGCAATTCGCTTGCGTCGCCAAAATAGAGTCGGATGTTTGTCAGCGCGTTCTGGTCAATCGCGGCCAAGGCCTTGGCGATGGCATTGACGAATGCGTCAGTGCCGATGAAGCCGACACGTGGGCATGCTTTTGACCCGGCGATTAAATGTTCGGCGCCGCCGAAGCCAATTTCGAGCCGCAGATCCTCGACCGCAGTTGCAAATAGCGTGCGCAGATCGGTCGGGCTTGGCTTGGCGAGATCGAGCGCCAATCGCGGCAATAGAGTGTCGAACAGCGCGGCCTGGCGGGGTTTTAACGGGTGCCCCTTGCGGCGACCGAAAAAGGCGCGCTGCGATTGCTCGGCGGTGTTTTGGCGTCCGATCATTGGGCCATCATTCGTATGTAACGAATGATACGACGGCGGCACTCAAAAACTGAAATGCCCCGCTTTCGCGGGGCATACAGATCACGGTCCATTGGCACGCCGAACTACTTATTTGACGGCACTTCTGATCGCGGCCGCCAGGTCGGTCTTTTCCCATGAGAAGCCACCGTCCTTGTCGGGTGCGCGCCCGAAATGGCCATAGGCCGCGGTGCGCCGGTAGATTGGCCGGTTGAGCTTGAGCGTGCGGCGAATATTGGTCGGCGTGAGACGAAACAATTCCGGCAGCACTTTTTCGAGTTTCTTCTCCTCGACCTTGCCGGTGCCGTGGGTGTCCACAAGCACCGACATCGGGTCGGCCACGCCGATCGCGTAGGCGACCTGAATGGTGCAGCGTTCGGCCACGCCGGCGGCAACCACATTCTTGGCGAGATAGCGCGCGGCATAAGCGGCCGAGCGGTCGACCTTGGTCGGATCCTTGCCGGAGAAGGCGCCGCCGCCGTGCGGCGCATAGCCGCCGTAGGTATCGACGATAATCTTGCGACCGGTGAGGCCGCAGTCGCCGTCCGGTCCGCCGATCACGAAATTGCCGGTGGGATTGACCAGGAAGTCGGAGGGCCGTTGCGGCATCCATCCCTTCGGCAGCGCCAATTCCACCGCGTCGGAAATCATCTCTTTGATCAGGCCAGGCGTGTATTTTTTGCCATTGCGGCTCTGGGCATTGTGCTGGGTGGAGACCACCACCTTGGTGCAACCGACAGGCTTGCCGTTAACATAACGCACGGTGACCTGGCTCTTGGCGTCGGGCTGCAAGTCGAACAACTGACCGCCGCGGCGCTTCTCCGAAAGCACTTTCAGGATTTTGTGCGCGAAGTAGATCGGGGCCGGCATGAACGAGTTCTTTTCGTAGACTTCGCTCTCTGTGCAGGCAAAACCGAACATCATGCCCTGGTCGCCGGCGCCTTCTTCCTCGCCGCCTTTTTTCTTCTTGGCATTTACGCCCATGGCGATATCGGGGGACTGGCCATGCAGCAGCACTTCCACATCCGCGCCGTAATAGGAGAAACCATCCTGGTCATAGCCGATGTCTCTAACCACATCGCGCGCTATCTTGGTGATCAGCTCGCGATCGACCACCGCCTTGTCGCCGTGCTTGCGGAACAACGGAGCCTGACCGCGGCCTTCGCCGGCGATGACAATTTTGTTGGTTGTGGCAAGCGTCTCGCAGCCGAGGCGGGTGTTCACCTGGCTGTCGTCAGCAATGCCGAGCTTGATGTCATTCTCGAGAAATGCGTCGAGCACCGCGTCAGAAATCTGATCGCAGACCTTGTCCGGGTGACCTTCGGAAACCAACTCGCTGGTGAATAGAAAATTGGTGTGAGCCACCGCTGCAACTCCTCCCGTGGCGCGGCCGCGCCGCCGCGTCGTGTGATGTCGGGCAGGTTCTTGCAGCGGCGGCGAACGAGGTCAAGATGCGGGCAGCGGTGGGCAGATGCCTCGTTAACGATGGGATTGGACCCTGAATTCAGTCTACACCGGCGATTTGCTCGACCAGATCAACGATGCGGCGACGCAGTTTGCTGCTCTTGATGCGCATAAACGCCTTGGTGAGCGAAAGCCCGTCGGAGGTCGCCAGGAAATCGGCCACATAGGCGGGGGAGGGCGCTTCGCTCATGCCGCCGGAATGACCCAGCGCATGGGGTGCGCCTTCGAAAAAAAATGAAACCGGAACCTGCAGAATTTGCGCGATCTGCTGCAATCGGCTGGCACCAATGCGGTTTGTGCCTTTCTCGTATTTCTGGACTTGCTGGAAGGTGAGGCTAAGGGCGTCGCCGAGCTTTTCCTGACTCATGCTCAGCATCATCCGTCGCATACGCACGCGCGAGCCGACGTGCTTGTCGATCGGATTCGGTGCCTTCTTAGCCATAGATTTCTCCTATGCCCCCATTTTGTGACGTAGTTGTCACAAGTGAAGGCGCCAATGCAATCCGTGAAGTCTCTGTAATCGGGAAATAAGCGATAGATTTCAGCAGTTTTCGCAGGATGACAATTCGTTCGAAAATGTAGATTGCCGCTGCGGAATGCTCGCAGCGTGGAACATCTTTTGTGATATTCTGTTAAATGCTTCAATCTATGAGCGAATTCGGCGCCGTCCCACGATCAGTAAGCTCAGTAGCAATGTGAGAATTAGAATGTAGTTGCCATAGCTCAAATATGGTGTCGGTTCGATTGCGGTCGGCAGACGAGCATCGAGCACGCCTTCTACGCCCAGCGGTAACGCGCTGACGATCCGGCCGAGCGGATCGATGACCGCAGATATTCCGGTATTGGCCGCGCGTACCAAGGGCAGGCCTTCGGCGATGGCGAGTACGCGCGCCTGCTGGAAATGTTGGTAGGGGCCGGTGCTGATACCGAACCAGCCGTCATTGGTGACGTTGACCAACCATCCCGGCCGTTCGCCACGCGGTACCGCAGCGTCGGGGAAGATCGCCTCGTAACAAATCAGCGGCAACATTTTCGGCGCGCCGGAAACGTCGATGGCGCGCCGGCGGTCACCCGACAGAAAGCCACCCATGACCTTGGTAAGCTGCTTCAGGCCGAGGCGTTCAAGGAGTCGCTGGAATGGCAGGTATTCGCCGAAGGGAACAAGGTGGACTTTGTCGTAGATTCCGCGGATCGAGCCATCGGGCTCGATCACATAGATCGAATTGTAGGCTTGAGGATTGCGCTCATTGGCATTCGAAGCGGCACGTACGGCGCCTGTGATCAACTCTGTTGACGGCCTCAGGAGCGCGGAGATTTGAGCCAGCGCGTCTGGTTCGCGCGTTAAGAAAAATGGAAATGCCGCCTCCGGCCAGATCAAATGCGTCACATCGCGGACGCCATTCGATTGCGGTCCGGTCGCGCGATCGGAAAGGCGCAAGTAGCGATCCATCACCTGCGCCTTCGCTGAATAGTTGAATTTATCATCCTGCGGCAGATTGGGCTGCATGATGCGAAGCTTGACGCCATTCACGTAGCCGGTCGGATGCGACCAAAGTCTTGTCGCGCCGTAGCCGACGAAACCGGCCAACACCGCCGCACCGAGAAACAGCGGAAGGTATGGATGCCGGGTATCGGCTTTGTCGTCCGCGAGCACCGCTGGCGTGGCGCAAATCGCGATACAGAGAAAGGTCAGAGTCCAGACGCCGACGAGCGAGACGCTCTGTGCCAGCACCAAAGGCTCGGTCAGCGCATAGCCAAACGCGTTCCAGGGAAAACCGCTAAACAGGTGGCCGCGCAGCCATTCGGCAATCGTCAGCGTGGCCGCAAGCGCCAAAATCCGTTCCGGTCCGCGCACCCAGATCAGCCGGGCGGCGGCCAACCCCAAACCGGTGTAGATCGCCAGATAGGCCGGCAACCCGGCGACCGCTACGGGCAAGAGCCAACCAAACGTCTTTGCGTCGACAAGAAAAGCGTAGCCAATCCAGTAAAGACCGGCGGTGAAATAGCCGAAGCCAAAGCACCAGCCCGCCAAAGCAGCATTTGTTGCTCCGCTCCAGCGGCCGGCAGCCGAGCCATCGACAAGCCAAACGAGCACGGGAAGCGTCACGAACAAGATTGGCCAGATATTGAACGGCGCTATCGCCAGCACCGATGCTGCGCCGGCGGCGAGTGCGATGAGCGCGCGACGCCAACCGAAGGCGAGAACAACAGCGTGAGAAAATCGGGCAAGCGTCACGGTCGGCGAGCGCCAGTTGTGGACACTGAATCCTTGGAAGTTGCGTCTTCGGTCGGCGAAGAGGATGCGATCTGTCCAGCCAATAAATTATCGCCCTCGCCACGGCGGCGTGGTTCGCGTGGCCGCTCACGGCGTTCCTTCAACCGTGTAATTCGTACACGCTTGACGCGTCGCGGATCGGCATCGAGCACTTCGAATTCGAACAAGTCTGGACCGGGAACGATTTCGCCGCGAACCGGCAAACGCCCGGCGCGCGTGACCAGGTAGCCTCCGATCGTGTCGACGTCGTCGGCGGCGTCGCCAACGTCGAAATCGTTGCCCACGACGCTGACGACGTCGTCAATCTTGGCGCGCGCGTCGGCAACGAAGGAGCCGTCAGGCTGCTGCGCAACCGCTGGCGTCTCATCCTCGTCGTGCTCGTCGGAAATCTCGCCCACGATCTGTTCGACTATGTCTTCGATCGATGCCAGACCGTCGGTGCCGCCATATTCATCAACCACGAGTGACAGGTGAATTCGTGTCGCCTGCATGCGGGCCAGCAGATCGATCACCCGCATGGATGGCGGCACAAACAGGATTTCGCGCACAATCTTGGTGGCCGACAGCGGCATGCCGAGATTGACAGCTTTCAGATCAAGATTGGCTGGCAGCGGTTTTTTGCGCTTGGCGTTCTTTTCGGGGTCGACCGCCGCGCGTGCGGTCATGAAGGCGATCAGGTCACGGATATGTACCATGCCGACGGGATCATCGAGCGTATCGTCGTACACCACGAGCCGCGAATGGCTGGCGCCTTCGAACACGCGCACGAGTTCGCCGAGCTTGATGTCCTGCTGGACGGCGATGATGTCGGCACGAGGAACCATGACGTCGCCGACCCGGCGCTCGCGCAAGCCGAGGATGTTCTTGAGCATCCGGCTCTCTTCCGGCGAAAAGCCGGATTCGCCGGGGCTCATGGCATCAAGGATGTCCGTAAGATCCGAGCGCATCGTGCTCGGTTTCCAGCCGAACAGTGTACGCAGCGCGCGCATAAACCAGTTTTCGGCGCCTTCCTGAGTCGAAGACACCGGCACCGGCAAATTGCGCGGCTCGAAAGGCACACCGCCGGCTGGGGTAGAACTTGGTGGTTCGCTGTCAGGCATGGCGGTCAGGCGTCGCCAAGATCGCGCGCAATATAAGGATCGGGCATGCTCATGCGCCTCATGATCTTGCTTTCCAGCCCTTCCATCTCTTCGGCCTGCGCATCGGTCTCATGATCGTAGCCGACGAGGTGGAGAAAACCATGCACCGTGAGATGGGCGAGATGATGCAGGAATTTCCGATTTTCATCGTCGCACTCACGAACAAGCGTTTCGTACGCAATGACGATGTCGCCAAGAAAACGCGAGCTTTCACCACCTTTGTGGCCGGACGCAGGGAAGGACAACACATTGGTCGGCTTGTCGATTCCGCGCCAGTCACGATTGAGGACAGCCATCGCCGAATCGTCCGTCAGTACGATACTCACTTCACTGTCCGCTGTTGAGAGCGCGGAAGCTGCTGCGGTAACCGCGTCGCGCACGGTCTGTTCGGCCAATGGCTGCGCTTTCCAGAGCGGCGATTGGGTTTGAATGTCAATTTGCGGCGGGGATGCGCGCCGCTCGGGCGTCGGCCTCATCCCTTGCCCTCACGTGCAGCCATGCCGCGGTCATAGGCTTCGACAATGCGTGCCACCAATTCATGGCGGATCACATCTTCATGTGTGAATGCGACATGGCCGACGTTCTCGATCCCCGCGAGCAATTTGACCGCTTCTGCCAGTCCGGACGTCTGGCCGTGTGGCAGGTCGACCTGACTTGGATCGCCGGTGACGATCATGCGGCTGTTCTCACCCAATCGCGTCAAAAACATCTTCATCTGCATTGAGGTCGTGTTCTGCGCTTCGTCGAGGATAACGGCGGCATTAGACAGTGTGCGGCCGCGCATGAAGGCGAGGGGCGCAATTTCGATTTCGCCGGCCTGCAAGGCACGCTCGACAATGCGAGCGTCCATCAGATCATAAAGCGCGTCATAGATCGGACGAAGATAAGGATCGACTTTCTCGCGCATATCTCCCGGGAGGAAACCGAGCCGCTCGCCGGCTTCGACGGCGGGCCGTGACAGGATGATACGATCGACTTCCTTGCGTTCGAACATCTGCACCGCCTGCGCGACGGCAAGCCAAGTCTTGCCGGTACCCGCGGGCCCGGTTCCAAACACGAGCGAATGGCGTTTGAGCGCGCGAATATAGGCATCCTGCGCGGCCGTGCGCGCACGCACCGGCCGCTTGCGCAAGTTAATTTCTTCGAAGGCCGGACGCGGGGCCGCCGGGTCATAGTCGAACAGCGAACCTTGCGCGATCGCCTGACGGATGGCGCCCTCGACGTCCCCCTGGCTCAAATCGTGGCCGCGCTTGAGCTGCTCGTAGAGGCCTTCCAGAACGCGGCGCGCTTGCTCGCAAGCGCCACGCGATCCTTCGATGGTGACATGATTTCCACGCTGCTCGGCGACCACGCCGAGCCGACGTTCGATGAGCGCGAGGTTCTGTCCGTATTGGCCGAAAAGCATCGAGGCGAGCTTATTGTCCTCGAAGGCGAGCACGGTCTGTGTGGTGGCCGTCTCCTCCGAGGCGGCGGCTGGCGGGATCACGGGATCCGTCGTGCGCAAGGGTAAATCAAGCTCCTGCTGTGGTGAGGACGGGCATCTGGACCCTTTCGGCGAGCGTGCCGAAAAGACTGTTGCTGCCGACCTCGGTAATCGTCACGCGGTGGATCGAACCAATCAAGCTCGCCGGCGCCATGACCTGGACCGCGTGCAAATATGGGGAGCGGCCGACGAGTTGCCCAGGGAGCCTGCCCGGTTTTTCCAGCAACACGTCCAGCGTGCGGCCGACAAATCCCGCAAGAAAACTGCGCTGATCGCGCGTGATAACGGCTTGCAGCCGCTGCAGGCGCTCCGACTTTTGCTCTTCGGCCACCTGGCCGCCCATCTCGGCGGCGGGCGTACCCGGACGCGGCGAGTACATGAAGGAATAGGCGCCGGCGAAGCCGACTTCGTCGATGAGTGTGAGGGTGTCGCGGAAATCTGCTTCCGTCTCGCCGGGGAATCCCACGATGAAGTCGGACGTGAAAGCAAGATCGGCACGTCCCGATCGCAGACGCGCAATCACGTCGACATAGTCGCGGCGCGTATGCTTGCGGTTCATCGCCGCCAGAATGCGGTCCGAGCCCGACTGCACCGGTAGGTGCACATACGGCATCACTGCCGGTATATCGGCGTGCGCCGCGATCAGGTCATCATCCATGTCGCGCGGATGGCTGGTGGTGTAGCGAAGACGTAATATGCCGGGCACTTGCGCAAGACGATGCAGCAACTTTCCGAGCGATGATGGGGCGCCATCTTGCCCAATACCATGATAGGCGTTCACATTCTGCCCGATCAGCGTCACCTCGCGCACGCCGGCGTCGGCCAGCCGTGCGACTTCGCTGACGATCTTCTCCACCGGCCGTGAAATTTCGGAGCCACGCGTATAGGGCACTACGCAGAATGTGCAGAATTTGTCGCAACCTTCTTGCACGGTCACAAACGCCGCAATGCCGCGTTTGGCGATTGCATCGCGTCGGGGCGCGGCCAGTACGTCGAATTTGTCCTCGACTGGAAATTCCGTGTCGATGACTTTTTCGCCGGCCTGTGCCCGCGCGATCATCTCCGGCAGGCGGTGATAATTTTGTGAGCCAACCACCAGATCGACGGCACCGGCGCGCCGAATAATCTCTTTTCCCTCTGCCTGCGCTACGCACCCGGCGACAGCAATCAGCATGCTGCGGCCGTCGCGTGCGGCCGCGTCCTTCATTTCGCGTATTCGGCCAATCTCCGAATAGACCTTCTCGGCGGCTTTTTCGCGGATGTGGCAGGTGTTGAGAATGACGAGGTCAGCATCCTCTGGATTCGCGGTTTCGCTGAAACCGGCGGGAACCAGCGTGTCCGCCATACGATGCGAATCGTAGACGTTCATCTGGCAGCCGAAAGATTTGACGTGGACTTTGAGAGATCTGCTCATGCGTTTCGGTGCGAAGCCGGTCCAATCTAGCCCGTCGGGCCAAGGTTTGTCCCGTTCGACTATATAGTTGATTTTACACCAAGTTTAAGACGCGGGCGGAGTGCCAGGTGAGGGTCTTAGCGACAATTGCCGCTAAAATAAACGGTCCTCATTCCGCCGCTTCGGCAACCAGAGGCCGTCCGCGCAACGTCGCCGCGAGCAGACGGCGCACCGCGGTTTCCAGCTGTCTGGTCATGGCCTTGCGGTCGGTGGTGCTGTCGGCACGCACGGGCTCGCCGTAACTGACAACGGCATCAACAGCGCCCTTTTCTATGAAGGTCCTGATGTGGGGCATGAAGTCCAGATCTCCATACCAGGCGACAAGGGGTCGGCGCTGGTGCCCCATCGGAATGCCGTGCTGGCCGGTGTACGTGATCGACATCGGCTGGATCAGGATGCTGTCGGCACCGCCACGGCTCGCAGCTTCTTCGACAGCGCCGAGCAAGGCGGAACGAAACGGCAAGACGCGGTTGCCGTCGCTCGACGTGCCTTCCGCGAACAACACGACAGAGGTCCCGCCGGCAAGCCGTCCAACGATCTCGTCTACAGTCTCGGCTGTTTGGTGCCGGCGTGTGCGATCGACGAACACGGTGCGCTGCAATTCCGCGGTGATGCCGACCAATGGCCAATCGCGGACCTCGCGCTTGGCGACAAAAGCGACCGGAGCAATTGAACCGATCACGAGAATATCGGCCCACGAAACGTGATTGGACACGAAAAACACAGCGCGATTGCGCACGGGTTCGCCGTTGATGCGCACGCGAATGCGCAAGAGCGAGCAGAGTACACGATAGTAGTTCGATGCGATGAAACCCCAGCCGGGTAAACCGAGCTTGCCGAGCAGCCACTGCAGCGAGATCAGCGGTGGCGTCATCGTGAAAAAAAATGCCGCAATGACAAGCGCGCGCGCCATCGGCGTCTAACCCATCCAGGGTGAATCAATCATGCGCTAGCGTTTCTTGTCGTCGTTGAGCGGCACGGCATAGAGCTCAAGCCGGTGGTCAACCAGCCTGTAGCCGAGTTTGCGCGCGACTTCGGCCTGCAGCCGCTCGATCTCCTCGGACTGGAATTCGATGACTTCGCCGCTGCGTAGATTGATGAGGTGATCGTGGTGCGCCTCGGGGCTGGTCTCGTAGCGTGCGCGACCATCACGGAAATCATGCCGCTCGATGATCCCTGCATCCTCGAACAGACGCATCGTGCGATACACCGTAGAGATCGAGATACGGTCGTCCACTTTGGCGCATCGTCGGTAAAGCTCCTCGACGTCGGGATGGTCGTCGGAATCCGCCAGCACGCGCGCGATCACACGGCGCTGTTCGGTCATGCGCATGCCCTTGGCCGCGCACAGGGCCTCGATGTTTTTGCGCTCAAGGGCGGATTTGCTTGCGTTGGTCACGGCGTCGTCTCTAGCGACTTTTTGGTCGGGATCTTGCAACCATTGATATCATATTGAGCGTGTCGGGGATGTGTCCATTGCATCAGTCAAGATCCCGCCGGAGCACCAGCGCTGCCGCGGCTTTGCCGGCCTCTCCCGGATAGTAGTTGGGGCGCCGCGAAACTTCGCGAAAACCCGCGCGCTGATAGAGCCGAAGCGCCGGAGCATTATGCTCGTCAACTTCCAGAAACACCGTACGCGCGGCAAGTCCGGCCAGACGGCGCAGATGAAGGTCGAGAAGCCGACGCGCAAGTCCACGGCCACGCTGCCGGTCGGCAACTGCGACTGACAGAATTTCCGCTTCGTCCTCGACCAACCGCGACATGACGAAGCCCGCAAACCGCCCGCCCGTCACAGCGCGGTGCGCAATGACGTGGCGGTCGAGCAAGAGGCCCTCGACTTCCTGTTCGCTCCAGCCGCGCCGGAACGATGCCCCGTGCAGCCTTGCGATGGCAGATGCGTCGCGCGGACCCGCCTCCGACATTGCCGGCTCTCCGCGTGAGAAAAGGCTGCTGATGAAACCGATCATCGGCGGGCCAATTGAACGGCGTCCTGCGGATGGGCGTCGGGCGCGCGCAAATAAAGCGGCTTCGGTGGCGTTCCTGTGTCGGTTGCGGCCGCGCCAAGTCGCGCCACCCAATTTATATCGGGTGCACTACGCTGTTCGACCAACGTCGGCGCGCGTTCGCCGGCGGGCCAAAGCGCAGCCAGCATGTTGGCCGCGTTGCCGGTGATACGAGGCGCGCCGGACGTCGACACCCGCAATGCTTCGCGCAATGGTGTTATCCGGGGTGCAACCAGTGTGCGGCCGCCGGGTCCGAACACTTGCAGGTAAACGTGATCGTGGCGCGCGTCGATCGCTACCACGACAGGCAACGTGTCATCGGCGGCGATCAACGGAGCAGCGAACGCGGCGAGCGTCGACAGCCCGATCGCGGGCTTTCCGGCTGCGAGCGCTATTCCGCGCGCGGCGGCAATACCGACACGTAAGCCCGTGAAACTGCCAGGTCCGGTGGTGACGGCAATGCGGTCGAGGGCGGCAAAGTCGAGCTTGGCACGGCCGAGCACGCGCGCGATCAGCGGCATCAGTGCCTCGGCATGGCCACGCTGCATCGGAAGCGATTCATGCGCGTGCGCATCGGCGCGCTCGGTGTCGAGCACGGCGACCGAGCAAGCTTCCAGCGCTGTATCAATAGCAAGGACGCGCATCTACAACCCGAGCGTCATCATCCGCGAAAAACGGATGATCCAGTAACCGCCAGCTTTTCATTATAGCGCAGGCGCGGAGATTACTGGATGCCCTGCTTGCGCGGGGCATGACAGTAAGAGCCTACATCGGGCGGACTTCAACCACGTCGGGCACGAAATGCCGCAGCAAATTCTGGATGCCATGCTTGAGGGTCGCGGTGGACGACGGGCAGCCCGAGCAGGCGCCCTTCATGTTGAGATAGACAATGCCTTCCTTGTAGCCGCGGAACGTTATGTCGCCGCCGTCGCCGGCGACCGCCGGGCGAACGCGCGTCTCAATCAGATCCTTAATGGTCGCGACGGTTTCGGCATCCTTGGCGTCAAAGAACTCGTCCGCTGCCGCGTTACTGACGCCGTCTGCCACAAGCGGCGCACCAGACATAAAGTGTTCCATGATGGCGCCGAGGATCGCCGGCTTCATCTGTTGCCAGTCACCGTCGGTCTTGGTCACCGCGATGAAATCAGAACCGAAGAATACACCGGCGACATTGTCGATATCGAACAGCCGCGTTGCGAGTGGCGATTGCGCCGCGGCCTCTCTGTTGGGCATGTCGAGCGTGCCGCTTTCGAGCACGGCGCGGCCGGGTAGAAATTTCAGTGTCGCCGGATTCGGCGTGGCTTCGGTCTGAATGAACATCACAGTCTCCTTGCCTCGCGCGGGTTCAAGGCCCACAGGGCATTGCTACTATAAAGCATAAATGGCGATTGCGCGCGGCGCGGTCAACCACCGCAAAACCGCGCAGATTCAGGAACTGGCGTCGATATCCTCGTCGCTGAGATGACCCGGTACGACCGCGACGGGGATCGGAAACGTCCCCGCCGTCTTGGCAAGGTTGGTCACCAGCGGGCCCGGGCCCTCTTTGCCTGTGCCGGCGGCCAGCACCAGGATGCCGATGTCGGCGTCTTCGTCGATCAGCTTGATGATCTCCTCGGCGGTATCACCTTCGCGGATCACCCGGTCGGGCGTAATGCGGGCGATTTTTTTCGCGCGCGTGGCAAACTTATCGAGGGTGGCGTTTGCCGCCTCCTGCGCTTCCGCTTTCATAAGATCGGCAACGCCGAGCCATTGCTGGTTGCGATCGCCGGGCTCAATCACGCGCAGCATCACGATCTGTGACTTGGTGCGTCCGGCACGCTTGGCTGCCCAATAGATTGCGCGGTCGCATTCCTCGGTGTCGTCGATGACCACAAGGTATTTGCGCTTGTGCCCTTTTTCGTAGCTTTGGCGCTTGCTGCTCATGGCCGCCACGCTCCGGTCCGATCATATGTGCAGAAATGCACGCACAAGCGGGCAATGGTGGCATGACGGCTGCCGCTCAGACAAGGCGGGTGTCCCGCGGTGCAAACTAACGACGCACGAAGCCGACGATATCCTTGACTGCCTTCATGGTTTCGGCGGCGATCGTCTGCGCGCGTTGCGAGCCGTCGGCCAATACGGAGTCGATATAGACCGGGTCTTGCACCAGCTTCTTCATCTCGGAACCGATGGGTCCGAGCTTGGCGACCGCGAGGTCGACGAGGGCGGTTTTGAAGGTAGAAAATTGCCCGCCGCCAAACTGGCCCAGGACTTCAGCCTTGCTCACCCCTTGCAACGCCGCATATATGCCGACCAGGTTGTCAGCCTCGGGGCGCGGCGCCAGACCTTTTTCCTCGCTCGGCAGCGGTTCCGGATCGGTTTTGGCTTTGCGAATTTTTTGCGCGATCGCGTCGGCGTCGTCAGTGAGATTGATGCGCGAATAATCCGACGCTTCCGATTTCGACATTTTCTTCGAGCCATCCCGCAACGACATCACCCGGGTCGCGGGTCCCTGGATCAAAGGTTCCGGTTGCGGAAAGAAGGTCTCGCCATAGCCATGCGCATGGATTGAGGCCGCGAAGTCGTTGTTGAATTTCTGCGCAATGTCGCGCGACAGCTCAAGATGCTGCTTCTGGTCTTCGCCGACCGGCACGTGCGTTGCGCGATAAACGAGAATGTCCGCAGCCATCAGGTTTGGATAAACGTAGAGTCCGACCGATGCATTTTCGCGGTCCTTGCCAGCCTTTTCCTTGAACTGGGTCATTCGGTTGAGCCAGCCGACGCGCGCAACGCAGTTGAACACCCATGCCAGTTCGGCATGCTCGGCGACCTGGCTCTGATTGAAGATGATGTTTTTCTTCGGATCGATGCCACAGGCCAGGAACGCGGCAGTTACCTCGCGCGTTGCGCGCGGCAATTCGCTCGGATCCTGCCAGACCGTGATGGCGTGAAGATCGACCACGCAATAAATGCAGTCATAGCGATCCTGCAGCGCCACGAACTTGGTGATTGCGCCGAGATAATTGCCGAGGTGCAGGTTGCCGGTGGGCTGCACGCCGGAAAAGACCCGCTCCTTGAACGGCCATTGCCTCACTCCCTTAGGCTCGCGGCGGCCACATCGCATGATGGCGTTTGTAGCGCAACCCCAGCCGCGCCCAAGCTTTGGCCCGGCACGGAGGGGCGCGACAATATCAAAGCCGCTGCCGTTCCATTATAGAGGCAGGAGCGCCCAAATCACGGGGCGAGCGGCGGGTAGGACCAAATGAGCAAAGACGAACTTATCATCCAACTCGTGAAGGTAGCGCTCGGCATTCTGATCGCCGGATACTTTCTCTGGTGGAGTCTCGAAGTGCTGAAGAGACTTCCGCTCCCCCACTAGGACACGCCCTAAAGTCCTATTCGGGATAGGCGAGCGGCCGGGAAACGGGGTGGCACCTTTGGCGTAGCCTCTTCCGCGCGAGCGGACGGGCCTCCGCCCGCGTTGTGTTTCGTCATGGGCGGTACAATTGCATTACGGCTGAGCGCGTACATTGCGTCACACCTCTTAATCGATATATTGCCCGCGCTTTCATCGAGGACCCCTTATGACCGCTCCCCGCTACGACGTGCTCGGCATCGGTAACGCCATTGTCGACGTGATCGCCCGTGCCGACGACGATTTTCTGGTGGCGCAAGGCATGCACAAGGGCACCATGGCGCTGATCGACGAAGCGCGTGCGCAAGCAATTTATGCAGCAATGGGACCGGCGGTGGAAAGCTCGGGCGGTTCGGCGGCCAACACGATTGTCGGCGTTGCCAGCTTCGGCGCGCGCGCCGCCTTTGTCGGCAAGGTCAAGGACGATGAGCTCGGGCGCGCCTTCGCGCACGACATCCGCGCCGCCAAAGTCGCCTTCGAGACGCCGCCCGCTTCAAAAGGCCCGTCCACCGCGCGTTGCTACATCATGGTGACGCCGGACGGCGAGCGTACCATGAACACATATCTCGGCGCCGCCCAGGATTTGAAGCCCGGCGACATCGACGAAGCACAGGTGGCAAGTGCCGCGGTCACTTATCTCGAGGGATATTTGTGGGACCCGCCGCATGCGAAAGAAGCCTTCGTCAAGGCGGCGGGCATTGCGCATAAGGCGGGCCGTCGCGTTGCGCTGACATTGTCGGATGCCTTTTGTGTCGATCGCTATCGCGCGGAATTTCTCGACCTCATTCGAAAAGGCATTGTCGACATCATATTTTCCAACGAACGTGAGTTACACAGCCTCTATGAGACGGCCGATTTCGACAGCGCAGTGAAAGCATTGCGCGGCGAGGCCAAGCTGGCGGTGGTGACGCGCAGCGAGAAAGGCTGCGTGGTTGTGTCCCGCGATGCCGTCGAGACGGTGGAGGCGGAGCCGGTCGAGCAGGTGGCCGATGTCACTGGTGCCGGTGATTTGTTTGCGGCGGGTTTTCTGGTCGGACTGGCCCGCGGCAAGGATCATCGCACCGCCGCGCGGCTTGGCGCATTGGCCGCTGCAGAAGTCATTCAGCACATCGGGGCAAGGCCGGCTGTATCTCTAAAGGCGCGCGCCGCGGAGTGCGGCCTGCCTGTCTGACCGGCGTATTTCTGGACGGTTGTGAAGAATTGCGTGAGACGCCGGGGCATTCGCCTGGGCATCTCACGCTGACCGGTCGGCGTCCGGTGCGACGGAGGGGACGCCGTGCAAGGTCCTGGCAATCAAATTGGAACAGCCTCGCGCTTGCGGCAAGCGATTGGTAACCAATTGGTAACCGAACATGGTTACCGATTGGTGAACAGCCAATCGAGGACGTGCAGCCATGGCCAAGCGCAAGGCAATCGAGACTTCGGGCAGCGACACGGCGGCGACCCCAGGCGATGCGGCCGACAAAACCCTGTTTGACACGGAGTTGCCAGAGGTCGGGTCACCGTCGATCTCGCCTGCAGTAGCGGAAACTGCCGCCGAAAGCGCCGTCGCTGAAGCGCCCGCTCCTGCTGAGACGGTGAGCGCGCCCGTAGACGAAGCGCCAACGGCATCATCCTCGCTGATACATTTCCCCCGCTTTCATTTCCGTCCACGCCACAAACGTTACGCCCTGCTTGCCGCATCCGTGGCGATCGCAGCGGCTTTCGGTGCCGTGGTCGGCGCTGTGGCAACCGGCGGGTTTTCCAAAGCGCCGGCAGTCGACATTGCGGCGATGGAAGAGAGCAAGGCGACACAACAATCCGTCGCGCATCTCACCAAGGAAATCACAAATCTGAAAGCGAGCCTCGAAGCCGCCAACAAAGCGGCTCACAGCCAGATTGCGAAACTCAGCGATCGTCTGAGCCGCGAGACCGCGGACATCACCGGCTCGATCACGCCGCCGCAGACGGTTCCGCTGGCGCCGCAGGCATCCGCGCCTCTGCCGGCTCCGCGCCCGCCGCAGGCCGCCGAGCCGCCGCCGGCACGCTTGTCGATCGTGCCGGACTGGTCGATCCGCGAGACGCGCGACGGTTACGTTTACGTGCAGGGTCACGGCGACGTCTATCAGGTGGTTCCGGGCGCGCCGCTGCCGGGCCTCGGCCCGGTCGAGCAGATCAAACGTCAGGACGGCCGCTGGCTGGTGGTGACCCCGAAGGGCATCATCATATCGATGCGCGACCGCCGCTATTTCGAACAGTTCTGACCGCCAGCACAATGCGGACGATCGATCGGCGGCGCCCCTCGGGCGCCGCTCTTCATTTGCGCGTGAGGCCGGTAGCGAGGGCCGCAAAACCGTGCCAGATTTCCCGCCGCTGAACTGGCGCGGGTCATGTCATGCACAACGGTTCGCTGAAAATCCTGACGGCGGCGTTCGTCATCGCATTCGCGGGGCAGGCGTGGGCGCAAGCCGCAGCGCCGGCACCCGCAAAACCGGAAATGACGGAAAGCTGTCCCGGCCTGATCGCCACGCGGCCATCGCTCGTGCAGCCCGCATCGCTGCGCATCGCCGCGCTCGAGCACGATCAGATGCGCCTCAGTTATATCGGCCACTCAACCTTCTTGATCGAGAGCCCGCAGCTTGTTCGGATTGCCACCGACTACAACGACTATGTCAGGCCACCGGTGCTGCCGGACATTGCGACGATAAATCATGCGCATTCGACGCACTACACTCTGTCGCCGGATCCAGGGATCAAATATGTGTTGCACGGCTGGGCCGACGACGAGAAGCCCGCGCGCATCGATCTGCAATACAAGGACGTGCGCGTACGCAATGTCCCGACCAATATCCGGTCGTTCGACGGCGGCACCGAGCGGCACGGCAATTCAATTTTCATTTTCGAGGTTGCCAACTTATGTGTCGCGCACCTCGGTCATCTGCATCACACATTGACGCAGCAGCAGCTCAACGAAATTGGCCGTGTCGACATCGTGCTCGTGCCGGTGGATGGGTCCTATACGCTCGATTTGGACGGCATGGTCGAGGTGTTGCACGCGCTCAAGGCGCCCCTGATGATCCCGATGCATTATTTTAGCGCCTACACCCTCGACCGGTTTTTGCAGCGGGTTCGTGAGGAGTGGGACGTAGAGGTCGCAGAAGTACCATCGCTGGTGGTAAGCAAGGCAAGCCTCCCGGCAAAGCCGAAAGTACTGGTCCTTCCGGGCCATTAACCGCGGCAATTAACCGCGCCTGTAAGTGGAAATACGTGGAGCTTGCTCTGCGTCAAATTGCAGCCGCTATTGCCCGCTTATCAACAGACCACGTTGAGACCCAGTTGACCTGGCGGAACCAATGGTTAGTTGTCGCGTTCTTGCAGCGCGTTTTTTGAATGAGATTTTGAGGGATTTTCATGGTTCAGACTTGGAGTAATTGGAAGCGATTTCCCGATGCATATAGCGGCGAACATGTTGAAGCGCCCATCGGCCCTGGTGTTTACGAAGTCCGCCATACGATGACCGGCCGGGTTGTTGCCTTCGGGCATTCCGGCAACGTCGCCAATTCGCTGGCGGATCTGAAACTGAACGACGGTGCCAGCGTGTTCACAAGACTCTTTCGCAAGCAGCCGCTGGTGTCGCGCGTCGCTGATCTGGAATATCGCACATGCGCGGCGGCCAGCCGCGCCGAAGCCAAAACCGCTGCACAGCGTTTGATGGGCCTGCGCCAGACCGCCTGGCGGCGGCGCATGGACATGGGCTTGGCCGCGCGCCATCCGAACTAGATCTGATGCGTTTTATCGCTATTACGGCCGGCCCAGTGCCGGCCGTTTTGCATTCCGCGCGCGCGGCCGCCAGCAGCTTTCGGTCGGTTGCGGATTTCGTATACAGTCATCCTCGTGGCGTACATGGGGATGGCTGCCGATGTTGAGCGCGGAACAGAACGATCTCATCACCCGAACCGGTGCCGGCACGCCGGCGGGCGGATTGATGAGGCGCTATTGGCAACCGGCGGCTTTGGTTGATGAGCTCTCCGGCAACCGTCCGGTGAAGCCGGTGCGGCTGTTCGGCGAAGATCTTGTGATCTTCAAGGACGAGCAGGGCCGATACGGGTTAATCGGCCGCCGCTGTCCGCATCGCGGCACCGATCTCGCTTACGGACGCCTCGAAAATGGCGGACTGCGTTGCGCTTTTCATGGCTGGCTGTTTGACGTCAACGGCAAATGCCTGGAGACGCCAGCCGAGCCCGACGACAGCAATCTCTGCGGACAGATCAAGCAAAAATCCTATCCGGTGGTGGAGAAGAGCGGCATCCTGTTTGCCTATCTCGGGCCCGGCGCGCCGCCGGCGCTACCGCATTTCGATTGCTTCGTTGCTCCCGCGAGCCACACATTTGCATTCAAGGGCATGATCGACTGCAACTGGCTGCAATCGCTCGAGGTCGGCATCGATCCCGTGCACACGTCATTTCTGCACCGGTTTTTTCACGACGAGGATCCGAGCCAGGGCTACGGAAAACTCTTTCGCGACACCTCGCGCGATTCCGACATGCCGATGTCGCGCATCATGCGCGAGGTGACGCGGCCGCGCATCGAGGTCGAGCCAACCGAATTCGGGTTCCGGTTGCTGACATTGCGGCAGATCAGCGACGCGAGCATGCATGTGCGCGTCACTAACCTGATGTTTCCCAATGCATTCATTATTCCGATGAGTCGTGAGATGACGATCACGCAATGGCATGTGCCGATCGACGACACGAAGCACTATTGGTACGCGATCTTCACCTCGTTTGGCGCGGCCGTCGACAAGGACGAAATGCGGCGCCAGCGTCTCGCGCTCTACCAGTTGCCCGACTACATCCCGAATAAAAACAAGAGCAACGACTACGGCTTTGATCCGCACGAGCAGGAGCACGAGACCTTTACCGGTATGGGCGCCGACATCAACGTGCACGACCAGTGGGCTTGCGAGTCGATGGGCGCGATCCAGGACCGCACCGAAGAGCACCTCGGCACCTCGGACAAGGCGATCAGCGCCTATCGCAAGCTGCTTCGACAGGCGATCGAACAGGCGAGCAAGGGCGAAAAGCCGATCATGGTCCTCGACCCGGCGCACGCCGCGAGCATGACGGGTCCGGCGGCAATCGACGGCATTGGTCCCGCCGACGACTGGCAGGGTTATTGGCAGAAGACCGAGGCCGTGAAACGCAAGGCTGCGAGCTGGGCCAACGGGCATTAAATCGAATGCCCCCGCGTTCGCGTAAATCCGCCAGTTTCGTCGAGCGCCACGGCTTGTGGAGCGACGTGCAGGCAAAGGCGGCCGCGCAAGTCGAACGCATCATCAAGAAAGAAAAACTCGAGGTCGTGCGCTTCTCCTTTGCCGACCAGCACGGCGTGCTGCGTGGCAAAGCGCTGCTCGCATCGGAAGCGGCAGGCGCGATGCGCAGCGGCGTCACCATGACCACAACTTTGCTCGCGAAAGACACCGCGCACCGCACGGTCTATCCGGTGTTCACGCCGGGTGGCGGCTTTGCGATGGAGCAGATGCAAGGCGGTGGCGATTTCGTCATGGTCGCCGATCCGACGACGTTCCGCATTCTGCCCTGGGCGAACAAGACCGGCTGGATGCTGTGCGATATTTATTTCGCCAATGGTCAGCCGGTGCCGTTTTCCACGCGAGCACGCTGCCGCGATGCGCTCGCCACGCTCGCCAAGGCCGGTTTCGATTTCGTTGCGGGCCTGGAAGTAGAATTTCATCTGTTCAGGCTGACAAATCCGCGTCTGACCCCTGCCGACGCAACCTGGCCGCCGGAAGCTCCCGACATCAGCCTGTTGACGCAAGGCCACCAGTATCTCACCGAATCCCGCTACGACATGCTCGATCCGGCGGTGGAGCTGCTCCGCCATGGCGTCGAACAAATGGGCCTGCCGTTGCGTTCGGTTGAGGTCGAGCTCGGCCCCAGCCAGTGCGAATTCACCTTCCGCCCGCAGACGGGGCTGGATAGCGCCGACACCATGGTGCTGTTTCGCGCGGCGATGAAGCAGATCGCGCGGCGCCACGGCTATCTCGCGAGCTTCATGTGCCGGCCGGCGTTGCCCAACATGATGTCGAGCGGATGGCATCTGCACCAGTCGCTGATCGAAACCAGGTCGAGGCGCAACGCGTTCGCGTTCGATCACCGTGACGTGCTTTCGACGGTCGGAAAATATTATCTCGGCGGGCTGCTCAGCCATGCGCGCGCCGCGGCGGCGTTCACCACGCCGACCATCAACGGCTATAAGCGCTACCGGCCTTATTCGCTCGCTCCCGACCGCGCCATCTGGGCGCGCGACAACCGCGGCGCCATGGTCCGTGTTCTTGGCCAGCCGGGAGATGCCGCGACCCATCTGGAAAACAGGGTCGGCGAGCCCGCCGCCAATCCCTATCTCTATGTGGCGTCGCAGATCTATTCGGGCCTCGATGGCATCGCGCGCAGGCTCGATCCTGGCCCATCCGCCGATACGCCCTATGAGGCGGTGGCTGCGCTGTTGCCGAAAAATCTCGGCGAGGCTCTGACGGCGCTGCGCGCCGACGAGACTTTCCGTGCCGGTTTCGGCGCAGGATTTGTCGATTACTATACGCACATCAAGGCGGCTGAACTCGAGCGTTTCCAGAAAGAATCGCGCGAGCAGCCGGAGCCGACGCCTTGGGAGCAGAAAGAATACCTGGATTTATTTTGACGCGCTAATAGTCGAGCCGTGGTGCGCGCAGCCGTGCCCGGCTGATGAGGCAGAAGCCCACTGTCCCGGCCATGCCGGCAATCGCAAAGATGAGCTTGACCTTCGCCGGCGCGCCGGCGCTAAACGACGCCGCGTAGTCCGCGATAATTGGGTCGCTCGCAATCACGTCGCCGGCGATCCATCCCAGCAAGCCTGCCCCGGCCCAAATGATGAGCGGGAAATAGTTGAGCATGGCCATGATGATGTTCGCGCCTGCGACGATGGCGGGAATGCTGACGCCCAGTCCGAACACGAGGAGTGCCAGGCTTCCGTCGGCGACAGCGGCGACGGCAATGACGTTGTCGAGACTCATGACTACGTCGGCAACGGCCACAAGTTTCACCGCGCGCCAGAGACTCTGGGACGATGAATCTCCGTTTTCGGCCCCCTCGCTGGGCGACAGTAATTTGACTGCAATCCAGAGAAGGGCAGCGCCACCCGCGATCTTGACGTAGGGCAGCAGCATCAGTGTCGAGACGATGGTCGCGAAGATCAGACGCAATAAAAGCGCGACCCCTGTGCCCAATACCATTCCGGTGAGACGCTGCTTTTGCGGCAAATTCCGGCAGGCGAGCGCAATCACGATGGCGTTGTCGCCCGACAGCAGGACGTTGATCCAGATAATCTGAACGACCGATATCCAGAACTGCGGCTGCGTATTAACGCCGATATCGTTCAAGAAATTGATCATTCGCGATCCCTGCGCAGTTCGACTAAGCGATGTTTCCGGTGTGCGGGCGGTCAGGGCGCTTGCGAAGCGTTAACCCATGTCGCGCGCGCCACGCGGGATCGAGCGTTTCTCGCCATGCTGTGAAGAGAATGCTGACAAGTCCGAGCGCGCCGACGACGAGCAGCGACCACTGCAAAATTTCAGAGCGCGCCGCGTCGATACGGAGATGATCGAGCAATGTCAGGTAGGGGAGCGCCCAAAGTGCAACGAGTCCGGCCCAGTTGACGAGAACGGAGCTGACGGAGATCCGCGCACGCGACTGTCCGGTTGGCCCGCCTGCGGGCCCGCGGATGTTCTGCCATTTGCGCAATGGCCGACTGCTCGTCGGTCTTCGCAGTCGAACGCTTCCCGCGCGCGCCACGGAATTCGCTGTCAGTGGAAGTCTGTTCGGCACGATCCCTGCCCGCTGGCGGCAATTCAGATTGCCGTACCGGAAGAATAGGGTCGTCGAACGGGGCTACAATTCAGGATGAATACCCGGGGCGATGCACTTGGGTATTTCCCCCTAGGGATTAATATCCGGGGTGTCGCCGCGGAAGAGGCCTAGAATTGATGACGACCAGAATGCAGGCGGAGCGATTGCGAGCGATGGCCTTTCCGCGAGTTTTCGACGCGCACAAATTGGTCGTCGGACTTGTTTACCTTGCGGCCTACGCGGTGCTCGACTGGATCAGTTTCATCGAGCCCTATGCGCATCTCGGAATCACGCCCTGGAATCCCGGTACCGGCTTGAGCTTTGTGCTGCTCCTGCTGTTTGGGCTCCGGATGATTCCTTTTTTGCTTATCAGCCCCTTGCTGGCGGATTACTTCAATCAACAGTTTGCGATGCCCTGGCAGGCCGAAATCCTTGCTTCGGTGCTGGTTGGCGGTGGTTATTCGATTGCATTGACGATTTTGTTGCATCCGAAGTTGCGGTTTGAACCGACACTCGACTCGATGCGCGATCTCGTGCTGCTGATGATCGTTGCGGTCGTAAGTGCGGCTTTCGTCGCAATTGGATATGTGAGCCTAACGATCGCCGCGGGATTGCTGCCGCCCGCGGACTTCACGGCTGCGACGCTGCGCTATTGGGTTGGCGACGTCATCGGCATCACGGTAATCGCGCCATTTGCGTTATTCGCATTGACGCGCCGCCGAATCCTGCCAATGACGACAGAAACGTCGCTCCAATTTGTTGCGATCGGCATAGCGCTGGCGCTGGTGTTTGGCCTGGCGGAAGAACAACAATTCCAGTTGTTCTATGTGCTCTTCCTGCCGATCGTCTGGCTTGCTGTCCGTACCGGTTCGGAAGGCGTCAGTGTCGGGATTCTGGTCACGCAACTCGGGCTGATCCTGGGCATCCAGCTTTTTCCTGCCGGAACATTCGACGTAACGGCTTTCCAGGCACTGATGCTCGTCCTGGCGGTAACGGGCCTGGTGGCCGGTGAACTGGTTACCGAGCGGCGGCGTACCGAAGCGCAATTGCGGTTGCAGCAAGAATCGCATTCGCGTCTTGCCCGGCTTGGCAGCATGGGCGAGCTCGCCGCCGCGGTCGCGCATGAGCTCAATCAGCCATTGATGGCGGCCGGCACCTATACGCGGCTTGTCAACGATGCGATGAGCGCGGCGCCTGTTGATGTCGTAACGGCTGCCGAAACCGCCAAAAAGGCGGTTGCTCAGGTTGAGCGCGCTGCCGAAGTCGTGCGCCATTTGCGTGCTCTGGTTCGGCTCGACCGCAGCAATCGCGCGCTGTGCCGATTCGAACAGATCGTGGAGGAGGCACTCGAATTGTGCCGGCCGGATCTCGATCGCTCGCATGTGACCACCCGGACCGACATTGCTGCAGATCTTCCGCGCATCATGGTCGACCTCCTTCAGGTCGAGCAGGTGCTGATCAATCTTCTACGCAATGCTATCGAGGCGATCGGGAACAGGCGCGGCTCCGTTCTGATCGCGGCGAAGACATTCGACGCCGAATTCATTGAGATTCGTATCGTCGACACCGGGCCGGGCTTTCCGCCCGCGCTCCTTGAAAGTGCGTTTCTGCCATTGTCTTCCAGCAAAGCCGAAGGGCTCGGCATTGGGTTGCCGCTATGCCGGTCGATTGTCGAGGCGCATGGTGGCAAATTATGGATCGATGACGGCGCGCAAGGCGGCGCCGTCCACTTTACGCTGCCCATCGCAAAGACGGCCAAGGCATGAGCGCGCTCGTTCGGATTGCGGTTATCGACGACGATGAGGCGGTCCTCGAATTCGTTGCGCCTCTATTTCGCCCGTCAGAACATCGAAACAGCGTGCTTTGCGTCTGCGAAAGAATTTCTTTCAACGATCGAGGGCGGACAACGATTTGATTGCATTGTGTCGGACGTTCGGATGCCCGGCATGTCGGGCCTGGATCTGGTTCACCGGTTGAAAAGCGGGGGCTTGCTCACGCCGGTCGTGCTGATCACCGGACATGGTGACGTCGACATGGCTGTCGCCGCCATCAAGGTCGGGGCCTTCGATTTCATCGAAAAGCCATTTGATGAGGCCCGTTTGCTCGCCAGCATCAAGAATGCGATTGAAAAGAATCAGCAGCCTGAAATCGATGCTGCTGAGCTTGAAAAGTTGCGATCCCGCTTCGACACGCTTTCGGCCCGGCAGCGCCAGGTCATGGAGCTTGCCGTTGCCGGATTGTCGAACAAGGAAATCGGATCGCAACTCAAAATCAGCCCGAAGACCGTGGAAAATCATCGCGCCTGGGTGATGGAGCGTATCGGTGCTCGTAATATCGCCGACCTCGTGCGCATCGCGATGAAGGTTCAAGGAATGCCACGGAGTTGATCGATCCGCCCGCCGCAATGCGCGTCGCGCTGGTGCGCCTTGAGACCAGAACGAAAATTCAGGAATCAATCTCATGCCGTACGCAACCACATCCGACAAAGTGAAGCTCTATTACGAAGAAGTCGGACAGGGCACGCCGATTCTCTTCGTGCACGAATTTGCCGGCGACCATCGCAGCTGGGAACCGCAGCTGCGTGAATTCGGCAAGCGTTACCGCTGCATTGCCTACGCAGCACGTGGCTACAAGCCGTCGGACGTGCCATCTGATCCTTCGACCTACAGCTACCTCTCTGTGATGCGCGATGCTGTCGCGATGCTTGATCATCTGAAAATCGACAAGGCGCACGTCATTGGCCTGTCGATGGGCGGCTACACTGCGCTACAGGTCGCGCTCAATCATCCCGGCCGCGTGCGCTCGCTTGTGCTTGCCGGTGCGGGCTCGGGCAGCGAGCGGTGGTACACCGAGGACTTTCACAAACGCTCGCGCGACCTCGCCCTGCAATTCGAACGGGAAGGTTCGGCTGCAGTCGCAAAAGCTTACGGTCGTAGCCCGAGCCGAATTCCTTTCGAGCTCAAAGATCCGCGCGGTTTTGCCGAGTTTTCAAGGCAACTATCCGAGCATGACGCGCAGGGCTCCGCGCACATGTCGCGGGGATTCCAGGGTGCGCGCCCCTCGCTTTACGATTTCGAGAACGAAATTCGGCAACTGACGACGCCGGCGCTCATCGTGGTCGGCGACGAAGACGAGCGCTGCATTGAGCCGGGCCTGTTCATGAAGGACGCGATTGCGGCCTCCGGCCTCGTGGTATTTCCGAAGACCGGCCATGCGGTGAACCTCGAAGAACCGGACCTGTTCAACCGGGTAGTCGGCGATTTCCTCGCCCGCGTCGATACCGGCGCCTGGCAGGCGCGCGACCCACGGACGCGCAGCCCCTGATTCCCCTCGCTAGCGATGGAACTTGGTGGCGGCTCCGCTCATTATCGGGGCGGACCCGCCGAGGAGGTGCCTATGCTGAAATGGGCCTTTGTCTTCCTGCTGATTGCGATTGTCGCCGGTATCTTCGGCTTTACTGATGTCGAGGCCGCTTCGGCCACCATCGCGCAATGGCTGTTCGGCATCTTCCTCGTGCTGTTCCTGGGCGCGCTGATTATTGGTCTGAGCATTGGCGCCCGGCTGACATCATGAGCATTTTACCTCCGCGGATAGTGGCTCCGCGTTTCTGCGGATAGCATCGGCACCGGATTTTCGGGAGGATAGTGGTCATGCATCGCATGGTTTTCGGAATTCTGGGGTTCACTTTCTTCGGCTCGCTGGCGGGGTTCGCCCAAGCCGCCGATCTTTATCCCGCGCATCGTTCCGTGCGCGTTTCGCAAGGCGGAGACTACGTCGATCGCGTTATCCCTTCTGATCCCCGGATCCGCGTTGTCGAACAGCTGCCTTACTGCGGCGATTGTGAAGCGCCTATCGGGCGGAGCTCTTCGCACACCGTGCGTCTGCGCTACGTCGGCAATCCCGTCTGGGAGCGCGGCTGTGCGTTGGGCGGCTGCTACGGCTACTACGACGTCACGCCGAGCTGCTATTGGCGCGATGCGCCGCTGTCCGACGGCCGCGGTGGCTGGGTCAGGGGCGTTGCGGAGGTTTGCGACCAGCCCTGAGCGATTAGACGGCGTCAGACGTCGACGCTGGCCGCCAGCGCATTGTCCTGGATGAATTGCCGGCGCGGCTCGACCAGATCGCCCATCAGTTGGTCGAACAGCACGTTCGCTTCATCGACTTCCTTGATGCGCACCTGCAGCAGCGAGCGCGCATTGATGTCGAGCGTGGTTTCCCACAATTGCTCGGGGTTCATTTCGCCCAGGCCCTTGTAGCGCTGCATCGTGACGCCCTTGCGCCCCGCGCCGGTAATGGCCTCGAACAGGCCGACCGGCCCGTGGATAGCCCAGGTCTCGTCCTTGCGACGCAATGAGCCGGGCTTTTCGTAGATCTTCTGCAACGAGGCGGCATATTCGTCGAGCTTGCGGGCATCGGCCGAGCCGAGCAGCGCATGATCGATGATGGCGACGGTCTTCACGCCGCGCAGCGTGCGGGTGAAAGTAAAGCCGGCTTCTTCGCTGAACTCGCCTTCCCAGCCGCGCTCGGTTTCCTCGGAGAGCGCATTGAGGCGTTTGGCGATGTAGGGCGCCGCTGCTTTGGCCTTCTTCGGATCGCCGAAAATATCGGAACTGAGCACGCCAAGAATGGCCGCCTGTTCGACAACCTGGCGATTGTACCGGCTGTGCAGTCCATTGAGCAGATTGCGGACCGACCGCGCCTGTTCGACCAGCTTGCGCAGGTCCTCGCTGGCGCGCTCTTCGCCGGAGGCGAGACGCAGCACCGCCTCCTCGACGCCAGTCATGATCAGATAGTCTTCCAGCGCGCGCTCGTCCTTCAAATACTGTTCTGATTTTCCGCGCGCGACTTTGTAGAGCGGCGGCTGCGCAATGTAGATATGGCCGCGCTTGATCAGCTCTTCCATCTGGCGGAAGAAAAACGTCAACAGCAACGTGCGGATGTGCGAGCCGTCCACGTCCGCGTCCGTCATGATGATGATCTTGTGATAGCGCAGCTTGTCCGGATTGAACTCGTCGCGCCCGATGCCGGTGCCGAGCGCCGTGATCAGCGTGCCGATTTCCTGGCTGCCCAGCATCTTGTCGAAGCGCGCGCGCTCGACGTTCAAAATCTTGCCGCGCAGCGGCAGCACGGCCTGAAATTCGCGGTTGCGGCCCTGCTTGGCGGAGCCGCCGGCGCTGTCGCCCTCGACGATGAACAGCTCGGATTTCGCGGGGTCGCGCTCCTGGCAGTCGGCAAGCTTGCCGGGAAGTGACGACACATCGAGCGCGCCCTTGCGGCGGGTCAATTCGCGCGCCTTGCGCGCGGCTTCGCGCGCGGCGGCTGCTTCCACCACCTTGCCGACGATCACCCTGGCTTCCTGCGGATGGATTTCGAACCAATCCTGCAAAGCCTGGTTGATGACGTTTTCGACGACCGGGCGCACTTCCGAGGACACCAGCTTATCCTTGGTCTGCGAGGAGAATTTCGGATCCGGCACCTTGCAGGACAGCACCGCCGTCAGTCCCTCGCGGCAGTCGTCGCCGGTGAGCGCGACTTTTTCTTTGCGTGATGTGCCGGCGGTCTCGGCATATTGCGTGATCTGGCGTGTGAGCGCGCCGCGGAAGCCGGCGAGATGCGTGCCGCCATCACGCTGCGGGATGTTGTTGGTAAAGCAGAGTACGCTCTCGTGGTAGCCGTCGTTCCACCACAGCGCGCATTCGACCGTGATGCCTTCGCGCTCGGCCTTGATCATGACCGGATTTGGAATGAGCGCGGTCTTGTTGCGATCGAGGAATTTCACGAAGGCTTCCACGCCGCCCTCGTATTTCATCTCTTCGCGCTTTTCGACCGCATGGCGCTGGTCGGCGAGGATGATGAGGACGCCGGAATTCAGGAACGCCAGCTCGCGCAAGCGATGCTCGAGCGTGGCAAAGTCAAACTCGACCATGGTGAAGGTCTTGGTCGAGGGCATGAAGGTGACTTCCGTGCCGCGCTTGTCCTTGGCATCGCCGGTGGCCTTCAGCGGAGCAACCGCGACGCCGTCGCGGAACTCCATGAAATGCTCCTTGCCGTCGCGCCAGATCGTGAGCTTGAGCCAGGTCGACAGTGCGTTGACCACCGAGACGCCGACGCCGTGCAGGCCGCCTGAAACCTTGTAGGCGTTCTGGTCGAATTTTCCGCCGGCGTGCAGCTGGGTCATGATGACCTCGGCTGCCGACACGCCTTCGCCCTTGTGGATGTCGGTCGGGATGCCGCGGCCGTTGTCGCGCACGGTGCAGGAGCCATCCGGGTTGAGCGTCACCACGACTTCGGTGGCAAATCCCGCGAGCGCCTCGTCGATGGCGTTGTCCACCACCTCGTAGACCATGTGGTGAAGGCCGGACCCGTCATCGGTGTCGCCGATGTACATGCCGGGCCGCTTGCGCACGGCATCGAGGCCTTTGAGGACCTTGATCGATTCGGCGCCATAATCGGATGGGTTCTTGCGGGCCGGTTCAGCCATCGGCGGCACCCTCGAATCGATCGGAAAATTGAGTCGGAATGAGCAGTTTGTGTGACATGAAAAATGGGTCCCGTACAGGGCAAAGTCAGTGGGCTTAATATGTTGATCTAGCAGCGTTTTTTAAAGGGGAGTGGGTGTAAAAATCCCCACTTTTTTCATCCCATTTTTAGTCCGAATCGCCTGCATTTCCGTGCGTCGCAAAAGACCGGATTGACAGACAATCGAAGCCGCCTTTCGCGCGTTGAATCCATCGCTTGCACCCGGGCGTGCCATGGCATTTAAGGCACTGGCACTTTGCGTCCGATTTGAATTCACTCAGCATGCACTGGCTTACCCGCCCACTCGAAGTCCCGCACCGGCTGCGCGCCATCGTCCGCGCGCGGGAATCGAGTGTGATCGTGCTGGCGGTCATCATCGGGGCCATTGCCGGGCTTGCGGTCGCCGCGATGGGCGAGGCGGTCGGGTACATGCATCAGGTTTTTTTCGGGCTCGATCCCGGTGAGCGGCTGTCCGGCCGGGTCGCGCTCGATCCGCTCCGTGCGTTCATACCACCGTGCCTCGGCGGACTGCTGTTCGGACTCGTTAGCGCCTACATCACGCGCCGGCGCGGCACCGAGGTCGACCCGATCGAGGCCAATGCGCTGCATGGCGGGCGCATGTCCATGCGCGGCAGCCTGATCGTGGCAGCACAGACAGTGTGGTCGAGCGGTATCGGCGCGTCGGTCGGATTGGAAGCGGGCTACACGCAGTTCGCCAGCGGCATCGCCTCGGCCATCGGGCGGTCATTTCGGCTGCGGCGCAGCGATATGCGCATTCTGGTCGGCTGCGGGGCGGCGGCCGCGATTGCCGGCGCGTTCGGTGCGCCGCTCGGCGGCGCTTTTTACGGCTTCGAACTGATCATCGGCAGTTATTCGATCGCTTCGCTCGCGCCGGTCGGGATGGCATCTCTTGTCGGTTATTTGACGGCGCAAGTCTTCACGCCCGATCGGCTCGGCATCGAGACCGGCGCGGTATCAAATCTCGCGGTCCATGACGTGGTGATCGCGGCGTTTGTCGGCGTGCTCGCCGCTGTGTTCGGCATTGTGCTGATGCGCGGCGTGGCAGCCTGCGAATTGTTGTTCACGCGCTTGCGGGTGAAGCCGGCATTGCGTCCGATGTTCGGCGGCGCGGTGGTGGGCTTGCTTGCCATGATCTCGCCGCAGGTTATGTCCTCCGGTCATGGCGCGCTGCATCTGACCGGCATCTTCAGGTTGCCGCTTGCCACCATCGCGCTGATTTTCGTGCTGAAGTCGCTTGCGTCCATGGTCTCGCTCGGCTCCGGTTTCCGCGGCGGCTTGTTTTTCGCCTCGCTCTTGCTGGGTGCGCTCGGTGGCCAGCTGTTTGCATTCGGGCTTGGCGCGTTCTTTCCCGGTCTGCATATCGATCCGGATTCCTACGCCATCATCGGCATGTGCGCGTTGTCGGTCTCGGTGATCGGTGGCCCGTTGACCATGACGTTTATCGCGCTGGAAACCACCGGCGACTTGTGGCTCACCACCGCGGTGGTCATCGCCGCGATCATAGCGATGCAGGTGACGCGCGAGTTCTTCGGTTATTCGTTCGCCACCTGGCGGTTCCATCTGCGCGGCGAAACCATCCGCAGCGCAGCCGATGTTGGCTGGATTCGTGACCTGACGGTCGCGCAAATGATGCGGGCGGACGTGCGCACGACGCCCGTGGAATCGCCGATCCCGGCATTTCGCGAGGCGTTTCCGCTAGGCTCGACCAATCAGGTGGTCGCCGTCGACGAGGACGGACGCTATGCCGGAATGGTTATCGTGGCGGAAGCCCACGCGGCCGAGCTCAGCGCTACGGCCTCGCTGCGCGATATATTGCACCACACGCGACCACATGCTTTTATCGCAGATGACGGCACAGGAAGCCGTTGCGGCCTTTGACCGCTACGAAGCCGAGGCTTTGGCTGTCGTCGACTCGCTGGAGCGCCGGCAAGTCACCGGGCTGCTCAGCGAAGCACATGCACTCCGTCGCTATTCCGACGCGTCCGAGCGTCAGCGGCGCGAGCTGCTCGGAGAAATCTAGCGCCGTCGGAGCTAATCCGACGGTAGTTCGTGTTTGCTCAGATCCACGCGACGCAAATGATGGAACGTCGGTTCGTAGTCGGGAATCGGCGCATTGAACGCCGCAAGGCCGGCCGCCAGAATCTCGATTCGATCGAGCTCAGCGCGCGTCTTGTCGAACGCGCGATAAAGCTCGTTTCTGACCTTGGCAACTGCTGCGTCCTTTTCCATCGTCGTCGCTGTGTGTTCGCGTGAATTGTAGGGGGTAAAGCAATGCGCTTGGCGATGGTTCCTATTTTCGAAGAATTGATCGCATTTGAATTAACAAAATGTGAGCGGCTTCTAAAGGAACTGCGCCGCAGCCGGTTCCACGCCGCCGCCGCCGAACAACAAATACCTGCGCGCGACCGATGATATCGCCGAAGGCGGCAGGGTCGGCGCCAGTCATCCAGACCTGCGCGGCCAGCGACGTGAGTGCGTCGTAGAGTGCCGCGCGCCGCGCCGGGTCGAGATGCGCGACCACCTCGTCGAGCAACAGCAGCGGCGCATAGCCCGTCATTTGCTTGATCAAGCTCGCATGCGCGAGCACCAGGCGGATCAGCAGCGCCTTCTGTTCTCCGGTTGAGGCGTCTGCGGCCGGAATGTTCTTGCCCGCGTGAGTGACGGAAAGATCGGACAAATGTGGCCCATCGAGCGTGCGTCCGGCCGCGGCATCACGCGCGCGGTTGTCTTTCAGGAGCGCGCGATACCGGTCCTCGATTTCGAGCGCGCTGTGATCGGGCAGCAGCTGCTCCATCCAGCCTTCCAGCGCGATTTCCGCTTGCGGAAATTCCGGCGCCTCGTCACGCGATGCATGGAGTGCGGCCGAGAGGCGTTTGACTGTTTCCGCGCGCGCCGCGGCAACCGCTACTGCGACCTCGGCGGTCTCGTGTTCGACCGCGTCGAGCCAGTGCGTAGTCGCCGGGCGCATTTTCCAGCAGTCGGTTGCGCGAACGTAGGCTGCGTTCGAGCGCGGCGACGCGGCTTGAGTGTTGCGCGTCGACCGCCAGCACCAGCCGGTCAAGGAAGCGCCGGCGCTCCGATGCCGGGCCGCTGAACAGCGGATCCATTGCCGGCGTGAGCCAGACCACGCGCAGGTGGTCCGCGAAGGCAGCCGCCGAGCCGACGCTTTCGCGATCGATGCGGCATTTGCGCGTTGGGGCGGATTCATCGCCCGCCGGCGGATCAATGCCGGTGCCAAGCGTCGCGAGACCCAGCATGCCTTCGATTTCGGCTGAAACAGCCCAGGCGCCGTCGCCTTCCGAAAAGGCGAGCTCTTCCATGGTCGCGCGCCGCAATCCGCGGCCGGGCGCAAGCAGGGAGATCGCCTCGATCAGATTGGTTTTGCCGGCGCCATTGGCGCCAGTAAGGACCACCGGGCCCGGCACGATCGAGAAGAATTTGCGCGGCGTGATAGCTGCGGAAATTGGTGAGCGTCAGTCGTCGAATGAAGGCAGCGGCCATTGGTGACCCATACCACCCTCTTGCTTATCGAGAGAAGCTCACACCCGCATCGGCATCAGGACGTAGAGCGCGCCTTTGGCGTCCTTGTCCTGGATGAGCGTGGGCGAGCCGGGGTCGGCGAGCTTGAGCACGGCAACTTCACCTTCGATCTGCGCGGCAATGTCGAGCAGGTAACGTGAGTTGAATCCGATATCGAGTGGATCGGCATCGTACTCGACCTCGATCTCTTCAGTGGCGCTCCCGGAATCGGGATTGGTCACCGACAGCACAAGCCGTCCGCCGGTGATCGAGAGCTTGACTGCGCGGCCGCGTTCGCTCGACACCGTCGAGACGCGGTCGACGGCGGCCTCGAAATCCTTTTTGTCGACGACCAGGCTTTTGTCATTGTTGGCCGGAATGACCCGCGCGTAGTCGGGAAATGTGCCGTCGATCAATTTTGAGGTGAGCACCACATTGCCGATGGTAAAGCGGATTTTGCCGGAGGATAGTTCGATCGCGATCTCCCCTTCGCCGGTCTCGATCAGACGCTGGACCTCACCTACGGTCTTGCGGGGCACGATGATGCCGGGCATGCCGGCGGCGCCTTGCGGCAGCGGCAGTTCGACCTGCGCAAGACGGTGCCCATCAGTCGCCACTGCCCGCAATGTACCGGCCTTGGCAGTGCCCGCGGTGTGCAGATAGATACCGTTAAGGTAATAGCGCGTCTCTTCGGTCGAGATCGCGAACTGGGTCTTGTCGATCAGCCGCTTGAAGTCGGCGGCAGCAACCTTGAACGAATGGGTCATCTCGCCGGCGGCGAGATCGGGGAAGTCGCTTTCCGGCAAGGTTTGCAGGGTAAAGCGCGAGCGTCCCGCGCGCAGCGAAAGCACGGCGCGGTCACCGGATCCCTCGATGATGATCTGCGCGCCCTCGGGCAGCTTGCGCACGATCTCGTAGAACATGTGCGCCGGCACCGTGGTCGAGCCGCCGGGCGATACTTCGGCCGCGATCGAGTCGGTGACCTCGAGATCGAGATCGGTCGCCTTCAGGCTGAGCTTGCCCTTGTCGGCTTTGACCAGCACGTTGGCCAGAATTGGAATGGTATTGCGCCGCTCCACCACGCGATGCACGTGGCCCAGCGACTTTAAAAGCTCTGCACGCTCGACTGTCACTTTCATTGGGAAACCCGCTCGGGCGCCTTTGAAACGGATCTTGAAACAAGGCGCAACGACAAGCCGGCGCTCGCGGAATGCGAAGCCGGGGAGCAAAGGTGACGAAAGAGTGCGCCTTGCGCAAGGGCAGGCAACCGGGCCGGCAGTCTTTCCCCAGGGCGTCCACAAGGCCGGATGCCTCGCGACCGTCAAGGCCGGGCTTGTCCCGGCCATCCACGGCTTGCTTGTAGAGATGCTCCTAAGACGTGGATGCCCGGCACGAGGCCGGGCATGACGAGGAGAGGCGGTGTGCGCAGCCTTATTCCTGCAATTGCCGTTTAAGGATCTCGATTTCCTCGGCCAACGCCATATCATTGCCGACAAGGCCTTCGATCTTGCGCACCGCGTGCAGGACGGTGGTGTGGTCGCGCCCACCGAAGCGCCGGCCGATTTCGGGCAGTGAGCGCAGGGTCAGTGTCTTGGCGAGATACATCGCCACCTGCCGTGGACGGACGACATTGGCCGTGCGCCGCGATGACAGCAGGTCGGACCGGCTGACGTTATACTGGCGAGCAACCACGCGCTGGATGTCCTCGATCTTGACCCGTTTGGGCTCTTGCGGTCGGATCAGGTCGCGCACCTCGCGCTCGGCCATTTCCAGGGTCACGGCATGGCCGGTCAGCTTGTTATGGGCGAGCAGCCGGTTGAGTGCGCCTTCCAGGTCGCGGCCGTTATGCGTGACCGTCTTGGCGATATAGCCAAGCACCGGGAGCGGGACGTCAAAGGCCGGATGGTGGGCCCGCGCGGCCATGACCCGCGCCTTGAGGATTTCAAGCCGCAGTTCCTCGCCGAGCGCGCCCATTTCGACCACCAAACCGCCAGCCAGCCGCGACCGCACGCGGTCGTCCAGGCTTTCCAGGTCCGAAGGGGGACGATCGGAGGCAATCACGACCTGACGGCCGGCATCGATCAGCGCATTGAGGGTGTGGCAGAACTCGGCCTGGGTCGATTTGCCTTGCAGGAACTGCAAGTCGTCGATCACCAGAACGCCAATCCCGCGCAGAGCTTCCTTGAAAGCGAGCGCCGTTTGCGTCCGCAAGGCGGAGACGAAGCCGTACATGAACTTCTCGGCGGTCAGGTAGAGCACTTTGCGCTCGCCGGCCGCGTTACCGGCCCAGGTAACTGCCTGCAGCAGATGTGTCTTGCCGAGACCAACCCCCGAATGGATGTAAAGCGGGTTGAACATCACGGGGTCGCCGCGCTTGGCGCCCGCCACTTGTTTGGCTGCTGCCTGGGCCAGCGTGTTGGAGCGCCCGACGACGAAAGTATCGAAGGTCAAGCGCGGATCGAGCGGCGAGCCGCCGAGGGCCTCGTGCACGCTCGGGTCGCCGACCGATAGCGGCCGGCCATTGCCGTGGCCATTCGCATAGCGGCCGCCATTTTCGATTGCGAGGTCCGGCTTGGTCTTTGGCAACACTGCGGATTTCAGCACCGCCGAGCGCACGATCAGCTCGACACGCGTAACCTTGCCTTCCTGCGCCTGCCAGCAAGCCAGCACGCGTTCTGCATAATGTGATTGGATCCAGCTCTTGAGGAAGCGCGTCGGTACGGACAGCCGCACGGCGCCTTCCTCAATTGCTTCCAGGTCCATGCGGGCAAACCAGCTCGAATAGACGTCGTCACCGACTTCTGTGCGCAGGTGCTCCTTGACCCGTGACCAGCTCTCCTGATCCGCGTTCGACATTTTCTTCTGCTCAATCCGATGAAATGGTTGGACGGACTCGGTTGCCCGGCTTGGCGGGGTACCGCCAAACGCGCCGGAAACGGGACGCAACAGCACTCACTCGATGATGTCGTCGGGGGTAGGGATTCCGCCGCGGTGATGAAAGTTCGGCGGAACGACATCGACAGAACGTCGAGCAGCGTTGCGCCTTCAATCCGCAGGCGGCGGTGTGGCGCCTCGGGTTCCGATCGTGAAAATGGAGGCCGTACGAGACGTATGGCGATTGGAATGTACGATATAAAAGAGTGGCGCTGATCGACCGGCGATATGGGCAAAAGCGACGTGCAATTCCGCATTGGACGACGCCCATCCAATGCCACTTGCGTTGGTCACCGACCCTGTCCCTGCGCCTGTCATAACATCACCCCTCGAATGACTTGCGGGCTTTCGCCCTGCGGTTTGTTGCTTGCCAGATTTTGGTGTCCCCCGGTGCTTGCGCTACCGAAAATTTCAATTGCGTCCGCACCGAGCCCACTAGACCTGATCTTGTTTTCAGCCCCGGGTTGTGTCGGCGTTTTGAAGCGGTTGAATTTGACGCGAGCGGCAAACCAAATCCGTTCTCATCCGCGATGAGCGCGACCCGGAACCTTGTTTCTGATCACGCGCGAAGAATTCCCGCGCGCGTTTTCAAGATACACGAGCAAGGTGCTCTCGCAATGAATTTTACGATTGCGGCGGTAACAGAAATCATTATGTGTGTTGTCTCGGCAACTCCGCTACGGCGATACTTTATCCAACATGTTGGAGTCGCGCGGAATTTCGACGCAGAATTCGCTTGGCGGGGCTCTATGAGGAAGAAAATATTTTAAAATTCAAGTGCCGCTAAAAATGCCTGTCACATATGCATTTTCGGGGTCCTAGCGTCGCTTTCCTCTTAAGTCTTTATCGTCGCAAAAAAAAATCTGAGCGAATTTTTGGGTAGCTCCCGTTCGGAAAATGCTGCTGGCAACTGCACCGCTGCGGGTCGCAGCATGAGTTTACCAAGCAAGTCGTGGGCGACCAGATCTCGCTGACGTGGTGATGACGGTTTAACTACAGCCGGGTGCCGGTGAACCGCGGCTGCGGGCACGTGGCCCGTTCGGACGACTTTTATTCGAGTTTGAAGCGGAATGGACTCGCAGCTTGTTCGGCCGGAGTACTTATTTACTTGCCCAGCTTGGCAATACGGTGAGCGAGACGGGAAACTTTCCGGCTGGCATTATTCTTGTGAACGATACCGCGCTGCGCGGCGCGCATGATAACAGGCTCAGCCGCCTTGAATGCCGCCATCGCCGCCTTGCGATCGCCGCTTTGGATCGCTTCCTCGACCTTGCGCACCGAACTCCGCAGCAGCGTACGACGCGCTTTGTTCACTTCGGTCCGGCGCGCGATCACGCGCGTGGCTTTGCGGGCGGACTTGGTATTGGCCATCAATCTCTCATCAAAGCTGGCGCTTCCCGCGAAAGTCCGCGAAAGCGACTAGGATTTACAAGAAGTTACGGCGGCGAAAGAATTCGCCGCCAAGGCTGAGGCTTATAGTGAGGGCTCGTGCGGGCGTCAACGCCCGCAAGCTCTTACCTCAAGCGACACGCTTGGCCCGTACGGCATCGTGACCGGCGATCACGGATGCGCGGTCGGCGGCCGAGAAAGGCGCGAGCGGCGGCTTGACCCGTGCCAGCCCGGGATCGCCATGAATATGCGCGAGCAGCGCTTTGACGCCGGAAACCAGAGGTTTGCCATCGAACAGCTTGCGGATCTTTACCGCGGCGTCGAGTGCGGTCGTGTCGCCCTTTGCCCAGGCCCGTCCGCAGAGGTCTGCGTTGAGATTGGCGGTCGCCGAAATGCAGCCGGCAAAATCGCCAGCCCGCGCGTCGATCAGGCACGCCTCCGTCGAAGGGAAGACGGCAAAGTCCGGTGACACCTTCGCCGCGGCGCGCGCAAAGGCCATATCACCGGAGGAATCTTTCAGACCCACAATGCGGGTTGGATACGATTCCAGCAACCGCTCGATCAGCGTGACATGCCAGGGCAAGCCCGACATCGCCGGGAAATGATAAAGATAGAGCGGGATCGGCTTCGACTGGGTCGCCTTCACCAACGTATCGATGTAGGCAACCAATCCGTCATCAGGTACGCCCTTGTAGTAGAACGGCGGCAGCACCAGCGCACCGGCAAATCCGAGTTCAGCCGCATGACGGGTCAAGGCGACCGCGTCCGATACCGCCGCGGCGCCCGTCCCGACCATCAGGCGGTGGAGGGGGAGCCCGTTCGCCTTGTAGGCGTCCATGACGCCCTTGCGCTCGTCGAGCGAGAACGAGGTCGCTTCGCCGGTGGTGCCGAGCACATTGAGGCCATCACAGCCATTGTCGAGCAGATAGCGCGCGAGGCTGACGGCACGTTTGAGATCGGGTGCGCCGTTCTCCTCGATCGGCGTGGCGACGGCGGCGATCACGCCGGAAAGGGTCTTGCTCAACGTTGGCTCCGTTTGGCTATCGGCAGTGATCTAGCCACTGACATTGTAGGCGGCAAGCGCTGCCATGTTGACCAATTGGTTGTCCTTGGCGCCGAGTTGCACGATCTGCACCGGGCGGTCGAGACCGACCAGCAGCGGGCCGATGACCGTGGCGCCCCCCAGCTCTTGCAGCATTTTGGTCGAGATCGAGGCGGAGTGAAACGCCGGCATAACCAGCACGTTGGCCGGACCGGAAAGCCGGCAGAACGGGTAGGCCGCCGCCAGTTCCGGATTGAGGGCCACGTCGGCTGCCATTTCGCCGTCGTACTCAAAATCAACCCGCTTGTTGTCGAGAATCTTTACCGCCTCGATCACCCGTGCCGAGCGCTCACCCGGCGGATGGCCGAAGGTGGAAAATGCGAGCAGCGCCAGCCGTGGCTCATAGCCGAGCCGGCGCGCGACGCCGGCGGCCTCGATGGCGATATCGGCGATCTCGTGCGCCTCCGGCATTTCGGTTACCGCGGTGTCGGCGACCAGCACGGTCCGCCCGCGTGCCACCACAATGGACACGCCGATCACCCGGTGTCCCGGCTTGGGATCGATCACGTGACGGATATCCTCGAGCGCCACCGAAAAATTGCGGGTCACACCGGTCACCATCGCATCGGCATCGTCAAGCGCGACCATGCAGGCGGCGAAATGATTGCGGTCCTGGTTCACCATCCGCTGGCAGTCGCGCACCAGATAGCCGTGCCGCTGCAATCGTTCGTACAGGAAATTGATGTAGGCGGCGTTGCGGTTTGAAAGACGTGCGTTGACGATCTCGATGCCATCGGACAGGTCGATGCCGGCCTCTTTTGCGGACTGCCGCACACGGTCCTCGCGCCCAACAAGGAGCGCGGTACCGAGCCCCTGGTGCACGAAGCTCGCCGCCGCGCGGATCACCTGCTCCTCTTCGCCTTCCGCGAACACAACGCGCTTCGGTTGCCGCCGCAGCCGGGCGAACACTTGCACCAGTGTTCCCGCGATCGGATCGCGCCGTGCGTTAAGCTGCTGGCGGTAGGCATCCATGTCGACGATCGGCTTGCGCGCGACGGCGGTGTCCATCGCGGCTTTGGCTACCGCCGGCGGTACCGTCGAGATCAGCCGCGGGTCGAACGGCACCGGGATAATGTAGTCGGGACCGAATTTCGGCCGTGCTCCGTAGAGGGCGGCAACTTCGTCGGGCACGTCCTCGCGTGCGAGCTCGGCCAGCGCGCGCGCAGCGGCGATCTTCATTTCCATGTTGATGGTGGAGGCGCGTACGTCGAGGGCGCCGCGGAAAATGAAGGGGAAGCCGAGAATGTTATTGACCTGATTGGGATAGTCGGAACGCCCGGTCGCCATAATGGCGTCGTCACGCACCTCGGCCACTTCCTCAGCGGTGATCTCCGGATCGGGATTGGCAAGGGCGAAGATGATCGGCTTGGCCGCCATCGACTTGACCATCGCCGGTGTGAAGGCGCCTTTGACGGAGAGCCCGAAGGCCACATCGGCGCCTTCGAAAGCCTCCGCGAGCGTCCGCTTGGACGTCTTGATGGCGTAGGCCGACTTCCACTGGTTCATGCCGTCTTTGCGGCCCTGATAGATCACGCCCTTGGTGTCGCAGAGGATCAGGTTCTCCGGCCGGAATCCGATCGCCTTGAGCAATTCCAGGCATGCGATGCCGGCTGCGCCCGCGCCGTTGCAGACGAGCTTGGTCGTGGCGATTTCGCGGCCGGTGAGATCGATCGCATTCAACAGACCGGCGGCGGCGATGATGGCGGTGCCGTGCTGGTCGTCGTGGAAAACCGGGATGTCGAGCAACTCGCGCAGCTTCTGCTCAATGATGAAACACTCCGGCGCCTTGATGTCCTCGAGATTGATGCCGCCCCAGCCGGCGCCGAGATAGCGGACACAATTGATGAACTGATCGGGATCTTCGGTGGAGACTTCCAGATCAATCGAGTCGATGTCGGCAAATCGTTTGAACAGGACGGCCTTGCCTTCCATCACGGGCTTTGCCGCCAGCGCGCCGCGATTGCCAAGGCCAAGGATCGCCGTGCCATTGGTTATGACGGCGACGAAATTGCCCTTCACCGTATAGTCGTAGGCCCGGCTCGGATCCTCGGCGATCGCCAGCACCGGCACCGCGACGCCCGGCGAATAGGCGAGCGAAAGGTCGCGCTGGGTCGCCATCGGCTTGGTGGCGATGACTTCCAATTTGCCCGGCCGGCCAACGCTGTGAAATTGCAGGGCTTCCTGGTCGGTAAAGGTGGGTCGGCTGCGGCCGGCGGGGGGCTTGGCGGGCATTATTACTCCATGAACGCGACCGGAATGCCCGGCGCGAGGAACGTTAGCGGATGCAACCGACACAAGGGAAGAGGAGGGAACTGCACCCAACGGTACTGTTGTATGAAATCGAGGCGCGGGTTAATCGGTGCCTCCCGCGAACGATTGCTATGATCGGCAGGCTATGATTCGTTTTCTACTTCGCTTTTTTGGCCTGATCTTCCTGGCGGCAGGATTTATCTTGGGTGTCTATGACGGCACCAAGTCGATCGCCGGGAACACGGTCTTTTTCACCAGCGTGCGCACGCTGTGGGAGCTGTTCAACGCCGGCAGCCTTGCGAAGCTCCAGCCGATGATCGCGCCCTATGCCGGCGGCTATCTGTGGGACCCGCTGATGGTGGGCATTCTGGCGGCGCCAAGCTGGGGCCTGCTTGGCTTTTTCGGCATTCTTTTCCTTGTGCTCGGCCGCAGGAAGAAGCCGCTGATCGGCTACGCGCGGCCCTGAAGCGTGAATGAGCGCCAATGACTGGTCTCGCGGGTGCGTGAACCGTGAAATCCGGCCGCTTGCCAACACGTGATCGGTGGGCCGTTTCGGTTCGCCTGCAGCCGACATATATTGCGGTCAGCAATTGCAGGAGAACCCAGCATGTTCGGCTTCAAGAAAGTTGCCATGCCCAAGGCCGGCGAGGCTTTGCCGGGCCGCCCGAGCCCGATCCGCACCGCCACCGCGCATTTCATCAATCACCACGCACTGAAAGGTCCATATCCGGAAGGCCTCGAGAAGGCGATGTTCGGCCTCGGCTGCTTCTGGGGCGCCGAGCGCAAATTCTGGGAATTGGGCGATGGCGTATACGTGACTGCGGTCGGCTATGCCGGCGGCATGACACCCAATCCGACCTACGAGGAAGTCTGCTCGGGCCGCACCGGCCACAACGAGGTGGTGCTGGTGGTCTATGACCCCAAGAAGATTTCCTATGACGCGCTGCTCAAGACCTTTTGGGAAAGCCACGATCCGACCCAGGGCATGCGCCAGGGCAACGACGTCGGCACGCAGTATCGCTCCGGCATCTATACGTTCAACGCAGCGCAGCGGCAGGCGGCCGAAGCCTCGAAGGCGATGTACGAGCAGGAGCTCAAGAAAAAACGCTACGGCGCCATCAGCACCGAGATCGTCGATGCGCCGGAGTTCTATTTCGCCGAGGACTATCACCAGCAGTATCTGGCGAAGAACCCGATGGGCTATTGCGGCCTGGGCGGTACCGGAGTGTCTTGTCCGATCGGGACCGGCGCCAGGCTGACACAAGGCGCGCCGGCCTGATCTCTCTCTTCTGTCATTCCGGGACGGGGCCAACGGGTCCGCGCGAAGCGCGGCCCGATGACAGGCTCCGCCCCGGACCCGGAATCCATACGCCGCAGCGCTGCGGATTATGGATTCCGGGTTCGCGGCCTGCAGCCGCACCCCGGAATGACAGGTGCAATGGTCAGGATTTATTAACTATATAAAGCCTTAATCGGGCTCGTTTTCCTCCAGGCTGAGTGGACGCCTTGATGCGGGGAGCCCGATTTCTGTTGGCGGTTTGCGCCGCGCTGGCGCTTGCGGGCTGCATGCACGAACAATATGCGCAACAGGCAAGCCCGCGTGCGACCGCGCCGGCGTCGTCAGCGCGTCATCTATACTCAACCTCTCCGGCTTACGCGCAGCAGGCCTACGAGCAGCCGGCCTACCAGATGGTTGAATCACAGCCCGCATCGGCTGACGATCGCGGCCTGATCAATTCAAGAACCGCTGCGCCGGTTTACGCCGCGCCGCCTCCGCCGCCTGCGGTCGGTGGACCTTATGTTGCTGCGCCCTCCAGTTACGCCTCCGCGCCAGCGGCCGTCGTTGTGGCGGCGGTGAGCGAGCGGCCATACACGCTCGATGCGGGCGACAAGCTTCGCGTCGTGGTGTTCGGCCAGGACGGCATCACCAACAGCTACACCGTTGACGCCGGTGGCAAGGTCAATCTGCCGTTGATCGGCGCGGTGACGGCGCGCGGCCTCACCAACCAGCAACTGGCGGACGCGATCGCCGCGCGGCTCAAGCAAGGTTATGTGCGTGAGCCGCATGTGAGCGTGGAGGTCGAGACTTACCGGCCGTTCTTTATCCTCGGCGAAGTGACGACGCCGGGCCAGTATCCTTACGTTGCCAACTTGACCGCGGAAACCGCGATTGCGATTGCAGGCGGTTTTGCACCGCGTGCCTTCAAGACAACGGTGGAGCTCACGCGCAAGGTCGGCGGTCAGCTGATCCGCAGCCAAGTGCCGCTCGATTATCCTGTGCGCCCCGGCGACACCATCCTCGTCAAGGAGCGGTGGTTTTAAATAGATCTCTCCGCTCGTCCCCGCGAAAGCGGGGACCCAGCACAAGATGTTCTGGATTCCCGCTTTCGCGGGAATGAGCGGAGCAAGGTGTATGCGCCAATTGAAAAGCCCCGGCGGTGCCGGGGGCTTTTCGTCACCGCGGCGCGCTATTTCTTCATATGCTTTGCGAGAAATTCCTGCGTGCGTTTCCAAGCGAGGTCGCCGGATTCCTTGCGGTAGCTCGCGCGTTCATCGCAATAGAAGCCGTGCGGCGCATCCGGATAGGTATAGATCTCCGCCTGCGGCTGCTTCGCCTTGATGCTCGCCACAACGTCCATCGGAATGCCGTCGTCCTTTTCGCCGAAATGCATCTGCATCGGGCACTTCGGCTTCTCGTCGGCAAACTTGCCGATCATGCCGCCATAGAAGGCGACCGCCGCGGAAAATCCCGGAAGACGGCAGGCAGCCAGAAATGCCGCGGTGCCGCCCATGCAGAACCCGACGATGCCAAGCGGGCCTGTACCTTGGAGGTCTCCCTGCGCGGCCGCCACGTCGGCCATCATGTGATCCCAGTTGAGATTACCGAGATAGCTGCGAGCATGCGCGATTTCGTCCGGCGTATAGCCGCTCTCGAAATTGCGCACGAAACGGTCGAATACCGCCGGGGCAACCGCCACATAGCCGAGTGCGGCGAGCCGGTCGCACACCGCGCGGATGTGATGGTTCACGCCGAAAATTTCCTGCACCACCACCATGCCGCCCTTGGGCGTGCCAGACGGATCGGCCCGATAGGCGCCGAGTGAATGCTTGTCGGCCGTGTTTAAGGTGAACTGCTTACCCAACGATGCCTCCCATTATTTTTTGAACGAAAACCCAGCCGGGCTTTTAGCACGGTCCCCCCGCGTCGTCATTCCTGGACGGCGTGAACCGCAGGGTCTGGAATGATCAAACAAACACCTTTGCCAACAGCTCGTACGAATGCTTGCGCGCCGCGTGGTCGAACAGCATGCTCGTAACCATGAGTTCGTCCGCCTTGGTCGCGTCGATCAGCGGCATGAGCCGGGCCTTCAACGTGGCCGGGGAGCCGACAGAGAGCCGCGTACGGTTTTGCGCAATACGGGCTCGGTCGACCGGGGTGTATTCATAACTTGCAGCGTCTTCCGGAGAGGCGAGGGGAAGATACTCGCCCTTGGCCCGGCGTACGATGTTCAGGTCAACGGTCGCCGCCAGTCGCTCGGCCTCTTCATCGGTGTTCGCACAAACCACATGCGTCGCCAGGATCGCGTAAGGCTTGTCGTGCGAGGACGACGGCTTGAAATTGTCGCGGTAGAGCCGCATCGCTTCTGCGGCATCGAACGTTGCGAAATGGTGCGCGAAAGAAAATGCCGCCCCGATGTGGCCTGCAAGCTGCGCGCTGTAATCCGATGAACCCAGTAGATAGATTGGCGGCAGCGGCACATCCGACGGCATCGCGCGCACATTGTGAAACGGATGGCCGGCGGGAAAGGCGCGCGATTCCAGCAGCATCAATTCGTTGAAGCGCTCGAGGAAATCGTCTTCCTCGCTGATCCCCTGGCGACGGCGCAGCGCATAGGAGGTCGCCGGATCTGTGCCGGGCGCGCGGCCCAGGCCCAGATCGATGCGGCCGGGGAAGAGCGCTTCCAGAACCTTGAAACGCTCGGCTACCATTAGCGGAGCGTGGTTCGGCAGCATCACGCCGCCGGAGCCGACACGCATATTTTTGGTGATCGAAGCGATTTGCCCGATCATGATGTCGGGTGCCGAGCTTGCGATCGCTGGCAAATTGTGGTGTTCGGCCACCCAATACCGGGTAAAGCCGAGGCCGTCAGCCAACCGGGCGAGGTCGAGCGAATTGCGCAGCGCCTGCGCGCCCGTGGAGCCGGCGGAAACGGGTGACAGATCGAGAATGGATAACGGGGTCATAACGTAGAATTACACTAACATGTGAGCAGCGTCTTTTCGCCCACGTGATCCGTCGTATGATAGCTGGAAGGTTCAGTGGGAGCGTGTCGATGGCCTCTCTGGTTGAATGGAAAGTGCCGCAAGGGGTGCAGCCCCGCGCCGAGGACTATTCCTATGATCTGGAGCGCGCTTTGTCCTCGGTGGTCGGCTTGCATTCCATCGTTCCGCCGGATGCTTTCACCGCCGATACGCTGGGGGTCGAACGCGCCGGCAATGGCGTGCTGATCGACGACGGGCTTGTGCTCACCATCGGCTATTTGATCACCGAAGCCGACACCGTCTGGCTGCACCTCGGCGACGGCCGGGTCGTTCAGGGCCACGCGCTCGGTTTCGACTCCGAGACCGGCTTCGGTCTGGTGCAGGCGCTCGGCAAAATCGATCTCCCGGCGCTGACCATCGGGTCTTCCAAAACGATTGAAGTTGGCGAGCGCGTCGTCGTCGGCGGCGCCGGCGGCCGCACGCGCTCGCTTGCAGGCCGAATCGCCGCCAAGCAGGAATTCGCAGGCTATTGGGAATACGTCCTCGACGAGGCCATATTCACGTATCCCGCCCATCCCAATTGGGGCGGCACCGCGCTGATTGCAGCCAGCGGGCAACTGGCCGGCATCGGATCGCTTCAACTCGAGCGCGCGCGCGAAGGCAAAAATGAGCATCTCAACATGATCGTGCCGATCGATCTGCTGAAGCCGATCCTCGACGACATGCGCAAATTCGGCCGTGTTAATCGGCCGGTGCGGCCCTGGCTCGGGCTGTATTCGACCGAGATCGAGGACAAGGTTGTCGTGGTCGGCATTGCGCCCAAGGGGCCGGCGTCACGCGCCGAAATCAAGACGGGTGACGTGGTGGTGGCGGTGAAGGGCGAGCGCGTATCGACGCTCGGCGGATTCTACCGGAAGGTCTGGGCGCAGGGGCAGGCGGGCGTCGAAGTGCCGCTGACGCTCTATCGCGACGGCGTTACCTTCGACGTACGGGTGAATTCGTCCGACCGCGCAAAATTCCTCAAGGGCCCGCGTTTGCACTGAGTCCTGTCCCGCTCGTCCCCGCAAAAGCGGGGACCCAGGAGAAACATCATCGATGTTTCGAGGACGCCCTGGATTCCCGCATAGGCGGGCGAAGCACGCCGTCCTTCGGACGGCTATGCGCGGGAATGAGTGGAGTATATTTGCAGCGTGTCAGATTTCCTCGATTGCGTCCACGCGATCCGGATAGAACGCCAGATAATTCCTGATCTTGGCCATCGTGGGAAACGGCTGCTCGTAAGACCACACGGCATTTTCCGCGCTGCGGCCGGCGGCATGGATCGAAAAATAATTCGCATCGCCTTTGTACGGACAATGCGTACGATGACCGGTCGCCTTAAGCAGGTTCAAGTTGGCGTCGGCGCGCGGAATATAAAAAACCGGCTTGTAACTTGCTTCCTTCAATGTGAGCGCGTGCGTGGTGTCGGCGACGACCTGGCCTGCGAACGTAACGCGCACGCGTTTGCCATTAGCCGCGATGGTGATGGGGTGATCGGGGCCGGGAAGTTTCATGGCGTTTGCCTCGCCTGGCTCATGGATAATTCTTTCTAAACGCCGGTGCATCGCCAAGATTTAAGCGCGCAATTTGGGGCCTGCCACCGCCGATTGCGAAAAGTTGAACGATCGGCTCAACAAAACTGCAGAGACTTCGACCTAGATTACGCACAATTTTTACGCAACGGTCCTCGCGGAAGTCATGGCCAACAAGCAAATCGAGAAGATGATTCAGGGTCTTAATATCCTGGTCGTCGATGACAATGCTTATATGCGCCGGCTCACGCGCACGATGTTGACCAATCTTGGCGCGAAGTCCGTGCTTGAGGCTCCCGATGGCCTTGCCGCGCTCGAGGCGATCCGTACGTCCGATCCCGATGTCATGTTGCTCGACTGGGACATGCCGGTGCTCAACGGCATCGAAGTCTTGCGGATCGTGCGTTCGCCCGGCGTATTTCCACGTCCGAACTTGCCGATCATCATGATGACCACGCGCGCTCAGCGCGCGCAGGTGAATGAGGCGCTTGAAGCCGGCGCCAACGAATTCCTGCTCAAGCCAACGTCGCCCAAGGCGCTGTGTGACCGGTTGACTTCGATCGTGTTCAAGCCGCGGCCGATGGTGAAGATGGGCAAACACTATGTGCCGGAGCCGCGCCGCATGCCGGCGTCGGTCGAAGCAGTGCAGGTCGAATTGGAGTGACGTCGGCCACGTGGACCCGGCAGCGGAGTCATGCGTCCGGAAAATTATAGAGCCGCGCCGGATTGTCGACGAGGATTGCTTGCCGGTTGGACGGGCTCGTCCAGTCAAGAAAAACGTCGCGCAGGCGTTTTGCATCTGGCACAGGTCCTTCGGGGCGCGGATGCGGCCAGTCGGTGCCCCACACCAGGTTCCGCGGATTGGCGGCGATGAGCGCGTCATGGAATGGCCGCGCTTCGGCATAGTCCGGCGGCGTTGCGCCCAGCCGGTACGTACCCGAAAGCTTCGCCCACAATTTGCCTTCGCCAATGCCGCGCAGCAAGGCCTGGAAGCCGGGATGCTGCGTGCCGTGGTGATGTTCCATGCGGCCCATGTGGTCGACAACGACCGGTATAGGCATACGTGCAAGCCGCGGCATCAGGTCAGGCAGGTCGCGCGCGTCGATCCACAATTGCAGATGCCAACCGAGATCAACGATCGCCGGCAGCAGCGGCTCGACCTCCATAAGGTTCACGCCGTTCTGGTAGTAAGGCTTGCCATCGCGGCGGAATTCGTTGGCGCGCAATCCGCGTACACCGGCGGCGTGCCACTGCTTGAGCGTTGCGGCGTTCAATTCGGCGCCGCCTACTGCTACGCCGCGCAAGCGTTTTGGTTTACGCGCGAGTGCATCGAGCATTGCCCGGTTGTCGCGGCCATAAGCGCTTGGTTGCACCAGTACGCCGCGGTCAAAACCGAGGCGGTCGAGCAGGGCCAGATAGGCTTCGAGTGGCGCATCGTCAGGCGTGTAGCTGCGCGGCTCGGCGTAGGGAAAGCGCGCGGCCGGGCCGAACACATGGCAGTGGCAGTCGCAGGCACCTTGCGGCAAGGCGCCGCTCATTTCGGGGTAAGCCCGGCGAGTTTGGCGGCCTCGCGCATGTTGTCGTAGTCGACGCGAATAAATTTCGCGAACCCGTCCGGCGTCATTTGCTCGGGTGTGGCGATTTCCGAGCCCATGTCGCGCAGTTTGTCGGGCGTGGGCCCCGCTGTGAGCCCAGCAACGATTGACTTCTGCAATTGCACCACGATCGGGGTCGGCGTGCCCGTCGGCGCCAGAATTCCGATAAAGCTTTGCGCGGTGAAATTCTTCACGCCGCCCTCGATGAAGGTCGGAATTTCGGGCGCGAGCTTGGAGCGTTGCGCGGAGGCGATTGCGACGATGTGTGCCTGTCCGCCTTTGTGCAGCGGCAACGCAGTGGAGAATTCCGTCATCGCGGCCTGGATGCTGCCGCCAATCAAGTCGGGCATCAGCGCACCGCCGCTGCGATAGGGCACGTGCACGACGTCTGCGCTCGTTGCCGCTTTAAAGCGCTCGAGCGTCATGTGAGTAGCGCTGCCGACGCCGCTTGTCGCGATGGCGATCTGCTGCTTCTTCGATAGTGCAATCAGTTCTTGCAGCGTCTTGGCCGCGACATTGTTGTTGAGAATAATCACATGCGGCACGTAGCTGGTCAGTGCGACCGGCGCAAAATCCTTGAGCGGATCGTAGCCGAGCTTGGCCTGTACGAATGGGTTGACAGTGAGCGGCCCGTTCGATCCGACGAGCAACGTGTAACCGTCGGGTGCCGAGCGCGCCACCGCCTCGGCGCCGATGCTGCCGCCTGCGCCGCCGCGATTATCGACGACCACCGGTTGGCCGAGGGCGCTCGATATTCGCTCGCCGACGAGGCGGCCGACGATGTCGGCGTTACCGCCCGCTGCAAATGGCACGATCAACCGGATCGGCCGGTCGGGATAGGCCGCTAAGGCTTTGCGTGGCAGCATTGTTGCTGCCGAGCCGAAGGCGAGTGTGGCGATCAGCGTGCGGCGCGAGATTGGCATGATGGTCCTCCCGGTGGGTCCCGCAAAGCCCGGCGTTGGTCCGCCGGAATGATCTGGGAAATTTCGGAAAGCGTGGGATTGCAAACAGCTGGCGCGCCCGAGACGATTCGAACGTCCGACCTTTGCCTTCGGAGGGCAACGCTCTATCCAGCTGAGCTACGGGCGCGCGTAGGCCTTGAATAGACGAAACGTCCCTGTGCGGCAACGGGCCGATGTTTCCTCATGGCCTGTTTCGGCGCGCCGTGCTTGAGCTTTCTGTGGTTAAGCCTGCGCAATAAGCCAATCGCAGCTATGCGCCCATAATCGAATCCCCTACTGGTTGAGGCGTTCGCGCATGGTGCGCGCCCAAGGAGCATCGTCAAATGGTAGTAGCCGCTTCATCCAAGCCAAAAGCCGCCAAGCCGGTCACCACCAAGCACCTGGCAGCGGCGCTTTCGGAACAGCATCAGCTGACCAAGAAGCAGGGCCTGGAAATGATGGAAGACCTGATCGGCATGATCACCAAGCACCTGAAGAAGGGTGAGCGGGTAAAGATCTCCGGCCTCGGCATTCTGCTGGTCCGCAAGCGCGCCGCCCGCATGGGCCGCAATCCGATGACCGGCGAAGCGATCAAGATCAAAGCCAGCAAGAAAGTCGCTTTCCGCGCCTCCAAAGATCTGAAGATGGCGATCTGACCGCCGGCGCGTTTAGTTTGCAAAACCCCGCCATTTTCTGGCGGGGTTTTTGTTTGGCGCCGGCCGTTGCTCACCGCTTTTGGTCGGCATCATATTCCGCCGAGCAAAACGGTCCGCCCTGAAATCGATCGGCGATCGAATCGGGAGGAAGCTTTGCCTGTTCGGCCAGCGCTTGAGCTTGGAAATCCTGCGAGCGGTATTGCGGACGATAACCGAAGCGCCGGGCATTGCTGTTATCCCACCATCCCGCGTCGTTGTCGGACGACCCGTAAAATATCTCGAATCGGATATCGGGATGCTCAAGCCCGATACGAACGAGTTGCGCGAGGTCCTCCGGCTTGATCCAGATCGACAGCCGGCGCTTGTCGAGCGGCATGTCGTTCACGTTACCGATGCGGAGGCACGTCACACGCAAGCCGTGCTTGTCGGCATAGAGCGCGCCGACCGCTTCGCCGAAGGCCTTGCTGACGCCGTAACGACTGTCGGGCCGCAACGTGACGTTCACGCCGATCTTCTGATCGCGCAGATAAAAGCCGACCGCATGATTGGATGAGGCAAACACTACGCGCTTTACTCCGGAGCGATAGGCCGCCTCAAACAGGTTGTAGCAGCCGACGATATTGGCTTTGTGAATCGTGTCCCACGAACCTTCGACCGAATGACCCCCGAGATGAACAATGCCATCGATACCGGCGGTGATCGTCTCGACCTGGTTGTAGTCGGCAAGATCAGCAGCGATGAAGTCTTCGTCCGCGGCGAGATTTGCGGGTTTCCGGATATCACTGACGCGAATGCGCGGATAGACACCTTTGAGCAAAGTCCGCAACCGCGTTCCGACATCGCCGGCCGCGCCGGTGATCAGGATATGCATTTCCGTTTTCTCGGCTATAGTAAGATCAATATTATAATCATAAACGGGGAGGTCCGCCGACATGAAGAACTTTGCCGCGTTCCTTGCCACCACGCTTCTTACCGTCGCGTATGCGAGCGTGCCGGCCGCAGCGCAACAAAGAACGGTGCTTAAGGCATCGGACGTTCACGCCGCCGGCTATCCGACCGTCGTCGCCGTCGAGAACCTCGGCAAAAAGCTCGAGCAGGCCACCAATGGCCGCGTCAGCGTGCAGATGTATCCGGCGATGCAGCTTGGCGGCGAGAAGGAAGCGATCGAGCAGGCACAGGTCGGAGCCATCGCCTTCGCGCGTGTTAGCGTTGGCGCACTCGGCCCCGTCGTAGATGATATCAACGTCTTCAATCTGCCCTACGTGTTCCGCAACACGGCGCACATGCAGCAGGTCATCGACGGGCCGATCGGCCAGGAATTGCTCGACAAGGTCACCAATAGCGGCAAGGGGCTGATTGGCCTGTGCTGGATGGATGCGGGCGCGCGCAATTTCTACGACACGAAGAAGCCGATCAAAACCGTTGCCGACCTCAAGGGCCTCAAGATCCGCGTCATCGGCAATCCGATTTTCGTCGATATGGCCAACGCCATGGGCGGCAACGGCGTCGCCATGGGCTACGACCAGGTCTTCAGTGCATTGCAGACAGGCGTGGTGGATGGCGCGGAGAACAATCCGCCGAGCTTCGTATTCGACAACCATTATCAGGTCGCCAAGTTCTACACGATCGATGAGCATCTGATTGTGCCGGAAATGCTGGTGTTCTCGAAGAAAGCCTGGGACGGGATGTCGAAAGAGGACCAGACGCTGCTCCTGAAGTTCGCCAAGGAGGCACAACAGGAAGAGCGCAAGCTCTGGGTAGCCTACGAGCAGCAAGCCATGGATAAGGCCAAAGCCGCGGGCATCCAGATCATTCAGGTCTCGGACGCCGACAAGAAAGCCTTTCAGGACGCGGTCAAACCAGTGTGGGACAAATACGGTCCCAAATACGCCGCGACGGTCAAACGGATCCAGGAAACGAAGTAACGGAACGTACCCCATCGCGGAATTGGCGAGATGAACGCAATAGCCGCCTCCTTCCGCAAGGCGATGGATGCGCTTTATTTCGTTTGCGTGCTGATCGCCGGCACTGCGCTGGTGTTGATTTCGGCGGTGATCCCCTGGGGGGTCTACACGCGTTACGTTCTCAACAGCGCGGCGTCGTGGCCTGAACCTACGGCGGTATTGCTCACGATCTGGCTGACTTTTTTCGGCGCCGCGGCCTGCTACCGGCTGCGCTTCCACATGAACGTGTCGTTCTTCGTGAAATTGATGCCGGCCTTCTGGCAACGTTTCTTCGATACGCTTGCCGAGGTCGCCATGGTGGCGATGGCCATCTTCATGACCGTGTGGGGCGCAAAGCTCGTCATCACCACCTGGAATAATTCCATCGCCGACTTTCCGGATTTGTCGGTCGGCGTGACCTACCTGCCGATCCCGCTTGGCGGGGCAGTCCTCTTTCTGTTTGTGGTCGAACGCATTCTCTGCGGAGCGCCACCGGCTCCCGCAAGTCATCACTGATCGGGCGCCCCGGGAAAACAAATGGACATCGCGGTTCTGCTGTTCACGATGTTCTTCTGTTTTTTCATCGGTGTACCCATCGCCTATTCGCTCGCTTTGGCGGCGATCGCCGGCTGTCTTTGGATCGGTATTCCACTCGAAGCGGTGATGCTGAAGATCTCCGACGGGGTGAGCAAAGTTGCCATGCTGACGATTCCGTTTTTCGTGCTGGCCGGCGCGATCATGGCGGAAGGTGGCATGGCGCGGCGCTTGGTCGCCTTCGCCGACGTGCTGGTCGGATTTACGCGCGTGCGCGGGGGGCTGTCAGTCGTCAACGTGCTCGCCACCACATTCCTGAGCGGAATTTCCGGCTCGGCGGTCGCCGATACATCCGCAATCGGTTCGGTGATGATTCCGCAGATGGAAAAGAGCGGGTTCCCGCGCGTATTCGCGACCAATGTGACTATCACCGCATCGGTGCAGGCGCTGCTGGTGCCGCCCAGCCACAACGCGGTGATCTATTCATTGGCGACCGGGGGCACGATTTCAATCATCAGTCTTTTCATGGCCGGTGTGGTACCGGGCCTTTTGCTCGGCTTTTCGATCATGGTGCTGTGCCTGGTCATTGCCTATCGCGACGGCCATCCGAGAGGCACAGCCGTGCCGCTACGCGACGCCATCAAGATCAGCGTCGATGCCGCCTGGGGCTTGATCACGGTCGTTATTATTCTTGGTGGCATCCTTGGTGGCGTGTTCACGGCCATAGAGGCCGGCGCGGTCGCCTGCGTGTGGGCGTTCCTTGTCACCATGTTCGTCTATCGTGATTACAAGTGGCGCGATCTGCCCGCACTGGTTCACCGCACGTTGCGAACGGTGGCAATGGTGATGACCCTGATCGCCTGCGCATCAAGCGTAGGCTACGTAATGGCGCTCACGCAGATGCCGGCGAAGATCACGGCCTTCTTCCTCACGATATCGAGCAACAAATACGTCATCCTGTTTTTGATCAATATATTGCTGCTTATCCTCGGCACGCTGGTGGACATGGCGCCGTCGATTCTGATCTGCACGCCGATTCTGCTGCCGGTGATGATCAATTTCGGGGTCGACCCGGTGCATTTCGGCATGATCATGATGCTCAATCTTGGCATCGGGCTGTGCCACCCGCCGGTGGGCGCGATTTTGTTCGTCGGCTGTGCGGTCGGGAAGGTCAGCATCGAAGAGGTCATGCGCAAGATCTGGCCGTTCTATGCCGTGATGTTTGCGGTGCTGATGCTGGTCACATATGTGCCGGCGCTGTCGCTCTGGCTGCCGGCTCAGGTCGTGGGGCATTGATTTAGCCAATTATAGACCTTGGCCATGCAGGCGCCTCAAGGTCTATAATAGTCACACTATTTCTGAGGAGGCTTCATGTCGCAAACGGCCGAAAAACGCGGTGGCTCGCCGGTGATGTTGAAGGACGCGGCGTTCGTCTGGGAAGACCCGCTCGATCTGGAAGGCGAGCTCACCGAAGACGAGCGCATGGTGCGCAACACCGCGCGTGGGTTCGCGCAGGACTACCTGATGCCGCGCGTGACCGAGGCCTTTCGCGACGAAAAATACGATCCGAACATGTTGCCTGAAATGGGCAAGCTTGGTCTGCTTGGTCCGACGATTCCCGAAGAATACGGCGGTGCCGGTCTCGGCTATGTGTCTTACGGCCTGATTGCACGCGAGCTCGAACGCGTCGATTCCGGCTACCGTTCGACGATGTCGGTGCAGTCATCGCTGGTGATGTATCCAATTTATGCCTACGGCACCGAGACGCAGCGCCGCAAATATCTGCCCAAACTTGCGACCGGCGAGATCATCGGCTGCTTCGGCCTGACCGAGCCTGACCATGGCTCCGATCCCGGCTCCATGGTCACCCGCGCCGAAAAGGTCTCCGGCGGCTATCAACTCAACGGCGCCAAGACCTGGATCTCCAATGCTCCGGTCGCGCATGTCGCAGTGGTCTGGGCCAAGCTCGACAATGTCATTCGCGGCTTTCTGGTTGAGCGCGGCACCAAGGGCTTCTCGACACCGAAGATCGAAGGCAAGCTGTCGCTGCGTGCTTCGATCACCGGCGAAGTCGTGCTGGAAAATTGCGTGGTGCCGGAAGAAAATCTGTTGCCGAATGTGAAGGGTCTCGCCGGGCCGTTCGGCTGCCTCAACAACGCGCGCTTTGGCATCTCTTGGGGCGCCATGGGCGCAGCGGAATTCTGCTGGCACCGCGCCCGTCAATATGTCCTCGATCGCAAACAGTTCGGCCGCCCGCTTGCTGCCAATCAGCTGGTGCAGAAGAAGCTCGCCGACATGCAGACTGAAATCGCACTCGGACTGCAAGGTGCATTGCGGCTCGGGCGCATGCTAGAAGCCGGCAAGGCCTCGCCGCCGTCGATCTCGCTGATGAAACGCAATAATTGCGGCAAGGCACTCGACATTGCGCGGCTTGCGCGTGACATGCACGGCGGCAACGGGATTTCCGAGGAATATCACGTGATGCGCGTGCTATCGAACCTTGAAACGGTGAATACCTACGAGGGCACGCACGACATCCACGCGTTGATCCTCGGGCGTGCGCAGACCGGTATCCAGGCGTTCTTTTGATCTCACACCGTTCAACTTCACCCCGTCATCCTGAGGTGCCCGCCGAAGGCGGGCCTCGAAGGATGAACGGCCAAATCTTATGAGGCCTTGGCCGTCGCCCTTCGAGGCTCGCGCTGCGCGCGAGCGCCTCAGGGTGACGGATCGAGGCTGACGTCTCACCGGCAACTTATTGCTCACATGGACATTTTCACCACCGTTTTTCTCGCCGGCACAGGCGTCCTTGCCGGGATCATCGCAGCCATGGTCGGCGGCGCGGCGGTCGTGATCTATCCGGCGTTAATCGCAACCGGCGTGTCGCCGCAGCTTGCGGCGGTCTGCAATCTTGCATCCATCATGCCGGCGACCATGCTGGCGGCGCTGGCGGACCGCTCGCAATTGCCGCCATTCAACCGCGCCTTCATCGGCCTGATCGTCGCCTCGATCGTCGGCGCAGGGCTTGGCGCGACGCTGCTGGTGCTCACGCCGGAGCGATTGTTCGCTCAAATCGTGCCGCTACTGCTGGGTTTTGCAACGCTGCTGTTTGCCTGTTCCGAGCGGATCAGCGCCTGGCTGCGCGCGCGCGCCGAAGGCCGCGGCCATGCTATCGCGTTCAATTTTGCCAGCCTGAAGGTGGTGCTGCCGGTCTCGTTTTACGGCGGGTATTTCGGCGCCGGTGTCGGCATCCTGATGCTCGGCGTGTTCTCACTGGCAACCGGCGGCGATTATCGCGCCGCCAATGTCACAAAGAATTTCGTCTCCAGCCTCAATGGATTTGCCGCAACAGTGGTGTTCGCAACGCAAGGCGCCGTTCTGTGGCCGCAAACTTTGGCGCTTGCCGTCGGTACGATCGGCGGCGGATTGATCGGCGCCTATGTGGCACGCGTTATTCCGCGCACTGTTATCCGTGTCCTGATTGTCGCCGTTGGTATCGCGCTGACCGTTGCTTTTGCGCGGCGCTACTGGTTTGCGTGATCGCGCTCTGTCGGGCACTAAAGCGGGATCGTGCTGACGCTGTTCGCCAGAGCAGCAACACGCGCCGTCATCGCGCTATTCGGGTCGGTGAGCGGATCGACGACAGTGAAATGATTGGCGCCGGCGATTTCCTCATAGCGGGTCAATGCCATGCGCTGCCGCCAGGCGTCGGCGATCGCCTTGCTCTGGCGAAGGAATTCATTCAATTCCTGCACGCCGACGACGGCGTCAAGCGAGCGTCCGGGTGGCACGCTCCAGTAGATCGGTGACGCCCGCCGCGCTTCGGATTCATCGAGCCGCAAGTCCTGATTTTGCGATACATGCACCAGCGGCAAGAGATCAAAAACGCCGGAAATGGCATACGCCGCAGGCACCAGATCCGCAGGCGCGTCAGAGGCGATGGCTTTCCAGTCCTGCGCGACCATGCAGGCCGCAAGATGCCCGCCGGCGGAATGTCCATAAATGAAAATGCGCTGGCGCCGCTTGCGCCACAGCATCAGGCAAGCGGTCCGTATTTGCACGATGATATCGCCGATCGAGACATGCGGGCACAGATCGTATCCCGCAACGGCAACCGAGATGCCGCGCCCATTCGGACCTGCCGCCAATTGGGAAAACATCGAAGGTTCGAGCGAACGCCACCAGCCGCCGTGAATGAACATGGCGAACGGCGCCTTGTCGTCGTCCTTGGCCGGAAACAGATCCACAGTCTGGCGCAGCGAGGGACCGTAAGCCATTGCAAGCCTGGCATTGTGCGCCGCCGCGCGATAGGCCGCCCCGTCGCGCTGCCAGCGCGCGAAAATCTCCGGATGTTCGGGCACGCGGGCGCGGTTGTCGTATTCAACCTCGTAGTCGATGGACATGGTGTGACTCTGACGGCTGCAAAATGATCCGGCTTTGCGCCGGGCCGAAACAACGTTATCTCTTAGCCATGAAAATCGGCACCAAGCAAACACGAATGCTGCACTATACATTGTCCGGACGTGCCGAAGTCCGGTCAAGATCGCATCGTAAGGTCGCCTGATGGCCTTTATAACGCCTTCGCTCGAATTACCCGTCGACGGCCGGCAGTCGGAAACCGCGCTGGCGATTGCACGCGGCACCGCGCGTCTGCTGCATGCGCACGGACGCTGCGTGGTGAGCGAATTGCCGCTACCGTCAGGTCGCCGCGCCGACCTCGTCGGGCTCGATTCGAGCGGTGAACTCTGGATTGTCGAGATCAAATCCTCGATCGCCGATTTTCGTGCCGACCAGAAATGGCAGGACTACCGCGCCCATTGCGACCGGCTATTCTTCGCCACCACGGTCGAGGTGCCGTGCGAGATCTTTCCACCCGATACCGGCTTGATCGTGGCGGACGCGTTTGGCGCGGAATTTAGGTGCGAGGCACCGGAGCACAAATTGCCGGCCGCGACGCGCAAGGCGATGATGCTGCTGTTCGCGCGTGCTGCCGCGATGCGATTGCAATCGCTCGCCGATCCGACCGGGCCTTACGGAGATGTCGGCTGAAGTCGCAGTGAGATCAGCGCGGCGCGCGTTTCGCCAGAATTCGCTGCAAGGTCCGGCGATGCATGTTGAGCCGGCGCGCCGTTTCCGAAACGTTGCGGCCGCATAGTTCATAGATGCGCTGGATGTGCTCCCACCGCACGCGATCGGCCGACATCGGATTTTCTGGCGGCTCGATCTTAGTATTGTCCTGTGCGAGCAATGCCGCGACGACGTCATCGGCATCGACCGGCTTGGCCAGATAGTCGACAGCGCCGAGCTTTACTGCGTTCACCGCAGTGGCAATGTTGCCATAGCCCGTGAGGATGATGCCGCGCGCGTCCGGGCGCCGGCGCTTGAGCGCGGAAATCACATCGAGCCCGTTGCCGTCGCCAAGCCGCATGTCGACCACGGCAAATGCGGGTGCTGCTTTCTCAACTTGCAGCAGACCGTCGGCGACCGACTCTGCCGTCGTGACGACAAAGCCCCGCAGTTCGAGCGCTTTCGCGAGCCGCTGCAAAAATGAATGGTCGTCTTCGACGATCAGCAAAGATCGTTCGGCGGGAATGTTTTCTTTCACCGCCGGTTTGGCGGTTTCGTTTGCTACGGCGTCCACGTTGTCACCTGCGCGGCGAGCCATGGCGCATGGTACTTCACCCGGCTCATCACCACACCGCAACAAATAGTGATTACCCGCGTCCGGCTCAAGCCGCCATGAGGGTTAATGGCCGTTCGAAATCGCTGCAACTCCAGCTGAGCCGGACGATTGCGCCATGGTCGGGAGCCGGCTGGTTTTGGAATGAAAGCGTGGCGCCGGACCGTTCGAGCAGGGTCTTTGCAATGAAGAATCCGAGGCCCAAACCGGCCAATTCTTCGCTGGTATCATCGGGTTGATGGTGCCGGCTGGTGACATAGGGCTCTCCGATGCGCCCCAGGATTTCCGGCGCAAAACCGGGTCCGTCGTCGCTGATGGTGACGTCGACGGTCTGTTCGTCCCAATGCACGTCGACCGCGACCTCGTTGGCTGCGAAATCAACCGCGTTTTCGAGGAGATTTCCAAGCCCGTAGAGAATCGCCGGGTTGCGCGCGCCGACTGGCTCGGTGCCGCGGTCGCCTGGTGTATTGACCGCGATAGCGACCCCGAAATTGCGATGCGGCGCCACCACTTCCTCGATCAGCGCGGTCAACGGCATGCGGTCAAATGGCTCCCCGCCAGCCGACAATTCCGTCAACTTGGCGAGAATATCGCGGCAGCGAGTGGCCTGTTCGCGCAGCAGACGGACGTCATCGCCGTGCGGCGCATGCGGGGCGATGGCACGTTCGAGCTCTCGGGCAATCACCGAGATGGTGGAGAGCGGTGTACCCAATTCGTGGGCGGCCGCGGCCGCGAGTCCGTCGAGTTGCGACAGATGCTGTTCGCGCGCCAACACCAGTTCGGTCGCAGCCAGCGCGTCGGATAGCTGGCGCAATTCCTCGGTGATCTGCCAGGCGTAAACTCCGATGAATCCGATCGCGAGCAGGATACAAAGCCAGACGCCCATCATATAGATCGGCGGCAATTGCAATGGATCGTCGCTGTCCCACGGCAGCGGGTAATGCACGAACACGAGGACGGTCGCGCAGCCGACGGCGAACGCACCGAGTGTGAGTGTGTAACGCGGCGGCAGTGCCGTGGCTGACAGCAGCACCGGTCCGAGGAACATGAAGGCAAAAGGATTCTGCAGGCCGCCCGTCAGGAACAGCAGGACCGCCAACTCTGCAATATCGAAGGCCAGCAGCCAGGCTGCCCGGTCAGGCTCGAGCCGCTGCGTCAAATGGAAACGCAGTCGCAATGCCACATTGAGCCAGGCCGCCAGTGCGATCGCGGCAAGGCAGGCATAGATCGGCAGTTCGAAATCGAGCCCGTAATAGACAGCCAGCACCGCGGTCGTCTGCCCGATGATGGCAAGCCAGCGCAGCCGCACAAGTGTATCGAGGCGCACGTTGCGGCGCGGGTGGTGTTGGGCGAAGCTGGGCGCGGCCATTCGCAGAGCCTAGCGCCATGCGGCGCGCGTGCAAAATGCCGGTGCATGGCGGGGCTTGCACTTCCTGCGGCGGAGCGTCACATCTTTCGCTGAATGAACGCAGAAAGCGCTTTCGCCATTGCTGTCGATAATCTGGTCAAACGCTACAAGGGCGTGGCTGCGGTCGATGGCATTTCGTTTCGGCTGGCCCCCGGTTCGATGACCGGCCTGCTTGGCGGCAATGGCGCCGGCAAGACCACCACCATCGCCATGATCATGGGCCTGGTGACACCCACCGCGGGCACTGTCTCCGTGCTGGGCGCCGATATGCCGCGCGATCGCTATCGGGTGCTGCACCGGATGAATTTCGAGAGTCCATACGTCGATATGCCGATGCGGCTTACGGTCAGGCAAAACCTATCCGTGTTTGCTCAGCTTTACGCTGTGCCGGACATTGACGAACGCATCGCCAGCCTTGCCGCCGACCTCGACCTGACTGAATTTCTTGACCGGCCGACGGGCAAGCTTTCGGCTGGACAAAAGACGCGGGTCTCGCTCGCCAAGGCGCTGCTCAACAAACCTGAAGTGCTGCTGCTCGACGAACCGACCGCATCGCTCGACCCCGACACGGCCGACTGGGTACGCTCGCGGCTCGAACGCTATCGCGCCGAACAGGGCGCAACGGTGCTGCTCGCCTCTCACAACATGGGTGAGGTCGAACGTCTGTGCGAGCGCGTCATCATCATGAAGACAGGACGCATCGAGGACGATGACACGCCGACGCACCTGCTCTCACGCTACGGCCGTGAAACGCTGGAAGAGGTGTTCCTCGATGTCGCGCGCGGACGCCGGCACCGCGAGGCCGCGCAATGATCGGCGCCGACACCGGCATGAATTTTTCGCGTAATCGGGTCGCCGCCATGGTGCGGCGCTATTGGTACCTGCTGCGCTCCTCGTGGCCGCGCATTCTCGACCTGATTTATTGGCCGACGGTTCAGATGCTGATGTGGGGCTTCCTGCAGGTTTACATTTCGCAGAATGCCGGATTTTTCGCACGCGCCGGCGGCGTATTCATCGGCTCGGTATTGCTGTGGGACATCTTGTTCCGTGGGCAGCTCGGCTTTTCGATTTCGTTTCTTGAGGAAATGTACGCGCGCAACCTCGGTAACATCATGATGTCGCCGCTGCGGCCGGCGGAATTCCTGCTCTCGTTGATGATCATGAGCGTCGTACGTTTGTCGATCGGAATGGTCCCGGTGTCGCTGCTCGCCATCGTCTTCTTCGGCTTCAATTTGTGGGCGCTCGGCTTTGCGCTCGCGGCCTTTTTCCTCAATCTCATTCTGACGAGCTGGTCGGTCGGCATTTTTGTCGCCGGCCTGTTGCTGCGGAACGGTTTGGGTGCCGAAAGCATGGCGTGGACCATCATGTTCTTGTTCCTGCCGCTGACGTGCGTCTACTACCCGGTCGCGGTGTTGCCGGAGTGGCTCCAATATGTCGCCTGGGCCTTGCCGCCGACTTATGTATTTGAAGGCATGCGCGCGCTGGTGATCGACCATGTGTTTCGGGTCGATCTGATGGCGGAGGCATTTGCGTTCAATGTCGTGCTTTTCGCGGCTGCGTCATTGGCTTTCCTCAGACTTTTGCAGAGCGCGCGGGTCCAGGGCTCGCTTTTGCAGACCGGGGAATAACCGAAAAACATCAACAGTTATTGAGACTTATCGGCGCTGGGCGCGTTGTAAACGGGACTCGAACACCTTATCGCTATGTTGACGCTATGACAGAAAAACGACAGTCTCCCGCACTGCAGCGAGGGCCGGGGTCTGATTCTATGGCGATAGGTGAATTCGGCGGAGCAGCCACGCTCTCCGGCGATGGCGGGTCGTTGTTGGCGACCCCCATGTACTGGTTCTACGAAATGGGGCACGCGGCGCTCAATCCCTCGCGCGCTTTCGCCGATGCCACAAAGTTGTTCTTCAAAAATCCGGCCAACCCACTCGCGCACACCGCCTATGGCAAGTCCATGGCGGCCACGATGGAATTGTTCGAACGCTCGACGCGCCGCTATCACCGTCCGGAGTGGGGCATCGATTCAACGACCGTCGGCGCCGAGAAGATTCCGGTCAGCATCAAGAGCGTGTGGCAGCGCCCATTCTGCCGGCTTTTGCATTTCGAGCGTGCTTTTGCGCGCCCGCCGCGTCGTCCACAGCCAAAACTGTTGATCGTGGCGCCGATGTCGGGCCACTACCCGACTCTGTTGCGCGGCACGGTAGAGACATTCCTGCCCAATCACGACGTCTACATCACCGAATGGATCGACGCGCGCATGGTGCCGCATGCGGAGGGGCGCTTCGATCTCGACACCTACATCGACTACATCGTATCCATTTTGCACGCGCTCGATGGCGACGTGCATGTCATCGCTGTATGCCAGCCCTCGGTGCCGGTCATGGCTGCTGTCGCGCTGATGGAAGCGGACAACGATCCCGATGTGCCGCGTTCGATGGTACTGATGGGTGGGCCGATCGACACGCGCATCAACCCCAATGAAGTCAACAAGCTTGCCGAGCGGCGCGGCGTGAACTGGTTCCGCAATCACGTCATCACCAAAGTTCCGTTCCCCCATCCCGGCGTGATGCGCGACGTCTATCCGGGCTTCCTGCAGCTCCATGGCTTCATGAGCATGAATCTCGATCGTCACATCGAGGCGCACCACAATTTGTTCCTGCATCTGGTCAAGGGCGACGGCGACTCCGCACAGAAACACCGCGAATTCTATGACGAGTATCTCGCGGTCATGGATCTTGCCGCCGAGTTTTATCTGCAGACGGTCGATACCGTGTTCATTCGCCACGCGCTGCCGAAGGGGCAGATGACTCACCGTGGCCGGCCCATCGACCCGTCGGCTATCAAGCGCATCGCCCTTATGACTGTGGAAGGCGAGAACGACGATATTTCGAGTGTCGGCCAGACCGAAGCTGCACATACGCTGTGTGTGAACATTCCCGATGAACACAAGGTGCACTATGTGCAGCCTGCGGTCGGGCATTATGGCGTCTTCAACGGCTCGCGGTTCCGTGCCGAGATCGCCCCGCGCATTGCGGATTTCGTGCTGTCGCGCAACGGCAGCCGTGCCGTACGCCCTGCCTTAAAGGTTGTCGCCCAGCGTTGATCTCGCGTTCGTGCGTGCGGTTATGCCAAACTGCCGGCATGGTCTGATTGTGGGTCGATAATGTCCATACCGCTGCGCGCCTTGCTCTTTCGCCGGATCAGCGAGCCGGCGGCCATCACGGTCGAATTCGACGACGAAGTTTATCTGGTGCGCGTGCGTCGCCACCGGCAAGCGCGACGGTACACATTGCGCATTCACGCCGCGAATCGCGAGGTGGTGCTCACAATGCCGCCGCGCGGCAGCGTGAGGCAGGCGAAGGAGTTTGCGCAGAAACACGGTGCCTGGATCGCGGCCCGGCTGCGCCGCCTGCCGGATGGCGCGCCTTTTATGCACGGCGCCGTGCTTCCCTTGCGCGGGGTCGCGCACCGTATCGACCATCGGCGCGTCGCGCGCGGTGCCGTGTGGATCGAGATACAAACGGATGAACGCCTGCTTTGTGTCGCGGGGCAAGCGCCGCATCTTTCGCGTCGTGTACAGGACTATCTCAAGCGGGAGGCGAAACGCGATCTCGAGGCGGCAAGCCGGCAGGCTGCGCAAGCGCTCGGGGTCGAGGTCAAGCGGGTATCGGTGCGCGACCAATCGAGCCGTTGGGGATCGTGCTCTTCCAGAGGCGTATTGTCCTATTCTTGGCGATTGATCCTGGCGCCGCCCTTTGTGCTCGACTATCTCGCCGCGCATGAAGTCGCTCATCTGATTGAGATGAATCACTCGCGCCGGTTCTGGCGATTGGTCGAGCGGATCTGCCCCGATACGGGCCGCGCCAAAGCTTGGCTCGACGCACACGGCGCCGATCTGCACCGTTACGGTCTCGATACGCGCTAGCCATGCAGTAAAGAATTCGGTAGTGAGGCGTCATGCCCGGCCTTGTGCCGGGCATCCACGTCTTACCGCATAACAACAATTGAAGACGTGGATGGCCGGGACGAGCCCGGCCATGACGAAGGAAATACATTTATGTTGCGCCCTGGCACTTTCGCGCTGACTGCTTTGCTGGCGGCACTCAGCGCGATTGGTCCGCTCACCACCGACATGTATCTGCCGTCGCTTCCGGACATCGCGCGTCAACTCCACGCTTCAACGGCGCAGGTTCAATTCACGATTTCCGCCTATCTGATCGGCTTCGCGGTTGGCCAGATTTTTTATGGTCCGGTGTCCGACCGGCATGGCCGCAAACCGGTCTTGATGGCCGCCATGGCTCTCTACTGCGTGGCGAGCCTGGCTTGCGCGCTGTCGACGTCAATCGAAATGCTGATCGTTGCCCGTACCTTTCAGGCGCTCGGAGGTTCCGGCGGCATTGTGCTCACCCGCGCGATCGTGCGCGACATTTATTCGGGCGCCCGCGCCGGCCGGGAATTGTCGTTGATCGGCTCAGTGATGGCGCTGGCGCCGGTGCTGGCGCCGATTGCCGGCGGTCTGTTGCAGACCGGTTTCGGCTGGCGGGCGGTGTTTTTCGCACTGGTCGCCGCCGGTTTGCTGGGAGCGGGAATTGTCTGGTTGCTGCTTCCGGAAACACTGAATACGCGCGCCGCCGAGCCGGTTTCGATAGCGTCCATGGGCCGCTCCTATCGCATCGTTGCGCGTAATCCGGCCTATCTCGCTTATCTCGGCATTACCTCGGCGAGCTATGCCGGCCTGTTCGCCTGGATTTCTGGCGCGGCCTTCGTGCTGCAAAACCTGTACGGATTGACGCCGTTCGATTTCGGCGTGGCTTTCGCCCTTGGCTCGATCGGCTACATGACCGGCTCGGCATTGGCGGCGCGCATTGTTGTCAGGTTGGGGCTCGATGGTGTGCTTGGTGTCGGTGGCTGCGCCTGCGCCGTCGGCGGGCTTGGCATGGTGGCGGCGGTCGCACTTGGGCTGACGTCGTCGTTATCGCTGGTAGCGCCGGTCGCCATTTATCTCGCCGGTCTCGGGATGGTGCTGCCGCAAGGCATTGCCGGCGCGATGACGCCATTTCCCGAGCGTGCCGGCGCCGCTTCGTCGTTGTTCGGATTCGTGCAGCAAAGCGCGGCGGCCCTGTGCGGTGCGGTCGTCGGCTGGTTTCTGGGACAGAGTGCATGGCCGCTCGCTGCGGCCGTGGCTGTAATGGGTTTTACGACGCTGGCGTTTTGGCTGACGACGCGCGGGATCCGCGGCCGCGCCGCCAAACACTGAATTCAGCGGCGGCCGAACAGATTGTTGAGCAGCCAGCCGTCAAGGCCGCCGCTTCCGGTCGTTGCGGAATTATTGGCAGAGACAGGCTGTATCGGAGCAGGCGGTGTCGGTCTCGATTGCCCACCGAACAGTCCGGAGAATAAGCCGCCGCCTGAGGAGCCCGGGAGGCTCGCAACCGGCACGCCTTGATGCGCGCTGCGCATGAAGCGGCTCCAGATTTCCACGGGCAGGCTGCCGCCGGTGACGTGCTTGGTCGGCGTGCCGTCGTCATTGCCGAGCCAGACGCCGGTGACGAGATGCGCCGTATAACCGATGAACCAGGCATCGCGGAAATCCTGCGAGGTGCCGGTTTTTCCGGCCGCCGGCCATCCCGGCAGTGTCGCCTTGTGCGCGGTGCCGATCGTCAATGTTTCAGCCATCATTGTGTTCATCATCGTGACATAGCGCGCTTCAATGATGCGGCCGAGTTGCTGGGAGCTGCGGCTGTAGAGCACCTTGCCGTTGGAAGCGGCAATCTTTTCGATCACGTGCGGTATGAGGGCATAGCCGCCATTGGCAAATGGTGCGTAAGCGCCGACCAGCTCCAGCATCGAGACTTCCGAGGTACCGAGCGCGATCGATGCGTTGGGCTCGAGTTTTGAGGCGATGCCGAGTCGATAGGCGGTGCGCACGACCGCCAGAGGTGTGACTTCCAGGGTCAGGCGCACCGATACGGTATTGAGCGATAGAGCCAGGGCTTTGGTCAGCGTCACCGGACCGAAATACTCGTGGCCATAATTTTCCGGTTGCCAGCCTTTGACGTTGATCGGCTTGTCCTCGCGCACCGTGTCAGGCGTAAGGCCATGCTCAAGAGCGGTGAGGTATACGAACGGCTTGAACGCAGACCCGGGCTGGCGTTTGGCTGCGACCGCGCGGTTGAATTGGCTATCGGCGTAGCTGCGGCCGCCGACCATGGCGCGCACCGCGCCGTCAGGTGTCATGGCGACCAGTGCGCCCTGTGCCACGCCATTTTTGTCCCCCTTCTGCGCGAGCTCCTCCTCGAGCGACTTTTCCGCGTTGGCCTGCAGACTCGCGTCGATCGTGGTGTACACAACGATGTCTTCATCGACATGGCCAAGCACGTCGTTGAGTGCATCCATGACCCAATCGGCTACATAGTTCACGGCGCCGTTGGTGGCTTGCGCGACAATTCTTGGCGGACGCGATAACGCAATGCGTTCGGTGCCGGGATTAATAAACTTGAGTCCGGCCATCGCGGTGAGCACGACCTTGGCGCGCTTTTCAGCACCATCGAAATTACGCGTCGGAGCAAGCCGCGATGGCGATTTTACCAGCCCTGCGAGCAACGCAGCTTCGGCCAATGTGATTTGTTTCGCAGATTTTCCAAAATAACGTTGTGAAGCCTGTTCGATGCCGTAGGCGCCCGATCCGAAATAGACCCGGTTGAGGTACATCTCGAGGATCTGTGTCTTGGAAAATTTGCGCTCGAGCCAGAGCGCCAGGATCGCTTCCTGAAGCTTGCGCGTGATCGTGCGCTCTTGCGTCAGAAAAAGATTCTTGGCGAGCTGCTGTGTAATTGTAGAGCCGCCTTGGGCGACACCGCGGTGTAAAATGTTGGCCAAGGCGGCGCGCCCGATACCGAAAGGATCGACGCCATAGTGCTCGTAGAAACGCCGATCCTCTATGGCAACGAAGGCCTTCGGCACATAAGCCGGCATTTCCTTCAAGGGCATCGGCTCGCCCGCAAGGTCGCCGCGACGAGCGAGGGCGTGCCCGTGCGCATCGACGATCTGGATCGAGGGCGGACGCTTTGGAATTTCTAGCGACTGGATGGGCGGCAGGTGTGCGCCGACCCAGGCAACAACACCGGCGCCGCCGATCGCGAGCCACAGGCAGACAACCAGGCTCCAGTATGCGATCCGCCCGATGATTGCGCGCTTGCTGCGCGCGGCGCGCGCCTTGCGTACGCGCCGCTTGCGGCGTCGTGCGTGCGGTTTGTTTTCCGCGACTGGCCTTTCTGCGGCGGGCGCAGGCCGGTCGTCGGCGGACACTCGTAGCTCGGGGCTTCTGTCGAACGCCGGCTCCCGGCGTGTGCCCGCTTGTCCCCGTTTTGACGCCATCACGCGACCCATTCCGTGCCGGCGGATACAAAGCGCCGGCCCCCAGGGTCACGCTAAGCGGGTCGATTTAAGGGGCCGTTAAGCGGATTTTCGGCCAGCGCCCTTGCAACCATGATCTTGATCAATGTGCGGACGGCGGCAATTTGCTATGCAATTTCACGATCTTACCGGTGGAATTAACAAATGAATGCAGACCGCCCGGCGCGCCCGCAACTCAAGATCAGGCGCGTCAATCTTGATACCGGCCGCGAAAACATCGTGGTGATGTCGCGCCGATCGAAGGCGCTGCGCCCGGAGGTCTTTCGCGGCTTTTCCCGTGTTGAACTGCGCTGCAATTCCAAAGTGCTTCTCGCCACGCTGCTGATTACCGATGATGGCATCGTCGGCCTCGACGAGATCGGACTCGCCGAGCCTGCGTTCCGCCGTTTCGCTGAACCAGCCGGCAACCTGGTCACCGTGACGCCCGCTGCTTCGCCCGACAGCCTCGATGCGGTGCGCGCCAAGATTCACGGCCACGCGCTGAGCGCGGAAGAAATCGGGGCAATTATCGATGACATCAGCCACTATCGATACTCGGACATGGAGATCGCAGCGTTCTTGATCAGCTCGGCGAGCTTCATGACGAGCGATGAATTACTCGCCTTGTCTCATGCGATGGCGCAAGCCGGGACGCAACTCAAGTGGGACCGGCCGATCATCGTCGATAAACATTGCATCGGCGGCATCCCGGGCAATCGCACGTCAATGATTGTCGTGCCGATTGTCGCCGCGCACGGGCTGACTATCCCGAAAACATCGTCACGGGCCATCACCTCGCCGGCCGGCACGGCCGATACGATGGAAGTACTGGCCCGCGTCGATCTCGGCGTCGATGAAATGAAAGAAGTGGTCAACGCCTGTCATGGGTGCCTGGTCTGGGGCGGTCACGTCAATCTATCTCCGGCAGACGACATTCTCATTTCGGTCGAACGACCTCTCAGTATCGATACACGCGAGCAGATGGTTGCCTCGATTATGTCGAAGAAGATTGCAGCGGGCGCGACTCACCTGTTGATCGATCTTCCGGTTGGGCCTGCTGCGAAGCTCACGACGGCGATGGACGCGATGAGGCTGCGCAAGCTGTTCGAGTTCGTCGGCGACCATTTCGGCATCGCCGTGGAAGTGATCACCACTGACGGCCGCCAGCCGATCGGCAACGGTATCGGTCCGGTCCTGGAAGCGCACGATGTCATGGCGGTGCTGTCGAACGGGCCGGGCGCGCCGGCCGATCTGCGGGAAAAGTCATTGCGGCTGGCCGCGCATTTGCTCGAATACGATCCTGAGCTGCGTGGTGGCGCAGGCTATACGCGGGCACGCGAACTGCTCGATAGCGGTGCGGCGCTCAAGCAAATGCAGAAAATCATCGATGCGCAGGGGCCATCCGGCTGCCGTACCGATGCCGGCAATCTGACCGCCGACGTACCATCACCGACAGACGGTGTGATCGAGGCGATTGACTGCCTGCGCCTCAACCGGCTGGCGCGCACCGCCGGCGCGCCGATCGATAAGGGCGCCGGCATCAAGATTTTCAAGAAGATCGGTGATCGGGTCGAGAAAGGCGAGCCGCTCTATCGCATTTACGCCTACGACACCTCGGAGTTCGATCTCGCAGTCGCTGCCGCCAAGCTCGATGCCGGTTATGTCGTCGGCTCGCGAGCGAATGGCGGTGGGGCTAAGCCTTGAGCAAAGTCGCCATTCAGGCGTTGCCGCCGGCGGCCGAAACCGCGTCGCAACTCGCATCGCAGCTTGGTCTGTCTACGTATACGATTGAATTGCACCGGTTTCCCGATGGCGAGCTGCTTGTAACTGTGGGCCCAGCCGCACAAACCACGATCGTTTATGCATCGCTCGATCAGCCGAACGAAAAGTTGCTGGCCATCCTGTTTGCGGCGGAAGCGCTGCGGCGCGAAGGTGCGCGACGGCTAGTGCTGGTGGCTCCGTATCTTTGTTATATGCGACAGGACGCAGCTTTCCACAAAGGCGAAGCCATCAGTCAAAAGGTCATCGGCCCGCTTCTTGCGCGCAGCTTCGACCGCATTGTGACCGTCAACTCCCATTTGCATCGTACGAAAAACATCGAGGATGTCTTTCCAGGCAGCGAAGCTCAGGATCTGTCTGCGACGCCCGCTATTGTGGAGTGCTTGAGGGTGAGCAATCTTGATCCGCAAGCGGTGGTGATCGGTCCTGATGAGGAATCCCGGCCGTGGGTGAGTGATCTCGCCGGCCGGCTTGGTTTGAAATATGTGGTGGCGCACAAGACACGACGTAGCGACCGTTCGGTCGAGATGGCGTTTCTCGATTCGGCTTTGCTCAGGCAACGGCCGGCGCTGATCGTCGATGATATTGTGTCTTCGGGCGGGACCTTGATCGCCTGCGCCAAGGCGCTTACGGCGGTCGGTGTGACCACAATCGATGCGGTCATCACCCACGCTCTGTTTGCGCCGGAATTGACTAGCGAATTCTTGCGCGCCGGCATCCGTTCGGTGCTCTCGACCGACAGCATACCGCACCCGACCAATGCCATAGCGCTTCAGGGCGTTTTGGCCGACGCCTTGCGCAAGGAGATTGATGCATGAGCGTTACATTGCGTTTTTGCGGGGCGGCCCGGACGGTGACCGGCTCGTGTCATCTGTTTGAGACTCAAGCCGGGCGCCTTTTGGTCGATTGCGGCATGTTTCAGGGACCAAAGACGCTAAAAGCGCTGAATTACAGCGCCTTTCCCTTCCACCCGGCCGATATCTCGACCGTGCTGCTCACCCACGCGCACATCGATCACAGCGGCCTCTTGCCGAAGCTCGTGCGCGAAGGCTTCCGCGGACGTATCATGGCGACGCACGGCACCATCGATCTGTGTTCGTTCATGCTTCCCGACGCCGGAAGCATTCAGGAATCTGAAGTCGTAATGCTGAACCGGCGCAACGCGGCGCGCGGTCGGGCAGAAGTAAGCCCGATCTACACGCAAGCCGATGCTGTTGCCTCACTCAACTTGTTTCAGCCGATCGACTACGAAACATGGTTCGAGGCAATGCCTGGCGTGCGTGCGCGATACTGGAATGCCGGGCATCTTCTTGGCTCGGCGTCGATTGAGCTCGAATTCGCGGGCGAGGGGACGTCGGGTCGTCCTCTGCGGGTACTCGCATCGGGCGATATCGGCCCCGACGCCAAGTTGCTCGAACCGGATCCCGAGGCACCGACAGGGCTGGACTACGTTATATCGGAATCGACTTATGGTGACGAAGATCGTCCGCCCGTTACGCGCCAGTCGCGCCGCGAACAGCTGGCCAGCGAAGTTCGTGCCGCACATGCCGCGGGCGGCGCGTTGCTGATACCGGCCTTTGCGGTCGAGCGCACACAGGAGCTGATTGTCGACCTGGTCGACCTGATGGATCGGGGCGAAGTGCCGGCCGCGCCGATGTTCCTTGATTCGCCGCTCGCGATCCGAGCGACCGATGTGTTTCGCCAATATGCATCGAGTCTCGAGTCCGACGTTGACGTGGCGCGCCTGCTTGCTTCGCCGCATTTGCGCACGACGGAAACGGTCGAGGAAAGCAAATCGATCGCCAAGTTCACCGGTTTTCACATCATCATTGCTGCCAGCGGCATGTGCGATGCGGGGCGTATCCGCCACCATCTCAAGCGCTGGCTATGGCACTCGAACGCCACGGTGCTATTGGCGGGATTTCAGGCGCGGGGCACGCTTGGCCGGTTCCTCGCCGATGGCGTGAAATCGGTTCGTGTTCAGGGCGACGAAATCAAGGTGGCCGCACGCATTCGTCGTCTTGATGAATACTCCGGCCATGCCGACGGGCCTGAGCTCGCGCGCTGGATCGCGTCGCGGCGGCCGATCCAGCGCGGCGTGTTCCTGGTGCACGGCGAAGAGTTGGCGCTGGCCGGGCTCTCCGAGCGCATCGCAGAACGTACTATCCCGGCGGCAAAAGTCTTCGTTCCGGTTCTCGATGACATTTATGACCTGACCACATTGGCCCCGACCCCTATCGACGTGTCGCATCGCCGGCGCCTTGCACCCGAAGCGGTTGTTGCGCTTGATTGGCACAACGATATGTCGAAGCTGATCCTGGACATCAACGCACGGATTGAAGCGGCAGCCGATGACCGCGCGCGCGGTGCTATCATCCGGCGCTTGCGCCGCGCGCTTGATGAAGATCGCCAAATCTAGTTTGAAGCAGCGCTCTTTTCGCGCTTTTCTTCCTCGCCGGCCGCGAACAAAGCGATCAGCGCGCGTTTAATCGCGGCCTGCCGGGTCGGAGAATTGATTTGTGCGCCCATGAGATCGGTGACGTAGAACACGTCCACGACCCGCTCACCAAAAGTCGCAACGTGGGCTGACGCAATATTGAGATTGAGCTTGGAAAGTGTCGCCGTCAGTTCATAGAGCAGGCCGGTGCGATCGAGCCCGGTGACTTCGACCATCGTGTAGCGGTGGGACCACTGATTGTTGATGGTGACGGTCGGCTCCAGCGCGAATGCGCGGATGCGACCCTTGGGCGGCGCGCGCTTGGCCACGACGTCCGGCAGCCGCAACTCGCCACGCAACGCCTTTTCAATCGAGTCGGCAATGCGGGTGGCGCGTCGTTCCTCGTCTTCATCGCGTTCGAATTCACGCGACAGCGAAATGGTGTCGAGCGCACGACCGTCGGTGGTGGTGTAGATCTGGGCGTCGACGATGTTGGCGCCGGCCATCGCGCAGGCGCCGGCGATAATCGACAGCAGCCAGGGATGATCGGGTGCGAGCAACGTGAGCTCGGTGACTGCGCGCTCGGCATCGAAAGCGACCGACGTTGCGAGGTGCTTTTCGGCATCTTCCGTGGCGCGCACGAAATTTGCGTGTTCGATTTTGTGGGGCAGATCGACCTTGAGCCAGTAGGCCGGATAGAGCTTGGCAATATAGGTCTCGAGCCGATCTTGCGGCCAGCTCTTCATCGCCTCGCGGAACTCGTTCTGCGCAATCGCCACACGCTGCGCGCGGTTGACCTCCGAGAAGCCGCCAGTGAGCACAGGCTCGGTCTCATAATAGAGCGTGCGGATGAGCTGGGCTTTCCAGCCATTCCATACGCCCGGGCCGACCGCGCGAATGTCGGCCGTGGTCAAGATCGTCAGCAATTTAAGGCGCTCGGCCGACTGTACGGTTGCGGCGAAATTCTCGATGGTCTTGCGGTCGGAGAGATCGCGCGATTGCGCCACGCTCGACATGACCAGATGGTTTTCGATGAGCCAGGCGGCCGTTTCGGTATCGGCCGCTGAAAAGCCGAGGCGCGGGCAGAAACGTCTCGCCACGCGCGCGCCGGCGATCGAGTGGTCCTCGGGGCGACCTTTCGCGATGTCGTGCAGGAACATCGTGACGTAGAGGACGCGCCGGTGTTCGGGCAGAATCTTGTGCATCAGCTCGTTGGCGAGCGGCGTCTCGCTGTTGCTGCCGCGTTCGATTTCGGCGAGCACGCCGATGCACCGCAGCAGATGCTCGTCCACCGTATAGTGGTGATACATATTGAACTGCATCATGGCGACGATCTTGCCGAAGGCCGGCACGAAGTGGCCGAGCACGCCGGCCTCGTTCATCCGCCGCAGCACGGTTTCGGGGTCATTCTTCGACGTGAGAATGTCCACGAACAACTCGTTGGCTTCCTCGTTCTCGCGCAATTTCGCATCGATCAACTTGAGCGACCGCGTGATCGCGCGCATCGCGTCGGGATGGAACGCGAGATTGTGCTTCTGAGCCAGATGGAAGATCCGGATCAGGTTGACCGGATCGCGCTTAAAGACGTTGGCCTGCGCCAGGCGAATGCGGTTCTTGTCGACGATGAAGTCTTCGCTTTCGGCCAGCTTGCGGCGCTTCACGGGCCGCAAGCGCGCCATCACGCGACTCAGAACTGGCACGCTCTTGGCGTGACTGTCTTCGAGCTCCGCGCAAAGTATTGCGGTCAAATCGCCAACGTCCTTGGCGATCAGGAAGTAATGTTTCATGAAGCGTTCGACGTCTTGCAGGCCGGGGTGCTCGGTGTAACCAAGGCGCACGGCAATCTCGCGCTGGATATCGAACGACAGTCGCTCTTCGGCGCGCCCCATAAGAAAGTGCATGTGGCAACGCACCGACCAGAGAAAATCTTCGCAGGCGCGAAAGCGCTGGTATTCCGGTTTATCGAACACGCCGCGCTTGATCAGCTCATCTGGTTCACGCACGCGGTAAACATACTTCGCGATCCAGAACAGCGTGTGCAGGTCGCGTAGCCCGCCTTTGCCGTCCTTGACGTTCGGCTCGACCAGATAACGGGACTGTCCGCTGCGACGGACGCGGTCTTCGCGTTCGGCGAGTTTGGCGGCCACGAATTCCGCGGCAGTGTTGCGCACGACCTCGTCGTCGAATCGCGTTTGCAGCTCGTCGAACAATTTTTTGTCGCCGAACAGGAAGCGAGCTTCCAGGATGGCGGTGCGGATGGTCATGTCCGCCTTGGCCTGGCGGATGCATTCGTCGACCGATCGCGTGGCGTGGCCAACTTTGAGTCCGGTGTCCCACAGGCAGTAGAGAATGGCTTCTGCGACCGATTCACCCCATGCGGTTTGCTTGTAGGGCAGCAGGAACAGGAGATCGATGTCGGACCCCGGCGCCTGCAAACCGCGACCGTAGCCGCCGGTTGCGATGACGGCCATGTGCTCGGCCTCGGACGGATTCTGTGACGGGTATAGCTTGCGTGCGAAGTCGAATAGAATGCGGATGATCTCGTCTTCCATCCGGCACAGCCGTTCTGCGCAACGGCGGCCGTGGCGGTCTTTCAACAGCATTTGCTCGGCCCTGGCGCGTCCTTCTGCGAGCGCCAGCTTCAGCCGCTGCGCCAGCGCCGAACGCAGCTCGCGCTCGCCGCCGGTGTGTGCCTTGACCAGTTTCTCCAGCTCGACGGTGAGGGCGCGCGCGTCGATCAGGTCGCCCGATGTGCGGGCGGGATGTCCGGACGGCGTACGTGTGTTGCTGTCGAGAGCGAGTGAAGCCATGGGGCTAGGGGGATAGCGGAGGCGGGGCGTTAAGTCACGGGCAGCCAGAAAGATATTCGATGACCTGCAAAAAGTGCCTAGAAATTTGGCGGTGTAATGTGGTTCCTTGTATTGGCTCGTCCCATCCATAGCGCTTGGGACAGCCGGCGCACCCCTTAGCGGGTCGCGGGGACATAAAAGAAGCCGGGAGGAATTCGAAATGCGGATGTTCCAGGTTTGCGTGTGCGGCCAGCCGTTACAGCTTAACGAACAGCCCACACCGCAACCGAAGGGCAGTGAGGTCCTGCTGAAAGTTCTGGCAGCCGGCGTCTGCCATAGTGATCTCCATCTGGCGGATGGCTGGTTTGACCTCGGCGGCGGCAAGCGGATGAGCCTCGCAGACCGCGGCATGAAACTACCCGTGACGCTGGGTCACGAAAACGTCGGCGAGGTGGTGGCGGCCGGTCCCGACGCCAAAGGCGTCAAGGTCGGTGCGCGTGTGTTGGCGCATCCGTGGATCGGCTGCGGAACATGCGGTCCCTGCAAGCGCGGCGAGGAAAACCTCTGCCGCGCCATGCGCAGCCTCGGCGTCTTCTCGAACGGCGGATATGCGGACTACCTGATGGTGCCGCATCCGCGTTATTTGTTCGACATCGGCGACCTGCCGCCGGACCGCGCGGCCCCGCTCGCCTGCTCGGGTGTTACGACCTACGGCGCCCTGAAGAAAATTCCGACACTGACGAGCGAACCGACTGTGATTATCGGCGCCGGCGGCCTCGGGCTGATGTGTCTCGCCTTGCACAAGGCGATGGGTGGCCACGGCGCCATTGTTGTCGACATCGATCCGGCCAAGCGCGACGCTGCTAAGAAAGCTGGCGCGGTCGCGGTGGTTGACGGCGGTGCGGCCGATGCGGCACAGAAAATCATCGATATGACCAATGGCGGCGCGTGGGGTGTGATCGACCTCGTCGGGTCTTCGCAGAGCGCGCGTGTCGGCTATGACAGCCTGATCAAAGGTGGCAAGTATGTCATCGTTGGGCTCTACGGCGGTGACATTACAATTTCATTGCCGCCGATACCGATGCGGGCGTTGACCATTCAGGGCTCCTATGTCGGCAGCCTGCCCGAGATGAAGGAGCTGATCGATCTCGTCCGCCGCACCGGCATGCCGCCGGTCCCGGTGACAACCCGTCCGCTTGCCGATGTGAACGCGGTGATGGATCAGCTTCGGGCCGGCAAGGTGATCGGTCGCGTCGTGCTGACGCCGGCATAAATAACTCTTGCCCTCATGGTTCGAGACGCGGCGCTGCGCGCCGCTCCACACCATGAGGACTAATTTGGATGACCTCGTCCTCGGGAGCGAGCGAAGCGAGCGTCTCGAAGGACGAGGCAATGAGATCGAGGAGTTCGGAATGGATGCCAATGCACTCCGCGCCATGCAGGCGCCAATCAAGGAGCGCTACAAGAACGACCCTAAGGCCGCATTCATTACACTCAGGGCCAAGGGCAGCATCGACGATGCCAACATTGCATGCAAAGTGGAAACAGGCCGCGCGCTTGCGATCGCCGGTCTTCACCCGGCGACAGGCGGCTCTGGCCTTGAGTTGTGCTCGGGCGACATGCTGCTGGAAGCACTTGTTGCGTGCGCCGGTGTCACGCTCAAGGCCGTATCAACGGCACTCGATATTCCCCTGAAATCCGCAGCCATCTCGGCGGAAGGCGATCTCGATTTCCGCGGTACGCTCGGCGTCGCCAAAGATGCGGCGGTTGGCTTCTCGCGAATTCGCCTGCGTTTCGATCTCGACACCGACGCGGCCGAGGAAAAACTCGACCAGTTGCTCAAGCTCACCGAGCGCTATTGCGTTGTGTACCAGACAATAAAGAACGGCCCGCCGGTTGAAGTGACGCTGGGGCGGGTGTGACTCTCTTCACCTCTCCCCGTTTACGGGGAGAGGTCGGCCGACGCAGTCGGCCGGGTGAGGGGCCCTTTCATTTCGTGGGGCAGTTGGCTATGCCCCTCACCCCGACCCTCTCCCCGTAAACGGGGAGAGGGGGAAGCAGAAAATGCCCCCCGATCTCTATTTTGCACTTACGCTTGCTGTGAAGATGGCTGTCACCGCCGGTTTCGTCCTGGCGGCGACCGTCACGGCGGAGCGCGTTGGCCCCTTGATCGGCGGTCTGGTGGCAACGCTGCCGATCGGCGCCGGCCCGGTCTATGTGTTCCTCGCGATTGATCACGACGCGCATTTTATTGCGCAAAGCGCAATCGCGAGCCTCGCCATCAATGCGGTGAACGTGATCTTCGCACTGACATATGCCCTGCTGGCGCAGACGCGTTCCCGAGCGGTGAGCATGACGCTGGCGTTTCTAGGTTGGGTGGTCCTTGCCAGTCTCGTGCTTGCAATCCATTGGACGTTTGCCACCGTCGTAGTCGTGAACATCGTTGTTCTGGGTGTTTGCTTGTGGCTGGCGCGGCCGCTACGCCATGTGCGCGTGGCGGGTTTTCGCACGCGCTGGACTGACATGGCACTGCGTGCAGGTCTGGTCGCTTTGCTGGTCGGCGTGGTGGTGACTTTCAGCTTCCAGCTCGGTCCCGGCGGCAGCGGTATTCTTGCGGTGTTCCCCGTGGTCCTGATCAGCATCATGTTCATTTTGCACAATCGGGTCGGCGGGCCAGCGGCTGCTGCGGTGCTGGCCAATGCCGTGCTTGGGCTGGTCGGCTTCGCCTTTGCCTGCACGGTGCTGCATTTTTCCGCCGATGCATTCGGCTCGGTTATCGGCCTGACGCTGGCGCTCGCCACGTCGGCCGGTTGGAGCCTGGCCGTGCTATTGGCGCGCCGCCACGGTGTTGCGGTCTAGCCGATGGCACTCCTTCTCATCAGCCTGCTGCTGAAGATCGTCATGACGGCGTCGATCGTTGTGGGCGCCTCGGTCGTGGTTGAGCGCAGCGGACCGTTCATCGGTTCATTGATTGCGGCATTGCCGACCGCCGGCGGTGCGGCGATGATTATTCTCGCAGTCGAACATCCACCGGCTTTCATCGCGCAAAGCGCGGTCGGTAGCATCGTGGCGAATGCCGTGGTGGCGATCTTTGCACTCAGTTATGCCGCGCTGGCGCAACGGAAATCATTGCTGGTCAGTCTGGGCTTTGCCTATCTGGTGTGGTTCGTTTGCGCCGCTCTGACGCGGCTGGTGGATTGGACTGTCGGCAGCGCCGTTCTGCTCAATGCCGTGGTGTTCCCGCTGACGATCCTTGCCGGAACCCGTTTTCGCGCCGAGGGCGCAGCAAAGACGCGTGTCGCGTTCACCAGCGCCGATCTGGCATGGCGTGCGGGCGTGGTGACGCTCTGCGTCATTATCGTTACGGCCGCCAGCAACTCAATCGGTTCGTTTGCGTCCGGCCTGTTTGCATTTTTCCCGGTCGCGATGGGATCATTCTTCATCATTCTGCATCCGCGCATTGGCGGGCCAGCCTCCGCGAGCGTGGCCGCGCATGTGCAGGCGCCGTTGATCGGGCTGGGCCTGAGTCTGCTGGCCGTGCACTTGCTGGCGGAGCCACTCGGGGTGTGGTGGTCCTATGCGATCGGCCTGAGCGTTGGCATTGCCTGGAACGCGTTGCTGTGGTTTGGCCGGTGGTGGTTGCGCTAAATTCCGTTCGTCCCCGCGAAAGCGGGGACCCAGGGCAACACGACGAATGCTGTTGATTTTAACGCTGGGTTCCCGCCTTCGCGGGAACGAACGGAGAGGTCTACCGCACCAGCCCTTCTTCAAGGGCCTTAATCTGTAGGGCCAGATAGCGCGAGAAAATACGGCATTGCGCGAGGCTTCCGGCGGTGAACCAGAGTCCCGGTTGCGCGGTGCGCCGCCACATGTTGCGTAGTTCGCCGCCGTCATCGAAACCCCAGACCGGACCGATGCGGTCTGCGACGGCGTCACCGAGATAACGGCGCACGGTTTCCTGTTGACTCAAATAACCCGTCGCCAGCACCAGCAGGTCGGCCGGCACAAGAGTCCCATCGCGCATGCGCGCGCCTTCCGCAACAAAGGTCTTGATATCCGCATATTGGATGAGGCCGATTTTGCCTGAAATGATGAGGTCGGAGCAGCCGACATTGAAGTAGTAGCCCCCGCCGCGGCGCAGATACATCATCTGAAAGCCGGTATCGTCCTCGCCGAAATGCAGGTGGAACCCGCGTTTCTCCAACCCTTCCAGCAGCGTCTTGTCGACCTCGCGGCCTTTGGCGGTTGAGATTTGATAGGAGCGTTGCAGAACGGGATAGGGAAATGACGTCGCCAGCAGGTCGCAATCCTCGAATGGAATACCCTCGGAATAGATTGCGTAGACGCTCTGCGCTTCCTTCAGGCTCACCACATAGGTTTTGCTGCGCTGGATCATGGTGACGTGCGCGCCATGGGAATGCAGTTCCTGCGCGACGTCGTGGCCGCTGGTGCCGCTGCCCAGCACCAGCGCCTTGCGGCCCTTCCATTGCTCGGCATTCTTGAAATCACCGGAATGCACGACCGTGCCTCGGAAGGCACCTAGGCCAGGTACCTCAGGTGTGTAAGGAATGCTGCTGACGCCGGTCGCAAAGATCAGGTGACGCGGCTGCATGACACGCTCGGTTCCGTCCGAACGTCGTAGAGTGACCGACCACTGCCTGCGCTTGTCATCATAAGTGCCACTGACAAGTTCGGTCCCGGTCCAGTAATTCAATTCCAGAGCTTCGACGTAAGACTCAAACCAGTTCGCCAGTTTGTCCTTTGGAATATAGACGGGGAAGGTCGGCGGAAACGGCAGATAGGGCAGGTGGTTCACGAACACTTCGTTGTGTAGCGTCAGAGAGTGATAACGCGTGCGCCAGTTGTCGCCGACGCGCGCGTGCCGGTCGACAATCAAAGTGTCGACGCCGAGCTGGTGCAGTCGAGCGGCGATGGACAATCCGGCCTGGCCGCCGCCAACAACAATCACGGTGGGGTCGTGGTCGGCATAAGCGCGCGTTCGGGCGAGCCGGTCGCTCCAGTTTTCGGCGCCGAAATCGCGTGTGCTGTCCGGCGGCGCACGCCTTTTGAATTCTTCTTCGTGTCCCCGCAACTCATGCAGGTTCGTGTTCAGGGTCCATACGCGCAACTGCGACGGTGTCTGCGGATCAGGCACCAGCCGCACGACGCCGTTCGCCGGGCCGAATGCAGTTTCGAAGTCGAACAGCACCTCGATAGTTTCGGTGCCGGCGCGCGTCACCCAGCGCGGCGGCGTCCGTTTGGATGAAATATGAAAATGTCCTGGCTGTGTGCGTGCAAGCGTTTCTTGCAATGTTGCTGCAATGGCCGGCCGACCGGCCATAGTCTGGATGGTCCAGGTGAAGGCCAGCACGTCGCGCCAGAGTCCTTCCGCCAGGAAATAGTCCGCGGCCGCTTGGGCGTCTTGCGCCTGCAAGGTTGCACCGAAGCTCTCAAGCCAGCGCTGCGCATCTGCTGGTGCGTTTGTTTGTTTTCTTTCAGCGACGTTCATCGCACACACCCGCTCGTCCCCGCGAAAGCGGGGACCCAGTTCTTTTACAAATAGTACTGGATTCCCGCATAGGCGTGCAAAGCACGCCGTCCTTCGGACCGCTAAGCGCGGGAATGAGCGGCTCAATAACGCGCAGAAGCATATTTCGGCCGTCGTCCCCGCGAAGGCGGGGACCCATACACCGTGCCGTATCGGGAGACTTCGGAGTATGGGTCCCGGGCCTCGCTTGCGCTCGCCCGGGACGACAAGGGTACATATGACCTCGCGCGGCGGGCTAACCCTTCCGCGTCTCCGCGAGCTTTGCCTTGAGCAAATAAAGCGCTTCCATCGCCTCGCGGGGTGACAAGTCGTCAGGATTGATCGCGGCAATGGCGGCTGCCAGCAGGTCCTCGGCCGGTTGCCGCGCATCTTGCGGCAGCTTGGGAACCGCGAACAAAGGCAGGTCTTCAAAGCCCTTCGGCGCGGCGCGGTCTTCCTGCTCGAGCTTGGCCAGCACGACCTTGGCGCGCTCGATCACGCTCGCCGGCAGGCCCGCGAGCTTGGCGACCTGGATCCCGTACGAGCGGTCGGCGGCGCCGGCGGTCACTTCATGCAAGAACACGACTTCGCCCTGCCATTCCTTCACCCGCACGGTCGCGTTGTGCAGCCGGTCCAGCCGAGCGGAAAGCGCGGTCAGCTCATGGAAATGAGTGGCAAACAGCGCCCGGCATTTGTTGACCGCATGCAGATGTTCGACGGTCGCCCAAGCGATCGACAGTCCGTCGAAGGTCGCGGTGCCGCGGCCGATCTCGTCGAGGATCACCAGCGCACGTTCACCGGCCTGATTGAGAATGGCTGCCGTTTCCACCATTTCGACCATGAAGGTCGAGCGTCCGCGCGCGAGATCGTCGGCGGCGCCGACGCGCGAAAACAGCCGGTCGACCACGCCGATATGCGCGTGCCTTGCCGGCACGTAGCTCCCCGTCTGCGCGAGGATTGCGATCAACGCGTTTTGCCGCAGAAACGTGGACTTGCCGGCCATATTGGGGCCGGTGATCAGCCAGATGCGGCCGGCCTCGGTTTCCGGCGGCGGCGAGAGATCGCAATCATTGGCAACGAAGGGGGTGCCGTCGCGCGACAAAGCCTGCTCGACGACCGGGTGGCGGCCGCCGTCGATGACAAAGGTATGGCTGTCGTCGACCAGCGGGCGCGCGTAGTCGCGCTCCGCGGCAAGATGGGCGAGCGCGCTGGCGACGTCGAGACAGGCGAGCGCTTCGGCGCAATCCTTGATGTTGGCGCTCTCCGCCATCACGCTGGCGACAAGGCGCTCGAAAATCTCCAGCTCGAGCCCGAGCGCGCGGTCGGCGGCGCTGGCGATTTTTGCTTCGAGTTCGCCGAGCTCCGTGGTGGTGAAACGGATTTGGCCGGCAAGGGTCTGCCGGTGGATGAAGATGCCATTGAACGGCGCCGCCATCAGCTTCTCACCGTGCTGCGCAGTCACCTCGACGAAATAGCCCAGCACGTTGTTGTGCTTGATCTTGAGGATGCGAATGCCGGTGTCTTCGGCATAGCGCGCCTGCAAGGCGGCAACGACACGGCGCGATTCATCGCGCAGGGCGCGCGTTTCATCGAGCGATGAATTATAGCCTTCGCGCACGAAACCGCCGTCGCGCTTGAAGGCAGGCAAATCGGCCGCCAGGGCTTCCGACAATTCGGCAGCGAGCATCCCGTCGGGCTTGCGGCAGGCTTGCATCGCGTCGGCGATATCCGCCGGTGTGTCCTTGAGCGAAGCGAGCGCGCGGGCAAGATCGGCGGCGGCCAGCACGCCGTCGCGGATGGCGGCAAGATCGCGCGGTCCGCCGCGGTCGACTGAAATGCGCGACAGCGCACGCGCGAGATCGGGCGCCGCGGCCAGTCGCGAGCGGGTCTCGGCGCGCGCGGCGCTTTCGCCGGTGAAGCTTGTGACCGCATCGAGCCGTCTGGCGATCTGGGCCGGATCGGTGAGGGGCGCCGCCAGCCGTTGCGCAAGCAGCCGCGAGCCGGCGGCGGTCACGGTGCGGTCAATTGCATCGAGCAGCGAGCCGCGCCGCTCGCCGGTCAGCGTCCGCATCAATTCGAGGTTGCCGCGGGTCGCCTGGTCGATGGCCATGCTGGCGCCGGCGCTTTCGCGCAATGGCGGCGACAGCGCGGGCCGCTGTCCGATCTGCGTGCGCTCGACATAAGTGACGCAGGCCGCAGCGGCGGTGAGCTCAAGCCGCGTGAGCGGCCCGAAGGCTTCGCTGGTTGCGACTGCAAAAAAAGATGCCAGCCGCCGCTCGGCCGTCGCGCCATCGAATACGTCGCGCGTGACCGGCATCACCACAGGCAAGGAGCGCCAGTAGGCCGCGAGATCGGCCTCGCTGAACAGCGCATCGGAGACGATGATCTCGCCGGGCTCGAACTCTTGCGATCTCGGCGGAGAGCGATGCCTGTTCGCATTCTGTGACGCGGAATTCCCCGGTCGAAATATCGATCCAGGCAAGCGCGAAGCGCACTTCTTGGCTGGCGGACGACAATCGCGCGCGCGCAACGGCCAGCAGATAATTGTTGCGTCTTGCGTCAAGCAGGCTGTCTTCGGTTAGCGTGCCGGCGGTGACGAGCCGCACCACGTCGCGACGAACCACGCTCTTGGAGCCGCGCTTGCGCGCCTCGGCCGGATCCTCGAGCTGCTCGCACACCGCAACGCGATGGCCGAGCGCGATCAGCCGGTGCAGATATTCGTCGGCGCGGACGACGGGAACGCCGCAGAGCGGCACATCCTTGCCGAGGTATTTTCCGCGCTTGGTGAGCACGATGCCGAGCGCGCGTGACGCGACTTCGGCATCCTCGAAGAACATCTCGTAGAAATCACCCATCCGGTAGAACAAGAGGCAGTCCGGATGGGCGGCCTTGATCTCAATATATTGAGCCATCGCGGGCGTGACGCGGCGTTCCTCGGCCGGCGGCTCGGTGTCGGGCGGGCCGATTGGTTGCGTCAGCGCCATGGGCGTGAGGTTAGCAGATAGCGGCCCGGCTTCTATGGAAGGCCGACCCGGTTTGGCGCGTCATGCCCGGCTTTATGCCGGGCATCCACGACTTTCTTTTTGCCCGTAGCGCGGATTGCCGGGAGAAGCCGGCCCTGCGGGCAATTAGCTCTTGAACTTCACACCTGTGATCGCCTCAAGATTGCCGTGCCAGATCTTCTCCTTGTCGGCCTTCGGCATGTCGATGCCCTCGATGATGCGCAATGTCTCGCGCGTGTACATGGTGCCCTTTTCGGGGTCGAACGGGCAGTCAGAGGCAAAGACAATCTTGTCGAGGTCGTAGAAGGCGAGCCCAGCGTGCGTTGCCGGCTCGCCGCCAAAGACCGCGGTATCGGCGTAGAATGTATGCTTGAAGTAATCGAGCGGACGTTTCTTCAGCCGTTTGAGAATAAGGCTCAGGTCTTCATCCGACGTGCGCGCGCCGAGCTGGTCCCAGCCCGGGCCGATGCGGCCTTCCAGCATGGGAACGATGCCACCGAAGTGGTGGGTGATGATCTTCAGGTTCGGGTATTTGTCCATGATTCCGGAGAACACCAGGCGCGCCATCGCGGCCGCGGTCTCGTAGGACCAGCCGAAAGTCCACCAGATTTCGTATTTTGATTTATTTTCCGACAGGTAATCGGGGAAATTGGCGGCCCGCGCCGGGTGCATCCACACCGGTTTGCCGCTCTTGTTCATCGCCGCAAAGAACGGCTCGAACGCCGGGTCGTCGAGCGGCTTGCCGGCAATGTTGGTGTAGATCTGTACGCCAAGCGCGCCGTTCTTGAGCGCGCGTTCGGCTTCGCGCACGCCGCCATCGGGCGCGATCAACGCCGCTTGCGCCACCCAGCCGGGAAACTGGTCGGGATATTTCGCGCAGATCTCGGCAAATCCGTCATTGACGAGTTTTGTGTATTCTTCGGTCAGCTTGCCATCGCCCTTGGTCATGACTTCGAGTGGTGGCATCGGATAGGAAATAATCTGCGCATAATCCTTGAAACTGCCGACGATCTTGCGGCGCACCTCGAGGTCATGGATGCAAGGGATTTCGCGTACCCGCTTGCCGATATCGGCGTGCCCACTTTCCACAATCTTGTTGAAGTATTTTTCCGGGATGAAATGGGTGTAGGCGTCGATACGCATGAACTCCTCCGTGAGCTTTCGATTGTTCTTGGGGCAAATGATCCGGTCAATAAGGCGTGATCACGTTGAGCAGCGCCTGCTTCTTTTCCTTGAGGACAACGTCGCGCGCGCGTGCCAGTGCATCGGGCAGGTCGGCGGGCTTCTCCACGCGTTCAGCATGGGCGCCTTGCGCGCGAGCCATATCCTCGAACGGCGGCGACGGGTCGAGATCGGCAAGCAGGCGCCCGTCGGCTTCACCGGCAACGCCATCCTTGAACATGGACATCGTGGCGTTGCGGACCGCGCCGTAGCGGCTGTTGTTAAACAGGATGGTCAGGATCGGAAGGTTGTGAACGGCCGAAACCCAATGCCCGACCGTTGGATTGGCAAACATGTATGCGCCGTCGCCAAGCGTCGCAACGATGAATTTGTCCGGCGCCGCAAGTTTGGCCCCTAACGCTGCGCCAAATCCCCAGCCAAGCCCCCCGGCGGGACCAAGCGCGAACAACGTGTCGGGCTTATCGCGCTGGATTTGCGCGGCGCGCAGCGAATATTCGTTGAAGATCACGGCGTCAGGGCCAACGGCCTCGCCAATGCAGCGCGACAGATATTCCGGGGAGATCGTTTGTCCCGGCGCGGAATCCTTCGCAAGTTGCGCGCGTCGCGTGCGCATCCGCTCGGTCAGACGTGCGCGGCGGGCAGCGATGCGCGCCTCAGCCATCTGCAATCGCGGCCCAACGGCGTGGTTGAGCGCTGCGAGTGTGTTGACGGTGCCGGCCTGGATTGCGAGATCGCTCGGAAAGGTGCGCATCGGGTAGCGCACGAAGAACGGCTCCTCGCCGATATGCACGACATGGCATCCCGCGGGCGGATTGTGCAGGCTCGGAATCCAGGGGGCGTCGGAATCGATAGCAATGACCAGGTCCGCGTCGGCCAGCAGCGTGCCCGGCTCAAAGCCAAAATGCATGGAATGGCTTGACGGCAGACACACCGCGCGCGGGTTGCTGACGACGACCGGGATCGCGGCGCGCTCGGCCAATTGTCCGAGAACAGCCGGCGCATCGGCAGGCAAAGTCGAGACGATGATCAGCGGCCGCTCGGCGGCCGCGATCCACTCGGCAAGCTGCGCAACCGACCGCGGATCGGGATGCGGAGCCGCGGCCTGTGGCCGCGGCTTCAGCGGGCCGACCGGCTCCGGCACCGGTGCAGACAATGGCTCGCGCGGCAGGACAAGATAGACAGGCCCGCGCGGGCTCGCCATTGCGACTTCGACCGCGCGTGACACCACGTCGCCGATCTGGCCCGGCATGCGCAGCTCGTAATCCCACTTCACCAGCTCGCGCACCATGCCGGCCTGATCGAACATTTCCTGCGCCCAGTGGATCGGACGCGATCGTGAACCGAAGGAGCCCTTCTCGGTGATCGGTGTGCGCCCGGCAGCGAGAATGAGCGGAATGCGATCGCGCGACAGATTGGTGAGATTGTTGATCGTATTGGCAGTGCCGACGTTGACGTGAACCATCACGGCCTGCGGATGTCCGGTCATCAGATAGGCGCCATGCGCCATGCCGACCGCGAGGTTTTCGTGCGGGATGAGCACGGGCCTCGGAACCTTGGCATTCGTTTTTTTGGCGCGGCTGAACGCTTCCACAATTGGTGGAAAGTCGGTGCCGGGATTTGCGAAGAAATATTCGACGCCGTGATCGGCCAGCGCGCGCAGGAACGCTTCGGCGGCGATTGTTGGCCGTTGTCCCGTCGGTGTAGCGGCCATCTCGTTTCGCCCCTCGTGGCGTCCGGTTAGCGTCGCGGCGCCGCTCCGGGTGCCTTATTCAGGTTTGTGCCGGTCTTTTACTCGACGGGGGCAATGGTGACAACGGAGCCGGGTGCGCCCCAGCCCTGCAATTTATTCAGCCGCGACGCGGAGGGCCGGCTGGCCATCGATGTCGGTGAGGCATTTTGTGAGGCTCTCGCCCTCCGGGTCGACAAGCGCGGCGGTCCGAGCGCTGGCAATGGCGTCGGCCGCACGCCCCGGTGGGATTTGGCCCGCAAGCGCCGGCCGGATCACCCGCATCTCAATGGCATGATAGTTGGCGAGGCCGCGTGCGTGGGTATCTCCATAACCTTTGATCAGGCGCGCGCACTCGGCGATCTCCAGCGCAAGCTCGGCCGAATGCCGAGCTGCCTCGCGGATCAAGGCGAGCCAGCTTTCGATTTGTTGCTGTTCCTGTTTGTAGCGATAACCATATGGCCGCAGCGGCCGAAGCTTCGCCAGTATCAGAAAACGCAGATAACCGCTGACCGATGTGGAGTTGATTTGCATGCCGAAGTAAACGCGGCCGAGCCAGCCCTTGCGTTCCGCAGTCCGAAGAATTTGCCGCGCGAGAAACGGCGGCAAAAGCTGGCTCAATTCCTCGATACCGGGCTTGAGAAAATCGTGCACCGAATAGGGTTCGTCGTTCACGCGCAATTCCTCTTGCGCAATGCGGCGCATGCGCGCGGGCGCAATCTTCGCCTGCGCCACCCGCACCACGTCTTCGTACGACATGCGTACGGCAAGGTGCCGCGCAACTTCCTTCAGGAGCTTGCCCTGTGCGCCGACAAGCCGATCGGCTTCGATGATCGGCCGCAGGCGATCGAGATAAAGCCACGCGTAGGCAACGCCCTGATAATGAATGAGCCGTCTGACGCCCTCCAGTCCGGTGGCCTGCGCAACCGCAGGAAATGTGCGGGCAACCTCGTGTTCGACCAACGCCGGTGTCCCGGCGGCGTTTTTCTTCTTGTCCGGAATTTTTGCGGAGTGCAGGTTGGCGCGGGCCGCTTCGTAGCCGGCGCGAAATCCGCGCAAGTTGCTCTCGACGGATTTTCCGTCTTCGCGAATCGCCGCTTCGAATTGCTCCGTCGCCAGCGGCAATCGTCCGCATGCGGCGATCGTGCCAAGCATCACCGCGTTGATGATCGAGCCGCTTTGCTTTGCAAGCGCGTCCATGTCGATAAGCAGAGCGTCTTTGGCATGCTCCCTGATGACCTTGATCAGCCGGTCCTGATCGAAACGGCCATCGCCCATCGCAATCTTTTCGTCCATCGCATAGAAGCGGCTGAGCGAGCCGATGACATGTGTGCGGTCGGGCGTGACAAAGCCATTTGCCACCGTGCGGCCGGCTTCCAGCAATTCACTCGCAACCGCGACATCGATATCGCCGACACCGGGGGTGAGTGCCAGAACCGGACGTTTGCCACCGAGCTCGGCAGTCTTCACCGGCAAGATTTCAATGTAATAAGTGGTGGCACCGGTGCGCTGGGCGACGCCGGGGATAGATGTGCTCTGGACCGGAAAACCAGCTTGCGCCGAGGCCGCGACGATCCATTGCGTCAGGACGCCGCCACCTTCGCCGCCGAGAGCGGCAATCAGCATGGTGATTGGACGAGTTGAGCTCATGCCGAAATCTTTGCTCCGGCGGTTTCGCCGGCATAGCCCCCGAGCCAGCCGATCACCTTCTGACGCAGGCGATGGACAAACCGATCACGCCAGGTCGGATTGCGCACGATCTCGGCGCGATAGAAAGACGGGCACAGCACTGCGGCATGCGCAACTTCACCGCACAGGCCGCAGCCGACACAGCTTTCGACAACGGTCGCTACCGGATCTGTGCGTAGCGGATCGGTTGATGGCTTTACGGTCAAAGAGGGGCAGCCGGACAGCCGGATGCAGGAATGGTCGCCGGTGCAGATTTCGTCGTCGACTCCGTAGCGCGTGCGAGTGACGCGCTCGCCACGCTTGAGCTTTTCGACATCCTCGGCGCGCACGCGGCGCTGGCGCGCGAGCTGGCATTCACCGTCGGCGATGATCACCTTCAGTCCGCGCTCGGCGGTCTTCATTGCCTCTTTCAGCGTCGAGACCATCGTGCTGACGCCGTAGGTGCGTACCTTGCGCAGCCAGCGCACGCCCATGGAGCGCAGGGTCTGTTCGATGTCCACGCCGGGCGTCGGACCATCGCGGCTGGTCGTGCTCGACGGAATGTATTGCTGGCCGGTGGCAGACGCATAGCCGTTCTGCATCACGATCAGCACGCCGTCGCCTTTGTTGAACAGATTAGAGGCAACGCCCGTAATCAATCCGTTATGCCAGAAGCCGCCGTCACCCATAATCGCAATCGGGCGCCGCGACATGTTGGGCGTCACTGCCGCGGCGCTCGCCAGCGACATGCCATAGCCGAGAATCGAATTACCGAGCGAGAACGGCGCGAAGGTTGCGAACGAATGGCAGCCAATGTCGGCGCTGATATGGGTCGGGCCCAGTTCGCGTTGCATCAGCTTGATCGCCGAGAACACCGGGCGTTCGGGGCAACCGGTACAAAATGCCGGCGGGCGCGGGGGCAGGGGGCCCAGGGCCGCAGCGGCTCTTGCCTTGTGCGCGATCAGACCGCGCGCTTTTTCGGCGAGGGTGTCGGCATCGAGCCCTTTAGGTCGCGTGGCTTGCAGGAATGCCGCGAGTCCCTCCAGGAGCGCGTCGGACGAATATTCGCCCGCCATCGGCAGCGGACCCTTGCCGAGCACCTTGGTCTGGGTGTCGGCGCGGCGCAGTTCGACGTTGATCGCCTGCTCGATGTAATCGGGATTGCCTTCTTCCACCACCAGCACGGCACGCTTTGACGCGCAGAACTCGCGGACCTCTTCCGGTACCAGCGGATAGACCACGTTGAGCACAAGCACCGGAATGCGCGAGGCGCCGAATACGTCGGCCAGCCCGATACGCTCGAGTGCGCGCAAGACACTATTGGTGAGACCGCCCATCACGATGATGCCGATGTCGGACACATCGCCATCGATCACTTCGTTGAGTTTTTGTTCACGAATGAATTTGCGTGCCGCCGGCAGCCGCTCTTCGACCTTCAGCTTCTCCTGCGTGAAGATCACCGGCGGATGTGCGAGGCGCCCGTATTCGAACCGCGGCGGGCCGGCGAGCTTATTGAGGCCGGACACAATGCCCTTGCGGTTATTTTTTGCGGAGAACTCACCGGTGGCATGGCAGGCGCGGATGCGCAGCTCCAGCATGACCGGCGCGTGACTCGCTTCCGACAACTCGAATCCTTTTTCCACCGTGCGCACGATCGATGGCAGATCCGGGCGCGGGTCGAGCAGCCACATCGAGGACTTTAATGCGTAGGCATAAGAACGCTCCTGGATGACGCTGGCGCCTTCGCCATAATCCTCGCCCAGAATGATCATGGCACCGCCGACCACGCCCGGTGATGCAAGGTTCGACAATGCATCGGCCGCAACGTTGGTACCGACGATCGATTTCCACGTCACCGCACCGCGCAGCGGATAGTTGATCGAAGCGCCGAGCATGGCGGCGGCGGACGCTTCGTTCGAACAGGTTTCCAGATGAACGCCGAGTTCGGACATGATGTCCTCGGCATCCACCAGAACGTCGAGCAGATGCGATACCGGCGCGCCCTGATAGCCGCCGACATAGGAGACGCCCGACTGCAGCAGCGCCTTGGTGACCGCGAGGATGCCTTCGCCGTGGAAGGTCTCGCCGTCGCCCAGTTTCAGCGCCTGCACTTCTTTCTTGAACGAACGTTCCACCGCGGAACTCCAGGTCGATGGTTTGGGTCCCAACTATATTAGCGGCTTTCGCCTACATATGCGAGGGCAACCACAAGGCGATGATCGGGAAGGCGATGAGGATGACGAGGCGGACGAGATCGGTGAGGATGAACGGCACGACACCTCTGAAAATCGTGGTAAAGCTCACGTCCTTCACCACGCTCTTAATTACGAATACGTTCATGCCGACCGGCGGATGGATCAGTCCGAGCTCCACCGTCATCACGATGATGACGCCGAACCAGATCGGGTTGAAGCCGAGATGGATGACCACGGGGAAGATAATTGGCACGGTCAGGATAATCATTGCCATGGCGTCCATCAGGCAGCCGAGTACCAGATACATCAGCATGATCAGCGCCAGCACGCCGTAGGAACCGAGCCCGAGGCCGGTGAGGAATTCGGTGACCTTTTGCGGCGTCTGCGTGATGGTGAGGAAATAGCCGAAGATCAGCGCGCCGATCAGCACGGTGAACACAGCGGCTGCCGTGCGTGTCGCCTGCAGGAGCGAAGCCAGGATCTTGTCCTTGTCGAGCCGGCCGGTGAAAACGCCAATCAGGAACGCGCCGCTGGCGCCGACGCCACCCGCCTCCGTCGGCGTGAAGCGGGGCAGATAGGGCAGGCCGTAAAGTCCGCCGATGACGAAAACGAACAGCAGCAGCGGTGCCACGATGTCCTTCAGTCCGGCAAATCGATGCCGCCAGGCAACGCGCGGACCAGCCGGCAGGAAGCCGGGCCGCACCTGGCCGATGACGAAAATGGTAATGAGATACATTGTCATGGCGAGAATGCCGGGAGCGATGCCGGCGATGAACAGCTTGCCGATGTCCTGCTCGGTGATGATGCCGTAGACCGCAAGCACAATGGACGGCGGCAGCATGGCGCCGAGCGTACCGCCCGCTGCGATCACGCCCGTGGCGAAGCTCTGCGGGTAACCGAAGCGGCGCATTTCCGGATAGGCGACGGCGGAAAATGTCGCCGCGGTGGCAACCGAGGAGCCGCAGATCGCGGCAAAGCCGGCGCAGGCAACGACCGTGGCGAATCCTAATCCGCCGCGCAAATGCCCGACGAAACCATTGGCGGCCTTGAACAGGTCGCGGCTCATGCCGGAATTGGACATGAACATGCCCATCAGCAGGAACATCGGGATGACGCCGAAAGTATAGTCGGTCACCGTTCGCATCGAGGTCTGGCCGACCAGCTTGAGAGCAGCGGTGCCGTTCACCAGGTAGGCAAAGCCGGACACGCCGACCAGGCCCATCGCCATACCGACCGGCACGCGCAGCATCATCAGCCCGAACAGCGATATGAAGCCAATAACCGCGACGGCGTCGGTGCTCATCGCGCGTGCCTCACTCGACCGGTTTGATTTTGGCTTCGCTCATCAATTCGGGCTGCATGATCAGCCGATAGGTGCGAATTGCGATGAGCAACACAGCCGACACGTCGCCTGCCCAGGCGAGTGCGAAGAACGGCCATGTCGGCAGCCGCAGGTCGAAGGTGAGCACGTTGTCGTAATAGGTGCCGCGCACTTTGTCGAACAAAGTGTAGGTCTGCACTGTCACCACGAACAGAAGAACGAGCGTGGCGAATACGTCGATGAAGCGCTGATAGCGCGGACCGACATTGGCCCAGAGCAGATCGACCGTGATGTGCCCGCCACGATAAGATGTCGCGGCAATCCCCCAGAAGATGAGAATGCCGAGCAGCAGGCGGCCGAAGTCGAAGGAGTCCGGAATTGCGTAATTGAAAAGATTGCGCAGGAGAACGGACAGGAAGATATCGATGGCGACAATGCCGACGAAGCCGGCCGCAATCCATTCGATCGTGTCGATGAACCCGTCCATGTATTTTCGATTCATGCCCGCTCCCGGCTGCTCACAACGCAATCGGCGGCGGGACTTTCCCGCCGCCGCGTCCGATACGACCGCTAAGGCCGCACCGCCCGGCGTTATTTCGCCAGCGCGTTGTACTTGGCGAGGTCGGCACGCAGGTCCTTCATCGCCTGATCGGGATCGACGCCGGCTTTCTTGACGCCGTCGGCCCAGCTTTTCACCAGCGGTTCGGCTGCCTTCTTCCATTCCGCAGTTTGCTCAGGCGTGAGTTTGTACACTTCCTGACCCGGTTCCGCCTTCACCTTGTCAATGCCGGCGTCCTCAAACTTGCCCCACGGACCACCGACACGGGCAGCCGCGTCGTTAGTGCAATTGTCGTCGATCGCCTTCTTCTGGCGCGGCGACATCTCGTCGTATTTGGCCTTGTTGAAGACGAAGGCGAAGGTCGTCACGTAGAGCGGCGCATCCATGTGATACTTCGTGACCTTGTCGATGCCGAACAGCACCAGCGAGCCCCACGGGAACGTCACGGCGTCGGCCACGTGGCGCTCCATGATGTCGCGCACTTCCGGCGCGGCGGAGTTGACGTTGGTGCCGCCGAGCTGCGTCACGAAGGTCGCGATGGTGGCATCGGCCGGGCGGACTTTCATGCTTTTGATGTCCGCCGGCACCACGATCTTCTTTTCGCTCGAGTGGAACGAGCTGGGGGCGTGGATGAAAGCAAGGCAGAACTTGACGTCCTTCATCTCCTTGGCCGCATATTTGCGATACCACTCATCAAGTCCACGCGTGCCGCCCTCGGTGGCCGAGATCAGGAACGGCAACTCGCCGGCAGCAATGACCGGGAAACGGCCGGGCTGATAGCCGGGATTAATGTAAGTGAGGTCGGCGATGCCGTCGCGCGCCATATCGTAGTGGTCGAAGGCCTTGCCGAGCTGCTGAGCCGGATAGACCTTGTAGTGCAGCGTGCCGCCGGACGCCTTTTCGACTGCGGCGCCCCATTCTTCCAGCGCCTTTTGCAGCGGATGCGACGCCGGGACCCAATGGGACAACTTAAGTTCGAATGTCTTTTCCTGCGCGAGCGCGCCGGTCACGCCACCGATCAATAAGGCGGCGGCATAGACACATCCGGCGAAACGGAGTTTCATTGGTTCCTCCCTTGGGGGGTTGGGGTGTTGGTTTAGTCACCAACTTTTTGCGATATTCAGCCGGATGTCCGCCACGTTGTAAAGCGTGTAGTTTGGCATCCAACTAATTGGGATGTGGCGCCTCGCTAATTGGGGTTGATAGTGCACGGAACCAATGGCACCGGTGGCCGCCGGCGCGGCAAGAACGGCGAAGCCTTTGCCGAATCGATCAATTTCGGGCCGCTTGCCTACTGGGTTGGCTTTAACCTGCGCATGGCGCAGGAAGCTGCATTCCAGGCGTTCTCCCGTCGCTCACAAGAGATCGGCGAGAGCCCGGGGCGTTTTGCTACTTTGACGCTGATCGCGCGCAATCCCGGCATCAGCCAGACCGAGCTGTCCCACGCCAACGGCCGCGACAAATCGAGTCTTACGCCCGTGGTCGAGGACCTGGTGCGGCGCGGCCTGGTGGAGCGCAAGCGCATGGACAGCGACCGGCGAACCTATCGCCTGAACGTCACGGCTGCCGGCAAAAAAATTCTGACGACGCTGACGCGCTGCGCACGTCGGCACGAACGTAATCTCGATCACGTCATCGGTGCACGCGATCGCAAGCGGTTCATCCAGATCTTGAAGAAGATTGCCGCGGAGATCGAGTAGGCCTCTCGACCTTCGTTCCCCGCCAATGGGTCCGCGCAAAGCGCGGCCCGATGATAAACTCCGGCGGGGGTTCATACGCCACAGCTGCAATCGGCCTCATGCTGAGGAGCGCTCCGAAGGAGCGCGTCTCGAAGCATGGGCCGCCCCATCCTTCGAGACGGGCGCGACGCGCCCTCCTCAGGATGAGGCGGAGAGAGGCTGCGGCGTATGGGTTTCGGCTCGGGTAGCGCTTTGCGCGGACCCGTTGGCGGGGACGACCATAACTACGCACGGAATTTTGCCAGCACCGCTTCCGGTACCGGATGCGACTTTAGCGCGCCGTCTGCATTGCGTACTACCCAAACCCGTTTCTCCGAGCACTCGGCGCAGACGTCACCCTTGAGGCTGAGTTTGTGCTCGACATCGAAGCTCGAGCGGCCGAAGACAATCTTGCTGCCTACCGTGACATCGTCGCCAAAACGCGTCGGCTTGAGAAATCGTGCGTGCGTGCGCACGAGCGGGAAGCCGGCGAATTCCAGGCTCTTGAACATTTGAAACTTGGTCATGCCAAGCGCGGCCTCGAAGAGATGGGCCGTCGAGGCATCAAAAATCTCGAAATAGCGCGGATAGAAAATAATGCCGGCCGGGTCGCAATCGCCCCATTCAATCCGCACCGTGCGGGTGTTGGTGAATGTTGTCACGATGGCGCACCCACATCCGCTCGTCCCCGCGAAAGCGGGGACCCAGGACAAATAACAACTGGCGCGGTGATTCTCGGATTCCCGCTTGCGCGGGAATGAGCGGGAGAGTGATGGGCACAATGCGAACATGAGTCAGCGCGGCGCCATGCGAAGCGCGCCGTCGAGACGTATGACCTCGCCGTTGAGATAGCCGTTGTGAATGCAATGGAGCACGAGTGCCGCGAATTCGCGCGGCTCGCCGAGCCTTTTGGGAAATGGCACGGAGGCACCCAGCGAGTCCTGCGCTTCCTGGGGCAGTGCGCGCAGCATCGGCGTGCCGAAAATGCCCGGCGCGATGGCGAGCACACGAATGCCAAACTGCGCGAATTCGCGCGCGGCCGGCAACGTCAGCGCAGCAACTCCGCCTTTGGATGACGAATAAGCAGCCTGTCCGATCTGCCCTTCAAAGGCAGCGACCGACGCGGTGGACACGATCACCCCGCGTTCGCCGCCAGCGAGCGGTTCAGCCGCCTGCATGGCGGCGGCAACCAGCCGCATCATATTGAATGTGCCGATGAGGTTGATGCGGATGACGCGCTCGTAGTCGGCAAGCGGCATCGGCCCTTCGCGACCAACAATGCGCTTGGCGGGGCCGACGCCGGCGCAGTTGACGAGGATGCGCGCCGGCCCGTGCGCGGCGGCAGCCTTCTTGACCGCTGCTTCGCCACTTGCGCTGTCCGCGACGTCGCAGGTGACGGCGACACCCTTGATCTCGGCCGCGATCTCGGCGGCGGCCTTCTCATTTACATCGATGATCGCAACCTTGGCGCCGGTTGCCGCCAGAGCGCGCGCGGTGGCGGCCCCGAGGCCCGATGCGCCGCCAGTGACAATAGCCGCCTGTCCCTTGGTTTCCATCAGTGCTTTCTCTCGACCGCGATGATCCGCGACGATAGCGGTACCGCGTAAAGCTCGTCCACCAGCGCGGCACGGTTCTTCAACACCGCGCGCTGGTTGATGGAGCCCTTGTCGGTCATCTCGCCTTTGTCCATCGATGGAGGTTCGGCCATCAGGATCGCGCGTTCAACACGCATCGATGAGCCGGGATTAAGGGCGGCAAGTTTGGTGAGCAGATCGGCAAATTTCTTGCGTACGGCCACGGCATCGATGATTGCGCCGGGCGACGCGTCGGCGGCAAGACTGCCAAGTTTGCGGCAGGCCTCGATGTCTGGAAAAATCAATGCCGCAATGTCGTCTTTGTCAGCGGCGGCGAAGACCACGTCGCGGACATAGGGCGCAAAGTGGTCGAGAAAGCGTGCGCGCAGCGGCCCGACGCTGACCCATGTGCCAGTCGATAGTTTGAAATCTTCGGCAATGCGGCCATCGAACAGAAGGCCTTTGCCAGGATCATCCGGATCGACGAATTTCAACGCGTCGCCGATCTTGTAGTAGCCTTCCTCGTCGAAGGCTTCGTGCGTCAGCTGCTCCTGCCGCCAGTAGCCAGGCGTAATGTGCGGACCACGCAAACGCGCTTCCAGCTTGCCTTCGCTTGGCACGAGCTTGAGTTCGACGCCCGGCGCCGGCAACCCGATATTGCCGGGCCGGTCGAAATCCCATGTACACGCGAGCGCCAGTGGTGAGGTCTCGGTTGAACCGAGTGACGACAGAAAAATGATGCGTTCGCCGGTTGTCTCGATTGCAAGCCGGGTGAGCTCGTCCCAGGTGGGCTGGTTCAGGCCTGCGCCGGCATAAAACAGCACCTTCAGGCGGCTGAAGAAATTGCGGCGTAGCGCTTCGTCGGCATGAAAATACGGGACCAGCGCCTCGTAGCCCTTCGGGACATTGAAATAGACGGTCGGAGCAATCTCGCGCAGATTGCGCGCGGTTTTCGGGACGCCCGGCGGGGTTGGATTGCCGTCATCTATATAGAGTGAGCCGCCGTTGACGAGGACCATGTTGAAGTTGTGGTTGCCGCCGAACGTATGGCTCCAGGGCAACCAGTCCACCACCACCGGCGGCTCATCGGCAACGAAGGCAAAGCCGGATGCCAGCATTGCCTGGTTCGAACACAGCATGCGGTGGGTATTGATGACGGCCTTGGGATTTCCGGTTGAGCCAGAGGTGAACAGAAATTTTGCAATGGTGTCCGGCGTAACTTTCATGTGTGCAGCAGCGACGCCGGCGTCGTCGGTTGCACCAAGCAGATCGGTGAACATCGTGGTCTTGCGGTCGCCCAATGGATTGCGCGCGACCACCAGCTCGATTTCGTCCGGCACCGTTGCGTAAAGGGCGCGTGCGAAAGGCCCGCCGTCATTGGCAAACACAAGACCGGGCGTGAGCAGCGTGAGGATCGCACGCAGCTTGCCGAAGTCGCTCGACATCAGCGAATAGGCCGGAGAAATCGGCGCATAGGGAATGCCGACATACATCGCCGCAAGAGCGAGCAATGCGTGCTCGATGTCGTTGCCGGACAGTACGACGAGCGGCCGCTCGGGCGACAACCCGCGCCGCAGTAGCGCCGCGCCAATTCGTTTCACATCGGCAAGGACCTGCGCGTATGTGAGCTTGCGCCACTCGTCCTGCGCGTCACGCTGCGCAAGAAAAGCGCGATCCGCTGCGGACTTGGCCCAATATTCGAGCGGCTGGCTCAGTTTGTCGTGATAGCGTTCAAGTGCTTGCGCCGCACGGATATGGATGACGCCGTCGGAGCGTCTCTCGACGATCGCATCGAGCGAACCCAGCCGCACCGGCCGCAGCGGCGTCTGGTCTTGCATTTTTTGCGCTACGCTTGCCATTGGCTCCCGGACAATCGTCATCAACTACGCGTCACCTTCGGCGCGCGCTTTTCGAGGAAATCCTTCAGCCGCGCTTTCGCGTCGGGATCCGCCTGTGCAATTGCCGACATCAGCGCTTCCACGGCATAACCGCTTGCCGGATCCATTTCGGCGATGCGTGGCAGCGCCTGCATGACGGCAAAGTTCGTCAACGACGCATTGCCGGCGATGCGCTGCGCAAGTTCGAGACCCTTGGCGGAGCCTTTGCCCGGCTCGACAAGATATGTCGTCAGTCCCATGGCCTGACCTTCATCGGCGGAGTAGGTGCGGCCCGTGAGCATCATATCCATCATGCGCGCAACGCCGATCAGCCGCGGCAAGCGCACCGAGCCGCCGCCGCCGACATAGATCCCGCGGCTGCCCTCCGGCAACGCGTAATAGGCCGAACTGTCGGCGACGCGGACATGCGCCGCCGCGGCGAGCTCCAGTCCGCCGCCAACCACCGCACCATGCAGCACGGCGACCACCGGCACTTTGCCGAACTGGATCTTTTCGAATGCGCGATGCCAGAGACCGGAATGCGCGATGCCCTGAGTGACGTCGCGTTCGCCCAGTTCAGACAAATCGAGGCCGGCGGAGAAATGCTCGCCTTCGCCGAGGAGCAAGACGGCGCTGATTCCGTCAGGCAGCGAAGTGAAGAATTGCTCTATTCCGATGATTGTTTCGTCATCGAGTGCATTGCGCTTGTGCGGGCGGTTGAGCCGTAGAATGGCGACAGCGCCTTCTCGCTCGGCAACGAGCGATGACGGGAGCTTGATTGCGAGCCGCTCTGGCATCATTCGACCTCATAAACATCCAGCCGCACGGAGCGCGGTTCACGCTGCCCCCGCGCCAGGGCCAGAATTCGATTGAGCCAGTCGACGGCGGGGTCGGCCGTCTCGAAACGCATGACCGTACGGAAATAATAGAGACGGGGATCCACATTGTCGCCCCGTAATAATTTTTCCAGGACATCGGGCGGCCCGTGCCGCAGGCCTTCGCTGGTGACCATGATAAGGGCGCCGGCGTCGGTCTCGATGGTGTAGCGAGCCTTGATATCGGCTGCCCCGTCGTTGCGGATGATTTGCCAATCCGCGCCGCCCGGCAGAATGCGGCCGGCAAGCTTCGGTCCGCGCACGCTGCCGCCGAGAATGCCGATGACCCGGCGTTCGCCATAGGGCGTCCGGCCCAAACTGGTGATGCCCTCGAGTTCGGCATTTATCGTGAAAATAGGCTGCTTGCTCAGCATCGGTCGCGATCCGTTGGGGCTCCAACTTTATGCGTGCGCCATTTGACCCTGCCGGTGGCCAGCCGTAAATACGGGTTCGCAACCGGGATACAGTACACACATGGCGCGTATTTCCTCGCTCGCCGAAGCCATCAAATCTGCCGTCCGCGACGGCGATACCGTGGCCTTGGAGGGATTCACCCATCTCATTCCGCATGCCGCCGGCCACGAAATCATCCGTCAGGGCCGCAAAAACCTGACGTTGATCCGAATGACGCCGGACCTCATCTACGATCAGATGATCGGAATGGGGTGCGTCGCCAAGCTGGTTTTTTCGTGGGGTGGCAATCCCGGGGTCGGCTCGCTGCACCGCCTGCGTGACGCGATCGAGAATGGCTGGCCGCACAAGCTCGAACTTGTGGAACATTCACATGCCGCCATGGCCAACGCCTACGAAGCGGGCGCGGCCGGTCTGCCCTGTGCAATCTTCCGTGGCTATATCGGCGGCGACCTGCCGAAGGTGAATTCCAATATCAAGCGTGTCACATGCCCGTTCACCGGCGAGGAGCTCGCCGCTATTCCGGCGCACCGTCCGGACGTGGCGGTCATTCATGCGCAGCGCGCCGATAAAGCCGGCAACGTCATGATCGAGGGCGTGCTTGGCGTGCAGAAGGAAGCGGTGCTCGCCTCCAAACGTTCGGTGGTGACCGTTGAAGAGATTGTCGATGAGCTTCCCGAGCGCAGCCTCAACGCGGTTGTGCTCCCGCACTGGACGGTCGGCCACGTGGTCGAAGTGCCGGGCGGCGCCTTCCCCTCTTATGCGCAAGGCTATTATCCGCGCAACAACAGTTTTTATAAGGAATGGGATGCGGTTTCGCGCGAGCGCGATTCATTCCATGCCTGGATGAAAGAGAACGTGCTGTCGAAGGGTCCCGAGGTATTCGCAAAATATGCGCGCAAGCATCGCGTCGCGGCGGAGTGATATCATGACCGACACTCTCTTCTTGGTCATTCCGGGACGGCGCGTCAGCGCCGGACCCGGAATCCAGATGCGAGCGCGGTGTCTGGATCTGGATTCCGGGTTCGCGCCTTCAGCGCGCCCCGGAATGACGAGGTAGATATGACCGACTACAAGCCGAACGAGATGATGACCATTGCGGCGGCGCGCGCGCTCAAAGACGACGACGTCTGTTTCGTCGGCATCGGCCAGCCATCGGCGGCCTGCAATCTCGCGCGCCTCACGCACGCGCCAAATATCACGCTGATTTATGAATCCGGCACGCTGGCCACCAAGCCGAACATTTTGCCGCTGTCGATCGGTGACGGCGAGCTTTGCGAAACGGCGATCACCACCGTTTCGGTGCCGGAAATGTTTCGCTACTGGCTGCAAGGCGGCCGCATCAAGGTCGGCTTCCTTGGCGGCGCGCAGATCGACAAATATGCCAATCTCAACACCACCGTAGTCGGCCCCTATGACAAACCGAAAGTGCGGCTGCCCGGCGGCGGCGGCGCGCCGGAGATCGCGACCTCGTGTGGCGAGATCTTCATTATTATGGCGCAAGGCAAGCGCAGCTTTGTCGACAAGCTCGATTTTGTGACCTCGATCGGCCACGTAACCGGCGGCGACAGCCGCGCCAGGCTCGGGGTGAAAACCAAAGGGCCGACCAAGCTCATCACCGATCTGGCCTTATTCGAACCCGATCCGGAAACGAAGGAAATGACCGTCGTTTCCATTCATCCTGGTGTCACCCGCGAGCAGATTCAGGAAAATACCGGCTGGCCGGTCAAATTTGCCATGAAGGTGGCCGAGACGTCACCGCCGACGCAACGCGAGCTCGAAGTGCTTCGTGAATTGCATGCCCGGACCAACCGCGCGCATGCGGAGGCCGCGTGATGGCGCGTGACGTCTTTCTTTGCGATGCCGTGCGTACGCCGATCGGGCGATATGGCGGGGCCCTTGCCAAGGTGCGCACCGACGATCTCGCGGCGGTGCCGATCAAGGCGTTGATGGCGCGCAATCCCAAGATCGACTGGGAGAAGCTCGACGAGGTCTATTACGGTTGCGCCAACCAGGCCGGCGAGGACAATCGCAACGTCGCGCGCATGGCGCTTCTGCTCGCGGGACTTCCGGTGAGCGTGCCGGGCGTGACGTTGAACAGGCTTTGCGCTTCGGGAATGGAAGCAGTCGGAACTGCCGCGCGCGCGATCCGCGCCGGCGAGATGGAATTTGCCATTGCCGGCGGCGTTGAATCAATGACGCGGGCGCCTTTCGTGCAGGGAAAAGCCCAGGAAGCCTTCGCGCGCACGGCCGAAATCTACGACACGACGATCGGGTGGCGCTTCATTAATCCGCTGATGAAGCAGCAATACGGCGTCGATTCGATGCCGGAAACCGGTGAGAACGTGGCTGAAGAATTCCAGGTGAGCCGTGCCGACCAGGACGCATTTGCGCTGCGCTCGCAGCAACGCGCGGGCAAGGCCATGGCATCGGGCTATTTCGCCAAGGAAATCGTCGCGGTCGAAGTGCCGGGCGGCAAGGTAGGGCCCGTCAAGGTCAATAAGGATGAGCACGTGCGTCCCGATACGACGCTCGAACAACTCGCCAAGCTGAAGACACCCTTTCGCAATCCGGGCACGGTGACTGCGGGCAATGCCTCGGGCGTCAATGACGGCGCTGCTGCCATCATTGTTGCTTCGGAGGCAGCCGTAAAGGCGCACGGCCTCAAGCCGCGGGCGCGCATTCTGGGAATGGCTTCGGCGGCTGTGCCGCCGCGCATCATGGGCATTGGGCCAGTCCCGGCGACACAAAAACTGATGGCGCGCCTCCAGCATAAAATCGGTGATTACAATTTGATCGAGATCAACGAAGCATTCGCTTCGCAGTCGCTAGCATGCCTGCGGCAGCTGGGGCTTGCCGACGATGCCGGACACGTCAATCCGCATGGCGGTGCGATCGCGCTCGGTCATCCGCTCGGCATGTCGGGCGCCCGCCTGGTTCTGACGGCCGCGCACGGTCTGGAGGAAAACGGCGGCAAGCTCGGGCTTGCCACCATGTGTGTCGGTGTCGGGCAGGGCGTGTCGCTGGCGCTGGAACGGGTTACTTAAGGGGCCCACAAAAGGATAAAAAGAATGACGCTGGTTTTTCCCAAAGAGAGCTTGAGTGCATTTCCCAAGCATCTCACTCCCGACTACCGCAGCACGGTCAAGCGCTCGCCGTCGAAACCGCTGATTATCGTGCCACACACGCTGTCGGAATTGACCGGTCCCGTTTACGGCCACAACGCGGTGCAGGAAGGTGATGCCGATCTCACTAAACAGCATAAAGGCGAACCATTAGGAGAGCGGATCATCGTGCATGGTCACGTGCTTGATGAAGACAAGCGCCCGGTTCCCGATACGCTGGTGGAAATCTGGCAGGCGAATGCCTGTGGCCGCTATGTGCACAATGTCGACCAGCATCCAGCGCCGCTCGATCCAAATTTCACCGGTGCGGGCCGTGTCGTCACCGACAAGAAGGGTTATTACCGCTTCATCACGGTGAAGCCAGGTGCCTATCCCTGGGGTAATCACCACAATGCGTGGCGGCCGAACCATATCCACTTCTCAGTGTTCGGCCATTCATTCCTGTCGCGGCTCGTCACGCAGATGTATTTCCCCGGAGATCCCCTTTTCCCGTTCGATCCGATATTCAATTCGGTGACCGAGGAAAAGGCGCGCCAACGCATGGTTTCGAGTTTCGATCTGGAAAACACAATTCCCGACTGGGCTCTTTGCTTCCGTTTCGACATCGTGCTGCGCGGACGCGAAGCAACGCCACAGGACACGGACAAGCACTAGCGCATGATCCCGAAAAATGGGCGCCGGTTTTCGGACAAGATCATGCGCAAAGGAAAATACTAATGTCGGACATTACCCCCTCACAAACCGTCGGCCCGTTCTTCGCTTACGGCCTGGCCCCGCACAGCCGCTGCGACTGGAAGCCGAGCGATGTCTATGACTGGAAGGAAACCGTCGGCGCCAATCTGGTGACACCGGACGCCTCCGGCACAAAAGTCCGCATCGAGGGCCGCGTACTTGATGGCGACGGCATGCCGATCAACGATGCAATGCTGGAAATCTGGCAGGCGGACGCGCAAGGTCGCTACGCACATCCAAGCGACAGCCGCACGCGGCCGAATACCAAATTCACGGGCTTCGGCCGGTCGGCCACCGACAAGAATGGCGTCTACAGCTTCGACACCATCAAGCCGGGTCAGGTGCCCGGTCCGAACGGCAAGCCTCAGGCGCCGCATATCGTGTTTTGTATCTATTCGCGCGGCATGCTGCGGCAGATCTATACCCGGCTCTATTTCGCCGACGAGACGGCCAACGACAGCGATCCCATTCTGACGCTGGTGCCGCAGGACCGGCGTGGGACGCTCATTGCCCACAAGGAGATGCGGGGCGAACTTGCGGTCTATCGTTTCGATATCCGCGTTCAGGGTGACGGCGAGACGGTTTTCTTCGACATCTGACGCCGGCGCGGCGGTCTTTTTCAGATTTTGCCTCACGACAGCGGGCGCGGCTTAGCGCCCACTATTGCCCACAGTATGGTCTAAATTAGTGGGCAATTGCCCAATAACAACATCACTCGTTCCGCCAACCACGAATTTATTCGCATTTCTCATCAATCCTCCAACAATTTAGTGGTGGGCAAAGCGCCCACCCACTTTGCCCACCTTTCCCAACAAGACAAATATTGTTGACGAAAGCGGGTGGAGTTGGTTCGCTTTGAGCCTAACGGCCATTGAGAGCCGGACGGGAAACGCTGCCATGAACGAACAAATCCTCCAGGAGATCAGTGAATTTTGCCGCGCACGCGGGCTTGCGGAGTCGACGTTCGGCCGCCGCGCAGTCAATGACGGCAAGCTCGCAAGCCGCCTGCGCAACGGCGGTCGCATTACCACCGACACGCTCGAGCGCATCCGCGCATTCATGGCGCGCAATTCCGATGGCGCGCCGGCGCGCCGCCGCGTGCTGTTCGAGCCGACCCCGCCCGGTGTGTTGCCCGTCGTGAAGCCACCGGCGCCGCCGGTGGCCTCCGGCCTCGCCAGCGATGACCCGCAGCGCAATTTCCGTTTTTTCGACAACCGTCAGAAATATCTGCTGTTCGTGAATACCTGCTCGGAGAAATGGGAGGTCGCATCGCGCGTCTCGCTTGAGCTCGCCAATATTCATCCGCGCCCGCCGGCGGTGCGCGTCTTCGATGCCGGCGTCGGCGACGGCACTGTGCTGGCGCGCGTCATGCGCTCGATGCATGACCGATTTCCGACAACGCCGTTTTACATCGTCGGCAAGGAGATCAGTCTCGAAGATATCCGCCTCACGCTGCACAAGATGGCGGATCGTTTCATTGAGCATCCTTCCACCGTCCTGGTGCTCACCAATCTCGCCTACGCGGAAGCGCCGTGGCTGGCGGTGAAGTCGTTGAGCGCCGCCACCAGCCTGGTCTGGAAAGAACTGGCGATGGAAGGCAGCACCGCCCATAGCTTCGAGAAACAGATCACGGATCTCGAGCCGTTCCTGTCGGAAAACTGGAAGGCGAAAGTCAGCGCGAAAAGCGGCAACCCGATCTATGAGCGCCCGGTGATCCTGGTGATCTATCGCAATGACCACCGTTTCCTGCTCGACCAGATCGTACCAAAGCCAGGCGGCACCGTCGCCGATTACGATCTGGTGATTGCATCGCAGCCGTATCGCGCACGTGCATCACTCGAGTTCAAGGCCAAACGCGTGCTGGCGCCGCTTGCCCGTGCGCTCGGGCCCGGGGGCCGCATGATTGCAATCCACTCCCACGGCCATGATCCGGGCATGGAAATCATCCAGAAAGTCTGGCCGAACGATAATCCGTTCGTGCACAGCCGCCACGACCTGCTCAAGGAAGTGAAGCACGATCTGGGCACAGCGGGGCGCGATCTCAATTTCAATGCCTATGCCGACCAGCGCTCACTGTTCCGCTATGACATGCACACACTGCCATCGGAAATCTCGTCGTCGATCGGCACGTCGACGCTGCTCGCCGCGTGGAACGCCGCCATCTATGTGGCGCAAGTGGAAGACGATCGCCTGTCCGATGTGAACAGCGACCGACGCTATGTCGACGCGACCCGCGAGGTTCTCCAGAAGCACGGGGGATTGTGGTTTTACGACGAGTCGTTCGTGATCTCGCGCCGGCGCGAGTGAGGTCATCAGGGTGGCGCGCGTTCAGCAGTACATTCCGTTCGTTCCCGCGAAAGCGGGAACCCAGAACTGCATCGGCGTGTCTCACTGGGTCCCCGCTTGCGCGGGGACGAACGGGTAAACCATGCCAGCCGATTTTGGGCATAAATTTTCCATCGAGGTCACGCGGCCGAATGCCGCCGAGATCGCAGCGCTCGCCGAAAACCTGCCGCGCGGCACGTCGGTCTACTTTAGCGCAGTGCCGACGATCGAGCGCGGCGAGGTGGTGACGGCGGCGGCACTGGTGCGCAAGGCCGGCCTCGAGCCGGTCGTGCATGTCGCGGCGCGGCGCATTGCGGCGACGGTAGACTTGCAGCAATTGCTCGCTGGCCTGCGCGGCGAGGCTGACGTGCGGCGTCTATTGGTGATCGGCGGCGACGTCGATACCGCGGGACCGTTTACCGACGCGCTGGCGGTAATCCAGAAGGGCGGCCTCCACGACGCCGGCATTGAAGAGATCGGCATTGGCGCCTATCCGGAAGGTCACCCGCGTATTCCGGCGGGGCGTCTTGAAGCGGCGTTGGACGAGAAGATTGCCGCTGCGACTGCGCAGGGCTTGCGCGTCCATATTGTCAGCCAGTTTTCATTCTCGCCCGAACGCATTCTGGACTGGCTCAGGCAATTGCGAGCTTGCGGGATAAGCAAGCCCGTGAAAATCGGGATGGCAGGGCCGACCAGCGTTCCCGCGCTGCTGCGTTACGCCCGGCGTTGCGGTGTGGCGGCCTCTTTGCGCGGGTTGGTCTCCGGTGTTGCCAGCGGGCTTGTCGGTCATGTCGGGCCCGACCGCATTATTGAAACGATTTCCGCGGCGAACGATCTGGGCGACGTGGCCCTGCATTATTTCTGCTTCGGCGGAACGCTTGAAACCGCACGCTACGCATGCGAAGCCGCCGCGGGACGGCACGGCGCCGGCCGTGCTATGGCTCGCAGCAACTAAGACCCGTCGGCAAGGACGGGCCACTCGCGGAGGACAATATGCAAAGGACCAAACCACCATTTCGCGCCGACCATGTCGGCAGCATTCTGCGCACCGCGCCTGTCAAGGACGCGCGCGCCAAGCGGGAAAAAGGCGAGATCAGCGCGGCTCAACTGAAGGAGATTGAGGATCGCGAGATCATCAAGATCATCCAGAAGCAGGAAGAGGTGGGGCTCAAAGCCATCACCGATGGCGAATTCCGCCGCTCCTGGTGGCATTTCGACTTCTACGGGATGATGGACAACGTCGAGATCTACGAGCTCGACCACGGCATCCAGTTCCAGGGTGTGCAGACCAAGCCGCGCTCGATCAAGGTCACCGGCAAGATCGGTTTCTCCAGCCATCCGATGATCGAGCATTTCAAATTCCTCAAGCAGCACACCAGGCAGACGCCGAAGATGTGCATCCCGGCGCCGTCGACCTTCCACTTCCGACTCGAGCCGAATGCGGTGAGCAAGGCCGCCTATGCCAGCCGCGATGCGATCTTCGATGATCTCGCGGCTGCGTATCAGAAGGCGATCAAGGCCTTCTACGACGCCGGCTGCCGCTATTTGCAGTTCGACGATACCGCCTGGGCCTATCTCTGCTCGCAAGAGGAACTGAAGAAGGCGCGCGACCGCGGCCTCGACGTTGACCACCTGCAAGAGAGCTATGCCAAGTGCATTAACAAGGCCCTGGAAGCCAAACCGGCCGACATGACGATCACCACCCATGTCTGCCGCGGCAACTTCCGCTCGACCTTTATCTCGTCGGGCGGCTATGAGCCGGTGGCCGAGACCCTGCTGGCCAAGTGCAAATACGATGGCTACTTCCTCGAATACGATACCGACCGCGCCGGCGGCTTCGAGCCGCTGCGCTTCCTGCCCAAGGGCAACAAGATCGTCGTGCTCGGTCTCGTCACCTCGAAGTCCGGACGGCTCGAGCCGCGCGCTGACATCAGGAAACGCATCGAGGAGGCCGCCAAAATTGTGGCGCTCGATCAGCTTTGCCTTTCACCGCAATGCGGTTTTGCCTCGACGGAAGAAGGCAACGTTCTCGCCGAGGATGAACAATGGGCCAAGCTGCGCATGATCGTGGAGCTGGCCGAGGAAGTGTGGGGGAAGTAACTCCTGCTGTCGTCCCCGCGAAAGCGGGGACCCATACTCTGTGCCCTAGCGATAGACTGCGGGGTATGGGTCCCGGCTCGCGTTCGCTCCGCTCACTTGGCCGGGACGACAAAAATAAGTTCCGGGAGGAGCAACAATGACCCAACGCACCACGCCGCCGTTCCGCGCCGATCACGTCGGCAGCCTGTTGCGTCCGGCCGCGCTGAAGGATGCGCGCGCCCAGCACGCCAAGGGCGCAATTTCCGCCGACGCGCTGAAGGCGGTGGAAGACCGTGAGATCGAGAAAGTTATCAGGAAGCAGGAGGAGGTCGGCCTCAGGCTCGCGACCGATGGCGAATTCCGCCGCTCCTGGTGGCATTTTGATTTTTATAAGTGCCTCGATGGCGTCGAAATGTATCAGACCGGCGAGGGAATCCACTTCGCCGGTGTCGATACCAAGGCGGAAAGCGTGCGCGTGGTCGGCAAGGTCGGCTTCTCCAGCCATCCGCATGTCGAGCATTTCAAGTTCCTGAAGGCGCACGCCAAGGTCACGCCAAAAATGACCATTCCTGCGCCCTCAACCTTCCACTTCCGCCAGGGGCGGAAGTCGATCAGCAAAGAAATTTATCCCGATCTCGACGCCTATTTCGACGACGTGGCGATCGCCTATCAAAAGGCGATCCGCGCTTTTTACGATGCCGGCTGCCGTTACCTGCAGCTCGACGATACCGCCTGGTCGATGATTTGCGACCCGAAGCAGCGCGAAGATTCCCGCAAGCGCGGCGATGATCCGGATAAGCTCCCGCCGTACTACACACACATGACCAACAAGGCCTTGGAAGCCAAGCCCGCGGACATGGTGATCACCATGCATTCCTGCCGCGGCAATTTCCGCTCCACGTTTATTGCGTCGGGCGGCTACGAGTTCGTAGCCAGTGAGCTGTTCGGCAAGGTCAATATCGATGGATATTTCCTGGAGTTCGACACCGACCGCGCCGGCGGTTTCGAGCCGCTGCGCCATCTCAAAGGTGACAAGCAGAGTCGTGCTCGGCCTCGTCACGTCGAAAAGCGGGCGGCTGGAGCCGAAGGACGACATCAAGCGCCGCATCGATGAAGCGACAAAATACGTGCCTCTTGAGCAAATGTGCCTGTCACCGCAATGCGGCTTCGCCTCGACCGAAGAAGGCAACGTGCTGGCCGAAGAAGAGCAGTGGGCCAAGCTGCGCATGATCGTCGAACTCGCGGACGAGGTCTGGGGCCGGAATTGATATTTCGCAATTCAAGCCCGGCAGACGCCGCCTAGCCTTTCCGCAGAGGGTTGCCGCCGATTCAGGATATGGGACGTCTTTGCGTTCGCTCGGCACTCCCAAATGCAACGGAAAGGGATGAAAATGTCCATAAGATCGCAATGGCTTAGCACGAGCCGTGCGGTGCTGGCGGCGGTCGCCGCGGCGCTGCTGTTGACGGTGGCCCCGGCCAAGGCGGCCGAGCCCATCAAAATCGGATTTGGCATGGCGCTGACCGGGCCCCTTGCTGCCAACGGCAAAATGTCGCTGGTCGCCATGCAGGTCTGGGAAGATGACATAAATGCCAAAGGCGGGTTGCTCGGCCGGCCGGTCAAGCTTGTCTACTACGACGATCAAAGCAATCCGTCGCAGGTGCCCGGCATCTACGCCAAGCTGCTCGATATCGACAAGGTCGATCTGATCGTGAGCGGCTATGCCTCGACCCAGATTGCGGCGGCGATGCCGGTCGCCATTCAGAAGAAGAAGTTGTTCTTGAGCCTGTTCGGCACCGGCGTGAACGAGACCTTCAACTATCCGAAATATTTCTCGATGATCCCGAACGGCCCGACGCCAAAGCCGGCCTTCACGCGCGGCTTCTTCAAGGTGGCGGAAGTGCAGAAGCCGAAGCCGCAGACGATCGCGATCGCGATGGCGGATGCGGAATTCGGCCGCAACGCCTGCGAAGGTGCGCATCAGAATGCGCAGGCGTCAGGATTTCAAGATCGTCTATGAAAAAACCTATCCCCCATCCACCACGGACTTCACGCCGATCGTGCGCGCGATCCAGGCCTTGAATCCCGACCTGCTGGTGATCTGTTCCTATCCGCTCGATACCGTCGGCATGGTCAAGGCGATGAGTGAAGTCGGATTCAAGCCGAAGATGTGGGGCGGTGCGATGGTCGGCCTGCAAGCAACGGTGTTCAAGACCCAGCTTGGTCCGCTGCTCAATGGCGTCGTCAATTTCGAGACCTGGCTGCCGGTCAAGTCGATGGATTTCCCCGGCGCATTCGATCTGCTCAAGAAATATCAGGCGCGCGCCCCGGCCGCCGGCACCGATCCACTCGGCTACTATATGCCAGTGTGGGCCTACGCCTATCTGCAAGTGCTCGGCGATGCGATCGCCAATACCAAGAGCCTCAACGACGACGTGCTTGCCGACTATATCCGCAAGACCACGTTCAAGACCGTGGTCGGCGATGTGAAGTTCGGCAAGCAAGGCGAATGGGCGGAAGAGCGCACGCTGGCGGCCCAGTTCCAGAACATCAAGGGCAAGACAGTCGACGACTTCCGCGACCTGGCGACCGAGGTGATCATTTATCCGCCGAAATACAAGAGCGGCGAGGTGATCTACCCGTACGAAAAGGCGGTCACAAAATAAGCTTGCGGCTCGCGCTCATTTGTGGTACATCAGCGGTCCGGCGCCGCAAGGCGCCGGACGTGATTCCGTCAAAGGCCTCGCATAAGGCGGATACATTGATAATGAAGCGATCCAAGCCACCCTTCCGAGCCGATCACGTCGGCAGCCTCTTGCGCACGACTCCACTCAAGCAGGCGCGTGCCAGACGCGAGACAGGCGAAATTTCCGCCGAAGATCTCAAGGCGATCGAAGATCGCGAGATCGCGACGATCATTCGAAAACAAGAGGACATCGGCCTTCGCGCCGTGACGGACGGTGAATTCCGCCGGGCCTTCTGGAATTACGATTTCCTTGGCAAGCTCGACGGCGTGGAAGCCTATCTCGGCGAACGCAAAATCAAATTTGAGGGGGTCAACCCGAAGCCCATGATGCTGCGCGTCACCGGCAAGCTCGGTACGTTTTCCGGTCACCCGATGCTCGACCACTTCAAATTCGTCAAGGCGCACACGCGCGTCGTTCCGAAGATGACGATCCCGTCCCCATCGTCGCTGCATTTCCGTTACGGCCGCGACGCCGTGCCCGAATCGATCTACCCTGATATGAACGATTTTTACCGCGACCTCGGTCGGACCTACCGCAAAGCTGTGCGCGCCTTTGCGGACGCCGGCTGCCGTTATCTCCAGCTCGACGAGGTCAACTTTACTTATCTGTGCGATCCGAAACTGCGCGCCCAGGTCGCCAATCGCGGTGATGATCCCGAAAAGCTGCCTGCTGTCTATGCTGGAATGATCAACGCGGCGATTTCTGACATTCCGGCGGATATGACCACCGCCATGCATTTGTGTCGCGGCAATTTCCAATCCACGTTCGTGGCCACGGGTGGGTATGAGCCGGTGGCTGACATCTTGTTCAATTCGATCAATGTGCGCGGCTATTTCATGGAATATGACAGCGACCGCGCCGGCGGTTTCGAGCCGCTGCGCTTTGTGCCGAAGGGCAAGACCGTTGTGCTGGGTCTCGTAACGTCGAAATCAGGCCGCCTGGAATCGAGGGACGATATCAAGCGCCGCATCGAGCAGGCGTCGAAATTTGTGCCGCTGGAGCAGCTTTGCCTCTCGCCCCAGTGCGGCTTTGCCTCCACGGAAGAGGGCAATATCCTTGCCGAAGATGAGCAATGGGCGAAGCTGAGGATGATTGTCGAAATCGCTGACGAAGTATGGGGTAAATAGCGCGCCGCTAGACCTGGTGTCATCGCCGGGCTTGTCCCGGCGATCCCGATTAGGAAGGCAGTGCGCGCCTAAGCGAGATGGCCGGGACAAGCCCGGCCATGACAAAATAGTCTTGGAGGAGAGAGTATGTCTCAACGTACCAAGCCGCCCTTTCGCGCCGATCATGTCGGCAGCCTGCTGCGTCCGGCTGGCCTGAAGAAGGCGCGTGAGCAGCGCGCCAAGGGCGAAATATCCGCAGTGCAATTGAAGGATATTGAAGACCGCGAGATCGAACGCGTCATCAAGAAGCAGGAAAACGTCGGCCTGCAGTCGATTACCGACGGCGAATTCCGGCGCTCGTGGTGGCATCTCGATTTCCTCTGGGGTCTCGACGGGATCGAGAAGCATGTGATGGAATCGGGTATTGCCTTTGCCGCCGTGACCACGCGCAATGAGGGCCTCAAAGTCACCGGTAAAGTCGGCTTTTCCGGCCATCCGATGATTGAGCATTTCAAGTTCGTCGCCGCTCACACCAAACGCACGCCAAAGATCACGATCCCTTCGCCGTCGGCGGCCTATGGCCGTCCGATGCGCACGCCGATCGACAAGTCTGTTTATCCGAAGCTGGACGCCTTTTTTGATGATCTCGGGCAGGCGTACAAGAAAGCAGTGCGCGCGTTCGCCGACGCCGGCTGCCGTTATCTCCAGCTGGACGAAGTCTTCATCGCCATGCTGTGCGATCCGAAATATCGCCAGGCGATGAAAGACCGCGGCGATGATCCGGAACGGCTTGGCGAACTTTATGGCGATCTCATCAATGTCGCGATGTCGGACATTCCGCCCGATATGACGATCACCATGCATATGTGCCGTGGAAATTATAAGTCGACCTATATGGGTGCCGGCGGCTACGAAGCCGTGCAGGAGATTCTGTTCAACAAGATCAAAGTGCACGGCTTCTTCATGGAATATGACAGCGAGCGCGCCGGTGGCTTCGAGCCATTGCGCATGCTGCCGAAGGATCGCCAGGTCGTGCTCGGACTGGTCACCACCAAGAGCGGGCGGCTGGAGCCGAAGGACGAGATCAAGCGCCGCATCGACGAGGCTTCGGAGTTTGTCTCGCTCGACCAGTTGTGCCTGTCGCCACAGTGCGGTTTTGCCTCGACCGAGGAAGGCAATGTGCTGGCCGAGGACGAACAATGGGCCAAGCTGCGCGTGATCGTCGAGCTCGCCGATGAGGTGTGGGGGAAATAGTCTTCTCGTCATGGCCGGACTTGTTCCGGCCATCCACGTCTTTACAAAGTGACAAGACGTGGATGCCCGGCATAAAGCCGGGCATGACGGAGTGCTCGTTGCTGGGGAATACCAAAATGCCGGGAATTGTCGCGGGTAAAACAGCCATCGTCACGGGGGCAGGGCGCGGTATCGGGCGCGGGATGGCCATGTTGCTCGCAAGCGAAGGTGCGCGGGTGGTGGTTTGCGATATCGGCGCCAGCCTCCAGGGCGAAGGCGCAGATGCCGGTCCGGCTCAACAGACGGTAGAGGCGATAAAAAAAGCCGGTGGCGAGGCGATTGCCTCGACGCTTTCGATCACCGAGCCAAAAAACGCCGAGCTGATCGTCAAATCAGCACTCGATGCTTTCGGCCGCGTCGACATCCTGGTCAACAACGCCGGTATCCTGCGCGACGTCATCTTTCACAAGATGAGCTGGTCCGACTGGTCGGATGTCATCGCCGTGCATCTCAACGGCTCATTCAACATGAGCCGCGCGGTCGCGCCGTTTTTCCGCGAACAAGGCGCCGGTGCCTATATTCATATGACGTCTACCTCGGGCCTCGTCGGCAATTTCGGCCAGGCCAATTACATGGCGGCAAAGCTTGGAATCATGGGCCTCTCACGCGGCATCGCGCTCGACATGGCGCGATTTAATGTACGCTCGAATTGTATCGCGCCGTTTGCTTTCACGCGCATGATTGAATCGATTCCCGCGCAATCGGAGCAGGATAAGCGCCGCATTGAGGCGTTCCAGCGCATGACGCCCGAAAAAATCGCGCCGCTCGCGGTATATCTCGGCTCGGACGCATCGGCCGGCGTCTCCGGGCAGATCTTCTCGGTCCGCAACAATGAAATCTACCTGTTCAACCAGCCGCGGCCCATCAAGACCATCCATCGCGCCGATGGCTGGACCCCCGAGACGCTTGCAGCCGAGCTAAAGACCGCATTCTCGCCTTTGTTTACGCCGCTCGAGCGTTCCGAAGACGTCTTCAACTGGGACCCGATCTAGCGCGCACTTGTCACGCGCCGGGCGCGGTTGCATAGAATGGACCGATGAAAAAGCGCGGCAGCGAGCATGACGAATTCGCCGACGTCCGTGACGGCGTACGTGCATTGTGCGCCAAGTTTCCGGGCGAATATTGGCGTGCACTGGATCGCGATCGCGCCTATCCGACGGAGTTTGTGGCCGCGCTGACTGAAGCGGGCTACCTCGCCGCACTGATCCCCGAGGACTACGGCGGGAGCGGGCTCAGCCTTGGCGCCGCGGCTGCCATTCTTGAAGAAGTGCACGCCTCCGGCGGTAATGGCGCGGCCTGCCACGCGCAGATGTACACCATGGGTACGATCCTGCGGCATGGCAGCCCGGCCCAGAAAGAACGCTATCTGCCGCTGATCGCCAGCGGCGAACTCCGCCTCCAGGCTTTCGGTGTCACCGAGCCGACGTCCGGTACCGACACACTCTCGCTGCGCACGGCTGCGCGGCGCGAAGGCAATGATCACTACGTCATCAACGGTCAGAAAATCTGGACCTCGCGCGCCGAACATTCCGATCTGATGCTGTTGCTCGCACGCACGACGCCGAAGGAACAGGTCAAGAAGCGCACTGATGGCTTGTCGGTGTTTCTGGTCGATATGCGGCTCGCACAGGGCTCGAGCATCGCCATCAATCCAATCCGTACCATGATGAATCACGCAACCACGCAGATCTTCTTCGACGATCTGCGCGTGCCGGCGGAGAACCTGATCGGCGAGGAAGGCCAGGGTTTTCGTTACATTCTGTCTGGGATGAATGCCGAGCGCATTCTGATTGCGGCCGAGTGCATCGGCGATGCCAAGTGGTTTATCGGCAAGGCGACCCAATACGCCAAGGAGCGCGAACTGTTCGGACGCCCGATCGGCCAAAATCAGGGCGTGCAGTTCCCGATTGCGCGGGCGTATGCGCAAATGCGTGCTGCTGAGCTGATGGTGCATGAGGCTGCACATAAATATGACGCGGGCGAGGACATCGGGGCCGAAGCCAATATGGCGAAACTCCTGGCCGCCGACGCGTCATGGGCAGCCGCCGATATGTGCGTGCAGACCCACGGCGGCTTTGGCTTTGCTGAGGAATATGACGTTGAGCGCAAATTCCGCGAAACGCGGCTCTATCAGGTTGCGCCGATTTCGACCAACTTGATTCTCTCATATTTGGCCGAACACGTACTTGGCCTGCCGCGGTCGTATTGAGATGGCGCTGCCCGCGAGCAAAGCTAACCTCGCCCCGCTTGCGGGGAGAGGTCGGCGCGCGCAGCGCGCCGGGTGAGGGGGCGTTTCATTATGCGTGGCGCCGATAAGATAAAGACGGGGCTCGCGCGCCGTTTGCGCCGAAAATCGACCGACGCCGAGCTGAAGCTTTGGAATCGATTGCGCTCACGGTCGATTGACGGTCACAAGTTCGTTCGGCAGCAACCGGTTGGTCGCTATGTTGTTGATTTTATCTGCCGCGAGAAACGATTGATCCTCGAAGTCGACGGCGGCCAACACGCTGAAAGTACGCTGGACCAAACGCGCGATCGATGGTTGCTCGAACACAACTATCGGGTCCTACGATTCTGGAACAATGAAATTATGTGCAATATGGATGGCGTATTGCAAACGATAGCCGACGCTCTGCGTGCGGAAGCGCCCCCTCACCCGGTTCCCGCCTCCGGCGGGAGCCGACCTCTCCCCGCAAGCGGGGAGAGGTAAGAATGCTGCCGCTCGAAGGTCTTCTCGTCGTATCGGTCGAGCAAGCAGTGGCGGCGCCGCAATGCACCTGCCGTCTGGCGGATGCGGGCGCGCGCGTGATCAAAGTGGAACGGCCGGAAGGCGACTTCGCCCGCCGCTATGACGGCCTGGTCCATGGCGAAAGCGCCTATTTCGTTTGGCTCAATCGCGGCAAGCAGTCCGTGGTGCTTGACCTCGCCAAGCCTGAAGACAAGGTCCTGCTTGAAGCCATGCTCGCCAAAGCCGATGTGTTTGTGCAGAATTTGAAACCGGGCGCGCTTGCCAAGCTCGGCTTTGCCGTCGATCGCCTGCGCCGTGACTATCCGCGACTGATCTGCTGCTCGATCTCCGGTTATGGCGAGAGCGGACCTTACGCGCAGCGCAAGGCCTACGACATGTTGATCCAGGCCGAATCGGGGCTTGCCTCTATTACCGGGGGCCCCGAAGCGCCCGCGCGCGCCGGCGTTTCGGTTGTCGACATCGCTGCCGGCATGAATGCCTATGAGGCGATCCTGGAAGCGCTGCTGACGCGCGCGCATACCGGCGAGGGCGCGGCGATTGCGATTTCGATGTTCGATGCGATGGCAGACTGGATGGCCGTGCCGCTGTTGCAACACGAGGGCGGTGACACACCCAAACGCATCGGGCTCGCTCACACCTCGATCTCGCCCTATGGCGCGTTCAAGACCCGCGATGGCGCCGATGTGCTCATTTCGATTCAGAACGATCGCGAATGGCGTATCCTTGCGGGGGATGTCATGGGCGACAAGGCGCTTGCCGCTGATCCGAACTTTGCCACCAATGTCGAACGCGTGAAACGCCGCGCCGAAACCGACGGTCGCGTCGCTGCTGCCTTCGCATCCATGGATGTCGAACCGCTGGTGGAAAAGCTCGCGCGTTGCGATATCGCCTTCGGCCGCATCAACGACTTGAATCTTCTGGGCCGCCACCCGCATTTGCGGCGCACGACGGTCGATAGTCCGACCGGTCCGGTCCATATGCCGGCGCCCACCGCGATCCACGACGGCGTCATGCGCCAATACGGTGCGGTGCCCGCGCTCGGGCAACACACCGAGATGGTGCGCAAGGAATTCGCCGCGAAATAGACGTCAGTCGATTGCGGCGGTTTCGGTTTTCGTGTCCGTTGTGCGCCGAACAGTGCCGATGATCAGCACCAGCGGAATGACAGCCAGCGTCAGGATCATCAACAGCTTGAAGTCGTTGAGATAGGCAAGCATCGCTGCCTGCTGCGTGACGATCATATCGAGCAGTGCCCGGCCGGCGTCGGTATGCACATCAAGGTTTCCGGCCACATCGGGCATTTGCAAGGCGTCATTGAACGGCGTCACTTGCTCGGCCAGCCGCGCATGCATTTCCGTGGTTTTGCTGGTCAAGTTCGCAATCACCATGGATATGCCGATTGATGAGCCAATATTGCGGGTCAGTGTGGTGATCGCGGTCGCTCCCGTGCGCAAGTGGACAGGCAACGTGGCAAAGGCCACCGTTGAGATCGGCACAAACAGCAAGCCCAGGCCGATGCCCTGGATAATGCTGGTGACGACGATCGTCGTCTTGGTCACATCGAGAGAAAAGCCTGTCATGTAGTAAAGCGTGCCGCCCGCCAGCAGCAGGCCGCAAAGGATCAGATAGCGCGGCTGTACCATCCGCATCAGCCGTGGCGCCACCATCATGGTGAGGAGTGTGCCGACACCGCGCGAACCAAGCAGGAAGCCTGCGGTCTGGATCGGATAGCCGAGCAAATTCTGCATGAATGGCGTCACCAGGGCCATGGTGCCGAACAGCACCACGCCGATCACCACCATGAAAATGCACCCGCTGACGAAATTCCGGTCCTTGAACATCTCAAACCGCACGAACGGCTCCCTGGTCGTCAGCGAATGCGCGAAGAAATAGTAGAATCCGGCGACAGAAATGATCGCTTCGATCCAGATTTCATTCGCATCAAACCAGCCGACTTGTTCGCCGCGGTCGAGCAGCAATTGCAGCGAGCCGATACCGACAGCGAGTGCCGCGAAGCCGAACCAGTCGAAACGCAGGTGCTCTTGGCGCTTGGTCTCGTCCATAAAGAGCATCATCCCGACCGCGGTGATGACACCGATCGGCAAATTGATGAGAAACACCCAGTGCCAGGAATAATTATCGGTAAGCCAGGCGCCCAAAGTCGGGCCCATGATCGGTCCCAGCATCACGCCAACGCCCCAGATTGCCATGGCCTGCCCGCGTTCCTCCGCCGAATAGGCATCGAGCAAGACCGACTGCGACAGCGGCACCAGCGCGGCGCCGGCCATGCCTTGCAGCAGGCGAAACAGCACCATTTGTTCGATGTTCTGTGCCAGGGCGCACAGGAACGATGCGATGGTGAAACCACCGACGCAGATGATGAACAACATCTTCCGGCCGAAGCGGTCCGCGAGCCAGCCGATGGGTGCGGTCATAATCGCGGCGGCGACGATGTACGACGTGAGCACCCAGTTGATCTGGTCGAGCGAGGCTGACAGCGAGCCCTGCATATAGGGCAGGGCGACGTTGGCGATGGTGGTATCGAGCGCCTGCATGACCGTCGCGGTCATAGTGCAGACCGTGATCAGGATGCGCCGCAGCTTCGGATCCATCGAAGCGAAGTGCGCAGTCATTTTGCTTCTTTCGCCTGCGCGGACAGAAATGGCAGCCGGCTATGGCCGGTGTCGATCTCGACATTCACGCTCATGCCTGAGCGCAGCAGTTGCGTGTCCTCGCTCTTGTCGAAGGCGATCCGCACCGGAACGCGCTGCACCACCTTCACCCAGTTGCCGGTCGCGTTCTGCGGCGGCAGGATCGAGAATTGCGCGCCGGTTCCGGGACTCAGCGCCACAACGGTGCCGGTGAAAGTGTGATCAGGGAAACTGTCGACGTCGAGCGTCGCTTTCTGCCCTACGCGCAGATAGGTGATATCGGTTTCCTTCGGATTGGCATCAACCCACGGCGCCTGATCGTCGATCACGCTCAGCACGGGCGTGCCGGCCGCGACGAAACGGCCGAGTTGGATATTATCCACTTGCGTGGCGGTACCGGACATCGGCGCGCGCACGATCGTATGGTCGAAGTCGCGCTGTGCATTGTCGAGCACGGCCTTGGCCTGCGCATACTCCGGATACTTTTCCAGCGGCAGGTTGGGATCGCCAAGCAACTGGTTCAGCGTGGTATCGTGTTGCTGGGCCGCGTATTCGGCCTGCAACTGTGCAGTGACGACGGTTGCCAGGGCAGTGTCGAGATCCGCCTGCGAGCCGGCTTGTGAGCTCACCAGTTTGGTTTTGCGCTCAACATCGCGTTTCTTGAGATCGACGTTCTTTTGGGCGAGGTCGGTCAGCGTGTCCAGCGACTTGAGATTGGTTTTCAATTTGTCGTAGTTGCTGCGCGCGGTATCGAGCTTGGCCTTCGCTTGCTGCAAAGCAAGTGAAAACGGCTCGCGGTCGAGCGAGAAAAGCTCATCGCCGGGATTGACGTGCTGGCCTTCATGAACGGCGATGTGTGCAATCTTGCCGGAAATGTCCGGCGTGATGAGCACTTTCTGTGCGCCGACGTAGGCATTGTCGGTTGAAACATAGCGCCCGCCCGAAAGATAGAAGCCGAGCCCGATCACGACAGCGAGAGCTGGCAATGCGACAAGCAGGATCGTGCGCAGGCGCTTGCGGCCGATCCGCGCGAACAGGCCGGAGACGGCCGCCGCGTCGGCTTTTGAGTTCGGCGAAGTTTTGGCTTCAGGCGCCGGAACAATTTTCAGTGCTTTGTCACTCATGATTTATCCAGCGGCTGCTTGTGGTTGGTTTGCATTGCGGGCGATGGCCGAGCGCAGGTTGTCTTTCACCGTTGTGAGTTCCTTGAGCGTGCGCTCGATCGAGGTTTGCGAGAGCCCGTCAAGAACGGTTTCCATCATGTCGGCACCGAGATCCGCCAGGCGGTCGAGCAGAGGCTTCGCCGCCGGCTTCAAGTACAACCGGTTGGCGCGCCGGTCGTTCGGATCGGCGCGGCGCTCGATCAGGCCGTTGTCAGCGAGGCGATCGAGCAGGCGCGTCAGCGTGATCGGCTGAAGGTCGAGCATGTCGGCGAGTTCCGACTGCTTGAGGCCTTCGCTGCGATCAATACGGATCAGCACCGCCCATTGCGCTCGGGAGATCCCGAACTGGCGCGCGCGCTGATCGGCGTAGGTTTTCAGCAGCCGAGCTACATCCATGATAGTAAAGGCGAATTCTCGTTTTAAGGGATATTGTGGCATCGCCGCCTCGTGTTCAGGATAGGTGGATAATAAGCAAGCTTATAATAAGCGCAATATGTTATTTCGTCGTATGTGCCACGCGCATAGCGCGCGGGTGACGACGGCCGGGGCGTCGGGCAAAGTCGCGGCCGCTTCAATCCACGCAAGCTAAGGAACTTCTCATGGAGATCGGCTTCATCGGGCTAGGCAATATGGGACAGCCGATGGCGCGCCGGCTGATCGAGGCCGGGCACAAGCTCGTCGTCTACGACACACGCAACGACGCGGTGGCGCCGCTGGTCGCTTTGGGCGCGCAACTTGCATCATCGCCGGCTGACGTCGCCGACCGGGTCGAGACAGTGATGGCGAGCCTGCCGTCGCTTAAGATCTCGGAAAAAGTGGCCACCGGCGAGGGCGGCGTTATCCACGGCAAGCGGGTGAAGCGCTACGTCGATCTTTCCACCACCGGTTCGCGCGTCGCGGCTGAGATTGCGGCCGCGCTAGCCAAGAAAAATATCGTGCAGATCGACTCGCCAGTGAGCGGCGGCGTCGGCGGCGCCAACAAAGGCACGCTCGCAGTTATGGTGTCCGGACCGCAAGCCGACATCGACGTGGTGAAGGACGCGCTCTCGGTACTCGGCAAGGTGTTCGTGATCGGCCACAAGCCCGGCATGGCGCAGACCATGAAGCTCGCCAATAATTTTCTCTCAGCCACCGCGATGGCGGCGACCTCGGAAGCAGTGGCGATGGGCGTGAAGGCGGGGCTCGATCCGGCGGTGATGATAGACGTCATTAATGCCGGCTCCGGCCGTACCACCGCATCGGACGGAAAATTTCCGCAGGCGATTTTGCCGCGCACATTCAACTATGGTTTCGCCACCGCGCTGATGCTCAAGGATGTGCGGCTCTGCGTCGACGAAGCCAAGGCGCTAGATGTTCCCAATCATGTGATGAGCGCCGTGCTCGATCAATGGGAGCTGACCAATACGGAGTTCGGTGGGGACACCGACTTCACCGTCATCGTCAAAATGATCGAGCGCCGCGCCGGCGTCATTGTGGGCGGGAAGAAATCATGAGCGACGATATTCATGAGGTCTACGCGGTCTGCTACGCGAGCCACGCGCGCAAGCGTTCCGAGAATTACATCTTTGGCGATCCGCACGACGAGATGACTTCGATCGCTTACTACGTGTGGGTCATCAAGGGGCCACACGGAACCTTCGTATGCGATACCGGATTCGATGAAGCCGCCGCCAAGGAACGTGGACGAAAAATCATTCATCCCGTCGGCGAAGGGTTGCAGGTGCTCGGCGTGCAGCCCGACAAAGTCGATCATGTCATTGCCACGCACATGCATTGGGACCATGCCGGCAATTACGATCTGTTCCCGAACGCCCGCTATCACATCCAGGATACCGAGATGGCCTACGCCACGGGCCGCTGCATGTGCCACCAGATGCTACGCATCCCGTTCAGCGAGCGCGATGTGCACGCCATGGTGAGCAAGGTCTTTGCCTATCGGTGCGAATTCCATGACGGCAATGAGGAACTGGCGCCCGGCATTACCGTGCACAAGATCGGGGGCCACTCCAAGGGCCTGCAATGCGTGCGGGTGAAGACAAAGCGCGGCTACGTGGTGGTCGCCTCCGACTGCATCCATCTTTACTCGCACATCGATGAGGGCCGCGTCTTTCCGATCACCTACAACGTCGGCGATACGCTGGAGGGTTATAAGACGATCCAAAAGCTCGCGAGCTCGCGCCAGCACATCGTGCCGGGGCACGATCCGGAGGTCTTGAAGCTCTACCCGGCCGTAAAGTCCGGATTGGAGAACTGGATCGTGCGGCTCGACGTCGATCCGAAGGTTTAATCCTCTGCTGTCATCCCCGCGAAAGCGGGGATCCAGTACGCCGCAGCCTTTTGAGAGGTCACAGAGTACTGGATCCCGGGTCTCGCTTCGCTCGCCCGGGATGACAGCGGCTTACACCAGCCCCAGCTCCGCGAACGCATCCTTGTGATGCTCTGCGCTCTCTGCCCCGAAGCAACAGAAAACCACGCGTGTGATGTCGCGGGGATGCGCGGCAATTTCGGCCGCAATCGTGCCGACCGCAATGCGCGCCGCGAGATCGGCCGGGAAACGGTAGATACCGGTCGAGATCGCCGGAAAGGCAATCGATGCCAATCTGGTGTGGGCTGCGCGGTCGAGCGCGGTACGATAGCAGCTTGCCAGCAGCGCTTCCTCGTTCTTGTCGCCTCCGCCCCACACTGGCCCGACCGCATGAATGACGTGCCGAGCCTTGAGCCGATAGCCACGGGTGATCTTGGCGTCGCCGGTATCGCAGCCACCGAGCGTCTCGCATTCGGACAGCAATTCCGGTCCCGCGGCGCGGTGAATCGCACCATCGACGCCGCCACCGCCGAGCAGCGAGCGATTTGCGGCATTCACGATGGCATCGACGTCGAGCGTCGTAATGTCGGCAACGACAATGTCGAGTTGTGTATGTCCAATCTCTGCAGTGAGCAGGGCCATGGACGTGACTATATCACGCCTGCTCAGTTTCCGGTGCGGCCTCGAAGTCGACGGTCGATCGCACGCCAATGTCGTCGTAGTGCGCGTCCAGGAAACGGCGTGCGGCGCGCCGGCCATTGGCGCGCAGCATTTCGAAGAAATCATAGTCAGTACTGAGTCGACTGGCCGTACCCAGCGTTTGCGCCGCACCCGTCAACGCTATGCGGTGGATGTTGATACGCCGGTATTTTCCCTCGCCGATGCCGCGTGGCAGCTTGCCCTCGTCGATCAGCTTGCCCACGAATGTAATGCCGCGGAGTTCAGACATCAGCGACGAATTGAACGTGATTTCGTTGATCCTGGCGAGAATCTCGTTCTGCGTCTTCGGTACGTGCTTGCGGTGCAGCGGGTTGATCTGGACCAGCAGCAGATTTTCGGTCTGCGTGGCGCCAACCAGCGGATATAGCGCGGGGTTACCCACGTAGCCACCATCCCAATAGGGCTCGCCATCGATCTCCACGGCGCGAAAGAGATGCGGCAGACAGGCCGAGGCGACAATCATGTCGGCGGTCATTTCCTCGCGTCTGAATACATGCAGCTCTCCGGTCGTCACGTTGGTGGCCGACACGAACAATTTCAGGTCGGCGCAGGCCCGTACCGCGTCGAAATCAACGAAACGTCCAACCAAATCCTTCAGCGGGTTGATGTTGAGTGGATTGAAGTCATAGGGAGACAGGTATCGAGTCAGCGCCTGCATCCACAGACCCACCGGCGTATCCTCGATCGGCCAGAACGAAAACAATCGGTCCACGGCGCGCCGTTGAAGGTCGGGCAGATTTCCGGCAAGGCTCGCGGCCTTCCAGAAATCGGCAAGTCGTTTGCGCGCCTCGTCCGGGCCCCCACGCGCGAGACCGTCGGCCAACATAATTGCATTGACGGCGCCGGCCGATGCGCCGGAAATGCCTTCGATTGTCAGCCGACCGTCTTCGAGCAAATGGTCGAGCACACCCCAGGTGAAAGCGCCGAGCGCTCCACCACCTTGCAGCGCCAAATTGATACGCTTGCCCGCACTCGGCTTTTCCGATTTGTCGCCGCCGAAAGCGCGCGCGAGAAATTCGATCATTGTTTACGTATCACTGCGCTACCCAACCGCCATCGATCGAATAGGCGGAGCCGGTGATGGTCGCCGCGGCGTCGCTGCACAGAAAGACGGCGAGGGCGCCGATGCTTTCCGGCTTGGTGAACTGATGCATCGGCTGCTTCTCCGATAGCAGCGCGATTTCCTCCTCGCGCACGCTTTTACCGGAAGCCTTGGCGCGTGCATCGATTTGTTGCTGCACCAGCGGGGTAAGCACCCAACCGGGGCAGATGGCATTGCAGGTCACGCCGGCGTTGGCGTTTTCCATCGCCACCACTTTCGTGAGGCCGACGAGGCCGTGCTTGGCCGACACATAAGCGACCTTTTGCGTGCTGGCGACGAGGCCGTGCGCGGACGCAATATTGATGATGCGGCCCCATTTTCGCTTCTTCATGCCGGGCACGGCGGTGCGGATGGTGTGAAACGATGACGACAAGTTAATTGCGATGATTGCGTCCCATTTCTCGATCGGGAAGTCTTCGATGTTGGCCACGTACTGGATGCCGGCATTGTTGACCAGGACGTCTAGGGCGCCGAATTCCTTTTCCGTCGCGCGGACCATGTCGGCGATCTCCGACGGTTTGCTCATGTCCGCCGCCGAGTAACGCGCCTTGACGCCGAATTCCTTCTCCAGCCCGGCGCGCTCTTTCTCGATCGCGGCCTTGTCGCCAAAGCCATTGAGCATGAGGTTTGCGCCTTCGCTGGCGAGTGCGCGGGCGATAGCGAGGCCGATGCCGGAGGTCGAGCCGGTGACGAGTGCGGTCTTGCCTTTGAGCATGGAGTCCTCGCGTAAGCGGCGGTCCCTGGAATTGCGGGCCGGAACCTGCCCCTATTTTTGTTGCATCGCAATATATATGTTCGTGACTTAGAGATTCGAGTGGTTTGCCGTTAGACTTGTGTCGGAAGGCGGAACAGTCCTTGTCCAGAAAATCGCACGCGCACGCGGTATTTCCGAAGCCTGATCATGACCATGGTCGATGCGCGAGCGACGCCATCGCCCATGCGGAAATGATTTGCGCTTCGCGTAAGGAACGGCTGACCCCGATCCGCCGCCGCGTGCTGGAGGCGCTGCTGGCGACGCATTTGCCGCTCGGCGCCTATGAATTGATCGATCGGCTGGCGGTGCGGGGCGCGCGCCCGGCGCCGATCACCGTCTATCGCGCGCTCGATTTTCTACGCGAACAGGGTCTCGTTCATCGCATCGAGAGCCGCAACGCCTTCATCGCCTGCGTGCACAATCACGAGACCGGCGATCCGGTCGTGTTCCTGATTTGCGAGAAATGCGGCACGGTTGGCGAAGCCGCCTCCGCTGCGGTGGCCGATACCATCAAAAGCGCTTCACGCGCGGCCGGCTTTTCGCCGAAGACGCCGGTAATCGAAATCTCCGGCATCTGCGCGCATTGCAAGGCGGCGTGAGGCAAATCCCGTCTTGTCCAGTCCCGCCTACACATCGACCACGCGTCCGTTAGATGCGCTCGCGGCGGCAATCGTGGTGGTGCTGTGTTTGTCGTGGGGTTTTAACCAGGTTGCGACCAAGCTCGCGATCCACGATATCCCTCCGCTCACGCAGGCTGCCATACGCTCGGTCGTCGCTGCGATTCTTGATCGGCGGGTGGTGCCGTTTGCGCGGTATTCCGCTGGTCAATCGGGATGGCACGCTGTGGTTCGGAGTGGCGGCGGGCCTGCTGTTCGCGGCCGAGTTCATTCTGATCTACCAGGGCCTCGTCTACACCACGGCGACCCGTGCGGTGTTGTTCATCTACCTCGCGCCATTCTTCGTCGTGCTTGGCGCGCGCATAGTTCTGCCGGCCGATCGTTTTGGCGCGGCGCAATGGCTCGGGCTCGGCCTGTCGTTCGCCGGCATGTTGATTGCCTTTGGTGTGCCGACGCCGGCGATGGATCCCAGGCAGCTTGTCGGTGACCTGATGATGGTCGGTGCGGCACTGTTCTGGGCTGCGACCACCCTGATCATCAAGGCGAGCCCGCTCACGCGCGTGTCGGCCGAGAAAGTCATGCTCTACCAACTCGTCGTTTCGGCCCCCGTCCTGGCCGCGGCAGCTTTTGCAATGAACGAGCGGATCACGCAAATTCCGTCGGCGTTGGCCCTCGGTTCGCTCGTCTATCAGACAGTCTGGGTTGTGAGCGTGACCTTCGTGGTCTGGTTCGCGCTGATTGCGCGCTTTTCGGCAAGCCGCCTCTCGGCTTTTACGTTCCTGACACCGCTTTTCGGCGTTGCGGCTGGTCATCTTGTGCTGAATGAGCCGTTGACGCCGGCTTTCGCCGCGGCGGTGGGGCTGGTAGCGGGAGGTTTGGTACTGGTAAACCGGGCGCGATAATCGTGTTATTTCGGGCCCTTCCGCCTGCGTTGACCGCAACTTATTTGTCTGGCACCCGTTATTGAGGACAACCGATGAGCACCAGCACGCAAGAACGGCACAAAACGGCCGCGGTGAATGTCGGCGGCGTCGTCGTTGGCGGCGGCGCGCCGATCGTCGTACAGTCGATGACCAACACCGACACTGCCGATGTGGAGGGCACCGCGCGCCAGGTGGCTGCCCTGGCTGCGGCCGGCTCTGAGCTTGTGCGCATTACCGTCGACCGCGATGAGGCGGCGGCGGCGGTGCCGCGCATCAGGGATCGCCTGACGCAGCTTGGTGTGAACGTGCCGTTGGTCGGCGATTTCCACTATATCGGTCACAAGCTTTTGGCCGATCATCCCGGTTGCGCCGAGGCGCTCGGCAAGTACCGCATCAATCCCGGCAATGTCGGATTCAAGGACAAACGGGACAGGCAGTTTTCCGCCATCATCGAGATGGCGCTCAAATACAACAAGCCGGTGCGCATCGGCGCCAACTGGGGTTCGCTCGATCAGGAATTGCTCACGCGCCTGATGGACGAGAACGCCAAGACGGCGCAGCCGCGTGACGCGCGCGAGGTCATGCACGAGGCCATGGTGCAATCGGCCGTGCTGTCCGCCGCCCGCGCGGAAGAGATCGGCCTGGCGAAGGATCGCATCATACTCTCTGCCAAGGTATCAGCGGTGCAGGACTTGATTGCGGTCTATGGCGAACTCGCGCGGCGTTGCGACTACGCCCTGCATCTCGGACTCACCGAGGCCGGCATGGGCTCCAAAGGCATCGTTGCGTCCTCGGCGGCAATGGGTGTGTTGTTGCAACAGGGCATCGGTGACACCGATTCGTATTTCGCTCACGCCGGAGCCAAATGGCGACCGCACGCGCGAGGTCCAGGTCGCACAGGAACTGCTGCAGACAATGGGTCTGCGCACCTTCGTGCCGTTGGTTGCCGCTTGTCCCGGCTGCGGCCGTACCACGTCAACCACGTTCCAGGAACTGGCCTCCGACATCCAGAGCTTCATTCGAAACTCGATGCCTGAATGGAAGCGGCGCTATCCCGGTGTTGAAACCTTGAACGTCGCGGTGATGGGTTGCATCGTCAACGGACCCGGCGAGAGCAAGCACGCCGACATCGGCATTTCGTTGCCTGGCACCGGCGAGCAGCCGACCGCTCCCGTATTTATCGACGGCAAGAAGGCCGCCACCCTGCGCGGGCCGACGCTCAGCGCGGATTTCAAGCAGATGGTGATCGACTACATTGATCGGCGGTTTGGCGGCGTTAGTCGCGACGCGGCGGCTGAGTAAATCAGCACGTTTCTAATATTGGACCTCATCTTGAGGAGCCGCGCCGCTAATGCGGCGCTCCTCACCATGAGGCCTTCCGTCATATCCAGCCGCCGCCGTCTTTGCCGCGATTGGCAACGCTCGCTTCTTCCAGGTCCAGCTCGTATTCGATGCGGCGGCGCGCTTCGTCGGTGATCTTTCCCGTCGCGCAACAGCTGATAGATAAATTCGCGCTCAGCCTCGATCAGCTCGGCCTTGACCTTGGCGGTGCGGCGCATGTGGTCAAGGCCTTCGGTCAGGTTCGTGGGCAATATCTGCAAGCGGCTTTGGTTGCGGGTGCGCAAATGCGTCGATCGCGTCGCGCGGCAGGTCGTGCTCCTTGATGGCTTTTTCCAGCCGCTTTTCGACCTGCCGCAACGCGGCCTGGCGGGCGCGCAGCTCCGCCCTGATCTCATCTTTGTGTTCCTTTTTCCCGATGCGGCTCAGTCCGAGCCAGCGCACCACGTAAGGCAGCATCAGGCCTTGGCCGACCAGCGTAATGATGATGACGCCGAAGGTGACAAACAGGATCAGGTCGCGGTGTGGAAATGGCTGCCCACTGAGAATGGCGTAGGGAATTGCTAGTGCAACGGCGAGCGAATCGACGCCGCGTATTCCCGTGAAGGCCAGAAAGAAGGGCGCTTGCCAGGGCGGCGATGGATCGCGCTTGCGCAAGCGTCGGCTTAGCCAGCGCGGGAAATAAGTTGCCGGGAACACCCAGATAAATCGTGCTACGATGGCAATCAGCGTCGTCCACCCGGTCGCAATCAGCAGATCGTGGATCGTAAAGGCATGCGTCTGTTCGATCAGCGTGCGCGCTTGCAGGCCGGTGACGAGAAACACCAACCCCTCAATCAGATAGACAATCAGGTCCCAGAAAAAGATCCCCTGCAGCCGTGTTGCAAACGGGATCAGACGCGGCCCGGTCCAACTCACGTAGAGGCCGCAGGCGACCGTTGCGAGGACGCCGGAACCGCCGAGATGCGCGGGCACCCAGAAGGCGAGATAGGGCGTCATAAGCGACAGCGTAATCTCGACGCGCGGTTCACGGGCCCAATGGCGCAGACGCAGGCTTAGCCAGCCGACCGCAAGGCCATAGATAAGTTCGCCAATGACGATCAGCACAAAAGTGCCGGAAGCCTCGCCAAGCGAAAACGTCCCGGTGCTGACGGCCACGACGGCAAAGCGGTAAAGCACGAGGGCGGTCGCATCATTGGCGAGCCCTTCACCTTCAAGCACGACCACGATCCGGCGCGGCAGTCCCAATTGTCGCGCAATCGCCAGCGGCGCCACAACATCGGGCGGCGAGATAATCGCACCGAGCAGAAAGCCGACGGCCCAATCGAAGTTGAGCAAATAGTGTGCGGCGGCTGCGATGGCGCAGGTGGTAAACAGCACGCAGCCGAAGGCGAGCAGCGCAATCGGCCTCAGGTTGAAACGGAATTCGCGCCAGCTCATGGCGACGCCAGCCGAATAGATCAGCGGCGGCAGGATCACCAGCAGCACCAATTCAGGTGCCAGTTCCACTTTCGGCAGCCCGGGAATGAGGGCCATGCCAATGCCGGCGACCACCAGCAGGATCGACGGCGAAATATTCAGCCGCCTGGCCGCGACCGCGACCGCCGCAAGCACCGCCAGCATGAACAGAACGGTTTGGACGATCGCGGTCATTGATTCACAGAATTACAAGTTCACTCACGTCAAATCAGGTTGGAAACGATATTCACGGTCAATGCGAACACCGCCACATTGAAGAAAAACGCCAGTGCGCCGTGCACGGTGACGATGCGACGGATAACCTTGCTGGTGATCACAACGTCGGAGACCTGCGAGGTCATCGCAATGACGAGCGAAAAATAGACAAAGTCCCAATAATCGGGTTGTTGCCGGCCGGGAAACGTCAGCCCGCCGATCGCGTGATCGCCGCGTTCCCCATAGTATTCGTGGGCATAATGAAGCGCGAAGATTGTGTGTACGAAGGCCCACGACACAAGGATGGTGGACATTGCGAGCGTGACCCCGAGCCCGCTGCGGGGCTGCCCCGAGACTTTGGCTATGCCAAGCTCCGCGATAATCGCGCCCATGATCGCCAGCCCGGAGAGGCCGGTGAGAATCAGCAGCGCGAGAGCGCCTTCGTCATCTTCGGCGGCACGGCGGCGAATCTCGTCGATGCCGCAGGTCGAGACCAATTGATAGATCAATGCAAGATACAGCACGACGCCAATGTCCCAACCAAGCAGTAGCTTGGTCGCCATGTACCAGTCAGTCATCGCCAGACCGAGAGTTACCGCCGTGCCGACGGCGATGGAAATCAACAACCGTGCATGCATGTGCGCGAGGCGGACCGGCAGGATAGGTCGCGCGACAATTTTGCGGGCCACAGGGCGCTCCTCTTATGTCGTCCGCTCGGCAATGAATCGGGCTGCGGCGCGCAGTGTATCTGCTTTCGCGCCGAATGGCGCCAGCGCCGCGTCGGCATCGGCGACCAGCTCTTTCAAACGGGCGCGCGCGCCGTCGGTGCCGAGCGTGGCGACTAATGTGGCCTTACCGGCGGCGGCATCTTTTCCAGCCGCCTTTCCGAGCGTCTTGGTGTCGCCTTCAACATCGAGAAGGTCATCGGCGATCTGGAAGGCCTGTCCGATGGCCGTACCGTAGCGGTCCATGCGCGAATGCGCGTCGACATCCGCCTGACCGATAATGGCGCCGGCGCGGCAGGCGAAACGGATCAGCGCGCCGGTTTTCATGGCTTGCATGGTGGCAATTTCGGTTTTGCTCAGCGCGCGCTTTGTCTCGAAGCGGCCTTCTGCTGCGAGGTCGAGCATTTGACCGCCGGCCATGCCGCCAAGTCCGGCGCCGCGGGCGAGTTCCAGAACGAGCGCCACGCGTACGGCCGGATCCGCATGCACCTCGGCGCGGGCCATGATGTCAAAGGCGAGCGTCAGCAGCGCGTCGCCGGCAAGAATCGCGGTCGCTTCATCAAAGGCCTTGTGGACGGTCGGCCGCCCGCGGCGCAGGTCGTCATTGTCCATCGCCGGCAGATCGTCATGGATCAGCGAATAACAGTGCACGCATTCGAGCGCGGCGCCCGCCATCAGCGCGCCTGCGGGCGCGGCGCCGAACAGCGCCGCGGTCTCAACAACCAGAAAAGGGCGCAAACGCTTGCCACCATCGAGGGCCGCATGACGCATGGCCGCAAGCAGGCGTGGCGGACGCGTGATTTCTCCGTCGAGCGGCGCGTCGGCCAAAAGCTGACGGAGCAACGTTTCGGTTTCGGCGGCGACGCGGCCGAGCCGGGTGGAAAAGTCGGTCGTATTCTTGTTCATCGTGGCATTGATAGCCGCTGCGCGTGGCTCCGAAAAGTAGGCACCGGCCCGCAATCTGGATCTCGCGCCCAGCCAAACCCGGGCAATTAACGGCGCGAATGGGTTAATCTGGCCTCGTGAGCTGGCTGGAGAAAAAATCGGGTCGTTTGAGGTTGCCGCGGGCGCTGCGCGTCGTCGCTTTTTCCGTGCTGGCGGTGTTGTTGCTGCCCTACCTGATCACCCCGCTCTATAGGGTCATTAACCCCATTTCCACCGTGATGATCTGGCGGCACTTGAGCGGTGCGCGCGTTGAACACCACTTTGTGCCGGTCACACGTATTTCGCCATCTCTGCCGCTTGCGGTGATCATTGCCGAAGATGGCCGCTTTTGCAGCCATCATGGCGTTGATTTTGCCGAAATCCGCGAGGCGATCGCCGAAGCCGACGACATTGACGAGATGCGGGGTGGCTCAACCATCACGCAGCAAGTGGCAAAGAACTTGTTCCTCTGGTCTGGCCGTAGCCTCGTCCGCAAGGCGCTTGAATTTCCGCTGGCGCTCTGGATCGACCTGGTGCTGCCGAAGCGACGGATTCTGGAGATTTATCTCAACATCGCGGAATTGGGTCCGAATGGCGAATTTGGTGCCGAGGCCGGTGCCGAACGCGCCTTTGGTAAACCAGCCCGGGATCTGTCCCGCTACCAGGCGGCATTGCTTGCGGCGACATTGCCAAACCCGGTCGAACGCAATGCGCGCCAGCCCGGGCCAGGTTTGCGCCGCCTCGCCGGGCTATATGACGCCCGTGCGGCGCGGGCGCCGACAGCGGCTGCATGCGTGCGCCAAAGCCACTAGCCAAAGCCACTAGCCAAAGCCACTAGCCTTGGCGCCTCCCTTCCTCTATAAGCCCGGCTTCAAACCGACATTGTCGTGCCTTTTCAGGAGTTTCGTCCATGGCTGTGCCAAAAAGAAAAACCTCGCCGTCGCGCCGCGGCATGCGCCGCTCCGCCGACGCGCTCAAGCGGCCGACCTATGTCGAGGACAAGGACTCTGGCGAGCTGCGTCGTCCGCACCACATCGACCTGAAGACCGGCATGTATAGAGGCCGCCAGGTTCTCAAGCCGAAGACCGAGGCATAACAGGACGGCCGGGGGCCGAAAGGCAATCTGTGCCATGTTCATGCTCGGCTTCCCGCTGCTGCTGGTTCCTTTCGCGATCTACAACATCATTGCTTTTCTGATGCCGGGGGTGACGTGGACCGGCGTGGTCGCCACCGTGCACATGGTATCGGGCGCCGACTGGACGATGTCGGCGGGTGACATCCTCGTCGCTTTGGCGGTCGTACTGCTGTGCGGCGAAGTGATGAAATCGACCCGCATCGGCATTCGCACCGTGGTTGATCATTCTCTATCGCTGATCTTGTTTCTCGGCATGCTGGTCGAGTTCATCCTCGTCAAGCAGGCCGCGACGGCGACCTTTTTCTTGTTGCTGGTGGTGAGCTTCATTGACGTCCTCGGCGGCTTTGCTGTGACTTTACGTTCGGCCCAGCGAGACCTGACGGTCGAGGGCGTCGAGCGCGTCTCGTCCTGATCGTCGAACATCTCTGGTCTTGTCATGAGCCGCGATTTCCAGCTCCCCGGCCGTTCGCCCGTGATCGCCTGCGACGGCATGGCAGCGACCTCGCATCCGTTGGCGACCTTGGCCGCGGTCGACACGCTACGCGCCGGCGGCAGCGCGGCCGATGCCGCGGTGGCGGCCGTCGGCGTGCTGTGCGTGGTCGAACCGGCAATGACCGGAATTGGTGGCGATTGCTATTGCCTGGTGTCACAGCCGGGCAAGCCGGTGTGGGGCTATAACGGCTCCGGTCGCGCTGGCGCGAAAGCTTCATACGAAGCGTTGCGCGCCAAGGGCATGACCGAAATCGGCAGTTCGATTCATGCTGTCACAGTGCCGGGTGCGCTCGATGCCTGGGAGGCCATCCTGAAAAGCCACGGCCGCTTTGGGCTGGATCGTGCGTTACAGCCGGCAATCAAATATGCCGAGGGCGGCTTCCCGATCGCCGCGCGCGTCGCGTGGGATTGGGCGCGGCATGTCGGCAAGCTCAAGGCCGACGCCGGCGCTGCAAAGCACTATCTGTTCGATGGCGCTGCGCCCAAGGAAGGCGATGTCATTCGCTTCCCAGCGCTTGCGGCAACATTAAAGACCATCGCCGCCAAGGGCGCGCGTGCTTTCTACGAAGGTGAAATCGCCGACGACATGGCAAAGACCATTTCCGCGCGCGGTTCGTTCCTGACTTCGGACGATTTCGCGCGCCATCATGGTGACGCGGTCGAACCGATCTCGACCAATTATCGGGGGCTGGACCTGCTGGAGATTCCGCCGAATGGGCAGGGGCTCACCGCGCTTGTGATGCTCAACATCCTGGAGAACTTCGATATCAAAGCGCTCGATCCGCTCGGGCCCGAACGCTTTCATCTGGTGCTGGAGGCCGCGCGTCTAGGTTTTGCAGTACGCGACACCCACATCGCCGACGCCTTGCACATGCGCACGCCGGTCGCCGATCTGCTCGATAAAGGTTTTGCCAAGAAACTGGCGTCGCTGATCGATATGAAAAAGCGCGCCAAGCTGCCGAGCCATCCTGCGCCCGGCAGCAACACCGTCTATCTCACGGTCGTCGATAAAGATCGCATGGCGGTATCGTTCATCAATTCACTCTATTCGCATTTCGGCCTTGGCATCTGCACCGAGAAAACCGGCATCATGCTGACCAATCGCGGCTCATGCTTCACGCTTGAACCGGACCACCCCAATACGTTCGGTCCGGACAAACGTCCGATGCACACCATCATTCCTGCGCTCGCCATGCGCAACGGACGTTGCGACATGAGTTTCGGCGTCATGGGCGCGCATTACCAGCCGATGGGACACGTACAGATCGTCATGAACATGATCGACTACGGCATGGACGTCCAACAGGCGATCGACGCGCCGCGTTTCTTCTTTGAAGGCGAGAAGACAGATGTCGAGCGTGGCACGCCGGCAGCTACCATCGAAGGCTTGAGGGCACGCGGGCACGACGTTGTTACCGCGACGTCGCCCTGGGGCGGCGCGCAAACGATCAAGATCGACTGGGATCGCGGCGTGTTGATTGCCGGTTCGGAGCCGCGGAAAGACGGCTGCGCACTGGGCTACTAGGAATGGCTGAGCGCCGCGGTGGCACGGTATGCCGCCAATACGTCCGTTGGGTCGGCGCGCCGGCGCTCGCGGGTCTGCGGGTGCTGATCTTTCGTGGCAATCAGTTGGGCGAGAAAAGCCACATTGCGATATCCGGGCTGACCCTCGGAGGCATCGGCGCTGGGTGCCAGCGTGACCAGCGCCCGGCTTTCGGACGCGCGCGTTTCGCCGTCCGGCTCGGTCCGATGACCAGCCAACTCATGGGGCCGAGAAGCCGATGGGTTAACTTCGCCAAGCCGCATCGCGATACCCGTCTCGATTCAGGACAATCAAACGTATTCCGCCGTCTAATGGGCAAGTGGCGTGCCGCGCCGGTTAACGGCGCCGGGACCCTGGAGAAAACCCGCATTCTCAATTTGTTTAACGATTGGCCGTAAGTTCTGAGGCTCATTCGTCGCACCAAGCAACGTCCAGACTCGCCTTGGCGTTCCAAAAAGGGGCGATAGTGACCCGCTTCGATCAATCGCCTCCTTCCCTCGATACCGCAAAAATTCTGCGGTCAGTCGGTGACGTTGCCTATGAATGGCAGCTGGATACCGATGCATTGGTCTGGAGCGATAATGCCGGCGACGTGCTCGGCATCGATCCGACGGAAATCGCCAGCGACCGCGCCTTTGCGCGCCACGTTGATGTTGCGGGCGGGCTAACCCGCGCCGAAATTATCCTGCAGGCGACGAGGCGGGATACGGGCAAGGGCGTGCCTTACCAGCTTCAATATGCATTCAAGCGCGGCGATGAAAAGATCTGGCTCGAGGATACCGGTCGCTGGTTTGCGGGCCCCGACGGAAAGCCAAAATATGCAAACGGCATCATACGCACGATCAATGAACGGTATGAACGCCAACGCTGGCTTGAACAGCGGGCGAAATTCGATCCGCTGACCGGCGAGCTCAACCGCATTTATCTCACGGAAGGTCTTGGTACGGCCCTTGACGAGGCGGTGCGCTTCCGGAGCTCATGCGGATTTATGCTGGTGGCAATCGACCACCTCGGTCATCTCAACGAAGCTTATGGATTTGATGTTGCCGATGAGGTCATTGCACAGGTCGGAAAGCGCATCCGGGCCAGGTTGCGTGGCAAGGACTCCCTCGGCCGATACTCAGGAAACAAATTCGGCATCGTGCTGGCCAGTTGCACACCCGATGAATTGTCAATCGCAGCCGAGCGCTTGCTGGCAGGCGTGCGTGACGAGCCGTTCTATACCGCTGCTGGTCCGATGGCTGTGACGATCACGATCGGCGGCGTAACCGCGCCGCGCCATGCGCGCACTGTGGTCGAGGTCCTGGCTCGCGTACAGGATGCTCTGCAAGTTGCACGCGCCAAACGTCACGGTTCCTTTATTGCCTACGCCCCCAATGTCGAACGCGATACATTACGCCGGCAGAGCGTGCGCGCTGCTGACGAGATCGTCGCGGCCCTCAACCAGCGTCGCATCGCGCTGGCTTACGAGCCCGTGGTCGAGGCGCAAAGCCGCAAGGTCGCCTTCTATGAATGTCTGATGCGCATCAATCGTAGCGACGGCAGTATTGCGCAGGCGAGCGAGATCATTCCGGTGGCGGAACGGGTCGGGCTTGTGCGCATGCTTGATTTCCGTGTGCTTGAGCTGGTGGTTGCCGAATTGGCCGCTGCGCCGGACATACAGGCAAGCGTCAATGTCTCGCCAAATTCAGCGATTGACCCACATTGGTGGCAGGGCTTGGGTGCCTTATTGCGCGCAAATAGCGATGCAGCAGGACGCCTGATTGTCGAGATCACTGAAACCGCGGCGATTCATGATCTGGATGATGCTCGGGGTTTCGTCACGCGGGTCAAGGATCTGGGATGCCGCATTGCGATTGACGATTTCGGCGCCGGCTATACCTCGTTCCGTAACTTGCGCAAACTCGGTGTCGATATCGTGAAAATCGACGGATCCTTCGTCCCGAATATCGCGAAGTCGAATGACGACCGCGCATTCGTTCGCACGCTGGTCGATCTATCGCGGCGGCTCGGTCTCAAGAGTGTTGCAGAGTGGGTGCAGGATGAAGAAACCGCCGCATTGCTCGCGGGCTGGGGCTGCGACTATCTGCAAGGTGCCTTGATAGGGCTTGCGACGTCCGAGCGGCCGCGGCACGGAGAAAAGCGGACGCACCGCGTCGGCATAGCCGAACGACCGCCTATTCCTTGCCGCCGAGTTTATCCAGCCGTTTTTGCATCTCGTCGAGCTGACGCTTGAGCTCGTCCATCTCGCTGCCCGCGCCGTGGGGCTTGTCGGTCGGCTTTGACTGGCCATGTGCGAACGGCGCAAACATGGCGAAAGTCTTTTCGAACATTTCCATGTTTCGCCGCACCTGGTCCTCAAGCGGCCCGAATCCGCCGACACCGAAGGCTTGAGCCATCTGCTCGCGGAACTTTCCCTGCTCCTTCGATAGCGAGTTGATCGAGGCTTCCAGAAATCGCGGCACCAGCATTTGCATGCTGTCGCCATAGAAGCGGATCAGCTGCCGCAAAAAGGCGATCGGCAGCAGGCTTTGCCCTTCCTTGTTTTCCTGCTCGAAGATGATCTGCGCGAGCACCGAGCGCGTAATTTCCTCACCGGTCTTGGCATCAAAGACGATGAAATCCTCGCCGGTTTTCACCATCGCGGCGAGATCTTCGAGCGTCACGTAGGTGCTGGTTCCAGTATTGTAGAGCCGCCGGTTGGCGTATTTCTTGATTGTAACCGGCTCTTTTTTTTCCTCTGCCATTTGGATCACACGTTTCCCCTGCCCAGATTTCGAGCATAGCCAATTTCCGCTTCTGGGGGCCACCGTTTTGTGGCGGCGCGGTAGAGCGTCAGGCGCCCAGAGCGCCCTTGCGGAAACGTCAAAAAAGCGCCAATTCTCAAGGATATCTGAGAAGCGGGTGTTGTTGACAGAGCTGCCGGGCCTGCCGAGGATGCGGCAGTGCCAAAAATCGCGTTGCCCCGCACTCGACTAACAGGAGTTTTCGATGAAAGACGACATCGTGATCGTGAGCGCCGCCCGCACCGCCGTCGGCGCATTCAATGGGGCATTTGCGAACTTGCCGGCCCATGAGCTTGGCAAAGCTGCGATCAAGGCAGCGCTGGAACGGGCCGGTGTTGAAGGTGGGCGCGTCAGCGAAGTGATTATGGGGCAGATACTTACCGCCGGTCAGGGGCAGAACCCGGCGCGGCAGGCTTCGATTGCGGCTGCGATTCCAGTCGAGACGCCTGCGTGGGGTGTGAACCAGCTATGCGGTTCCGGTTTACGTGCTGTTGCACTCGGCTATCAGGCGATCCTCAACGGCGACAGCGAGATCGTGGTCGCCGGCGGTCAGGAATCGATGAGCATGGCGCCGCATTGCCAGCATCTGCGCTCCGGCGTGAAAATGGGTTCGTTCGAAATGGTCGACACCATGATAAAGGACGGCTTGTGGGATGCCTTCAACGGTTATCACATGGGCACCACGGCCGAGAACGTTGCCAAGCAGTGGCAGATCACGCGTCAGCAGCAGGATGAATTCGCGGTCAAGTCACAGAACAAGGCCGAAGCGGCGATGAAGGCCGGAAAGTTCAAGGATGAGATCACGCCGGTCACCATCAAGTCGCGCAAGGGCGACGTCGTGGTGGATACCGACGAATACCCGAAGGCTGGCGTCACGATTGGATGCGTTGTCGAAACTGCGCCCGGCGTTCGACAAAGAAGGCACCGTGACGGCAGGCAGTGCATCCGGCATCAATGACGGCGCTGCTGCGGTGGTGCTGATGAAGGCATCGGAAGCAGCGAAACTCGGCAAGACTCCGCTCGCGCGTATCGTGTCCTGGGCGCAGGCCGGCGTCGATCCGTCGATCATGGGCACCGGTCCAATCCCTGCTTCACGCGCCGCGCTCAAGAAAGCCGGCTGGAAACACGATGACCTCGATCTGGTGGAAGCCAACGAAGCCTTTGCCGCGCAGGCCTGCGCAGTCAACAAGGACCTCGGTTGGGATACCTCGAAGGTCAACGTCAATGGCGGCGCGATTGCCATCGGTCATCCGATCGGCGCTTCCGGCGCACGCGTGCTGACGACGCTGCTCTACGAAATGCAAAAGCGTGATGCCAAGAAGGGCCTCGCCACTCTTTGCATCGGCGGTGGCATGGGCATCGCGATGTGCGTTGAGCGCTAGCGTGAATTGTGGTGTGCCGGCGCAGCGGCGCCGGCGCCCCCGAATTTGATCTACGTCATCGACGGCTCGTCCCGTCTGTGGCGAAAAGAGAAAATCCTTGGGAGGGGACGGTATTATGTCGCGTGTTGCGTTGGTTACTGGCGGCACCCGCGGGATCGGAGCGGCAATCGCCAAGGCGCTGAAATCAGCGGGCTATAAAGTCGCCGCCAATTATGGTGGGAACGACGAAGCCGCACAGAAATTCAAGACGGAAACAGGTATTCCGGTCTTCAAGTGGGACGTCTCATCTTTCGAAGCCTGCGTTGAAGGCATCAAAAAAGTAGAGGCCGAAGTTGGCCCTGTCGACGTGCTGGTCAACAATGCCGGTATTACACGTGATGCAACGCTGCACCGCATGAAGCCAGAGCAATGGACCGCGGTCATCAACACCAATCTCAATTCACTGTTCAATATGTGCCGCAACGTCATCGAAGGCATGCGCGAGCGCAAGTTTGGCCGCATCATCAATATTTCTTCGATCAATGGCCAGAAAGGTCAGATCGGCCAGACCAATTATTCCGCCGCCAAGGCCGGCGAGCTTGGCTTCACCAAGGCATTGGCGCAGGAAAGCGCACGCGCCGGCGTAACGGTCAATGCAATCGCGCCGGGCTATATCAATACCGAGATGGTGCAGGCGGTACCGAAAGACGTATTGGAAAAATCGATCCTCCCGCTCATCCCGATCGGCCGCCTTGGCGAGCCCGAGGAAATCGCGCGTTGTGTTGTGTTTCTTGCATCCGACGATGCTGGACTGATTACCGGGTCGACGCTCACTGCCAACGGCGGGCAGTATTTTGTCTAGGCAAGACCTGATGCGCACATCATGGTAGCCTGAACATTATTGCCAATCGGCGGGCGGGCTCATGAAGACATTTTTGGTCGGAGCAACGGTCATCACCCTGTCTGTTCCCCTGGTCGCGTGGTCCGTGTCAGCGCAAGATGTGGATGCGCAGTGCGCCGAGATATTCGATAAAATTGCCTGCAAATGCGCTTTGCAAAATGGTGGGCGAATAATTCCGCCTCCGGTCGGCGTCAAGCGTGAGGGGTTGAAGCTAAGCCCCCGAGAAAGTCCTGAATCCACGCAAACGCTGGACGGGGGGCGAGTTGCATTCCCCAAATATTACAGACGAGAAGGCTTCAAGATTCGCCGGAGCCGCGCCCTCGAGGGCTATTTGACCTGCATGCATCGCAACGGGCGCAAATAGCGCCCAAAGCAATTTCAAACTCAGCGCCGGCGTTTTGCTTTCCGTTTGGGGTGTCGTTTTTTCGGCGCGACAGTTCTTGTTTTCTGTCCGGCCCAGGTGCCTTCGGCCTTGTCCAGCCGCACGTTCCAATATTCCCAGGCGCGTGCAACCGGGCCGGGTCGCAAGTTGTATTCACCGGCCAGACGGGTCTCGGCGGCATTGAGTGGCGAGACATGACCAAGGCTGTGCGCCTGAATCTGCAGTGCGGCGTTGCGCGCGGTATAGATTGTACGGAATGTAAGTTCTTCCAAAGTCGCGCCGGCGACAGTCGCACCGTGACGGCGCATCAACACGATCCAGTCGGGTCCCAGTGCGCGCGCGAGCGATGCGCCTTCTTCCGGCTTGGCTACAATCAGCGTCGTGTCGCCGAACTCGTCGCGCGAATCCCAGAACGGCACCCTTTCTCCGAGCGTCGCGCCGAGATGATAGACCGGCTTGAGATCCATGCCGGAAATGCAGAACGGCAGAATCGACGCGGCATGGTGGTGGCACACCGCGTTCACATCGGGCCGCGCCTGATAGATTCCGCCGTGGATCACCCGCTCGCCATAGAGTCGGACGTCTGTCGGCTTCACGGGCTGCGAGTCGAGCGTGAATTCCAGGACATCATCCGGTTGAACCAGTTCTGGAGCACGCGATCGCGACATCAGATAACGTTTTGGATCGGTTGGGTGCCGCATGGTGACGTGACCGAAGGCGTCGAGTACGCCTTCGTTGGCAATCATCCGGTTGGCGCGGGCGACCAGTTCGCGCGCTTCATCGAGTTTAATCGTCACGGTATGTCCCCTTTCAGAAGAATTTTGCTTTTTTATCGCTTTTGATTGTGCGGCGACCAGCCGGTCGGCGCCAATTCGAAGCCCTCGAAAGAAAATCCGGGCGCAACGGTGCAGCCGGTAAGTGTCCAATCTCCGAGACTTTCCGCGGCCTGCCAGGCGCGCGCCGGCACCGTGACCTGTGGCACATCACCAGCGTGAATGTCAGCGCCGAGCTGGAATATCTCCTCCTTGGCGCCGTCGACCAGCAACAGTTTGAGCGGCGCGCCGGCGTAATAGTGCCAGATCTCGACCGCGTCGATGCGATGCCAGTGCGAGCGCTCGCCGCGTGCAAGCAGGAACAGGATGGCCGTCGAGACCGGACGGCCATCAATCAGTCTGGGGTCACGAAAGGTTTCGCGGTAGTGACCGCCCTCCGGGTGCGGCTTGAGCTCAAGCGCACGGATCATGTCGGAAGCTGTCGGTGTAGGCATGCGAATCGCTAAAATCTGTTTTTGCGTTCGCGGATTTCGGCAAATACCTGTGCGGCCGGTTTGTCCGCCATGCCGATCCCGGCCGCTACGCCCGGCACATCGGCGCGCAAAAATGGGTTTAACTGTTTTTCCTCGCCGATGGTGACCGGAATAGTCGCTTCGTTTCGTGAAATCTGTTCTTTGACCTCGGCCTCACGCGCGGCAAGCGCCTTGTTGCCTGGCTCTATGGTGCGCGCGAATTTGATGTTGGCCGCCGTATATTCGTGACCGCAGTAGATTTCAGTGTCGTCCGGCAGGTCGCGCAGCTTCACAAGCGATCGCCACATCTGTTCCGGCGTACCTTCGATCACGCGCCCGCAGCCGATGGAAAACAGTGTGTCACCGACGAAAGCAAGTTTGTCTGCGTGAAACCAGTAGGCAATGTGGCCAGACGTGTGGCCCGGCGTTTCGATCACGTTCGCCGACAATGTTCCTACGGAAACTTTATCCCCTTCGCGCACCGTCTCGTCCACCGCCGGAATTTGCGAAGCTTCCGCCGCCGGCGCCACCACGCGGCACTTGTATTTCTCTTTCAATGCCTTGATGCCATCTGTGTGGTCGGCATGGTGGTGGGTCACCAGGATGTCGGTCAGCTTCCAGCCGGTCGCTTTCAAAGCTGCTTCAATCGGCGCGGCCTCCGGCGCGTCGATGGCAGCGGTCGCCCCGCTATCCGGGTCGTGCAGCAGTACCCCGTAATTGTCGGATCGGCAGCGAAACAGGCGGATTTCAGCGGGCATAAGGGTCCTCGTCATATTCTGGATCAGATTAACCGTAACACGCCGGTGAAACATCATGCACGTCCGCGGGTTTCGCACCGTTAGCGGTTTGCTACGCGTTTCATGGTAGTTTCGGCTCATGTCGATCGATGTCGTGGACCTGCGCAATTTCTACGGCCAACGGCTGGGAGTCGTGGCGCGCCGCTTCATTGGACGCGGCATTCGCTCGCTGTGGGGCGATACCGCGGGCCAACGCGTGCTTGGGATCGGCTACGCAACGCCGTATCTCGGTCTGTTCCGCGAAGAGGCAGAGCGATGTCTCGCGCTCATGCCGGCGGGGCAGGGGGTCGTGAAATGGCCAACGACGCGCCCGGCGCTGTCCGCCTTGGTCGACGAGAATGAGCTGCCGCTCGCCGATGCTGCAGTCGATCGCGTGATGCTGGTGCATGCGCTGGAAATGACGAACGATCCGGGCGCGTTGCTGCGCGAAGTGTGGCGCGTGCTGGCGTCTGGCGGACGATTGCTGGCGGTGGTGCCGAACCGGCGTGGTTTGTGGGCGCGAATGGACACGACTCCGTTCGGCCACGGGCGTCCCTATTCGCGCAGTCAGATCAATCAGCTCTTGCGTGAAACCTGGTTCACGCCGACCGGGTGGAGTGAGGCGCTTTATGTACCGCCCGTCGCGCGTGGGTGGTTCCTGCGAACGGCGGTGGCCTGGGAGCGTACGGGCGCAACGTTGTCGGCGCCATTTGCCGGCGTGCATCTGGTGGAAGCAACCAAGCAAGTCTATCGCGCTATTCCGGCACGCCGCGAAAAGCGGCAGCTGGTGCCGGCGCTGGAACCGGCATTGGCGCCGTCACCGGGCGCTTGATCTTCCATCAGGCCGTCTAAATTTCGGATCGATTCCGATCAGTCGGGCTGCCGCGGCTCGTCACCGCCTTCATCGGAGTGTGGCGCCGCACCCTGCGGATTGTTGCCGCTGAATTCAGGCCGGTCGGGGCGATAGCCCCCACCACCACGATGGCGCCGACGCCGGCGATGTCCGAAACGATCCTGGCCGCGGTCGCCCTGCTCGTGGCCGTTGGGACCGGGGTTTTGTTGCGGTTGAGCACCGCCGCCGCCGGTGATGAACGCGGGCAGGCCGCCCAGTTCTTGTCCACCGCCTTCGTGGCCGCCCTGGCTCGGTTGCTGATAGGGCTGCTGCTGATGCTGCGGCCGGTTTTGCACCTGTTGATCGCGCGGCGGGAATGGCTGGGCATCGCGCGGTAAATAAGGCTGGCCCTGCTGCGCCTGCGGCTGTGGTGCGTAGCTCGGCTCGTTCTGTCCCATGAAAGGCTGGCCGTCATCCTCGCCGTCGTCGTAGTTATCGTCGGCTGCACCTTGCGGTGCTCCGCTTTGGCCCTGCTGTTGCGGCTGTTGATTGTTGTAGTAGGGGTTCTGCTGGCGGAACTGCTCCTGCGCGGCGGCGATCAGCCGGAAATAATGTTCTGCGTGCTGATAGTAGTTCTCGGCCGCTACCGGGTCACCGGAGCTTTGCGCGTCGCGTGCAAGCTGGATGTATTTTTCTGCAATGTGCGAAGCGGTACCACGGATTTTTACGTCGGGACCGTTTGATTCATATACGCGCGTCAGCGGATTTTGACTCTTGCGGTGGTTGTTGCCGCGTCCCCGCATGCGCTTCTGACCGTTTCTCATGATGTGCCTGTTCGTCGACCTTTCACATTGCTCGGCATTCACCGCCGAACGCTCAACCCTGATCGCAAGTCCATACAAATTTCATTGCGCGGCCGGACCTGCATCAGTAGTCCGCGCCAATGACCGAAACACTGTGTTCTTTATCGCGATAGTCGCAGCAACCCCATAGCCGCGATCCTGTCGCAGCGTTGCCAACCTTTCGTTACGCGCATCGTCCTAGTTTTCGAAAATGATGCGCCCAACCGGTGAAGCGTCCAAACCCGTATCTGACGATTTCGTTTGCCGTCTTTTCGAATGCCGGCTTTTCGTCATCCGCCTTTCGCCGCACCACACAGAGCTATTGGTTCCGGGGTTTTTGGCGATGCAACCGTCACGGGTCGATTCCGTGACTGGAAGCTAGTCGTTTCCGGGCCATAATCCAAGCGCTTTTTTTCGACGATAATCGAGCTCTGCGCTTTTCATCAGGTGGGAATGCGACCTGATCATGGCGAGCGGCCCGCGCCGAGTACACGCGAAATGCCGGCCAAATCCTTGCGTGCGGCGCCGACGGTTAATCCCGCGTTGGTAAACAACGCGCGAACCGCAGCTTCCTGGCCTGCGCCCAATTCCACGAACAGGCGCCCGCCCGGTGCCAAAAGGCGCTGGGCCTCCGCGGCAATGGCACGGTAGGCCAGCAAGCCGTCGCTCGCCGCCATCGAGTGCAACTATTGGATCGTAGGCCTGCACTTCCGGTGCGAGCGACGCGATCTCATCGTGCGCGATGTAGGGTGGGTTCGAAACCACGAGGTCAAACGGGCCTTGCACGCCGGAGGCGATATCGCAAATGGCGAAGCTGCCGCGGGAATCGAGCCCGCACTGCGCAGCATTGGCGCGCGCGACGTCCAGAGCGGCTGCGCTGACGTCAGTGCCAGTGCCGGTTGCATTTGGCAATTCGTGCAGTAGTGCGAGCAGCAATGCGCCCGAGCCGGTACCGATGTCGAGGATGCGCAGCTTCTCCATGCGCAGACCGCCGCGCACGACGAAATCGAGGGCAGCCTCAACGACGGTTTCCGTCTCCGGCCGCGGCACCAGAACGTCCGGCGTGACCTGCAGCGGAAGACCCCAGAATTCCTTCTGTCCTCGTATGCGGGATACCGGTTCGTGCTTTAGCCGGCGGGCTGCGAGTGCGGATATGACGGAAATTTCGCGCGCCTCGAGGATACGATCTGACTGTACGATCAATTGGCTACGGTCGAGATGCAGCGCGTGGCCGATCAGCAGGCGCGCGTCGACCTGTGCGTCCTCGAGGCCAGCGAGCTTGAACGCATTCGCTAAAAGCTGCGTTGCTTCGGAGACCGAGGCGCCATCCTTCAGTCCCGGGACAATTCTCACGTCGCGCCTTCGGCGGCCAGAAGTTCGGCCTGATGTTCGGTCACCAGTGCGTCGATGACCTCGTTCAGCGACTTCGCCTTCCATCACCTGCGGCAATTTGTGGAGCGTCAGATTGATGCGGTGATCGGTAACGCGACCTTGCGGAAAGTTGTACGTGCGGATGCGTTCGGAACGATCGCCCGAGCCAATCTGCCCGCGCCGCTCGGCGGCGCGCTCCGCGTCAAGCTTGGTGCGCTCCTGATCGTAAAGCTTGGCCCGCAGCATCGTCAGCGCCTTGGCCTTGTTCTTGTGCTGCGAACGTTCTTCCTGCACGAAGACCACGATCCCGCTCGGCATGTGCGTAATGCGGATGGCGGATTCAGTCTTGTTGACGTGCTGACCGCCAGCGCCTTGCGCGCGCATGGTGTCGATCTTGAGATCCGCCTCGTTGATGTGGATGTCGACGTCTTCGACCTCGGGCAGAACGGCAACAGTGGCGGCGGACGTATGGATACGGCCGGAAGCTTCCGTGTCGGGCACGCGTTGCACGCGGTGCACACCTGATTCAAATTTGAGCTTGGCAAATACGCCGCGGCCTCGAACCTCAGCGACGATTTCCTTGAAGCCGCCTTTGGTGCCTTCGCTGATCGACAGGATCTCCGTCTTCCAGCCCTGCTTGGCGGCGTAGCGCTCATACATGCGGAACAGGTCGCCGGCGAAAAGCGCGGCCTCGTCGCCGCCAGTGCCGGCGCGGATTTCAAGGATCGCGTTGTGGTCGTCCATCGCGTCTTTCGGCAGCAGGGCCAGCCGGATTTCTTCCGCCAGTTTTTCTCGGCGGGCCTGCAGCTCGTGCCGCTCGGTATCGGCGAGCTTGCGCATTTCGGAGTCGGACTTCGGGTCATCGACCAGCGCGGAAAGCTCGGCGATTTCTTTTTCGGCGTCGCGATAGGCCTTGATGGTTGCGACGACCGGGCCAAGTTCGGCGAACTCACGCGACAGCTTGACGTATGCGTCCGTACTCAGTCCGCTGGCGAGCTCGCTTTCCACCAATGCGTGGCGGGCGAGCAGCGCATCAAGCTTCTGTTGCGGCAGGACAATCAAAGCGGCAGCCCCTCGGCCGCCGCAAAGCCTTCCAGCTTGTCGCGGATGGAAACGCTGCCAATCGGCTGTTCAAGGCAGGGCAGGAGAGCGGCCTCGCCTTTACGGATATCGAGTTCGAGCAACAGTGCCTTGACTGGCCCAATTGCGGATGGCGAGAGCGAAAGAGTGCGATAACCAAGAATTGCAAGCGCCAGCGCGCCGATCGGCTGCGAAGCGAGTTCGCCGCATAGCGCGACAGGTTTGCCGTGTTTTTTTGCCTTGTCGGCAATGTCCTTGAGCGCGCGCAAGACCGGAGCGGAAAGCGGATCGAACCGGTCGGACACCCGTGGATTGCCGCGATCGGCGGCATACAGGAATTGCATCAGGTCATTGGAGCCGACCGACAGGAAATCGACGCGCTCGAGCAATTCGTCGAGCTGGAACAGGAGCGAGGGCACCTCGACCATGGTGCCGATGTCGACTCGCTCGGGCAATGCGTGCCCATGCCGCCGCAGATGGGTCAATTCGACCTCCACCAGCGACTTCGCCTTGTCGAATTCCTCCACCATGGCGATCATCGGAAACATCAGCCTCAGGTCGCGTCCGCCGGCTGCGCGTAACAGCGCGCGCACCTGGCTGCGCAACAGGCCTGGCCGATCGAGGCCGAGTCTGATCGCTCGCCAACCCAGCGCGGGGTTTTCCTCTTCGATGTTGCGCAGATAGGGGAGCACCTTGTCCCCGCCAATATCGAGCGTGCGGAACGTCACAGGCTTTTTCCCCGCCGCGTCGAGCACCGCACGATAGAGTGCGAGCTGCTCGCCGGTGCGCGGCAAGGTGTCTGCCACCATGAACTGCAATTCGGTGCGGAAAAGGCCGATGCCGGCGGCGCCGGTGTCCTCGATATGCGGCAGATCGATCATGAGGCCGGCATTGATCATCAGCGCAATTTTCTGGCCGTCCTTGGTGATGCAAGGCCGTTCGCGCAGCGCCCGGTATTGTGCTTGCCGGCGTGCGCGCAACTTGACCCGCTCGCCATAGGACGCCTGGATATCCTGCGGCGGCCGCATATGAATGTGGCCGGTCGAGCCGTCGACGATGATGGCATCGCCCGGTTCGACCAGGCCGGTGGCGTTTTCGATTTCGCCGACTGTCGGAATGCCGAGTGCACGCGCCACGATCGAGACGTGCGACGTTGGCCCGGCTTCTTCCAACACCAGGCCGCGCAGTCTCTTGCGGTCATAGTCCAGCAATGCTGCGGGTCCCATCGAGCGCGCCACGACGATTGCGTTTTCCGGCAATTGCTCCTTGGTCGGCGCGTGATCCTGACCCATCAAAACGCGCATCAGCCGATTGGCCAAATCATCAAGGTCGTGCAGGCGATCGCGCAGATAATGGTCGGAGGCGCGTAGCATGCGCGCACGCGTGTCGGATTGAACGCGCTCGACGCTGGCCTCCGCGGTCAGGCCGGTCATCACGGCTTCGCGAATTTTGTGCAGCCAGCCCTGATCGTAAGAGAACATGCGATAGGCTTCGAGTACATCGCGATGCTCGCCGCCTTCGGCCACGTCGCGATGCTCGACCAGTCGATCCAGATCTTCGCGTAAGGTGGCGATGGCTGCATCGAGGCGCTTGAGCTCGTGCGGCACGTCGTCAGCGATAACATTGGTGATGACGACGCGGGGCTCGTGCAGCACGACGTGGCCAAGGGCGATACCATCCGACAACGAACTGCCGGTGAGATGCATCGCGTGGCGTGCGGCGGGTTCGGCGCCGGGACGGGCGAGCGAAGACAGCTCGCCGGATGCAATCATCTCGGCGAGCACCATCGCCGTTGTTTGTAGTGCCTCTTCTTCTTCCTCGGTATATGTGCGTCGTGCGCGGTTCTGCACCACCAGCACGCCAAGCGTATTGCCTGCGCGCAGAATGGGAACGCCGAGGAACGAATGGTAGATTTCTTCGCCGGTTTCCGGACGATAGGAGAAGGCCGGGTGCGCTTGCGCATCCGATAAGTTCATCGGGTCGGCTTCGCTGGCGACCAGGCCTACCAGGCCTTCGTCGGCTTTAAGGACGGTCTGGTGGACGGCTTCGCGTTTGAGGCCTTCGGTGGCGTATAGCTCGAGAGTTCCGTCTACGCGCAGGACGTAGACAGAGCACACCTCCGCCACCATGTTGGCGGCGATCAGCACCACCACCTTGTCGAGACGATCCTGCGCGCTGACGGGCTCCGCCATCACCTCGCGAAGCCGGCGTAACAGCACGCGCGGACCGCCGAGCGCGCCACGCATTATAGAAGTCCTCTGACCACGGTTTGGGCCGCAGCCTCGTCTACGGCCAAATCATGTACGAATAGCGACCGCCAGATCCGGAATCCGCGGCCGCTTACGCCTCAGGCTATAACCAATGGCATATGCAAGGGGCAAGCCAAAGGGCCGAACAGGCTGGTCAAATTGTCCAGCCCGGCGACAAGCCGTGTCTACGCCTTATCCAGCCCGTAAAGCGTATGCAGGGTGCGGACTGCGAGGTCGGTCTGGGCGGCTTTGATCAGCACCGAGAATTTAATTTCTGAAGTGGTGATGGCGAGAATATTGATCTTCTGCTGGGATAGTGCCTTGAACGCCTGGGCGGCGACCCCCGCATGGCTGCGCATCCCGATGCCGATCACCGAAACCTTGGAAACATCGGTGGCTCCGTCCAGCCGCTCAAACCCGATCGCGCCCTTGGCCTTGTCGAGGGTGACGCGGGCACGCTCATAGTCGGCCGAAGGCACCGTGAAGGTGAGATCGGTCGTCGCGCCGTCGCCCGATACGTTTTGCACGATCATATCCACGTTGATGTTGGCATCGGCGAGCGGTCCGAAGATGGCAGCGGCAACGCCGGGCTTGTCCTGCACGCGGCGGATGGAAATTTGCGCCTCGTCCTTGGAAAAGGCGATGCCGGTGACGACTTGCTGTTCCACGATGTCTCCTTCGTCGCAAATGAGTGTGCCGGATGGCGGCTTTTTGGGATCGATGTCTTCGGGTTTTTCGAAGCTCGATCGCACGAAGATGCGGACATTGCGCACCATGCCGAGCTCGACCGAGCGAACCTGCATGACCTTGGCGCCGAGCGAAGCGAACTCGAGCATTTCTTCGTAGGCGATCTTGTCCATACGGTGCGCCTTCGGCACGACGCGCGGGTCGGTGGTGTAAACGCCATCGACATCAGTGTAGATGTCGCAACGATCGGCGCCGATGGCAGCCGCGATTGCGACTGCCGACGTGTCGGAACCGCCCCGGCCAAGCGTGGTGATGCGGCCGGTCTCCTGGTGCATGCCCTGGAAGCCTGCGATGACCGCCACCTGCTTGTGTTCCTTGAAGCGCTTGATCAGTTCGGAGCCGTTCACCTCCAGAATGCGGGCGGAGGCATGCGCATTGTCGGTCAGGATCGGCAGTTGCCAGCCTTGCCAGGAGCGCGCGTTGACGCCCATGCCCTCCAGCACGATCGCGAGCAGCCCGGCGGTGACCTGCTCGCCGGTTGCGACCACTGCGTCGTACTCGCGCGCGTCGTGCAGCATGGCCGCCTCGCGGCACCAGGCGACCAGCTGATTGGTCACGCCTGCCATGGCGGAGACCACGACGGCCACATCGTAGCCGGCGTCGACCTCGCGCTTGACGTGGCGCGCCACATTGCGGATGCGGTCAAGATCGGCGACCGATGTTCCGCCGAATTTCATTACCAGCCGGGCCATAAGAACCTGACGTTTCCGAACGCGCCGAAAGGCGCTAACAAGCGGCCGACGAGCAGGATATTTGGCCTTGCGGCGCCGGCCCCAAAAGGCGCGTATTACATACCGGCGGGTCGGCCTACCTGCAACAATAGCCGGCAGCGATTTGACGAGAGTGTTCGAATGGTTACCCGAAAAGCCCGCGTATCCAGCGTCGATGCGGCCGAGGTCGAGCGTTTCTCGCGCCATGCCGCGGACTGGTGGGATGCGCGCGGGCCGATGGCGGCGCTGCACAAGTTCAATCCGGTCAGGCTCGCCTATATCCGCGACCAGGCGGCGGCGCGCTTTGACCGCGACCCGAAGAAGCTCGATTGCCTCAAGGGCCTGCGCATGCTCGACATTGGCTGCGGCGGCGGCATCCTCTCGGAGCCGCTCGCGCGGCTGGGTGCGCAAATGGTCGGTGCCGATCCGCCGAGCGAAAATATCGCCGCCGCGCGCGCGCATGCCAGAGGAAGCGGCGTTACGGTCGACTACCGCGCCACCACCGCCGAGGCGTTGGCCGCTGCGAAGGAACGCTTCGACGTCGTATTGGCCATGGAGGTGGTCGAGCACGTCACCGATGTGAACGCGTTCGTTGCGACCTGTGCTGGCGATGGTCAAACCAGGCGGATTGATGATCGCGGCCACACTGAATCGCACCCTCAAGAGCTTCGCGCTTGCCATTGTCGGCGCGGAATATGTGTTGCGCTGGTTGCCGCGCGGTACGCATCAATGGGACAAGTTCGTTACGCCTGTTGAGCTGGAGACCGCAATTGAAGACAGCGGCCTTCGCGTCACCGGAGAACGTGGCGTGATCTATAATCCGTTCGCCGACCGCTGGCAGTTATCATCCGATATGGACGTCAATTACATGCTGGTCGCGCAACGCCCGAAGCACAAAGGAGAAGCGGCATGATCCTCGAGCTCGTGGAATTCAATTCGCCGAAGGGCTGGACCCGCCAACAGGTCGCCGAAGAGGCGCGCAATGTCATTCCGAAATGGCGCGCGAACAAGGAATTGCTGCGCAAACATTTTCTGCTTGAGCTTGATGGCAAGACCGGAGCTGGCGTCTACATCTGGCCGTCGGTCGAAGCCGCGAAACGCGCCCACAATGAGGAGTGGCGGCAATCGGTGATCAAGCGTACCGGCGGCGCGCCCACCATCCGCTATTTCGATCTGTTCCTGCTGATCGACAATGAGAAGGACGCGGTGACCGAATTTCCCGAAGCGGCGGAGATTCAAACCGCCGCTTAGCTGTCGTCCCCGCGAAGGCGGGGACCTAGTACTCCGCAGCGTCTTGATAGGCTGCGGAGTACTGGATCCCGGCTCTCGCTTCGCTCGGCCGGGATGACGGACTGAGGTTGTCAAATCCCACACAACTGCAATATTCATTTCACATGCTCTGGGCCGTCTTTACGCTGATCGCCGCGGCGGCGCAGACCGCGCGCAATGCCATGCAGCGCGAGCTGACGGCGACGCTTGGCACGGTCGGCGCCACGCATGTGCGCTTCCTTTTCGGTTTTCCGTTCGCGCTGTTGTTCCTGTCCGGTCTAATCGCGATCACTGGCGATCGGCTACCGGTGATGCCGCCGGCATTCTGGCCCTGGGTGATTGGCGGTGCGCTTGGGCAAATCGCCGCCACCGCGCTGATGTTGTCCGCAATGGGCGAACGGTCGTTCGTCGTGGCCTACGCCTACATCAAGACCGAGCCGGTGCAGGTGGCGTTGTTCGGCCTGATCTTTCTTGGCGACAGACTCACGCCCTTGCCGCCGCCGCGATTCTCATTGCCACCGCTGGCGTCATCGTAATTTCGCTCAAGCCGGGGGCGGGCAGCGCCGGCACCACCCGGTCGACGTTGATCGGGCTCGGTGGTGGCACAATGTTTGCGCTGTCGGCTATCAGCTATCGCGGCGCGATCCTGTCGCTCGGCCTTCCGGATTTCGTGCTGGCGGCGACCTTTACAGTCACAGTCGGGCTGGTGATCCAGGCCGCGCTGCTGTCGGCCTATCTGGCGCTGCGCGATCCTGGCGTCTTGCGTGCTATTGCACGGGCATGGCGACCGTCGCTGTTCGCCGGATTCATGGGCGCCTTCGCGTCGGAATTCTGGTTTCTCGCCTTCGCCATTACCACGGCCGCAAATGTGCGCACCTTGGCGCTGGTCGAAGTCCTGTTTGCGCAGGGCGTCACGCGTTTCGTTTTCAAGCAGCCGACAACCAAACGAGAGGGCTTTGGAATAGTGCTGGTGGTGATCGGCGTCGCCCTGCTGGTGTGGGCTTACTAATTCCGTTCGTCCGGCAAAAGCGGCAGCGGATGGAATTCGATGCCTTCCTCGGACAGGTCTTTGGCTTCCTCTGGCGAAGCGACGCCATAGATCGAGCGATGCTCAATTTCCCCGTAATGCATTTTGCGCGCCTCTTCGGGGAATTTGGCGCCGACATTGTCGGCGTTTTTTGTGAGGTGGTCGCGCAGTTCCTTGAGCTTGGAGCGAAATTCCTGCTCCTGCGGCGATATCATTGCCACAGGGGCTGGCGTCGCCGCAGCGGTTGGGGCCTCCGCGGTTGGCGCGGGCGCTTCGGATGGCCGCACCACGTTTTTTCGCGGTCGCGGACAGTCGCGGCGCCATGATGGCCTTTTCGACTTTGGCCGAGCCGCATTGCGGGCAAGTCACCAGCCCGCGCTTGGCCTGCTTGTCGTAGGCGGCGGAATCCTGGAACCAGCTTTCAAAGTCGTGGCCCTTTTCGCAGATGAGTGCGTAACGGATCATTCTGCGCTCCGCACCGCATGCAGGTGTGTCGGTTCGGCCATCGGCTCGACGATCTCAAAACGCCGCCCGTGCTGCAGCGACGGAATTCGTGCGCGCGCCTTGGCCACTTCGGCAAGATCGATCTCTGCCATGACTATTCCAGGCTCGATGCCGCCTTCCGCAATAATACGTCCCCAAGGGTCAACGACCAGTGAATGGCCGTAGGTCTCGCGGCCATTTTCGTGCTTACCGCCCTGTGCGGCCGCGAAGACGAAGGAGCCATTTTCTATCGCGCGGCTGCGCATAAGTACGTGCCAATGGGCTTCGCCCGTTTGTTTGGTGAATGCGGACGGGATTGCGAGCATGGTGGCGCCCGCTTCGGCCAGCGCGCGATAGAGCGCAGGGAACCTCAGGTCATAGCAGACCGTCAGCCCAAGTCTGCCCCACGGCAGATCTGTCAATACTGCGAGCTCACCGGGCCGGTAGTTTCGCGACTCGCGATAGCTCTCGCCGTCCGCGAGGTCGACATCAAACATATGGATTTTATCGTAGCGTGCGGCGACGTCGCCTCTTGGATCGATCAGAAATGAGCGGTTAGCCGCTCTTTCATTCGAAATCTTGATCGCAAGCGAGCCGATATGGATATAAATTCCGAACTTGCGTGCCAGCTCGCGCAAGGTCGCAAGCGAAACATCCACCTCTTCCTCAACAACGGCAGCAAACAACTGTTCGCGTTTCGCCGCCAGTATATTGGTCATCTCAGGCGTGAGCACGTAGTCGGCGCCGGCTGACTTCGCCTCGCCGATCAGACGCACGGCATCATCGATGTTTGCGGTGGGTTTAAGCCCAGAACGCATCTGGATCATCGCAGCTTTGAACGTCCCGACGTTCATGGAGATGCCTTGCCTTCCGCCAATATAGGATCCAGTTTCCCGACACGCTCGAGGTCGTGCAGTTCGTCGCAGCCACCAATATGCATTGCGCCGATGAATATCTGTGGCACGGTCATGCGCCCATTCGCCCGCTGAATCATCTCTTCACGGCGCTCCCAATCACGGCCAACGTCGATCTCGCTGAAGTTGACGCCTTTCTTCTTCAGCAAAGCCTTGGCGGCGTGGCAATAGGGACAGTGGCGGGTAGTGTAGATTTCGACGGGCGACATGAGACGTTCTGGTTGATCTGGCCCCATTTATATGGGGCCGCGGCCGGTCGCCACAACCCGGGCAAAAACCAGCACGTCGACGTGCGCGGCGCCGGATCGCAATAGCGTGCGGGCGCAGGCGTCGACGGTGGCACCCGATGTGAGCACGTCGTCGATCAACACAAGCCGGCGCCCCATGATTTTGGGCTTAATTTCTCCCGGCACGCGAAAAACACCCTGGACGTTGTCGGCGCGCTCAGTCTTCGAGAGGCCGACCTGCTGTGGTGTAGCGCGCACGCGTTTGAGCCCGCCATGGACAACCGGGACGCCGCATATGGCCGAGATCGCACCAGCGAGCGTCGCCGATTGATTGAAACGGCGCGCCCATAGCCGCCGCCAATGCAGCGGCACCGGAATGAGAGCATTGGCATCGGCCAGCAGCTCGCGGCCCGCGCGTGCCATCCATCGGCCCATCATCGGCGCAAGATCAAGCCGGTCACTATATTTGAATTGATGCACCAGCGAGCGGGCGACGTCGTCGTAGCGCACTGCCGCACGAGCCCGATCATAGGCTGGCGGATTGGCAATCGCCTCCATCGATAACAGGCCGGCACCGGGATCAAAGACGAAGGGAATGCCGAGCCGCGCACAATATGGCGGCTCGATAAGCGATAATTTGGACCAACAGGCCGCACACAGACCGATGCCGTCACCAAGCGGCTCGCGGCACGCTGGACACAGTGGTGGCAGGGCAAAGTCGATCATGAGCCGTAATGCAGCTCGCAGCCCGCTACCGATGGGCCGGAATGCCGGACGCGCGTTATCATCCGGTCTTGCCGAAGTCAGTTCGTTCATGCTGCAACGGTAGCACAGGCGCAATTTGGCGTGACAGGATCACGAGCGCGCAACAGGCCAAGGTGATGTCGTCAGGTCCCAAAATTTTCGACCGGCATCTGCTGCGTGTAAGGCAGCGCCGCGCACGCGCGCTCGGGCCCGCGACGTTTTTGCTCGATCGCGCCGCCACCGAATTAGGAGAGCGGCTTTCCGCGGTGCTGCGCCGTTTCGATACTGCGGCCGATCTCGGCGCGAGAACCAATGCCGTGGGCCGCGAGGTGGCGGCGAGCGGAAAAACCGGAACTATTATTGCAACCACCATCGATGCGACCGTTCTCGATAGATCTTTCCTGCGGGTCGTGTCCGATGAAGAGGCGCTGCCGTTTGCCGACGCCTCGCTCGATCTGGTCGTATCGGTACTCAATCTGCAATTTGTAAATGATCTCCCGGGCACACTCATCCAGATCCGTCGCGCGCTGAGGCCGGATGGATTGTTCATGGCGGCAATGGTCGGAGGTGAAAGTCTCAACGAATTGCGTGCCGCCTTTGCCGACGCCGAAAGTGAGGTCGAGGGTGGCCTATCGCCGCGCGTCGCGCCCTTCGCCGACGTGCGGGAACTTGGGGCGTTGCTGCAACGCGCCGGTTTTGCGTTGCCTGTGGTCGATTCCGAACGGCTGACGGTACGCTATGATTCGGCTCTGGCTCTGATGCACGACTTGCGCCGCATGGGCGCGACCAATGTAATGCATGAACGCCGACGCAGGCCGCTCAAGCGCGCGATCTTGCAGCGCATGGAAGCGATTTATGCCGACCGCTTTGCCGACGCGGATGGCCGCTTGCGTGCAAGTTTTGAAATTATCTGGCTGTCTGGTTGGGCGCCGCACGAAAGCCAGCAGAAGCCGCTCAAACCCGGCTCGGCTGCGCAGCGCCTGGCCGACGCGCTAGGGACCCGGGAAATACCGACAGGCGAAAAGCCGGAGCGCTGAGCGAGCCTGGATTTTCAGCTAGAGCAGCGTCATCAAATGCGAAACCAGCGGGATGTCAGCCGGCGGCATTTCATAATCGCGCAACCGGTTCGGCTTCACCCAGGTAATACGCTGGCCTTCAGTGGGAGCAACCATTCCTTCCCAGCGCCGGCAAACGTACAGCGGCATCAGGAGATGGAAATCGGGATACCTATGACTGGCGAAAGTAAGCGGCGCGAGACAATCCTCACTGACTTTGATTCCGAGCTCCTCTTTCAACTCCCGTATCAATGTCTCTTCAGGCCGTTCGCCGTGCTCGATCTTGCCACCCGGAAATTCCCACAGGCCGGCCATCGTCTTGCCTTCAGGTCTTTGCGCGAGCAGCACACGGCCATCGGCGTCGACGAGGGCGCAGGCAGCAACAAGGACGATTTTGGCAGCCACAGCCCTTCAGCCTCGTGAGCTCTTATGAGCGATAGTCGCCATTGATGGCGACGTATTCCTTGGTCAAATCGCAGGTGAGAACCCGGTCGCGGCCCTTACCCATGCCGAGCGCCACGCGCAGGCTGATCTCGGGCTTTTTCATTGCCGCGCTGACGGTCGCCTCGTCATAACCCGGGTCGCGCGCGCCTTTGTGTGCCACACGAATGCCACCGAACCAGATGGAGAGCCGGTCGCGGTCGGCCGGCTCGCCGGCTTTGCCGACGGCCATCACAACGCGACCCCAATTTGCATCTTCGCCGGCGATCGCGGTCTTCACCAGCGGTGAATTGGCGATCGACATGGCGATGCGGCGCGCCGAGGTCTTCGACACTGCGCCTTCGACCACGATCTCGACCAATTTGCGCGCGCCTTCGCCATCGCGTGCAACTTGTTCGGACAAGTCTGCCAGCACGGCGTGCAGCGCCTTTTTGAAGTTTTTCAGACGTGGATCGCCCGCGCGCGCAATCCGCGGAGTTCCTTGCGCCATACCCGTGGCAAAGAGCATCAGCGTGTCGGAAGTGGAGGTGTCGCCGTCGATTGTTACGGCGTTGAACGTGTCTGCTACGTTCTCTTTCAGAAGCGCTTGCAGCGCCGGCGCGGAGATCGCCGCGTCGGTGAAGATGAAAGACAGCATTGTGGCCATGTCGGGCGCAATCATGCCGGCGCCTTTGGCAATGCCGTTGATCGTGACTTTGGATTTGCCAATCTTTGCAGTCGCGGTCGCCACTTTTGGAAATGTGTCGGTGGTCATGATCGCTCGCGCCGCGGCGAGGAAATCGCCGGTCTGTGCACGCGCGACAAGTCCTTCCATCACGCCGTCGAACGCTAGCGCTTTCAATGGTTCACCGATCACGCCGGTCGAGGCGAGAAAAACATCTCCCGGTTTGCAGCCAATTGCACGGGCGGCAATTTGCGCGGTGAATTTGCAGGCATCCCGCCCGCTCTTGCCGGTAAAGGCATTGGCGTTGCCGGAATTGACCACAAGCGCACGCGTTTTGCTTGCCTTCAGGTGCGCGCGGCACCATTCGACCGGCGCCGACGGGCATTTCGAGCGCGTGAACACACCGGCGGCCGTCGTGCCGGGTTCAAACAGTGTGAGCAGTACGTCTGTACGTCCGGGGTAACGAATGCCGGCTGCTGCGGTCGCGAGTCGAACACCTGCGATGGCCGGCATGTCCGGAACGTGGAGCGGGGCGAGGGGAGAAACTGCGGTCGACATTTTGTAAGCCTTGTCATCACCGGGCCGGCGCGAAGCGCCGTGACCCGGTGATCTCGATTGATTGGGCAGTGACGTGCCTACCTAAGCGAGATGGCCGGGACAAGCCCGGCCATGACGAATTCATCTAAATGGCGCGAATGGCTTCTACTTTTTCGCCGGAGCCGGGGTCGATGCGGCGGGCTTGTCGTCGGTCTTTGCCGGTTTGTCCATACGCTCGATCTTGGCCTCGGCGCGCAATTTGGTGACCAGCTCGGCCTGCGCCTTGCGAACTACGAAATTCTCGATCTGTGGCTTCACTTCCTCGAATTTCGGGGCTGGCTTCACCCGCTTGTCTTCGACTTTGATCACGTGCCAGCCGAACTGCGTCTTCACCGGTTCGGAGATCTGCCCTTGCTCCAACTTGAAGGCGGCCTCGGAGAACTCCGGCACCATCTGATCCTTGCTGAAATAGCCGAGATCACCCCCGTTGGCTTTTCCGGACGGGTCTTCGGTCACCTCGCCCGCAACCTTGGCAAAGTCTTCGCCCTTCTTCAGCCGGACAATCACCGCCTTGATCTTGTCTTCGGCTTCCTTGCTGGCTTTCTCGTCGCCCGCCGGTGCGCGGAACAGAATGTGACGGGCATGGACTTCCTTCTCATCGCCGATCTGCTTGACCGCCTCGTCATAGACCTTGTGCATGGCCTCGTCGGTAAGAGCGTCTTTGCCGATCGATTGCAACAGCCCTTCCATGAGCAATTTCTTGCGGGCAAATTCGGCCTTGCGTTTGAACTCGGGCGTGTCGCCGAGTTTCTTGTCCTCAGCGGCCTTCGATACCAGGATCATGTCGGCGACAAACTGGACCAGATAGTCCTGCTTGGCCTCGGGCGACATTGGCGGGATTTGCCCGGCCTCTTCTTCAGCGACGGTGAGGTCGCTTTGATGGACTTCGACACCGTTGACCTTGGCCACCAGCGGGTCCTTGTCCTGGGCATATAGCGAAGCGGTCGAGACGATCAGCAGCGCCAGGCTGGCTGCGAGTAAACCGCCAGACTTTGGTAGGATCGAAATGCCGGCGGGAGCTGAAATCGTCATGGCGTTATCCTTGGGCGTGGAAGGAGCCGCCGGTTCGGGCGGCCGGTGGCGGGACTTTTCGCCCAACAACCGTGGCTTTGCAATGGCCGACTGCCTCGCGCCAATTAACGTCCGCGTGACCGGGGTGATCGTTAAACCTTGGTAAGCCTCCGATTGACAACAATCCGACCCCCTCATATCTCTCGCTCGGCGTTGGCCATTCGCTAGTCGCCGGCGCGTTTCGCGTCGAATTTGCCCGAAAAGTGCCGCATTCCGGAGCGCCGGAAGCAAATCCGGCCGCGGCGGCGTGATATAAGCGCCCGGCCCACCTGAGGAGCTCCCTGTATGATCGGCGCCGTTGCCCGCAAGCTGTTTGGTTCCGCCAATGAGCGGCGGATTCGCAGCTATCAGCCGCGGGTCCGCGAGATCAACGAGCTCGAAAAAGAACTCGAGGCGCTTTCTGACGAAGCGCTGAAAGCGCGCACCGCAGAGTTCAAGAAGCAGGTCGCCGAAGGCGCTTCACTCGACGACATCCTGGTACCTGCATTCGCCACAGTGCGGGAAGCCGCTAAACGGACGCTCGGCCAACGTCATTTCGATGTGCAGCTGATCGGCGGCATGATCCTGCATGAAGGCAAGATTTCAGAAATGAAGACCGGCGAAGGCAAGACGCTGGTCGCAACGCTTCCGGTCTATCTCAATGCGATTTCCGGCCGCGGCGTTCACGTGGTCACAGTCAACGATTATCTGGCCAAGCGTGACGCCGAATGGATGGGGCAAATCTATAATTTCCTCGGGCTCTCGGTCGGCGTCATCGTGCACGGGATCGACGACGAGCAGCGCAAGAAAGCTTATGACTGCGACATCACCTACGGCACCAATAACGAACTTGGCTTCGACTATCTGCGCGACAACATGAAGTACCGCATGGAGGACATGGTCCAGCGCGGACACGTCTATGCCATCGTTGACGAAGTCGAACTCAATTTTGGTCGACGAAGCGCGCACGCCGCTGATCATTTCCGGTCCGCTCGACGATCGCTCCGAATTCTACAACACCATCGACAGCTATATCCCGGCGCTCGACAAGACCGACTACGAGGTCGACGAAAAGCAGCGCACGGTCACGCTGACGGAAGTTGGCATGGAGAAACTCGAGCAGCGCTTGCGCGCCGCCGGCCAGCTCAAGGGCGAATCCCTCTACGACGTCGAGAACGTGTCCGTCGTTCACCACGTCAATCAGGCGCTGCGGGCTCACAAGCTGTTCCAGCGTGACAAGGATTACATCGTCCGCAACGGCGAAGTCGTCATCATCGACGAATTCACCGGCCGCATGATGCCAGGACGCCGTTACTCGGAGGGTCTGCATCAGGCGCTGGAAGCCAAAGAGCACCAGCCGATCCAGCCCGAGAATCAAACTCTCGCCTCGATCACCTTCCAGAACTACTTCCGCATGTATGAAAAGCTTGCCGGCATGACCGGAACCGCACTCACGGAAGCCGACGAATTCATGGACATCTACGGCCTCGAAGTGCTCGAGGTGCCGACCAACATGCCTTTGGTGCGCCTCGATGACGATGACGAGGTCTATCGCACGGCCAAGGAGAAATACCGCTCGATCATCGCGCTGATTGAGGATTGCAAGCTGCGCGGGCAACCGGTGCTGGTTGGCACAACGTCGATCGAAAAATCAGAGCAGCTCGCCGACATGCTGCGTGAGGCTGGTTGGGAGGCGCACGACTTCTCCGATCCCAACGCCTTCGCTGCGCTTTACTCGGGCGATGACGGAGCCACCAAGACCAAGGTTTTCGCCATCCTCAACGCCCGCTATCACGAACAGGAAGCCTACATCGTCTCGCAAGCGGGTGTACCTGGCGCAATTACGATTGCGACCAACATGGCTGGCCGCGGCACCGACATCCAGCTCGGCGGCAATGCCGACATGCGCATTCGCCAGGAAATCACCGACATTGCCGATCCACGCGAGCGTGAAAAAAGTCCGCGCGCCGACGAGATTCGCAAGCAAGTCGCGCGCCTGAAGGAAAAGGCACTCGCCGCTGGCGGTCTCTACGTGCTCGGCACCGAGCGACACGAAAGCCGCCGTATCGATAACCAGCTGCGTGGCCGTTCTGGCCGCCAAGGCGATCCCGGCCATTCCAAGTTTTTCCTTTCGCTCGAAGACGATCTGATGCGCATCTTCGGCTCCGACAAACTCGATGGCATGTTGCAGAAGCTGGGATTGAAGGAGAACGAGGCGATCGTTCATCCCTGGATCAACAAGGCGCTCGAAAAAGCGCAACAGAAAGTCGAAGCGCGCAATTTCGACATCCGCAAGAACTTGCTCAAATTCGACAACGTCATGAATGATCAGCGCAAGGTGATTTTCGAGCAGAGGCTCGAACTCATGCGCGACGAAACGGTTGATGAAACCATTGGCGACATGCGCCATTCGATGATCGAAGATCTGGTCGCCAAGCACGTTCCGGCAAACGCCTATCCAGAGCAGTGGGACGTTACAGGCCTCGACACCAATTTGCGCGAAATGCTGACATTGGAATTGCCGGTTCGGGATTGGGCGAAAGAGGAAGGCATCACCGACGAGGATGTGCGCGAGCGGATCACGCGCCGCGCCGACGAGTGGATGGCGGGGAAGGTGGCCAAATGGGGCCCCGACGTCATGCGCTATGTCGAGAAATCAATATTGCTGCAAACGCTTGATCACCTCTGGCGCGAACATCTCGTCATGCTCGAGCACTTGCGCCAGGTCATCGGCTTGCGTGGTTACGGCCAACGAGACCCGCTCAACGAATACAAGGCGGAAGCGTTCTCACTGTTCGAGGCGATGGTGGCGCACCTGCGTGAGGCGGTGACGGCGCAGCTCATGCGCGTGGAGATCGTGCAGCAGCCGCCGGCTGAGGAGGCTGCTGCGCTTCCCTATATGGAAGCACACAAGGTCGATCCCACGACAGGCGAAGATGAGATGACGCCTGCTTTGGCGCCGGCACTGGTCGGCAATGGTAACGGCGCGCAATCGGAACGTAATGCGAATGACCCGTCGAGCTGGGGCAAGGTCGGGCGCAACGAATTGTGCCCTTGCGGTTCCGGCAAGAAATTCAAGCATTGCCACGGTAAGTTCGTGTAAACCGCGCGATTCTCGCTTCCCCGTCCGTAATCACCCTTCGATCGAAGTGCCGCCCATCAGGCGGGCAAATCGCCGTGTTTGACCGAGATCAAGGCAGTGGAACTGCTCCGCAGCCAGACTGTCAACAACCGATCATCGTTCATGCGGGATGTGCCATGCAAAAACCTGTCGAGATCACTTTTCATAATATCGAATCTTCCGATGCGGCCGAGACTGCAATCCGCGGTCACGTGGCGCGGCTGGAGCGTATATATGGCCGCATGACCGCCTGCCGCGTGCGGGTCGACCAGAGTAATCAGAACGTCAATGAGAGCATGCCGCCGGTCGTGCACATCGATATCTCGGTGCCGGGCCACAAGGACATTGTTGTCGCACACGCGGCAGATCATCTGCAGCGAAAATACCAGGCGCCCGATCTGCACAATGCTATCAACGAGGCCTTCCGCATCGCCGAGCGGCGCCTGGGCAAATACAAAGACAAGTTGACCGATCATGGCGAGGCCGGATCGATCACCTCCAAGGAGCGGGTTCCCGAAAAATAGTGCACCGGCACGTCATTTGCCGAACCGGCTGAGCGCCAGTTTTTTTCGGAAGGCGCGGTCGCGCTTGAGATGCCATTCGCGGCTCATGGCGTGACGCCGGCTCGCGCAACGCTCCGAATACAGCAGCACCCAAATGCGGCCACGCGTCGTACGTGCGCCTTTTCCGGAATTGTGTTGCGCCAGACGGCGCGCGACGTCGTCGGTCCAGCCGACATAGGTCAGGTGCCGGCTTTTGGTGAGGGTGCCGAGAACATAGACATAACAGTCCATGTTTCGTCCCGCCGGGGCGCGTTGAAAGGTCTTAACGGAAGCTGTTGAACGAGCCGGCTGGAACAACCGGCTGTGCACCGGTCAGCAAGCCGTTGTTGCTGGCTGGCGGCGTGGCATAAGCGGCGCGAATTTCCGGCTCCAGGGCGCGCGGCGCTTCGGCTTTGGCCGTTTGTTGCGCGGGCGGCTTTGATACCGGACGGCTGATGTTTTCCGGCGTTGCTATGGGTGCAACATCGCGCGGTTTTGGTCCCGGCGCTGTCGAAGCCGTGCGCATGGGCGCGGGTGTTGTCGTTTGCACCGGAGCGGGGTGTTTCGGCTTTGCAGCCAGATCGGTACTGGCACTCCGCGCCGCGGACTGTTCATTTTCAACCGATGCCGTGGTTGTCGTCGCTGCTTCGGCTTTCGAGCCCCCGAAAAGGTTACCGATCAGGCCGGTAATCGTGGTCGGATGCTCAGAAGCGGGGGCTTCGCCTGTTTTTGGCTGCGGCGCCGGCCGGGGCATCGGCACGCTCGCCATCACCACGCGCGCGCTGTCAGTCTGAGGCGCAGCCTCCGGCACCGAAACGGTCGGCGCTGGAGCCGGCTTGTCGGGTGTGCGCGGCAGCGAGCCCGGCGCGGTTGCCACGCGGATCAGCCGGCCCTTGCTGTCGTAGCCCTCTTGCGTGCCGAGCTTGTCGGCGAACGCCGGGTTCATGCCGCCGTCGATGCCCTCGCGGGACGGAACGGTGGAGACACCACTCGCGATGTACTCGGCCATTTTAAATTGCTCTTGCCGCCGCTGATCGAGGACCGCGTCGGCGACGGTCTTGTCGAGTTGATAGGCGGGACACGCGCCCTTCGGATTGAATGACAGCGGTTTGGTCGAATCGTCAGGCGCAGCTGCATCGAACACGTAGTGCCTGTCGCAAACGGCAACCTTCGGTTCCTGGTGCGTGGCGTTGAAATGGTCGTAGCCCTCTTTCAACATTTTCCAGAACGCGAAGTTCGAATTGTTGCGGTGCTTGGCCATGTTCAACGCGGTCATGTGGAACGGATAGGCCTGCAGCTGAAACGACTTTTGTCCGCCAAAGAAAGACTCGCGCGCCAAGGCATAGATTTCCTGGATCTGCTCGTCGGTCATCGCGTAGCAGCCGCGCGAGGAGCAGTCGCCGTGGACCATCAGCTCGGAGCCGGTGTAGCCCATCGCGCGGTCATAGGCGTTTGGAAAACCGGTATTGAAGGCAAGGTAGTAGTTTGAGTTCGGATTCATCTGCCCGGGCGTGATGGTATAGAAGCCCTCTGGCGCCTGGCGGTCGCCTTCCTTCTTCTTTGGGCCGAGATCGCCCGACCAGCGACAGATCGGGAAGGTCTTGAGCAGCACGTATTCACCGTCGCGGTTCTTCTTCCAGATCTCCAGCTCCGCCTCTTCCTTGAAGATGCGGGCGAGGATCGGAGATTCCTTGTCCATATTCTTCGCCGCGATCTCGGCGAGCGTTTTATCGGAAATCGGAGCCTGCGCGCGGCCGGTGGGCGTGATGCTGTCAGCGTCACAACCGGCAAGGGCAATAGCAGCGGCAATAGCCGCAGACGCCAACAAGGCGCGGGCGAAACGTCGGTTCAAACCTAATTCTCCCCGAAGGAGCGGGCCCTCATTGAGTAATCGTTATCCTTAAGATGTGGCATCCGCAAGGCGCTCCACACCCTCCCAGACTACCGCTAAGCCTATGGTAAAGCAAAAGTAAATCGCCCTGCGGTTAACCAGGATTGCGGCCCATTGTGAGAAACTTCTCGCGCCGCTGTTTTCGGACCGCATCGCGGTCGAGCCCGCGCAGTTCAGAAAAAGCTTTTGCGATGGCTTCACCGGTTGCGGCAATAGCCCCCTGAGGGTCGCGATGCGCGCCTCCGGTCGGCTCGGGCACCACGCTATCGATGATCCCGAAACGCACCATGTCCTGGGCAGTGATCTTCATGCTGGTCGCCGCTTCCTGTGCCTTGGCTGTGTCGCGCCACAAGATCGATGCGGCACCTTCCGGCGAGATCACGCTGTAAATGGCATGCTCAAGCATCAGGACCTGGTTGGCGGTGGCGATGGCGATTGCACCGCCTGAACCGCCTTCGCCCAGGATTACCGCGACATTCGGCACACCCAATGACAGGCACGCGTCGGTCGAGCGGGCAATCGCCTCAGCCTGGCCGCGTTCCTCCGCGCCGATGCCGGGGTAGGCACCCGCGGTGTCAACCAGCGTAATAACTGGAATATCGAAACGGTCGGCCATCTCCATCAGCCGGACCGCCTTTCGATATCCTTCGGGGCGCGCCATTCCGAAATTGTGCTTGAGCCGGCTTTCGGTGTCGGAGCCCTTTTCATGACCGATGACGCAGACGCTTTCACCATGGAAGCGACCGAAGCCACCGACAATGGCGTCGTCGTCGCCGAATTTGCGGTCGCCGGCGAACGGGATGAAATTGTTGATGAGCCCGGCGATGTAGTCGAGGCAATGTGGTCGCTGCGGATGCCGGGCGACTTGCGTTTTCTGCCACGGCGTCAATTCTGCGTAGAGCTCTTTCAGCGCAACGGCGGCCTTCTCCTCGAGCCGATTGATATCCTCGCCGATGGCGACGGCGTTGCCGGTTTCGCCCATCGCGCGCAATTCCTCGACCTTGGCCTCCAATTCGGCCACCGGTTTTTCAAAGTCGAGATAGCTGCGCATTGGGTCCGGGCGATGAGTGTTTTTCGAGGCGAACTGACGCGGGCGAGCCCTCTAAGTCAAGCAAAACGGGTTAATTTCGCTTTTACGTTGGCCCTTGGCTAGCCATCCGCCAATGGGTGCAGATCGCGCACCAGTGTTTTCAGGCGTTCTTCCAACACGTGCGTATAGATCTGCGTGGTGGAAATATCGGCATGGCCAAGCAGCGTTTGCACCACGCGCAGATCGGCACCGTTGTGCAACAAGTGGCTGGCGAAGGCATGGCGCAGTACGTGCGGACTTAAACGCGTCGGTTGGATACCGCAGGCTTGGCCGAGCAACTTGAGCTCGCGTGCAAAATGCTGACGGGTCAGGTGGCCTTGTTCGCCAAATGACGGGAACAGCCACTTTGACTGCGTGTCGTTGTCGGCGCTTGCGCGCAGTTCAAGATACTCAGCCATCGCGCGTTTGGCCTGGCTGTTGAGCGGCACAAGCCGTTCCTTGCCGCCTTTGCCACGCACCACCAACATCCGTTGATCGCGCCGGGCGGCCGACGCCGGCAGCGCCACCAACTCGGACACACGCAATCCGGTGGCATAAACGACTTCCAGCAAACACAACAGCCGCGCGGCGCGCAGGCGTTGAGCAGGTGGCTGGTCCGCGTTCTCGCTATTCGTGCGCGCTCGCGTGAGGAGCCCATCGACGTCGGCAATGGAAAGAACCTTTGGTAGCGCGCGTGTGCGTTTCGGTCCCTCGAGAACTGCAGCCGGATCGTCGGTGCGCTTTCCTTCCGCATAGAGAAACCGGTAGAGCTGGCGCACCGCCGATAAACGCCGCGCCAGCGAAGAAGCCTTGAAGCCACGCTCGTCGAGGCTCGCAATAAATTTGCGCAGGTCATCCGTGGTCGCGTCGGCGATGGCGCGTTTCGCTGCGCGCAGATGCGCCGACAGATCATCGAGATCGTTGCGATAGGCGGCAAGCGTGTTCTCGCCGGCGCCGCGCTCGGCGGCGAGCATGTCGAGAAACAATTCGACCAGGACTTCGTCGGATGCTTTTGGCCGGCGGCCCATCGCCTTGCCTGCCTCCGGCGTCAATGGTTCTTGAGAAATTTGTCGGGCGGAACGGTCACGATGATCTCGCGCGGTTGATATTTGACGAACGTGGCAAGCGAGAACACCGCGCCGTAAGCCAGCCCGCCGAGCAAGCCGAGAAAGACCAGAAATCTGAATAGACTCGGCATCGATCAAACCTGGCAGTTGTCCGTGCACCAGCGCCCAGCGATTTCAGGCAAGTTACGAACACGTTCCGGAACCGCTGACAAGACCGGCCCTCGCGGTTGGCCCGATTGCTGGTATATGGAACCGTGGATTCGCTTCGGAACCATAGCATGGTTAACGGTGCTGTTCAAAAACCCGCGGAAAATGGCCTGGAGTCGGCGATCATTCGCGCGCTGGGCAGCCGCTCGATCGTGCTTGTTGGCATGATGGGCGCCGGCAAGTCGTCGATCGGCCGACGACTTGCAGGCCGACTTGGGATTCCGTTCATTGATGCCGATACCGAGATTGAAAACGCGGCGGGCATGACCATTCCGGAAATTTTCGACAAGCACGGCGAGCCGTATTTTCGGGCGGGCGAGAAACGTGTGATCGCGCGCCTGCTCGACAACGGTCCTCAGGTGCTGGCAACCGGCGGCGGCGCTGTCATGGACCAGAACACGCGCGACCTTATTCACATCAAGGGCATATCGGTGTGGCTGAAGGCTGATATCGACGTGTTGCTCAAGCGTACGAAGCGTCGCAACGACCGGCCTCTGGCGGAGAAGATCAGGGATCTGCTCCCGCAGCGCGAGCCAGTCTATTCGCTGTCCGACATCGTCGTGCAATCGCGTGACGAGCCTCACGAGACCATAATCGAAGAAATCATGGCCAAACTGCCGAACTGCCTCGGACTTGGCACTGAGAAACCGTCATGACTGCGCCCTTGCGACAGGTTGAGCCGATCCACGTGCCGGTGGCGCTTGGTGCGCGCGCCTACGAAATCGTCATCGGGCGCGGGCTCGTTGCTTCACTCGGTGAGCGGATCAAGGCGCTGCGGTCCGGCGCGCGCGTGGCAGTCGTGACAGACGAAACAGTCGCCAAGCTTCATTCAGGAGCGGTTGAAGCCGCGCTCAAGTCGGCCGGCATTGATAGCGCACGTATTGCCGTGCCTGCGGGCGAAGGTTCGAAAAATTACGCGACATTTGAGAAGGTCTGTGAGTCGATTATCGACGCGCGGGTCGAACGCAATGATCTCATCGTTGCGCTTGGTGGCGGTGTGATTGGAGACCTGGCCGGCTTCGCGGCCTCATGCGTGCGGCGCGGGCTTGATTTCGTGCAAGTCCCAACCACGCTTCTGGCGCAGGTCGACTCCTCGGTCGGCGGAAAAACCGGGATCAATTCGCGCCGGGGTAAGAATTTGATCGGCGCCTTCCATCAACCGGTGTTGGTCGTTGCCGACACCGCCTTGCTCGACACATTGCCCAAGCGCGATTTCCAAGCCGGTTATGCGGAAGTCGCCAAATATGGGCTGCTTGGAGACGCGGAGTTCTTCGCCTGGCTCGAAAAGAACTGGCAGGATGTTTTCGCCGGGGGTCCTGCGCGCGAGCACGCGATTGCGGTTTGCTGCCGCGCGAAAGCCGATATTGTGGCGCGCGACGAACGCGAAACCGGCGAACGCGCGCTGCTCAATCTTGGGCACACGTTCGGCCACGCGCTGGAAGCAGGTTGTGGATTCTCCGATCGGCTGCTGCACGGGGAAGCGGTGTCTCTCGGCATGGCGCTGGCCTTCGAATTCTCGGCCCAAAAGGGGCTGATCGCGGCTTCGGAGGCAGCGCGCGCCACCGCGCATCTTGCAGCGGTCGGCCTGCCCACCCATGTGAAGGACGTCCGCGGCGGCGTACCGTCCGTCGACGTGTTGATGGACCTGATCGCTCAAGACAAAAAAGTAAAACGCGGCACGCTGACATTCATACTGGTGCGTGGCATCGGCCGGGCCTTCATCGAGAACAATGTCAGTGCCGCCGAGGTGCGTAGTTTTCTTGATCACAAACTCGCCGGCGCATGATCCTGAAAGGTACGAATTGGTTTGCGGACGCGCTGATGCGCCGGACTAGGGCCCGATGAGCACGAACGACTGGCTTTCCCTTGTCATCGTTCTGATCTGCCTGCTGCTTTCAGCCTTCTTTGCCGGCAGTGAAACGGCGCTGACTGCGTCTTCACGCGCCAGCATGACGCGGCTGGAGAAACACGGAAACCGCCGCGCCGGCATCGTCAATCTCCTGCTGGAACAGCGCGAGCGCCTGCTTGGAGCGCTGCTGTTTGGCAACAACGCGGTTAACATTGCTGCGTCGGCCCTCGCAACTGGCGTGCTGTTGACCTGGTTCGGCACCGCGGGCGTGGTCTATGCAACCATTGTGATGACGATCATTGTCGTCGTGTTCTCCGAAATTCTGCCGAAGACAGCAGCGTTCAACGCGCCGGACCGCATTGCGCTGGCGGTGGCGCGGCCGATCTATCTGTTCGTCAAATTATTCGGTCCAGTATTGATGGCAGTTGAGGCGCTGGTGCGATGGCTGCTCAAGCATGTCGGCATGACCGTGGGCGACGATCAGCAGGTGCTGTCGGCGCGCGAAGAATTGCGTGGTGCTGTCGACCTGTTGCATCGGGAAGGTGACGTCGAAACGCTCGACCGCGACATGTTCGGCGGCGTGCTCGATCTGCGCGAGCTCGCGGTATCGGATGTGATGATCCATCGCACGAACATGATCACACTCGATGCCGATGATTCACCGGAGGACATCGTCAATGCAGTCATTGCATCGCCGGTGACGCGGCTGCCTTTGTGGCGCGCCCATCCGGAAAACATCGTCGGCATTTTGCACGTGAAGGATTTACTGCGCGCCTTGCACGCGGTCGATGGCGACGCGGCCAAGGTCGACATTGCGTCATTGATGACGCCGCCCTGGTTCGTGCCCGACACGCGCCCGGTGTCGGAACAGCTCAAGGCCTTCCGCCGCCGCAAGACGCCGTTCGCTCTGGTCGTGGACGAATACGGCGAAGTCGAGGGGCTGGTGACGCTGGAGGATATTCTGGAGGAGATTGTCGGCGATATCACCGACGAACACGACGTTGCTGTGCCGGGCGTGCGACGTCAGCCCGACGGGTCCGTGAATGTCGACGGCGCTGTGCCGATCCGTGACTTGAATCGCGTCATGGACTGGAATTTGCCCGACGAGGAAGCAACCACAATTGCCGGCCTCGTCATCCACGAAGCGCGCTCAATACCGGAAGTGGGTCAGAGCTTCACCTTTCACGGGTTCCGCTTTCGCGTGTTGCGACGCGCGCGCAACCGCATTACTGCACTGCGTATCCAGCCGTTGACGCGAACACAGCCAGCACGGTAGGGGCTAACCGCCTTCTTCGCCCGGCGCGGCGGCATGGATGGCAAGTGCGTGCACATTGCCCGCGAGCTCGGCCGAAAGCAGTTGGTTAATCATGCGGTGACGTTCGAGCCGGGTCTTTCCTTTGAACGCTTCCGACACGATATAGACACGATAATGCGTTTGCCCGCCTGGCCGGTGCCCGGCATGGCCTTCATGCTGGTGAGATTCGTCAAGCACCTTCAGGCTTTGCGGCGTGAAAGCCTCTGACAACTTTTTTGTGATGAGATCGGCGGTCCGCATTCTGCCCCGCTTAGGAGAGGGCGGCGCACCGGTCAATGGTTGAAATCGTACCTGACGATGAGAACAAGTCTTGAAGGCGTCACCAGCAAAAGCGCATAATGATCGGTCATGAAATTCGACTCCCCCCTTTTTGATCGCATCCGCGTCAAACCGGAGAAGGATCGCCGGCCCAAAACCGGCGGGCCCGTCTGCGAATGGCATGGCTGCAAGGAGAAGGCGGACCATCGTGCGCCCAAAGGCCGCGGGCGCGAGAATGAATATTGGCGGTTCTGCCTCGCACACGTGCGCGCGTACAATCAGTCGTACAACTTCTTCAACGGCATGAATGATGCCGCGGTGATGGCCTACCAGAAGGACGCGCTGACCGGACATCGACCGACCTGGAAGATGGGAACCGGCAAATCAAAAGTCCGGCCGGATCTGCGCAATTTCGGCAGCCATGCCGATCCATTCAGCCTTTTTGGCGAAGGTGTGAAGGCGGAACAGAAGGCGCGCGCCGAGACCCGGCAGATTCGCAATGCAGAACGCAAGGCGCTTGATACGCTCGGGCTCGATGTCGAGGCCACTCCGCAGCAGGTTAAAACGCGTTTCAAGGAGCTTGTGAAACGGCATCACCCGGACGCCAATGGCGGCGACCGCTCCACCGAAGACCGGCTGGTGGAGGTCATTAAGGCCTATAATTATCTGAAATCGGTCGGTTTTGGCTGACCCGGCCACCCGTGCTGCCGAACAACCCAGCCCCGCCTTCCGCACAGGGCTGGGCATGCCTATCTCATTGAAATAATTGATGGTGCTATTCGGACGCAGCGGGTTTTTCGCTGCCGTGGCCTCTGCTAAGTTGCCGCCGCCATCAGCCGGACCGTACGAGTCGGACCACAGTAGAGGGCTTCGGCAATCCGAAGCCACGGAGGATCAATGACTGCCGCAGTGCAAGAAGTTGCCGGCCTGCCAGACATGAAAGTGTCGGTCCGGCAGGTGTTTGGTATCGACAGCGATATGGAAGTGCCGGCCTATTCGAAGGCGGACGAGCACGTGCCCGATGTCGATGCGGATTATCGATTTGACCGTCCGACTACGCTCGCCATTCTGGCCGGCTTTGCAAAAAACCGGCGCGTCATGGTCACCGGCTACCACGGCACTGGCAAGTCGACCCATATCGAGCAAGTGGCAGCGCGGCTGAACTGGCCTTGCGTGCGCGTCAATCTCGATAGCCACATCAGCCGTATCGACCTGATCGGCAAGGACGCCATCGTCATCAAGGAAGGTCAGCAAGTCACCGAGTTCCGCCAGGGCATTTTGCCGTGGGCATTGCAGAATAACGTCGCGCTCTGCTTCGACGAATATGACGCCGGGCGCCCGGACGTGATGTTCGTGATCCAGCGCGTGCTCGAAGCATCCGGCCGGTTGACGTTGCTGGACCAGAGCAAGGTCATCAAGCCGCACCCGTCATTTCGCCTGTTCGCGACCGCCAACACCGTTGGCCTCGGCGACACCTCGGGCCTCTATCATGGCACGCAGCAGATCAACCAGGGTCAGATGGACCGCTGGTCGATCGTCACCACGCTCAACTATCTGCCGCATGACAACGAAGTCGAGATCGTGCTGGCCAAGGCCAAGCACTATCGCAACGAGCAGGGCCGCGACATCGTCAACAAGATGGTGCGTGTTGCCGACCTGACACGCAACGCTTTCATGAACGGCGACATCTCGACGGTGATGAGCCCGCGCACGGTGATCACCTGGGCGGAAAATTCTGAAATCTTCAATGACATCGGCTTTGCGTTCCGGCTCACCTTCCTCAACAAATGCGATGAGCTGGAACGGCCGATTGTCGCCGAATTTTATCAGCGCTGCTTCGGTGTCGAACTGCCGGAATCGTCCGTGAACGTGGCGCTGTCTTAATTCTACCTCTCCCCGCGTGCGGGGAGAGGTCGGCGAGCGAAGCGAGCCGGGTGAGGGGGCTTCGCCAATTCTGCCGACATCACAATTGCCCCTCACCCCGACCCTCTCCCCGTAAGAACGGGGAGAGGGAGAAGAGCAAATGGCCTCCAACATCAAAAGCAAGTCGTCGTCGAAGGAATCGCCGACCGAGCCGTTCAAGCGGGCCGTCACCGGCTGCCTGCGTGCGCTTGCGCGCAAGCCTGAACTGGAAGTGGCTTTTGCGGCGGAGCGTCCTGGTCTGATGGGCGGCAAAGTGCGGCTGCCGGAGCCGCCGCGCAAGCTCGGCAAGGCGGAAGCCGCTGTGGTGCGCGGTCATGCCGATTCAATCGCGTTGCGGCTTGCCTGCCATGATGCCGCCATGCATCGCCGGCTGCAGCCGGCCGGCCAGCAGGCGCGCGCTGTTTTCGAAGCGGTGGAACAGGCACGGGTAGAGGCGATCGGCGCGCGACGCATGGACGGCGTCGCCCAAAATCTTACGGCCATGCTCGACGAACGCTTCCATCGCGGCAAGTTCGACGAAATCACCGAGCGCGCCGATGCGCCAATCGAGGATGCCCTGGCGTTGATGGTGCGCGAGCGTCTGACCGGAATGGCCCCGCCGCCGGCGGCACGGAAACTGGTTGATCTTTGGCGGCCATTGATCGAGGACCGCGCGGGACGCGATCTCGACCGGTTGGAAAACCTCGTCGAGGACCAGCGTCAGTTTGGCGATGTCGTGCACGATCTGCTCGACGCTCTCGAGATGGGCGAGGACCGCAGCCACGACTCCGATGAGGAAGAGGAGGAGGGCGAGGAAGACCGCCGCAAGCAGGAATCCGGCGAGGACGGCGAGGCCGCGGATTCCGACGAGATGCAGCGCATGAGCATGGAGGACACCCAGGTGTCGTCCGAAGACATGCCGGATTCCGCCGCCGAAGCCGCCGAGGCGCCGACCGCCGATATGGCCGATGATACCGACATGGGCGATTCCGAAACGCCCGGCGAGCCGCAGCGGCCGCGTCACTCGGGGTCCAATGAACCACGCGGGCCCGACTATCGCGCGTTCACCGCGAAATTTGACGAAACCGTCGCGGCCGAAGATCTGTGCGAGGCCGAAGAACTGGATCGGCTCAGAGGCTACCTCGACAAGCAACTTTCAAATCTGCAGGGCGTCGTGGCGCGGCTCGCCAACCGGCTCCAGCGGCGCCTCATGGCACAGCAAAACCGATCCTGGGAATTCGATCTGGAAGAGGGCCAGCTCGACCCGGCACGTCTTTCACGCATCGTCATCGACCCGCTGCACCCGCTTTCGTTCAAGGCCGAGAAGGACACCGAGTTCCGCGATACCGTGGTTACGCTCTTGCTCGACAATTCCGGTTCGATGCGCGGACGACCAATCACGGTTGCCGCGACATGTGCCGACATTCTTGCGCGCACGCTCGAGCGCTGCGGCGTCAAGGTCGAGATTCTGGGCTTCACCACGCGGGCATGGAAGGGCGGGCAATCGCGCGAGCATTGGCTTACGGCCGGCAAGCCTGCCAATCCCGGCCGGCTCAATGATCTGCGCCATATCATCTACAAATCGGCGGATGCGCCCTGGCGGCGCGCGCGCAAGAATCTCGGCCTGATGATGCGCGAAGGTCTCCTGAAAGAGAACATCGACGGCGAAGCGCTCGATTGGGCGCACAAGCGTCTGCTGGCGCGCACCGAACAACGCAAGATTCTGATGATGATCTCCGATGGTGCGCCGGTCGACAATTCCACGCTTTCTGTCAATCCGGGTAACTATCTCGAGCGTCATTTGCGATGGGTCATCGAGGAGATCGAAACCCGATCGCCCGTGGAACTGATTGCCATCGGCATTGGTCATGACGTGACGCGTTATTACCGGCGCGCCGTTACCATCGTCGATGCCGAAGAACTCGGCGGCGCAATGACCGAAAAGCTTGCGGAGCTGTTCGAGGAGCATGCGGCCGCCGAACGGCCAAGCCCGCGAGCACGGAGACGCGTCGCTTGAGTTCTATCCGCTCGTCCCCGCGACCCAGCCTACGCTCGCTTCGCGAGCTTCGGCGGGTTCAAGTCCGCCGAAGCGCGGAGCGCGGAGGCGGAAAGCGGGGACCCAGCGCAAACGAACTGTAGAACTGGGTTCCCGCTTGCGCGGGAACGAACGGGGGAATGAATTGGCGCGAGTAAAATCATTCCTGCCCCGCCGCCGCTGGCTCGTCGCTGGCGCGTTCTCGGCGGCGCTGGCCATCGGCACCTTCGCCCTGGCCGACGCATTGCGCTATCCCCAGGCGCCGACACGCGTGCAAATCGATGCGACCGTCATCACGTCCTTTGACAATCACGATGAGACGCTGACGCGCTTCGGCTCTTTGGAATTTCGTGGTGGGCTTGTGCTCACCTCGCGCCATCCGGCTTTCGGCGGCATCTCTGCCATTCATGTCGAACCGGACGGCGCCCGGTTTATTGCGATAACCGATCGTGGATCATGGCTTCGTGGGCGGATCGTCTACAGGGACGGCAGACCGGCTGGCATCGCCGACGCCGAAATAGCGCCGATCCTTGGACCCGATGGAAAACCGCTGGCGGCGCGCGGCTGGTACGACGTCGAGTCACTCACCGAACGCGACGGCATGCTCTATATCGGAATCGAGCGGGTCGAGCAGATCGTGCGCTTTGACTATCGTCATGATGGCTTGCATGCGCGTGGCCAGCCGATCGCGGTTCCACCCGACTTCAAGACTTTTGCATTCAACAAAAGCCTGGAATGCCTCGCGACCGCGCCGCAGGGCTCGCCTCTCGCGGGTGCCTTGATCGCCGTGACAGAACGCAGCCTGGATAAGGACGGCAATTTGCGCTCGTACATATTGGATGACGACGTTGTCACGCGCTTTAGCATGAAGCGCACCGACGACTTTGACGTCAGTGATTGCACAATCCTTCCGCCCGGCGATCTGTTGTTGCTGGAGCGCCGATATTCGCCGGCGCGCGGCGTCGCGATGCGTATTCGTCGCATTCCGCTTGCCGATATCAAAGCGGATACGGTCGCTGATGGCCGCTCAATGATCGAGGCCGATCTCGGTTACCAGATCGACAATATGGAAGGCATCGCCGTGCACAATGCTGCGAGTGGCGAAACCATCGTCACCCTTGTCTCGGACGATAATTTTTCTGTTATTCAGCGCAACCTGCTGCTGCAGTTTGCGATCGTTGGCGAGTGAGCCGTCAGACGGCCGCGGCGTCGCGCTTCTTCACGATCTGGCGCTTGAGCTCCAGCACCTTTGGCGCCAGTTCGGCGTCCTTGGCCTTGAGCAGGAAAGCATCGAGCCCGCCGCGATGATCGACCGTCTTGAGCGCGTTAGCCGATACGCGCAGGCGGATCCTGCGGCCAAGCGTGTCGGAAATTAGCGTCACGTTGCGCAGGTTCGGCAGGAACCGCCGCTTGGTCTTGATGTTGGAGTGGCTTACTTTGTGGCCGACCAGTGGCTTCTTACCGGTCAGCTCGCAACGCCAGGACATGGCTCATTCCTCGAAATAATACCGGTGCCAGCGCGCCGGTTCAGGTCAATCGTCTGGGCTAAGACCGCGGACGTATAGAGAGCGGGGTTAAAGGCGTCAAGCCGAGCAATTGAGCGCAATTTGACCGGATTTCGGGGTCGTCCGGCCGACCTTCGGCGTCGGCGAACAAAGATTCGACGAAATCCGCGCCGACCACATAGTCACGCTGTCGGCGGTCCCCGCGTTAACTTTGCGGCCATCGCGTCGCCTGCCAAGGCCGCGTTGTGTGCCGGATTACGTCGCGGGTGATAATATCGGCTGCCCGGCCGCGGAACATCCGCTGGTGTCGACGCGCGGAAGGATCAGGTCTTGCGTCAAATCGTACGATGCACATTGGTGGGGTCAGGCCTGCTCGTCCTGGCCCTGATCGGCGCGCTCGCCCCGGCATCTGCGCAGGGGCGACTGGAAGCTCGCTACTCCGCGACGATCGCCGGCATCCCGATTGGCAGCGGCACCTGGGCCATCGACATTGCCGATACGCAATACACGGCGGCCGCGAGCGGTTCGACCAGCGGCCTGTTGCGCGCATTCACGGGTGGGCAGGGTGACAGCACCGCGCGCGGTACGCTCAATGGCGGTCGGCCTTTGTCCTCCACCTATGCAGCGACCATCAGTTCGCGAAAAAAATCCGACGTCATCCGGTTCACAATCGCAAACGGCAATGTGAAGGATCTGCAGGTCGACCCGCCGCAGGATGACGATCCGGAGCGTGTGCCGCTCACGGAAGCGCACCAACACGGTGTTTTTGATCCGATGACGGCTTCGATAGTGCGCGTACCGGGCAACGGCGAGCTGCTGTCGTCCGAAGCCTGCCAGCGCACTCTGGCCATTTTCGACGGCCGGCTGCGCTACGACATGCAATTTGCCTTCAAGCGGATGGATAAGGTCAAAGCGAGCAAGGGTTATGCCGGCCCAGTCGTCGTCTGCTCGGCGTATTTCACCCCCGTGGCCGGCTATATCCCTTCGCGGGCAGCGATAAAATACCTCTCCAAGCAGCGCGACATGGAAGTTTGGCTCGCCCCCATCGTCGGAACGCGCGTGCTTGTGCCGTTCCGCGCCCAAGGCCCGACGCCGATCGGCCATGCCGTGCTCGAAGCCTATGAATTCGTCTCGGTGCCCGTTCCGACCCGAGCTTCGGCCAACGGCCCGAAGGTGCAGTGACATCGCGCTTGACTCTTTGGCCAAGTGCGAATCCACGCGGTTGTTAACGTTTGAAGCGGTGGAAACGCGCTTGAATTAGGCCGCCACTACTCCATCTTGTAGTCGTGCAGTCGAGCCTTGCCAGATGTCGCCGTGAACGAAGGTATACAGCGCCGGAGTCAGTGATTCGGGCGCGGTTCGTTCCAAACTCGTTCTAATACTTAACCGGGCGCATGTTCGGCGTCGCATTGTGGTACACGGAGGGCGTGGCGGAGCCTGCTTGAGGGTCTTGCCATCGTTCTGGACGCGTAATGGCCATTTCTTTTTCCCCGCAGCCTGCCCGGACATCGCGAACACGCGGTGCCGGGGTCACGGCAGTGCTGGGTCCAACCAATACCGGCAAGACCCATCTCGCCATCGAGCGCATGCTGGCACATTCGTCCGGCGTGATCGGGCTGCCGCTGCGCCTGCTGGCGCGCGAGGTCTACAACAAGGTGGCCGATCGCGCCGGCAAGGACGCGGTCGCCCTGATCACCGGCGAAGAGAAGATCAAGCCGCCAAACCCGCGTTTCTGGGTCTCAACCGTCGAAGCCATGCCGCGCGACCTCGACGTGGCTTTCCTGGCGATTGACGAGGTCCAGCTCGGCGCCGATTTCGAGCGCGGTCATGTCTTCACGGACCGAATGCTCAATGCCCGGGCGCGCGAGGAAACGCTGGTCCTGGGTGCCGCCACGGTGCGGCCGATGGTCGAGAAGCTGTTGCCTGGCGCGCACGTGATCAGCCGGCCGAGGCTGTCGACCCTCACTTATGCTGGCGAGAAAAAGCTCACGCGGCTGCCGCATCGATCCGCCATCGTCGCATTTTCGGCCGAAGAAGTTTATGCCATCGCCGAACTGATCCGCCGCCAGCGCGGCGGTGCCGCGGTCGTGCTTGGCGCCCTTTCGCCGCGCACGCGCAATGCACAAGTCGCGCTCTACCAATCGGGGGACGTCGACTATCTGGTGGCCACCGACGCGATCGGAATGGGGCTCAATCTCGATGTCGATCACGTCGCTTTCGCGTCCGACCGGAAATTCGACGGCTATCAGTTCCGCAAACTCAACCCCGCCGAACTCGCCCAGATCGCCGGCCGTGCCGGCCGTGCCACGCGCGATGGCACGTTCGGTACGACGGGGCGTTGCGACCCGTTCGAGCCGGAACTGGTGCAGGCGCTCGAAAGCCACAACTTCGAGCCGATCCGGATGTTGCAGTGGCGCAATGCCGATCTCGATTTTGCCTCGATCGGTGCATTGCAGGCCTCGCTGGCGGCGACGCCAATGAACCTGGGCTGACGCGCGCGCCGGTCGGGGAGGACGTTCTCGTACTCGAACATGCCGCGCGCGACGAAAATGTACGATCGATTGCCAGTGACCGGGCGTCCATCGCGCGGTTGTGGGATGCCTGTCAGGTTCCGGACTATCGTAAAATCGCGCCCGCGACCCATGCTGAATTGGTCGTGACCCTCTATGGTTTCCTGATGCGAGAGGGTAACATCCCTACCGATTGGTTCGCTAGTCAGATTGCCCAAGCCGACCGGACCGACGGCGATATCGACACCCTCTCCAACCGGATCGCGCATGTCAGAACCTGGACTTTCGTCGCCAATCGTCCCGATTGGCTTGCCGATCCGGAGCATTGGCAGGGGCATACACGCGCGATCGAGGACAAGTTATCCGATGCACTCCATGAACGTTTGGCCGAACGGTTCGTGGACCGCCGCACCAGCGTCTTGATGCGGCGGCTGCGAGAGAACACGATGTTGGAAACGGAAATCGGAAAGTCGGGTGAGGTAACGGTCGAAGGTCATGTGATTGGCCGGCTCGATGGATTTATGTTCGCACCCGATGCCTCTGCCGCAGGCTCAGAAGCGAAGGCGCTTAATGCCGCCGCACAAAAAGCACTGGCAGGTGAGATCGAAGTACGAGCCACAAAGCTTTCGCAGGCTTCGAACGATCAGATCGTGCTGGCCAACGACGGGGCCTTGCGCTGGACGGGCGATCTGGTCGGCAAGCTGACTGCTGGTGATGATACTTTGCGTCCGCGCGTGCGTGTCATTGCCGACGAGCAACTCACTGGGCCAGCGCGCGAGTTGGTGCAGACGCGACTGGATCTTTGGCTCAAAACCCATATCGAAAAGCTGCTGGCGCCGCTGTTCTCGCTGACCGCCGCCGAGGACGTCACGGGCATTGCACGCGGTGTCGCGTTTCAACTTGTCGAAGCGCTCGGTGTGCTGGAGCGGCAAAAGGTGGCCGAGGAGGTCAAGGGCCTCGACCAACCCGCGCGTGCTACGTTGCGCAAATACGGTGTGCGCTTCGGCGCCTATCACATCTATCTGCCGGCGCTGCTCAAGCCGGCGCCGCGCGCGCTTGCAACGCAATTATGGGCGATCAAGCACGAGAGCCCGGACGCCAAGGGTGTCGGTGAGTTGCTGCATCTGGCGGCCAGCGGGCGCACATCGATTCCCGTCGATCCGGAAACGCCGAAGCCGCTTTACCGTATGGCCGGTTATCGTATCTGCGGCGAACGGGCTGTACGCGTCGATATTCTGGAGCGGCTTGCTGATCTTATCCGGCCGGCACTGTCGTGGCGCGAAAGCGCGCCGGGTCCGAAACCGGATGGTGTATTCGATGGCCGCGGCTTCCTGATCACCGGGGCAATGACCTCGCTCACCGGCGCATCGGGGGAAGATTTCGCGTCGATTCTGCGCTCCCTCGGCTATCGCATGGACCGCAAGCCAAAACCCGTCGAACCGGCGGCACCGTTGGCTGCGGTAACGGAAGGACATCTGTGGCGACCGACGCTGCAGCGGACGCGTCACCGGCCAGCGATGTGATGACAGCACCGGCAGAATCCGTGGCACCGGATGGCGCGCCAGCGGAAAACGCATCGGCTGCCGACTTGCCGTCTCATTCACTCCTGCCGGAAACGGAATTCGTTACGCCGGAGACGGCGCCGCTGGTGCATGAACCTGCAATTCCGTCTGCGGAAGAAGCTGCAAAGTCCGAAGCATTCTCCGTTGATGTCGGAACTGACGCAGTTGCCGCAGGCGAGCCAGCGACGCAATCCGCGACGGCAACGGCAGCGGGAGCGGGAGCGCCAGAAGAGCCGGCTTTCGTCGAGGTTTGGCGTCCGGCTGGTCGTGCTGATCGGCGTCCACATCGGCCCCGCCGTCCACAACGCCAGCAACAAACACAAGTTGCGGAAGCTGGAGCCGCCGTCTCGGCAACAGCCGCGCCGGCGGAAGGTATCGCTACACCGGCGCCGTCGGATGCACCGCCGGCCGGGCGAGGGCCGCGGCGCCCGCATGACCGAAGTGACCGTCCGAACCGCAAGGAGCATCCGCAGCAACAGCAGCGTCAGGGTCGACACGAGCGACAGCAGCGGATGGAGCGCCAAGGTAAAGAACGCCAGGGCGCCCGCAACGAACGGCAGGATCGCGGTCGCCGTCGCGACCGGGGAGAGTCCGTCGACCGTGCGGAACGGGAGCAATATTACGCCAAACCGTTCGGCAATCGCTCCGGCGGCCGCGACAAGCAGCCGGATCCCAATTCGCCGTTCGCCAAGCTTGCTGCGCTCAAGCAGCAGCTAGAACAGAGCAGCAAAGATCCGTCTTGAGCGCCGGCTCCAAGAGTCTCGACCGTAAGAGCCTCGACCGCCAACGCATCGACAAATGGCTCTGGCATGCCCGCATGGTGCGCACCCGAGGTGACGCTGCGGCACTCGCTACGGCCGGGTTCGTGCGGCTCAACGGAAAACGCATGACCGCCGCCAGCCACCCGGTACGAATCGGCGATGTGGTCACGCTCGCGCTCGATCGTTCGGTACGTGTGATTCGGGTCGAGGGTATTTGCGAACGGCGAGGTACCGCGCCGGCCGCTCGCATGCTCTATCGCGACCTGGGTTGACCCCTACGGGTGGGCAAGACGCACCGAAGACGCGGCCAAGGCCTTGACCTTTCGTCTCAAATCCATCGCGAGGGACCCGTTTAACAGTGGCGGGGACGCCGGTTGCGGCTTATCTGTCGTTACGATACGGAGCGTTTGTAAGTTGCTGTGCGGAGCGGGGAATGACCTACGTCGTCGTCGAAAACTGCATTAAATGCAAATACATGGACTGCGTGGAGGTCTGTCCAGTCGACTGCTTCTACGAGGGTGACAACATGCTCGTCATCCACCCCGACGAATGCATCGATTGCGGTGTTTGCGAACCGGAGTGCCCCGCCGAGGCCATCAAGCCGGACACCGAGTCAGGGCTCGAAAAATGGCTGGAAGTGAACGCCCAGTACGCCAAGACTTGGCCAAATATCACGGTCAAACGTGAGGGTCCCGCCGACGGCAAGGAGTGGGACGGGGTCCCCGACAAGTTCAAAAAGTTCTTCTCGCCCGACCCCGGGACTGGCGACTGAGGCTATTGCCTCACCCCCGGCACCATTGCCGGTGCGCCAAGCTATGACCAAGCTGCGACCAAGGGCCGCCCAAAGGCCGCCCAAGGGCTGCCATGTTGGAGGGCGTTAACCGATTCGATGAAATTGCAGGATTTTTACCGCTGAATAGCTGATCTGCGGCGGCATAAGGCTTTGATTCCGCCTAAAAATGTGCTATATATGTAAAAAATGGATAGGAACGACGTTACCACCGGTGAGCTCCCCCTTTGGGAGCATTATTTTTCGGTGGCTGAGTTCCAGGGTTCCCATACTAGAGGGCGTGCGATCCACGCGTGAGCAGTGGCAGGAAAAACGCGTCATAAATCAAAGAAAGGTTCCGCCGGCATGAGCCGGGGTTCCAAAAAGTCTGCCGAAGCGCGGCGGACCTCCCACGCCCCTCGCGGCACCGTCCGCGCCGGGGCTCCCGCAGCCAAACTGGCCGGCGCCCGCAAAGGGGCCGGTGAAGGAGTCGTGCCCGGAATGACCAGCAATAAGAAGACTACCCAGCGACAAGGCTTCAAGACCAACGAATTCATCGTCTACCCGGCCCACGGCGTGGGCCAGATCATGGCGATCGAGGAGCAGGAGGTCGCGGGGGCCAAGCTGGAGCTGTTCGTCATCAATTTCGTCAAGGACAAGATGACGCTGCGGGTTCCGACCGCCAAGATCGTGTCGGTGGGCATGCGCAAGCTGGCCGAGGCGCCGCTGGTCAAGCGCGCCCTGGAGACGCTGAAGGGCCGCGCGCGCATCAAGCGCACCATGTGGTCCCGCCGCGCCCAGGAATACGAAGCAAAGATCAATTCCGGCGATATCGTCGCCATCGCGGAGGTCGTCCGCGACCTGTACCGGTCGGAATCCCAGCCGGAGCAGTCTTATTCGGAACGGCAGCTTTACGAGGCAGCGCTTGACCGCCTCTCGCGCGAGATCGCGGCCGTCCAACGCGTGACCGAGACCGAAGCGATCAAGGAGATCGAGGCGGCGCTCGCGAAGGGCCCGCGCCGCGGTCCCAAGCCGGCCGAAGAGGCAGGCTCCGACGACGCAGTCGAGGAAGAGGCAGCGTAACGTAAACACAGTCCGTACGAACAATTCGAAAGCCCGGCGCCCGCGCCGGGCTTTTGCGTTGGGCCCCGTGTGGGCCCCAAGTGGGCCCCAAGTGGCCCCAAGTGGGCCCCAAGCGGGCTCCCCGGGCTGACGGGTGCAGTTGCTCCGGCCACCTCTCTGGCCTATATGCCGGCCAACCACCGCATTCGACGTTTGATGGAGTAATCGATGACCGCAATTCGCGGCTATGTCGCGCCGACGACCGAGACCGATGCACTCGGCGTGCACTCGCTGGACCAGTTCGTGCTCGCGGTGCCCGATGCGTCGGTCGCTCAGGATTTCTACGGCAATTTCGGCCTCGACGTGCGGCGCGATGGCAACGTGCTGGCGATCAAGACATTTGGTCATGAACATCGCTGGGGCTCGGTGGTCGAAGGCGCCAGCACCAAAGCGCTCCATCACCTTTCCTTTGGTTGCTATGCCGACGACTTGCCGCGGTTGAAGGCGCGTATTGAAGGCGAGGGGATCAAGCTCATCGACCCGCCACCCGGATTCGAGAGCAACGGCTTCTGGTTCCGCAATCCGGAGGGCGTGCTGATCGAGGTGAAGGTCGCGCGCAAGGTTTCTCCGGATCACAAGGCGCAAAGCGAATGGATGACGGTCGGCCCCGGCGTTGCCGCGGCGACCACGCGTGAAAAGGCCCCGCCCGTGCGCCCGCGCCGGCTGTCACATGTGCTGATATTCACCCGCGACATCGACGCGTCGATCAAATTCTATGAGCGTACGCTCGGTCTGCGGCTTTCAGATCGCGCGTCGGATCTCGTTGCCTTCATGCACGGCATTCACGGCAGCGACCATCATCTGCTGGCCTTGGTGAAATCGTCCGGGCCGGGCTTCCATCACTGCAGTTGGGACACGGCCAGCATCCAGGACATTGGCCTTGGCGCCATGCGCATGCACGACAAGGGCTGGACCAAAGGTTGGGGTCTCGGCCGGCACGTGCTCGGCTCCAACTACTTCCACTACGTCATGGATCCCTGGGGCAGCTTCTCGGAATATTCGTGCGATATCGACTACATTCCAAAGGAAGAGCGCTGGCCTGCCGCTGACCATAAACCCGAGGACTCGTTCTATCTCTGGGGCCCGGATGTGCCGCGCGAATTCACGCTCAATCCCGAAGCCGGCGAAACCTGAGGCGGTACCTCGGCGAGGACGTTACTCGACGACGATCTTCAACTTGTCGCCCGGCTTGATCCGGTCGGTGGCGGAAAGACCATTGAGCACGCGGAATCGTTCGATTGCGTGATCGCTGGTGGCCATGCGCCGCGCCAGCTTTTCTACGGTGTCACCGGGCTTGGCGGTGACAATCTGCAGATGCATCGGATGGATTTGTTGGCTTTCCTTCAGGCTCATGCGGCGGAAAGTCGTCACCGAGTCCCGGAATGAGCGCTCGACTTGTGCGTTCATGGTTTTCGCCGCGAAGATAAATCGGTAGACGTCGCTGCCAAAGCGCACTGCAAACAACCGGAATGACCATTGATCGCCGCTCGCGGTGGCCGCCGCCGCTGGAAAGCCGTTGATTGAAAATTCCTCAACGCTTGCGGCATCGACATTCGTCATCCATCCCGATTTCAGGTAGTCGGGCAATGATTGCTCGGCCGGAACGCTCACGACGTCCAGACGCAGGGCTTCATTGCCGCCATCCTTGAGGCCGAGAACGGCCTGCGCCGTATTGTCGAGTGTGAAGCCTGGCGGCGCCACGAAGGTGAAGCCGAGCTTTGGATGCAGAAAATGCCGGCCGCGCGCGAACCCTTCGCTGGGGTCTTCCCCATAAATTAATCCGGAGAGACTCGCGAGATATTCGGCACGGTCGCGTTCGCCGGCGCCCGGCCCACTGAACTGGCGGGCATTGGCAAGGGCATTTTTAACGCGCTCAGGCGTTGCCGGGTGCGACGATAGAAAATCCAGAGTGCGAGGATCCGCGCCGCCGCTGGAAGCCTTAAGGTCGGCGTTGCGCTGCATGTCGGTCAGGAACCGTGAGGCCCCGAACGGATCGAAGCCGGCGCGCGCGGATATGCCGACGCCGATGCCGTCAGCCTCGAATTCCTGTGCGCGCGAGAACGCCGCCAATGTGAGCTTCGATTTGGCGAGTGCCAATGCACCTACCTGCGGGTCGCTGAGCACGTCGTTGACCACATGGCTGATGATGGCGACCTGCCGGGCCTGTTCCTCGCGGATCGCCGCATGGCGTGCAATCACATGCCCCATTTCGTGCGAGAGCACGGACGCAAGCTCGGCCTTGTCGTTGGCGAGCGCAATCAGTCCGCGCGTAATGTAGAGCTTGCCGTTTGGAAGCGCGAAGGCATTGATTGCCGGCGAGTTGAGGATCGTGACTTGATATTTCAGATCCGGCCGTTCGGATGCCGCCACCAGGCGGTCGACGGTTTTTTCGATCAGACTTTGCAGGCGCGCGTTGTCGTAAACCCCGCCGTATGAGGCGAGTATGCGCGCGTGCTCGCGTTGTGCCGCGGGTGCTTGATCAGCCTGGGCGGCGACTTTTGCCACCGGCAGCGAGACGAAACGGTTGTCGGGTGTGCTGGTGCAGCCGGCCAACAGAATGCCAAGCAAAGCCGCCAATACGAGCGACCTGTTCGCTGATCTGCCTGTCAGTGCCGCAACCATCCGACTCTCACTCACAATAAAAACTACTCGACGAGCTCTATCTGTTCCGGCGCGTCGGCCTCGATGACGGGACCATTGCGCTGTTCGATCCAACCACGCACGCGGATCGGACGACCTTCCAGCTGTTTCGGATCGATGCCGGCGGCGGCAAATTCGCGCCGATGGCGCTTGAGAATGGTGACGGTAAAGTCCTTGGTCCAGCGCCGCCCGAAGTTCAAATATATAGTGGCGCCGCTTTCACGCACCGACAAGACCTTGCCTTCGACCAGCGCAAATTGTCCCCGCGCAGCCCCAATCCGGGTAACATTTTCCGGCCGCAAAGGGGCAAAATTTGGGTCGGCCCACAATCCACGACGCGCTTTGCGTGCTGCCTTTTCGGCGCCCAACAACACATCAGCACAGGATTTGTTGCCAATTCTTCCCGAAACACGCGCCTGGCCTCGCGCGACCATTGCTTGCTGCACGGATTGCTCCGTATCTTCTGTATAAACAAAGGCGACCACTCGGCCGTAGCGGTCGGCAGCAGTGCCGAGTTGTTCCAACCGGACGCTGTGCCCGCCGACAAGGTGTTGAAGCGCATCGCGGCTGTTGTCTGTGACTTCGATCGCGGCCAGGCGCAATTCTCTTCCATCGGCCAATAGCAGCGTGCGTCCATCACGCACGGCGGTCACAGTTGCGGTGCCAATATCGACGAGTTTGCAGGGCGCTTGTGCCGCTGCACTGCACGCAAGAAGTGGAAGAAATGCCGCCGCAAGCACTGGAGCAGGGTTGGGCAACGCCAAAAGCTTCATGAACAAGACTGCCGGTGCGTGCCGGCAGACCGTCAATAGAGATGGCGGCCACCCGGCGACGCGCTAGAATGACAGCATAAATGTGAACGTCATCATAACCGCTGGGGAGGAAATCAATGCAGAAGCCTGGTCCTTCACCGAGCCGCCGCGCATTCCTGACCTCAGCCGCCGCTGCCGGCGTTATGGTGGCGACCGGAGCGCGCGGTGATGACAACCACTGGCCGGACCGCCCGGTGCGGATCATCGTGCCTTACCCGGCCGGCGGCTCGACCGATGTGCTCACGCGTATTTTGGCCGAACGGCTCAAGGACATATTTAGCCAATCGTTTGTCGTTGAGAACCGCGGTGGCGCCGGCGGCAATATCGGAATTGCAGCTGTCACCGGCAGTCCTCCGGATGGCTATACCATTGGTTCCGCGACCATAGGACATTTCGCGATCAACCAGTTTCTCTACAGCAAGATGCCCTACGATCCTGAGCGTGACATGATCCCGGCGTCGCTGACCTGGGAGCTGCCGAACGTATTTGTTGTTGCTTCCGACCATGTGCCGGCGAAAACGTTGTCAGAATTCCTGACCTGGGCGAAGCACGCCGGGCGCACCAATTTCGGAAGCCCGGGTGTTGGCACTTCGCCACATCTGTCGGGCGTGATGTTCACCAAACGCACCGGCATCGACGCCGTTCACGTCCCATTCCGCGGCGCTGCCCAGACAATTCCCGCCATGCTGTCCGGCGATGTCACGTTTGCGATCGACAACCTTGCGTCTTATGTACCGGTGATCCAGTCCGGCAAGATGCGGGCCCTTGCGGTGACCTCGGCCCAGCGCTGGCCGACATTGCCGGATGTCCCGACGATGGGTGAAGCGGGGGTCAGCGATTTTGTGGTCACATCATGGGCTGCCTTTGTGCTGCCCGCGGCAACGCCGCGGCCGATCATCGACAAGATTTCCGTGGCGCAGCGGCGGATCGCTGGTGAAAAAGAAGTCCAGGACCGTTTCCTGATTGCCGGGGCGCGCGTCCTTTCCAGCACGCCGGAAGGAGCCATCGCCTTTGCGGCGAAGGAACGTGCAATGTGGAAAGACGTTGTTGCCGCTTCAGGCGCGAAAGTGGATTGACGCGATCTGGTGCGCCCCATTGACGACTGTGTTAAATCGCGCGTCAGCGGTCCCGTAGCTCAGCTGGATAGAGCAGCGGTTTCCTAAACCGAAGGTCGGAGGTTCGACTCCTCTCGGGACCGCCACGCATACTTTGAATTTTGCTTTGAATTTTGCTTTGAATTTAGGATTTTATTGCCTGAATTGTCGAACCTGAATGCAATGTCCGTCCAGGCGACGGCCCTTATTCCTGGGTTGCACAGCAGCAACGGAGGTGCGGCTACCCTAAATCATTGTTTTGCTTAGTTTAGGGGCGCCATCTCAAGGCCGTCATCTTTAAATGGTTCTTTGCCTTTGCACGCAATTGACCGCTAAGATAGCCGGCGCTGGGGGGCAAAAAATGAAAATATGCCATGCAGTTCTGTTGTCCGTGTCTGCTGGAGCCGCGCTCGCAGCCCGTGCATTGGACCGAAATTCCAGCTTTACATCACGTCATCTGACGAGTGCGTGTACTGCTCTGATCGCTGCCGGAGTATTCGTTATCGCACTCTCGCTTTCGGTACTCCCGGGCCACGCGCAGCAAGGACCTTTTGCCGAATTGTCCGGGTCTTGGGTCGGTGGCGGCAACATCACGCTGCAGGGAGGATCGCACGAACCGATCCGGTGCCGGGCGAGTTACGACGCGCAATCGAGCGGCAACGACCTCAGGCTGTCGCTTCGATGCGCCAGCGACAGTTACAATGTCGATTTCCAAGGTAACGCCCGGAGCAACGGCGGTTCTTTAAGTGGCAGTTGGTTCGAGGCCACCAATCATGTTGCCGGCCAGTTCTTTGGTAGCGTCAGAGGCAACCGTATCGACGCGCGAATTGAAGGCCAGTCATTCGCGGCATTTCTGGACGTGACCACGCACGGTAATCGGCAGTCGGTCTCGCTCCGATCACCGGGAAGTCATGTTTCGACCGTTACAATCTCTCTCAAACGCCGATAGCGATCGTCCACCATTGTCCAATAATATAAGGCCTCACAGTGGGCCTTGGCTATTATGCGCGATTCTCCATTTGGCGATCCTCGCCTCCAGAATGCATTCCGAAGTCTCGAGCAGGCGGTAGCCCTTCAACGTCAGGGTCAATTCGACGAAGCTGATAAAATTTTCGCACGGCTTGTTAAGAAAAATCCCGATTATTTTGACGCCCTGCATTTTTACGGGCTGTTCAAATATCAACAGGGGCAGCTCAGTGATGCTCTTAAACTTGTTGGTAAGGCCACCAGGCTCAATCCGCGATCAGCAAATGCATTCAACAGCCTCGGCGTTATTCAGGCTCATCTGAAGCGTCACGAGGAAGCGCTGGCGAGTTTTGACGCCGCCCTGAAGCTCGATCCAAATCACGTTCAAACGCTCAGCAATCGATGCAACTCGTTAAATGAGCTTGAACGCTTCAACGAGGCCATCGAGAGCTCTGATCGCGTCCTGAAAATCAATCCAAATTATTCAGAGGTCTACATTCCTCGCGGCGCAGCGCTCCTTCGATGCCATCGCTACACGGAAGCCCTCGAGAGCTACGACCGGTCTTTAAAATTGAATCCCGGCTCGGCAACGGCTTGGGTTGGTCTGGCCAATGTCTTCATTGAGCTCAAGCGCGATAGCGAAGCATCTATGGCCTATGACAAGGCGCTAGCACTCAAGCCTGACTTACGAATAGAAGGCTTACGCCTCAATGCTAAAATGACCATTTGCGACTGGACGAATTTCGAAATTGACCGCGCAAAAGTCATTTCATCGGCCAAAATTCAAGAGGCGAACGTCAACCCCTTCCACCTCCTGGCGATTTCTTCTTCACCTGAAGAACAACTTATATGCGCCAGATCGTGGATTGCCGCAAAGTGTCCTGCATCGCAAAAGCCGGTATGGCGAGGTGAACGGTATCAGCATGATAAAATTCGTATTGCGTATGTCTCCGCTGACTTTCGTGTACACGCGGTGTCGGCACTCGCGGTTGGTATGTTCGAAAGTCACGATAGGTCTCGGTTCGAATTGACCGCAATATCGATTGGACCTGATGATCAGTCAGGCATCCGGAAGCGCGTGGAAAATGCTTTTGATTATTTCACCGATGCCGCTCCTTTAAGCGATCGCGAAATCGCGTTGCACATTAGGGAAAAAGAAATCGATATACTGATTGACCTGATGGGTATCACGCACAAGTCACGGACCGGAATTCTAGCGTTCCGTCCCGCGCCTGTTCAGGTGAATTACCTGGGGTATCCAGGAACAATGGGCGCGAGCTATATGAACTATATCATCGCGGACCGCACATTAATTCCGGAATCCCAGCGGCAATATTATGCGGAAAAAATCGTCTATCTGCCGAACAGCTATCAAGTCAACGATGACAGGCGTTTGATATCGGACAGAGCGTTTACGCGTAGGGAATTCGGGCTTCCGGACAAAGGAATTGTCTTCTGCTGCTTCAACAATAATTACAAGATTCTTCCGCACGTCTTCGACTGTTGGATGCGGATCCTTGCACAGGTCGACGGCAGTGTCTTGTGGCTGCTGGCAGACAATCCAGCTGCGGCGAACAATTTGAGAAAAGAAGCTGTGGCACGGGGAGTAGACCCGCAACGTCTGGTCTTCGCACCTCGTGCGCCGATGACCGAGCACCTTGCGCGTCATCGTTTGGCTGACCTGTTTCTCGATACCCTTCCTTATAACGCTCATACGACGGCAAGCGATGCGCTCTGGGCAGGCTTGCCCTTGCTAACGCGAATTGGCGACACTTTTGCGGGAAGAGTTGCGGCCAGTTTGTTGAGCGCGATCGGGTTGACCGAGCTGATTACATCGACGCAACAAGATTACGCGGATCGGGCGGTTGAACTCGCCACACATCCGGACCGGCTGGCAGCTATCAGGCAAAAACTCTCACAGAGTCGACTTGCAACGCCGTTATTCAACACGAAACAATTTACGCGTCATATCGAACGCGCATACGAAACTATGTACGAACGTTATACCGCAGGCTTGCCGATCGAGAACATTGATGTACCGCAGTGAGCCGCAATGAGCGTTGCTTACTCTTTTCGATTTTCGATAAAATCACGCAGCGCATTTTGGACACGCGCGGTCACGCCTCTGGCGCTGGACATGTTCGGTTGCGGCATCGGAATACCCGGCTGATATGCAAAAGAATGCACCTGAGTCGTCCAGACCGGGGTAGCGCCGTCCTTGGTGGACCGGACCGAAGCCAGGCATATGTTTCTGGAGTACCGGTGTCGTGCCGGCGCTCAAACGGCCGCAAGCACAATCGGACCAAGGAAAAGCCGGTGCAGTTTTCGCGCTTGATGCGGGACTGTGATGAAAATGCTGTTGCAGCACAGGAATTGGACTTAAAGCGCTAAATCATGTAAGTAGCGCCTGTTGAAAACCAGGTTTTCGGTTTTGCCTTGCTGCGCCGCCCCGACTTGGGCGCTTATCAAGTCACCCCAAAAACTCGGACGTTTCGATCGCATGAACACTCATGCGCATCTCAACTCGAAGCAGCGTGTAACGCAAGGAATGCCACCATGGCTACAGGTACCGTCAAGTTCTTCAATACGCAAAAAGGTTTTGGATTCATCACGCCGAGCGACGGCTCGCGCGACGTGTTCGTGCACATCAGCGCAGTCGAACGCGCCGGCATGAGCACCCTCAATGAGGGTCAGCGCCTCACCTATGAAGTGGTGACGGAGCGCGGCAAGCAGGCGGCATCCAATCTGCAGAATGCCTGATCTGGCATCGAATCATGTAATACTGGCGCCCGGCCACCGAGCCGGGCGTTTTTGCCCGGCACCGCCATAACCGCTGCTTGTGTGCGGGCCGAAGCCAACCGGAAAAGGACGGACATGAGCCACAAATATTCCAACGGCCAGAACGTCTATTACGAGCCGCAATTCGGCAACAACGCTTCGCGCGGCACGTACAAGATTGTGCGGCAGCTGCCTATCGAAAATGACCGGCGCTTGTCCTACCGGATCAAGAGCACTGCCGAGACTTTCGAGCGGATCGCCGAAGAGCATCAGCTCACCCGCACCGAGTGATTTTACGTCGATTTATTCGACGGTCCTTTCGGGAACAAGGCCCAAACTTTCTATAGAGAATTTCGGCAGCCCCACTATTGTTGCAGACGCTGTTTTGATGGCGTCGGTGATGCCCTCGCAGGGGCCGTCACCAGGTGTCGGGCGGAGCCGGTTTTCATGACGATATCGAAGATCTGGACGCGGATGGCGCTGGTTGCCGTGTCTGCCGTCCTGCTTAACGTCCTTCCTGTTGCCGCTGCGGACTATCCGTCCCGGCCGGTCACGCTGGTTGTCGCATTTACGCCCGGCGGGCCGAGCGACGTGCTTGCCCGTATCGTCGGCAAGAAAATGGAGCAACTGCTTGGGCAGCCGTTCGTGATCGAGAACCGGCCGGGCGCGGGCGGCAATATTGCCGCTGAAGGCGTCGCGCACTCTGCCGCCGATGGCTACACACTGTTGATGGGAAACAACAGCATCCTCGCCACCAATGAGGCGCTCTACAAACATATCAACTACAGCCCGGGCAAGGACTTCATTCCGATTACGCTGATTGGCACGCAGGCCAATATTCTTGTCGTCAATCCAGACGTACCGGCGCATTCGCTGAAAGAACTGATCGCGCTTGCGAAGGCGCAACCGGGCAAGATCAATTTTGCTTCGTCGGGCTACGGTGCGGCCGCGCATCTCGCCGGCGAATTGTTCAAGTCGGAAGCCAAGATCGATATCGTGCACGTGCCATACAAGGGCGCTGCTCCGGCCCTGCAGGATGTCATCGGCGGGCACGATCAGATGATGTTCGCCACCGCCGCTTCGGTGATCGGACATATCGAGGGCGGACGGGTTCGCGCGCTTGCGGTGACCACGCTCAAGCGCACAAAAGTTTTGCCTGATATTCCAACGATGGATGAGGCAGGCCTCAAGGGATTCGATGCGAGCACGTGGCATGGTCTGGTCGCCCCGGCAGGCACGCCGCCGCAGGTGATTGCGGCACTGCATGATGCGGCGGTCAAGGCGCTGCACGATCCGGGCGTGGAGGCTTCGCTCGGCAAGCTCGGCGTCGACATTATTGGCGACACGCCGCAAGAATTTCAGGCCTACATCAACAGCGAAATCCCGAAATGGACGGCGATCGTGAAAGCCTCGGGCGCCACACTGGATAAATAGCCAATGAACAAGGTGGAAAGGCCGAACGGTGCGCTCGCCCGCAACGTGCGGCGGATCGGCCATCTCGATTTGCCCGGGGCGGGACAGGTTACCGTCGCGGGTCACTATGCCTATGTTGGACACATCCCCAATAAAGAGAATCTCGGCACCTCGATCGTCGATATTGCCGACCCGAAAAATCCGCGTCTGGTGGCGACGGTCTCGCTCGACGATCCGACCTCACATAGCCACAAGGTGCGCGTGGCCGGCGACTTGATGGTCGTGAATCATGAGCGCAATCCGACGCCGGTCGGACGGCGTGCTGAACAATTGCCGGCAGTACGGCGCGAGTTGCGAGAGACTCTTGGACGCGATGCATCTCGTGACGAGTTGGCGCAGAAACTCAATGTCACCGAAGCCGATCTCGCAGCGATCGAGGCGGCGGAAAAACAGCCGTACCGCAATGGCGGTTTCCGCATCTACGACGTGTCCAATCCATCGAAGCCGGCCCTGATCCACCATCAGTTGACCGGCGGCATTGGTGTACACCGCTTCGATATGGACGAGCGCTACGCTTATATTTCCACGGAGATGGACGGCTTCGTCGGCAATATCCTGGTCACTTACGATCTGCGCGATCCAAAAAAGCCCGAGGAGGTTTCACGCTGGTGGATGCCCGGACAGCATATCGCCGCGGGTGAAAAGCCAACTTGGTCTGGCAAGCGGCATCGGCTGCACCATGCGCTGCGATTTGGCAATGAAATGTGGGCGAGCTGCTGGCATGGCGGTTTTCGAATTGTCGATGTGGCCGATTTGAGAAGGCCGAAAACAGTAGCGTCGTACAATTACCACCCGCCTTTCCCCGAACCGACGCATACGGTGATGCCAGTGCCGGCCGAGCTTGGCGGCCGCCGGATCGCCGTTGCCATCGATGAAGAGGACCAGGCGCAGAGCGCCAATGAGGAAGAGGCGCGGCGCGGCAGACCGCATGCCGGCATGTCGATTTTCGACGTGAGCGATTATTCGGCCGTAAAGCCACTCTCGCTGTTCGAGGTGAGCGAACTCAACTCACCCTTTGCCCGAACGCCTGGCGCGCGCTTCGGCGCCCACCAGTTCCATGAGCGCATGGCGGGCACACTGGTGTTTGCGGTGTGGTTCAGCGCGGGTTTGCGCATTGTCGACCTGGCCGATCCGTCGGCGCCACGCGAAGTCGGATTCTTCATTCCTGAGCCTGTCGGCGGAAGGCCCGCGCCGCAGAGCAACGATGTGATGCTGGATCAGCGCGGACTGATCTACGTGGTCGACCGCCACGTCGGTTTCGACGTGCTTGAGTTCGATGGCGGCCGCGTCGCCTGACGCGCGCTTATTCGGCCGGCCGATAGAATGCCGCGACGTCGTCCGTGAAGGCCTTGCGCGATTCCGGGTCGATATAAAGCATGTGCCCACCCCGATAGAGCTTGAGCTGGACGCGGCCGGGCGGATCAAACGCAGGCATATGGTCGAGGATATAACGCGTCATCGCGTAGGGCGTGATCATGTCCGAATACCCATGCGCGACCAGCAAGCGGAACGACGGGCCATAGGCGAGTAACAAGCGAAGGTCATCCTCGGCGCTGGCCTGCACGCGGCCACCCTGCCAGTCCCAATGGCCGGTGACGTCGCCGGCAAGTAACGCGTAGGTCATCTCGGTCTTGAAGCCGAGCTCATTGCGCGCATAAGAGGCCATGGCGCCGCCATAGGCGCGTGAAAGTGCATCGAGGATCGGGTCCGGTGCGCGCGATGATCGCCGCTCGGGATAGGGGTCGTCGATCGCAAAGGTCGCATCGTAGCGGCTGACGATCTTGCTGTCGGTCGCCCGCAATGTTTTCACATAGGCATTGGCCGCAAATCCGCGCGCTTGTGTCACCGCGTCAAGCGGCAAGCCGGTCACCTGGGCGACACGTCCGTAAAATGCGCTGGCGGCATCACCCTTCGGAGTCGGCCCGGCCAGCGTCACGAGATAATCCGTCATCGCAAACTTTTCCGCCGCGGCGAGCGCGTCGGGGGTAAACGCATGTTTGTGCTCGAGTTCGGCCGCTGCCAGCGACGGTAATTGCAGCGCTGCGTGCAGCGCCGAGCTGTCGTCGCCGAACGTAAGCCAGCCTTCGAGCAACGGCGACAGCATGACGATGCCCGCAATCGCGATGCCCTGGTCGGTTTGCAGGACGCGTCCGACCTTGGCGGCGCGAAATCCGCCGTAGCTTTCGCCAAACAGATATTTCGGCGAGCCCGCGCGATTATTTTTCGCGACGTACAAAGAGATGGCCTTGGCCATGGCGTCGGCGTCGCTACGCACACTCCAGAAATGTTTAGCGTCTTCGCCCTTGATCGCGCGGCTCCAGCCGGTGCCGACCGGGTCGATCAGCACCAGATCCGTAAAGGCAAGCCAGGTGTCGGGATTGTCGCGCAAGCTCGCACGCGAAGCGTCATGATTATCCGCGCCGAAATCGAGAATGCGCGGACCTACCAGGCCGAGATGGAGAAATGCCGACGCCGCGCCGGGCCCACCGTTGAATACAAACGTCAGCGGGCGGTTGGGCGCGGCGTTCTGTGCGACATAGGCGGTGTAGAACACCGACGCGCTTTGATCGCCGGACTGGTCATAGAAGGCGAGCGTTCCGGCGGTCGCCGTATAGGCGAGCTTGCCGCGCGGCGTATCGATTGAATGTTCGGTTACCGCATCCGTTGGCAGCAGCCGCAAGATGCCTTTGCCGGTTTCGTGCCGCTCAGTAGCGTTTGGCTGTGGGCGGTCTTTGGGAGCGTCTTTGGAAACGTCTTGCGCGCTGGCTGCGCTGAGCGCGCTGGCGAGGATGATCGCCAGCGCGATGCGGGAGAAGGTGGACACTATCATCGGCACGCGCGACTCCAGTGATAGGCGTGCCCCAGCGCCAATAATTCCGGCCAGCCCGGCCGGAAGGATATTCTAGCGTCTGCCGCGGAAATTGGGCCGGCGCTGTTGCGGAGCCGGAGCCGGTGCGTCGCCCTTGTGGCGGAAGCTGATGCGTCCGCGCTGCAAGTCATAAGGCGACATCTCTACGATCACGCGGTCGCCGACGCCGGTGCGGATGCGGAACTTCCGCATCTTGCCGGCGGTATAGGCCAATACCTCATGCTCGTTATCGAGCTTCACCCGGAAATTGCCGTCCGGGAGAACCTCGGTCACCGTACCGTCGAACTCCAGCAGTTCTTCCTTCGCCATCCAGTCCTCTCCTAGTAGGCTATTTTTGCGCGGTGCATGACCTTATCCGAAAACCGGGTCCCACTTTTCGGGGTCATGCACTAGCGCGGCGCACGATGGCCGGCGTTGCGGCGCGGCTCGTTCGGGCGCTTCAGGAATGTAACATTTCCGATGTCATTTGGCTCCCCCGCCGTGGCGGCCTGCTGGTGCGCAGCATGACCGTTCTGGCTTGGGCGGCCCTGATGACTATTGCCGCCGTTATGGGACCGGTGGCCATTGTTGCCCGGGCGGCCGTGACCGCCACCATGACCACCACCATGACTACGCTGGCGGTTGCCGCGATTTGGCCGGCCACCATGGCGGCCTTCTGCCTGTTGCGGTGCCGCATGGGCCGTTGGATGGGCCAGCCGGCTTGCCTGTGCGGCGGTCGGTTGAGGGGATCGTCATGCGGATGAGCCGCTCGATGTCGCGCAGATAAGGCGCGCTCTTCATGATCACAGAACGAGATGGCCACGCCGTCGGCGCCGGCACGCGCGGTGCGGCCGATGCGATGGACATAGCTCTCCGGGATGTTCGGCAGGTCGTAGTTGACCACATGGCTTACGCCGTCGACATCGATGCCGCGGGCGGCAATGTCCGTTGCAATCAACGTCCGCAGCTTGCCGTTGCGGAAGGCCGCGAGCACGCGCTCGCGCTGGTTCTGCGACTTGTTGCCATGGATTGCTTCGGCCGTATGACCGGCCTTTTGCAATCCGCGAACGACCTTGTCGGCGCCATGCTTCGTGCGGGTGAACACCAGGACGCGATCGGTCTTTTCGGTTTTAAGGACCTCGACCAGTAACGATGCTTTCGAGGCCTTGTCAGTCAGGATGACGCGTTGTTCGATGCGTTCGACGGTTGTGGCTTGTGGCGTGACCGCCACGCGGGCCGGATCGCGCAGCATCGCATCGGCGAGCCGGGTGATTTCCTGCGGCATGGTGGCCGAGAAGAACAGCGTCTGCCTCGCTTTTGGAAGCATGGCGACGATCTTCTTGATGTCGTGAATAAAGCCCATGTCGAGCATGCGATCGGCTTCGTCCAAAACGAGCACTTCAATCTGGTCGAGGCGCAGTGCGCGCTGATGAACCAGATCGAGCAGGCGGCCGGGCGTTGCCACGAGAACTTCGGCGCCACGCGCGAGGCCGCGCACTTGCCGGTTGATCGGTACACCGCCAATGGCAAGTTCGATTGCGAGCGGTCGAATGTGCCGGCCATAGACGCGGAAGCTATCCGCGATCTGGCTGGACAATTCACGTGTCGGCGAGAGCACCAGCACGCGGCAGGATTTCTGCGCGGGACGCTGACGCTTGTTGAACAGGTGATTGAGGATCGGCAGCGCGAAGGCTGCGGTTTTGCCGGTGCCGGTCTGCGCAATGCCAATGACATCGCGGCTCTGAAGAGCGATCGGAACGGTCTGGGCCTGGATTGGAGTGGGAGTGACGTATTTCTCTTCGGCGAGGGCGCGAAGGATCGGCTCTGCGAGGCCGAAGTCGTTAAATGAAGTCAAAGAGTCTCTTTCTTATACGGCGAAACGGCCGTCCTGCCTTTGCAGCCGGCGGAATCGCGGGGTTCTTAAGACATCCCGCGTGGCCAGGGTTGTCGGTTCGTTGGAGAAACGGAGGAGGCGGGGCGAAATTCGTTTTAAAGAGTTTCGTGCACGCAGCCCGCAAACCCGAGACCGGGTCTTTCATCCGTTGGCGCTCATATGACAGCCTGCGATGTCCTTTTCAAGGCGCTGCCGCTCCTTATTCCGCCGAATGATGAATAAAGTGGTTTATCTCAGCAGTTTTGTCGTCATGGCCGGGCATAGCCGTCCCAAGGACGGCGTGCTTTGCACGCCTACGTCCCGGCCATCCCGCTCAGGGTTGCACCGAGTTGCCCTCCTAATCGGGGCCACCGGGACAAGCCCGGTGGCGACGGATCGGTCTGATGGACAAGGGGAGGAAGATCGGGGAATGTCGGCCCCCAAAACGCTCGTTCTGGGCCAAATAGCCACTCCGGAGCCGTTGAAATGCCGTTTTCCAGAGCCTCCGAGGCTCTTTCCCGCTTTACCGTCCTCGATCTCACCCGCGTCCGCTCGGGGCCGACCTGTGTGCGCCAACTCGCCGATTGGGGTGCCAATGTCATAAAAATCGAGGCGCCGCCGCATCTGTCGGAAGGCGAGGGGCCGGGCGGTCCGCGCGAAGGCTCCGACTTCCAGAATCTTCAGCGCAACAAGCGCGGCATGACGCTCGATCTGAAATCGCCGCAGGGTATCGCGGCATTCAAGCGGCTGGTCGAAAAGGCCGACGTCGTGGTCGAGAATTTCCGGCCGGACGTGAAGGATCGGCTCGGCATTGATTACAACTCCCTGCGCAAATTGAACAAGCGCATCATCCTCGCCAGCATTTCCGGCTTCGGCCAGGACGGCCCTTATGCCAAGCGGCCGGGGTTCGATCAGATCGCGCAAGGCATGGGCGGGCTGATGTCGGTCACTGGTGCACCGGGCGGCGGCCCGATGCGCGTTGGAATTCCGATCGCCGATCTCACCGCCGGGCTTTTCTGCGCGCTCGGCATCATGACGGCGCTGCTCGAGCGCGAGGTGTCCGGCGAAGGCCAATGGGTGAACACGTCGCTGCTGCAAGCGCAGATTTTCATGCTCGACTTCCAGGCGGCGCGCTTCCTGACCGAGGGACAGGTCGCCAAGCAGGCCGGCAACAATCACCCGACCTCGATCCCGACCGGCGTGTTCAAGACCAAAGACGGACATTTGAATATTGCAGTCACCGGAACGGTGATCTGGGAACGTTTCTGCAACGCGGTGGGTCATCCGGAGTGGATCGCGTCGCCGGACTACAAAAACGGCAAGCTGCGTTTGCAGAATCGCGACGCACTCAATGTGGAAATCGACAAAGCCACAGCGACGAAATCAAGCGCGGAATGGGTCGACATATTCAACAAAGTCGGCGTGCCATGCGGCCCGATTTATTCGATCGATCAGGTGTTCGCCGATCCGCAGGTCAAGCATCTCGGCTTGGCGCAGGAGTCCGCGCGCTCTGACGGCAGCCGGCTCGTCCTGGTCGGCCAGCCGTTCAGGCTCTCGCGCACGCCGAGCAAGATCGCGGCGCGTCCGCCGGACCTTGGCGAGCACACCGACGAGATTCTCAAGGAATTCGGCTTCGCCGATAAAGATATCGCCGAGCTGCGCGCCGCAAAGGCTGTTTAAGGAGTGAATGGAATGTCGCAGACCGACAAGATGCTGTCGCGCAAGGAAGGCAAGGTTGGCTATCTGACCTTCAACAATCCTGAGCGTCACAATGCCGTCTCACTCGAAATGTGGGAGGCGGCCTCAGGCTTCCTGGAGGACTTCAAAAACGACAATAACATCCGCGTGGTCGTCGTCACCGGCGCCGGCGGCAAGGCTTTTATTTCGGGCGCCGATATCTCCAAATTCGAAAAAGAGCGCTCAACGCAGGAAGGCGTCGACCGCTACAACGCAGCGGTCGATCATGCCAACAATGCTTTCTACACATTTCCCAAGCCGACCATCGCGATGATCCGCGGCTATTGCATTGGTGGCGGTGTCGGGCTGGCGCTGTGCTGCGACATGCGCATCTGCACCGACGGTTCGAAATTTGCCGTTCCGGCTGCCAAATTGGGTCTCGGCTACCGCTACGACGGCCTCAAGAAGCTCGTCGATCTGGTCGGCCCGTCCTTCGCCAAGGAAATCTTTTACACAGCGCGGCAGTTCACGGCGGCCGAGGCGCAGGTGATGGGTCTCGTCAACCGGGTGCTGCCCGACGCGGAACTCGAGAGCTATGTGAAGGATTACGCCGAGACCATCGCTGCCAATGCGCCGCTGACGGTCGACTCGGTAAAATATATCGTGGGCCAGGCGGTCGCCGACGAAAGCAAGCGGAACCTGAAAAAGTGCGATGAACTGGTGCAGGCCTGCTTTGCCAGCAATGATTACAAAGAAGGTCGCAAAGCCTTCATGGAGAAGCGCAAGCCGGCGTTTACCGGCTCGTAAATCGGCTACGCCGCGACGGCAAAAGCGTGGAGTATGATAAAAAGAAACGATAAGTACAGCCGCGCCAAGCGGCGGGTTCAGGGGAGGAAGCGCGTGGCGTCAGTGGAGTTGCGGGATCTGACCAAGCGATACGGCAGTGTCGCGGTGGTCGACGACATATCGCTCACGATCGAGCATGGTCATCTGGTCTGCCTGCTGGGCCCATCGGGCTGCGGCAAGACGACCACGCTGCGGTTGATTGCCGGGTTTGTCGAGCCGAGCGCCGGCGAAATTCGCGTCGGCGACAGACTGGTGTCCTCTCCGGCGGATACGGTCCCGCCTGAGCGGCGCAACATGTCGATGATTTTCCAGAGCTACGCCCTTTGGCCGCATATGACCGTGGCGGAGAACATCATCTATGGGCTGAAATTGCGGAAACTGGACCGCGCCACCATTGGCAAGAAACTTGATGCCATTCTGGCGACGACCAAGCTGGCGCCGCTGGCGCAGCGTTATCCGGGCGAATTGTCGGGCGGCCAGCAGCAGCGTGTCGCGCTCGCGCGGGCGCTGATCGTGGAGCCGGAAACGCTTTTGCTCGACGAGCCCTTGTCAAACCTCGACGCCAATTTGCGCGAGGAAATGCGCTTCGAGATTCGTCGTCTGCACGACGAATATCGTTACACCACGGTCTATGTGACGCACGACCAGTCGGAGGCAATGACTACTGCCGATCTGATCGCGGTGATGAATGCCGGCAAGATCGAACAGGCTGGCTCGCCCGAGGACATCTACGACCGGCCTCGTTCGGAATTCGTCGCGCGCTTTATCGGTTCGAGCAACGTCATCAAAGGCAAGGGAGTGGATGCCTCCCGCGTCGATTTTGCCGGCACCGTCCTGCGGTGTAGCGGCGAGAAGATTGTGGCGAGTGCGGCGACGCCTGTGTCCATCCGTCCGCACGATATCGCCATTTCCGCCGCCCAGCGGCAGGGCGAAAACGTCGTGCCGGCAACGGTGGTCAGGCAGGTCTTTCTCGGGGGCACCCGGGACTATATGGTCGAGGCCAAGGACGGCACGCAATTGCGCGTACTTACCGGTGCTGCCGAAAATATTGCGGAAGGCAGCACGGTTTGGCTGCATCTGCCGCCGGAGCGTTGCCGGGCGCTGAGCGGCTAGTTCATGACAATCGCGGGGCGCAACAACAAAGTCAGGGTATGGAGGATACGTCGATGAAAGGTTCAAGAATATCTCGTCGCGATGTGCTGATCGGTTCAAGCGCGCTCGCTGCGGGCAGCGCGTTTTCGACCCGTGTCATGTCAGCCGCGCCGCCGGCGAGCGCTGTCACACCGGCGCTGATCGAAGCCGCAAAGAAAGAGGGTAAGGTTGTCTGGTACACATCGATTGACCTCAAGTTGTCCGAAACAATCGGTAAGGCGTTCGAGGCCAAATATCCTGGCGTGCAGTGCAAGGTGGAACGCAGCGGCGCTGAACGCTTGCTGCAGCGCATTGGTCAGGAATACTCCGCCAACGTACATGCCGTCGACGTGGTCAACTCGTCGGATGCATCGCTGCTCGTTTACTGGAAAGAGCAGGGCATGCTCGAGCCCTACGTGCCCGAAGACGTTGCGAAGTTCTATCCGGCCGAGCACAAGGATGCCGACGGGACCTATGCCAGCTTCCGCGTGTTCCTGTGCGTGATCGCCTACAACACCAATCTGGTGAAGAAGGAAGAAGCGCCTAAGAGCTTCGCCGATCTGCTCGATCCGAAATGGAAGGGGAAGATCGTCAAGGCGCATCCCGGTTACAGCGGCACCATCATGACCGCGACGTACCAGTGCTCGCGTGATCTGGGCTGGGAGTACTTCGAGAAACTGGCGCAGCAGAACATCCTGCAGGTGCAGTCGGCCGCCGATCCACCGAAGAAGATCGCGCTCGGTGAACGCGCTATCCAGGCCGACGGCGTTGAATATCTGATTCTGCACGAAAAGGAGTCGGGTCAACCGGTCGAGCCGGTTTACGCAACCGAAGGCACACCGCTCATTATCGGTCCCAATGGGATGTTCAAGGCCGCGCCGAATCCGAATGCAGCGCGATTATTCCAGAGCTTCAGCTTCTCGCCTGAATGCCAGCAGCTTTGCATCGACATCGGCGGGTTGCGTTCTGTGCATCCGCAGGCGAAGGAAAAGCCCGGCCGTACGCCCCTCGGCCAGATCAAGCTGATGAAAGATGACGCGGCTGCTGTGCTCAAGAATGGCGAGCAGATCAAGGCGCGCTACGTCAAGATTTTCCACGTTTAACAACGCGGCCTCCCCCGCAAGGGGGAGGCCAATTCACGCCACTAGGTCAGTCCGATGACAACGGTCGCATCCACCGCTCCTGTTGAAAGGCGGCGGCACGGCTTCGACATGTCGAAGCCCGTGTTGCTCGCCTTTGCGGTAATCCTGTGCGCGCTGATCGCGATGCCGCTGTCATGGCTGGTCTACTACGCATTCACCACCAAGGCCGGCGCCTTCACCGTCGATAATTTCCGTCGGCTGGTATTAGACGCCTCCTACCTCGACCCGCTGTTGATCACTTTCGCGCTTGCTACTTTGTCGGCGTTCTTTTGCTGTACGGTTGCAGCGCCGATGGGTTGGCTGGTCGCGCGCACAGACATGCCGCTGCGCCGCACGGTCCGGCTTTTGGTGACCGCTTCCTTCGTCACGCCACCGTTCCTCGGCGCCATCGCGTGGGAGCTGCTGGCGGCGCCGAACAGCGGTTTGCTCAATCAGCTCTACCGTGAGGTTACCGGCGCGCCGCAGGATGCGCATCTGCTGAACATCTATAGCTTCACCGGCCTCGTCTTCGTCATCAGCTGCTACACATTTCCATACGTCTTCGTGCTGGTGGCCAATTCGCTCGACCGCACGCCCGGCGACCTTGAGGATGCGTCTGCCATTCTTGGCGGTAAGGCCTGGGATACAGCGCGCCGCATCACCATCCCGCTGGCGCTGCCCGCGATGGTGGCCGGTGCGCTGGTTGCATTCCTCCAGGCGATGACGCTGTTCGGCTCGCCGGCGATTTTAGCAATGCCGGCCGGCTTCCACACCATGACCACCAAAATCTGGAGCCTGTTCCAGTTCCCGCCGCAGCCGGAACTGGCTGCCGCTGCTTCGCTGCCGCTGCTGGTTCTCACGGTCATCCTGCTGCGCGCTGAGCACATGGTGCTCGGCCGGCGCGGCTACTCGGTCGTAGGCGGAAAAAACAGCGAGCCGCGCATCGTCCGGCTGGGTGGCTGGCGCTGGGTGATGCTGGGGCTTGCGATGCTCGTGCTGACGTGCCCGGTGTTCCTGCCCTATTTTGCGCTACTCAATGCTTCGTTTTCCAAGGTCGCGTCGCATCTGGTGTGGTTCAACAATTTTACGCTGCAGAACCTGCATTTCGTCTTTTACGAATTGTCTGCGACGCAACTTGCGCTTCGGAACACCTTCATCCTCGGCACGCTGTCGGCGACGGCCGGCACGATTCTCGCGGTGGTGATCTCTTACGTCACTGCGCGGAAGGCGGTCGCGGGCCACCGTGTGTTGGGATTCCTCGCTACTGCGCCGGTGGCCATCCCCGGCATCGTCCTCGGCGTCGGGTTGTTTTTCACCTATACCCGGCCGCCTTTCGTGCTCTACGGTACCTTGTGGATTCTTCTGATTGCTTTTGTCACGCTGAGCTTGCCGGCTGCCTATCAGCAGATGCAGTCGGCGCTGCACGCCGTGCACCCCGAACTCGAGGACGCGAGCCGTATTCTCGGCGCCACGCGTCTGCGCGCGTTGTGGCAGATTACCGCGCCGCTGCTGCGTACGAGCGTTATCGCCACCTGGTGCTTCATCTTCGTCGGCGTTATTCGCGAATTGTCGGCGGCGATCATGCTGTTCACCTCGGAAACCAAAGTGCTGTCCGTTCTCATTTATGACCTCAACGAGAGTGGCGATCTCGCCGCCATCTCGGTACTCGGGTTGCTGATGCTGGTCATCACATTCGTGATCGTGGCGCTTGCCAACAGTCTGCGCGGCCGCAATACGCGCCGCAATGTCGCGATTGGATGATTGCTTGTGAGTGTTCTCCCCAAGATTTCCGTTGCCGAGCAACTGGCCGAATCCATAGCCGGGTTGCGTGCTGATCTGTTGCCGCCGGCGGTGCGGCGCAAATGCGAAGACCTGTTGATCGATGTGGCCGGCCTTTGCGTCACCGCGCGCAACGAGGACTATATCAAGAGCGCACTCGCCGGTTGTGATGATGAAGGTCCTTGCACCGCGATCGGTCATAAACGCGCATACACTGCGGCGAGCGCTGCTTTCATCAACGGCACGGCGGCGCACGGCGAGGATTTCGATGATACGTTCGAAGGTGGGCCGGTTCACGCCGGCGCGGTGATTGTGCCGGCGGTGCTCGCTGCCTGCGAGCGCCACAGGCCGGACGGCCAAGCCGCGTTGCTCGGCATTGCGGTTGGAACCGAAGTCATGTGCCGGCTGAGCACCGTTGTCCCGAAGGCGGTGCACAAAGCGGGCTTCCACCCGACCGCCATTTTCGGCGCGATGGGCGCAGCTGCGGGCGTGAGTGCGGCGCTGGGACTTAATGCCAAGCAAATTGTCGATGCGCTGGGAATCGCTGCCAGCATGGCGTCCGGCATCATCGAATACCTAGCCGAAGGCACATGGACCAAGCGGCTGCATCCGGGCTGGGCCGCCCAATCGGGCATTCGCGCGGCCCTGCTGGCGCGCGGCGGTTTCTCCGGACCACGCACGGTTTTTGAAGGCGTGCACGGGCTGTTTCATGGTTTCGCGCACACGACCGAAGGCAATTACGCTGCGCTCACCGGCGAATTCGGCACGCGTTGGGTGACGGAAACGCTGGCGTTCAAGCCTTATCCGTGCGGGACGATGGCGCATCCCTATATCGACTGCGCCAAGCGTCTTGCGGCACGCGGCATCAAGCCCGGCGAGGTCAAGGAACTGATCTGCGAAGTGGCGGAAGGCACCGTGCACCGCCTGTGGGAGCCGCTGGCAGACAAGCAGCGGCCGCCCAACGGTTATGCCGCAAAATTTGCAACGCCCTTCATTCTCGCCACCGGGTTTGTGCGTGGCGGCGTCGGACTTGACGCTTTTACGGAAGCGGCAGTGCGCGACAAGGACGTTCTCGCGCTCGCGGCGAAGGTGCGATACGTCATCGACCCGAAAAATCCCTATCCAAACAATTTCAGCGGACACATTCGGGCCGTGCTGAATGATGGCCGCGTCGTTGAGGAACGACAGCCGCACTTCCGTGGCGGCGCACAGGAACCGCTCACGCGCGCCGACATCGAGGAGAAGTTTGCGCTCAGTGTCCGATTCGGCGGCTGGGATGACAAACGTGCGGCATCCGCGCTCACGCTGCTGGCGAAGTTATATGACGGCAAGATCGATCTGGTAGCGCTGCGCGGTTAATTTTGCCGTCATGGCCGGGCTTGTCCCGGCCATCCACGTCTTGACGGCTGAATCGAAGGAAGACGTGGATGCCCGGCACAAGGCCGGGCATGACGATATGGAGAGTATGATGAGTGACAAAGAACTCGCTGGAAAAGTTGCCATCGTCACCGGCGCCGGGCGGAATATTGGCCGCGCTGTCGCGCTGACGTTCGCGCAGGCCGGTGCGTCCGTGGTGGTGAACGTGCGCTCGAACCGGGCGGAAGCCGATAGCGTCGTGCGTGAAATCGAAGCGGCCGGCGGCAAAGCGGCCAGCGTGCTCGGCGACATCGCCGACGAAAAGACCGCGGGCGCGCTTGCCGAAGCCGCGCTCAAACGCTTCGGCCGCATCGATATCCTGGTGAATAATGCGGCGCTGCGCCGCGAGAAACCGATCGACGAGATGAGTTTCGCCGAATGGCGCGAGGTCATGGGCGTCATCCTGGATGGCACTTTCCGCTGTGTGCATGCCTGCCTGCCGGCGATGAAAAAAAATGGCGGCAGTATCATCAATATGGGTGGCATGAGCGCCCATATCGGCTCGAAGGGCCGCGCGCATGTCATGACCGCAAAATCCGCGCTGGTCGGTTTTTCGCGTGCATTGGCGCACGATCTGGCCGCCTACAAGATCACTGCAAATTGCGTTGTGCCGGGTGCCATCGATACGACACGGCCGGCCACGTCGCAGAACCCGGCTCACCATCTCACACACGGCACCATCACGGGCGAGCGCGGCAAGCCTGAGGATGTGGCGGCCATGGTGCGGTTTCTGTGCGGTCCCGGTGGCCGTTACGTGACCGGCCAGACCATCCACGTCAGCGGCGGCGCCTATCTCGGGTCGTGAGGTTGTCATGGCCGGGCTCGTCCCGGCCATCTCGCTTAGTGACGCACGACCCCGCCTTCCTAAACGAGGTCACCGGGACAAGCCCGGTGACGACAAGCCGACAAAAGTGCTAATCCACGCCCACGATTGTTCCGGGTAACAACGAGGTTCCTATGTATTCCGAGCTGGCTCTCTACATCGACGGCAAATGGCTCAATGGCGAAGGCCGCAAGGGCGAGGACGTGATCAATCCGGCGACCGGGAAAACCCTGGCGCATCTGCCGCATGCGAGCAAAGCCGATCTCGATGCCGCGCTCGCCGCCGCCGCGAAGGGCTTTGCGGTTTGGAAGGCAACCTCGGCCTATGACCGCGCCAAGATCTTGCGCAAGGCCGCCGACCTCGTGCGCGAACGCCATGACCACATTTCCAAGGTGATGACGCAGGAGCAGGGCAAGGTGTACCCGGAGTCGCGCGCGGAAGTACTTACGAGCGCCGACATTATCGACTGGTATGCGGAGGAAGGGCGCCGCGCCTATGGTCGCGTCATCCCCGGCCGCCAGAAGGGCGTCCGCCAGATCGTGCTGCAGGAGCCGGTCGGTGTCGTCGCGGCGTTCACACCGTGGAATTTCCCGACGCTGACGCCGGTGCGCAAGATCGCCGGCGCGCTCGCGGCTGGTTGCTCGATCATCATCAAGGCTTCGGAAGAAACGCCGGGCGGCTGCGTCGAGCTGGTCAAATGTTTCGCCGATGCGGGCGTGCCGGCGGGCGTGCTCAACCTGGTGTTCGGTGTGCCGGCCAACGTGTCGGAACATCTCATTCCCGCCAAGGTCGTGAAGAAGATTTCATTCACCGGCTCCATCCCGGTCGGCAAGCATCTGGCCGGCCTCGCCGCCAAGGGAATGAAGAAAGCCACCATGGAGCTCGGCGGTCACTCGCCGGTGGTAGTGTTCGCCGATGCCGATCCGGAGAAGGCCGCCGATACGATTGCTGCTTTCAAATATCGCAACGCCGGGCAGGTCTGCATTTCGCCGACGCGTTTTTATGTGCAGGAATCGTCCTACAGCAAATTCGTCGCGCGTTTCACTGAATATGCCAAGGGCATCAAGATGGGCGACGGGCTGGAGAAGGGCATTACGATGGGCCCGCTTGCCAATCCGCGGCGGCTCGACGCCATGGAGTCCTTCGTCAACGACGCCAAGCAGCGTGGCGGCAAGATCGCGACCGGCGGCTCGCGCCACGGCAATCAAGGTTTTTTCTTTCAGCCGACGGTCATTACCGACGTTCCGGACGATGCCAAGATCATGACCGAGGAACCGTTCGGTCCGGTCGCGCCAATCGTCCCGTTCAAGACTTTTGACGAAGTGGTCGAGCGCGCCAACTCGCTGCCCTTCGGGCTGGCCGCCTATGCGTTCACCGCTTCAGGCGCAACCGCAACCGCGATCGGCGACGCCATGCAGTCCGGCATGGTCGGCGTCAACAGCGTTGCGATCTCGACGCCGGAAACGCCCTTCGGCGGCATCAAGGAGTCGGGCTACGGTTCGGAAGGCGGCATGGAAGGCCTGCAGGCCTACATGAACACGAAGTTCATCTCGCAGTCGTAAGTCGAGCCGCATTTGCAGAGACGTTGTCATGGCCGGGCTTGTCCCGGCCATCTCGTTTAGGGACGCACTGTGCGCACCTAAGCGGGATCACCGGGACAAGCCCGGCGATGACAATCTCAACTACTTCCCAGCCATCGCCCTCTGACACGCCTCCCACACCTTCGCGGGTGTGGCCGGCATTTCCATGTGGTCGGCGGCGCCGTTCGGGATCGCGTTGGAAATTGCGTTCATTACAGCGGCGATAGCGGCCGTCGTGCCGGCCTCGCCGGTGCCTTTCACGCCAAGCGGATTGGTCTTGGCCGGCGATGGACGCAGCGCCTCGCGCAGTTCTATCGGCATCGTGTGCGCATGCGGCATGCCGTAATCCATGAACGAGCCGCTGACTAGCTGTCCGCTGGCGGAATCGTAGACCGCATTTTCGACCAGCGCCTGACCCAAGCCCTGCGCCAGCGAGCCGTGCACCTGTCCCTCGACAATCGCCAAGTCGAGCGGATTGCCGCAGTCATCCACGGCCGTGTAGGTGACGAGATCGACATGGCCGGTGTCTGGATCGATCTCCACCTCGGCAATGTGACAGCCATTGGGAAAGGTAAGAGGCGTATCGGCCTTGTCCTTGGTGTCGAGGCTTTCGCCCAGCTCTTTGGCCCGCCGCGCGGTGTCGAACAGGGAAATCTTGCGGTCGGTGCCGACCACTTCGAATTGACCGTTGCGGTACTGGATGTCCTGCTCGGATGCCTCCAGCAGCGATGATGCAACTTTCTTGCCTTTGGCCAGCATCACGTCGGCCGTGTGAACAATGGCATTGCCCGCGCACATCGCCGAACGCGAGCCCACCGAGGCGTTGCCGGTCAACCCTAGCGCGGTGTCGCCGTGCCGGTGCTCGATCTTGCTGGCGTCAATACCGAGCTTGTTCGCGAGCAGGCGGCCGAACACGGTGGCGTGGCTCTGTCCGGTTGACTGCACGTTGCAGCCGAGGATCAGTTTCTCGCCGTCCGGAAACGCGACCGAAGCTTGTTCCATCGGCGTGGCGCCGGAATGCTCCAGCATGCAGGAAATGCCGATGCCGCGGAATTTCTTGCGGCGTGCCGCCTCGCGTTTGCGCTTGCTGAAATTGGCGTAGTCGGAAAGCTCCAGCGCCTGTTCGACGATGCCGGGGAAATCGCCGCTGTCATAGGTATTTCCGATCGCGGTCTTGTACGGCATCGCCGATGGCGGAATGAGGTTCTTCTTGCGCAGCCGCAATGGGTCGATGCCGGTGACGCGCGCGCCCTCTTCCACGACGCGCTCAAGCGCGTAATTCGCCTCCGGCCGTCCGGCGCCGCGATAAGGCGCGATCGGCACCCTGTTGCTGAAATAGCAGGCGACCGACGCATCGACCTTGGGGATGCGGTACATGCCGGGAAAGCAACGTGCGAAATTGCTGGTGTTGATGTTGATACCGGCATTGGCCACGTAGGCGCCCTGATTGCATAAATGGCGCACGCGTAAGGCGAGAAATTTGCCCTTCTCGTCGAGCGCCAGTTCGGCCTCGGTGACAGCATCGCGTGCCTGCGCATCGCTGATGAAAGCCTCCGAACGAGTCGACTGCCAGTGCACCGGCCGGCCGACTTTGCGTGCAGCCACCAGCAGCGCGACATATTCCGGATAGACCGTCGTCTTCATTCCGAAACCGCCGCCGACATCGTCGGTGATGACGCGCAGTTTTTCATTCGGCACGCCCATGATGGAGGCCGCTTGGCTACGCAGGGCATCGGCGCTCTGCGAGCAGGCGCGTAGCATGTAGCTTTCGCTCGCCGCGTCGTACTGGCCGGTGGCGCCGCGCGTCTCGAGCGAAGCCACCACCATGCGTTGGTGAACGACGCGCACCCGCGCCACATGCGGCGCGCTTTTGATGATCTGGGCGACTTCGCGCTCGTTCTCTTCGCTTGGGATCGTTCCCGGCCAATCGACGCAGAGATTGCCGGGTGCGTCCGGGTACAATTGTGTCGTGGCCTTCATCGCCAACTCGAGATCGACCACTGGCGCCAACTCCTCGTACTCGACCTGCACGAGATCAACGGCGTCCTGTGCCGCGGGCTGGCTCTCCGCCACCACCATCGCCACCAGGTCGCCGACGTGCATGGCCGTCTCTGCAAGCACCGGGCGGAACGGCATCGCCATCTTGGCGCCGCCCCGCCCCACCACTGGCGGATGGCGCGCGATGCTGCCGATACCGGCCGCCTTGATGTCCTGCGCGGTGAGCACCGCCAATACGCCCTTGCCCTTGCGCGCCTGATCCGCGTTGACCGAGAGCACCCGCGCATGCGCATGCGGCGAACGCACGAATGCGGCATAAGCCGTGTTGGGCAGGCGCGGGTCGTCCATGAAACGGCCGGCGCCGCGCACCAGGGCGTCGTCTTCGACGCGTGGCGTTTGTCGGGTGCGTGCGGGGCTGGCTGTCATGGGGAAATCCGGAAATTCGCTTGCGGGGCTTCGTTTATAGCCGAAGGAACAGCCTGCGACAGGGGCTTGCGTCTGTGCGCGGGCTGCGGCACTCAGGCGCTCCTTGCCGCGCGCCAAGTGGCATCTTTGCGGCGTCTTTCGGGTGGTGAAATGAACAACGTGCGTACGATTGATACCCATACCCATATTTTGACCCAGGAAACCGCCGCGCTGCTCACCAAAGCCGGCGTCAAAGTCACCATCACGCCCGACGACAGCGAGAGCGCAGCGCTCGACGTGGCTGGCGTGGTGTACCGCCCGTTCCCGACCGGCGGCTTCGACATCGCGCGCCGCTTGAATGATATGGATGCGGCCGGCGTCGACGTGCACGTGCTCTCTGCCACTCCGCAGACTTATCTCTACAACCAGGAGCCCGCGCTTGGCGCCACGCTCGCCGCCATTCAGAACGACCAGATGGCGAAACACATTGCTGCCCATCCCGACCGGTTTATGGGTATTGCGACGCTGCCGCTGCAGGATCCCATGCGCGCCGCCGACGAACTGCGGCGCGCGATGACCAAGCTCGGACTCAAGGGCTCGATGTTTGCCTCCAACATCATGGGCAAGAATCTCGACGATCCGAGTTTCGAGCCGGTCTGGGCGACGGCCGAAGAGCTCGGGGCGTTTATGTTCGTGCACCCCAACAACGTTGCCGGCGCCGATCGCCTCAAGTCGTATTACCTGCAAAACCTGATCGGCAATCCGCTCGACACCACGATCGCCGCCGCCTGCCTCTATTTCGGCGGTGTGCTCGACCGTCATCCGAAGCTGACCTTCATGCTTGCGCATGGCGGCGGCTTTACGCCGTATCAGGCGGCGCGCTGGGAACATGGTTGGGCTGTGCGCCCTGAACCGAAGAAGACCGTTTCAAAACAGCCGCAAAATATCGCCAAGCGCTTCTACTACGACACCATCCTGCATTCGGCGCCTGTGCTGGAATTCATGATCGGTCACGTTGGCGCCGATCGGGTCATGTTGGGGAGTGACTATCCTTATGACATGGGCATGATGGACTGCGTGAAGCACGTGCGCGGCCTGAAGATTTCAGACGCCGATAAGACGACAATTCTGGGAACGCGCGCCGAAAAGCTGATGTCAGGAAAATCATGAACGTCCAGGCCGCCAAAGCCAAACGCGTTCCAACAGCGGCCGTTACGGGCCTGATCGTCGACGCGATGATGACGGCCGGTGTTTCCAAAGACGACGCCATCAAAATTGCCGAGCTGATGCTGGAAGCCGATTTGATCGGCGCCGACGCCCATGGCGTGTTCCGCCTGATGCAATATGTCCAGCGGCTCAAGCTCGGTTCGACCAATCCGCGCCCGAATATCGTGGTGAAGCGCACCGCGCCGGCCACCGCGCTAGTCGACGGCGACAACGGCATGGGCCATCTGGTCGTCGCGCGCGCGGCGGAGACCGCGATCGAGCTTGCGCGGGAATGCGGCGTGGCGTGGGTCGGTTGTCGCATGTCGGGTCATGCCGGCGCCGCCGGCGTTTATGCCGCGCTGCCGCTGAGGGCCGACATGGTCGGCCTTTATTCCGCCGTGGCGAACGCCAACCACATGCCGCTTGCGGGCGGCGCCGAGCCGTTGCTCGGCACCAATCCATTGGCGATCGCGATCCCCGCCGGCAAGGAGCCGCCGGTTGTGCTGGATATAGCGACCTCGATCGTGTCTTACGGCACGATCAAGAACCACCGCTTGCAGAACAAGCCGCTGCAAGGCGACTGGATGATCGATCCGAAAACCGGCGAGGCGATTATCGATCCGCATAAGAGCGCAGAGGCGCTGCTCTTGCCGATGGCCGGCTACAAGGGCGCGGGTCTGGCGCTGACACTCGGTCTGCTGGCCGGCACGCTCAATGGTGCGCTATTTGGTCGCGACTGTGTCGATTTCAACGCCGAGCCGGACAAGGTTACCAACACCGGGCAATTCGTCCTTGCGCTCGATCCAAGCCGCTTCCAGCCGCTCGATCAATTCAAGGCCGAGGTTGACCGGCATATCCGCGAGCTGCGCAACACAAAATCGCTTCCCGGTCAGTCAGTTCGGCTGCCCGGCGAGCAACGCGCCCAGCGCCGCGCCGATCGTCTGCGCAATGGATTACCGCTTGCTCCTGAATTGTTGACGCAGCTCGACAAACTCGCGGCTGAACTGGCGATCAAGCCGCTGCGCGAGCGCAGTTGACCAGCAAGGCCGGCATCACATAACGGCCGCATTTGTAGTGCCCAAGGGAACAAATCGAATAAATCTTCGTTCATTCCGCGTCTCGCTCCCGGTCGGGCGCGACGCCGTCCTTGGGGTTTTGGCAAAAATCATTTGCCGATTCAAACCGATGAAGCTGGTTGGAAAGACAGTATTCGTGGTGTGGGTGAAGAGGACATTGGCCCAGGTCGGAATAATTTTGGCGTGCGGCGCTGTGCTGTCTGCAATTCCGACCTACAGCGTTTCGAGTGAAAACTCTTTTGATCGCATTCAAGCCGGAGAGTGGGTCGTCGCGTCGATGTATTGGGAAGACAAACTGGTCTCGACCGGCAAGAGCTTCAACCCGATCGGATGGCATGCAGCACACAGGACATTGCCGATCGGGACATTGATCCGTGTATCCAATCCGAAGAACCACCGTTCGATCAATGTGACGATCAATGATCGTGGCCCCTTTGCGCCCAATCGAGACCTCGATCTCAGTCTGGGCGCCGGCACACTACTGGGGCTGCAGGGACTGGGCACTGTCTACATGGAAGTCCTGTCGATCCCGCCAATCAATAATATGCGGCGGCCGGTTGTGGAAAGTCTGTTCGCCGTCAATGACGCGAACGCCAATTGTGTGGGCGTATCCGCCTGCTAGCGGTGCGGGCGCCAGGCAGGCTTCCGGAGCGAAGATCACGCCGCCAAAAGCCCGTCAAAAGGGGCAAAACAGCGTTAACAGGCCGTTAACCTAATTTGGTAAACGACGTTTAACGAATGCTAACAATTTGTTAATTTTTGCTGGTGTTAGGGGGCGGGACCAGAGGTTGCGCTTAGTGCGGCCCTTGAGTTGCGGTCATAGCTCGCAGATCGGCCTGTGGCGCGAACGCAAAGTCCCGCCGATACGCATCCAGTCCTGTCTCGGCACGGCGACCTGCGAAGGGCAAAGCGCAGGTGCGCGATGTTGTTGTGTGGATGAAGGAGTGGCCCGGTGACGGCAGGAACCTTGCTCAGCGGTCAGGTGCAGGGCGACCGGATCGAACTTAGCGCGGGTGGATCGTGGACGGCCGAGTACGCCGGTGCGATCGAGCCGCAGGTTGTAGCCGCCACGCGCGGAATTAACGCGCGCAGCATCGCGATCAATCTCACCCGCATCGAATATCTCGACACTTATGGCGCGTGGTTGATCGAGCGCACGCTGCGCAGCTGGACGGATCAGGGACGCGACGCGCGCCTCATCGGATTGCGCGAGGATTACCGCGGCCTGTTCGAGAAGGTCCGCGCCGGGACGCAGACGCTGGCGCCGCCGCCGCCGCGACCCAACAGCATCATGGCGACCCTGGAAAGCGTCGGCATGACCATGTCGACGGTCGGCGCCGATCTTATGCTGTTTGCGCAGATGCTCGGCTCCACGATGGTCGCGCTGGGACGCGTTTTTCTGCGGCCGACAACCTTTCGTCTTACGTCGATGGTCTTCCAGCTCGAGCGCGTCTGCTGGCGCGCGGTACCGATCATCCTGCTGATCACCGTTTTGATCGGCGCCATTCTCGCGCAGCAGGGCATTTTCCATTTCCGCAAATTCGGCGCCGACATCTATGTGATCGACATGGTCGGTGTGCTGGTGCTGCGCGAGGTCGGCGTGCTGATCGTCTGCATCATGGTCGCCGGCCGGTCGGGCAGCTCCTACACGGCCGAGATTGGCGCCATGCGCATGCGCGAGGAAGTCGACGCGCTACGCACGATGGGTTTTGATCCGATCGAGGTTCTGATCCTCCCGCGCATCCTCGCGCTTGTGATCGCGGTGCCGATCCTGACTTTTCTCGGATCGATGGCGGCGCTTTACGGCGGCGGTCTGGTGTCCTGGCTGTACGGCGGCATTCAGCCCGAAGTCTTTTTGACGCGGCTGCGCGAAGCGATTTCGATGAACACGTTCGAGGTCGGCCTCATCAAGGCGCCGTTCATGGCGCTGGTGATCGGCATCGTCGCCTGCGTCGAAGGCTTGCAGGTGCAAGGCAGCGCTGAGTCGCTCGGCGAACAGACCACCAACTCCGTGGTCAAATCGATTTTCCTGGTCATTGTGCTCGACGGTATTTTTGCCATGTTTTTCGCGTCGATCGGGATGTGACATGGCAAAAGATCCGCAGGCTCCCGTCATCGAGGTGCGCGACCTGGTTGTCAATCTCAAAGGCAACCGGATCCTCAACGGCGTGACGCTCGATGTTTATCGCGGCGAAATTCTCGGCTTCGTCGGCGCCTCGGGCGCAGGCAAATCCGTTCTGACGCGCACGATCGTCGGCCTGTTGCCGAAACAGCAGGGACGCATCGACGTCTTCGGAGTCAATCTTGATCAGGCCGGCGAGGCGCAACGCCAGGAAATCGAGCGGCGTTGGGGAATTCTGTTCCAGCAAGGCGCGCTGTTTTCCTCGCTCACGGTCGGCGAAAATGTCGAATTCCCGATCCGCGAGTACCTCGATATTTCGGGCAGTCTCATGACCGAAATTGCCATCACCAAGCTGGAGATGGTCGGCCTGAAACCGGACGTATACCGCAAATATCCTTCCGAACTCTCGGGCGGCATGATCAAGCGCGTCGCACTCGCGCGCGCGCTGGCGCTCGATCCCGAGATTCTCTTTCTCGATGAGCCGACCTCGGGGCTCGACCCGATCAGCGCCGGCGATTTCGATCAACTGATCCTGACGTTGCAACGAACCACGTCGATGGCGGTGTTCATGGTGACGCACGACCTCGACAGCCTGCATACGATTTGCGACCGCATCGCCGTTCTTGGTGATGGCAAGATCATCGAAGCGGGGACCATGGATACGATGCTGGCGTCACAGCACCCGTGGATGAAGGCCTATTTCCACGGCGTGCGTGCGCGAACGGGTTTGCACGCGGCGGCCCGGAACTGATGGAGTAGAGTGATGGAACGAAAAGCGCACTACGCACTGATCGGATTGTTCACGTTCGCCGTGGTCGCGGGCGCATTTGGCTTCATTTTCTGGCTCCATCACTCCTCGGGCAAGAAACAGGCAGTTGCCTACCGCGTAATCTTCGACAGTTCGGTTTCTGGATTACAAGTGGGCGGCAACGTGCTGTTCAACGGCATTCGCGTCGGCGAAGTCACCAATCTGCGGCTCGATCCCGATAAACCTTCGCAAGTCATCGCGCTGCTGGCCGTCAACAAGGCCACGCCGATCCGTTCGGACACGCGTGTCGGCCTTGAGTTCCAGGGCCTGACCGGCGTTGCCGCCGTCTCGCTCAAGGGCGTTTCCGCAACCACGCCATTGATCGAAAGAGAAGAGGGTGAGCCGCCGACCTTGAAAGCCGATCCCAGTGCCAGTCAGGACATGATGCAAGCGGCGCGCGACGTACTGAACAAGGCCGAAGAGGTGATCACCGCCAACCAGGAAGCGCTGCACCAGGCGATCAAGGATATCGCTACGTTCAGCGCCTCGCTCGCGCGCAACTCCGACAACGTCGATTCGATCATGAACAACACCAATGCCGCCATGAGCAATGCCAAGGAAGCAACGGCATCGGCGCGCACGCTGATTGATAATCTGGACAAGCGCACCGACGAGATCACGATTGGCGTGAACAGGATGACCGCCACTGCGACGCGGCAAATCGAAAGTGCCGGCAAGGCAATTACCGACCTTGCGCACAATCCGCAGCGCATTCTGTTCGGCGGCGGTGGAGCTGCTGCGACTCCGGCGACGCCGGCACGCAGGCCGCAGTAAAGCGGGTCAGGCCGCCGCGCGCACTTCGTCCGGATCGAGCGGCAGTTTGACCGGCTGCTTGCGCTTGGCCGAGAGATCCAGCGCCTTGGTCAGCATCAGGTTGCGATGCGCTTCTTCCACCGTCGCGGCCGCTGTCGGCAGCCCGAGCGCGACGCGGTTGAGCCAGGAATCCGTTTCTTCCGCCATGGGTCCGCGTAATTCCCCAAGCGCCATGTCGCCAGGTGGGTAGCTGCCCATGAAATCGACCAGCCGCGTGGCGTCGGGGTTGTAGCCTTCCGATTGCGGCTTCGACACCGCCAGGACGATGTCGCGGTGGGTGTCGTCGATGGTGAGCACGCCGGTGGTGCCGACAATGCCGACTTCGAGCGAATAGACGGCCGCCGGCCAGGTTACCGGCAACGCCCAGGACATATTGAGGTGATAGATGGTGCCGTCGGAGAAATTGATCATGCCGGCAGTGCCGTCGATGCCCTTGTACAACGGGCCCAGCACCTTATCGACCGAACGCGCGTAGCATTCGACCGCTGTCTTGCCCTCCAGGCACCACATGCAGATGTCGAGCGCATGCGTTCCCGAAATCACCATCGGTGAAATCGTCGACGGATCGTTTGTGCGCTTGTAGTTGTCGATCGCGACCAGGCGATTCATGAAGGCGCGCGACGTCACCATGGTCACGTCGCCAAGCGCGCCGGTCCGGCATTTTTCCTTGGCGGCCAGCCAGCGGCGGCGGAAGCGCTGCGTATAGCCGACGACGGCATCGAGTTTTGCAGCCTTGATCGCCTTCAGGACGCGTTCCGATTCCGCAAGATTGGTTGCGAGCGGCTTCTCGATCAGCATCGGGATGCCGCGCTCGACAGCGGCCATGATCGGGTCGACGTGCAGGTGCTCGTCGGTGCAGATGATGGCGGCGGTGACTTCCGGACGCCTGAGCAGCTCGACGTGGCTTTGCGTGACGAAGTCGGCGCTGATTTTTGGACCTACTTCGCCGGCGCGGTTCGGGTTCTTCTCGGCAAGCCCGATCCATTCGACCGCCGGATGGCGCGCCGCCACCTCGCCGCGGAACAACCCGACGCGGCCGCCGCCGATGATCGCGAGCCCGACGCCCTTGGCCGATTTTCTCATGACTTCGCTCCCGCTGGATTTATCCCGGCCCGGTTTCGCTCCTTGAGCTCTGCAATGCCCGAGATCGTCTCGTTGCTGAGCGGCAGATCGATCGGCTCATTGCGGTCGGCGGATAGATCGGCGGCGCTGTAGGTTTCCATCACGCGGCGCGCGCTTTCCGGTGTCACCATCACCGGCGTATCGCGGATGCAGGCCTCCAGGAAGTGGATGGTTTCCGGTCCCATGCCGCCGGCGAAAACATTGTCGACCCATTCGCCCGGCATCGTCGACATCGGAAACTCCTGGCCGCGTTTCTCGGTGTTGAGCCAGTTGTCGCGCTGGGTATCGTCGAGGAACAGCGAACCGTCGGTGCCGGTAATCTCGATCCAGGTCGCGCAATAATTGGGATAGCTCGGCGGCAGGTTCCAGCCGCCACCGATCATCACCGCAACGCCGTTATCCATGGTGACGGTGGTGAACATCACGTCGTGCGAACCGTTGATCGGCTGCATGTAGCCGTAAGCGCCCTGCGAATAGACGCGCACGGGCTTCGCCGGCTCCAGCAGCCAGAGCACGAAATCGAGATCGTGCGTCGACTCCATGACCACAGGAGACAGCCGTACGCGGCTGGCGATTTTCTTGCCCAGGCTACGCGACAGATGCCGGCTTACCAGTACGGACACGACCTTGCCGAGCGTGCCGTCCACGATCTTCTTCTTGGCGTAGGCAATCTTTGGATTGAAGCGCTGCGAGTAGCCGATGGTAAATTTCAGATTGTTGCGCTTGGCGAGCTGGATGAGCTCATCGGCTTCCCATAGTTCCAGCGCGATCGGCTTCTCCAGCATTACGTTCTTGCCGGATTTCAGGCAGTCGCGGCAGATCGGATAGTGGTTCGATTCCGGTGTGGTCGAGATATAGACGACCGAGATATTGTTATTCTTAATGATGTCGTTGTAATCGAGCGTGGCCGTCGCCGGCTTGTACAGCGCTTTCACCTCGGCGAGCCGATCGGGCCGGATTTCGCACAGATGCAATTTGTCGACCAGCGCCGTGCGCGCAAGCGTCTCCGCGCGCGTTCCGCCAACCCATCCGACGCCGATCACCGCAGCTTCAACCGTTTTCACCGACATATCCTTCAGGTTCTTGTGATGCCCGCGGCCGAACGGCCGCGCGGGCGGCACCCTAGCTCACAGCCGAAATGACTGGAAGGGCAGGGGTTTTCAGCCCGTCAAAGCGGCCTTGCCGACGCCGAACACCTGCGCTGCAAATTGCGGGTAGACCTCGGCCAGTTGCGGGGCAACGACCTCGCGCATGAGCTTGAGCGTCTCGGGCGAGGGCGCCGGCGTTTCGGCCACCTTGGCCGGCATGCCGAAATCAAAGCCGGTGTTTTCGACGACTTCTTCGACCGTATGGGAGGGATGCACGCTGGCGAGCACGAAGCCGCCATTGGCGAAGCTGAACAGGCAGCGGTTTGTGACCAGCGCGATCGGCCCGCCCGGACGATAGACATTTCCGTCATTCGCGCCCGGTGCACTGATGAAGTCGACCTTCGGCACCAGCGTGCGACGCGAATGCTCGGTGCGAAACAAAATGACCTTCGGCACGACGTAATAGAGATAAGACGAGCCGAATGAGCCGGGAAACCGCACTTTGGGGTGGCCATAGTCGCCGGTGCTTACGAGGTTGACGTTTCCTTGGCCGTCGATTTGGCCGCCGGAGAGAAAGAACACGTCGATACGGCCCTGGCCGGCGCAATCGAACAATTCGCGGGCGCCGTCGGTGAAGAAATTATGCTTCCGGCTTTGCAATAAAGAAACATAGGGCCGCCCATGTCCGCGCTCGCGCGCGAGCAATGCCGCAGTCGCCGGAATAGGTGAGGCATTGCCGACCGCAACGTGACGCACGTCGCCGATCAGGCGTGCGATGACGTCGGCCAGCAATTCCTCGTCACGGAATGTTTTGTCGTTCACGTGAGGGCCTCTCTTCACCTCTCCCCCGGGGGGAGAGGTCGGCGCGCGCAGCGCGCCGGGTGAGGGGGAACGGGCAGATGAGAAGTCACTTGCCCCCTCACCCCAACCCTCTCCCCCAAGGGGAGAGGGAGCGCGCCGTGCTTGCAGCGAACTATGCGGCGCGGCGTTCATATACATACCGGTTGAGGTAGTCGATGAAGCCTTCCGGTGTCGCAGCCATGCGGGCATATTCCGCAAGATGCTCCGCGTCAGCGGCATAGTGATCGGGCAGCCCCAGCGGCCAGGCGCCGCGCTCGGCAATTGCGATGCTCTCGACATAGAAGCCCGGCAGTGTCCCCGCAGCGAGCACGGGATCGTCGAGCAGATTGCCGTCGTGAATTTTCTCGACGGTTGCAATTGTATGCTCCGCTGCATGCGCCATGGTGGCGAGCTCTCGCTGGCGTCCGATCCAGACATTGCCGAAGCGGTCGGCCATCGGCGCGTGGATCAGCGCGACATCCGGCTTGATGGCGGGCAGCAGCACGATCGGGTCGTCGTTTCCGAACGGGCTATCGACCACTTTCCAGTCATTGCGATATTTCAGGACGTCGGAGCCGATCAGTCCGCGCAGCGGCATGAACGGCACGCCCTTCTCGGCGGCCTGTAATGCCGCATGCAGTGCCGGGCAGGTGGCGTCTTTCATTTTGATCGTGCCCGACGTCACCGCTGCGTTGAAACGCGGCGCCGGCCCGAACTCGCCGAGACTGACGGCGCTTGTTTCCAGCGTCGCGACGCAGCCGGCGCCGATCAGCAGATCGGCCTGCAGGCTTGACGTTGGCAGCGCGACCAGATGCAGCCGTTTCACGCCGCGTTTAATCAAGGCGCGCGTCGCCGCCATCGGCACGCCGGACACCTCGCGCGGTACAACCAGCATGCAGCCGTCGCCAATCGGAGCGATTAATTCGGCTGTTGATTTCGCCAGCTGAAACACTGCCACCTGCCAATGCGTGCGGTATCGCTGCCGCCGCTGTTTTTCCCATTGTTGCCCTTGCAACGTCCACTCAATTTTGCGACGTGGTTTCAGTGAAAAACAGCCTCCAGGACAAACTTCGCGCCCGGCGCTTTGTTATCACGGCGGAAGTGACGCCGCCGGTGACGGTGGACCGCAATGAATTGCTGGCCAAAGCGCTGCCGCTGAAGGGTCTCGCTGATGCGGTCAACATCACCGACGGCGCCGGCGCGCGTCCGCATCTCGGTGCGGTGATATCGGCTGCGATGCTCGTCGAGCAGGGGATCGAGCCAATCCTGCAATTCACCTGCCGCGACCGCAACCGCATCGCCTTGCAGAGCGATCTGATGAGCGCCGCCGCGTCCGGCGTGCGCAATCTGTTGATGTTGCGTGGGGACGATCCCAGCGCCGGCGATCAGCCCGATGCGAAGGCGGTGTTCGATCTCGATCCGCGCGGTCTGCTCGAGACCGCGCGCCGCATGCGCGACACCGGTGAGCTGCCGACCGGGCGCAAGTTTACCGGCCGCGCCGACTTCTTCCTTGGCAGCGCCGACAATCCGACCGATCCGCTGCCCGGCTGGAAGCCTACGAGCCTCGAAGCCAAGGCCGCTGCCGGCGCGCAATTTGTGCAGACGCAGTTCTGCATGGATGCCGGCGTGATCCGCCGCTACATGGCTCGGCTGGCCGAGCATGGCCTTGCAGACAAATTGTCCTTCCTGATCGGCATTGTGCCGCTGCGCTCCGCCAAGTCGGCGCGTTGGATCAAGGAAAAGCTGTTCGGCGCCGTGATCCCCGATGCCATCGTCGACCGCATGGATCGCGCCACCGATCCGGCGGAGGAGGGCCGCCGCATCTGCATCGACGTCGTTCGGGACCTGGCGGAGATACCGCACGTCGCCGGCGTCCACATCATGGCGCCCGGAAACGACGCCGCGGTCCCCGACGTCATCAAGGCGGCGCGCGAGAGCGTAAAGCGACTGGCGCCAGCGTAATGTCAGTCATGGCCGGGCTTGTCCCGGCCATCTCGTTTAGGAAGGCACTGCCCTCCTAAGCGAGGTCACCGGGACAAGCCCGGTGACGACGCGTTTTATCAACTCAGGGCCGACTTCACCCGCTCCGGCGAGAACGGCACCCGACGAATGCGCACACCGGTCGCGTCAAAGATGGCGTTGGCGATCGCCGCCGCCACCGGACGGATCGACGGCTCGCCGGCGCCGCTGGGTGCGATTTCCGGATGATTGATCAGCACGACATTCACCTCGCCGGGCGTCTCTGTGATGTCGAGGATAGGATATGTCAGCCAATCCACGCTGGTCACGGCCTTGCGGTCGAAAGTGACTTCTTCCCACAAGGTGCGGCTGACGCCCTGGACAATGTTGCCCTCGATGCATTTCACCAACCCGTCCGGATTGATGATCTGCCCGCAGTCGTGCGCCACCGTGAATTTGCGTGCCCAGATTTTTCCGGTTGAGCGATCGATGTCGACTTCGGCAACAATCGCGACGCGCGTGCCGTTTCGTTGCGAGTAGGCGAGACCGCGGCCGGAGACTTTATTTCCGGTCTGGTCGCGCCGCGGTGATGGACGCGACTGCCATCCGGATTTTTCGGCAACCGCCTTAAGCAGCGCGATGTCGCGTGGGTCTTTGACGTGCCGCAGCCGGAATTCGATCGGGTCGACACCCAGGGCGGCAGCCACCTCGTCGATGAATGATTCACTGGCGAAATGGATCTGCGGCCCGACCGGATCGCGCAGATGCGACGTGCGCAACGGCGACGAGCGGTCGAGTAACGGCGGGATCGTTTCCCAGCCGGCCCGCTTGTTTTCGAAGGCGTAGGATTCAGCAGGAATGCCGAAGCCATCGCCCGATTTGAGGTCGCCGCCGCGCGCCTGGCCGGCTAACGTATCGAACGGTTTGCTGCCATTGGTATTGACGTCGACGCGCGAAAACGCCTTGCTCATGAACTCGTAGGCGGTGACCTTGCCGGAGGCGTCGATCGCCGCGCGCACTTTGTGCACCGAGGCGGGACCTTTTGGATCCCAGCCGGTGCCCTGGTCGCGCATGTATTGCACGCGCACGGGTTTGCCGACGGCTTTCGCCATCACGGCCGCATCCATGGCGGCGTCATCGGCATCGTTGCGGCCATAGGAGCCGGGCCCGGCTTTCCAGATGACGTGGACGCTTTCGACTGGCACGCCGAGCGTCGACGCCAGACCTTGTTGCTGGAAGTGCGATTTTTGCGTGCCCGACCAGCAGGTGACCTGTCCGTCCTTGATCTCGACCAGGGCGCAGGCCGGACCCATGCTCGCGTGCGATTGGAACGGCCATTCGTACTCCGCTTCGATAACCTTCGCGGCGCTCTTGAACGCTTCGTCGACATTGCCGTTTTCTTTTTCGATCTGGCGCTTGCGTACGCTCGCCTTGCGGATGTGGTCGTAGAGCGCGGCCTGCTCCGGGAACGGCGGCGGTGCATCCGACCATGCCACTTTCAGTTTCTGCGCCGCCTGGATGGCATCCCATTCCTTGTCGGCAACAACGCCGAGGAAGCCTTTGTCCCACACCACTTTGGCGCCGGGGATGTCCTTGATCGAGCTTTCGTCCACCTTCACCGGTATGCTGCCGGCCACTGCGGGACGGATCATGCGCCCATGCACCATGCCGGGCACCTTCACGTCCGTGACGAAGTCCTCCTGGGCGAAGACTTTTGGCGCCACATCCTCGCGCTTGATCGGCTGACCGACGATTTTGTGCTCGCTCGGCTTTTTCGGCTGCGCCTTGCCGGGCGCATAGAGGGGGTTGCCGTATTTCTTGTTCCAGTCGAGCTGAACGTTGAAATATTTTCCGCCGATCAATTGCGCGTAGGACACGCGCTTGGCCTTGTCGTCGCTGGCGCTCACCACGCCGTCAATAACAACGAGCTTTTCGGCTGGCGCGGATAGCTGGCTTGCCGCCATCTCGACCAGCACACGGCGCGCTTCCGCCGCGGCGACGCGCATCTGCTTGCCGCCGTCCTGGATACCGGTGGAACCGGAGGCGCCGCCCTGGTTAACAGTCAGGGCAGTGTCGGCCATGATGACCTTGACGCTTTTGAACGGAACATCGAGTTCTTCGGCGACAATCTGACCGATGGCGACATGCAGCCCGTGTCCCATGTCCATCTTGCCGAAGAAAGCGGAGACGGTGCCGTCGGCGTTCACTGCGATGTAGGAAGACAATTGGTCGGGCGTCAGCGGCGGCTTGGCGCCTTGCGCGTGAGCCTTGCCGATCGACAGAACGGTCTCCAACGAAATGGCTGCGCCGACCGAGACGACCAGGGCGCCACCACCGAGCAGGACCGAACGGCGGGTGAAGGACGAGGTTTTTTCAAATTTTGTCATGGTGCCCTCCCTCAACCTATCATCTCGGCGGCACGCTTGACCGCTTTGAGAATGCTGATGTGCGTGCCGCAACGGCACTTGAGGCCGGAGAGGGCGTCTTTGATCTCGGCCTCCGTCGGTTTTTTCTTGTCGCGGAGGAAAGCGGCGGCCGTCATGAGCCAGCCGTTGATGCAGTAGCCGCACTGCGGCACCTGTTCCTCGACATAGGCGGTCTGCAAAGGATGTGGTTTTTCAGGTGTCCCAAGTCCCGCGAGCGTCGTGATCTTGGCATCGCCAACGGACGATATCGTGGTGATACATGAGCGGGTCGGCTGGCCATCGAGATGCACGGTGCAGGCGCCGCATTGCGCGAGCCCGCAGCCGAAATGTGGATTGTTGAGGCCGAGATCGTCGCGCAGCGCATAGAGCAACGGCATGTCCGGATCGGCGTTAATGGTGTGGGACGTGCCGTTGACCGTAAGGGTAAAGCGTTGGGTCATAGCGTTCAGCTCCCTGAACATTTGCAGGGCGGTAGGCTTACGGCCGCCCACCCCGTTGCGGATGCGTCTTGTGGCGACGCTTGCGGACCACAGGCTAGTCCCGCACACTGGCCTTGGGAACGCCCGTAGCGATAAAATAGACGTTACGCCCACGGGAATAGTGGCCCGGTCCAGAGGCCATAAGGAACTTGGGTTCAGGGAGGAGTTTCGCCATGCGCATCACCGCGTCCAAGAGCGTCGCAATCGGCACAATTGCCGTCGCTACAACCGTTGCGGTTCTGTCCGTCTCCGCGCTCGCGCAGGAAAAAGTCTGGAAGCACGGCCTCATCAACGCCAAGGCCGACGCTGGTATCTTCCTGATGGTATCGACGCGCGACTTCGCGAAAAAACAGGGTCTCAAAGTTGAGGTGTCACAGTTCAAGGACGATCAACTCGCGCTGAAAGCGCTGATCGCCGGCGAACTCGACAGTTTCGAGGGTGGTCCGCAGGGCGTCTTCGCCGCCGACGCCAAGGGCGGTGATGTGAAATTGCTGGGCTGCCACTGGGTTGTGGTTCCGCACGGGATCTACGCCAGTGACAAGATCAGCAAGGTTGAGGACCTTAAAGGCAAAGAGATTGCGGTGTCCGCTCCCAACTCGATGCCCGATATGCTGGCGCGCTCCGCACTGGCAAAATTCGGCGTCGCCGATACCGACGTGAAGCTCGCCGCGGTCGGCGGCGATCGCGACCGTTATCAGGCTCTCATCGGCGGCGTTGTCGACGCAGCCGTTGTTTCAAACGAATATCAGCCGATCGCGCCCAAGAACATCCACCTGCTCGTGGCCGGACGCGATGCGGTGCCGAACTTCTTGCGCGTGTGCATCGTCTCGAGTGCGAAGAAGCTGGCCGAGCGCGGAGACGATGCCGTGAAGTTTCTCGCGGCCGAGATGAGTGCGCTACGTTTTGCGCTCTCCCACCGTGACGAAACCATCGCGCTTACGCGCGAGTTGATCCACGCCAAGCCTGACGATCTACGTCCGGGCTTCGTCTATGATGACGCCGTCCAGCATCATGCCGTGGATCCGACGTTGCCGCTGCCGGCGGAGAAGATCCAATGGATACAGGAGCAAATGGTGAAGGCCGGCAAGCTGAAGGCGCGCTTGGATCTGAAGGTTGTGACGGCACCGGAATACCGTGAAAAGGCGCTTAAGGTCATTGGCCACTAGGCATTGGCACTGTGGTATTGCGCATGATCTTGTCCGAAAACCGGTTCGCGCTTTTCGTGATCTTGCGCCATATCCTGGAGAATTGAATGGGTGAGGTGACTTTCCTCGACGTGTCGAAGCGTTTTACGCTGCGCGTGGATGAAGAAGTTCATCACGTGCAGGCGCTCGACCGCGTCAGCTTCAGCGTCAAGGACGGCGAGATTGTTGCGCTGATCGGACCGTCCGGCTGCGGCAAGACCACGGCGCTGCGTGTCGCCATGGGCCTCGATGCATCAACCAGTGGTCGCGTCACCGTGGACGGGCGCGAAGTCCACGGCTGTGGCCACGACCGCGGCATGGTCTTTCAGCACGCGGAATTGCTGCCATGGCTTTCTGCGTTGCAGAACGTGATGTTCGGCCTGGAAATGAAAGGCATGCGCGGTTCACCCCTGCGCGAGACGGCGGAAAAATATCTGCATTTGGTAGGGCTGAAGGATTCGCAGAACCGGCGTCCGCATCAACTTTCCGGAGGAATGAAGCAGCGCGTTGGTATTGCGCGGGCACTCGCCATTGATCCCAAGGTCTTGTTGATGGATGAGCCATTCGGCGCGCTCGACGCACAGACACGTGAATCGCTGCAAGCCGAACTTCTGGATATCCACGCCCGCACCGGCAAGACGATTATATTCGTGACGCACGACCTCGATGAAGCCGTGCTGATCGCCGACCGTATTGTGGTGATGAAGAACGGCCGCGTGCAGGAAGTCATGGACGTGCCGCTCAAGCGTCCGCGTCCCGACCTCGGAATTGTGCGCGGTACACCGGAATTCGCCGAGACACGCTACAAGGTCTGGCGTGCGATCCACAATGGCGCATCGGTTCACTGATGGTCGATATAGCAAACAGAAACGAAAAAGCCGCGGCGGCCCAAGACGCCGGCCCCGCGGAGCGTAAGCCCTGGCCGCGCTGGGTGATCACGCTCGCCTCGATCGCGGTCATGCTAATCCTGTGGGAGATTTTCGGCCGCCGCATCAATCCGGTGTTCGGCTCCTATCCCTCGGCAATTGCAGTGGCGTTCTGGGAGTTGGCGATCTCCGGTCAATTGTGGTCGGCGCTGTTTGAGTCCTTGCGGCCATTTTTGCTGGGTTACGCGCTAGCAATCGTGTTTGGGGTGCCGCTTGGCCTGCTGATCGGCGGCTTCCGCGTGGCAGAGGCTGCGCTCGGCATCTACGTAACCGCCGGCTACGCGATGCCGCTGGTTGCGCTGGTGCCATTGCTGATCCTGTGGCTTGGCCTCGGTTTCGCGGTGAAAGTCGCGGTCGTTTTCCTGATGGCGCTGTTCCCGATCACGATCAACACATGGCTCGGCGTCGTTGCCGTGCCCAAGACGCTGATCGAGGTCGGAAAATCCTTTGTGGCGCCCGACCTGGTGATCCTGCGCCGCATCGTGCTGCCAGCCACGCTGCCCTACATCATGGCCGGTGTTCGCCTGGCAGTCGGCCGCGCCGTGGTGGCGATGGTGATCGCGGAGTTTTTCACAACCATTTCCGGCCTCGGCGCGGTGATCATCAACTCCGCCAACAACTTCGACACCGCCACCATGTTCGTACCGATCATCATTTTGATGTTGATGGCAGTCGGCCTGAACTGGCTGATCGGCTGGGTCGAGCGCACCGTTGCGCCGTGGCAGGCGGAAATCGCGGGCAGAGATCGGGAGTAGTTGACTGCCGTCATGCCCGCGAAAGCGGGCATCCAGTACGCCGCAGGCTTTCGGTTTATTATCAACGCCTACGATTACTGGATCATCCGCTTTCGCGGATGATGACAACATATTATGGGGCGAGTCCGCGCATCGCCTTCAGCAGGTCGCGTACCTGCGTTTCCGAAATATTCCGCGTGATGAAGACAACGCGGCTTGTGTGATTTCCGTCAGGCCAAGATTCCAGCTCAACCGGCGGATGCGCGAGGTGTTGCACGAACTGCACCAGCACCGGCCCTTTGCATCCTTCGACGTCGAGAAAACCCTTTACCCGCAGCAGGTCCGGTCCGCGCAGCGTCATTAAGGTGTCCATGGTTCGCGCGAATACCGGCCACGGCATCGGCGTGCTGTCGGTCAGCACGAAGCTGCTGATGCCGTCCGCGTGCGCGGTGTCGGCAACAAAGGGATTGCGTTGATCGGCGGCCGGTTCGGTGAGCCGCGTGGGATCAAGCGCGCCATTGACCGCTTCCAGAATCTCGGCTCCCGGATTGAGGTCGCGCAAGCGCGCGGTGAGCGCGTCGCCGGCGCCTTCCCCGGCAATGTCGGTCTTGGTGACGACCAGACGGTCGGCGAGCATTGCCTGCTTGCGCGCTTCGGAAGACCAGGACAGCGTGTCGAGGCCGTGCTCCGCGTCGACCACCGTCACCACCGCTTCGACATGGAAGACGCTGCCGAGAGCCCGATCGGTTGCGAAGGTTTGCAGAATGGGGGAGGGATCCGCGAGCCCGCTGGTTTCGATCACGACGCGGCGGAAGTCCGGCAATTCGCCGCGTTCGCGTTCGATCACCATGCGGCGCAACGCCTGCTGCAAGTCGGTGCGGGTAATGCAGCACAGGCAGCCATTGCCCAGCAGCACGGTCTCGTCGGCGCTCGATCGCACCAGCGCATCGTCGATGCCGGTCGCGCCGAATTCGTTGACCACCACCGCGGTGCCTTTGCCTTCCGGCGTTGCCAGGAAGCGCTTGAGCAGCGTGGTTTTTCCGGCGCCGAGAAAACCGGTGATCACCGTGACGGGCAAACGCGCGCCGCGTTCGCGCTTGAGCCTGCGGCCAAAGCGCCCTGCGGCGGGGGAAGGAAAGGGGGAGTTCATTGTGAGACTATACAACAAACCGTCATCCCCGGCCGCCGCGGAGAGGCGTGATCGCGAAGCGATCCGGGTGAGGCGGCTTAGCCGCGATTTTGAGCACATCGCAAGGCGCAGACTAGCCGCGGACACACTGCCCGCAAGCGATGAGAGATACCACTAAAAATCCATCTCCAGCGTGTACAGCCCGCCAGTGTGGCGGTCGACGGTGTACACGATCTGCCGCTCGTCCACGAATACATCGTTGAGCTGCACGGCGCCGACCGGCGTGCCTTTCGGCGGCGGCGGCACGAAGGTGCCGACCTCCTTCGGCTGATAGGGATTGGAAATATCGTAGGCGCGCAGCCCGCCATTGAAGAAGGTGCCGATCACGATCTGGTCCGACTGCCATGCGGTCGGCAAGGCGACGTTCTCGTGAATATTGTGCGCGCCAAAGCGTCCGCCGCGATCTTTGTAGGCGTCCACTGGCGGCAGCGGGCAGGTCGAGATCGAGACCGGATGCGTTTCGTCCCGCATGTCCAGAATCCAGATCAATTTCGGCCAGTCCTTGCCGGCGTTCTCGGTGGACTCGTCGGTCACCAGCATGAGGTTACGATCGAACAGCGGCACCGCCGTGTGCATGAAGCCGGTATAGGGCGGTGAGTTGGTCCAGTGCGAGATCACCTTCGGATTGGCTTTGTCCTTGATGTCCATCACGAACATGCCGCCGTCGATGTAGCAGAGGTAGAGTCGATCCGGCCGCTGCGGATAAACGTTGGTATTGTGCGCTCGATAGCCTTTGTCGAGCGGGTGACGCGGTGGCGGCGCGACATTGTCGGTCGCACTCGTGCCCGGCATCCACCAGCGGCCGATTTCCTTGGGCTTCGACGGATCGCGCACGTCGATGCAGCGGTAGAACTGGTCGTCGTTCGGGTTGCTTGGCTTGAAGTCGGGCGAGCCGGAGGCCATGTGCACGAATTCGCCGTCGCAGAACCATAACTGATGCACGCCGCGCGATGTTGGCCCCGAGCAATCGAAGAACGAGATCGAGCGCGGCTTCTCCGGCACCGAGATGTCGAACAGTTCGAGGCCGGCCGGCTGCTGTCCCGTTTTCTGCGTCTGGTAGGCCACCGCCATGATATCGCCGGCTGTCTCCAGCGAATTCGATCGCATGTGAGGCTTCGGCAGATCGGTCTGCACCACCACCTTCGGATTGCGCGGATCGGAGACGTCGACGCCGGTGAAATTCTTCGGCGCGCTTTCGTGCGCGAGCCAGATGATGCGGCGCCCGTCCTTGGCGATCTGCACCGACATGCCTTCGCCCATGCCGCCAAAGCCGCCGAGATCGTTCTGCGCAAGCAGCTTGAAATTCCAGGTGACGGGCTCTCCAGATTGCGTAAGCGGATTGGCGGACATTCAGATTACTCCGTGATTTCGGGTCTTCCCAAGACTAAGGCCGGCGCGCGGCGCCGGCCCTGGTCGCAACTTTGTGAATCGTCAGGCCATGGCCTTCTTCAGAAAATCGGTACGCAGCGCCTTGGTCCAGTCGGGCATCGCCTTGATCTTCTTGGTGTCGATCAGGATCTGCGATTGCGCGGTCATGTAAGGCACGACGTCGGCCGGCCAACCGGGCTGCACCTCGACCCGCGCCAGCGCCTTGGCGAAGGTGTCCTTCGACATCGTGTAACCCTTCGACGTGTAGAACGAGTAGATCGTATCCGACACCTTGGCTGGGCTGTTCTTGAAGTCCTTGGCCACTTCGAGCCAGGCTTTCAGATAGGCGACAACAGTGTCCGGGCTCTTCTCGACGAACTCCGGTGTTGCCGCCATAAACACCGGCAGCTTGTCGAACAGATCGAATTCAGAAATTGTGACGGCGAGGCCGTCGGCTTCGGCGATAGCGTTGTACGGCTCGACATTGACCATGGCATCCACGGTCTTGGCGGCCATGGCGGCTACCATGTCGTTCACGTTCATCCGGATCTCTTCATAGTCGCCCTTCTTGAGGCCGGCCTTGGTTGCGATCTGGTCGACGAAGATGTTGCCGGTGGATGAGCCGGTCTGGTTGGCGACCTTCTTGCCTTTGAGCTGTTCGACCTTGGTGATGCCGAGGTCCTTGCGCGCCATCACGCGCGCGGTCTTGCCCACATATTCGATCATGGCGATGGCGACGAGGCCACCTTTGTCATGGCCGATGGAAAATGAAGGCCCGGCATAGGTGCCCATGTCCACCTGGCGCGCAACCATCTGCTGCATGGTGAGGTTGCCGGACGGCACCGCGAATTCCTCGAACTTCACGCCGTGCTTTTCGAGCAGGCCGGACCGCAGCAAGTAATAGGTCGGCATGCCCCACATATTGGTCTGGTAGCCTTGCCGCACTGTCTCCAGCGCCGCCGCGGGTCTTAACGCCAAGGCCTGCCGCGAGCACGCCGGCGCCGGTGGCCGCCAGATAGTGGCGGCGGGTCATCCCATTGTTGCGAACAGTCATCGTCTATCCTCCCTATGATTTGGCTTTGCCGTTGGCGCCTTTTGCTGCCTCTTCGGCACCGACATCGTGACCGAGGTAGCCCAGCAGTTCCTTCTGGCATTCGACGAAATTCAACACTCAACGGATCGCGCGGACGCGGCAGGTCGATTTTGACGATCTTCTTCACCGTGCCGGGATGTGCGCTCATCACCACCACGCGATCCGCCAGATAGACCGCCTCGGCCACGTTATGCGTCACGTAGATCACCGTTTTGCGGGTTTCCCGCCATACGTCGGCGAGCAGCCGCTGCATGTCGTCGCGGGTCATTGCGTCGAGCGCCGCGAACGGTTCGTCCATCAGCAGGACCGATGGATTGTATGCCAGCGCGCGTGCGATGGCGACCCGCTGTTGCATGCCCCCTGACAGATGATGCGGATACGAACCGGTGAACTTCTCGAGCTTCACCAGGCGCAACTGCTCACGCGCGATTTTATCGCGCTCGCCCTTCGGCAGGCCTTTCATCTCGAGCCCGAAGGACACATTGCCGAGCGCAGTGCGCCAGGGAAACAGTTGGGCGAAATCCTGGAATACCACGCCGCGGTCCATACCGTGTCCCGTCACCGGTTTGCCGCCAATGCGGATCTCACCCGCGGCCGGCGACAGGAAGCCGGCGATGATATTCAACAACGTGGATTTGCCGCAGCCGGACGGGCCGACGATGCAGACAAATTCCGAAGCATCGACATGGATGCTGACGTCCCTGACGCCGGGGACCTTGCCGCCGGGCGTATCGTAGACCAGCGATACGTCCTTGATTTCGATCGGGACCATGTTGTGCCGTTTGTTCCGTCTGACTCACTAACCTTTAGCCAGGCGCACCATGCCCCAGCGCTGCACGGTTGCGCGCTCGATCGAGCCGAACACCAGGCGCTCGAAAGCGTAACCGATTGCGCCGATGACCGCGAGCGAGGCTAGCATGATGTCGGTGTTGAGAAATTCCTTGGCGTCGAAGATCACCCAGCCGAGCCCCCAGTCGGAAGCTGCGATCATCTCGGCGCCGACGACGGCGATCCATGCGCGCAGGAATGCCTGCCGCATACCTGTGATAATGAAAGGCGAGGCGCCCGGGATAATCACCTTCCAGAACAGAGAATTTTCGTCGGCGCCCATGGCGCCGGCCGCGCGCAGCCAAAGCGGATTGACCGAACGCACTCCTGACCAGGTATTGAACACCATCGGGAAAGTTGCGGCATAGAACACGATCAGGATCGTCGTGAGATTGCCAATACCGAACCAGAGCATGAACAATGGCACCAAAGCGAAAGAAGGGATCGGCATCAGCGCGCTGACCAGCGGCAGGCAGAAATTCTCGATCGCAGTAAAGCGCGCCATCAGGATTCCAAGCGGGATGCCGACGACCACCGCAAGGCTAAAGCCGAACATCACCCGGTACATAGTGTAAGCGGCGTGCTCGATGATGCTGCCATCGGCGATCATCGCGAACAACGTTCGCGCAACGGCCGGAATAGTCGGCAGCAAGGCCGGCGCAAAATAACCGCTGCGCGCCAGCGCCTCGTAGATGGCCGCAGCGATGGTAAGCGTGATCGCTGCGCGGATGAACGAGCGGTGTGCGTTGTCCGTTTTCGGTCATGCGGTGACCATTCCCCAGCGCACCACGGTGTAGTCTTCGATTTTCTGGAACACGAATTTCTCAAGCCCGAGGCCGATGAGCGCGATGACGGCGATGCCGGCCAGCATGGCATCCGTATTGAGGAATTCCCGTGCGCCGAAAATCAGCCAGCCGAGACCCCAGGGCACGGCCGCGAGCATTTCGACCGCAACAAGGATACGCCAGGCTTGCGCCAGACCGAGCCGAAGCCCGGTGAGAATGTAGGGCAAGGCGCCCGGAAGGATGACGTGGCTGAACAGCCGGCGATCGTCTGCGCCCATGGATTGCGCGGAACGCACCCAGATCTCCTTCACCGCCTTCACGCCGGTCCAGCTGTTGAAGATGATCGGAAAGGCCGACACGAAACCAACCAGCAGAACGGCCGAAATGTTGCCGAGGCCGAACCAGAGCAGGAACAAGGGCGCATAGGCGAGGCCGGGGATCGGCGCGCAAATACTCACCAGCGGAAGAAAAATATCCTCGGCGCGGCGCGAACGTCCCATGAGGACGCCGATGCTGACGCCAATCAGGGCAGCCAAAGCGAAGCCGCTCAGCAGCCGGATAACGGTCTCGATGGCGTGATGCGGAAGAATTCCCGCGATGGTGAGCCGCACAAAGGAAGCCGCCACCTCTTCCAGTGTCGGAAACAAACGGTGCGGAAAAACGCCCGCCCACGCGACAATTTCCCAAATCGTACCGACGACGACGAACGGAAAAATATTTCGCGCAATCAGCCGCAAGCGTTCGCTGGTTTGCGAACGGGCCGGAGGCGCCGGTCACGGCGATCGTGGTGACGGCATCCTGCATCGGAGCCTGTTTTCCTCCCGCGAACTGGGCCAAGGCGGTTTGAGCGCGGATCCCTGGGCGGCCTTGTGACCGGCCTTGCTGGAAGGATAATGCGCTTTGAACGCCCACCACAAGCATGCGCCCCTTCGGATTCTCGCCTGCTAAGTCGCCTCTGGCGCAATTGCGGCAGACCGGCTAAAGCCCCGCCACGCGCGCCTGGACCGCGACAAGTTTCAACGGGAGAGTTTCGTGATGTCGAAGACCGCACAAAAGATCGGCTGGATCGGGGCGGGCCGCATGGGAACGCCCATGGCCGAGCGCCTGCTCAAGGCCGGCCACGATGTGACAATCTGGAACCGCACCCGCGCCAAGGCCGAACCGCTCGCTGCCAAGGGCGGCAAGCTGGTCGACAAGCCGGTCGAGCTTGCCGATTGCGATGTGGTGTTCGCGATCGTTTCCACCGGCAAGGACGTCGAGGAAGTTGTCTTCGGCAAGGACGGACTGCTGAGCGGTGCGAAAAAGCCGAAGATGCTGGTCGATTGCTCGTCGATCTCGGTCGAGGAATCAGCCGCCATCCGCAAGCGTCTGACCGAAAAAGGCGTGAGCTTCCTGGCGGCGCCCGTGTCGGGCAACGCCAAGGTGATCAAGGCCGGCAAGCTGTCGTCGGTAGTGTCGGGTCCGGAAGCCGATGCGAAGATCGCGATGCCGCTGATCGAAATATTTGCGCCGCAGGGCGTTTCTTATGTCGGCGACGGCGAACTCGCGCGCATCTGCAAGATCGCGCACAACGTCATGCTCGGCGTGGTGATAGAGAACCTGATCGAGATCACGCTGCTCGCCAACAAGATGGGCGTGCCGCGCCATGCATTCCTCGCTTTCATGAACAATGGCGTGATGGGCTCTATGTTCACGCGCTACAAGACGCCGGCTCTGGTCAATCTCGACTGGACCACGACCTTCACACCGGAATTGCTGCGCAAGGACCTTGATCTCGGCCTCGAGCTTGGTCGCGAATGGGATGTGCCGATGCCGGTGACCGCGGCGACGCGCGAAGTGCTGCAAACCCATTTCGGTGCCGCCACGTTGCAGAAAAATCCGGAAGAATATTTACAGAAGGATTTCGCCGCGCTGGCCGAAACAATGGCGCTCGCCGCCGGCATGAAGCTCACGCCGGAAAACAAGAACGTGTCGACCGGGCTGGAGTAGGCTTCTTCTTCCCTCTCCCCTTGTGGGAGAGGGTGCCGAGCGAACGAAATGAGCGAGGCGGGTGAGGGGGGCTGGATACTTGTGAGGTATTCCCCCTCACCCGGCTCGTGCTCGCTACCGCTCCGCACTCGCCACCCTCTCCCACAAGGGGAGAGGGGAAGAGCGCGTGTGTCGCGGCCTCGCGAAGATTGAAATAAAAAAAAGGGCCCCTTGCGGGGCCCGTGTGCATAAGGTGGAGGATTCACGCCGCCGTCTAAGCCTATAGGGAGGAAAACGGCGGCTGCGCACGTTTTCAGTGAACCGGGCCGGGGCGTCTACTACAAGTAAATTGCCCGTAAACTTCATAGTGGATATGCGTCAAACGCATGCGGCATCCTGCGGTGTGTGACGACGCGAGTGCTGAACGGGAGTTCGCAATGACCTTCAAACTCTACAACGCGCCGCAGTCGACCTGCAGCCAACGTGTCCGCTTTGTTCTCAACGCCAAAAAACTTTCCTTCGACGAAGTCAAACTCAATCTGCTCGAGGGCGACCAGCTCAAGCCCGACTATCTCAAGCTCAATCCCAATGGCGTTGTGCCGACACTCGATCACGACGGCGCCATTGTCATCGATTCCACGGTAATCACCGAATATCTCGACGAAGTCGCGCCGAAAGACAGTTTCACGCCTAAAGATCCGGTCGCACGCGCCCGCATGCGCGCGCTGATGCATTTCATCGACGAAATGCCAGCCGCCGCCGTACGGGTTCCGACCTTCAACCTCGCGTTCCTGCCGAGCTTCCAGAAAATGAGCCGCGATGCCTTTGTCGCCATGGCGGAATCGAAGCCAATCCGCCGCGAATTCATGCTCACGATGGGGCAAACCGGTTTTCCTAAGCCGGAAATGGATGCCGCGCTCGCCCGCTTGCGCCGGGCCTATGAACGCATGGATGCAGAGATCAAGAGCAGCGGCGGCCCCTGGCTCCTTGGCAAGGACATTACCCTTGCCGACGTGGCGGCGATGCCGGCCCTCATCCGTATGGATGACCTCGGCATGCCGGACTGGCAGGATCTGCCGCGCGTTGTCACATGGTTCGATAACATCCGCGCGCATCCTGCGTTCAAGCCGACTTACTACCCGGGGTCGCTCCTGAGCGAGCGGTTTCCGCATCTGAAGGAAAGGGCTCCGGCCTGACGCGCGTGAGGGGGCAACCATGGCAGTGCAGCCACGACACTTCCGGCGCGGCGATGGCAAGACGCACCAACTCGGCCGCATCACGCTGACGGTTAAGACCAGCGCCGCCGAGACCGGCGGGGCCTATACGCTGTGCGAAGCGATCGAACCGCCGGGTGCGGCCGCGAGCCTGCATCGGCATCCGACCTATGACGAAATTCATATTATTTGCGAAGGTCACTACGAGTGCCAGCTGGGCGACGCCACACTGATGCTTGGCCCGGGCGAAATGATGTTTGCGCCGCGCGGTACCCCGCACAGCATCAAGAGCATCGGGCCGGAAACCGGCCGCGAACTCATCATCTCGTCGCCGGGCGGCATTTTCGACGCGTTTATTGAAGACGTGACGGGTGCACTGACGGCGGCAGCTCAAGGCGGCCCGCCGGCGGATTTCAAAGCGATTGCAAGTAAATACGGAATTGAATTCCTGGCATAGCCGGGACATCGTTCGGCCGCCTTGTAGTTTCGTCCAGAAGCCGTATCTCCAGTGCACGGCGTTGTCGCCGACTGCGCCGCAACTCATCATTGCAACGCGGAGCTTTGCCATGAATCCCATCACCACGCTTGTCACCATTATTTTCGCTGCCATCGGTGTGCTGCTGTTTGGTGCAGGCCTCCAGGCGGCCGGCATCGGTTTCGGCATCCTCGCGGTGCTCACCGCATTTTCGCTCAAGATGGCGAACAACTGGGAACGCTTCGTGATCCTGCGCGCCGGTAAATTATCGAGCGTGAAAGGCCCGGGGCTGTTCGTGATCATCCCCGTCATTGACAGCGTGACCGCCGTCATCGACGAGCGCATCCAGACCACCCAGTTCAATGCCGAGCAGGCGCTGACCCGCGACACGGTGCCGGTCAACGTCGATGCCGTGATCTTCTGGCATGTGCACGACGCGCAACGCGCTGCGCTCAACATCACCGACTATCGTTCGGCCATCGATCGAGTGGCGCAGACCTCGCTGCGCGAAATGATCGGTGCGTCGCATCTGTCGGCGCTGCTGGCCGAACGCAAGGCGGCAGACGAAGTCTTGCGCACCGAGATCGCCGGTAAGACCGCCGATTGGGGCATTTCGGTCAATTCGGTCGAGATCCGCGACGTCGCCATTCCGGTCGGCCTGCAGGATGCCATGTCGCGGCAGGCGCAGGCCGAGCGCGAGAAGGAAGCACGCGTCATCCTTGGCTCGGCCGAAGCCGCGATTGCCGCTAAATTTGTCGAAGCAGCCCGCACTTATGCCGGCGAACCCGCGGCTCTGCACCTGCGGGCGATGAACATCATCTACGAGACGACAAAAGAGCGCGGTGCCACCATCCTGATGCCGACATCGATGGTGGATTCGATGAGTGTCGCGCTGCCGGCGGCGTTTATGCAGCCGGGCGCCCTGGGCGGGAAAAACGCGGGGTAGTGCGAAAACGGCTATCCAGCATCCACCGAGGCGGCGGCGAGCACCCGTGCTTTCTTTGCCGCTTCGAAGCCGTGCATGCCGCCGTACCACTGGATCGCTACCACGGCGCCTTTGACCGGCTGCAGCAAGCCGAGTGCCATCACCAGTGCGGCCAGCGGCCACAGCGTCATGCTGATCCACATTGCCGGGGCGATTTCAGTTTCGACCAGCAGCACGATCGGCACCAGGATGTGGCCGACGATAACGATGACGAGATAGGCAGGGAAGTCGTCGGCGCGGTGGTGATGCAGCTCTTCACCGCAATGTGGGCAGGTGTCGGCGACCTTCAGGAAGGCGCGAAACATATGGCCTTCGCCGCAGGCGGGGCAGCGGCCACGCAAGCCGCGCCGCAGCGCTTGCGCGGCGCTGGGCGGGCTTTCCATCAATGCCATTCTCAGTATCTGTTCGCGATCGGCAGTTCCTCGGCCGGGAACAGCGAGATCACGCGGCAGCCTTTATCGGTGACCACCATTTCCTCTTCGATGCGCGCGCCGGAGAAGCCGTCGGTGGCCGGACAATAAGTTTCGAGCGCGAACACCATGCCTTCCTTGATCTCGGTCGGATGCTCGAGCGAGATCACGCGCGAGATGATCGGCCGCTCGTGCAGCGCCAGGCCGAGGCCGTGACCGAATTGCAGCCCGAAGGCCGATAATTCATCCGGGAAGCCGAATTCCTGTGCTTTCGGCCACGCGCGCGCGACTTCGTCGGTCATCACGCCGGGGCGGATCAACTCGATGGCGCGGTCGAGCCATTCGCGGCACTTCTTGTAGGCGTCGTGTTGCGACGGCGTCGCGCGGCCGACATTGAAGGTGCGGTAGTAGCAGGTGCGATAGCCCATGAACGACTGCAGGATATCGAAGAACGCCTGGTCGCCCGGCCGGATCATGCGGTCGGTGAAATTATGCGGATGCGGATTGCAGCGCTCGCCGGAAATGGCGTTGACGGCTTCCACGTCGTCGGAGCCGTGGCGATAGAGGAATTCGTTCACCTTGGCGACGATATCGTTCTCGCGCACGCCCGGTTTGAGCTCTTCATTGATCATGTGATAGGCGCCGTCGACCATGGCGGCGGCGCGATTGAGCAGCGCGATCTCGTCTTGCGACTTGAGTTCGCGCGCCTCCAGCATCAACTGTTGCCCATCGACGACATTTACACCGGCCTTCTGCAGTTCGAACATCATGGCGGGCTCGATGATGTCGACGCCGACCGGCATCTTCTCCACGCCGGCTTCCTTGAGCAGCGAGAACAATTCCTTGGCATGCTTGGCCATCAGCCCGAACGAGGGCTGCACCGTGCCGCGCAGGCCGAGCAGGCCGGCCTTGCAGTTCTCCGGCTTGAGCCAGGGCGCATAGAGCTTGTGATGGACGGCAGCGGAACCGAAGTCCCACAGGATCGGATCGCCGTTGCGGGTGAGCAGCGCCCAACGCGAAATCTTGTCGCGTTCCCATTCGCCGATCTTGGTCGAGGTCAGGTAGCGGATGTTGTTGACGTCGAACACCAGCAGCGCGCCGCATTCGGAGGCTTCCAGAACCTGCTTGGCGCGGCCGAGCCTGTAGCGATGCAGGCGCCGGTAGTCGACGCGCTCCTCGAAGTCGACGCCCATGGTGCCGAGCGCCGGCAGTGCGCGGCCCCAGTTGTAGCGCGGGTTGACGTCCTCGGCGCGGATTTGCAACGGGTCGCGCGTTCTCTCGTCCATGGTCGTCTCCTTAAGCGGTATTGATTTCCGGCTTATAGCCGGTGAGGTCGTCGTATTATAGGCCTTGTCGATGGCGCTGTCGGCAAAAACGCGACGGGCATTTGGTCGCCGGGCGTCCCTCGACCCTAGTTCTACACTGACTATAATCCTATACTTTCGATGCGCCGGAGGGTCGGACGACGGCGCATGGCCGTCTGAACTAACCGTTTGAATTGGCCATTTGAAAATTGAATCGGGGACAAAGCGGGCAGCGCGCGGCGAGGGCCCGCGTCCCTCTTGCAAAAATACCGTCGTGACCGATGATGGAGCTGCAAAACGACGGTCGATACGACTGCTTTTGCCAGGGGGGGTCATTATGAAAAAGCTCGCTTTTTTGATTGTCGCTGCCGCTGTTGCCGTTTCACCGGTCATTGCCGCTGCGAAGGACAAAAAGTCCAAACAGACCGCCGAAGCTGAGGATATCGCCAAGCAGCACGACAACACCTGGCGCGCGCTCAAGGATTCGCTGCCGCTGTGGCTGCCGACCTGGTCGCTGCCGGTTTATTTCAACATGAACAAAGACGAGCCCGAGAAGAAAAAGAAACAAAAAGCCGCGACAGTGGCACGCTGAACATTCCGAATCCGGGCTTGCCCGAGTTCGGATTGTGCCGGCAGTCGGGATAAAGCGCGTCAGTTCGCTTCGACGTGCGCGTCCTTGATGACGCCGCCCCAGACTTCGGTTTCCTTCTTGATGAAGGCAGCGGCCTCAGCCGGCGAGCCGCTGGCGGCGCGCAGGTTGATCTTTGCAAAGTGCTCTTGCGCCTGCGGGCCGTGCAGCACTTCGTTGACGGCCTTGTTGAGTTTGGCGACCACGGCGGCGGGCGTCTTCGGCGGCGCGGCCAACGCGTTCCAGGTGCCGGACTCAAAGCCTTTCACGCCGGCTTCGTCGAGCGTCGGTATATCCGGCAGGCTAGGGATGCGTTTGTCGGTGGCAACCGCGAGGATGCGCGCCTTGCCGGCCTCGTGCAATTTGATCGCCGAGGCCAGCTCCATGAAAATGAAATCGACGTGGCTGGCGATGATGTCGTTGAGGGCCGGCGCGGTCCCCTTGTAAGGCACGTGCACGAGCTTGGTGCCGATCACCCGCTCGAACAGCGCGGCGGTCAGATGCGAGGTGGTGCCGATCCCCTGCGAGGCATAGTTCACTTTGCCGGGATTGGCCTTCAGATATTGGACAAACTCTTTCGCCGTCTTCGCGGGGAAATCGGGACGCACCAGCAGTACGTTCGCGATCGACGTCATGATTGCGACCGGTTCGAATTGGGTGGGATCGAAATTCAGCTTCTTGTAAAGCAGCGGATTGACGGTCAACGGCGCCGGCTGGGCGGCGAGCAGCGTGTAGCCGTCGGGATCGGACGTGAACACATACTCGGCGCCGATATTGCCAGCCGCGCCCGCGCGGTTTTCCACCACCACCGGCTGGCCAAGCTTCTGGTGCAGCCCTTCGGCGACGATGCGCGTCACCGTATCAACGCCGCCGCCGGCCGGGACGCAGACGACGATTTTGATCGGCTTGTTGGGGAAAGTGGCCGCAGCATCCTGTGCCGCCGCGCCCGCTGTCAGAAGCAGCGTGAATGAAATCAACGCCAGAAGTTTGCGCACTTTTTCCTCCCTACAGTCCTTATATGGCTTATGCGACGCGGGCCAGCTTTTGCGCCGGCAGTTTGAGGTTAAACAGCTTCATCGCATTGCCGCCGAGAATATTGCGTTTCGCCTGTTCGCCGAGGAACGGCAGATCATAGATGGTTGAAGGTAGATCGAAATCCCAGTGTGGATAGTCGGACGAATAGAGCAACTGGTTTTCCGCGTTGATCATGCGGAATGTTTGCTCGAGCGCCGCCATGTCGGTCATTTCCATCGGCTGTGATGAGAAATACATGTCGCGCATATAGTCGCTCGGCTTTTTCTTCAGGGCCGGGGCCTCCGACGAGCGCATCATATATTCATTGTCGAAGCGCTGCATCATGAACGGCACCCAGGCCAGACCGCTTTCGACCCACAGCACCTTCAACTTGGGAAACCGCTCCGGCAGGCCGTTGGTGATCCAGTTGGCGAGATGCACCATGTTGTAGAAGACGAAACCCAGGGCGTGCACCGAAATGAAGCGGTTCATCATCCCCACGGTCTGATCGTTCCAGTTATAGCCGGCGTGAAATGCGAGCGGCAGACCCATCTCTTCCATCAGCGCATAGGTCTTCATATAGGAATTATGATGTACCGGCCGGTAGCGCGCCGACGTCACCATGAATCCGACCACACCTTTGGTCTGGCCGAATTCCTGCACCATCTGGTACGCGGCATCCGCGTCATTGAACGGCAGATAAAGCATCGAGCGGATGCGCGGTTCATGCGCTAGCACACGTTCGGTCAGCCAGCGGTTATAGGCGCGCGCCAGCGCAACTTCGACCTCGACTTGCGGGTGCAGTCCGAGCTGGAGCATGGGTGTCGGAAACATCACGGCAACGTCAATGCCGATGGCATCCATCCAGCGGCGCGTCAGCGCGATGTCGCGATGCACGCCGGGCTCGGTCTTTTCCATGCCGCGCACCGCGTAGCGCATGACGCGTCCGCCCATGTCCTGGTAGCCGACACCGGCGGGAAGCATGCCGACGCTCTTTGCATTGGCTTGCCGCGCGCTGCGCGCAAGCTGCTGCAGCACGGGATCATCCATGTATTCGAGAATCTCGCCGATCGATTCGCTTTCGTAGTGGTGCGAGTCGACATCCACGATCGGAAAATTCTTGTAGCCGCGTTCGGTGGCCTGCTGGGCCGCATGGGCGAGCAGCTTGCTGGTGTCGAATTCCTCGACCTCCATGCGGCGAAAATCGCTGAGCGGAAGATCCATACCTATCTCCGTTCGTCCCCGCGAAAGCGGGGACCCAGGTGAGGTTTGTTTTCGCAGCTCTGGATTCCCGCATAGGCGCGCGTAAGCACGCCGTCCTTCGGACGGCTATGCGCGGGAATGAACGGTTTCTTGTCCATTATTTCCCCGACCAGGCTTGCCACATGCCGAGCTCGAACACCTGCAGGTTCACCGCCTTGAGCATCGCGGTCACCGTCACCATCACTTCGGTCGCGGTAGCAGCATCGGGTGCAAAAGCGGGCAGGGCGCCGTCATGTTCCGCCGCCCGTTCGGCGTACAGCCGCACGGCATTCGCCAGCATGTGCTGGATTTCGGCGTCGCTCGTGCGCGCAATCGTTTCAGTTTGCGACGACATAGATGTCCTCCCCGCGCTTGAGCACTTCGTACTTTTTCAGCTTCAGGCTCCGGTCAGCCGCGCATTCGCCGGTCTTGAGATCATATTCGTAGCCGTGCCAGGGGCAGACGAAATGGATTTCCTCACCCGAAAACTTCTGGCCGAGCCAGCTGCGATCGGAGCCGATGACGTCCTCGACCTTGTGCATCATGATGCCCTCGCAAGCAGGCCCGCCCTGATGCACGCACAGATTCTCGTAGGCGTAGAACTTACCCTGCCAATGGAACACGCCGATCTCATGCCCGCCGTGGGCGACGATCCGGCGCTCGCCGTCAGGAAATTGGGCGGCTTTGGCAACGAAAACTTCCGGCATGCAGTGCGGCTCCGCCCGATGGAAGGCTGAAAATAAAGTATGGCATCGAACCGTCACCGACGGCAACGAAGCGGGCTTCGTCGAAATCGAATGCAGGGTTGCGTCCATGCGCATTGCATCCACGCAGGCCTTCGCACAGGGTCTGCCGGGCGAAAATAAAGGTGCCGACGTGGACTCTACGCTCATTCTCACGGCGACGGCGGGGGCTTTCCTGCTGGCCGGCTTCGTCAAGGGCGTGATCGGCCTCGGTCTGCCGACCGTGTCGATCGGTCTGCTCGGTCTTTTGATGACGCCGGCGCAGGCGGCGGCGATCCTGGTCGTGCCGTCACTGGTGACGAACATCTGGCAGGCCGCCGTCGGCGGCGGCGTGATGGCACTGGCGCGGCGGCTATGGCCGATGCTCGATCGGCATTTGCGCCGGCACTTTCATCGGCGCTGTGCTGCTTCCGCATGATGACAGCGGCCGCGCGACGGTCTGGCTCGGTTTGGCGCTGGTGTTTTATGCAGCGCTCGGCCTGATCAAGGGGCACTTTTCAGTGCCGCAGCGTGCCGAAATCTGGCTCGGTCTGCTCATGGGCGCGGCAACCGGCGCGATCACGGTGGCAACCGGCATTTTCGTGATGCCGGGCACGCCTTACGTGCAATCGCTGCAATTCGACCGCGACAAGATGGTGCAGGCGCTGGGCCTGTCGTTCACGGTCTCTACCATCACACTCGCATTGGCGCTCGCCTATGCCGGGCAGGTGAAGACGTCGTTGGCCGGGCCTTCACTGATGGCGCTCGCGGCAGCACTTGTCGGAATGTGGCTCGGGCAGGTGGTGCGCGGAAAAGTGCGCGAAGAAACCTTCCGGTTGTGTTTCTTCATCGGTCTTCTGTTGCTCGGCGCGCATCTGGCGCTGCGCGGCCTCTTGTGATCGATTAGGCTGCGCAGCGGAAAGCCATCAGGACATTTGCAATGAAAATCGTCGATCTCTCCCACGTCATGAATGTGCATACGCCCGGCTGGGTCGGCTATGCCGGCAACAAGATGTATTACGCGCAAAATCTGCAGACCGTGCGGATTGTCGCGCAACGCATCGATACCGCGCTGCATGTCGGCACGCATTTCGACGGCGCCATGCACGCCACCGACAACCGCAAAGGCGACATGGCGCATCTGCCACTCGACTATCTGTGCAATCGCGGCGTGGTGGTCGATATTTCAAAGCATATGCATGACTGGGCGGTGATCACACCGCAGATGATCGAAAGCGCCGGCGCCGACATCCGCGAAGGCGACATTCTCATTTTGCACACCGGCTGGCACAAGCATTATGAAGGCCAGCCGCAGCAGGATCTGGTGCGATACTTCTGCTATCACCCCGGTCCCAATCTCGACACGTTGCACTGGATGTTCAAGAAGAAGATCAAATGGTGGGGCATGGATTGCGGCTCCTGCGACCACTCGATGAATACGTCGATCCGCTACATGCGTCCCGATCTCGCCGACGAATTCACGAAAAAGCACGGCAAGACACCGGCGGAATTCTTCGGCACCTTCGAATACACGCACAAGAAATCCGGCCGTAAGGTCTCGGCCGACGTATTTCCGTTTCACAACTGGGCGTTCCAGGAAGGCCTGCTGCACGCAGAAAATCTCGGCGGCGACATCGAGATGATGCTGGGCAAACGCTGCATATCGGCGCGTTTCCGTGGCGCTACGAAGGCCTTGAAGGTTGCCCGTGCCGCATCGTGTGTTTCCTCGATGCGGGCGAAAACGTCGAAGCGATCGGCGACGCCGCCAAAGCGATTTTGGGCAACTAGCGCTTTTTCCCGCGTTTCGGTTTTGCGCCGGCCAATCGCGGATCGGGCTTGTTACTTTGCAAGGTGGCCTGGATTGCCTCGCGCAACAGCGCGTATTTCTTCTTCGGCCAATGCGCGACGTGGATGTCGGCGAGCAGTTTAGCGGACTTGCCGAACACGATAATGCGGTCGCCGACGCCGATGGCTTCTTCTAGCTGATGGGTGATCAGGATCGCGGTCGAGCCGCATTCGCGCGCCAATGCGAGAAAGGTTTCGCGCAATTCCGCCGCCGTCACCTCATCAAGATGCCCGAACGCTTCGTCCGCCAGCAGAATGTCCGGCTGCACCGAAAAAGCGCGGGCGATTGCCACGCGCTGGCGCATGCCGCCTGACAATTCATGCGGATAGGCATTGGTGAATTGCCCGAGACCAAGGCGCTTGAGCCAGGTGAGGGCGCGCTCGCGCTGATCTTCTTCGGACAGGCCGATCAGTTCGAGCGGCAGCTTGGCGTTGTCCAGCGCCGAGCGCCAGGGCAGCAGGCGGTCCTGCTGAAACACCGTCGCAATTCTTCCGCGGAAGTGGTCGAAATCGGCATGCGGGCTCTTGTCGCCGATATGGATCGAGCCTTCGCTCGGTGCATCCAGCCCGATCATCAGATCGAAGAATGTGGATTTTCCGCAGCCGGTCTGGCCGACAATCGCCACGACTTCCTTCGGCGCGATGGTGAGATCGAGGCGGTCGATAGCGACGACGGACTGTCCGGTCGTGGTCTGCCGGAACACCTTGCGCAGGCCGCGCACTTCGATGGGAGGCGGGCCGTTTTTTGCGTTCGCCTTCACGGGCGCCACCGCAAGAGCCGCGCTTCGACCCGCGCCACCATGGCTTCCAGCAGAAACAGCAAAGCCACCAGCACAATGGTCCAGGCGAATACGTCGGCGACCGAGAACAATTCCTGCGCCACCGACAACTGATGACCGATGCCGGTCACCGCGCCGACCAGTTCGGCGATCGTAACGACGCGAATGGCCAGGCTGATATTCACTTTCCAGCTGGTGAAGATGGTCGGAATGATTGCCGGCAGCATCAGCTTGATGAAGTACTGAATGGTCGTCGGCCGGAACGACTGCATCATATGACGCAACTCGCGCGGCACGCTGCGCATGGCGTCGAGCGTGTCGACCAGGAAGACCGGGCCGCACACGACGACCAGCACGAAGCCGATGCGGAATTCGACGCCCGGAAACCACAGCACCGCGAACAGAATCCAGGATACGACGGGCACCGCCATCAGGATGCGGATCATCGGGTGCAGATATTTTTCCAGGCTCTCGGAGCGATACATCGCCATCGCCAGCGCCAACCCGAGCACGAATGAGACGATCAACGCGGCGATGACCCGCGCCAGCGTCACCGCGATGTCGGCCGGCGTGATGGTGGCGATGCTCTTGCCGATCTTCAGCAGGCTCGGGATGGCAAATGGCGGAATCCCGAGCACCGGCGCCAGATGCGACAGCGCCTCCCAGCAGACGGCAAAGACGAGGAGGGAAACGAGGGTCTGCCGCGGGAAAACTAGGCTGGGGACAGACCCGCTGATTTCCTCATGGCGCATAGATGATCTTCGCGTCCGGCATCTTTTCGTAGAACCCGGCCTTCACCGCGCGTTCCATCATGTCGGTGATGGACTTTTTCGTCGCCGGCTCCCAGGCGGGCTTGATGATCATCTGCAGCCGCTTGCTTTCCAGCGCGGCGGTGAGGATGCCCGGCGGCAGCTTCAGCGTCTCGTTGGCGATCTTGTCGGCTTCCGCGGTGTTCGAGGACATGAAGGCGGCGACGTCCTGGAGCGCCGCAACCAGCATCTTCGGCGCATTGGGATTTTTGGCGATCGCGTCGGCGCGCATCGCGGTGACGATTTCCCAGCCGTCGGTGCCGGTGATTTCTTTCCAGCCGGCCGCGCCATTGAAGATGACTTTCCACGTGGGATTTTGCTTGGCGATGATGCTGGCCAGCGGCTCGATCACCAGCGCGGCGTCGACGCGGTCAGCTTCAAGTTGGGCACGGGCCACGGCGAAATTGGCGTTGACGACGGTGATGTCCTTGCCGAGGTCGATACCCTTGGCGGCGAGGTACATCTTGGTGACCTGGAATTGCGAACCGCCCATGTCGACGGCGAGCTGCTTGCCCTTGAGATCGGCCAGCGATTTTATGGCGTCGTTTTTCGTGAAAATGACGAGATCGGCAAGCGTGAAGCCAGTGGCAATGATGCGTACCGGTACGCCTTCCTGATAGAGCTTCTGCAAAATCGTTGGGCCGCCGATCAGCACATCGGTTTCGCCAGTGGCAAAGCCCGCATAAAACGCCGAGATCGAGGGATAGGCGTGGGCGTCCAGTTCGAAGCCGTGTTTGGCGTCGATGCCTTTCGCCTTCATGATATTCCACACCAGCGGGTTGAATACGGGCAGCGTCAGGCTGGAGACCTTGATCACCGGCTTTTGCTGCGCCTGTGCCGGCAAGGACGCCGTTCCGGTGATCGCAAATACAACGGCGAGTGCGGCAAGGCCGCGGCGAGACAAATTGAACATGGACTATTCCCCCTCGTGGCCGTTCAAACCGTGATCTTGCTCGTCACTTGGCCTGAACGCGAGCGCGACTTTACTCTGCTTTCGTTTGCGTGCAAATAATTGTCGGCAGTAACCGGAGGGCGTGATGCCGCATATCACCGCGCAGGACGGGACGCGGCTTTATTATGAAGAAGCCGGACACGGCACGCCGGTCATCTTTGTGCACGAATATGCCGGCGATTACCGCACCTGGGAGATGCAAATGCGGTTCTTCTCCCGCGCGCATCGCTGCATCACCTATAGCCAGCGCGGGTATCCTCCTTCCGACGTCCCATCCGACGCGGCGAAATACAGCCAGGACATTGCGCGCGATGACGTGCTCGCGCTGATGGACGCACTCAAGGTCGACCGAGCGCACGTCGTCGGCCACTCCATGGGCGCTTACACGGCATTGCACGTCGGCATCAATGCACCAAAGCGTTGTATTTCTGTCGTTGCGGCCGGTTGCGGTTGGGGGTCGACACCCGACGTGAAGAAACGCGAGGAGATGAAGGCGCTCGCAGCCGAAGTTGGCAAGATGTTTGCCAATGAAGGCATCGCGGCGGCGGCGGCGAAATATGCCGACGCGCCGATGCGCCAGGCGCAGAAGAACAAAGACCCGCGCGGTTACGCGGAATTCGCGCGCATGCTCGCCGACCATTCCGCCGAAGGCCACGCGCACACCATGCTCAATCTCCAGCTCAAGCGGCCGACGCTGTGGGAGATGGAGCCGGCGCTGAAGAAATTTTCCGTGCCGTTGCTGATCATTGTCGGCGACGAGGACGAGCCCTGCATCGACGGCAGCGTGTTTCTCAAACGGACCGCGCCGACGGCCGGCCTGTTGGTGATCCCGCGCTCCGGTCACAACGTTCCGACGGAAGAGCCGGCGGCATTCAACGCTGCGCTGGCCGATCTATTTGCCGCAGCTGAAGCCGGGCGCTGGCTAGCGCATAAGTCATCGAATTAACATCGGAGTATCGCGATGGACCTCAAACTCAAGGGCAAAACCGCGCTGGTCACCGGCGGCAGCGAAGGCATCGGCAAGGGGATCGCCTTGATGCTGGCCAAAGAGGGGGTCGACGTTGCGATCTGCGCGCGCCGCAAGGAGCCGCTCGTCGCCACAGCAAACGAGATCGCCAAGGAAACCGGCCGCAAGATCATCGCTATTCCCGCTGATCTGCGCCAAGACACTGACGCCAGGAATTTCATCGAGCAGGCCCATAGGGCGCTCGGTCGCGTCGACATCATGGTCAACAATGCCGGCTCGGCGGCCGGCGGTGTGATCGAACATCTCACCGAAGACGATTGGGAGAAGGGCCTTCAGCTCAAATTCATGGGATATGTGCGCTGCCTGCGCTACGTGCTGCCGATCATGGTCAAGCAGGGCGGCGGACGCGTGGTGAATCTGATCGGCAATGACGGCGTAAAGCCGTCCTACTGGGAAATCTGCCCGGGTGCTGCCAATGCCGCGGGTCAGAACCTCACCCTTTCGCTCGCCGGCCAATACGGCAAGAACAACATCAGCTTTGTTGCGGTCAATCCGGGCCCGGTGCGCACCGAACGCTGGGCCGGCCTGGTCGACGCCATGGCGCGCGACATGAAAATCCCTCGCGAACAGGCTGACAAGCTTGCGCCGGCCTCGATCCCGATGGGCCGTATCGCCGAAGTGGACGAAGTCGCCTCCCTGGTCGTGATGTTGGCTTCTCCGCTGATGGAGATGGTCAACGGTACGATGATCGAGATCGACGGTGGCCAGGACAAGCCGCTGATGGACCGATTCCGCGACAAGCCGGGCGGTTAGCTTGACAAGCTTGGCCGCGCAGTCGGACTATTTGCATACAAATAAGTTTGCCGGACACAGCTACGCAGGAGCTTCGTTATGTTGACCAAGCGTCACGTGCTCTCGACCGCATTTGCCTTTATTCTCGCGACGGGTCTGTCGCCGGCGTCGGCCCAGCAGACCATCAAGATCGGCGAGCTCAACAGCTACAAGTCGCAGCCCGCCTTTCTCGATCCCTACAAAAAGGGCTGGGAAATGGCGATCGAGGAGATCAACGCCAAAGGCGGTGTACTCGGCAAGAAGCTGGAAGTCGTCTCGCGCGATGACGGCGCCAACCCCGGCGAAGCCGTCCGTGTCGCGGAAGAACTTGTGACCCGCGAAGGCGTTGCGATGATCACCGGCACGTTCCTCTCCAATATCGGTCTCGCGGTCACCAATTTCGCCGGCCAGAAAAAAGTGTTCTTCCTTGCCGCCGAACCTTTGACGGACAAGATCACCTGGCAGAACGGCAACAAATATACGTTCCGCCTGCGCGCATCGACCTACATGCAGGTCGCCATGCTGATGCCGGCCGCGACCGCTGCGAAAAAGAAGAAGATGGGCGCTGGTCTATCCGAACTTCGAATACGGCCAGTCGGCGGCGGAAAATTTCAAGGCACTGATGAAGAAGGCGCAGCCTGATGTCGAGTTTGTCACCGAGCAAGCCCCGCCGCTCGGCAAGATCGACGCCGGCGCAGTGGCGCAGGCAATCGATGATGCCAAGCCGGATGCGATCTTCAACGTGCTGTTTGGCGGCGACCTCGCCAAATTCGTGCGCGAGGGCAACACGCGCGGCGTGTTCAAAAATCGCACCGTCGTGAGCCTGCTCTCGGGCGAGCCGGAATATCTCGATCCGCTGAAAGACGAGGCGCCGGTCGGCTGGACGGTCACCGGTTATCCCTGGGACAAGATCAAGACCAAGGAGCACCAGGCCTTCGTCGACGCCTACAAGAAAAAATACAACGACTATCCGCGGCTCGGCTCGATCGTCGGTTACGTGACGATGAAGTCGGTGGCGGCGGGCATCGCCAAGGCGAAGTCGACGGACACCGAGAAGCTGGTCGAGGCCTTCAAGAACCTCAAGGTCGACAGTCCGTTCGGGCCGTTCGTGTATCGCGCCAGCGACCATCAGGCCACGATGGGCGCCTATGTCGGCAAGATCGCGCTGGAGAACGGCAAAGGGACGATGGCTGACTTTAAATATGTCGATGGCGCAACCGTTCTGCCGGGCGATGCCGAGGTCAAGAAGCTGCGTCCGGCGGGGGACTGATAGCGTTACCCCGGGCTCGCTTTCCCTCTCCCCTTGTGGGAGAGGGTGGCGAGTGCGGAGCGATAGCGAGCACGAGCCGGGTGAGGGGTCAGTGCCTAACGTGAATCCGGACCCCTCACCCGCCTCGCTCACTTCGTTCGCTCGGCACCCTCTCCCACAAGGGGAGAGGGTAAGAAGAGCCGCGGCGAGCTTCAAATGACCTTCAGCGCATTCCTGTTTCAGGCGCTTAACGGGCTCTCGACCGCCTCTGGCCTGTTTTTTATCGCGGTTGGTTTGTCGCTGATCTTCGGCGTTTCCCGCATCATCAATATCGCGCACGGGTCCCTGTATATGTTGGGGACCTATATCGCCTACACATTCGCGACGCGGATCGGCGGCCCGCTGGGCTTTTGGGGCGGCATCGTCGCAACTGCGATTGTCGTTGGCTTGATCGGCGCGCTCATCGAAATCCTGCTCCTGCGCAGAATTTATCGCGCGCCGGAACTGTTCCAGCTGCTGGCCACCTTCGCGCTGGTGCTCGTCATCAATGATGCTGCGCTTTGGCTATGGGGCCCGGAGGACTTGCTTGGCCCGCGCGCGCCGGGTCTGCGCGAACTCGATCGAGGTGCTCGGCCGCCAGTTGCCCAGCTATGACCTGTTCCTGATCGTGATCGGTCCGTTGGTCCTGCTGGTGCTGCATTTTGCGCTTGCGCGCACCCGCTTCGGGCGGCTGGTACGTGCGGCGACGCAGGACCGGGAAATGGTGGGTGCGCTTGGCGTCAACCAGGCGGTGTTGTTCACGAGCGTGTTCGCGCTCGGCGCGGCGCTCGCCGGCCTCGGTGGCGCGCTGCAGGTGGCGCGCGAACCCGCCAACCTCGCCACCGATCTGGTCGCGATTGGTGATGCCTTCGTCGTGGTGGTGGTCGGCGGCATGGGCTCGATTACGGGCGCCTACCTCGCCGCCGTCATCATTGCGGAAGTGAAAGCAATCTGCATCGGCATCGGCGTTGATCGATTTCGGTTTTGTCACGGTGAACTTCTCGAAGCTCACGCTGGTCGCCGAATTCCTGGTGATGGCGGTGGTGTTGATTGCGCGGCCTTATGGCCTGCTTGGCCGGCCACAAGCGCAGGTGCGTTCGATCGCCGAGCCGGAGGATCCGATCCGGCCTGCAACGCCGGCGCTCAAGATGCTCGGGGTCGCCGTGGTTGTGCTGCTGGTGTGCCTGCCGCTGCTGGCACAAGCCTCGCCTTATCTGCTCATTCTCGGCATCGACGTGCTGATCGCGGTGATTTTCGCGACGTCACTGCACTTCATCATGGGCCCCGGCGGCATGCACTCGTTCGGCCATGCCGCCTATTTTGGCCTCGGCGCCTATGGCGCGGCGCTGCTGGTGAAATGGCTCGCCGTTCCGATGGGGTTGGCATTGATCGCTGCGCCCGTCGTTGCTTTTGCCGGCGCACTGTTGTTCGGCTGGTTTGCCGTGCGGCTATCCGGTGTCTATCTCGCGATGCTGACGCTGGCCTTCGCGCAAATCGTCTGGGCTCTCGTGTTTCAATGGGAGGCGCTGACCGGCGGCTCCAACGGTGTGATCGGCGTGTGGCCGCCGCCACCGTTCGACAAGGCCTGGGTCTATTTCCTGCTCACGCTGGCGCTTGCCGTCATCGCAGTGCTGTTGCTGCGGCGGTTTCTGTTCGCGCCCTTCGGTTACGCCATGCGCGCGGGCCGCGATTCCCCATTACGGGCCGAAGCGATCGGCATCGACGTCAAGCGCGTGCACTGGCTCGGCTTTGCCGTGGCAGGCTGCGTCTGCGGCATTGCCGGCGGTCTTTTCGCCTTTGCCAAGGGCTCTATTTCGCCTGAAACGATCCATGTCAGCCGCTCCATCGACGGGCTGGTGATGGTGCTGCTCGGCGGCATCCAGACGCTGACCGGGCCCATCGTCGGTGCGTCCGTGTATGCCACATTGCAAGACACCGTCATGCGGCAGACCGAATATTGGCGAGCTCTGCTCGGCATCATCATCCTGCTGCTGGTTCTGGCTTTCCCGCAGGGCATCGTCGGCGCTTTCTCCACGCTATGGCGACGAATGGAGAAGAAGCCGTGAGCGTGCTCGCCATCCGTTCGCTGTCCAAGGCATTCGGCGGCGTGCGCGCCGTCAACGAGGTAAGCTTTGACGTGGGGCGAGGTGAATTCCTTGCCATGATCGGACCAAACGGCGCCGGCAAATCCACCTGCTTCAACATGATCAACGGCCAGCTTTCACCGGATTCCGGCGAGATTCTCCTTGAAGGTCGCGACATTGCCGGGCGCGAGCCACGCGAGGTCTGGCGGCTCGGCGTCGGCCGCACCTTCCAGGTCGCCGCCACGTTCGGCTCGATGACGGTCGCCGAAAATGTACAGATGGCGCTGATCTCATACGCACACGAGACCTACAATCTTTGGCGTCCGGCGCGGGATCTGCACCGCGATCGCGCGCTCGAACTACTCGCGCAGGTCGGCATGCGCGAGGCCGCGGATCGTCCCAGCCGCGAACTTGCCTATGGCGACGTCAAGCGCATCGAACTGGCCATCGCGCTCGCAAACGAGCCGCGGTTGCTGCTCATGGATGAGCCGACCGCCGGAATGGCGCCGCGTGAGCGCAACGAGCTGATTGCGCTGGTCAAGCGGCTGGTGGTGGACCGGGGAATCTCGGTGCTGTTCACGGAACACTCGATGGATGTGGTGTTCGCCTACGCCGACCGGATCATCGTGCTGGCGCGCGGACGCGTAATCGCCGATGGCGATGCCGCGGCCATTCGCGATCATGCCCAGGTGCGAGAAGTCTATTTCGGCTCCGGCAAGACATTTGCGGGAGCCGCGCCATGAGCGAGCCTATGCTGACTGTTGAAGCGTTGAGTGCGTGGTACGGCGCGGCGCGCATTCTTTACGATCTGAATCTCGAGGTTGGCCGCGGCGAGGTGGTGGCACTTATGGGGCGCAATGGCGCCGGCAAGTCCACCACCATGAAGGCGATCATGGGTCTTGTTGACGAGCGTCAAGGTACGGTGCGCTTTAACGGCGAGGACATCTCCGGACGCAAACCGTTTGAGATTGCGCGCCGCGGCCTGGGGTTCACTCCGGAGGACCGGCGGATCTTTGTCGATCTGACCGTGATGGAGAATCTCGATATCGGGCGGCAGCCGCCGCGCCGCTTCACCGACGGGACCGCTGCTCCATCCTGGACGCCAGACCAATTGTTCACGTTGTTTCCCAATCTTGCCGAGATGCAGGACCGCCTCGGTGGACGCATGAGCGGCGGCGAACAGCAGATGCTCACGGTCGCGCGCACGCTGATGGGCAATCCGTTGCTGGTGCTGCTCGACGAGCCCTCCGAAGGCGTGGCGCCGCTGATCGTCGAGAAAATGGCGCACACCATCCTGGCCTTGAAGAAACAGGGCCTCTCCATTCTGCTCTCGGAACAGAATATCTATTTTGCGCGGATGGTGGCCGACCGTGTCTACGTGCTCGAAAAGGGGCAGATTCACTGGCAAGGGTCGGTCGCCGAACTCGATGCCAACCTGGAGGTGCAAAGGACTTATCTAACAGTGTAGGATGAGCGACGGAACCGAACCATGAAGACGATACGACCCGAAAAGCTGAAAGTCGTTGCGGCGCCTGCCGATGCTGTCGAGCACGGGGGTTACGTGCTCGACAATCAGGCCGGCTTCCTGATGCGCGTCGCCATGCAACGCCACACGTCGATCTTTACGTCACGCATGGTCGAGGGGCTGACGCAGACCCAATTTGCCGCGCTCGCGAAGCTCTATGAAGTCGGCCCGTGCTCGCAAAATCATCTTGGCCGGCTGATCTATCTCGACGCCGCGACCATTAAAGGCGTGGTCGATCGGCTGCATGTTCGCGGCTTCCTCACCGCGCTCAACGATCCGAATGACCGCCGCCGCCGTGCTGTCACATTGACGGATCGCGGGCGGCAGGTCACGGAAGCCGCCATGAAGGTCGCGGCGGAGATTACCGCAGCGACGCTCACGCCGCTGACCACGGAAGAGCAGCGGCTGGTGGTGAAATTGCTGCGCAAGCTCGGTTGAGCGGCCTGCCGCCGCCGTTCACCAAAGCCCTTTCAGCCGACCGCCATCGAGATTGAGCGATACGCCCGTGATGTAGCTTGCTCGTTCGGAGCAAAGGAACACGGTGGCGTTTGCGAGCTCTTCCGGCTTGCCCATACGGCCGAGCGAGTTCTTCTTCGCGGCGACCTTACGCGCCTCTGCCTCGGTTGCGACGCCGAATTCCTTTTTCATGCCCTCGGTATTGCGCACCCAGAGATCGGTCGCGACCCAGCCCGGGCAGATTGCATTGACCAGGACGTTATCCTCGCCAAATTCGGTCGACAGTGATTTCGTGAGATTGAGCAGCGCGCTGTTGGTCATCCCGCTGCCGAACATATAAGGGTCCGGCTCCTTGCCGGCGCCGCCGATCGTATTGACGATGCGGCCCCATTTCTGCGCCTTCATCATCGGGTAGACGGCGCGGATGGCGCGCATGAAGCCGAACAGCTTGGTTTCGAGCTGCGTCTTCATGTCGTTATCGTCGAACGCGGCAAAGCGGCCGGAATACATCTGGCCCGCATTGTTGATGAGGATATCGACGCCACCGAGTTTTTGCTTTGCAGTGTCGACCATTTTCGCGATGTCGGATTCTTTCGTCATGTCCGCAACGATGGCGTGCACTTCGCCACCGGTGCGCTTGGCCAAATCCTCGCGTGCTTTGTCGAGTTTCTGCTGATTACGCCCGGTAATCAGCACGCGCACGCCCTCCTCGAGGAATTGCCGCGCGGTCTCGAAGCCAATGCCGCTCGAGCCACCGGTAACGATCGCGCGGCGGCCCTTGATTCCCAAATCCATGCCTTTCCCCCTTGGCTTGACGCTCTGTTTCTCACCATAGAGTATCTCTGCCGCGGGCTACGCGACAACAATGCGGCACGCTGCGGGAGGAGACGCCGGTGTTCAGTGTCGGCGATGCAACGATCACGCGGGTCGAGGAAACCAATCTCCCCAGCTATCCGCTGCGGGACATCTTTCCGGATTTCACCGACGCCCACATGGCCGAGCACAAGTCATGGCTGGCGCCGCACCATTATGAGGCCGAGACCGGAAAGATCAGGCTGTCCGTCCACAGCTGGCTGCTGCAGGTCGGCGGCAAGAAGATCCTGATCAACTCGTGCTGCGGCAACAACAAGGCCAAGCCGGGCCGGCCATTCTGGCACATGCTTAATCTGCCGTATCTCGAACGGCTCGCGGCCGCCGGTGCGCGGCCGGAGGAAATCGACATGGTGATGTGCACGCATTTGCACCACGACCATGTCGGCTGGAACACGCAGCAGAAGGACGGCAAATGGGTGCCGACCTTCCCCAACGCGCGCTACGTCTTTTCAAAGCCGGACGTGGACTACTTCTCGAAAGTGGATGCTGACCCGAAAGAAGGTCCGGCCGAGCTCGGCACATTCCGCGAATGCGTCGTCCCGATCCTCGAATATGGCAAAGCGGATCTCGTCAGCGGCGGGCCGTACCGGCTCAACGACTTCATCGAGATCGAACTCGGCGCCGGGCCATTCGCCGGGCCATGTGTTCTTCAAGCTCGAAAGCAAGGGTAAGCGCGCGGCCTTCATCGGCGATGTCTGGCATCACCTGTTGCAGGTCTACTATCCGGACTGGAATTTCCCGAAAAATTCCGACGCGGCGCAGGCGCGCGTCAGCCGTCGCAAAGTGCTCGACTACTGCGCCTCAAGCGGCGCACTGGTTTTCCCGGGCCATGTCGGCTTGCCCTTTGCGGGCCGGGTCGAGGCAACCGCAAAGGGATTCCGCCCGCATTTCGCGCCTTGATGGGCGCCTAGGGGCAGATGTAGCCGCTGCCATTCGGGTTCGGGAAGCAGCCGACTGATTGCGGCAGCAATGTTTTCGGCAGCCACAGCACGACGCTCGGAAAGAAGATGCAGAAGGCAATCGCGGCGAAGAATACGATGTAGATCGGCAGTGATGCGATCATGGCTTTGTAAAATTTTATACCAACGAATTTCGATGCCATCAGCAGCGCAAGCCCGTAAGGCGGCGTGATCAATCCGAATGCCAGGGTGACAATGATCACGACGCCCATGTGAACCGGGTTGATGTCGGCATTCTTGGTGAGGTCGAGGATGATCGGCATGAAGATGATGATGGCGGGAATGGCGTCGATAAAGTCGCCGACAATGACGAACAATGCGACCAGCAGCAGCATGATCATGAATGGATCGCCACCTGCAGCGGTCGATATCCACCCCGATACCATCGTCGGGCCGCGCAGGTAGGCCAGCATCCAGCCGAACACCGAGGCCGCACCGATCGTGATCAGCGGAATCGAATAGAGCAGCCCGGTCAGCGCCATGTCGCGCGGCAGCTTCGTGACATGGCGCCAGTTAAGCAGCGGGATCGCGACAAACACGATATATGAGACCGCGATGACGCCGGCTTCGGTCGGAGTAAATTGTCCGGTGAGGATGCCGCCCATGATGATGATGGGAATCATCAGCGGTACGGCGGCTTGCTTGGTTGCCGTGGTGAACTGGCCAAACGTTGCACGCTTGTGCTTGAAGCCGATCGGCCCGAAGAAGTGGCTGTAGATCATCAGCCCGATGCCGACGAGCACGCCCGGCACGACACCGCCCAGAAACAGCCCGCCGATCGACACGTTGCCGGTCGCTCCATAGACGACCGCCATGATGCTCGGCGGGATCAGGTTGGCCATCGTTGATGCCGAAGCGATCAGCGCCGCGGTGAAAGCCTTGTTATAACCCTCGCGGTTCATTTCCGGCGCGAGCGTGCGCGTCAGCACCGCGACGTCGGCCGCAGAGGAACCGGAAATACCCGCGAAAAACATGCTGAAAATGGTCACGACCTGGGCCAGCCCGCCGCGAAAATGGCCGACCATGGTTTGCGACAGCTTGATCATGCGGACTGTGACATTCGCCGACGTCATCAGGTCGCCGACCAAAAGGAAGAACGGCACTGCCATCAGCGCTTCAACGTCAACGCCATTGAACAGCTGGGCGATCATCGACGCGAGGCTGACCGGCGTGAAGGCCGTGATCAAAAGCACCGAGGATATCAACGCAAAGGCGACCGGCACTCCCATGTAGCCGAAGAACAGAAACAGGAGGGCCATCACGATGATGAGTGTGCCGTTGGACATCACAACGATGTCCTCCGCTCATCGATCGGGATGTCGGGGAATCCGTTGCGCCAACCGTTCACCATTTGCTCGATCGTGAACAAGGCCACCAGCGCGCCGCAGATCGGGATTGCGATATAGAGATATGCCATCGGCGTCATCGACGGCATGCGCAGGCTTTTGAAGCCGTCGAGAACATTGAGATAGCCAAAGTAAATCATGCAAAATGCGACGCACAGCACGACGAAGCGATTGAACATCTCAAAAAAAGTCGCTTGTTGCCGCTCATCGATTCGGCGAGCACCGCTAAGTAGAGATGGTCGTTGCGCCGCGTTGCGGCGGCGACGCCGATAAACGTCCCGTAGATAAAGAAGTCCATCGTCGTCTCTTGCAGCCACAGCCATGGGTGGCCGATCGCGCGGGTGATGATGTCGCAAACAACCAGCACGCTGAACGTGGTGATGACGATGCCGCACAGGACCATCAGAAGATTTTCGAGCGGATCGAGCGCGCGCCATTTCAAATGGCGCTGTTCCTGCAAGACGAGCCCGTCAAAACGGCGCATCGCTCAATTCCGGGGTGTTCGAAGGTGAGGAAAAAGTGCGGGGAGCATTGCGCTCCCCGCTTTCGTGATCGTGCTGGCTATTTCACGTTGCGGACAAGCTGGAGGACCTTCTCGGCATGGGGGCCGAGATCCTTGGCGAGCTTGTCCTGGATCGGCTTGCTGATCGATGAAAAGCCGCTTTTGTCGACGTTCTTGACGACTTTCACGCCGAGCTTTTCGAGCTTCGCCAGTGCCTCGTGCTCGAGCTTGAAGGCCGCGACCGGCTCGTTCTTGCTGACCTCGTCGGCCGCCGCCTGGACCCATTTCTTCTGCTCGTCGTTCAGGCTCTTCCAGACCTTGTCGCTCACGAAGAGCGCGGCGTTGTTAGCTTCATGCTCGGTGAGCGAGAGCACCGGCGCGACTTCGTAATGCTTGTTGATGAGGTAGTTGTTGATGCCATTCTCGGCCATATCGGCGACGCCGGTTTGCAGCGCTGTATAAACTTCGCCGAATGCCATGTGCACGACCTGCGCGCCATAGGCCGGGAAGGTCGCGTCTTCCGTTACGGTGGCCTGCACGCGCATCTTGACGCCCTTGAGGTCGGCAACTTTCTCGATCGGCTTCTTCCCGTACATGTGTCGCAGGCCCTGCGAGCCTAAGCCAATCATGTGCGCGCCCGTCATCTTGGCGGCATACAAATCCCTCATTGCCGCAATCACGGTGGGATCGCCGAGCACTTTGATGGCGTGTGCTTCATCGCGGAAGATGAAATGGATCGAAAACACGCCCAATTCCGGCTGCGCAGTCGACGCATTCGCGGTCGACAGGAAGACGAAATCGATGTCACCGGTCTGCACCTTTTGCAGGGTCTGCGCTTCGGTGCCGAGCTGGGCGCCGGGATATTTGTTGATGGAAAGCGTTCCCTTGCTGAGCTCCATCAGCTTGCTGTTGAACATGTCTGCGCCCACGTCGTAGCCGCTGCCTTTCGGCTGGTCATAGGCGAACGAAAACTGGCGGTTCTGGGCAAACGCAGCGCTGGATGCCATTGCGAACGCTGCGCCAAAGACGATGCCGCGCAGCAATGAGTTACGCGTAACGGACATGGAAACCTCCCGGAATGATTCTGCGTCTTATGCGGCAGGATCGCCGTGCGACGCTATTTTGCGCATGCTTGCGCCTTTAAAGGGCAAGTGTGTCGGCGCGTCCGGCATTGTCAATGCCGATCTGGCCGCCTTTGGCGGCAATGTGCCCGCTGTTATCCGGGTCTAATCCGCAAGATGGCCTTGAGCCGTTGCGGAGTGATCGGAAGTTCGGTGACCGCGCCGGGGCGCTGTAGTGCATCATCGATCGCCGAGGCAATGACGGCGCCCACCGGATTGGCGCCGCCTTCGCCGGCGCCTTTCAGGCCGAGCGGATTAAGGGGGCTTGGCGCGTCTTCCGACACAATAATGGAAATGTCCGGCAATTCGCGTGCGGTCGGCATCAGATAATCGGCGAAGGTGACCGAAAGGGGCTCGCCGTTTTCGTCGTAGCGGAACTCTTCCAGCAGTGCGCCGCCTATTCCTTGCGCCAGGCCGCCGGCGATCTGGCCTTCCACCAGCTTCGGATTCACCGCTTTGCCGATGTCATAGGCAATGACATAGCGCTCGATGGCGACGTTGCCGGTGTCGGAATCAACACGCACGGCCGCAACATGCACGCCGTAGGGATAGACCATATGCGTGGATTCGAACGTATCTTCGACGATCAACCCGCCGGGGAGCGTGCGCGCAAGTTCGGCGAGCGGCATCGACGGGCCGGGGCCGCTGGCACGAACAATTTCTCCGTTGACGATGTCGAGCGCATCCGCGCCGGTTTGCATCAGCTCAGCGGCTGCCCGCAACGCTTGCGTACGCAGTTTCGTGGCCGCGAGCCGCGTGGCCTCTCCGCACATGACCGTGACGCGTGACGCGAACGCGCCCATGCCGCGCGCAATGCGGTCGGTCTGGCCATGAATCACGCGAATTGTGCCGTAGTCGACGCCAAGCGCATCGGCGCAGATCTGTGCGACCACCGTTTCAACACCCTGGCCGATCGAGGCAACTCCGGTAATGACCTCGATCACGCCGCTGTCCGGCTTGACCTCGACTCGAACCGTATCGAAGGGACCGAGCCCGCTCTTCTCGACGAACATCGCAACGCCGGCGCCGACCTTTTCACCATTTTTACGGCGCGCGCTGAGTTGCTTCTGAAGATCGGCCCAGCCCGCTGCCTTCAATGCCTTGTCGAGCAGCAGCGCATAGTCGCCGGAATCGTAGACGATCTGCGTGCCAAGCGTATCGAGCCCGAGCCTGTAGGGCATCGCGTCTTTGCCGATCAGGTTGCGCCTCCGTATTTCAACCGTGTCCACGCCAACTTTGGCCGCGATCGCGTCGAGCAGGCGCTCGCGCGCAAATGTCGAATTCATAGCGTCCCGGCGCGCGATAGGTACCGCAGGGCGTCTTGTTGGTGAGACGAAGGTGGCCAATCGCGCGGTAGGCCGGCACGCGATAGGGCCCGGGCAACATCGCTGCGGCAAGGTCGGGCACGGTCGCTGCATGCGTGCGCATATAGGCGCCGTTGTCGTGGAAAAATTCATTATCGATGCCGAGGATGTGGCCTTGCGCATCGATGGCTGCGCGCACGCGATGAAGCTGGTCACGCGAATGGTTGGCGGCAATCAGGTGCTCGCGGCGATCCTCGATCCATTTGATCGGCCGCTTGAACTTCAGTGCGGCGGCACAGACGAGAATGTCTTCAGGATAGATTTCGCCGCGGATGCCGAAGCCGCCGCCGACATGTCCCTCGTAAAGCTGAACAGAGTCTTTTGGGCGTGCGAGCATCTGCGCGAGGGCATCGCGGTTCCAGTGTGGCACCTTGGCGGCGCCGTGCAATTCCAGAATGTCGCGCTCTGCATCGTAACGGGCGATGGCGCCGCGCGTTTCCATCGGAACGCCGGAATGACGGCCGATCGAAAGCTCCAGCGCAACAACGGCGTGGGCGTTGCGGAAAGCGGCGTCGACATCGCCATAGCCCTTTTGCAGAAGTCCCGGTTCCGTTGACAGTGCGCCCGCGTAGACGGCCGGTTGTCCGGTCGCGAGCATCGTTGCTGGCAGGGGCTCGATTGAAAGCTCGATCAGCTCGGCGGCGTCTTCCGCGACATAGGCATCGTCCGCGAAGACCACCGCAACAGGCTCGCCGACATAGCGCACAATATCATTGGCGAGCACCGGCTGCCGATAGGGTTCAAGTGTCTTGAGTCCGGTCAGTCGAAAAGGGATTGGCGGGAAATGCGCAACATCGGCATGCGTCCACGTTGCGTGAACGCCGGGCAGCGCAAGCGCTGCGTGCGTATTGATCGATTTTATCTTGCCGTGTGCGAGCGGCGAGCGCACCACGCGCATATGCCATTGATTGGGAAATGAAATGTCCGCCGCGAAGCGTCCTTGACCGGTGAGGAGAGGGCGATCCTCCAGGCGTGGGACCGAACGGCCGACGAATTTTAATTTCTTCTCAGCCATCAATTCGTCATCCTGAGGTGGCGTCGCGTAGCGACGCCCTCGAAGGATGACCGGGAGTGGCCGTCGCCCTTCGAGGCTCGCGGAGTTTATCATCGGGCCGCGCTACGCGCGGACCCGTTGGCTCGCGCCTCAGGGTGACGGAGCAAAGCATGCATTCGTTCACTTTCTTCGCATTTCTTTGGCTGCCGCGCGCACAGCCTTGATGATGTTCTGATAGCCTGTGCAGCGGCAGAGATTCGATGAGAGCACGTCCAGCAAGTCTTCATCGCTGATGTCGGGCTCGCGTTCCAGTACGCCGACGGCCAACATGAGGAAACCCGGCGTGCAAAAGCCGCATTGCAGGCCGTGATGATCCATGAAGGCCTGCTGCATCGGATGCAGTCTGTCGCCATCCGCCAGCCCTTCGACGGTCCGGATTTTTTTGCGATCGGCCTGCACGGCAAACATCAGGCAGGAACGCACAGGCTCGCCATCGACAATGACCGTGCAGGCGCCACAGATGCCATGCTCGCAGCCGATGTGAGTGCCGGTCTGACCGCAGTCCTCGCGGATGGCATCAGCCAATGTGCGGCGCGGCTCGACGCCGATCGCGTGATCGCGGCCGTTGATGGTCAGCGTGATGGCGGCCTTTTCGTTCATGCGGCCTTCTCCGCCTTGCGTAAAGCGGCGCGAATGCGCTGTGGCGTCGCCGGGATCTCATCAATTTCCACGCCGAAAGGTGAGAGCGCATCGTTGATTGCGTTCACCACCGCGGCCGGCGCGCCGATACAGCCGCCTTCGCCCAGGCCCTTGGCCTTCGTGATCGAGTTTACGCTTGGCGTCTCAATGTGATGCAATTCGATTTCAGGGATCTCGTGCGCCGTGGGCGGCAGGTAATCCGCAAGGGTCGCGGTGAGGATGCCGCCATTGTCGTCATAGATGATTTCCTCGAGCAGCGCGTTGCCGATTCCCTGGGCGATGCCGCCGTGAACCTGGCCGTCGGCAATCATCGGATTGATGATGCGGCCGGCATCCTCCGCCACCAGGAATTTCTCGACCTTTACGTGACCGGTTTCCACGTCCACGTCGACGATGGCGATGTGGCAGGCATTGGAGAAGGTGCCAGGCGGATCATAGTGTCCGGTCTCGGTAAGGCCGGGGTCGATTTCGCCCTTGAACCGATGCGTTTGCGTATAGGCTTCGCGCGCGAGTTTTGCGATTGCGATCGTGCGGTCGGTGCCGGCGACTTTCGCCGATCCGTCCGCGAGTATGATGTCGTCGGGCGCTGCCTCCAGTAAATGGCTGGCGATTTTGATCAGCTTGGCGCGTACTTTCCGCGCGGCGATCAAGGTCGCGCCGCCCGAGATCACCAATGAACGGCTGGCGAAGGTTCCCCAGCCATAGGGCGCGCGGTCGGTGTCGCCGTGCACCACTTTGATCATCTCCGGTGCAACCCCGATCTCGTCGGCAACGATCTGGGCGAGCGTGGTGCGCAGTCCCTGGCCGTGCGGTGAGGAGCCGATGCGCGCCTCGACGAAATCCGGACGGATCAACCGTCACGGTCACGGTTTCCCAGCCGGGCGTAATCTCCATACCGCGCGCGGCGAAGGCCGGGCTGCCGTAACCGGTACGTTCGGAAAAAGTTGCAATGCCGATTCCGAGATGGCGGCCCTTGGCGCGTGCTTCTTTTTGACGCTTGCGGAACGCCGGAATGTCGACCGCTTTCACGGCCATTTCCAGCGTCTCTTTGTAGGTAGCCTCGTCATATTCGAGGCCCATGGCGGATTTGTAGGGGAATTTGTCGATCAGGTTGCGACGCCGGATGTCGACCGGATCGAGAACGAATGCGCGCGCGGCCTTGTCCATCAATCTTTCGAGAGTGAAGGTGATCACCGGACGCGACACCCCGCGATAGGGCGCCATTGTGCATGTATTGGTGATGACGCCGCGCGCCAGGCATTGATACTGCTGCACGTCGTAAGGCCCGGGCATTTCGGCCATCGCCATCAGCGGTTCGACGCCGCAGGTTGTGGGAAAACACGAATAAGCGCCGACATTGGAAATGATGTCGGCTTTGAGCGCGATCAGCCTGGCATCGGCGTCGAAGGCCCCTTCGAGCGTGATGTATTGATCGCGTGAATGAAACCCGGCGATGAGGTTTTCGCGCCGGTCTTCGGTCCACGCCACCGCGCTTTTGAGTTTGCACGCCAGCCACACCAGCACGACGTATTCGCCGGCGAGCGACATCTTCTGCCCGAAGCCCCCACCGACATCGGGCGCGATCACGCGCAAATCGGATTCCGGAAAGCCGAGCACGTCACATATCGCCGTCCGCGTGAGGTGCGGCATCTGCGTCGTGCAGGTGAGGGTCACGCGCCCGGTCGATGCATCATAGGATGCATGGCCGCCGCGCGCCTCCATGGGCGTTGCATTCTGGCGGTGCGAGCGCGCATCGACCTTGATGACCTTGTGCGCATTTTTCCAGGCCGCGTCGAACTCCGGCGTCTTCATTTTGCCTTCGAGAATGACATTTCCCGGTGCTTCAGCGTGGATCTGTGACGCGTCCGCCGCAAGCGCCATGCGTGCATCGGTTACCGGATTGGTTTCGTCGATCGACAATTCGATCTGCTCGGCGATGTCCTCGGCCTCTTCCTTGCTTGCCGCCACGACGGCAGCGACAGGTTCTCCCGTAAAACGAACGACCCCGTCGGCCAATGCGGGTTGGCCAACCGGCTTGTAGTTAAACTTGTGCAACATCGGCGTGATTTTCTTCACGCCTTTAAGGTCGGCGGCCGTGATCACCATTGCGCCTTTGGGCGCGTTGACGCTCGCGATCGTTCCGGCGGCGACCGGGCTGCGCACGAACCGCACCCAATGTGCGGCAGGCAGATCAGCGGTGAAATGTCCCTGGCCTGAAATCAGCGCCGGATCTTCCAGCCGTCGGATGGCGCGGCCAACCCAGGTCATTCCGGAGCCTTTGGTGCCGTGCGCGCTCATTGGGAAGATTGCTCCAGCGCGCGACGGACGACCGCGCGGACCAGGTCGCACCGGTATTCGGCATTGGTCTGGTGGTCCTCGAGCGGCTCGATCGCCTTGGCTGCGGCTTCCGCCGCGGTCCGGTAGGTCTTGTCGCCGGGCGCTTGACCGTTCAGCGCCGCTTCGGCCTCCGTAATTCGGCGTGGCGAGGCTTCGGCGCCGCCGACGCCGACGCGCGCTTCCGCGATCTTGCCGCTTTGCAATCGGTATGTAACGAGCGCGGCGCTCATTGCGAAATCGCCGGCGCGGCGGCTGAATTCATTGAACCCGAATTTGGTGTCATCGGAGAGCAACGGCAGCCGTGCTTCAACGAGCAATTCGTCCTCAGTAAGGGCAGTCGACATGATCCCTGCAAAAAAATCCTTTGCAGCAATTCGCCGTTCGCCGCGCGTGCTCTTGGCGATCAACGTGGCGTCAAGTGTCGCTGCAACCAGACACCATTCCGAAGCAGGGTCGGCATGGGCAAGGCTGCCGCAAAACGTGCCGCGCATGCGGATCGGATAGTGCGCGATATGGCGCACGACGGCGCTGAGCAATTGGCCGAGTGGATTGGCGACCACGGATTTATGGAATGCGGCATGGCGGACGCGTGCGCCGATTGAGAGAGCGTTTCCGTCGCTGGTGATCTTGTCGAGCCCGGCAACCTCGTTGATGTCGACGAGATGTGCCGGCTTGGCGAGGCGAAACGCCATGATCGGGACGAGACTTTGTCCGCCTGCCAGGATGCGGCCGTCTTGCGGTGCGACGTCGGACAGAATCCTTAACGCCTCGTCGAGCGTTTTCGGCACGTGACGGATGAAGGGCGCGGGCTTCATACGGCAGATCTTCCGGCGGCCAAGGCCCAATTAAAGGGCTAATTATTTGTACGCAAACGATAAACAGCGCTTATGGATTGTCAAACGCGGCCGCGCCGGTGAGCGGCGGTCATACAAGACTACCACCGAGGCTTTCATTGAAAGGGCCGTATTCGTATCCTATTTGGCAACTATCAGGGGCTGTGCAGGGGGCCGGGGATGCCGATATCACGCTTGATTGCGACTGCCTGTTTTGCCGGCGCCGTGCTGGCGAGCGCGCCGGCGCTGGCCGAAGACGGCAAGCGCCCGGACAAGGTGTCATTCTATTTCGCCGCCCACGAGGATGACTGGCAGCTGTTCATGAACCCGTCCGCGTTTCAGGATGTCATGGGCGGCGCGGCCAAGACCGTCTTCGTGCATCTCACAGCCGGCGACGCCGGGCTCGGCATCGGCTTGGGCGGGCGCAAACATCCATTTTACCTGGCGCGCGAAAACGGCGCGGAGGCCGCAATCCGCTTCATGGCCGACGCCGACGCTGCGCCCGGCGAACGCTCGGCAGCGCCGATGTCGTTCAATGGCCATGACATCTACCGCGTCAGTTATCCCAACACTGTGGGCTATTTCCTGCGCGTACCGGACGGTCATTGGTCAGGCGACGGTTACTACGAGACCGGTTTTGAATCGCTCAAACGCCTGTCGAGTGGCGAGAACAGCGTTTTGCGGGCGGTCGATGGCTCAACGACCTATCATGGCTGGGACGATCTGGTTGCCACGCTGAAGGCGATCATCGCTTATGAGCGTGGCCATGCTGCGCTCATCCAGCTCAACGTCGCGGAAACCGATACGCGCATTAATCCGAAAGACCATTCCGATCATTTGATGACCGCGAAAGCCGCTCTCGATGCCGCGAAGGATTTTTCCTGCGTACGCCGGGTTTATTACGTCGACTATGCCAGCTCGCGGCTCCCGCAGAACCTCGACGCACAGCAGCGCGATATGGAAAGCTCGGTGTTCGCGGTGACGCTGGCCGGTGTGCAGGCTCTCGACCACAGCACCGCATGGCATCACTACGATCAATCGTACGTCGGGCGGAACTATTTCCGCGTCCAGGATCCGGCCGGGCAGTGCGATTCCGCAGTAACAGCCATGGCGGCAACACGGCACTAGCCTTTTACTTCGCTATTATGTCTTGTTTCCATGCTATTGACGTGGGTCAAGATCCCGTCACGTCGACCGGCTAGTTTTTCGCAACCATTTTCACGCTGGCCCGTTTTCGTCCGGTCAGTACGTCCGCAACCGCAATCGGCGTCCGATGCGATATGCAGAAGTGCCGCTCGCCGTTCAAACCGGCCGCGTCGTATCGGTCGATGCGTTGCGTGGCTTCAATATATTCTGGATCCTTGGCGCCGACGGTGCTGTCTGGGCTCTTGACCGGATGCTGCGCGATAAGGGGCCGCAGCTAAGCGCGATTGGCAGCTTCCTCAAAACCCAAATGAGTCACGCGGCGTGGGAAGGCTTCCGTTTCTACGATTTCATTTTTCCATTGTTCATTTTCGTCACCGGCGCTTCGATTGTCCTGGCCTTGCCGCGGCTGGTCGAGCGCGACGGCAAGGCGAGGACGCATTTGCACGTGCTGCGGAGGGCCTTGCTGCTTTATGCGCTTGGCGTGATATTTTACGGCGGCGTTGCCCAGCATTGGAGCGACATTCGCTACGTCGGCGTGCTGCAGCGCATCGCAATCTGTTATCTGTTTGCGTCCCTCCTGTTCCTGAATCTCGGCAAACGCGGACTGATTGTGGCGCTGGTTGCGCTGCTCGGCGGCTACTGGGCGTTGATGACGTTCGTTCCAGTCCCGGGCATCGGCACCGGTTCGTTCGGCCCCGACGCCAATCTCGCCAATTGGATCGACGCGCACTATCTGCCCGGACGGCTGTGGGACAAAACACGTGATCCCGAAGGATTGCTGAGCACGTTGCCTGCGATCGGTACTTGCGTGCTCGGCGTTCTGGCCGGCCTTTTGCTGAAGGACGATCGGCTGACGCCGACGCAGCGTTCGCTATGGTTGATTGGCGGCGGGATTGTGATGGTTGCAGCAGGCTATCTGTGGGCCCTGCAATTTCCAATCATCAAGGCGATCTGGACTTCATCGTTCGTGCTGGTCGTCAGCGGTTACAGCGCGATCTTGCTGGGCGTTATGCATCAGGTGATCGACGTGTGGGGGTGGAAGGCCTGGGCGACCGTCTTCGTATGGATCGGCGCCAACGCCATTACGCTTTACTTCATCAATAGCATCGTCGGGTTTGAGCCATTCGCGCTGCGCTTCGTGGGCGGCGATATGTCGGCCTTGCTGGATCGTGCGGTGACACCGGGGACCGGCCTTTTCGCCGCGCATGTGGTGGGACTTATTTTGGCCATCGCGCTCGCCGGGTATTTGTATCGCCGCAAGATTTTCCTGCGCGTCTGAGCGGTTACAGGCTGCATTGAACCTTTTGCGCCTTCCCGGCGACCAAAAGCTATCGGGGAAACGACTTCGACCTCAGGAGAACGTCATGTCCCGTAAGCTCATTCTCAGCCTCGCCGCCATTGCTACGCTCGCAACAGCGGCAATCACGTCCGCTCCAGCCTTTGCCCATAACGGCGGCGGCCATAACGGTGGCCACAACGGCGGCCACGATGGTGGCCACGATGGTGGCCATCACATTGGCTTCAATCACTGGCACCACAACTTCCACTTCCGCTATGTGCACGACCGGCTCTATGTGCGTCCCGTCGGCTACGCGGTGCGCTCGGTCGATCCGGGCCCCTGCACCTGCCTGACCAAGAACTACACGCCGGAAGGCACGGTGGTGTTCCAGGATTTGTGCACCAAGGAAATGGCAAGTGCGCCGGTTGACGGCAGTTCGGATCAGGCGCAGGCCGAACCGGAGTCAAACAACTTCGCCGGCCGCTCCTATCAGGATTACCTGAAGGCCAATCCGCAGAGCGCCGAGCCAAAGAAAAACTAAGGCTACGCTCCGCAACGCAAAGAACGGCCACCGCGCGCACGCTCGCCGGTGGCCTTTCGCGTCAGGTGCCGACCTTGAGCTCGGACACGAGGGCCCGCAACGCGGCGACTGTTGAAGGTGCCACACTTTTTCCCGTACGCGGATTGTCCGACGGAATGTTCTCGATCGTCATGGTGAAGCGCGCAGTGTCGGCATCGACCGTGATGGTGTGCGTGTTTCTGGTGACGCCGGGATCGGCCCAGATCTCGAGCCGGGTGCGGTCTGGCCCTATACCCGCGAGGCTCAATGCCGCCGCGACGTTGACATTGGTCGGAAATCCGCGGGCTCCTTCGCGCGCGCTGCCGTCAAACACTTTCAGCGGCTCCTTCAAGCCGCTCACCGAAATTCCATGGTCACGCAAATAGGGTGCACCCTCAAGTCCGGCCGGCGGCTTGCGCGTCACCATCTTGACCGAATGTATCGTGCCCTCGGCTGCAGCGCGAACGGCGTCGAGACCAATCAGTGCGCCGGTCGGCACCAGGATGCGCGCGCCATTTTTTTTGGCGCGTTCGACCAGGTCGCCGTTCTCAAGCAATTGCGCCACCGAGAGCGGCATGAAGATACGGCCCTTGTCGATAGCGCTGATGGCAACCTCGCGGAACAGCGTCGGCGGCAGACATTCGACGACGATATCGCAATGATCGGCGAGTTCGGTGGCCTTGCGCACCGGGATGCTGTCGCCAACCTGCGGCAAAGCACGCCGTGCTTTATCTGCATCGCGCACGGCAACGGCGACGAGTTTCAACCCCGGCACGCCAGCGACCAGGCGTTTGGCCACGTCGAGGCCGACGGCGCCGAGCCCGGCAATCCCAACGCTCAATGGTTGTTTGGTCGTCATTTCTTGCGGCCGGTAAAATTGGGTTTGCGCTTTTCCATGAAGGCACGCACGCCCTCGGCATAGTCGGGAGTCAAATTAGCCGCGCGCTGTAAATCGCGTTCGAGATCGAGCTGGACGTCGAGTGTGTTGTTTGCGGACGCATTGAGGGCGCGCTTGATCAGCGCCAGGCCTTGCGTGGGCGCCTGCGCAAAGTGCTCGCAGATGCGCGTCGCCTCATGCATCAGGATTTCGTCATCGACCGCGCGCCAGATCAATCCCCAGCTTGCCGCTTTCTCGGCAGCCAGATCCTGCGCGAGCAGGGCCAGGCCACGCGCGCGCGCGTCGCCAACCAGCCTCGGCAGAAACCACGTCCCGCCGGAATCAGGAACGAGACCGATGCGGGCGAATGACTGAACGAAATTCGCCTTGAGGCTGGCGATCACGATGTCGCAGGCAAGCGCGATATTGGCTCCGGCGCCAGCGGCAACGCCGTTGACCGCCGCAACCACCGGAAAGGGCAGGTCCCGGATTTTTCGAATGAGGGGATTGTAATGCTGCTCCAGCGAATTGCGTGGCACCGGTGCTTCGCCGGGCTTCAACAGGCGGTCGCTCAGGTCCTGGCCGGCGCAGAAGGCACGGCCGGCACCGGTGAGCATCAGTGCGCGGCAACTTTCATCCGCTTCCGCGTCTTCGATCGCCTTGCGCAATGCTTTGTGCATCGCATCGTCGAAGGCGTTGAGCTTGTCCGGCCGATTCAAGGTGATGACGCGGTAGCCGGTGCGCTTGTCGACGAGAATGGGGGACTGCGCTGTCATGACTTGCCGAGGAATTTGTCGAGCGCGCCAATTTCCTTCTTGTCTTCGTCGACGTCTTCGGCAATGCGCTCGTAGAATCTCGCGGCCGCCGACAGCATTTCGTGCTCGGCATGGTCGGCGCCGACGAAGCTCGCGATCTCATCGAGTTCCGCCACCCAGCGATAGGCTTTCGAGTACATGCTGGGAATCTGGTTCGAGAGATAGCGCAGCAAATCAGGACGGCTTTCGGCGAGTTCGGCTCTCAGGGCTTCGGCAGAGCCGCCGCGCGTTGCCGCCAGCATCATGCCGGCGCCGAGTGCGGTGAAGCCCTTGGTAATGCCGGCATAGGACATTTTCAGCGCCGAAGCCGCCGTGAGCGGGCCTTCGAGGATGCGCACGATCAGCCCATAGTCATTGAGTTTGGCAAGGTCCCTGGCGGCCGAGCCGGATGCATAGATCCGCGTGTTTGCACTGCCGGGCTTTGGTGGCGGGCCGATGATACCGGCGCCGATGAAGGCACAGCCGGTCGTGGCGATCACGTCCGCGATTTTCAGCATCGTCGGCGGGCTGACCGCATTGCATTCGACGTAGACCGGTTTCTTGTTGGCGGCGGTCAACACAGGAGCAAGGCGCTGCGCCAGCGCCAGGGCATCCCCGGGCGGCACGATCGACATCAGGAAATCGGCTTCCGCCAGCGCGCGTTCCTCGACCGGCTGCATGCCGGCCTCGCGCGCGCGTTTACCGCTCTCCTCGCTGCGGCCTGCGAGGGACGTCAGCACCGTGACCTTGTTTTCGGTCAGGCGGCCGCCGACGCCAGCGCCCATGTTACCCGGAGCAATGATGGCAACCGTCGGCGTCATGAGCCTGTCACCCCGCCGTCGAGATTGATGCTCTGCCCGGTGACAAAGGCGGACGCTTCCGAGGCCAGAAACAGCACGGCGCCAACCAGATCTTCCGGCACTTCCGCGCGCGGCACGCATTGCATGGCGATGATCCGTTCCTTTTGCGCCGGCGTCACTGTTTTGCGTTCGATTTCCGTAAAAGTTGCGCCCGGCAATATAGCGTTCACGGTGATGTTGTCGGCTCCGAGTTCGCGCGCCATCGACAGGCTCATGCCCGATAAAGCCGCCTTGGTTGCGATGTAGTGCAGATAATTCGGCCGGCCAAGACGCACGGCACCGGACGCAACATTGATGATACGGCCCCATTTTGCGCGGCGCATTGCGGGCAGCACCGCTCGAGCGCAGAGAAACGGCCCGGTGAGATTGACGCGCAGCACGCGCTCCCATTCTTCCAGTGGAATCTGGTCGAACGGTCGCATTTCCAGCGTAGAGAAAATCCCCGCATTGTTGATCAGCACATCGATGCGGCCGTATTCGTCTTCCACCACCTCGACCATCTCTTTGATCGAGGCTTCGTCTGCAATGTCGGTGGTGACCGCCAGAGCCTGACCGCCGGCTTCCATGATTTCCTCGGACACCGCCGCGGCCTTTTTCTCATTGAGTTCAGCAATCACGGCGCGTGCGCCGGCTGCGGCAAAAGCCTTTGCGAATACGCGGCCGATGCCTTGTCCAGCGCCGGTGACAATGACGACGCGATCCTTGAGTCCGGGAAAGACGACATTCTGCAAATCGGCGGTCATGCCGCGCCTCGTTCCAGTTGCGGCAGCTGTTCGAGCGCTGCACGCGCATCCCAGGGCGCCCACCATTTTTTCAGGCCGAGATCGTTTGCGATAACGCCGGCGCTGATATAGCCCGCGCCGCCGGAAATGGCGCCGCCAGGGTGGCCGGCGGAACCGGCGCTGTAGAGGTTCGGAATCGGCGAGCGGTAGCCGAAGTGGTTGTACATCACCTGCTCGGCGTTGAAGGCGCCCATGAAGATGTCGCCGCCGCGCATGTTGATCATTTCCTGCACGTATTCGCGCCCGGTGTAGACGTAGCGCCCGAGAATATTTTTGCTCGTCATGTTGGGGCAGTAGCGTGCAAAGCACTCAATGATCTTGTCGGAGAATTCCTCCTTGAAGGTGTCATAGCTCTTGCCGCCGAGATCGGGCTCAAGCGGCATCACGTGCCAGCAATACGTCGTGTGTTTGCCCGGCGGCGCCTGGGTCGGATCGAGCAGGCTCAGGGGGCCTGAGCCAAACTGCACGAGCTTGGGCACGCGGCCAGCCTGAACATCCTGATGCGCGGAGAACAGGTCCTCCATCGTCTCGGCGCCGATGCTCCATTTCATCGAGCGGTTGATGTTGGGATCGAATTTTTCCGCCGCAAAGCGCGGGCTTTCGTTGAGCGCAAGATGCAGGCCGAACAGGCTCCACGCGGTGTACTGGAAGGCATCGAGCTTTTTAAGGAACGCGGCCGGCAGCTGCTCGCGTCCGACAAGGCTCTCAAATGTCTGGTGCACGTCGAGCGTGGAGGCGACGAACTGCCTGGCGCGCACGGTCCGTCCATCGGTCAGTTCGATGCCAGCGGCGCGGCCGTTTTCGATGACGATGTGATCAATGTTGACTTGCGGCTGGAACGTACCGCCGGCGGCAATAAAAGCCTCCATCAACCCGCGCGCCAGATTGAACGAGCCGCCCTGGCAGAGCTGGTAGCCGCTTTCCAGATCGAAGGCGCGGATCACCGAACCCATCGGCGATGTTTTAGACATTGTGTCGACCAGCCAGGTGCCGAACAGCGACACCTTGAACAGGAACAGCAAGCGCACGTGCTCGTTCTCGAACAATTCGCGCACGACATCGAGCGGCTGCCGGTTCGACACCTCAAGGAATTCGCGTCCCAGTGCCGTGCGCGACAGCAGCGCCTCGCGCTCGTCCTTGGCCAAGGGCTCTGCATAGCGTTCGGGCAGGAATATCTCGCGCGTGATCTTCTCGGCCTTGCGATTCCAGTCGCGGAAGGTCTGCGCATCTTTCCCGGAAAAGCGCGCAATATTGGCGACCGACTCTTCCAGATCTCGTCCGAGCACCAGCGCGGAGCCGTCGCGATGGGCCTGGCCGAATTCGTAACGCGGCGTGATGTAGGTGACGCGCTCGTCCAGATTCAGATCCTTGAACCAGGGCGTCTCGCTGATGTGGAAGTGATTGATGGAATGCAGATTGTGATAGTAGCCGGGCAGCGTCACTTCGCGCGTGCATAGGCCGCCGCCATAAGTGAGCCGCCGGTCCACCAGGAGGATGTCGAGACCGGCGCGGGCGAGATATGCGCCGAGGATCAAACCGTGATGCCCGGCGCCGATGATGATCCCGTCATAGGTCTTTTCGAGCGATTTCGACAAAGGTCGAATGTCCCACTGGTAGGCCGGCAGTTGAGGCCGGCAATGCTAGACTGCCGGGGCCCCGCAGCGCCGGTCAATGGCCGCGGCCGCATGGCCGGCTAGCCGGAAATACCGTCGATCATGAGCCAACTTCATTGCCCGAAATATAGTTCGGGCGCGCGCCGATGGACCTTTTGGCGCTTCTGCCGCTACATTAGACTGTCGCAAGGAATAGGGCCGAATGGCCCTTGGGGAGGATGTCCATATGCGTAAAGCACTCTTGGCCGCGAGCGCCGCTCTGCTGCTCGCTGCGGGCCCTGCCATGGCCCAGCAAAAATCCATCAAGATCGGTTTCGTCAGCACATTCAGCGGTCCGGTCGCCGTCATCGGCGAGGACATGCGCAACTCGTTCGAGCTCGCGCTCGATCACATGGGCCGCAAGATGGGCGGGCTGCCGGTCGAAGTCATTTATGAAGATGATGGCTTCAAGCCGGAAGTCGGCAAGCAAAAGACGGAAAAGCTGATCGAGTCCGACAAGGTTGATTTCATCGCCGGCTACATCTGGTCGAACGTGCTGCTGGCGTCGCTCAAGCCGATTGTCGATTCCAAAACCTTCCTCGTCATCGCCAACGCCGGCCCGTCACAGATTGCGGGCGAACTCTGTTCGCCGACCGTGTTCTCGACCTCATGGCAGAACGACCAGACGCCGCAGGCAATGGGTCACTACATGAACCAGAAAGGTGTGAAATCGGTATTCCTGATCGGTCCGAATTATGCGGCCGGTAAGGACATGCTCTCGGGCGTGGCCGCAACCTTCAAGGGCAAGATCGCCGGCGAAGAGCTTACGACCTGGCCGGCGCAGCTTGATTTCTCGGCAGAACTCGCCAAGGCGAAAGCCGCCAATCCCGATGCGATCTTCGTGTTCTATCCCGGCAGGGCTGGAGTGCAGTTCCTGACCCAGTACGCGCAGGCGGGCCTGAAGGGCAAGATTCCGCTCTACACCGCCTTCACGATCGACGAGCTCTCGCTGCCGCTCCAGAAGGATCTGGCGCTCGGCGTGCCCGGCGCACAGGAATGGGTGAACGATCTGCCGAACGACGCGAACAAGAAGTTTGTCTCCGATTACGTCCAGAAATATCCCGGCAAGAAGCCCTCGTTCTACGGCGCGCAATCCTACGACGCCGCCAACCTGATTGCCTCGGCGGTGAACGCCACCAAGGGCAACTTGTCCGACAAGAATGCAGTCCAGAAGGCGCTTGAAAAAGCCGATTTCAAATCGGTGCGCGGCAGCTTCAAGTTCGGCAACAACCACATCCCGATCCAGAATTTCTATCTCCAGGACGTGGTGAAGGACGCCAAGGGCGACTTCGTGCTGAAGACCGTCGCCACCATCGTCAAGGACAACCAGGACGCTTTCCATACCAAGTGTCCAATGAAGTGATCCGGGATTAAGCCACGACGGCGGCGGCGGCGCTTGCGCGCTGCCGCCGTTTGTTCGTTGGGACACCGTCTACAATTTCGCACAGCGCGCCATGACGCTTTTCATCGAGCAATGCCTGAATGGATTGCAGTTCGGCCTGCTGCTATTCCTGCTGGCGGCGGGGCTGACGCTCGTCTTCGGCATCATGGATCTCGTCAATCTCGCGCACGGCTCGCTTTACATGCTCGGCGCCTATTTCGCCGCGACATTCGTGGCTTGGACCGACAACTTCATTTTCGGTGTGGTGCTGGCACTGGGCGCCACCTTGCTGGTCGGCATGGCGGTGGAAGTAATCGCAATGCGCAGGCTTTATGGCCGCGACCATCTCGATCATGTGCTCGGCACTTTCGGCTTGATCCTGTTCTTCGATGAACTTGTGCGGCTGATCTGGGGTCCGGAAGGGCTGACGCTGCCGCTGCCATCATGGCTCAATACCTCGGTCCAGATCTTTCCCGGTGTCGACTACTCCGCCTACAAGCTGTCGATCATCGTGGTGACGATTGCCGTTGCCATATTTCTTTACGTGCTGGTAATGCGCACGCGCATCGGCATGCTGATCCGCGCCGGCGCCAGCAACCGTGAAATGGTCGGTGCGCTCGGCGTCAACATCAAGCTGCTCTATACGCTGGTGTTCGGACTCGGCGCAGCGCTTGCGGGCCTTGCCGGGTTGATGCAGGCGCCCGTTCTCACCGTACAGGTCGGCATGGGCGAGAACATACTCATCCTCGCATTCGTCATCACAGTCATCGGCGGCATCGGCTCGATCCGTGGCGCACTGGTGGCGGCGATTTTAGTAGGTTTCATCGACACGCTCGGCCGTGCCTTCTTCCCCGATCTGCTGCGCATGGCCTTCACCAAAGAAGTGGCCGCAACCGCCGCGCCGGCACTTTCGTCGATGTTGATTTACCTGCTGATGGCGATTGTTCTGGTGGTGAAGCCTGAAGGCCTGTTCTCGGCGAGCGGCAAATGAGCGGCTGGCTCTCCGTCCGCAACCTTGCAATCGTGGCGCTGCTGCTCGCGTTGCTGCTGTTGCCGGTCTATGTCGAACTGGGCGGCAGCCGCTTCCTGCTCACTTTGTTTACGCGCATCCTGATCCTGGCGATGGCGGCGGTGAGTCTCAATCTGATCCTCGGCTACGGCGGCATGATGAGTTTTGGCCATGCGGCCTATCTCGGCATCGGCGGCTACGCGGTCGGCATGCTGGCGCATGAGGGCGTGTTCAGCGGTTTCGTACAATGGCCGGTGGCGCTGCTCGCGAGTGCGCTGTTTGCGCTGGTGATCGGCGCGCTTTCGCTGCGCACCCGCGGCGTCTATTTCATCATGATCACGTTGGCCTTTGCGCAGATGGCCTACTACATCGTTGCGGGACTGGCGCGCTATGGCGGTGACGATGGGCTCACGATCTACAAGCGCAGCCAGTTTGTGGCGCCGCTCGATCTCTCCAACAAGGTCCAGTTCTACTACCTTTGTCTCGCGTTGTTATTTGCGTCGATCTACCTGGTCTGGCGCATCGTCAATTCGCGGTTCGGCCTGACAATTCAGGGCGCGCGTTCGAACGATACGCGCATGCGCGCCATCGGTTTTCCAACCTATCGTTACAAGCTCGTTTGCTTCGTCATTGCCGGGACAATGTGCGGGCTGGCCGGGGCGCTGCTCGCCAACCATACCGACTTCGTCAGTCCTGCGATGATGTATTGGACGCGCTCGGGCGATCTCATCATCATGGCCGTGCTCGGCGGCATGGGCTCTGCCTTCGGCCCGCTTTTCGGTGCCGTGGCTCTGCTTGTGCTGGAAGAGGTGCTTTCCGGCATCACTGAATATTGGCAGATCATCCTCGGACCGTTGCTGCTGCTGGTCGTGCTGTTTGCGCGCGGCGGTATCGACGGCTTGCTCGCCAAGGTGCGCCATAGGGTGAGTCATGGCTGATCTGCTGCGGGTGGACAATCTTGCCAAACGCTTCGGTGGCATCGTTGCCACTGACGACCTCAATTTCGGTGTTGCCGAAGGCGAGTTGCATGCGGTGATCGGCCCGAACGGTGCCGGCAAAACCACGTTGATCGCTCAGTTGAGCGGCCAACTGCCGTCCGATTCCGGCCGGATTCATTTTGCGGGCAGCGATATCACCGCAGTACCGATGTATGCCCGCAGCGCGCTTGGGCTGGCGCGCTCGTTTCAGATTACGTCGTTATTTCTCGACTTGAGCGTGCTCGATAATGTCGCGCTGGCCGTGCAGGCGCACGCCGGCCACTCGTTCCATTTCTGGCGCGATGCGCGCCGTGAAGCAGAACTGCGCGATCCCGCCCGCGCGGCCCTTGCGCGCGTCGGCTTGAGCGCGCGCGCCGATCTGCCGGCCTCCGCGCTCAGCCACGGCGAGCATCGGCAGCTTGAGCTAGCGATGGCGCTGGCCTCCAGCCCGCGCATGCTGCTGCTCGACGAACCGATGGCGGGGCTCGGGCCGGAGGAATCGGCGCGCATGGTGACGATGCTGCGCGAGTTGAAAAAGAAGATGACAATCCTGTTGGTCGAGCACGACATGGAAGCAGTATTCGCGCTCGCTGATCGCATTACGGTTCTGGTCTATGGCCGCGTGATTGCCACCGGAAAGCCCAATGACATTCGCAACAACGCCCAGGTGCGCGACGCCTATCTCGGCGAGCAGGAGGCTGCGCATGGCTGAGCCGGTGCTGGCGCTCGAAGGTGTGGAAACCTGCTACGGCCTCAGTCAGGTGCTGTTCGGGGTTTCGTTTGCCATCGCGCCCGGTGAAATGGTGACGCTGATGGGCCGCAACGGTATGGGCAAGACCACTACCGTGCGTTCGATCATGGGCCTGACGGCGGCGCGTGCCGGCACGATCCGGTTTCTGCAAGAGGAAATTCGTGGCCTGCCGTCGTATAAAGTGGCGCAGCGCGGCGTCGGCCTGGTGCCCGAGGGTCGGCAAATTTTCCCGAACCTGACCGTGCGCGAAAATCTGCTGGCGACGGCGGTCAAGCGCGACGGTGAAGATTGGACGCTGGCGAAAGTCTACGCGTTGTTTCCGCGGCTGGCCGAGCGCAATGGCAGCATGGGCAATCAGCTGTCCGGTGGCGAACAGCAGATGCTGGCGATCGGCCGCGCACTGATGACCAACCCGCGCCTGCTTATTCTTGATGAGGCGACCGAGGGCCTCGCGCCATTGATCCGCGCGGAGATCTGGCGCTGCCTGGCCAGGCTGAAGGAATCGGGCCTGTCTATTTTGGTCATCGACAAGAACGTTGGCGCGCTGATGAAGGTCGCGGACCGGCATTTCCTGATCGAGCGCGGGCGCGTGGTGTGGAAGGGCTCGTCGTCGGAGCTCGCCGCCGCGCCCGATGTGCAGCACCGCTATTTGGGTGTGTGAGATACGCGTACCAGCGACTGCGGCGACGAGGCGCGGATCAAAACTGCGATGATGATTTCAGCTCAATGTCGCTTCAAGCTCAAGATATATTCGATTATGTCGTCTGTATCTGATTTTGAGACTATAAAGTTCGGCATTTGCTTGTGATTTGATCGGAGGAAAACTTTCAGGGAAAGACGCGTGGTCGACGGCAGTTTGGCGATGTCCTCAAAGCTTGGAGGATATCGATACAGTAAAGGGAATGGCCGATAAGCTTGATGACAATCGCCGCAAAACTCTGTCGCCAACCGACGCCCCGCAGTCCTTTCGCCAGACTGGGCGAGTGCCGCATCTGAGAGCGCTAACGCCGCCCCGACGAGAAGGCCGAAGATTACGAGCTGGCGCATGGAGTCTCCGCGTGTGTGTGCAGCTCAGATCAGCACCGCCGCTTCCTGCGTTTTCGCTCATTCAGTCTATCACTTAGGGCCATGTGACCGAATCGCCACAAAACCCGAATTTCTAATGTATCTTGGACGGGCCTGTGTTGTCCGGGATACTACAAGTTCTATTGAGGTGTCTCTACTTTGCAGCGTCGCTTAACAAAGTCCCGGGGTATTTCTTTGATGAGAGCCGAACTCTTGAATGTCTGCTTTTGGCACTTAGCGGACATTTCCAAGTCGCTCGCGAATGTCCTCTTTCGACGTTAAAGCGGACATCGCAAATCATACGGACAAGGCGCCGTTACGACAGAAATACCGATTTTGATTCTATTCAGCTGGCTGGAGCGGTGGCGGGCGGCGACGGATGAAGGTGAAGGTCGTACCGCCGAGCTTGCGGTGCAGCCGGTCAAGCAGCAGATAGATCACCGGTGTCGTGTAAAGCGTAAGAACCTGCGACACCAGAAGACCGCCGATAATGGTGATGCCGAGCGGCCGCCGCAGTTCCGAACCCGGGCCGATGGCAATCACCAGCGGCAGTGCGCCCAGCATGGCGGCAAGCGTCGTCATCAGGATCGGCCGGAACCGCTCAAGGCATGCCTCATGAATGGCGCGCTGCGGCGACAGGCCAAGCCGCCGCTCGCCGTCGAGGGCGAAGTCCACCATCATGATTCCGTTCTTCTTCACGATGCCGATCAGCAGGATGATGCCGATGAAAGCGATCACTGACAGTTCGGTCCCTGAGATCTCCAGTGCGAGCAGGGCCCCGAGGCCAGCCGACGGCAATGTCGAGATGATGGTCAGCGGATGCGCGAGGCTTTCGTACAAAACGCCGAGCACAATGTAGACCGCAATCAGCGCGGCCAGCAGCAGCAGCGGCTGCGCGCCGACCGCGCGCTTGAAGGCCTGCACATCGCCGGAGAAATCGGCATGGATAATGTCAGGAATGTGCATTTCGGCCACGGCTTGTTCAAGCGCCGCGGTGGCATCCTCAATCGTGGTGTTGGGTGCCAGGTTGTAGGTAATCGTCACCGACGGAAACTGGCCCTGATGGTTCACGACCAGCGGTGCAATTCCGCGCTCATATTGCGTTACGGCCGATAGCGGCACCTGCGCGTTCCCGTTGCCAGGGACATAGACGCGGCTGAGGTCCGTCGGGTCCCGCTGGTAGGAACGATCAACTTCCAGAATGACGCGATATTGGTTGCGCGGGCCGTAAATCGTCGAGATCTGCCGCTGCGAGAATGCGTTGTTGAGCGCGTTGTCGATGTCCTGCACACGTACGCCAAAGCGCGAGGCCGCCGGCCGGTCGATCGTGATATTGGCCTGCAGGCCGCCTTGTTCGCGGTCGGTCGTGACATCGACGATGCCGGATATCTGCTTCACACGGTCGACAACGCGCGGCACCCATTTCTGCAGCTCGTCGATGTCCGCACTCCACAGCGTGAATTGATATTGTGAATCGCTCTGGCGGCCGCCACCGCGGAGGTCCTGCGCCGGCACCATGAAGACACGGATGCCGGCGATCTGGTTGAGCTTGTTGCGCAGGCGTCCCACCACCTGCTGCGTGCTCACGTTGCCGCGCTGGTTGAGCGGTTTGAGGCTGATAAACAGGCGCCCGCGATTGACCGAGGCATTGAAAGGCGAAGCGCCGACCGAGGATCCCAGCCCCGCCACCGCTGGATCGGCGAGGACGACGTCCATCGCCTTGCGCTGCAATTGCTCCATCGCCTCGAAGGAAATGTCGGTCGAGGCCTCGGTGCCGCCGAAGATCAGCCCGGTGTCGTCCTGCGGGAAGTAGCCTTTGGGTACCTTGATATAGAGGCCGATCGTCAGTGCGATGGTTGCGGCAAATACGATCAGCATCAGCGCGCGGTGTTCGAGCGCGAAGGTCAGCGTGCGGTCGTAAAAGCGGATTAGGCGTGACAGCAAGCCCTCGATACGCCGATCGAGCCAGGTGGCGTCGCGGCTCGGAGGTTGACGAACGAAATAGGCGCAGATCATCGGCGTGACCGACAGCGACACCACGGTCGAGATGGCGATGGCGAAGGCGAGCGTCACCGAGAATTCGCGGAACAGCCGGCCGACGATGCCGCCCATGAACAACAACGGGATGAAAGCAGCGATGAGCGACACCGAAATCGAAACGACCGTGAAGCCGATTTGCCTTGCGCCCTGCAAGGTCGCGCGCAAAGGCGAAGCACCTTTCTCCAGGTAACGGAACGCGTTTTCGATCATCACGATGGCGTCGTCGACGACAAAGCCGACGCTGACCGCCAATGCCATCAGTGACAGGTTGTCGATCGAAAAGCCCGCCGCCCACATCGCTGCGCAGGTGCCGGACAGCGCAAGCGGCACGGTTACGCCGGCCGCCGCGGTTGGCGCCGCGCGTCGCAGAAAGAGAAAGACGACCATCATCACCAGGACAACGGTCGCGCCGAGCGTGAGCTGCATGTCGTGCACGCTGGAACGGATCGTCTGTGTGCGATCCGTCAGCACCGAGATGTCGAGACCGGCCGGTACCCATTGCCTGAGTTCCGGCAGTACTTCGTAGATTCGGTCGACGGTATCGATGACGTTGGCGGTCCCTTGCTTGGTGATGATGAGCAGAACCGAAGGGTCCTTGTTGTACCAGCCGGCGGCACGGCTATTGCGCACGCTTGCGCGGATGGTGGCGATGTTCGACAGCCGGATGACCGTGCCATTCGCGGTCTTTACGACCAGCGGATCGTATTCGTTGGCATCGCGCAGCTGATCGTTGATGCCGATGGTGACGGCACGCTTGCCGCCGTCGAAGGTTCCGATGGGGCCGGCGGCGTTGGCGTTGGAAATCGCCGTGCGCACGTCTTCCATGGACAGTCCCATGGCTGACAGCCGCGCCGGATCGACGCGCACGCGAATGGCGGGCTGCTCGGAACCGGCGACAGTTACATCGGCGACCCCTTCGACCTGCGACAACCGTTGGGCGATCACGCTGTCGGCTGCGTCGTAGATGGCGCTGGGCTGCATCGTCTTGGATGTCAGCGCCAGGATCAGGATCGGGGCTGCCGACGGATTGGCTTTCCGGAAGGTTGGCAGTGTTGGCATGTCCGAGGGCAGATCGCTGAGCGCGGCGTTGAGCGCGGCCTGCACGTCGCGGGCGGCGCCGTCGACACTCCGGCTTAGATCAAACTGCACGGTGATGCGGGAATTGCCGAGGGATGTAACCGAGGTGAGTTCGGTGACGCCGGAGATTTCGCCGAGCCTGCGCTCGATCGGTGCGGCCACTGTCGCCGCCATGATATTGGGATCGGCGCCGGGCCGGCTTGCGGTCACGAAAATGGTGGGAAATTCAACGTTCGGCAGGCTGGCGACCGGCAGAAACGCATAAGCAACTGCGCCGATGAGAAACAATCCGATGGCCAGCAGCGTGGTGCCGATCGGACGCCGAATGAACGGGGCGGAAAAATTCACGTCCGCCCCCGCGCCGGGCGGGCTGTCCGGCGTGGTGCCGGTGGAGCCGTCGGCGCCAGTCGGGCGCGCAGGCGCTCCATATAGAGATAGATCACCGGCGTGGTGTAGAGCGTGAGCAATTGTGACAGCAGCAGGCCGCCCACGATGGTGATGCCGAGCGGGTTGCGCAGTTCCGAGCCGGTGCCTCCTTCTAGCGCCAGTGGTAACGCGCCAAACAGGGCCGCCAGCGTCGTCATCATGATCGGGCGGAAGCGCAACAGCGCTGCCTGTACAATCGATTGTTCGGGCGACAGTCCTTGATGCCGCTCAGCTTCGATCGCGAAGTCGATCATCAAGATTGCATTCTTCTTCACGATGCCCATTAGCAGCACGATGCCGATAAGTGCGATGACCGACAGGTCATAGCCGACCAGCATTAGCGCCAGCAGCGCACCGACGCCGGCCGAGGGCAGGGTGGACAGAATGGTGAGCGGGTGGATGAAGCTCTCGTACAGTACGCCCAGCACGATATAGATCGCGATTGCCGCCGCGAGAATCAGCCACGGCTCGCCGGCCAGCGATTTGGCAAATTCCGCGGCGTCACCTGAGTAGCTGCCGGACACCGATGATGGCATGCCGATCTCGCGTTCGACCTTGCGGATGGCCGTCACGGCATCGGACAGCGCGTAACCGTCGTTCAGGTCGAAGCTGATGGTGACGGATGGAAACTGCTCCTGGTGTGCAATGGCAAGCGGCGCCGACGTCGGCACGAAGCTCGCGAAGGCCGCGAGCGGCACCTGATTACTGCTGGTGACCGCATTCGGCGTGGCCGTCGTATTGGTGTTGGTGGTTCCGGTTGCGGTTGTCGAAACGGTTGCAGCGGTGCCATTCGACGTGCTGGCGCCGGTGACATAGAGCTTCGACAGCGAATTGGGATCCTGCTGATAGCGCGGCTGGGCTTCCAGAATCACCCGGTATTGGTTGGCCTGGCCGTAAATCGTGGAAATCTGCCTTTGGCCGAAGGCATCATTGAGCGTGTCGGTGACGCTTTGCATCGAGACGCCGAGGCGTCCCGCCTGCTCGCGGTCGACCTCGACCTGAACGCGCGGGCCGCCCTCCTGCGCTTCGGACGCGACCTCCTGAAATGCCGGCTCGCCACGCAAGCGGTGCACGAGCTTGTCGGCCCATTCGATGACCTCGGCGCGGTCGGTGGCCACCAGCGTGTATTGGTAGAGTGCCCGGCTCACCCGCGTGGAGATCTGAATGTCCTGCGTCGGCTGGAAATAGACGGTCATGCCGGCAATGCCGGCAACGCTGCGCTTGAGCCGCGCGACGATCTCCTCAACGCGTGCGTGGCGTTGATCCAGCGGCTTCAGGGTGATGGCGAGCCTGCCGGCATTGGGCGTCGCGTTGATCGGGCTGACGCCGATGACGCTGACGACGCTGCTGACGTCGGGGTCGCCGCGGATCGTGTCCTCGACCTGGCGCTGCCGCCGCTGCATTTCGGTAAACGAGACATCGGTTCCGGCTTCAGTCACCGCGGTAATCAGGCCGGTATCCTGCAAGGGCAGGAAGCCTTTCGGCATAGCGATATAGAGCAGAATGGTGGCAGCAAGAGTTGCCAGCGTGACGATCAGGGTCTGGCGTTGGTGACGGAGCACCCATTCGAGGCTGCGTCCATAATAGGCAATGGTGCGTTCCGTCAGTTCGTGGAAGCGGGCCGTAAATGCATTCTCCGAGCCGGCGGGGGTCTGGCGCAACAGCCGCGAGCACATCATCGGCGTCAACGTCAGCGACACGATGGCAGAGGCCATCACCGCGATCGTGAGCGTTAGGGCAAACTCGCGGAACATCCGGCCGACAAGTCCCGTCATGAACAGCAGCGGGATGAACACCGCAATCAGCGACAATGTCAGCGATATCACCGTGAATCCGATTTCACGTGCGCCGCGCAAGGCGGCGTCCATCGCAGTTTCCCCATCCTCCATGTGGCGCACGATGTTCTCGATCATGACGATCGCATCGTCGACCACAAAGCCGGTACCGATGGTCAGCGCCATCAGCGATAGATTGTCGAGTGAAAAGCCGCAGAACCACATCACCCCGAAGGTTGCGATGAGTGACAGTGGCAGAGCCACCCCGGCAATAATGGTGGCGCGAATGGTGCGCAGGAATATCAAAACGACCAGCACCACCAGCGCGATGCTGAGCACGAGCGTGAACTGAACGTCGTGGATCGATGCGCGAATGGTCGTGGTGCGATCGTTGACGATGGTGAGCTGCGCGCTGGCGGGCATGGCGCGGCGCAGGCGGGGCAATTCCGCGCGAACGCGCTCGACTGTTTCAATCACATTGGCGCCGGGCTGGCGCTGTACGTCGATCACAATCGAGGGCTGACCGCGGTACCAGGCGCCGACTTTCGTATTCTCAAGTCCGTCGATGACATCGGCGACGTCGCTGATCTTAACCGGCGCGCCATTGCGGAACGCCACCACGATGTCCTTGTAGGTGTCGGCGGCGACGATCTGGTCATTCGCAGCGATGGTGTAGGACTGATGCGCGCCATCGAGTGCACCTTTTGGCCCGGCAACATTGGCGCCGACAATGGCCGTGCGCAGATCGTCGAGCGCGATACCGTAGGAAGCGAGGCGCGAAAGGTCAGCCTGGATGCGGATGGCGGGCCGGATGCCGCCTTGCACCGAGACATGGCCGACGCCGCTCACTTCGGAAAGGCGCGGCGCCATGATGGTGTCGGCCATATCGCTGAGCGCGCGCAGATCGATCGCCTGCGAGATGAGCGCGAGGGTGATGATCGGCGCGTCGGCCGGGTTCACTTTTGAATAAAGCGGGGGGTAGGGCAGGTTACGCGGCAGCGTCGAGGCGGCGGCATTGATCGCCGACTGCACATCCTGCGCGGCGGCGTCGATATCGCGATTGAGATCGAACTGAAGAGTGACTTGGCTGATGCCGAACGAACTCGACGAGGTCATCGTCTGGAGCGACGGGATCTGGCCGAATTGCCGCTCCAGCGGCGCGGTCACCAGTGCGGCGATGGTGTCCGGGTTGGCGCCGGGCAGTTGGGTGGTGACCTGGATGGTCGGAAAATCAACCTGCGGCAACGCCGAAATCGGCAGCCACCAATAACCAAGGAATCCACCCAGCATCACCGCGACGCCGAGCAGGGAGGTGGCGATCGGCCGGTGAATAAATGGCGACGATACGCTCATTGCTGGGTGTTCGGTCTCGTCGTGTTGCCGCCCCGCGGCCGTTGCTGTCCGTCGCGCGGCCGCGCGCCTTGCGGCTGGTCTGCCGGTGCGTTGGCGCCACCGATCGAAATTTTGCTGCCGTCGGTCAGACGGACGAAGCCGGTGGTGACCACGCGCTCGGATGGTTCGAGCCCGCTCTTCACGACCGTCTGTGTTTCATCCTGTTTCTGCACGACGATCGGCCGCATCGCAGCCGTGTTGTCGTCCTTCGCCACGTATACGAACGTGCCGTTCGGCCCGCGCTGCACTGCGCCAGTTGGGATCACCACCACGTCTTTTAGCGTGTCGATCAACAGGCGAATATTGACGAACTGCCCCGGCCAAAGTTGCAGGTTTTCATTGGGAAACTCGGCCTTCAGCTTCACGGTGCCCGTGGTCTGATCAACCTGATTGTCGACCACCTTGAGCAATCCTTTATCGATCACTGCGTCATTGTCCGAGCGTTGCGCTTCGACACTGAGCGGGCCCTTGGCGAAGGCCGTATTCACTTGCGTCAGGTCCTGCTGCGGCAGGTTGAACAGCACCGAGATCGGATGCAGCTGGGTCATCACCACGATGGCGGAATTTGTATCCGCGGCATGCACAATATTGCCTTCGTCCACCATGCGAATACCGGTACGGCCGTCGAGCGGCGCGGTGATGGTGGTGTAGCCGAGCATTGCCTGCGCGTTGTCGATCGCGGCCTGGTCGGCCTGCACCAACGCTGTGTTCTGTGCCACCAGCGCGCGTTGCGTGTCGGCCTGCTGTTTGTTGATGGCGTTTGTCGCAGCGAGTTTTTCGTAGCGTTCGAGATCGATCTTGGTGTTGGCGAGTTGCGCCTCGTCCTGTGCCTTCTTCGCTACCGCCTGGCCGAGCTGGGCCTGATAGATGACGGGGTCGATCCTGGCCAGGACATCACCTTTCTTGACGTCGTCGCCTTCCTTGAAGTTGACGTTGAGCAGCTTACCGTCCACTTGCGGGCGAACGGTGACGGTGTTGAGCGCTTTGATCGTGCCGACGGCGTCGAGATAGACCGGCACGTCCGCGCGCGTCACAGCGGAGACCAGGACCGGTACAGGCCCTTCGGTGCCGAAGCGGTTCGTGCGTCGCTGTTGCGCGGTCGGGCCGCCGAAGACGTAATACAGCGCGGCGACAACCGCGATCAGGATAATGGCAGTCGCGAGCACGCGGCGTTTGCTGCCACCTGCCTTTGCGAGAAGTTGCTTGGAAAATTCACCGTGCATCGGCGGCTTCTACGGGTTTAGGCAGCCAGCCGCCCCCGAGCGCCTGATAGAGGCTAACGATCGCTTGCACGTGCGCGAGGCGCGCCTGCACCAGCGCATCCTGGGCCTGATAGAGAGTTTGCTGCGTTTGCAACACAGTAACCAGATCGACCGTGCCCTCGCGCAGGCGCTGCTCCGATATGTCGAAGGCGCGCTGGGAGCTCGTTACTACTTCGCGCTGAAGTTTTTCGCGCTCGGCAGTTTTACGAATATCGTCGAGCGCATTCTCAACATCGGCAAAGCCGGAGATGACTGCCTTGCGATAGTTCTGCAGGAGCTCGTCCTGCTTGCCCTTTTGCAGGTCGAGATTGCCGAGCAGCTTTCCGCCCTCGAAGATCGGCTGGGTGAGGCCGGACGTGAGCGTGAAAAACATCGATTCCGGCCGCAGCAAGGTTCGCAGGATCGCACTCTGATAGCCGCCTTCACCTGTGAGCGTGATGCTCGGTAGCAATTGTGCGCGCGCATTCTCGACATTGGCGTTGGCGGCGGCGAGGTTGGCCTCCGCTTCGCGGATGTCGGGACGCTGCGTCAGCAGTTCGGACGGCAGCCCCGGGGTGACACGTGGGTAGGCGATACTGCGCAAGCTACCACCACGAACGCTTACGCTTTCTGGGGAATGTCCCATCAGCAGCGCGAGAGTGACTTTGTTCTGCCGCAGTGTCTGTTCGAGCGGCGGAATGGCGGCGCGCTGATTGTTCACAAGGCTTTCCTGCTGCGCGGTGTCGAGTGCGGAGGCGGTGCCTGCCTGAAGCCGTTGGTTGATCAGCTTGAGCACGCGGTCGGCGCTCTCAAGATTCTGGCGTGCCACGCGCAGGCGATCCTGGGCGGCAAGCACCTGGAAATAAGCGTTGGCGGCGGACACGACCGCCGTCAGACTGACCACTTCGCGGTCGAAGCGGCTGGCGACTGCGATCTGCTCCTGCGCGCGCAGAGCGGAGCGGTTCTTGCCCCAGAAATCGATCTCATAACTTGCGGTGAGTGAGGTGGAGAGTAGATCGCGTTCGGAGCCGCCGAGCGAACCAGTGGTGCCGCCAGCCGTTGTCGCCCGCGATGTCCTTATGCGCGACGCGCTGCCGTTGAGATCGACGACCGGCAGCAGTGCGGCCCCGGTAATTCGCGCGTTCGCGTCGGCCTGCATGATGCGGGCGATTGCCGCGGCAATATCGAGATTGCCTTCGCGCGCGGCTTCAATGATCTCGGTCAGTTCACGCGAGTGGAAGGCGCGCCACCAGTCGAGCGGCGGGACAGCGGCTTCCGCGACCTTCGGATTACGCGGGCCATAGTTGTAACCCTGTGGAATATCGAGCCCCGGCTCCGGCGGCTCGCCGGTCAGCAGGCAGCCCCCAACGGGCAGTGTGAGACATAGGCCCTGAAGCATGGTCCAAAACGGGCGCCCCCACGTATTCGTTCCCGCCTCCTTCGTCGTCCCGCCCCGATGCATTCCAATCGCTTTCAAGATCCGGCCAAAAACGACTCAGACGCGAAATAATACTACTGTTTGGCCGTCACGGGCTTGCGTCCCGGGGGCCAATTGGCCAGCGCCTGGCGCCCGGCCGGAGAGATTTTCGCGGCAATATTCGCGAAAACGCCCTGGACGGTCTGGTCGTAGGCCAGCCGTGCTGCCCGCGTCTGGGCGGTTGCGGCGCGCATGGCCTCGACGTCAAAGGGTTCCTGCCGCAGCACGTCATGAATGCGCTGGCGCGCGGAATGATAATTAGCCTGTGTATTGTCGATGGCGGCGTGATTTTCATTGATTTGGCCGCGCAGGATATCGGCGTCAGCCGGCGGGAGTGTTGCCGCCAGCCGCTCGACGCGCACGAATATATTGGGATCCCAATAGGATGGCGCAGGCGCCCGGATCGCCATGGCGACCGCGACGCCGACAAAGAACAGGTTGAGCGCGAGCGAGCCGAGCAACAGCCAGCGCGGAGAACCGGGCGTCACTGACGGGACGGCATGGGCGACACTCATGGCCTTGCTCCCGTGAACGCATCGGGCTCGAACGTGATCGCGCCGATACCGCCACCGCCGATATAGGCGGGCGGCGTAGCGGGATTATCGAACTGCCGGTCAAGCCCGGCGATGCCGACGAAGAATCCGAGCACGGCGCAACAGGCCAGCGCCGCCATGCGCGGCCAGGCCGGCGCGAATTGCCAATCGAGCAGAACGCCGGGCAGGCGCCAGAATGGCTGTTTCTGACGCGGCAGCGGCCCGCTCAACCGTTTGAGCACGCGATCGACGGCGGCCTCATCAGCCGGGGGTGCCTCACGCTTCAGTGCGGTCTTGAGAAAGGATTCGAGTTGTTCATCGGTCATTTCATTCATCCTTGTCGATCAGGTCGCCAAGTGTACGGCGCAGATTTTGTTTGCCGCGCACCAGCAAAGTTTCGACCGCTGACACCGACGTTCCGAGAATTTCGGCCACCTGCACATTGCTCATGCCTTCGCTGTAGGTGAGCATGATGGCGTCGCGCTGGCGGGCCGGAAGTTTGCCGATCGCCGCCGTGACCATGCTTTGCCGTTCGTCGGCCTCCGCTCTTTCCGTGGCTCCGGGCGTTGGGTCGACGATATCTCCGGCTGCTTCGAGGTCGACCCACGGTGCACGCCGTTTGCGGTCGAGACACAAGTTGACGACGATGCGCGTGAGCCAGGTCCGGAATTGCGCCAGAGGCTGCCAACGTGGCGCGTGCGTCCAGACGCGCAGGAAAGCTTCTTGCGCAACGTCCTCGGATTCTGCGGCGTTCCCGAGGATACGCCGGGCAAGCCCGAGCATGGCCGGCAAGTGACGGCGCGAAAGCAGCTGGAACGCCCGTTCGTCGCCGCGGGCGACCCGGGCCATGAGCGCCTCGTCGCTGTCATCCATCGCAATGAGGTAGCTACCATAGGAATCGCCGGTCCGTTCCCAGTTCTCGACCTGTCCAAATAACGGGCGAGACGGGCGAACCCTGTGCTGCAGGTTGTATCGGTAAGCAGGTAGCCAGCCGCTGGAGGCTTGGCTTAACCCATTGAATCAACGCGGATTTACGACTCGGCGCTGACCCGCGCGTTCGAGGCCTTTGACCAGCCGGTAGACGGCTTTGCAGTTCGGCACCGGTATTTTGAGGCGTTCGCCTTCGCGCACGATGTCGAGCGCCACCGTGCCGGCATGGGCCGCACCGCAGCCGACGACCAGGACTGCAGCAGCCATGGGCTTGGCTACCGTTGCGGCGTTACGTCGGCCAGCGCGAAGCCGGCGATGCGCTTGTAGTTCTCCGACAGCGCGCGCAATTCATCCTGCGTGATGTATTTGTCGAGATTGTCGAATGGCTTGTCGCCGACCAGTTCCTCGACTTTGATGTTGATGAAATCAGGCGGGTGCTCACGGTTGGTGCGCACGACCTTGGCAGCGGGGCCGGAGCGCGCGGCCTCGTATTCCTTGAGCGCGGCGCGCGGGTCGGGGTTTTTCGCCAGCAGGTCGGCCAAGGTACGCGCGTCGATCGCCGCCTGCGCCGCGCCATTGGACCCTCGCGGATACATCGGATGGGCGGCGTCGCCAGCGAGCGTGATGACGCCATACGTCCACGTGTCGATGGGATCCTTGTCGACCATCGGATATTCGAGGATCTGGTCGGCGTCGCGGATCAATTGCGCTACATCGAGCCAGTCGAACCGCCAGCTCTCATAGAGCGGAAAGAAGTCATCGAGACTGCCCGGCTTGTTCCAATCGTTCTGTGCGAACGTGTCGCGTTTGATCTCCGCCATCCAATTGATGAGCTGACGGCCCTCGCTGTCGATGTCATCGATGATCGGATAGATCACGATCTTGCCGGTGAGGATGGAGCCCACGCGCATATAGGTGCGGCCATCGAGGATCGGTTTGCGGCGTGTGATCCCGCGCCAGGTATTGATGCCAGCGAACGCGACTTTGTCGTCGGGATAGAACTGCTTGCGGATGGCCGAATTGATGCCCTCGCAATCGACGACGACGTCCGCACGGACACTGCCCCGCGCGCCGCCCGCGCTGGCCTTGAAATGCACAGTGGCGCCGCTCTCATCCTGTTCCACGCCGGTGCATTCGTGGTCGGTGCGGATGGCGTCCGCCCCCAGCCGGTCGCGCGCCGCCTTGTACAGGATCATGTGCAGGCGGCCACGGTGGATGCAGACTTCCGGATACTGGTATCCGGCCAGTTTGCCGCGCGACTCCTTGTAGATGAGCTGGCCGAAGCGGTTGTAGAAGCGGCTTTCGCGATTCTCGATGCCGGCCTTGAGCAATTCGTCGCCGAGGCCGAGCGCGCTGAATTCGCGCATGGCATGCGGCAGCAACGTGATGCCGACGCCGAGTTCCTTGATCTCCGGCGCGCGCTCATAGACGCGGCAGGCGATGCCGCGTTCCTTGAGGTTGAGGGCAAGCGACAGTCCGCAGATGCCGCCGCCGATGATCGCTACGTCCATTCCGCCCCGCCTGCTGCGTCGCCGCCTTAAAGCGGCTTAACCTCGACCTTGCGGAACTTGATCGCTCCGGCACCGTGCTGCAAAACGATCGGCCCATCATCGAACATGCCGTTGCGCAGCTTCGCCGTCGTCTGGCCGTTGAGGACGACGGTGATGTCGCGGCCATTCACAGTGATCTCGTAGGTATTCCACTTGCCGCCGGCCTTCGGCATCGGATTAATCTCGACGTAGCGGGTAATCGCGCCGGTGCCGTAACTCGGATCGGGGCGCTGATCGAAAATGTTGGCTTCGTAGCAAGTCCGGTCGGTGATCTTCTTGGGATCGAGGCAGCGGAAGTAAATTCCGCTATTGGCGTCGTCGCTCGGCCAGAATTCGACGCGCACGATGAAATTCTTGTACGACTTGTTGCTCACCAGGTAGCCGGCTTCCTTGCCCTCCATCTTGTCGGCGATCAACACGCCATCGGCGACATGCCAATTGGATTGGCCAACCTGGCTCCATCCATCCAAGCTCTTGCCATCGAACAGCGTGGTCCAGCCGGCCTCCTGGGCCGCGGCTTTCGGCGCGATAGAATTTGCAGTGAAACTCAGGACGATGAGTCCGAGAGCGAGGTGAATTGCGCGGCCTGGTGACATTTGCATGGTGTCTCCCCGTTTGTTCGTTTGCTCCATGAGGCCCGGCAAAGGCCCGTAAGAATGGACGAAATCGCCCAATCTCTGTCAACATACGCCGACCAACGCGGAATATTCCGTCACCAGGGAGGAAACTATGGACAAGGCACTTTACGACAAGGGCATGGCGATGCGCCGCAAGGTACTCGGCGACGAGTATGTCGACCGCGCTGTAGCCAATACCGACGATTTCAACCGCAAATTCCAGGATCTGCTCAACGAATTCTGTTGGGGCGCGGTGTGGACCGACGAGGACCTCAAGCCCCGCGACCGCAGCCTGCTCAATCTCGGCATGATCGCCTGTCTCGGCCGCATGCACGAATTCGAGGCGCATTTCCGCGGCGCATTGCGCAATGGGCTCACCCACAAAGAATTGTCGGCGGTGCTTGCGGCAGGTTGCCATCTATTGCGGGTTCCCGGCGGCCGTGGATTGCCACCGGGTGGCCAAGCAGGTTCTGGCCGCGGAGGCCAAGAAAAGCTGAGCTAACGGGGGAAAATCACGTTAATGAGATAGCCGTATTCTTGTCTTGAATGTGCCTTCATCCCGGGGCAATCAGGGCACGGTTTGGCGGCGATTCCGCCTGCCGCTCAGGGTGGACGATGATCCGATTTTCAGCTGCTTTTCTGCTGGCGCTGCCTGTTGCGGTGGTAATTACTGCTGCGCCGGCTGTGGCGCAGTACAATCTGCCGCCGCCGGGAGTGTATGAGGAACGGCTGCCCCCCGTCATGGGCGCCAATGATGAAGAAGACACACTGCCGCCGCCGGGCCGCGGCCGTGCTCCGCGCCGCGGTGCCGAACGCGTCCTTCCTTATCCGGATGATGAGCCGCCACCGCCACCGCCGACCGGCCTGTTCGGCATACCGGACCGGAGTCCTGCCGCAGGCTACGGACATCAACTCGAAGCACAGCAGCCGCCACCCGTCGTCGCGCCGCCGCGCGTGACCAATGATCCGGATGCGGTGCGTCCGCCAGCGGCCGTGGGCGCGGCGCCCAATGCTGCACCCCAACCGGGTCACGCCGCTGGCACCAGCGTCATGTCGCTGCCACCCGAGGATCAGCCGGAAACCGGCAAACCCAAGGAATTGCCTGCGAACCTCAAGAAGCAGTTGGTGGATTATCCCACCAGGGAACCGGCCGGAACGCTCGTCATCGATACACCCAACACTTATCTCTATCTGGTGCTCGGTGGCGGTAAGGCATTGCGCTACGGCATCGGCGTCGGCCGCGAAGGCTTCACCTGGACGGGCACTGAGCGCATTTCCAGGATGAAGGAATGGCCGGACTGGTTCCCGCCATCGGAAATGATCGACCGTCAGCCATATCTGCCGCGGATGATGGCGGGTGGCGCGGGCAATCCGCTTGGCGCACGCGCACTATATCTCGGCCACACGCTGTATCGCATCCACGGCACCAACCAGCCCTCGACCATCGGCTCGTTCGTGTCGTCCGGCTGCATCCGCCTTCTGAACGAGGATATCGAAGATCTCTACAGTCGTGTGCAGGTCGGCACGCGCGTTGTGGTGTTGCCGGGCGGCAAGGCGCCCGAGCACGTTGCCAATACCGCTGCGCAGCCGGTTGCGAATGGCCTGCCGCCCGCGGGCGTTCCGACGAACATTTCACCTGCCAATCAAGGTGGCGGCAGTTCCACAGCGATCTCGTCCGCGCCGCTGCCGCCGGTGCGTTAGATCGCACTACACCCTTGGCTCATCGCTCGCCGCTGAACTAACATCGCCTACTGCTCAGTCGGAGTAGCCTCGGTTCGAGGCCTCCACATTCAGCGGAGGCGGACATGGCGCGTGTGCTATCTCGAACCCGATTAAATCGGCGCAGGTTTCTGGCAGGCGTAGCCGTCACTGGTGCAGCGACTGCGCCGCTCGCGGCCGACGCCGCAGGCGCTGCGACCACGACCGCACCGCCGGAGCCGCGGCCGTCTGCCCTGCGGCCGACTGCAAAAGTTGCCGCAGCGGAGACCGGCACCCCGCAGGCTGTGGTGCAAACGGAAGGCACGCCGAATTCCGACTTCATGGTCGATGTCATCAAGTCGCTCGACATCGACTATGTCTCGTCCAATCCCGCCCAGAGTTTTCGCGGATTGCATGAATCGCTGATCGACTACGGCGGCAACAAGAAGCCGGAATTTCTCACCTGCACGCATGAGGAATCATCCGTCGCGCTGGCGCACGGCTATTTCAAGATTGCCGGCAAGCCGCTGCTGGTGCTGTGCCATGGCACAGTCGGTCTCCAGCACGCCGCGATGGCGATCTACAACGCGTGGTGCGATCGCGTTCCGGTCATCGTGATGGGTGGCACTGATCTTGATGCAGCCAAGCGGCCTCCGGGCGTGCCGACGTTCCATTCGGCTCAGGACATCAATGCGCTCGTTCGCGATTTCACCAAATGGGACGACCAACCGGTCTCGTTGCAACACTTCGCGCAATCGTTCGTACGCGCCTACAAACTGGCGATGACGCCGCCACACGAGCCGGTGATGCTCGCGCTCGACTGCGGATTGCAGGAGGAGACATTACATGATCGCTCGAAGCTGGTGATCCCGCGCTACGTGCCTACGGCGCCACCGCAAGGTGACATGAATGCGGTGCGCGAAGCCGCGCGCCTGCTCGCGGCGGCCGAACGCCCGGTGATCATTGCCGACAAATATGCGCGTACGGCGGATGGCGTCGCGTTGCTCGTGCAACTCGCCGAGATCCTGCAGGCGCCCGTCATCGATCAAAAAGGCCGGATGAATTTCCCGAACACGCATCACCTGTTCCAGAACAGCCGTGGCCAGGCCCTGCTCAAGGACGCCGACGTGATCCTTGGACTCGAACTGTCCGACTACTGGGGCACGGTGAATGGGTACATCGATAACGGCGAAAACGACGGTGCAGGCCTGCAGGAATCGCACATCAAGGCGAATGCCAAGCTGATCAGCATCAGCTCGATTCTGCTCAACACCAAGTCGAACTATCAGGATTTTCAGCGCTTTCAGGTCGTGGACGTCGAAATGGCCGGCGATGCACAGGCGACCCTGCCGGCCCTGATCGAGGCGGTCAGACAGGCGTTGCCGGCAAACCGCACCGCACACATCGAGGCGCGCGGTGCCGCGATGAAGAAGGCCTGGGGAGAGGCGCGGGAGCGAACACGACAGGCGGCCTCCTACGCATGGGATGCCAGCCCGATCAGCACGGCGCGCATGACGATGGAAGTCTACGCGCAGATCAAGAACCTCGACTGGTCATCGGTCGGTGGCGATCGACAACTTTCGGCCTGGCCGAGCCGGCTTTGGCCGATGGACAAGCACTATCACCACATCGGCGGGCCCGGTGGTTACGGTATCGGCTACAATGCATCGGCATCGGTCGGCGCCGCCTTGGCCAATCGCGCCCATGGGCGCTTCTCGGTCAATTTCCAACCCGACGGCGACATGATGTTCGGACCCGGCGTGCTGTGGACCGCAGCAAAATACCAAATCCCGCTATTGTCCGTGATGCACAACAATCGCGGCTATCATCAGGAAGTCATGCACGTGCAGCGCATGTCGAACCGGCGCAACCGCGTTGCCAGTCTCGGCAAAGATATCGGTCCGCTCGGGACGCGCCTTGAAAACCCGAATATCGACTACGCAAAACTCGCAAGCTCCATGGGAATGTGGTCGGCCGGCCCGATCACCGATGCCAGCGAATTGGCTCCGGCGCTCAAAAAAGCGGTCGACGTGGTCAAGTCCGGCGAGCCGGCGCTGGTCGATGTCGTGACGCAGCCGCGATGAAGGACAATGCCATGCGGTTTTGTTTTGCATTCGCCGCTGCACTGATTGCGGCGAACGTCGTAAGTACTTTCGCGTTTGCGGCTTCCGCCGAGCATGGCAAGGCCGTCTTTATCCAGAAGGGGTGCTGGCAATGTCACGGTACGATGGGACAGGGGTCGATCGCGACGAGCGGCGGCAAGCGTCTTGCGCCCGATCCGTTGCCTTGGGAGGCGTTTTCCGCCTTCGTGCGTTCGACCAATCGTGCGATGCCGCCCTTCAGCGAAAAGATTCTCTCTGACGGCGATCTCGCGGACATCTACGCGTATTTGCAGTCGATCCCGAAGCCGCCTGCGGCGAACAGCATCCCGCTGCTCAATCAGTAGTGAGCGGTCATTCCGGGGCGTGTGCGGAGCACACGAACCCGGAATCCAGACACAGGATCTGTGCTGGCATCTGGATTCCGGGTCCGGCCCTTCGGGCCGTCCCGGAATGACGGAATGTCCTAGGCCCAGTCGTGCCCTTGCGCATTGACGCGGGCCAGCCGCGTGATGGCCTCAATGATCGCGCCGGGATCGGCCTGGCCTTTTCCGGCGATGTCGTGCGCGCTGCCATGCGCAACTGAGGAAAACAAAATTGGCGAGCCGATCGAAAGACCGGCGGTGCGATTGAAGGCCTGTAGCTTGGCGGCGATGTGGCCCTGGTCGTGCAGCATCACGATAAATGCGTCGCAGCCTTTCTTGCGGAACATGGTATCGGCGCCGAACGGCCCTGTTGCCTCGATTCCATCCTTCACCGCGCGTGCGATGGCGGGCGCGATGATCTCGCTCTCTTCCGAGCCGAACAGTCCGTCCTCACCGGCGTGAGGATTGAGCCCGCTGACGAATATTTTTGGCCGCGCGATACCGAGCTTCCTGAGCGATGCGTCGGTGACGCGGATCACGCGTTCGACCCGTTCCGGGGTGATCAGCGCTACGGCCTCGCGCACGCTCACATGCAAGGTGGCGTGCACGATGCGCGACTGGTCGAAGCAGATCATCAGGTAGACATCGTTGACCGGGGTGCCGGTCTCGCGCGCGACGAACGACGGATATCCGTCGAAGGCAATGCCCGCCGCCGCGATCGAGCGTTCGGTCTGCGGGGCCGCCACCACCGCTTCGACCTCGGCATTGAGCGCGGCTTTGATCGCGCGGCTTGCACTTGCAAGCGAAGCCCGGCCGTAAGCGGCATCGACCGTACCGATCCTGACCGGAACGTTGCTGCCGTCGCGTGCGTCGAGCAGATTGACGGCGCCGTCCGACCAGTCGGCGTCAGCAATCTTTTGCACGACGTGAAGATCGGGTGACAGGCCTGCGGCGCGAGCATGCAGTTCCAGTGCGGCGGGGTCGCCGACCAGCAACGGGCGGCACAGGCTGCGCACGCGCGCATCGAGTGCGGCCTTGAGCGCGATCTCCGGGCCGATCCCGGCGGGGTCGCCCGTTGCAATGGCGATGCGCGGCAGAGGCATGGCGTTTGGCTTCCGTAACCGGCGTGGCGGCTTATAATGGCTGCCGACGACTGCAAAAAGCATAGCAAAGGCTCGAGGAAACGTCGCCATGATGTCGCGTGAACAGAATGATCAGCTAAGCCGCGTTGGCCCCGGAACATTGATGGGCAAGTTGCTGCGGCGCTATTGGGCGCCCTTTCTGCTGGTTTCCGAAATTCCGGAGCCCGATTGCCCGCCGGTGCGCGTGAAGCTGATGGGCGAAAATCTGGTCTGCTTTCGCGACAGCAAGGGGCACATCGGGCTGATCGACGAGTTCTGCGCCCATCGCGGCGTGTCGCTCTGGTTCGGCCAGAACGAGGAATGCGGGCTGCGCTGCCCCTATCACGGCTGGAAATACGACGTGACCGGCCAATGCGTCGATCTGCCGTCGGAGCCGGAGGAATCGGGATTCCGCAAGAACATCAAGCTGAAATCCTATCCGTGCATCGAGAAGGCCGGGATCGTGTGGGCCTATCTGGGTCCGCCCGCGCTACAGCCGCCACCGCCGGCGCTGGAATGGACCGATGTTGAACCGCCGCAGCGTTTCGTTTCCAAGCGTCTGCAGGAATGCAATTTCCTACAGGCGATGGAAGGCGGCATCGACTCCAGCCACGTGTCGTGGCTGCACGGCAGCGAACTCAACAAAGATCCGCTGTTCAAGGGTTCGAAAGGCAATGTGTACAACGAACAGGATCGCATGCCGCTGTTTGAGGTCGAGGAATTTCCGGGCGGGCTATTGATCGGCGCGCGCCGGAATGCCGAGGCCGGAAAATATTATTGGCGTATTACGCCCTGGATCATGCCCTGGTATTCGATCATCCCGCCGCGTGCCGGGCATCCACTTGGTGCGCATGCCTGGGTGCCGATCGACGATGAGACCTGTTGGGCCTGGAGCATTAATTATCATCCCAAGCGTGCGCTGACGAAATCGGAAGTCTCGGCGATGCAGGACGGCGAGGGCATTCACGTCAAATACGTGCCGGGCACGTTCATTCCGCTCGCCAACAAGTCGAACAATTATCTGATGGATCGCGAGTCGCAGCGCCATGGCCATTCATCGACCGGCGTCGACGGCATCGCCATGCAGGACGCGTCCATCCAGGAGAGCATGGGGCCGATCCAGGATCGTACCAAAGAGCACCTGTGCGCGACCGACAGCGGCATCATCATGACTCGCAAGATATTGCTGCGGGCGGCGAAAGCCGCCGCCGAGGGCGGCAAGGTGCCGGCGACCGAAGCGGAAGCGCAGCGCGTGCGTTCGGCCTCGATCGAACTCGACAAGGACGTTTCGTTTGCGCAAGGCGCCGGGCGCGGGCTCTACGCGGCGCTTGGGACGGATCCGATGTCGGTGTAGGTTGTCATTCCGGGGCGCGAGCGCAGCGAGCGAACCCGGAATCCAGGGTCACAGATGACGTGCTTGTTGCTCTGGATTCCGGGTTCCGGCCTTCGGCCGGCCCCGGAATGACAGGCTCTACTCCGCCGCGGTCTTGGCCGGCTTTCCGATTGCCGCGCTCACGCGCGGCATCACTTCTTCGGCCATCAATTGCATCGAGCGCTTGGCGAGCGTCGGATCGGCCCAGTCCATGCCGGCATAGACCAGCTCGCCGAAATCGCCGGTCTCCTCGCGCATCGCCAGGATCTGGTCCACCACCTTGTTGACGGTGCCGTGGAACACGCAGTTCTGCATCACATAGTCGAGCGTGATCTCCTCGTCCGGCTGTTCCTTGTGGCTCTTGAACACATAGAGCCGGTTGCCGCGCATCATCTTGGCGCGCATGTTGCTGAAGTAGCGGCGGTAGGGACTGTTGGCATCGTCGCAGCCATAGCGCGCCGCCACCTTGTCGTCGTCGCCAACGAAGATCGTGCGTGCCACCCGCCAGTCGGCGACGCTGGCCTTCTGACCCGCTTCCGCCTTGCCTTTGGCATAGTTGGTCCAGTGCGATTTGAGATGCTTGGCCAGCAAAAAGTTCGCCGACAGCGGATGAAAGTCGCGCTTACCCATCAGCACCACGCCGGGCGAGAACGGCGCCACCACGGTGCCGACGATTTCCGGCCGCGGTTTCTGGAACGGCTTTGCCAGAATGCCGACGCCGAGCTCGAGCGCGGCGGTGCGCGCGAACGTCACTTTGAATTTGTTGTCGGGGAAATCGATGTCGTAGGGCGGATTGCGCTCCCATACCGCCAGGATGACGTCGATCGCCTCGGCGAAAATCTTGTTGCGGTCGAGATCGAGAATTCCGATCGCCTCAGAGTCCGACGTGAGCGCGCCGGCGCTGATGCCCATCACGAAGCGTCCCTGCGCCAGATGATCGAACATCGCGGCGTTGACCGCGACCACCACCGGATGCATCTGCGCAAGGTTGGTGGTGCCGGTCGCGAGCTTGATCTGCTTGGTGTCGTGGATCAGCGTCGCCAGAAACAGCATGCTGTTGGTGACGTTTTCGCAGGCATCGGTCAGGTGCTCGCCCATGAAGGCGTCATGGAAGCCGAGTTTGTCGGCAAGAATGATGGCCTCGCGGTCCTCGCGCAGCGTCTGCGACCAGTCCCGCCCCATCGGATGCACGGGCATGGTGAAGTAACCCAACCGCATTGAATGTCTCCGCCTCGATACCTCTTGGTTCGGCAAGCTAACCGACCCGATGCGTCGATGCAGCAAATCTTCGGTTGCGTCCACCCAACGAAGCCCTTGTTTTCATAATATTAAACTTGACCCTAGGCCCAGGCTGGGTGTGCGGGCTGCGGCGGCGGCCGATGTTTCCACAGGCCGTTTATGGCCGATTTCGCAACCCAGCGCCGAGCGACTAGGTTGCATTCACTAGCTGCTTACAGGCCGGGGTTTGCCATGATGCGCTGGTTCCACGCCTTGATGCCGAAGGAGGAGCGCTTCTTCGATCTGTTTGCCCGCCATTCGCAGGCCGTGCTCGCGGGCGCCCAGGCCTTGCGCGCCATGATGGAGGGTGGCGACGCAGTGTCGCGTAACTACCAGATCGTGATGGATCGCGAGCAGGACGCCGACGACGTCACCCGCGAAGTACTGATCGCGGTGCGCCGCACCTTCATCACGCCGTTCGACCGCGGCAATATTCGCGACCTGATCACCTCGATGGATAACAGCATCGACCAGATGCAGAAGACCGCAAAGGGCATCATCCTGTTCGACGTGACCGAATTCACGCCGCAAATGAAAGAGATGGCCGATGCGATCGTGAAATGCGCGGAACTTGCCAAGGAAGCTGCGCCGCTCTTACGCAGAATCAGTTCGGAAGCGGTGCACATCAGTGATCTGACAGCGCAAATTTCTGCAATTGAAGGCCGTGCCGACGAATTGCACGACATCGGCTTGCGGGAGCTTTATCTGACCAAATCCAAGGTCGACCCGATGGCGTTCTTCGTCGGCAATGAGGTTTACGATCACCTCGAAAAAGTTGTCGACCGCTTCGACGACGTCGCCAATGTCATGCACGGCATTGTCATCGAGCACGTATAGCGCTTCCGGAGTTTAATGCCGATGGACGCCGTCCTGTCATTGCCGGTCCTGGTTGGGCTGATCGTGGTCGCGCTGGCGTTTGATTTTCTCAACGGGCTGCATGACGCAGCCAATTCGATCGCCACGATTGTCTCCACGCGTGTGCTGCGGCCGCAATATGCAGTAGCCTGGGCAGCGTTCTTCAACTTCATCGCCTTCCTGTTTTTCGGCCTGCATGTAGCCAACACGCTCGGCACCGGCATTATTTCGGCTTCGGTCGTCGACCCGCACGTCGTGTTCGGCGCTCTGATGGGGGCAATCGTCTGGAATCTCATCACCTGGGGCCTGGGGATTCCATCGAGTAGCTCGCATGCACTCGTCGGTGGCCTGGTGGGCGCCGGCCTCGCCAAGGCTGGGCCTGGCGCTATTGTGTGGCATGGCTTGTTGCCGACGACGCTTGCGATCGTCGGCTCACCGCTTATCGGCTTCCTGCTCGCGCTGGTCATGGTCCTTGCGCTGTCGTGGATCTTTATACGGTCGACGCCCTTTGCCGTTGACCGCACGTTCCAGCATCTTCAATTCGTATCTGCGTCATTCTATTCGCTCGGCCATGGCGGCAATGACGCGCAGAAGACGATGGGCATTATTGCCGTGCTGCTCTATTCCCAAGGGCACCTCGGCGGCCAGTTCCACGTCCCGTTCTGGGTCGTCATTGCCTGTCAGATAGCGATGGCGCTCGGCACGCTGATCGGCGGCTGGCGCATCGTGAAGACCATGGGATCAAACATCACGCGGCTTACACCGATGCAGGGCTTCTGCGCCGAAGCCGGCGGTTCGGCGACGCTGTTTGCCGCGACCTGGCTTGGCATTCCGGTGTCGACCACGCATACGATTACCGGGTCGATCATCGGTGTCGGCGCGGCGCGCAAAATGTCGGCGGTGCGCTGGAGTGTCGCCAACAACATCGTCGTTGCGTGGATCATCACGATCCCGGCGACGGCGGCGATCGCCGCGCTGTTTTATTGGCTAAGCCGGCTTTTTAGCTGACTACGCCGCGACGCGTGCGAGAAAGCCTTCAACTTCCTTGCGGAGTTCGCTTGCGGCCGCTTCGACGGCCTGCGAGGCCGTGAGCACACTTTCGGCGGATTCGCGCGTCTGCGCTGCAGCCCCTGATACGTCACCCAGCACCGAAACCACCACCTTCGCTCCGTCGGAGGCGCTGGCGACGTTCTGCGAAATTTCGCCGGTAGCGGCGCTTTGTTCTTCCACGGCTGCGGAGACGGCGGTCGCGCAGCTGTCGATTTCCTGCATGCGCCCGGAGATGCGGCCGATGGCCGACACCGCGCTCGTGGTCGCGGCTTGCACGGCCATGATCAGCCTGGAAATATCTTCAGTCGCCTTGGCGGTCTGCACCGCCAATGACTTCACCTCGGATGCAACGACTGCAAAACCTTTGCCCGCCTCGCCGGCGCGCGCGGCTTCAATGGTGGCGTTGAGCGCCAGCAGGTTGGTCTGCCCGGCGATCGCCCTGATCAGCTTGATGACATCGCCAATCTTTTGCGCGGCCTGCGCCAGTGCCGTGATCTGATGATTGGTGCCATGCGCCTCGCTCACTGCCGCGCGCACGATCTCGGTTGTCTTGGCGAGCTGCCGACCGATTTCATTGATCGAGCCGGACAGTTCGTCGGCGGCGACGGCGGCGGTCTCCACATTTGTCGAGGCCTCATTCGAGGCCGACACCGCGCCATCGGCACTCTTCGAGGTCTGTGCGGAATTGCCAAACAACGTGGTGGCGGTCGAGTGCATCGTCTTGGCACCTTCAGCCACGGTCTTGAGATGATCCTCTACTCGTTTGCGGAAGGATGCGATGGCCTGCTCGATGATCGTGCGCCGCTGCTGTTGTTCCTGCATCGATATACGTTCACGTTCAGCATCGCGCCGCTCGGTTACGTCCTCGTGCGTTGCCACCCAGCCACCATCGGACATCGGCCGGTTGATGACGGAGATCGTCCGTCCGTCTTTCGATTTCACTTCATTGCTGGTCGTGGTGCCCGCGGCCATGGCGCCGACCAGCGCGCGCCGGTATTCGATCGGGTCGCGCGAAAAGCTGCCGCTGCGGATGCGGTATTCGAGCAGGCTTTGCAAGCTACAGCCGGGTTTTACGATATCGGCGGATAACTGGTACATCTCCATGTAGCGCTGGTTGCAAACGACCAGGCGCTCATTGCCATCGAACATGCACAAGCCCTGCGACATATTATTGATCGCGACGCGCATGCGCTGATTGTCCATCCGCAGCTGGCGGGCAAGCAGGGCCGTCGTGATCGACATCGCCGCCAGTGCGACCAACGCTGCGAAGAATAAGGAAACGAGCGGCCCCGGCGCGGTGGCCACCCAGGCGCCGATCGGCAAGATATAATGGAGGATCGCGAAGCTGACGGCGAAGCTCGCGCTGCCGGTCAGGACGACCGTACGCCAGTCCCGCGCGGCTGCGTGTGCGGAGGTAAGTTCGCCCATTTTCGCGTCCAGGTAGGGCGGCACGGTATTCCCCAACCCGTTTTTTTGCAGTTAATTGCTGGGCATGAAGCGTTAAGCGAAACTTAATGGGCGCTGGAGGGCGGGGAATGACCAAGTTGCGTGCGGCGGAATGCCGTGAATTCATCAAGGCGGTCGTTGAAAAGGCCGACGCGATGGGCGTGCCGGTATCGATCGCTGTGGTCGGTCCCGAGGGCCACCTCATCGCCGTCGAACGCATGGACAACGCCGGCTTCATCACGCCGGAGACGGCCATCGCGAAGGCCTTCACAGTTGCGGCGTTCCGGTCAATGAGCCCGCGCTTTCCCGACGGTCTCGTCATCCAGCAATGGTTCAAGGAACGCAATCCGCAGTTGCTGGTCAGTCTGGCAGCCATGACGAATGGTCGAATTGCGGCCAGTGGCGGCGCCGCACCGGTGTTCAAGGGCGATGAGATGGTCGGCGCCTACGGCATCTCCGGCGGCACTTCGCAGCAGGATGAGGAAATGGCGATCCACGCACGCGTCAAGACCGGATGGGCACATGTGCCCGAACACGATACGACCGATCCGGAGGTGAAGGCGCATATCAATGCGCTGTATGCCAAAGCCGGCATCACTGGCCACAAGCTCTAAGATTTTGACCGGAGCACCGCATGACGCAATCGACCGCTGCTCGCGATAACGACTGGTCGGGACGTATCGAGGACGATGCGCTCTTGCGCGGACAGGGCCGTTTCGGCGACGACGTCAAACCGGAGGGTGCGCTGGCGGCCGTTTTCGTACGTTCGCCGCATGCCTTTGCCGGTATTGAACGGATTGACGTCGCGGCGGCAAAATCCGCGCCTGGTGTCGTCGCCGTGTTGACCGCCGCCGATCTCAGTGACGCGCATTATCATTCCATTTCACACGGTCATCCCATTCCGGGCCGCGGCGGCAAGACGGCGGTTTCGCCGCATCGCCCTTCACTTGCCGAGTCGCGTGTGATGCACGTGGGTGAGCCCGTCGCAATGGTGATCGCGAAGAGCGCGGCCGCCGCACAGGATGCCGCCGAGAAAATCGTCGTGGACTATCAGCCGTTGACGCCGGTGACCGATGCGCGCGAAGCGGTCAAAACGGGCGCGCCGCAACTCTGGCCAGAAGCGCCCGGCAATATCGGTTTCGACTGGACCGCGCCTGCCGATCCTGACGGCAAGAAACAGGCTGCGCTCGATCGCGCCTTCAAGGAAGCCGCGCATGTGGTGCGCGCCGAACTCGTCAATCAGCGTCTGGTGGTGGCCTCGCTCGAGCCGCGTGCCGCGACCGCAAGTTACGATGGTGCCAGCAAGCAGTTTACGTTGCGCGTCGGAACGCAAGGTGTCGCCAGTGTGCGCGGACAAATTGCCGGCGCCATGAACATCAAGCCTGACGAACTGCGTGTTCTGACGGAAGATGTCGGCGGCGCCTTTGGCATGAAGGGCTGGTGCTATCCCGAATACGTCCCGCTGCTGCATGCGGCACGTGCTCTCGGCCGGCCGATTCACTGGGTCTCGACCCGGGCTGAAGCCTTCCTGACCGACAATCAGGGACGCGATTCATTTTTCGTCGCGGAGCTTGCACTCAATTCGCGCGGGCGCTTCCTGGGTTTGCGTGTGGATTGTATCGGCAATCTCGGCGCCTATTTTACCGGGGTCGCGCATTTTGTGTTCACGACCCACATTTCGGGTTGCTTGCCGACGGTCTACGACATTCCACATGCTCAGCTGAACACGCGTTGCGTGTTCACCAACACATTGCCGACCGGGCCGTATCGGGGCGCCGGCCGCCCTGAGGCAAGCTATCTGATCGAACGCGTGATCGACGCGGCGGCAGACGCAACCGGCATCGACGCTGCCGAATTGCGGCGGCGCAATCTGATCAAGGCTGAGAAAATTCCTTATACTACCGCCTTCGGAAACAACTACGACAGCGGAGACTTCCCGGCCGTATTCGAGCGCGCGCTTCAAGCCGCCGGTTACGCCGGCTTTCGCGAACGCAAGAAGGCGGCCAAAAAGCGCGGCAAGCTGCGCGGCATCGGCATCGGCTGCTATCTGGAGATTTCCGGCGCTTTTCCGGAAGAGGCGGCACGGATCTCGTTTTCCGGCGGAAATTCGATCCAGGTGAGTGTCGGCGCCGGCGCGAGCGGGCAGGGACACAAGACTGTATTTGGCCGTGTGGTGGCCCGGCGGCTGGGCATCGCGCCGGAATCGGTGACGGTCACCTCGGGGAACTCGGCGCGTGATGTTCCCGGGTTTGGCGCAGTCGCCTCACGATCGGCGATGATGACGGGCGGCGCGGTGGCGCGCACGGCCGATACAGTGATCGAGAAAGGCAAGCGCATCGCCGCTATGCTGTTGCAAGCCGGTGAAGGCGAGGTTGACTATCGCGACGGCAAGTTCAGCGTGAAAAATTCCGGCCGCGAAGTTTCGCTATTCGAAGCGGCTGAACGCGCCGGCGAACTCAAGCGTCAGGGGGTCATTCCGGAAAACCTCGACACGCAGGCGGGCATCAAGGTCCCGCCGTCTTTCCCTAACGGGTGTCACATCGCCGAGGTCGAGGTCGACCCATCAACCGGCGCAGTGGAAATTGTTTCTTATGTCGCGATTGACGATTGCGGCAACGTGCTCGATCACACGATCGTCGAAGCGCAGATCCATGGCGGGGTGGCGCAAGGCCTGGGCCAGGCGTTGATCGAGAACACGGTCTATGACGCCGGCGGGCAGCTCGTTTCCGGCTCTTTCATGGACTATGCAATGCCGCGCGCGGACCTGATGCCGGACATGACGGTCGCGCACCATTCCGTGGCCTGCCGCACCAATCCGCTCGGCGTGAAAGGCACCGGCGAGGCGGGCACGACGGCTGCGCCGCCGGCTGTAATGAACGCCATTCTTGACGCCTTGCCGGAGGGCGCCCGGCTCGACATGCCGGCGACGCCGGAACGTGTCTGGCAGGCGCTTCAGCGCGCCAAATAGCCATCGCATCCCAGGATGAAAAAACCCGCCAACCAAAGTTGGCGGGTGAGGGGAGGAATGCGAAGGAGTCTTGGGGCCTTCGCGCAGTCAATCTGCCTGAAATTCAGAACGTCCGACGTGCGCCGGTTCACATTCGCCGGCAGAAGACCTTGGTAGTGTCCGGTCGCAAGAACCGAAGGAGACGCGAGCCCACGACAGGTGAGGGGTTGCCTGACTAAAGCAGGAGTGCCTCCATGTTTGCTCTCATACTGGAAAGCCCCAAGCTCATTATGATGTTCGTACTCGTCGGCACGATCATCGTACTTTCGCACTTCGGCGAACAGCCGGCAAAGGCGCACAGCAGAAGCCGAAGATAGCGTGTTACTGCGCCACTTCGATCTTCACTGAGCTGGTGATCGTCTGCCAGTGCTTCATTTCGCCATCGAGCCAGACCCTGGCGTCGGCGAGCGATTTGTTCGGCACGACGTTGAAGTTCTGCTTGTTGAGCTTTTCGATCGCCTCTGGCGAGTTCAATGCCTTGCTCACGGCCGCGAACAGCGCTTCCAGCACAGGCTTTGGCGTCGCCGCCGGCGCGAACAGCCCGTTCCATGCCACCGTGCCCACGTCGGCGTATCCGATTTCCTTCATGGTCGGGATGTCGGGATATTCCTTGAGGCGTGTGCGGTTGACCACCGCCAATGCGCGGAATTTGCCAGCCTGCACCTGCCCGGCGGTTGACGCGACATTGAGGAAGGCCGCCTGTACATCGCCCCGTAACATATCCTGGATCACTCCGGACGCACCGTTCTTGTTTGGTAATCCGACCAGATCGAGGTCGCCCGCGCGCTTGGCGAAATAGGCCATGTCGTAGTGCGGATACGAACCGATGCCGACCGTGCCATAACGGACTTTGCCGGGATTTTTCTTCGCATATGCGATGAGTTCAGGGGCTGATTTCACCGGGAAGTCGTTTGCAGTCGTCACGAGCAGGAAGGCCGGTATATCGACCAGGTTGCTGACTGCCACGACGCTCTTGGCGTAATCGAGGTTCATCTTCTTGGCGTAGATGATCGGCGTGATCGCATTGGTCGAGACGTTGCCGATCATCAGCGTGTAGCCGTCGGGCGCAGCCTTCACCATTTCATCGATCGCCAGCATGCCGAATGCGCCGGGCTTGTTGAGCACGACGAAGGGCTGTCCGGTGACTTTCTGGAATTCGTCGCCAACGATGCGAGCGACAATGTCGGTGGCGCCGCCCGGTGCATAGGGGACGATCACCTTGACTGCCCGGCTCGGATACTTGTCCTGCGCCGTGGCCGCGCCCGCGTTCAAAGCAACCACGGCAAGCACTACGGTCAATAAACGATTCATGCGGACCTCCCCCAAGGATGCGTTCGTGCCGGAAATTATGTGACGTTTCCGCTACACCGGTGTTCAGGTCGCCTTGATGCCGTGCAGACTGTGCGAGGCGTCCTTGACGGTAAAGAACACGACATCGCCGGCAGCCGTCGCCTTGCCGGCATGGACGGTATTGGCCGGAATGTAGACGACCGAGCCCGGCGTCACGTCCATTTCCTTCCCGTCTATGTTGGCGTGAAAGGTACCTTCCAGCACATAAATCCATTGCTCGTTCGGATGCGAATGCGCCTGGGCGCCGGTGCCGGCTTTCATTCGCATCAGGCCGACAATCATGCGGTCACCCTCGACGCACGGCCCGTGCGCCGTCGAATAGGCGGGCCCGCCCATGATCTTCTGGACGGTACCGAGATCGAAAACATATTCACCCGGTGCAGCGCGCTTGGCGCCCGGTGTGCGTGCGGCTGGCTCGTTTGACATGTCATTCTCCCGCAGCGGCTGATATTGCGAGATGTTAGTTGACGCTGCACAGTCGCGCCAGTAGATGCGGGACTTTCGTCGGGTCGTTTTGCGGGGCCGGCTGCTATCACCATTCGGCCACGGTCATTGCATTAGGATCTTTGCGGGTTCGTGATTCGGGGAACAATTGCCGATGACGCCGTTTCGCCTTGCCGCAATTCTGCTGACCCTGGCTATGGTCGGAGGTTGCGCCGATACCTACGTGCCGAAAGCGGAACCGAGTTTCTATCGCAATCTCGCGCAGCCGGGCGCCGAGCTCGATGCGGCTGCCGCGGCTTCGATGATCTCGGGCTATCGGGCGAACAATGGACTTCCGGCGGTAACCCTCGATCCGGAATTGATGCGGCTTGCGCAGGCGCAGGCCGAAGTCATGGCCAAGCGCGACAAGCTCGATCACGGAGCTGGAAAGCCATTCGAGCAACGGCTGAAAACATCGGGTTATGACGCGAAGAGAGCGGCCGAGAATATCAGCGCCGGCTATCATACGCTGGCTGAGGCGTTTTCCGGTTGGCGCGACTCAAGTCCGCACCGCGCCAATATGCTCCTGGCGAGCGCCACTCGCATGGGAATTGCGGCGGTCTATACGCCGGCCTCGAAATACAAAGTCTATTGGTCGCTGATCCTGGCTGAGCCGGACGACAAGAAGGGCTAGACCTCTTCAGCGGCGTCCGACCGTCAGCAATAACTCGTTCGGCCCGTCCCATCCCTCAGACGTCCCCGTTACCGTGAGGCGTCTAATCAGCGTCTCAAGACGCGCGACTTGGCGCGATACCCGCAAGCCCGGCGCGCGCGGCATTGGTTTTGCCTCGAATCAACGCACAAAGTACCGTTCACCGGCGCTTGCGTGGCGCCATGCTCAATCGGGGGACAACTTCCAACATGACGCCGACTTCCGACCCGCTCACCGAGTTACTGCGCCCCGAGCGTTTGACCGCAGTCGTCGACATCGGCGCCAATCCGATCGATACCGATCCCCCCTATAAGGGCATGTTGGCCAATCGTCTTTGCACGCTCGTCGGCTTCGAGCCGCAAGCTGAAGGCCTGGCCAAACTCAACGCGGTGAAAAGCGATCTGGAAACTTATCTGCCCTATGCAGTCGGCGACGGCAGCAAGGGCATCCTGAAAATATGCCATGCGCCGGGCATGACCAGCCTGCTAACGCCGGAACCACGCACCCTCGATTGTTTTCCGGGGTTCACGCAGTTCGGGCTCGTGGTCAACGAGATCCCGGTCGAGACGCGTACCCTCGATAGCATCTCCGAAATCAAGCATCTCGATTTTCTGAAGATCGATGTGCAGGGCGGCGAACTTTCCGTATTTCGTAACGGAAGTGTGCGGCTTTCGAATGCCGTTGCCATACAGAGCGAAATTTCCTTTGTGCCGCTCTACAAGAACGAGCCCGTGTTTGGTGAGATCGATCTGGCCCTGCGCGCGCTTGGGTTTATCCCGCACATGTTCGACAAGATCAACAAGCGGATGATTCTGCCGCTCCACTTCGACGACAATCTGTTCGGCTCGATCAACCAGCTGCTTGAAGCGGATATCGTTTATGTGCGTGATTTCACTCAGCCGGACAAAATGAATCCGGAACAACTGAAGCACTTGGCGCTGGTTGCGCATCATTGCTACGGCTCTTTTGACCTGGCGGCGCGCTGCATACATTTTCTTGTGGCGCGGGGCGCGGCTGCCGCCGATGCTGTCGGCAAATATCTCGCGATTCTCGGCAAAAAATAGGCCGGGCTGGACCACACGCCATCCGCTGACTAGTTTGCACTCATGCCGGTGCTGCCTCGCGTCAAGGACTATGACTCCCTCTATCGCCAGTTCCGCTGGCAGGTGCCGTCCCGCTACAACATCGGCGTGGATGTCTGCGACCGCTGGGCCGAAAAAGAGCCAGATCGCCTCGCCATTTTGCACGTTCTGCCCGGTGGACGGGATGAACCAATCACCTATGGCTGGCTGCGCGACACATCCAACCGGCTGGCCAATGTGCTGGGCGCGCACGGGATCGTGCGCGGCGACCGGGTTGCGATTTTGCTGCCGCAGTCGCCCGAAGTGGCGGCCAGCCACATCGGGATCTACAAGCTTGGCGGCGTGGCTCTGCCGTTAGCGGTCTTGTTCGGCACCGAGGCGCTCGCGTATCGGCTGCAGAATTCCGGCGCTGCCGCCCTGATCACCAACGCACGTGGTGTCGATCGCATCGCCGAAATCAGAAAAGATCTGCCCAATCTCAAGCTGGTGCTTTCGCTGGACGGCGCCGGACACGGCGCGCTCGGCTTCGCCGATACATTGGCGCGCGCGTCGTCCGATTTCACGCCAGTCGACACATCGGCCGACGATCCCGCGATGATGGTCTATACGTCCGGCACGACTGGCCAGCCCAAGGGCGCATTGCACGGCCATCGCGTTCTGATCGGCCATTTGCCCGGCGTCGAGACGCATCATGATTTCATGCCGCAACCGGGCGACCGCATCTGGACGCCGGCCGATTGGGCATGGGCGGGCGGCCTGCTCAATGTCCTATTGCCGGGTCTGCACTATGGCGTGCCGGTCGTTGCGCGCCGGTTCGAGAAATTTGATCCGGAGGAGGCCTTTGCGCTGATGGCGCGCGCACAAATCCGCAATGCTTTTATCCCGCCGACCGCGCTGCGCATGCTACGGGCGGCGCCCAATCCGAAAGGCCGTCACGCGATTCACATGCGTTCGATCGGCTCGGGCGGCGAGTCGCTGGGGGCGGAAACCTACGAGTGGGGAAAATCCGCATTCGGCCTCGTCATCAATGAGTTTTACGGCCAGACAGAATGCAACATCGTGCTCGCGGCCTGCGGTGCGCTCGGTGTGTCGAAGCCCGGCGCCATTGGCAAGCCGGTCGCCGGCCACACGGTGGCGGTGATCGACCCCGAGGGACGCCCGCTGAAGGCCGGGGAGACCGGGCAAATCGCGGTCAAGCGGCCCGATCCGGTGATGTTTCTCGAATACTGGGGCAAGCCCGAAGCCACGCGCGACAAGTTCATCGGCGACTGGATGACCACTGGCGACCAGGGTGTGATGGACGAGGAAGGTTACTTCAGCTTCGTCGGGCGCGACGACGACGTCATTACGTCATCGGGCTTTCGCATCGGACCTGGAGAAATCGAGGATTGCCTCATCGGACACCCGGCCGTCGCGCTTGCTGCGGCCGTCGGCAAGCCGGATGCGCTGCGTACGGAGATCGTAAAGGCCTTCATTGTGCTGAAGAAAGGCTATGCTGCGTCCGATGCGCTCGCGTCCGAGATCCAGGACTTCGTCAAGACGCGGCTGTCGGCGCATGAATATCCGCGCGAAGTCGCCTTTATCGATGACATGCCGATGACGACAACAGGCAAGGTCATCCGGCGTCTGTTGCGCGAGCGCGTGTGATTTAGTCCGGCCGGCCACCGCCGAGAATGAAAAGGTGGAAGCCCAGCCGCTGTTTTGCCACGCGATAGAACATCATGGATTCGGCGACCAGAGCGGTTGATGTCGCAACTGCGGCGCCTTCGATCCCGATACGCGGAATAAGAATGACGCACAGCGTCAGATTGATCGCAAAGGCGATCGCGTAGACGACCGCGCATTGCTTGCGTTCGCCCAACATGTTGAGCAATCGCTCGGCCGGCCCCACGGCCGCGCGCGCCATCATGCCGATCGCCAGAATGAACATCACGCTATAGCCCGTTTCAAAACCGGCTCCGAAAAGTGACAGCAGCGGTCGCCCAAACGTAAGGATCGCGCCGCAGGCAATGAGCGAAGGCCAGAATGTCCAGCGGACGGTTTCGTTGAAGAATGCCGCGAGACGCTGCCGGTCGCCCGACACGTGATATTCGGTAAATTTGTGGGTCGTCGCGCCGGCGATGGCGAAATAAACGAATGCGACGATCGCGAGCAACCGCGCGCCGGCATAGTAGACCGCGACATCGCGCGGAGAGCCGAAATGCTCGATCGCAATAATGTCGACATAAGTCAGCAACAGGTAAAAACCTTCGACGACAAAAATCGGCAGTGACGTGGCAAACCAGGTTTTTGCCTCGTAGATCTTCGGGCCGCCCGGCACTTTTTCCTTGAGACGACGATTGAGCAGCACCAGCTGGCCCATCGTCACTGCCCAGGTTGCGACAACAGCGACGATCATCGCGGTCACGGCGCTGGTCGGCGCGCCAATGAGCCAGATCGAACCCATCAGCACGGTGATGGCGAGCTGCCGCCAGATGTAGAACGGCATCAGAGCGAGGTTGGGCCAGTCGTAGGATTGCGCGATGCCGGCTTGCACCTGCACCAATCCGTAAATCGGAATCGTAACGCAGGCGAGATAAAGCGGGATGATCACGAAGTGATCGAGCCAGGGCGCAAGCAATGTCACGCCGAGCGCTCCCGCCGCGCCGATTCCCGTGGCGATGGCGAAAGCTAGCCAGCGCGAGCCGGCGAGAAAGCCGCGCAGCCGTTCGAAGCCCTTGAGTTCAGTGTATTCGGGGATGAAATCGCCGCGCGGCGGACGACAGGCCGACATCGGAGAGCGCGCCGATCATCAGTACCCACGTCCAGACATAGATGTAGATGCCGAATTCGAAACTGCCCATCCAGCGCGCCAGCAAGACCTGCGAACCGAGTGCGAGCAGCGCACTGCCGACGCGCACGAGGAAAACCTTTCCCGCAACAAGCTGGGCAAGGCGGCTGTCGCCGGTATCGGCGAGAATGGATTTAAGGCGCGCGACGATACGCGCGGCCGCTGAAGGCGGCACGGCTGTCACATTTTCGGATTCGGCCAACGTCACGGGTTCACTCCGCGGCGCCTGCGGCCGGGATGCGAGCGACGGCAAGGCCATCGCGTTCCCCTAGCAAGGAACCGTTAACATTCGGTTGGATGTTGCGATTTGCGCCGCTATTTCAGGCCGTTTCCAGCTTCGCGACGTCAGCCAAAATGCCCTCGACCACTTCGCGATCCGCGGGTGCAAGCGCGCCCTGCGGCGGCAGCGGATCGCCGACAGCATAGCCCTGGATCTGCAACCCGGCCTTGATGCAGGCGGCAAGATTGAAGCGCGCGAAGGCCTCGTTGATGCGCCAGAGGTCGCGCTGCAGCTTCATGGCTTCCGGCCATTTGCCGGCGCGGCAGAGATCGTAGAGACGCACGCTCTGCCGCGGCACGATGCAGGCAGGGCCGGCCATCCAGCCGACACCGCCGATCAACATGACCGCAGCGGGAATATGCGCGGAGGCAGAGAATACTTTCATGCGCGGCGCACGATTCATGATCGACAACAGCCGCCCGGTATTGGTCGATGCGTCCTTGATGTACTGGATGCGCGGATGCTCCGCGAGGCGCGCAATCACATCCAGCGAAAGATCGCTGCGCTGGAAATTGGGATTGGTGTAGAGCACGACCGGAATGTCGACGGCATCGGCAATGGCGCGAAAATAGGATTCGATCTGCGCGTCTTTGAGCGGGAAGTAGGCCTCAAGGATCGCGAGAATTCCGTCGGCGCCGAACTTTTGATAGGTTTTGGCCTGTTCGATTGCGTCAGCGGTTGACGTCGATGCCACGCCGGCGACTACCGGCACGCGCTTGCCCGCGGCCTCGATCGTCGCCTGCACGACGGCTTCGCGTTGGGTGCGATTGAGATAGGCGAATTCACCAGTCGAGCCGAGCGGCGTCAGCCCGTGCACTCCGGCCTTGATCAGGTCGGATGCGAGCTTGCCCAGTACGTCGGTGAGGATACGTCCGCTCGTATCAATGGGAGAGACCAGATAGGGAAAGACGCCGCGGAAATCGGTCATGTATTGCTCAGCTGTCATGCCCGCGAAGGCGGGCATCCAGTAATCACTAACATAGCTGTTCTCGCTCAGAAACCGACGCCGGGGTTACTGGGTCCCCGCTTTCGCGGGGACGACCGGTGAAGCTTAAAACACCCACAGCGCTTCGGGCGGGAATTCGACATAGTGCTCACCCGGTCCAAGCGGCGCCGAGGCGTAGGCGCGCACCGTGAGGGCCTCGCGCGCAAACACCAACTCCCAGCGCTCACCGAGATACATCGGCGCCTTGAGCTCCATTTTGAGTCTGTTGGGGCCCGCGCTCGACGCGCAGTGCACGCGCTCGATGCGGATGATGCCGGTCACCTTGGCACCATTCGCGGCCTCGGTGCGCGACAGGCCGGTCAGACGTTCGCCGAACAATTCGATGGTCGCGCGCCCGCCTGTGTTGTCGACAAGTTTGCCGTCGAGCCGGTTGTTGCTGCCCATGAACTCCGCGGCAAAAAGCGTGGCGGGATCGTTGTAGAGCGCGGTCGGCGGGCCTTCCTGCACAATGATGCCGGCGTCAAGCAACACGACGCGGTCGGCGATCGCCATCGCTTCGACCTGGTCGTGCGTGACGTGGATGGCGGAGAGCCCCAGCGTGACGATCAGCGTGCGCAGCCAGGCACGCGCTTCCTCGCGCAGCTTGGCGTCGAGGTTCGACAATGGCTCGTCGAGCAGGATGACCGGCGGCTCGTAGACCAGGGCGCGCGCAATGGCGACGCGTTGTTGCTGGCCGCCGGAAAGCTGGTGCGGATAACGCGCGGCGAGGTGGCCAAGCCCGATCTGCGACAGCGTCTTCTCGACCCGCGCCTTGATCTCGGCGGCCGGTACGCTACGCAGCTTCAGACCATAGGCGACGTTGTCGAACACGGTTCGGTGCGGCCACAGTGCGTATGACTGAAACACCAGGCCCAGTCCGCGCTGCTCGGCCGGCAATTCGATGCCGCGTGCGGCGTCAAAAAACACGTTATCGCCGATCGCAATCGAGCCGCCATGCGGCGTTTCCAGCCCGGCAATGGCGCGCAGCAGCGTGGTCTTGCCGCTGCCGGATGGCCCAAGCAGCGCAACGACTTCGCCGGCCGGCACGGCAAGCGAGACGCCCTTGAGGATTTCGTTGTCGCCGAGCCGCAGCGCGACGTCCTTGACGATGAGGTCAGCCATGCAGGCGCACTCCCAGCCGGACCGCGACGGCAAGGCCGACGCCGATCATAACCACATTAACAACCGATAGAGCCGACACCAGATCGATGGCGCCGGTGCCCCACAGCGACACCAGAAGCGAGCCGATCACCTCGGTGCCGGGACCAAGCAGATAGATGCCGGTGGAATATTCGCGCACGAAGATCAGGAAGATCAGAAGCCAGCTCGCCAGCATGCCGTATTTGATCAATGGCACGGTGACGTCGCGCTTCACGCGCAGGTCGCTGGCGCCGGCGGTGCGCGCGGCTTCCTCCAGTTCCGGCGCGACCTGCAACAGCGTGCCGGAAACAAGCCGCATGCCGTAAGCGAGCCAAACGATTGTATAGGCCAGCCAGATCGACACCATCGTGGACCTCAGCGGCGACAGGAACGGAACGAACAGGAACACCCACAAGAGCGCGAGGCCGGCCACGAGACCGGGCATGGCGCGCGGCACCATCACCATGTAGTCGACCAGCCGCGTCCAGCCCGAATTCCAGCGATGCACCGAAAGCGCGATCGCGGTGTAGCAGGCCACCGCTATGGCGCCGCCGATCACGCCAATGCCGAGCGTGTTGAGGATACCGCGAATGACGTTCGGGTAGTCGGTGAGTTCACGGTAGTGATCGAGCGTAAGGACATCGAGCAATTTCACGCCTTCGCCCCAGGTCACGACGAACGAGCGCAGCGTGATGCCGAATAGCGGCACCACCACGGTGACGAAAAGCCAGAAGATGATCGCCGCGAAAGCGAACCATCGCCAGCCATGTAGCCGCAGAGGCTGCGTCTTCAAGCCCTTTCCGCGCACCGAGACATAGCGTTGCGCCTGGCGCAGCAGCAGGCGCTGCATGAAGACCAGCGGCGCGGTCACCGCGATGATGACCACCACGACGACCGCCATCAGTTGATATGACGGCACGCCCAGCTTGTTGGTGAGCTTGTAGAGGTAAGTGGAGAGCACCAGCACGTCCTGCGGATCGCCCAGGACGAGGGGCAGGCCGAACAATTCGAAGCCCAAAAAGAACACCAGCACGCCGGCGAACAAAATTGCCGGCAAAATCATTGGCAGGCTGACGTTGATTGCGACCCGGAACGGGTTGGCGCCGGAGACGCGCGCGGCTTCCTCGAGATCGGTGCTCAGGCCGCGCAAGGAGGCGGCGCTATAGAGATAGACATGCGGCACATGGGTGAGGCCGGCGATCGCGATCAGCGACCCAAGCGAATACAGGTTCCACGGCACGAAGCCGAGCACGTCCTTGGCGAGCGTCGAAAAGATCCCGACTGGACCAACTGCCACGACATAGCCAAATGCGATCACCACCGCCGAAACGAAGATCGGAATCAGGATCAGCGGCTCAAGATATTGCCGCCCCGGAACGTCGGTTCGCACCATCAGAAAAGCGAGGAGGGCGCCGAGCGGCACTGCGATCGCCGCCATGCCGCCGGATATCGCAAGCGTCGTCCAGAACGCCTGCCAGAAATCCGGATCAGCGAAGACGAACGAATAGGCGAGGAATCCGGACTTCGCCGTATGATCGAAAAACGGGGCGGTAAGAAAGCTCTGGTACACAACGAGCGAGAGCGGCGCCACCACGGCAAGCGCGGTGACGCCGAGGACGAGCAAACGATACGCGACTATGGGCATGAGGACGCTAATCCGCCCCGACCAAAACGGATTTCAGTTGCGTCGACCCACACTCCGCTCATTCCCGCGCAAGCGGGAATCCAGGGCTGCGATTGCAAGATCGACATTTGGCTCTCCTGGGTCCCCGCTTTCGCGGGGACGAGCGGATTATCTGGAGCCTTTCGGGGTGACGGGTCGAGGTTACTGTCCCTTTTTCGCCTGCTGCCATTTCGACAGGAAGGCGAGCCGCTTGGCCTGATCGAGATTTTCCAGCAGCGTCTGGTCGATCGGCACCGGCCGCGCCTTGTCACCGATCAGCTGTGTGACGCGTTTGATCGTTGCTTCGCCCTCAACGTCGGAACGCAGCGAATAGAGGTCAGCTTTGTTGGCGATGATCTCCTGACCGCGCTTCGACAGGATGTAATCGAGGAACAGCTTGCCGGCATTCGGATTCTTCGCGTGCTTGGAGATGAAGGCAACGCGCGAGGTCACCATGGTGTAATCCTTCGGCAGGACAATGCCGAGGTTCGGGTCCTTCTTGGACCGGCTGAGCGCGTAGGAGCCGAAGATGCCATAGGCGATCAGATGTTCGCCGGAGGTGACGCGTTCCATCATGGCGCCGGCGCTGGTGTAGAGCTTCGCCTGTGCCTTCCCCATGGCCTTGAAGAGATCCCAGGCCTGCGGGAAATCCTTGATATCCTCGTTGCAGAACAGATAACCAACGCCGGAACGTTCCGGGTCGTAAGCCGTGATCTTGCCCTTGTAGAAATCGGTCTTGGCGTTGAGCAGCTTCAGCAGATCGGTATGGTCCTTCGGGATGTCGGCTTCCGGCACCAGCCGCTTGTTGTAGACGAAGGCAATCGGTTCATAGGTCGTGCCGTAAGCGGCATCTTTCCATATCGCCCATTTCGGCAGCGACTTTGATTCCGGCGAGGCATATGTCTCGGCCTGTCCGTCGGCGACGAGCTTCACCTGCAGGTCCATCGCGGAAGACCACAGCACATCGGCGGTGCCGTTGTTGGCGGCGGCTTCCGCGATGAAGCGGTTGTAGAGCTCGGTGGAGTTGAGATCGGAATATTCGACCTTGATGCCGGGATAGAGCGCCTCAAAATCCTTGATCAGGGGATTGGATGCGGCGGCGTCGGTGGTCGAATAGATCACCACCTTGCCTTCTTTCTTGGCGGCTTCGACGGTCTTTGCGTAATCAGCCGGATAGCCCTGTGGCACCTGTGCTTGTGCGCCAGTGCCGAAAATCAAGGCGGTTGAGATAAAAGCGGCGGATACGACGTGTCGCATGACTACTCCCTCGTGCAATTTCTCGGCGCCTGTGCCCCGCAGCGGCCGTTCGGCCGCGATGCTACCCCAGGCCTTCCGGGGCCGCCTAGTGGCGGGGCGCAAGCAAAACCCCGCCGGCGGAGCGGCGGGGTTGTCTGTTGCTCGTAGCGTCAGTGCGCCAGCGGGTCGGGCCGGAATTGGATGTGCACGGCGCGCGGGCTTGAACCCTTGCCGGTCTCCATCAGCCAGGGCGTACGATCACCGTTGGTGCTCCACAAGCCGCGACCTTTCCAGCCGGCATTCGGATCGTCGATGCGGCCGTCGAGGCCCTTGGCATAAAAGCCCATCGGGTAAGGGATACGCAGCGAGACCATCTTGCCGTCTTTGAGCGCGACGAAACCATCGCTCAGGTTGGCCGTCGAGATCGGAACGTTCTCGCCCAGGCCCAGCGTGTTGTGTTGATCGACCCAGGTGTAATAGCTCGCCTCCGCGCTGGTATCCGGGAAACCCTCAAAGCCGGGTCCGGGATATTTGTAAAACGACCAGCCTTCCGGACAATGATTGCCGGTTGCCGTCGGTCCGTTGAGCGGCCCTTTGCACTTGCGGCGGTCGAAGCTCATCAGATGACCGCTTGAGCCCGATCCCCACAGCACGCCATTGCCGTCGATGTCGCCACCGCGGATGCCGAAGCCAGGCTTGGGAATGTAATAGACTTCAGACAGTTTTGTTTTTGGATCGAAGCGCAGGAAACCAGGCGGCCCCGCGAAGGTGCCGATGGCGAACCAGATCGAGCCGTCTTTCGGGTTGGGCATGACTGAATAGGGCCCCGAGCCGGCGGTGATCCGCCGGTCCTTCGCCGGATCAGCAGGCGCGTTCGGCTCCGCGAATTCATCGAGTTTGCCGTTGCCGTTTGTATCGAGCACCCACGGCGCCCAGCCTTGCGCCTTTTCCGCATCGCCGGTTTCTTCAAACACCTTGGTATTGACCCAGCCTGCCACCGGACCGGTGCCGCTGAACCACAACGTGTTGTCGGCGTCGTAGCCGAACTGCGGGTGATGGGTGGCAAAGCATGTGTCGACGAAAGTGTACTTCATCGTCTTGGGATCAAGCATGGCGACTTGCCGCTGCGATTTTTCGAGCGGGAAGACCTTGGCGTACTGATTTTCGGAGCCCTTCTTGCAATAGGCCGGGTTATCCTGCCCGCGCACGCTCGCGGTAAGCCACACGCGACCTTTTTCGTCGAACATGGAGTTGTGGTTGTTGGCGCGCGTGTCCCACAGCGCCTGGCTGCCCCAGTAAGGCGAGTCCGCCATCGGCTTGATGGCGCCGGCGTGGCCGGGTCCAAGCGATAGCGGCATGTCGGCATCGCGCACCGGCATCTTGAAGAAAGACACCTTGTTGGTTTTGGGATCGAGGATCGGCATGTTGTCGGTCGAATATTCCGGCGAGCCGTACAACGGGCCATTAGCATTGACCGTCGGATGCCGCCGGTCTGACGAAATCAAGTCGTGCAGATATTTGTCCGGCGTGGACCATTCCCACGACGTGATCACCACATTGCGTTCAATGCCTTGCGGCCGCGGCGGCTCCACCTTGGGCACTTCGCCCTTGGCAATCCGATCGGTCCACTCACCGAAATATTTGTACGGCACGCCGCCCCACTGGCCGGCGAGCCGGTTCGTCATCATTTCACCCGCTTGACCTGATTGTACGCGCCGTACCCAGGCGTCCTCGCCCGAATTGAAGTGACCGAGTGTAGCCGGGATGGTGCGGGTCAATTCCTGTCCGAGCTGGTGGCAGCCGATGCAGTCGACATTGTTCATCTGCTTCAGCCAGTCGTTCTGCGTCAGCTTCTCCGGAATAGCGCTTTTGCCCCCGAACTCGCTCGCCGGCGGAATTTTCATCAGTGTGTACCAGTAGATCGCCGGGTAATAATGCGCCGCCGCTGCTGCATTCGGTGCGGGCACGGCCGTGAGATCGAGAGTGATTCCTGGTTTCGCGCGCATCTTGGGCGAGTCGACAAGCCCATAGCCGCGCACCCAGACGGTGTAGTCAGCCGTCGGCAGGTCGGGAATGAGGTAACGCCCCTGGTCGTCGGTGACGACGATCCTGGCAAACTTTGTGGGAGTTTCGGTCGTCTCGGCGATCACCCAGACGCCCGCTTCGGGACCTTTGGAGCTGGTGACAGTCCCGCCAATCTCGTTTGACCCTACGCTCAGTGCTTGTTGTGCATGGAGCGGAGCAGGAACCGAGATCGCGAGCAGGACAAAGCCGGCAACAATCAAAAAGCGCCGAAGCGCATCGGCAAAATGCAACACGGGTCGCCTCCCTTGCTTTCAACCAGCCTTGATGGCCGGCTCTTTGTTGGACGCAAGTCTAGCAAAGGAGGTGGGCAGCGTCCCGCCGATTTTGCGTCAGCCGCTGAAACCGCCGTCGTCGAGGAACTTCTGCTCCTCCGGTGTCGTGGTGCGGCCGAGCACGGCATTGCGATGCGGGAAGCGGCCGAAGCGGCGGACGATATCCGCGTGGATTTCAGCCCATTTCAGACCGTCAGCATCGCCGATCGCCTTGTGGAAGGCGACGCTTCGTTCCTGGTCGGCGAGATCTTCGGAATGTTCGAAGGGAAGATAAAAGAAGCCGCGCAACTCCTTTTGCACCTGGCTATCGAAGCCACGGACAATCGCGCCCGCGGCGACCGCGCGCGCCAACGGATCGGTCGCAAAGGCGCGCGCGTCGCCGCGAAACATATTGCGCGGGAACTGGTCGAGCAGGATGAGCAGCGCCAGCGCGTCCCGCGCGCTGTGCTCCCAGCCGGAAAGCTTGCCGGCGGCTGCGGCTTCATAGGTGTCGAAAAACCGCTCGCGGATCTGGTTGTCGAAGGCGGCGTCCTTGGTAAACCAGCGGTCCGGCCCGGCATCGCCCCAGAATGACACGACTTCGGCTGCGCTTGCGAGCATCGGCGTCCGGTCTCAATTGGCCGGCGTCGCGGCGTCGTCGTCGCGCAAGGCACGACGCAGAATCTTCCCGACGTTTGTCTTCGGCAACTCGTCGCGGAATTCAATCTGCTTTGGCACCTTGTAGCTCGCAAGGCGAGTGACCAGAAACGCACGCAGTTCAGCGGCCGTGAGCTCGGGGTTTTTCCTGACGGCGTACAACTTTCCGGCTTCTCCGGAATGTTTGTCCGGCACGCCGATCACCGCGCATTCGAGCAGGCCGCCTTGGCTCATGGCAACTTCCTCGACCTCGTTGGGAAATACCTTGAAACCGGAAACGGTGATCATGTCCTTCTTGCGGTCCACAATGCGGATGCGGCCCTGAATGTCCATGACGCCGATATCGCCGGTACGGAAGTAGCCGTCCACGGTCATCGCCTTCGCGGTCTCATCGGGGCGCCGCCAATAGCCCAACATTACCTGCGGGCCGCGCGCGCAAATTTCACCTTGTTCGCCGTTCTGCAATTCGTGGCCGTCATCGTCGCGAATGGAAATATCGGTCGAGGGCAGCGGCAGGCCGATCGTGCCGGTCCATTCGGTGATATCGCCGCGATTGCAGGTCAGCACCGGCGACGTTTCCGACAATCCGTAGCCTTCGATGATGGGTTTACCGGTGGCTTTCACCCAAGCGTCGGCAACCGGCTTCTGGACCGCCATGCCACCGCCGATCGCGCACTTGAACATGCTCCAGTCGATCTTGCCGAAGTCCGGGTTATTCAGCAGCGCATTGTAGAGCGTGTTTACCGCTGGAAAAATGTTCACCTTGTAGTGACTGAGTTCCTTGATGAGACTGCGGATATCGCGCGGGTTCGGAATCAGGAGGCACATTCCGCCGGTGCGCACGCCGAGCAGGAAACATGCGGTCAATGCGAAGATGTGATAGAGCGGCAGCGCGGTGACGAAGATCAATCGATCGATCTTTGGAGGCAAATCGACCAGCGGCTGATTCCACGCCTCCACCTGCAACACGTTGGCGACCAGATTGCAGTGGGTCAGCATCGCGCCTTTGGCGAGGCCGGTGGTGCCCCCGGTATATTGCAGGAATGCAATGTCGTCGGACCCGACCGCGGCTGGCGCAAAATCGGATCGGCGTCCGGTTGCGAGCGCGTCGTTGAACAAGGTGGCTCGCGGGAATTGCGTAAGGCGGCACCATTTTCTTGATATGGCGAACCACGCCATTGACCAGCGCGCCTTTCACGGCACCGAGCATGTCGCCCAGGCTTGCGACCACGACGTGTTTGACCGGGGTATTCGGCAATGCCTGTTGCAGCACCGAGGCAAAATTTTCCAGCACAAAAATGGCTTCGGCGCCGGCGTCGGAGAGCTGGAATTCCAGCTCGCGTGGTTTGTAGAGCGGATTGACGTTCACCACCGTGCAGCCGGCACGCAGAATGGCGGCAATGGCCACCGGATATTGCAGGACATTCGGCATCATGATGGCAACGCGCGCGCCCCGCTTCAGCCCCCGGCTTTGCAGCCAGCCGGCAAGCGCCTGCGAGGTTTCGTCAAGTTCGCTATAGCTCAAGGCCTTGCCCATGCAGACGCAGGCCTCGCGGTCGGCATAGGTCTTGAAGCCTTCCTCGAGCATCGCCACCAGCGAAGGGTAGCGCGACGTATCGATCTCCGCAGGAACGCCCGGCGGATAATGCCGAAGCCAAAGCCGTTCCATGACGCTTCCCCCGCGCCGGGCGCTTTTCGTCGGACCGCCGGCTGTCGATTCGACATCAGCATGATTTCAACCAGCCTTGCATGCAAGGCCGGTCAACAGCGCCGCGAAACGCTAGCGACCTCCGAACGGAACAAGCGGATTGTCGGTCAGGGCGGCGCGATCAGGGCGATCGGGGGCGGCGACCCCCAAAAAGGCCTCGAATAGCTCGCGCACGGCACGTTCAGGCAGGTCACGGGTGATGAAAACAAGCCGGGTGCGATGGTCGTCGTCCGGCCAGCGTTCGAGCCGAACCGTCGGATGAAATACATGCTGCACGCCGTGCACGACAACCGGTGTGTCCGGCATCTCGGCGAGTTTCACGATACCTTTGACGCGCAGAAGCTTGGCGCCATGCGTCGCGCGCAACAGCTCGAGAAACATTTCCAGCGTCCCGGCCGGGATGGCGTCGTCCGTCGTGAGAACGAATGAGCCGATATGCTCGTCGTGCCGGTTGACGTCGTGGTGATGATGGTGGTGATCGCCGGCATAGGCTTCGGCGGCGAGCCATTTCTTGACGTCGGGAATCTTTTTGTCGGGATCGTAGAGGCCGCTGCCGAGCAGCCGGTCGGCGGTCGCTTCGCCCTTGGCCGCGTCAAGGATCGGCGCCGCGGGGTTGAGCACGCGCAGCCGCGCCACAATTGCCTCGCGCTGGCCGCTATCGGCGAGATCGGTCTTGGTCAGGACGATGCGGTCAGCCACGGCGGCCTGCTTCACGGCTTCGGCATGCGCATCGAGCGTTGCCGCGCCGTTGATCGCATCCACCACCGTGACCACGCCGTCGAGCCGATAGCGCAGCAGCAGATACGGATGCGACATCGCCGTGTGCAGCACCGGTGCGGGATCCGCCAGGCCGGTGGTTTCCAGCAGCACGCGCCGGAACTTGCAGCGCCGGTTGTCGAGATCGCGCAGTAATGTCTCGAGAGCGTCGACCAGGTCGCCGCGCATGGTGCAGCAGAGGCATCCCGACTGCAGCAGGACCATGTTGTCGCCGATATATTCGACGAGGAGGTGATCGAGCGACACCTCGCCGAATTCGTTGATGATGACGGCGGTATCCGCCAGCGCAGGATCTTTCAGCAGCCGGTTGAGCAAGGTGGTCTTGCCGGCGCCGAGAAAGCCGGTGAGGACAGTCAGCGGAATGGGCGTCGGCGGGATCTTTCGCTCACCGCGTGGCGCGGGCTCGCTCATTGCGTCGCCGAGCTGACTTTCGGTTTGGCATGTTTCGCCGCCGGCTTGGCGGTTTTGGCCGTCTTTGCGGCGTCTTCGGTCTTGGCCGTTTTTTCAGCGCCTTCAGTCTTCGCGGCAACCTTCTTCTTCTTTTTCGGCGCGGCGCTGGCAGACTGCACCACCGCGTCCGGATGATCGGCCGGTCCGGTGAAAACCACAATCGGAGGCGTCGTCTCGACCGGAGGCCCAAGCACGAATTTGCCGTTCGCCGGCTTCAGGCTGGACAGCAGGAGCGCCTGCGAACCGCCGGACTCGCCGCTGGCCGCCGCGGCCGCGTCTTCCGGCTCTTCCTCGTTTTCCTCGGAGGGCGGCTTGCGCCGGTGGCCACCGCACATTTCGTCGCGCAGATTGGGTGGTTGCGCATCGATCGGCGCGAGCGCATCGACGGTGCCAAGCGAGGGCGTGAGCCAGGACAAACCGCCGCTGTTGAAGCCGCGCTCAAGCAATTGGGCGGCCTTCTGTGCGCGGACGGCGCCGGACCAGGCGCCGAGCACGACCGCGATCAGCCGGCGCCCATTGCGTGTCGCGGAAGCAACGACGTTGTAGCCGGACGCGCAAATGAATCCCGTCTTCATGCCGTCGGCGCCGGGATAGCGATCGATGAGCGAATTATAATTGCGCATCACGCGGTTGCCGTAGCGGATCGACGAGATGTGCCAATAGCTGTCGTATTCGGGGAATTCGAGGATCAGCGCACGCGCGAGAATTGCGAGGTCGCGCGCCGAAGTGACGTGGTTCTCGGCCGGAAGCCCATTCGGGTTGACGAAATTGCTCTGCGACATGCCGAGTCGCCGCGCATTGGCATTCATCAGGTCGGCAAAACCGGAAATCGAGCCGCCAACGCCTTCGGCGATTGCGACCGCCATGTCGTTGGCGGATTTGACCATCAGCATCTTCAGCGCGTTGTCGACGGTCAACGTGGTGCCGGCGTTGAAGCCCATCTTGGTCGGTTGCTGCGCGGCCGCGTTCTTCGAGACGGTCAGCAATGTATTGAGCGAGATGCGGCCTTCCTTGATCGCGCGCAGCGTCGTGTACGCGGTCATTAATTTCGTGACGGAGGCCGGGTACCACGGATAGGTCGCGTTTTCCGCATGCAGCACTTTGCCCGTGGCCGCTTCGATCAGCAGTTGTGCTTCCGCTTGCGCCTGGCCTGCACCGGCAAGCGACAGGGCACTGACAACAAGGCCAAAGGCCATTGCGCTAAGGGTGCGGCTCGAAGCGATAATCATTGTCTGCGATTCAGGGTCCTAAGGCTTCAAGACCGGGGAAGTTCCATGGCCGGCGCCGCTAGGCTATCTAAGCTTTCGATGCTAGGCAAAGCGGCTGAGCCGCCGCTGAATATTTATGGTGACTCGCAAGCTCAATCGCCGAGGAAAGCGACTAAAATTCGGCAAAGGAGGTATTAATGACGGCCTGCATTGTCGGGTGGGCCCATACCCCCTTCGGAAAACTCAACGGTGAAACCGTCGAAAGCCTGATCGTGCGGGTGGCCGGCGAAGCGCTGGCCGACGCCGGGATCGGGCCGAAGGACGTCGACGAGATCGTTCTCGGCCATTTCAACGCAGGCTTTTCGGCTCAGGATTTTACCGCATCGCTGGTGCTGCAGGCCGCGCCCGAGCTGCGCTTCAAGCGCGCGACGCGCGTGGAAAACGCCTGCGCCACCGGCTCTGCCGCCGTGCATCAGGGGATCAAGGCGATCGACGCGCATGCGGCGCGCGTCGTGCTCGTTGTCGGCGCCGAGCAGATGACGACGACGCCCGCGCCGGAGATCGGGCGCAATTTGCTGAAAGCATCCTATGTGCGCGAGGAGGCCGAGATCGACGGCGGATTTGCCGGCATTTTCGGAAAAATCGCCGGTCTTTATTTCCAGAAATGGGGCGACCAGTCCGACGCGCTGGCCATGATCGCCGCCAAGAACCACAAGAACGGTGTCGGCAATCCCTACGCGCAGATGCGCAAGGATCTCGGCTACGATTTCTGCCGCACGGAAAGCGAGAAGAATCCCTTCGTGGCAGGCCCGCTCAAGCGCACCGATTGCTCATTGGTGTCGGATGGCGCCGCCGCGGTCGTGCTCGCCGATGTCGAGACCGCGCTCAAGCTGAAGAAGGCGGTCACGTTCCGCGCCGTCGAACATGTGCAGGACTTCCTGCCGATGTCGAAGCGCGACATTCTCGAAGTTCGAAGGTTGCGCGCAGGCCTGGCAACGTGCGCTGGCGAAGGCGGGCCTGAAGCTCGACGATCTGTCGTTCGTGGAGACGCACGACTGCTTCACCATAGCGGAGCTGATCGAATACGAAGCCATGGGCTTGACCCCCGAGGGCCAGGGCGCGCGTGCCGTGCTGGAAGGATGGACACAGAAAGACGGCAAGCTGCCGGTCAATCCGTCGGGCGGACTGAAGGCAAAAGGGCATCCGATCGGTGCGACCGGCGTGTCGATGCACGCGCTCTGCGCGATGCAGCTCACCGGCGCTGCTGGCGACCTGCAAGTGAAGAACGCCCGTCTTGGCGGCATCTTCAATATGGGCGGAACGTCGGTCGCGAATTACGTGAGCATTCTCGAGCGTATCAAGTAACGGTTTTTCGGAATTAGTTATATTTGCGGGCGGCCGCCGTCGGCAGGAACGACGAATCGAAAACGTCGTCCAGCTTCGGCTTCACCTTGAACTTGTAGGTAAGCGCGATTTGTTCGAGCGCGCGGGCAAAGCGATCCCCGTCAATGCCGCCATAGCCATCAGCCTTGACCTCCGGCGTGACGATATTCTCGCGGATCGCCATGTTCAGCCGTTCAAGCTCGACGTTTTTCCTGGCTTGCCCGTTGCGCTTGATGACCGAGTTCGATCGCGGTGGCAGGCTGCTTCACCGTGTCCTTCAGGCCTTTCAGGAAGGCGCGCAGGAAACCCTGCACGGCATCGGGATGCTCGGCGGCGAATTTTGTATTGACCAGGATCGCGTTGCCATAGAGCACGACGCCGTAATCCGCCATCAGCAGAACGACGACGTCGTCGACCGGGACGCCTTTGTCCTTGAGATCGATATAGGACGAGAATGAGTAGCCGGTGATTGCGTCGACCTGGCCCGCCGCCAGCATCGGTTCGCGCACCGGAAAGCTGACGTTTTCGATTGCGACCTTGGAGATGTCGATATTGTTGGCCTGCGCGAATATCGGCCATTGCGCAAAAGCGCCGTCGGCCGAGGGTGCGCCGAGCGTTTTGCCTTCCAGGTCTTTCGGTTTTCCGATGCCGCGGCTCTTGCGGCCGATGATGGCGAAGGGCGGACGGTTGTAGACCATGAATACGGCCTTGACCGGCGCTGAAGGATTGGCGTCGCGGAATTTGATCAGCGAATTAATGTCGCCGAAACCCATGTCATATTCGCCCGACGCGACGCGTTCGATGGGTTGCAGCGAGCCGAGCGCGGGGTCGATTGTGACGTTGAGGTCTTCCGCGCGGTAATAACCTTTATCGAGCGGTACCAGGAATGGCGCCGATGGCCCCTCGAATTTGAAATCAAGTGTGAAGCGGACGGTTGTTTCGGCGGCGGCGTTCGTTGCAATCGTCGCAGCGAGCAGCAGCGCAAGCCACGCCGACTTGCACGGCATAGCTGAGCATTTGTCGCAAGGCGCGTTTTTTGGCTCGTTTTTCGACGGCCCGCGCAGCCTGTGGTGCGGAACTCGGCCATGACCAAGCAAAGAACATGAAACTGCAAAGGGCAAGCACGGACCGATCCTCGCGCGATCATTTACGACGGTAAGGCTAACGGTATCGCCTTCGAGCCGAACATCGTCATTCTCAAGCCGCGAGAATCGGACATTTTGGATAGGCGTTTAGGATAGACTTGCGCATCGGTACGGAGGTTCAACGCGATGCCGCCGGCCAAGACCGAAGCTCCAGTGCGCGACATTCCGTCGCTGCGTGCGCCTTATGCGCCGCCGGACGAGGCGATCGCCGCGGCGTTGCTGGCGTCGGCCGGCCGCTCGCGCGATGCCGAAGCGCGCATCGACACACGCGCACGACGTCTGGTCGAGGCAATTCGCGCGCGCACCGGCATGCTCGGTGGTGTCGAGGATTTCCTGCACGCTTATGCCCTCTCCACCAAGGAGGGGCTTGCGCTGATGGTGCTGGCCGAAGCGCTGTTGCGCGTGCCTGATGCCGAAACGGCCGACCGCCTGATCGAAGACAAGCTGCAAGCGGGCGACTGGGCGCACCACGATGCGCGCTCCGCCGGCCTCCTGGTCTCCGCCTCCGCATGGACGCTCGGTCTGACGGCCCGCGTCATTCATCCCGGGGAAACACCGGAAGGCATCGTTGAGTCGCTGATCAAGCGCCTGGGCTTGCCGGCCGTACGCGTCGCCACGCGGCAGGCCATGCGGTTGCTCGGCTCGCATTTCGTGCTTGGGCAGACGATTGAAGAGGCCTTGGCGCGCGCTGGGTCGCATCGCGAATTTCTCTATTCCTTCGACATGCTGGGTGAAGCCGCCCGCACCGGTGCGGATGCCGGGCGCTATTTCGACGCCTATGCCAATGCCATCGACGCGATCGGCAAAAGCTCCGGCAACGAGGCATTGCCGAAACGGCCCGGTATTTCGGTGAAGTTGTCTGCGCTGCATCCGCGCTACGAGGCGCTGTCGCGCGGCCGCGTTCTGAAGGAGCTGACGCCGAAATTGCTGGAATTGGCGCGGCTGGCGAAATCCCATGAATTGAATTTCACCGTCGATGCCGAGGAGGCGGATCGCCTGGAGTTGTCGCTCGATGTGATCGCCGCCGTACTGAGCGACCCTTCGCTCCGTGATTGGGACGGTTTTGGTCTTGCCGTGCAGGCTTATCAGAAACGTGCCGGCGCGGTGATCGACTGGATTGCGGAAACGGCTGAGGCGCTCGATCGCCGCCTGATGGTACGTCTGGTGAAAGGCGCTTATTGGGACACCGAAATCAAGCGCGCGCAGGAGCGGGGGCTTGCCGACTATCCGGTGTTTACGCGCAAGGCGATGACCGACCTGTGTTACCTCGACTGTGTACGCAGATTGCTGGCGGCGCGACCGCGCCTCTATCCGCAATTTGCCACCCACAACGCGCTTACAGTTGCTTGCGTGATCGAGGATGCGGCCGGCACCGGCGGCTTCGAGTTTCAGCGCCTGCATGGCATGGGCGAGGCCCTGTACGAGTCGCTGCTTGACGAACTGCCGGACTTGACCTGTCGCGTTTACGCGCCGGTTGGCGGTTATGCCGATTTGCTCGCCTATCTCGTACGGCGTCTTCTGGAGAACGGCGCCAATTCATCTTTCGTATCCGTTGCGGCCGACCCGGCGGTGCCAATCGAATCCATTCTGCGGCGCCCGCAGAGCTGGATCGCCGACGCTTCGCACGCGCGCCACTCGCATATTCCACTTCCGCGCGACTTGTTTGGTGCAACGCGCCGCAATTCGGCCGGTCTTGAATTCGGCGACCGCGCCGCGGTTGAAGCCTTGCTCGCCGAAATCCGTGCGGCGCCGCAAAGCGTACGCGCGACGCCGCTGATCGATGGCGTCTCCGTTGCAGGGCGGGAACGCGCGCTGACGTCACCGATCGATGGCCAATCGATCGGCGCGGTGCAGGATGGCGATGAAGCGATCGTTTCCGCCGCGCTCGCTGCTGCCGTGGCCGCATTCCCGGCGTGGAATGAAAGCGCGATCGCGGATCGCGCGGCTGCGCTTGAACGCGCAGGGGCTCTCATCGAGCAGAATCGTGGTCGGCTGATCGCGTTGTTGCAGGCCGAAGGCGGGAAAACTCTCGACGACTGCATCTCGGAGGTTCGTGAGGCAGCAGATTATTGCCGCTACTACGCCGGCGAGGCTCGCCGCACGCTGGCACCGCAGCCGCTGCCTGGCCCCACCGGTGAGAGCAATGAGCTGCGATACCGCGGGCGCGGAGTCTTCGTTTGCATCAGCCCGTGGAATTTCCCGCTGGCGATTTTCATCGGCCAGATTGCCAGCGCGCTCGCGGCCGGCAACTGCGTCGTTGCAAAGCCCGCCGAGCAAACGCCGCTCATTGCTTATGAGGCTGTAAAGCTGATGCATCTGGCGGGCGTGCCGGGGACTGCCCTGCATCTCGTGCCGGGCGATGGAAAAATCGGCGCCATGCTGGTCGCTGACCGCCGTGTGTCCGGCGTTGTTTTCACCGGATCGACGGAGGTCGGCCGCGCGATCAACCGCGCACTGGCGGCGAAAGATGGCCCGATCCCGCCGCTGATTGCCGAGACCGGCGGCATCAATGCCATGATCGTCGACGCCACGGCCTTGCCCGAGCAGGTCACCGATGACGTCGTCACGTCGGCATTCCGCTCCGCCGGCCAGCGTTGTTCCGCGCTGCGGCTCTTGTGCATTCAGGACGATGTGGCTGATCGCATATTGGACATGGTTGCAGGCGCGACCCGCGAGCTCAAACTGGGTGATCCGCGCGATCCGGCGACCCATGTCGGGCCGGTGATCGACTTCGACGCCAGGGACAAACTGGATCACTGGATTGCTTCGATGGAGGCGCGTGGCGCCTTGCTGTTTCGGCTGCAGGCGACTCCGCCCGCTGGGGGAACCTATGTCGCGCCGGCGATCGTTGAACTCGACAGTGCGCGCGAGCTTAAGGAAGAAGTGTTCGGTCCGGTATTGCACGTCGTGCGGTGGCGTGCCGGCGAACTCGATGCGCTGCTCGATGACATCGCCGCCAATGGCACCGCGCTCACGCTCGGCATCCATTCGCGCATCGGAGCGGTCGTTGCGCATATCGCCGCGCGTCTGCCGCACGGCAATGTCTACGTGAATCGCAATATGATTGGCGCCGTCGTCGGCTCGCAGCCGTTCGGCGGCAGCGCATTGTCCGGGACCGGGCCGAAGGCCGGCGGCCCGCATTATGTGAATCGTTTCACGCGCGAGCAGGTGGTGACCGTCAATACCGCGGCATCGGGCGGCAACGCCACTCTGCTGTCCGAGGACGAGTAACGGCTGTCACAAAGCGCTGGGGTGGGCCGTTAAGTGGGTCTAGATACTCAGCTTTTCGGGCCAAGGGCCGGTGCGAGCACGGACCTAATGTCGCCATTAAACGTCTGATAACGGTGGTACGGAGACATTCGCGCGTCGCCACAGACGTTAACCGGTTTGGCGCGAGGATCGGATATTGTGGTTTGCATGACTGATTCGGTCGCCCGTCTTTTTGAAGCTGTGATTGCGGCTCGTGGGTCCGACCCGGCCAAATCACGGACCGCGCGGCTTCTGCGCGCGGGACGCGCCAAGATGGCCAAGAAGCTCGCCGAAGAGGCGGTTGAGGTCGTCATCGACGCTATGCACGGCCAGCCCGAGGCTGTCGTGCGGGAAAGCGCCGATCTGCTTTACAACCTCGTGGTCCTTTGGGTGCATGCCGGCGTGCATCCGGACCAGGTCTGGGCGGAAATGCGCCGCCGCGAGCTGATGTTCGGCATTGCCGAAAAAGTGCCGAAAGATCTGGTGCGCGCCGCCGCACGGCGTAAAGTGGTGGCACTGGAGCCCCGGCGCGTGCGCAAGCGCCGCTGATCCGTCACAATTCTCCTCACGAGTACTACGATGACTGCTGAGGCTGCCGAGCCGCGTTCCTTGCTGCGCCGTCTTTATGACTGGTGCCTTGCTGCTGCGCATAAGCCACATGCTTTGTGGACGATGGGCGCAGTATCGTTCGCCGAAAGCTCGTTTTTCCCGGTACCGCCCGACGTGATGCTGATCCCGATGGCGCTGGCGCGGCCGGAGCGGGCTTACGTGATGGCGACCTGGTGCACGGTGACGTCGGTGGCCGGCGGCCTGCTTGGCTACACCATCGGGGCGGTGCTCTACGATTCCGTCGGGGCCTGGCTGATTCACCTCTATGGCTATGGCGACAAAGTCGAGGCTTTCCGCGAGGCCTACGCGCAATGGGGCGCCTGGATCATTCTTTTGAAGGGCCTTACGCCCATTCCGTTCAAGGTCGTGACCATTACGTCGGGCTTTGCGGGCTATAATCTTGGGCTGTTCCTGCTTTTTTCGGTGATTACACGCGGCGCGCGGTTTTTCCTGCTGGCATTTCTGCTGCACCGCTACGGTGAGCAGGCGCGTCATATTATTGAAAAGCGGCTCGGGCTATGGGTACTGCTCGGTGCCGCTGTTATCGTCATTGGCATCGTAGCGGCGCTATACTTGATTTGAGGAAAAGGCGTCCTCAATTTCGCCACCAGCGGGCCGTAAACGGCACGCGGTGATGTGGGGGAATAGTCTGCCGCGAATGGCGGACAGGACGCCAAGCTTTGGCGAGCCATGGATATCAAACGGTCTTTGACGGTTTCGAGAAAAAAGGCGGCGGCGCCGCACGCGCTGGCATGCGCCTTGGCGGCTACCGTGATTCTGATGTCGGCTTTGGCCGCGGCGCAGGACGCGCCAGCTCCCGAGCAAAAATCAAATGACGGCGGCGGGTTTCTGGCGTCGGTCAGCCGCTGGTTCAAGGATCAGAGTGCAAACGTCAATTCATCGTTCGAGAGCGCACGTAAGAAAGTCGAAGGCATAGGCCGTGATGCCGGCGATGCGGCCAAGACGACGGTTGAAGGCGCCAAGGATGCTGCCGGCGCCGTCGCGCGCATTCCGGTGGCGCGCGCCGTCAGCGGTCATGAGAAATGTCAGCTCGCCCCAAATGGCGCGCCCGATTGTGTCGCGGCTGCCAGCACGATGTGCAAGTCAAAAGGCTTCGACTCTGGCAAGAGCCTCGACATGACGACAGCCGAGGTTTGCCCGCCCAAGGTCTATATGTCGGGGCGTTCGACCGGGCCGGAATGCACCACCGAAACCTTCGTTTCGCGCGCCTTCTGCCAATAACCGTCACGCGCGGCCGCACTTGTGCCGCCGCTGCGGCTGTGTTTCCGTTTCGCGCATGAACCTCCACGCGAAATTGCTCGAACGCGAGGCGGCCGGGCGGCCCGTTACGGTCGGTCTGATCGGCGCCGGCAAGTTCGGCACCATGTTTCTTGCGCAAGCGCGATTGACGCAAGGCATGCATGTCGTGGGCGTTGCCGATCTTGATGTTGCCCGCGCGCGCAGCCAGCTCAAGACCGCCGGCTGGCCCGACAGCGCCTATGCCGCGGCTTCAATTGCCGATGCGCACAAGAAACGGACAACGCTTGTTACCGATAGTGCCGAGGCATTGATCACCGACCCGCGGATTGAAGTCATCGTGGAGGCGACGGGAGTGCCGGGCGCAGGCATTCATCATGCGCTGATGGCGGCCGCCAATGGCAAGCACATCGTCATGGTGAACGTCGAAGCCGACGCGGTTGCGGGGCCGCTGCTGGCGCGCCGCGCCAAGGCCGCGGGAGTCGTCTATTCGCTCGCCTGGGGCGATCAGCCGGCGTTGATTTGCGAACATGTCGATTGGGCGCGCGACTGCCGGTTTCAAGGTCATTTGCGCCGGCAAGGGAACGCGGTACGAGCCGCATTACCACAAGTCCAACCCGGACAATGTCTGGGACATTCTCGACAAGTATCTCAATATTTCCGACCGCAAGTCGATCAATCCAAAGATGTTCAATTCATTTGTCGATGGCACAAAATCCGGCATCGAGATGACCGCCGTTTGCAATGCGACCGGTCTGGTGCCGCAGACGAACGGTCTCGGATTTCCGCCGGCAACGCGCTTCGAACTCGCCGACATCTGCAAGCCGAAGAGCGACGGCGGCACCTTGGAAAAAGCCGGCGTTACCGAAGTGACGTCATCGGTCTATCGCGACGGCCGCGATGTGCCGCATCACCTTGCGCTCGGCACCTATGTGGTGTTCGAGGGCGACACCGACTACGCGCGCCGCTGCTTCAAGGAATACGCCATGTTGCCGGACAAGACCGGCAAATTTGCCGCGCTTTACCGGCCAATCCACATGATCGGGCTGGAGCTCGGCATTTCGGTTGCCAGTTGCGCGCTCCGCAACGAACCGACCGGCGCGCCGACAGGTTTTCGCTCCGACGTTGTGGCAACGGCCAAACGCGATCTCAAGGCCGGCGAAATGCTCGACGGAGAGGGCGGTTTCTGCGTGTGGGGCAGGCAAACGCCGGCTGAATTTTCGCTGCAACACGAGATGCTGCCGCTCGGTCTTGCGCACAACGTCAAGCTCAAGCGCGATATCGGGGAAGGCCAGCCGCTGAAATGGTCCGATGTCGCCTACGACCCCAACGATTCAGCCGTGAAGGTGCGGCGCGAGATGGAAGCGGCCTTTGGCCGGCGGAATGTCGGCGCCGAGCCGGCCTCCGTATAAGTCCTTAGGTGCCGATTTGATCGGCATCAAACAATCGCATCCGAAAATCACGATCCTCCATACATGTCGAATAGGAGGAACAATGCGATGCGCAAGTTTACCAAAGCCATGGCTTGTGAAGTCCACGACGATTTCGCGATGTGGATTGTCGCTGCGGGTGTCCTTGTCGGCACCTACCTCGCGCTGGCAATCTAGCGGAGGCCATCATGAATGCGTCACTGTTGACTGCGGACCGAACCACCCACATCAAAGTTGTTGCGATAGGGCCTGTCGGCGGCGCTCGCGATTGCGCTTCTGGCACTCCTCGTCCATTGATCCCCGCGCGGTCTGTTATTCCAATTCGATAGTGCCATTGACCTTGTGATTGAGGCCAACCTTGCCGATGGTGAGGACCATCTGCGCATCGACCGTCTTCACCCCTTTCAGCCGGCCGTCCGCCACCGCTGCGCGGATCGCTTTTTCAATCTCCTGCTGTGAGGTTACGCCCACGACCTTGAGGAATTTGCGCAGCGACATGTTGAGGGCTTCTTCGTTCATTTTGGGGCTCCTTGAATTGGGGTGTTTCGGGTCGATTTTACGGCGCGCGTTGCGCTTGTACCATGCGGCTTATTTCGGCGAATGCACATCCCGCATTTTTGTTTGGCGGTTCAGAAACTTGACGCTATAGCTAGGCTCCCAAAAGCCGGTGTGGCGGAATTGGCAGACGCGCACGACTCAAAATCGTGTTCCCAAAAGGAGTGTCGGTTCGACCCCGACCACCGGCACCACGCAACCCCACCCATGGGACCCTCGCGCGCACAATGAATGACTATGTCGCTTTGGTTCGCCGAGACCCGCCGCTTGCCGCAGCAGTAATCGTGGTGATCGTCGGCATATTGACGATCTGCGGGTTTTTCTATTTCCAATACGTTCTCGGCTATCCGCCGTGTCCGCTCTGCCTTGATCAACGCAATGCCTTTTACGTCAGCGTCCCGCTCGCAGCGCTGCTCTGGCTCGGTGCCGGGCACGGCGCCTCGAGCAAGGTCATGATCGCAGGCTTTGCAGTGATCGTTGCTGCGATGCTCTGGAATGCGGGGCTATCCACCTATCACGCCGGGGTCGAATGGAAGTGGTGGCCCGGCCCGATCGATTGTTCAGGGCCGATCAACAGGCTTGGCTCGACTGGCAATCTGCTGAAATCGCTTCAGGACATCAAAATCGTGCGCTGCGACGAGGCCGCCTGGCGTTTCCTCGGGATTTCGCTCGCCGGCTATGATGTGGTGGTGTCGTTATTTCTGGCTGCGGTTGCCGCCCGGGGCTTCAAGACCTCCCTCGCGCGCCGCCCGTCATCTGACTAAAATACACTCCGAGGTTGGCCTTGGCGGGCCGCCCATGAACTGCGGGAACGTGACAGCATGGAAATTCTGATTATCGGCGCCGGCATCGGCGGACTCACGCTCGGCCTGATGCTCCATCGCGCCGGCATCGCCTGCCGGATATTCGAGGCGGCACCCGAACTCAAGGCCGTCGGCGTCGGCATCAATATGCTGCCGCATGCCTCGCGTGAGCTGTGCGCGCTCGGCCTGGAGGAGGCGCTGGCCAAGGTTGCCGTCACTACGCGCGAATACTGCTTCTACAATCGCTTCGGCCAATTCATCTACAGCGAGCCGGCCGGAAAGTTCGCCGGTTACGACGTGCCGCAGTTCTCCATCCATCGCGGCGATCTGCAGATGGTGCTGCTCGATGCGTTCATTGAACGTGCGGGCCGCGACAAGGTGATGCTCGGGCATAAATGCACCTGCGTCGAATACGATGGCGCGGAAGCCATCGCGCATTTCGAGGACCCGAACGGCAAGCCGCTGCCATCGGTCAAGGGTAGTGTCGTCGTCAGCGCCGAAGGCATCCACTCGGTGCTACGCAAGCAGCTTTATCCGAACGAGGGTCCGCCGAAATATTCCGGCATTAACATGTGGCGCGGCGTCACCCGCTGGAAGCCGTTTCTGTCCGGCGCCAGCATGATCCGCGTCGGCTGGCATCATCCGGCAAAACTTCTGATCTATCCGATCCGCAACAATGTCGATGCCGAGGGCCGCCAACTGGTCAACTGGGTGTGCGACATCGAAACGCCGACCTACAAGGAGCGCGACTGGAACCGGCGAGGGCGTCTCGAGGACTTTTTGCCGGCGATGGCGGATTGGCATTTCGACTGGCTCGACGTACCGGAGTTCATCACGGCATCCGACCAGATTCTGGAATATCCGATGGTCGACCAAGACCCGCTGCCGCGCTGGAGCTTCGGCCGGCTGACGCTTCTGGGGGATGCCGCGCATCCGATGTATCCGCGCGGCGCTAATGGCGGGGCGCAGGCCATTCTCGATGCCCGCGCATTGTCGGATGCCCTCAAGGTCAATCCCGATCCCGTGCAGGCGCTCAAGGTCTATGAAGCCAAACGTTTGCCGGCGACCAGCCAAGTGGTGCTGGCAAACCGCAGCGCGCCGCCCGATGCAATCCTGCACGAAGTCTACCGCCGCACGGGCGACAAGCCGTTCAAGAATATTAATGACGTCATCAGCCGCGAAGAACTCATGGCGCTCTCGGAGAGCTACAAACGCGTCGCGGGTTATGACAAGGAACGGTTGAAAACGCCGGCGTAAGGCGGGTCAAAAACAATTCGACCACGAAATGCGAAGGCGCGCGTACATCCGGCGTCACCCACTCATATTCGTGGCCGCTCGATGATAGAGCCTTGCGGCTCAACATCATCACTGGAACGCATATAGGGATTGTTCGTTCCAAAACAAGGGCATGAGGAATCGATGGCTCGACCGGACGGCTATACATCCACCGCGAAATCGCTGCATTGGCTCATTGTGGTGCTGCTGGTCACCCAGTTCATTTTTGCGTGGACCATGCCTCACATCGGGCGCAACACACCGGTCACGACGCTGATCAGCCTGCATTTCACATTCGGTATCGTCATCCTCGCGGTTGCGGTCGTGCGCCTTGGGTGGCGGGCAACTCACGCCGAACCTCCGCCGCTCGACGGTGTGCCGCCCTGGCAGGTGCAGAGCGCGCGCGTCATCCATTGGCTGCTCTATGTCCTGCTCTTCGTGCTGCCGGTCCTCGGCTGGATTAACGCGTCATGGCGCGGCATGCCGATCGTCATGTTTGGCGCAGAGCTGCCGAAGCTGGTCGGTACCCGTGTCCCGGGCTGGGGATGGACGGGCGATGTGCACGACTTGTTGGCCAATTACTTGATGCTGACGCTGATCGGCCTGCACGTCGCGGCCGGCCTCTATCACTATTTCATTCGCCGTGACGGCGTCCTGCAGCGGATGCTGCCGGGCAGCTAGACGACAGTCACTCGTAGCGCAGCGCCTCGATTGGATCGAGGTGCGAAGCTTTGCGGGCCGGGTAATAGCCGAAGAAAATTCCAACAGCTGCGGAAAACAGAAATCCGCCGGCGATAGCGGCGGCCGAAATTGGTGCCGGCCAGCCGGCGATGATCGAGATCGCCAGCGAAAACGCCACGCCCATGACAATCCCGGCGACGCCGCCGGTCACGCTCAGGAACACCGCCTCGGCCAGGAACTGCAGCAACACATGCAGGCGGCGCGCGCCGATCGCCATACGTAAGCCGATCTCACGCGTCCGCTCGGTCACCGAGACCAGCAGAATGTTCATGATGCCGATGCCGCCAACCACCAGCGAAATCGAGGCGACGGCGGCGAGCAACAGCGCCATGATGCGGCTGCTGCTCTCGGCGGCTTCTGCGATCTGGCTCAGATTGCGCACGGAGAAATCGTTGTCGTCGCCGGGCTTGATGCGGTGGCGGCGTGCGAGAATCTCGGTGATCTGACCGATCGCCGGCTGCACATCCGTCTGATTGGCAGCTTGGACGTAAATCTGGTTGACGTAGCCGGCCAGGTGCGCCTGCAGACCGTAGGGGTTGGGCGGGCTTGGATAGATCCAGTTGAGCTGCGTCTGCGCCTGGGACGGCGCGGCCACGCCGAGTACTTTGCGCTCGGCGGTGGTGAACGGAATCATCACCAAGTCGTCCTGGTCCTGGCCGAACGACGTTTGGCCCTTGGATTCGAGCACGCCGATCACCCGCAATGGCACACCCTTCACCTGGATGAGCGCGCCCACCGGGGTCTGCGATTCGCCGAACAACTTGCGGACGACCGTCTGTCCGATGACGACGACGAGCGCCGCGTCGGCGTCGTCATCGGACGAAATCTCGCGTCCGCTGTCGATCCGCCAGTTTGTCAACGGCGGGTAATTTGCGCTGATGCCTTGGATGCTGGTGGCCCAATTCTGATTGCCGTACTCAACCTGGCCGGACTGGCGGATGAGGTAGCTGACCTCGCTGACGGCCGTGCTCTCGCGCCGGATGGCTTGCGCGTCGCTGGTCGTGAGAGTGGAGGCGCTGCCGGATCCCGCGCGCATGCCGCCTGACGTCCTTGCGCCCGGCAGCACCACCACGAGATTGGTGCCGAGCCGCTCGATCTGCTTGCGTACCGCCTCGTTGGCGCCCTGGCCAACGGCGACCATGGCGATCAAGGCCGCGACGCCGATGAAGACGCCAAGCATCGTCAAACTCGATCGCATCATGTTACGCCAGATCGCTTGCATGGCGGCTGCCATGATCATCCGCCCGAAGCCCCAAAAGGTATTGGTGCGCCGTGCGGCGGCGGGTAACGGCTGCCGCGGCTGCGGAATCGATAGGCCTTCTGTCAATGCGCCGACATGCTGCGAAGCAGCGATATTCACCTGTTTCGGATTTCGCACGTCCGATACGACCTGGCCGTCGCGCATGGTCAAGGTGCGATCGGCGTAAGCGGCAATGTCAGATTCGTGGGTGACAACGATAATGGTGACGCCTTGTTCGCGGTTAAGGCGTGTCAGTGTCTCCATGATCTCATGTGAGGTGCGAGTGTCGAGATTGCCGGTCGGCTCGTCGGCCAGCAGCAAGCCAGGCTCGTTGATCAGGGCACGCGCAATCGCGACGCGCTGCTGCTGGCCGCCCGAGAGTTGGCCGGGAGTGTTGCGCTCGCGGTCGCTCAAGCCGAGTAACTTGAGCGCCGCGCGGGCCCGCTCGAGGCGCGAAGCGGCGCCGGCCGGCCCGGAGGCTGAGTAGAACAGAGGCAACGCCACGTTCTCGATCGCGCTGGTGCGGGACAACAGATTGAAGCTCTGGAATACGAAGCCCAGGCGTTCGCTGCGCAGCCGTGCGCGATCGGGTTCTTCGAGCCCAGCCACGTCGACGCCTTCAAAGAAATAACGGCCGCTGCTCGGGCGATCGAGGCAGCCGACCACCGCCATCAGTGTCGACTTGCCAGAGCCCGAGGATCCCATGATCGCGACAAATTCGCCGGCAGTGACCGTGAGGCTTACGTCGCGTAGCGCATGCACGTCGACATCACCGACATGGTAGGTGCGCGAGACATGCTCGAGTTTGATGATCGGTTCCGCCATGGTCGATTTTCTGGTTGTTTGGCGGCGTCACAACTGCAAGCGCGGCGCCGCTGTCTTGGTGCTGTTGCGTTCCTCTGCGAGGATGACCTCGTCGCCGGCTTTCAGCTCACCCTTGACGATTTCCGTGTAGGTGTCGTCGTCGAGACCGGCGGTCACCGCGACCCGCACCGGCTTGCCGTCGCGCAGTACCCAGACCCTGGCTTCCGGCGCCTGCCCAGTTTTGGCGGAAGTGCCGCTTCGCCGCGTTGCAGCTCCACTGGCACTGACCGGAGCATAACGCAGCGCCTGACTCGGCACGCGCAGCACGTCGCTCTCGTTGATCGACGATAATGCGGTTGGCCGCCGTCATGCCCGGCTTGAGCATCAGGTCGGAATTATCGACGCTGACCACGACATCGTAGGTGACCACGTTCTGCAAGTTCTGGGGTGATTGGCGTACTTGGGAAACCGCGCCCTCAAATGCGCGCTTCGGAAAGGCATCGACGGTGAAATTGGCCTTGTTGCCTTCATGAATCCCGCCGATGTCGCTTTCGCTCACATTGGTGTCGACCTGCATCTTGGTGAGATCAGTCGCGATCAGGAACAAAGTCGGTGTCTGGAAGCTCGCCGCCACCGTCTGCCCGACGGTGACATTGCGCGACACCACGGTACCGTTCACGGGTGACACGATGTCGGTGTAACCGAGATTGACTTGCGCGGCTTCGAGCTGGGCCTGGCGCTGCTCGATGGTTGCCTGGTCGACGCCGATCTGTGAGCGCGCCTGGTCGAGCCCGTTCTTGGCAATGTCGAGTGTGTCCTTGGATACGGCATTGGTCTGCGCCAGCCTGGCGTTGCGGTCGTAATTGAGTTGCGCATAGGCGAGGTTGGCTTTGTCTTTTTCGAGCTGCGCCTTGGCCACGTTGAGATTGGCCCTGTTCTGGTCGACCACGGTTTGGTACGGGCGCTGATCGATCTGGGCGCAAATCTGGCCTTGCTTCACTTCCGTGTTGTAGTCGCAAGTGAGGTTCTGGATGACGCCGGAGACGTAGCTGCCAACGATGATAGTGAGCACCGGATTGACCGTGCCGGTGGCAACTACGGCGCGCGTCACCGCGCCACGCGTGACTGGCGCGGTGGTGTAGCGGACGGCTCCATTGCTACCAGACAGCCACCAGACAAGGCCGACGGCGACGATAATCGTCAGGACTGACGCCCCGCCGATAATCCACGGGCTTCCCAGGTGCGAACGGGTGGGAGCCGGCTGCTCCGGTTTCGGCACAAGCGTGACCGGCGCCAACGGTTCGGCGCGGGCCGCACCAAGTGCCACGGGTTTGCTCATGCGCCAACTCCTTGTGCCATTTGGAGTAATAAATAGCGCAGACGGAGCTTCGCGCCTTTGATGCGCGTCAAATCATGAAAAAAAGGGGAAATAGCGCCCGGACGGCGAGATGCTGCCGATCCGGAACTTTCAGGGCTTGCCCATCACCTTGCGTTTCCACCCTTCCCAGGTACGGGCAAGTCCGTGGCCTTCGCGCTCCTCGATTTTGCGCGCCTCCTCGGGATCCATGTAGGTGATCGGCGTGCCCATGCTCATGGCCTGAGCCTGGAGGGTCGCGTTGAGCGCAAGAAAAATGGTGCGCCCCACCACGCGCGGCAGCGATGGTCCGGTGATGACTGCGCCATGACCGCGCATCAGCGCGGCGGGATGATCGCCAAGCACCTCGGCCAGGTTATGACCGAGCGTTGGATTGCGGATCAACATGTCGGTCATGCCGGCACGCTCGCGGATTTCGAAGACCGGAATGCCGAAACTGATGAAAGCCGAGCGGTGATACATCGGCTTGAGCGGCACATTGGTGACGCCGAAAGGTATCAGCGAGGGCGCGTGCGTGTGCACGATAGCGATCACGTCGGGGCGGAGTTTGTAGATCTCGCCATGGATGTAACGTTCGGTGAACAGAGCTGACGTCGGCAACCCGTGTGTATCGACTGGCCGGCTATCGAGATCGAACTCAATAATGTCCTTTGCGGTCACGAGTTCGGCCGACAATCCCCGCGCCATCAGGAAGCGGTTGGGATCGCGATTGTGCCGGACAGAGACGTGTCCCCAGCCATCGAGCAGTCCGTGATCGGCGAGGATGCGGTTGGCCGCGACCAGGTCTTCGACAAGCTGCGGGTCGGGTGCCCCCGCTGAAACGGGTGCCGTTTGTGCAACGGCGACATTTGCGATGCACAGGGTGCTTAGCGCGAGCACGATGGCCCACCCGCTGCGACGAACGTGCAGCCTGCTGGTCATGGCGAACTCCAATGCGGAATTGACGTGATGCCTTATGGCTCGAGTTCGGTGTCCCAATAGAGATAGTCGAGCCAGCTCTCGTGCAGATAGTTGGGCGGGAAGAGCCGTCCGTTGCGGTGCAGATGATGCACTGTCGGCTGGAACGGCATTTGCGACGGCCACATCCGGGCTTCATCGGGCTTAAGATTGCCCTTGCGCAGATTGCAGGGTGAACACGCGGCGACCACGTTGTCCCAGGTCGTGTGCCCACCGCGCGAGCGCGGCAGCAAATGATCGAAGGTGAGGTCGTCGCGGTCGCCGCAATATTGGCAGGAGAAGCGGTCGCGCAGGAAAACGTTGAATCGTGTGAAAGCCGGATGGGTCGATGGCTTCACGAAGGTCTTGAGCGAGACGACGCTCGGCAATTTCATCTCGAAGGACGGGCTGTGCACCGCGCGGTCGTAATTGGCGACGATGTTCACGCGTTCGAGGAAGACCGCCTTGATCGCGTCCTGCCAGGACCACAGCGAAAGCGGGTAATAGCTCAACGGCCTAAAGTCAGCGTTGAGCACCAGGGCCGGAAAACCAGCGGGCGAAACGTGCACGTTCAAGCGACGCTCCTCGACCTCCTTGGAACGCTGCCGCCACGCAGCTAACGCGCCTAGTAATAGGGCAGCGTGACAGGATTGTGAAGCCGGAACGGGGAGTTACCCGCAGGGCAGCTATTTGCGGGCTGCAAAGCACCTGGCCAGGAATTCGCCCCCCTGGCGTAAGCCTTCTTGATCGATGCCATGGCCTATTCCAGCCGAGATATGCCATTGCACCGGGACCTCCAGCGCGGCCAGCGTTTGCGCGGCGTGAAACAGCGCCTGCACGGGAATGAGCTGGTCGCCATCGCCATGAATCAGCAAGACCGGCGGCCGGCTACGGATCTCGGCGGCAAAGCCATCGAGGTCAATTGTTTCCGGCACCACCAGCATGCCGGAATAGCCGACAATGGCGGCCGGGGCGACGGCGCGCCGCAAGCCGACATGCAGTGACATCATGGTGCCCTGGCTGAAATCCGACCAGCGCCAGTGCCGAGGGCGGAAGATTTCGCCGCTTGAGCTCGGCGTCGAGGAAGGCTTCAAGAATCGGCGCGGCTTCGTTGACGCCGGTCGAGCGTTCCTCAGGATTGCGGAACGTGAGCGGAAACCACTCGCGGCCGGTCGGTGCCTGTCCGCAGGGGCGGGGCGCGTGCGGCGATACGAAAGCTGCGTGCGGAAGCAATCCCTGCCAGGCGCGGCCGATATCGATCAGGTCGTTGCCGTCGGCGCCATAGCCGTGCAGGAAAACTACCAGCTGGCGCGCGGGTCCCGAGCGCGGTTCAAGCCGCGGGCCATCAAGTTCAGCCATTCTTCTTTTTCCTTTTTGCACGCCTTCTTGCTGGCCGCCTTTTTCGGCCGGCTATTCGGCTGAACCGGCACCACGTCGCGCTTCTTCACGGCATGATAATAGGCCCAGAGCAGATGTGCCGCCACGCCGCGCCAGGGCCGCCAGGCCTCGGCCATTTTCGTGAGCGCCTTGGCGTCGGGCCGCTTGCGCAGGCCGAAGGCAATGCGCGCAAATTCCTGAACCGCAAGATCGCCGGACGGAAACGCGTCGGCGTGACCGAGACAAAACAGAAGATAAATGTCGGCGGTCCATGGTCCGACGCCATGCAGTGCGGTCAGCGTTGCATGTGCCAGGTCGGCGTCCATACTGCCGACCGCCGTGAGATCGATGCGGCCCTTGGCAACGGCTTTGCCGATTTCCTTGATGGACTTGATCTTTGCGGCAGACAGGCCGAGCCGTTTGAGTTTATCAGTGCGCGCGGCGCGTACGGCGTCGTGATGAAACGGATCGAAGGCGGCAAATAACCGGTCGCGGATTGTCGCGGCTGCCGCGGTTGAAAGCTGTTGCCCGCATACGATGGCGCACAGGCCGGCATAGCCGGCCTCGCGCCGGCGCAAACTGAAGGCTCCCGCCTTTTCGGCGACCGTCACGAGCCGCGGATCGGTAAGGATCAGCTGGGCAAGTCCGGCCTGTAGATCGGCTTCGGTGTGAAGGAAGTGGGTCATGTTCAGTTGCTGTCATGCCCCGCGAATGCGGGGCATCCAGTAATCCGTGATATCGATTGGACTCGCAAGCGCTTCGGAGTACTGGATCGTCCGCTTTCGCGGACGATGACGACCGAGGGACTATGCCGCCACCCGTTTTCCGCTTCGCGCCATCGCCGAATGGCTATCTGCATCTCGGCCATGCTTTGTCCGCGCTGCTCAATGCCGACATGGCTCGCGCAACGGGAGGACGGCTGCTGTTGCGCATCGAGGATATCGATACGGCCCGCTGCCGGCCGGAATACGAGACGGCGATCTATGAAGACCTGGCGTGGCTCGGGCTCACATGGGAAAGGCCGGTGCGGCGGCAATCCGAATGCTACGACGACTACCGTGCTGCGCTTGGCAGCCTCGAAGCGATGGGACTGGTCTATCCGAGTTTTGAAAGCCGCGCCGAAATCGCGCGTCTGGTCGCGGCGAAGGAGGCGATTGCGCCATGGCCCCGCGATCCCGATGGCGCACCGCTTTATCCGGGCGATGCCAGGACGATGTCAGCGCCGGACAGGAAGCGACGCATGGATGCAGGCGAGCCCTACGCATTGCGGCTCGACATGCAGGCGGCTCTGTCGCGCGCCGGCAAACTGACGTGGGCTGAAACGGGTGCCGGACCAAAGGGTGAAACCGGCGCTATCACCGCCGATCCCGCTGCGTGGGGAGACGTGATCCTGGCGCGGAAGGAGACGCCGACCAGTTACCATCTTGCAGTGGTCGTCGACGACGCGGCGCAGGGCGTCAGCGATGTCGTGCGTGGTTGCGATCTGTTTCAAGCGACCGCCGTGCACCGGTTGCTCCAGGCGCTGCTCGGCCTTCCGCAATCGCGCTATCACCACCACCGCCTCGTCCTTGATGCCGGCGGCAGCAAGCTTTCGAAATCCAGCCAATCCACGGGCTTGCGCGAGCTGCGCGCGCGCGGCGCATCGCTGGCCGATATCCGCCGTCTGGCCGGGCTCGATTGAGCGAGGCTTCCATGGCATTGTCGGTCCCGGGGTCAGGGAATGGCGAAACGCAGGCGCAAGAGTAAGGCCGTCAAGCGGCGGCGAGCGTCTTCGCGCGCAAGCGCCGCCAATCCGCGCGCCATCGAAGCCGCCCTCGCCGGAATTGCGCACGATATTCGCACGCCACTGACCGGGATCGTTGCCCTGGCCGAGTTGCTTGCTTCATCCGATTTGGGTGCGCGTGAGCGCGAATGGGCAAACGCGGTCAAAAGCGGCGCCGACCATCTGGCGGCGCTTGCCACGCTGATTGTCGATGCAGCCAAGGCCGATGCCAAGGGACTCGTGCTGCGCAGCGAACCATTTTCGCCACGCGCGCTGGCTGAGGCCGTGGGCGTCGCGCTGACGGCCCGCGCCGGCAACAAAGCTATCAAGGCCGAGATAAAGATCGCGCGTGATTTACCTGCATCAGTGTCTGGCGATGTCTTGCGCCTGCGCGCCGCGCTGGAAAATCTCGCCGATAACGCGGTGAAATTCACCCACGAGGGAACGGTCACGTTCACCGTTTCTGCCGAAGCGGCGTCGCGCAAGCGGATACGGTTGCTATTCACATTTGCCGACAGCGGCATCGGGATGAGCGCAAGCGATCTCAAGCATCTTTTCCGCCCGTTCGCGCAGGCCAGTGTGGAAATTGCCAAACGTTATGGCGGCGCTGGCCTTGGCCTTTCCTTCGTCAAACGGGTTGCAAAGGCGATGGGGGGTGATCTGACGGTGACCAGCGGCCGTGGCCGCGGGTCGATTTTCCGGCTCACGATGTTGGCCGAGCCCATCGACGCACCTGCGGCAAATCGCGTGGATCCGCGGCCGGTGTCGACGCGATCACTGTCCATTCTCTGTGCCGAGGACAATCCCTACGGCCGCGTCGTGATGAATACGATTCTGCGTGAGCTCGGCCACCGCGTCGATTTTGTTGAGACCGGGGAGGGGGTCGTAGCGGCGGTTGCGCGCGGCGGCTACGACGCGGTGCTGATGGATGTCATGCTCAGCGGTCTCAACGGCATCGAAGCAACACAGCGCATTCGTGCGCTTTCAGGCAACGCGGGCAAGACGCCGGTCATTGGAATTTCAGGCCGCAGTGAGCGCGGTGACGAGCAGGCTGCGCGCGCTGCCGGCATGAATGCCTATCTCGTCAAGCCGGTCAGTCCCGGAAAGCTTGCGCAGATCTTATCCACTCTGTCATCACCGGGCTTGTCACCGTAAGTCGGATTTATCCGACTTACGGCACTCAATTATGCGGAAGTCGGGCAGGCCCGACTTCCGTTGTGATCCCGCTCAGGATGGCAATACTGTGCAAATGAATCGGGATGGCCGGGACAAGCCCGGCCATGACGGGTGGCTCAATTACACGTTGCTGGCGCCTTTGGCGCGTTCAACGATCCGCACCACGTCCGACATGATGCGGTTCAATTCAAAGTCTTTGGGCGTGTAGACCGCCGCCACCCCGGCCTTTTCGAGCTCGGCAGCATCCTCAGGCGGAATAATGCCGCCGACCACCACCGGCACATCCAGCCCGGCCCGCTTCATGCGGTCGACAACGTCCTCAACCAGCGGCAGGTGGCTGCCCGACAGCACCGAGAGACCTATCACGTGAGCCTTTTGTTTGCGCGCGGCGTCGACGATTTCTTCTGGCGTGAGACGGATGCCTTCATAGACGACCTGCATGCCGGCATCGCGCGCGCGCACGGCGATCTGCTCGGCGCCGTTGGAATGGCCGTCGAGACCGGGTTTGCCGACCAGGAAGGTGAGGCGGCGGCCAAGCTTGCGCGACACGCGATCGACATCGGCACGAATATCGTCGAGGCCGGTGACATCATTGCGCATGGCGCGGCCGACGCCGGTGGGCGCTCGGTATTCGCCGAAGGCCTCGCGCAGCGTCCAACCCCATTCGCCGGTGGTGACTCCTGCTTTGGCGCACTGGATCGAGGCCGGCATGATGTTGGCGCTGCCGGTAGCGGCGCGCTTGAGTTCGGCGAGCGCTTCCTGCACGGCCTTGTTGTCACGCTGCGCGCGCCAGGCCTTCAGCTTTTCAATCTGACCGCGTTCGGCGTCTTCCGACACAGTAAGGATAGCGTCGGCCGCGGCGGCGAGTGGGGATGGCTCGGTCTCGAGATATTTGTTGACGCCGACGACAATCTGATCGCCGCGCTCAATCGCTTCCAGCCGCGCCGTATTTGATTCGACAAGCTGTTGCTTCAGATAGCCGGTATCGACAGCGGCGACCGCGCCGCCCATCTCATCGATGCGCTTGAGTTCTTCCTTGGCCTGCCGCTTGAGCTCGTCGACTTTGCGCGAGATCTCGCCCGAGCCATCAAAAATGTCGCCGTAATCGAGCAAGTCGGTTTCGTAGGCGAGAATCTGCTGCATGCGTAGCGACCATTGCTGATCCCATGGCCGGGGCAAGCCGAGCGCTTCATTCCAGGCCGGCAATTGCACGGCGCGGGCGCGTGCGTTCTTGGACAAGGTTACCGCCAGCATCTCGATCAGAATGCGCGCGACGTTGTTTTCGGGCTGAGGCTCGGTGAGGCCGAGAGAATTCACCTGCACGCCGTAGCGGAACAGCCGCTGCTTGGCGTCGGTGATTCCATAGCGCTCGCGCGTGATTTCGTCCCAGAGCTCGGTAAAGGCGCGCATCTTGCAGAGTTCAGTGACGAAGCGCAGCCCGGCGTTCACGAAAAAAGAAATGCGGCCGACGACGTCGCCGAATTTATCCGGCGGCACTTCCCCCGACGCCTTTACGGTATCGAGTACCGCGATCGCGGTCGCGAGCGCGAAGGCGAGTTCCTGCACCGGCGCCGCGCCCGCTTCCTGCAAATGATAGGAGCAGACATTGATTGGATTCCATTTCGGAATCTCTTTGGTCGTGAACAGGATCACGTCCTTGATCAGCCGCATCGACGGCGCGGGCGGGAATACGTAGGTGCCGCGCGAGAGATATTCCTTGATGATGTCGTTCTGGATGGTGCCTTGCAGCGATGCGCGTGGCGCACCCTGCTCGTCGGCAACCGCGATGTAGAGCGCCATCAGCCACGCCGCGGTGGCATTGATGGTCATCGAGGTGTTCATCGAATTGAGCGGGATGCCGTCGAACAGCGCGCGCATGTCGCCGAGATGGCAGATCGGCACGCCGACCTTGCCGACCTCACCTTTCGCCAGCACGTGGTCGGAATCGTAGCCGGTCTGCGTCGGCAGATCGAAAGCGACCGAGAGCCCGGTCTGCCCTTTGGCCAGGTTCTTGCGGTAAAGCGCATTGGAATCCGCGGCCGTCGAATGGCCGGCATAAGTGCGGAAGATCCACGGTTTGTCGCGTTGAGTTTTGTCGCGCATCGGCTGCCTGACGCGACAGTGTGGCCCAGCGTTTGTTGCAATGCAACATCCGCACCGCTGCGGAGCTATCCGCTCCGGCAGTTTGGCCGTCGCTCGGTGTTTAGCCCTGAAAGAGGGGCTTTAGGCCCGCTTCACCAGGCCGATGATGAACAGCAGGACCACGGCGCCGACCGTGGCATTGATGATCGCGGCGATAATGCCGCCCCCGATGTGGACGTTCAGAACGCCGAGCAGCCAGGTACCGATAAAGGCGCCGACGATGCCGACGATAATGTTGCCGATCAGGCCAAAACCCATGCCCTTGACGATCATGCCGGCCAGCCAGCCCGCAATCGCGCCGATGATGATCAGAATGATGAGGCCTTGAACGTCCATGGCGTCCTCCCCCTAAGACGGTCCGCCCCGACGGCGGCCGCTGATAGAGCGATTGAATACCAAAGCCGGGGCTGCGTCGACTGCCGTACGCGGGGGCTAGTTTTTGCGGGCTGGCGCTTTGGCGCGCCGCACGTGCACGACCGCAACGTCGTCGGCGTAGGCTCGCTGCCAATCGGGCAGACGGTCGAGCAAGGCGACGGCTGGCGTTGAGGGCGCGAGCAGCGTTGCACCGACATGATATTCGTCGAGCAGCCGCAGGAAGTCCGGAAGGTTCTGCAAACTCAACGCACGATCATGGCGGAGCATATAGGCCTCACCGTAAAGCTCGGCCCGGCCGTCGATGAAAGGCGGAATTCCGACAAAATCGAGATAGCCGCCGAAATTGTAGTCGTTGAGAATGGTACCAACCTTGGCGACGTCGATCGAATGAACTGCGTTCGCCGGCGTATTTTTGATGGACGGAAATACGTCCGCGCGCATCGACGCGAGACCCGTCACGGCGATCAAGAGCACCATCGCCGCCATCTGAGGCCATAGGCCGAGACGCACCTCGCTCGTCCGGTCGGCCGCAAGCGCTGCGATCTGTCCGGCGAGCGGCCGCGCCAGAAAGATCGGCGCGAGCAATCCAAGCAGATCGGCGTGACGTACTTGCGACAGACTCAGATGCAAGACGCCGAACACCATCACGATGCGCAGCAGCGGTAACGTGACGCCGCGATAAAGCGCGAAACCAAATCCGGCGAGCATGAGGAGTTCGAACGTGCCGACGTGGCTGAAATCCTGCGGCCGCCATTCGGTGACCGTCGTCAAGGCTGCGCCCAGGGCCACGGTGCGGAACGTGACAAGAATCATTTCGGGGCCGTAAGGATTGATGCAAGCCGCGGCCAAGGCGAGTACGCCGAACAATGCCCATTGACGGGCGAGCTTCATTCGTTTCGCTGGTGTCGCACGCCAGATCGCATCGCATGCGATAGGCGCGATCATCGCCAGACCGAACGTGAAACTGCCGTGTAGATTCGCCCACAGCGTCATCAGCGGGATGAGAAGTGAAGGCGGGGCACTGCGCGTGTCGACGGCGCGGATCAGAGTCGTGATCCATGCCACCATGATCGGCAGCGCAAGAATATGCGGCCGTGCCAGGATATGCGGCGCAGTTAACAAAAACGCGATGAGTACGGCCGCCAGCGTCGCGGTCGGTTGCCATTCACGCAGCAAAAATCGGGTCAGCAGCCCGATCGTGATGGATACGGCGGCTGCCGAGAGCGCAACGACGGCGGTCCAGCCGCCAATCGCGTAGGTGACCGCGAACGTGATCTGCGACAGCCATTCGAACGCAACCCAATGCGTTCCGCGCAGCGTTGCCGAAAACGGATCGGTCGTCGGGACGGTATGATGTTCGAGGATCCAGCGCCCGAGCGCGACATGCGAGTAGGTGTCAGGGTCGGCGAGTAGCCGCGGGCCGAGCGCGATCAGCAGCACATACACGCCGGCAGCTACGAGCCACGGCATAGTGGCTTGTATGTCCACGATCCGTCCGGTCCGGCGAATAATCTGTTCGGACATTCTGTGCTCGGGGTGAGTCCCGGGCACGCTAGGCGGCTCGCATTGCAAAAACCTTAAGGGTGGCATCGCCAATTTTGCCGCGGCAGCCGGGTGCGGATGCTAAGTCGCTGCCATATCGGCATTTTCCAGCGCGTCGAAGGTGATATTGCGATGCAACATATTTTGCGCCAGACTGTTGTCAGGGCAGGGAGAACGTCGATGCCGGCTGTCGCGAAGGTGAGGAGTGTTGCTCCGCTTAAGGATCTTTACGCGGTCGGAGAAATTCCACCGCTCGGTCACGTGCCCGAGAAGATGCATGCCTGGGTGATCCGCAAGGAGCGCCACGGCCCGCCCGACAAATCGTTCCAGCTCGAGGTGGTGCCGACCTGGACGATCGGCGACGACGAAGTCCTCGTCTACGTGATGGCGGGTGGCGTCAACTACAACGGCGTCTGGGCCGGGCTTGGCATTCCGATCTCGCCGCTCGACGGTCACAAGCATCCATTTCATATCGCCGGCTCCGATGCATCGGGCGTGGTGTGGGCGGTCGGCGCGAAAGTAAAACGCTGGAAGGTCGGCGACGAAGTCATCGTTCACTGCAATCAGGATGACGGTGACGACGAAGACTGCAATGGCGGCGATCCGCTGCTGTCGCCATCACAACGCATCTGGGGTTACGAAACGCCCGACGGTTCGTTCGCGCAATTCTGCCGCGTGCAGTCGCGCCAGTTGATGCACAAGCCGAACCATCTCTCGTGGGAAGAATCGGCCTGCTACACGCTCACGCTGGCGACAGCCTATCGCATGCTGTTCGGCCATTCGCCGCACACACTCAAGCCCGGCGACAATGTGCTGGTGTGGGGTGCATCCGGTGGGCTTGGCGTTTTCGGCGTGCAGCTGGTCGCAGCTTCCGGCGCCAACGCGATTGCGGTCGTCTCGGACGAATCGAAGGTCGAATATGTTCTCAATCTTGGCGCCAAAGGCGTGATCAACCGCAAGGACTTCAAATGTTGGGGTCAGATGCCGGCGGTGAACACGCCTGAGTACAATGAGTGGACCAAGGAAGCGCGCCGCTTCGGCAAGGCAATCTGGGATATCACGGGCAAGCGCGACGTCGATATCGTGTTCGAGCATCCCGGCGAGCAGACATTCCCGGTGTCCTGTCTGGTCGTGAAGCGCGGCGGCATGGTTGTGTTCTGCGCCGGCACCACGGGCTACAATCTTACTTTTGATGCGCGCTATGTCTGGATGCGGCAGAAGCGCATCCAGGGCTCGCACTTTGCCCACCTCAAGCAGGCCTCGCAGGCCAATCGCTTTGTGCTCGAGCAGCGCATCGATCCCTGCATGAGCGAAGTGTTCGCGTGGGACAACATCCCGCTCGCGCACATGAAGATGTGGAAGAACCAGCATCCGCCCGGCAACATGGCGGTCATCGTGAATTCCCCGCGTATGGGGTTGAAGACGTTCGAGGACGCGCAGGAAGCGTCAGCCGGCTAGTGTTTCTTACTCTTTGCGGCGCGGCTCTGCGCGATCAATGAATTCAGTTCGCCGCCATAGATGAAAATCGAAGCGCACACGTAGAGAAACACCAGCGCGACCATGGCCGACGCCAGGCCCGCATACATCGAGACATAGGCAAAGGCGTATTCGGCGAGATAGCGGCCGAAGACGGCGCCGCTGAGCAGCCACAACGCCAATGTGGCGATGATCCCCGGCGCGATCTGGCCGAACGAGCGCCGGCCGGCCGGCAACCAGAGATGCACGATCATCAGCGCGACGACCAGCACCACGGCTGCCACCGCGTATCGCGCGAAAGTGATGAGATCGCCGAACTCTTCCAGCGCCGGCACATATTGCACGAGCTTCGCGAGGATCAGCGGCGCCAGGACCACGAGAAATGAAAACGCCAGGATCGCCACCGCGCCAATCAGGACGTAGGCGATCAATTCGATTCGCAGCAGCCACCACGGGCGCCGCTCCTTGATGTCATAAGCGCGGTTGAGGCCGATCCGCAGACTCTCCACCCCGCTGGAAGCGAAATAAAGCGCGAACAGGACGCCGAGCGTGAGGACGTCGCCGCGGGTGGACGTCAGCACGCCCGAAATATCCAGAGCGATGGGGGCGGCCACCGCCTTCGGCCATGCTTCGAGCAGGATATGCGCGGCTTCATCGGCGAGTTCTTTCGAGCCGAAAAAGAACCCGGCCAGTGCCGTGACCACGATCAGAAACGGAAACAGGGCCATCAAGGTGGAGAGCGCGATGTGACTCGCGATCGCCCAGCCATCGTCAGCGATGAAGTGGCGAAAAGCGCCGTCTGCAATTCGCAGTGACTGCTTGAGAAAGCCCAATGGACGCTCCCGTTGGCGGGAACCTTTCAAATCATCCATTGCGGGAAGCTTTGCAAGGCCGTTCTCGCCCTCTTTCCGCGCTGCGAATGAAGGGAACTACGCCGCTTGCACGTTATTGAGGAACTGGCGGACTTGAGTTTCCAGGCCTTCAGCTTCGACCGCGACCGAGTCGGCGAGATCCTTGACGCCCGACGCCGTAGCACGGGCATCGGCCGTGGCGCCGGCCACGCAACTCATCGCATCGGCGCCCACGCGCGCCTCACCCGAAGCGCGGCTGACGCCTTCCGCGATCGAGGCCACGGCCGAATTCTGCTGATCGACGGTTGCGGCAACCGTCGTGGCGATCGACGCCATGTCGCGGATGATGGTGTCGACCTGCTCGATCGCCTGCGAGGCGTCCGCGGCCGCCGACTGGATCGCGCCGATTTGCTCGGCGATCTCCTCCGTTGCCTTGGCGGTCTGGCCGGCGAGCGATTTGACCTCGGCTGCAACAACGGCGAACCCCTTGCCGGATTCTCCGGCCCGCGCCGCCTCGATTGTGGCGTTCAGGGCGAGGAGATTGGTCTGCCCGGCGATCGCCTGGATCAGGCCTACGACCTCGCCGATGCGGGTTGCGGCCTTGCCCAGCTCCGTCATGGTTGTGACAGTGCGTTGGGCTTCCGAAACGGCGCGCCCGGCAACGTCGGTTGATTTTGCGGCTTGCGAGGCAATTTCGCCGATCGACGCCGCCAGCTCCTCGACCGAGCTTGCCGCCGCGGTGACGTTTTCCGACGCGGCGGACACGCGGCTCTTGGCCGTGTCGGCTTCCGATGAAACCGTATCGGCCGCCTTGTTGAGATCGGTAGAGCTCATTTCCAGTTTCATCGACGCCGCGCGCAGCTTGCCCAGCGCGCTTTCGACTGAATGTTTGAAATCAGAGATCGTAAGCGAGATCATGTCGCTGCGCTGCTCGCGCGCGCGGCTCGTTTCGGTCTGGGTCTGCGCCAGGCGCTCGCGCTCGATCATGTTGTCACGGAATACGATCACGGTGCGCGCCATCTCGCCGATTTCGTCGCGCGCGTGCGTGGCCGGTATGCGCGTGCTGGTGTCGCCGTCGGCGAGCCGTTTCATGACCGTGGCAAGCCCGTTCAACGGCCGCGTAATACTGCGGCCGATCAGCCAGCTGAAACCAAGACCGAGCGCGACCATCGCTAAACCGACCATGATGATGCCGGTGCGTGTCCTGGCTTGCGATTTGTCCAGGCGCCGCGCGGTGTCGTCAGCGGTATCGCGCGCATACTGGATGATCTCGTCCGCACGCGGCAGCATATGTTGGCTGTCGATATCGATGATCGCCCGTATGGGGCGGACACGGCCGTAACCTTCGACCCATTCCTGGAAAGTATCGGCGTAAGTATTCACTTGCCGCTCGAGCGACGTCTTCATTTCGGGCGTGCCATCGATGAGGGCAAATGTGTCGGTAAATTTCTTGTAGCCTTGCTCGAATTGCTGCCGCGAGGTTTCGTCCTGATCGACCCGGTAGTCCGCCTCGTGGTGACGCATGAAGAGCAGCGTCATCATCAATTTCGTGGCATCGTCCTTCGCCAGCCACGACATATTCTCGTTGATGATGCGCTCGACGGCGTTGCCCGCGGTGTGCAGATTGCCGCGCAGCCCCGACCCATCATCGAAGCCGAGGGTCTTCTGTTCGCGCACAAGGTCATCGAAGTTCTTGCGGAGCGCCGTCACGTCAGTGCGCATGCTGACGATATTTTCAGCGCGTGTCTGATCGATCGCTGCCGAAATGCTGTCGAGCGCCTTCAGTGCCAGCCCGTGCGACTCGTCGAAACTGATGACCAGATTGTTGCTGGGACTGACGCTGAAGTCCTTGACGACAAGGCGCATCGCCGCGACCGCGCTCTTGAAATCGCGGCTGGCGTCGGCCAGCGCGGTTGATTGCGTGACGGTCGCGAACGCGTGGCCGACCTCGCCTTCCCCGGAGGTATAAGTGAGTCCGTTGGCGAGAAAGCCCGCGACCGGGATCAGCGCCAGAACGACAATGCGCGTGCGCACCGAAACCGAGGTGAGCATCCGGGCCAGCCAATTAAACGGCAGGGATAAGTCGATGGAGCGCATGCAGCAGGTTCGGAGATCTCGGCAGGTGTCTGCTCAGAGGTACCTTCGTAATGAAAGCCGGAAATAGTTAATTATTATAGCAATTTGCGCCTATTTGGCCCGTTTGCGCGCCGGAAAAGCCGGTCCGGCTTTGCTTTTGTGCAGTGCACGCGTAGTGTCGATAAGGTCGGCGCTGCCGCCCGAGGAGTTCATGCCAACCGCCGCTTCCCGTACCGCCGTCGCAGACCCTGAACTGGTCGAACTCGCCCGCGAGGCCAGCGCGGCCCTCGACGCCTTGCTCGGGGACGCGACGGTCAAAGTGCGTGAGCGGGTGGTGGTGGAAGGCCATCTGGTCGGCCGCCTGTTCGACCGCGAGCAGCGCGCAACCCATGGGCTCGCCTGGTTTGCCACCTATGTCGAGGCGGTGCGGCAACTCGCGGCCTATGCGGCGCGCATGGCCGGCGACGGTACGCTTGGCGAGGTTGAAGACCTCCTGATACGCATCGGGCTCGGCGAGTATGTCGCCCAGATCATCGGCGGCATCCCGATGAGCCAGGGCGAGGTGGTGCGGCCGTTCGATCTCGGCCTGTCGTCCGCGCAAGTGGCCGCCCGCATCAATCCGGTGAGCGAAAGCCTCATCGTTGGCGGCAATACCGCCGAACGGCGCGCGCGGCTGATCGAATTGATCCGCGCAAGCCATGGCTCGACAATCGGCACCTGCGGCCTCGACGAGACGCTCGAATCAATTCGCGAGGAAATGCGCAAGTTCGCCGACAGCGAGGTGATCGGTCACGCGCAAGGCTGGCATCGCACCAACAGCTACATCCCGCTCGAGATCATCGCGCAGATGTCCGAGCTCGGCGTGTTCGGCCTGACCATTCCCGAAGAGTTCGGCGGATTGGGCCTCGGCAAGGAATCGATGTGTGTGGTTTCGGAAGAGCTTTCGCGCGGTTACATCGGCGTCGGCTCGCTCGGCACGCGTTCGGAAATCGCCGCCGAATTGATTCTCGGCAGCGGCACCTCCGAACAGAAGCAAAAATGGCTGCCGAAGATCGCCTCCGGCGAGGTGCTGCCCACGGCGGTCTTCACGGAGCCGAATACGGGCTCCGATCTTGCCTCGATCAAGACCCGCGCCGTGCGCGAGGGCGATGTCTACAAGGTCTACGGCAACAAGACCTGGATCACGCATCCGGTGCGCGCCGACCTGATGACGCTCCTGGTGCGCACAAATCCGAAAGAGGCCGGCCATCGCGGCCTGTCGATGCTGCTGGCTGAAAAGCCGCGCGGCGACGACAAGAATCCGTTCCCCGCGGAGGGGATGAGCGGCACCGAAATCGAGGTGCTCGGCTATCGCGGCATGAAGGAATACGAGATCGCTTTCGACGGGTTTGAAGTCAAAGCAGAAAACCTGCTGGGCGGCGTCGAGGGGCTCGGCTTCAAGCAGCTGATGCAGACTTTTGAGTCCGCGCGCATCCAGACCGCCGCGCGCGCGGTTGGCGTTGCGCAGTCCGCGATGGAGCAGGCGCTCGATTATGCGCAGAACCGCGTTCAGTTCGGTGGCCCGATCGTCGGCTTCCCGCGCGTGGCCGACAAGATCGCCATGATGGCGGTGGAGATCATGATTGCGCGTCAGCTCACTTATTTTGCCGCGCGCGAAAAAGATTCAGGTCGCCGCTGCGACCTCGAGGCCGGCATGGCCAAGCTGCTGGCGGCGCGGGTCGCCTGGGCCGCCGCCGACAATGCGGTGCAGGTGCATGGCGGCAACGGCTTCGCTCTGGAATTTCCGGTCTCGCGCATTCTGTGCGACGCGCGCATCCTCAATATTTTCGAAGGTGCCGCGGAAATCCAGGCCCAGGTCATTGCCCGCCGCTTACTTGACGGCACTAACTGACAAAATCCCCAGTTTGGCAACGAAATCAGGGCCTGGCGCGTTTGATCCAGAGCAAAACGATGCGGGCGTATCTGTTTTAGGTTAGTGGAAATTTGAGGAGACAATCAATGTCCGGGCTTTTGATTAAACATGGCGAATGGGTCGTGGTCTGCGATGGCGCCAAGGCGCTGATTTTGGAAAATACCGGTGACGGCAAGTTTCCCAACCTGAAGACGGTGCAGGTTCTAGAGCAGAAGGATTTGGCTACTCATCTGGTTGGCGCCGACAAGCCCGGCCGCACCCACAGCTCTGTCGGCCCTGGCAGCAGCTCGGTCACGCAGACCGATTGGCACGATCAGTCCGAACAGGCCTTCCTCACCCATCTCGCCCAGCGGCTCGACGGCGACGTTACGGCCGGCAAGGTGAAATCGTTGATCCTGGTGGCGCCGCCGCGTGCGCTCGGCATGATCCGCCATGCCTATTCGCACGCCTTGCGCGGCGCCATTCGCAGCGAGATCGACAAGGATCTGGTCAAGCACCCGGTGCACGATATCGAGAAGCACCTGACCGCATAGCTCATCTGTCTATGTTCGATTGTGGCTGGCCCGCCGCTGCGGCGATGCTATGTTCGCCGCGAATCCCGTTGATGAAGGCCGGCTAATGAACTGGACGAGCGGTCAAAACATGCGCGGCGGCGCTATCGTCATCTTTATCGCCGCCATGCTGGCGGTGACGATCGCGACGGCCCAGGCGCAGACTCCCCCGCAAGGCGCATCTCCCGCGCCGGCAACCGTTACGCCGCCGGCCGATACCATGGCCGTGCCCGGCTTCTGGGATCCGCGACGGCGGCCGGAACGGCCGGATCTCTCGCGCATCAATATCGTCCGCTTCCTCACCGAAACCGACTATCCGCCGTTCAATTATGCCGGACCGGATGGCGCGCCGGCCGGCTTCAATGTCGATCTGGCGCGGATGATCTGCGAGGAGCTCAAGGTTGCCTGCACGGTGCAGATGCGCCGCTTCGACACGCTGATCGGCGCACTCAACACCAACAATGGTGACGCCATCATCGCCTCGATCGCGGCGACGCCTGAAATGCGCACGCGGCTCGATTTCAGTGATCCCTATTACCGCACGCCGGCGCGGTTCGTTGCGCGACGCGACAGCACGATTGACGATGTGCGACCCGAAGCGCTTGAAAAGAAAAAAATCGCCGTGGTCGCCGGCACCGCGCACGAGGCCTATCTCAAAACACTGTTCACCGAAGCCGAGCTGCGTCCTTATCCGGACGCCGATGCCGCGCGCTTCGCATTGAAGCGGGGCGATGTCGATCTCCTGTTCGGCGATGGCGTGTCGCTCGCGTTCTGGCTCAACGGCACAGACTCGGCGAACTGCTGCGCATTCCGTGGCGGGCCCTATCTCGAAAGCCGCTTCTTTGGTGAAGGCGTTGGCATCGCGGTGCGACGCGGCAATGACCTGTTGCGGCAGGCGTTCAACTGGGCGCTGTTCCGGCTGTGGGAGAAGGGCCGCTTCACCGATCTGTGGCTGCGATATTTCCCGGTGAGCCCCTTTTGAATTGCAAATTTGACGCGGTCGCGCAGCATTTCTAGTGTCCGCGGCCCGGAGATCATGATGTCCGCCAAAGATACCGCTGCCTCCTTGCGAGAAGTCGCCGAGCAGTCCAATGCCTGGCCATTCGAGGAAGCGCGCAAGATCATCACACGTCTCAAGAAACACCCCAAGGATGAGGTGATTTTCGAGACAGGCTATGGTCCTTCCGGATTGCCGCATATCGGCACGTTCGGCGAGGTCGCCCGCACCACCATGGTGCGCCACGCCTTCCGTGTACTTACCGACGACAAGGTCAAGACACGGCTGATCGCCTTTTCGGACGATATGGATGGGCTGCGGAAAGTGCCCGACAATGTCCCCAATAAGGACATGCTGGAGCAGCACCTTGGCAAGCCGCTTACCAAGGTGCCGGATCCGTTCGGGACGCATGCGAGCTTTGGCGAGCACAACAATGCACGCCTGCGCAGCTTCCTCGATCACTTCGGTTTCGAATACGAATTCCTGTCCTCGACCGAATGCTACAAATCGGGGCGCTTCGATGCAGCGTTGCTCAAGGTGCTGGCGCGTTTCGACGAGGTGATGAACATCATGCTGCCGTCATTGCGCGAGGAGCGGGCCGCAACGTACTCGCCGTTTTTGCCGATCGACCTGCGGACCGGCGTGGTGTTGCAGGTTCCGATTTTGGCGCATGACGCCAAGCGCGGCACCATCACTTATGAAGAGCCGGGCACCCAGGAACGTTTCACGGTTCCTGTTACCGGCGGCCGCTGCAAGCTGCAATGGAAGCCGGACTGGGCCATGCGCTGGGTCGCGCTCGGCGTCGATTATGAAATGGCCGGCAAGGACCTGATCGACTCGGTCAAGCTGTCGGGCGAGATCTGCCGCGCGCTCGGGGGCACGCCGCCGGAAGGCTTCAACTACGAGCTGTTCCTCGACGAGAAGGGCCAGAAGATCTCCAAGTCGAAGGGCAACGGCCTGACCATCGAGGAATGGCTGCGCTACGCCAGCCCGGAAAGTCTTTCACTCTTCATGTATCGAGAGCCGAAAGCGGCCAAGCGGCTTTATTTCGATGTCATCCCGCGCACTGTCGACGAGTACTATCAGTTTCTTAGCGGGTATGAGCGTCAGGATCAGCGGCAACAACTGTCGAATCCGGTCTGGCACATTCACTCCGGCAATCCGCCGCAGATCGAAATGCCGGTCTCATTCAATTTGTTGTTGACGCTGGTGTCGTCGTCGAACGCCGAAAATGCCGAGACATTGTGGGGGTTCATTGGCCGCTATCGGCCGGGCGTGACGCCGCAGACGCATCCCAAGCTCAATGACCTCGTACAATATGCCATCCACTATTTCCGCGACTTCGTCCTGACGGAAAAGAAATTCCGCGAGCCGACCGCTGCCGAGCGCGCGGCCTTGAGCGACCTGCGCGATGCGCTGTCGCAATTGCCGACCGATGCCAAGGCCGAAGATATCCAGAACGTGGTCTACGAAGTCGGCCGCCGCGAGCCGTTTCTGGACCAGAAGAAAAAAGCCAAGGACGGCAAGCCGGGCGTCTCGCTCGACTGGTTCAACATGCTCTACCAGGTGCTGCTGGGTCAGGAGAAAGGACCGCGCTTCGGTTCGTTCGCGGCGGTCTATGGCCTGCAGAACACTGTCGATATGATCGACGGGGCGCTGGCGCGCAGCGCGTGACGGCGTCCTAGGTAAACATCTCCGCTTTACCGTTGAGCGCCATCAGCCCCGTCTCGACCGCAAGCTTGGGATGGCGCTCGCCGACCCGCTTGCGAAATTCCATGAGCGGAGGCCTTGTGCGTCTCGGTCTCGATGCGCGGGTTGGCGACTTTCTCTTTGCCATAGGCAATCTCGGCGGCTCCGCAATCGCGATGGTTCATCGCGATCACCCGGTTGATTTGGTGCAATTCGATCGTGGCGGCGAGATTGTCCCAGAACGTTTTTTCCCAATCCTTGAAGGCGGGCGCCACCACGCCGATGGCGGCGCCGGCAAAGGTGAACTGGCTGTATTTCCCGACCAGGTGGCGCCGCTCCATGTAGTGAATCGTCGGTTCCGGAAAGCGCGGATCGATGCAGTTCAGCAGCATCGCCTCGTATTTTCCTTTTGCGGCAAAGGACAGCGACGGGAAGGCCGCGACCAGTCCGGCGCCGGCCGTCAGATGAAGGAAGCGCCGTCGATCGAAGCGCGTGCCGAGCATGTCTGCGCAACATGTGCAGGAATGAGTGATTAAGGCCATGGCTGTACCCCTGGTTAAATTTGACAGTTTCTCGTCGAACGACCGAGCGGCCACACGGCCGCGGGACGTTTACTGGCTCGCCCAGACGATGCGCGCGACCCACACGACGTCGGACATCGGCAACGTGCGGTCGCGGTGCTCCGCATTGAGCGATTTGAGCTCGACGGACTTCGCGTTCTTGCGCTTGAGCTCCTTGACCATCACTTCGCCGTCCTTGGTCTTGACCACGACGCGGTCGCCTTTGCGCACGGTCGCCCCTGGCGAAACGATAATCACATCGCCGGCGCGGTAGGCCGGCCGCATTGAGTCTCCGGAAATTTCCAGAGCGTAGGCATGCTCATCGGAGACGGCTGGGAAGGCGATCTCTTCCCAGCCTTTGCCGACCGGGAAGCCGCCATCGTCGAAAAAGCCTCCGGCACCGGCTTGGGCGAAACCGATGACCGGCACGTTATGCATGGTCGACTTGCCGCCGTCGGTAATCAAAGTGACGAACGTATCGAATTTGGTATTCGTGGCCTGCAGGGCTTTGGCGACCGATTCCGTGGATGGCCAGCGTGGCCGACCTTCCGGCGTGACGCGCTTGGATTTATTGAAGGTGGTCGGGTCGAGGCCCGCTTTCTTGGCAAGGCCGGATGGCGTGAGCTTGGCGCGCGCGGCCAAGCGGTCGAGGGCCGTCCAGATCTGGTTATGGGTCAGCATTGCCATGTGAAAACAGGCCCGTCTGCGACTGCGGTTCGCGGATAGGAATTATAGCCTTGAGTCGCCCCCCTTCCGCAATAGTTTCCTGTGATCGCGCCTTGAATAAACCTCAGCGGGCCCGATAGGGTCGATTGTCGCTTACGTTCGGAGGCCGTCTGGTGATCGGTCTTTTCGACCGCCTGTCTCGTCCGCTGCTGCGGGCGCTTGATCCGGAAGATGCGCACGCGCTGGCGATCAAGGCGCTGCGTTTCATGCCGGTGGTCAAGGGCGCGGCCGATGCCGACGAGCTGTCGGTGCGCGCCTTCGGGCTCAAGTTCCCCAATCCAATCGGCCTTGCGGCCGGTTTCGACAAAAACGCCCAGGTGCCGGACGTTTTGCTGCGTCTCGGCTTCGGCTTCGTCGAGGTCGGCACCATCACACCGCGCGCGCAGAGTGGTAACCCGCAGCCGCGTCTGTTTCGTCTTGAGACAGACGAGGCCGTCATCAACCGGCTGGGTTTCAACAATGACGGTGCGGCCGTGGTGCACATGCGGCTTGCCCGCCGCCGCAATGCCGCCGGCATCGTCGGCGTCAATATCGGGGCCAATCGCGAACTCGACGGATCGCACGGAAGACTACGCACGTCTGATCGAGACCTTTGCCGGCGTCGCCAGCTATTTCACTGTGAATGTGTCGTCGCCGAACACGCCAGGCTTGCGCGACTTGCAGCAGGCCACAGCGCTTGACGATTTGCTCGGCCGCGTCCTCGAGGCACGCGAGCGGATCCGCGCGCGCGCCGGCCTCGTCCCGGTGCTGCTCAAGATCGCGCCCGATCTGACGCTGCCTGATCTCGACGATGTCGTTGGGGTTGCGCGCAAGCGCCGCGTCGACGGCATGATCGTCGGCAACACCACCATCTCGCGGCCCGGCTCGTTACGTGATCGCGAGAGAGCACGCGAGCAGGGCGGCTTGTCCGGCCGGCCGATGTTCAAGCTCGCGACCCGCATGCTGGCAGAGACCTTCGTGCGCGCCGAAGGCGCGTTCCCGTTGATCGGCGTCGGCGGTATCAACTCCGGTGCCACGGCCATTGCCAAGATCAAGGCCGGCGCCACGCTGGTGCAGCTCTACACCGGGCTCGTCTTTCGCGGCATCGGTGTCGTGAACGAAATCAAGGCTGACCTTACGGCAGCGCTCAAGCGCGGCCATCGCAATTCGCTTGTTTCGATGGTCGGCACCGATGCCGCCGCGATCACGGCGGAAAGCTGGCCGGCTTGAATACTCTCCGTTCATTCCCGCGAAAGCGGGAATCCAGAAGGATTAAGGACTGGGTCCCCGCCTTCGCGGGGACGAACGGTGGAATTACTTTCCTCTTGGCGCGTTGAACAACCGCATCAGGATCCAGACCGGGATCACGATCACCGCGCCGAGCAGGAAATACCGCCACAGCCAGCGGAACGCATCGAAGCCCAGATCCCAAAGGCTGTGGATCAGCCGTTCGATACTGTGCACGATGTCGAAGGGGTCGAGCCCCAGGGCCGAGAGGATCACGCCGATCAGGATCGACAACAGAATGAGGCGGCCCAGAACCGCCAGCGGCGAGCCGCCGAAAACCTTGGTCACCGTGTCATTGCTCATAGTTCGATGTGTCCTCCCGCGGCGGCGATGCTAGCACGCGCGCGCCGCTGACAGATATGCCCTAAAATCGCGGCGCCAAGATACTCTCAAGATCAAGCCAAGAACCGGGAATTTGAAACATTGCAGCTCCAGCCGATCCATCTGTCGTCCGGCAATCTGATCGCCGACCGCCGCTTTGAATGGGCACGCGACTGCGAGGCCAAGGGCGATCTTGCCGGCGCCGCCGATCTGCTGGTGCAGGCACTCGAGCTTGCGCCGGTTTACGCCCCGGCCTGGTTTGTGCTCGGCGAACTGCGCGAAAAACTGGGCGATCGCGCCGGCGCCATTGCGGCTTTTGCGCAGGCGAGGGCGGCCGACCCGCAGGATCGTCACGGCGCCGCGCTGCATCTAGTACGGCTCGGAGCCGAGTCGGCCGCCGCCATGCCGGAAAGCTATGTGCGCACGCTGTTCGACGGCTATGCGGCGGGGTTCGATCAGGCATTGACGGAGGGGCTGAGCTACCGCGCGCCCGAGCTTCTGTTTCGCGCGGTCGAGGCCGCGCAGGCCGGGCGGCGCATGAAATTCGGATCGGTGCTCGATCTCGGCTGCGGCACCGGGCTCGCCGCTTTGCCCTTCCGGCCGGTCAGCGACTGGCTGGTCGGCGTCGATCTTTCTCCGGCGATGCTGGCTCAGGCACGCACCAAAGGTCTCTATGATCGGCTCGTCGAAGGTGAGGTGCTGCGATTTCTCGCCGATGAAGCAGCGCTCAAGGCGCGCTATCACCTCGTCCTTGCCGGCGACGTGTTCGTCTATCTTGACGATCTTGCGCCCGTCCTGCGTGCCGCGGCGCAGGTGCTGGCGCCGGCCGCCGTGCTGGCATTCAGCGTCGAGACTCATGACGGCGACGGCGTCCTGCTGCGCGAGACCTTGCGTTACGCCCACGGTAAAGCGCATGTGCAAGCCGCGCTGGTCACGGCCGGTCTCAAGCCTGTCAGCCTCGATTTTGCCTCGACGCGCACCGAAAAAGGCGCTCCAGTGCCAGGACTTATTGTCGTGGCGGAGGCCTAGCTACCGTCATGCCCGGCACTCGGGTCCGGCCTTCGGCCGGCCCGAGCACAAGCCTTGTGCCGGGCATCCACGTCTTGCTTTGCTGCCAAACAGGAAGTCGTGGATGGCCGGGACAAGCCCGGCCATGACGGCTGAGAATCATTTCGCCGTGTCGCTGCTGGAATATACGCAGACGGAACTTCTCTCGCCGACCTTCGCGCGCTGGTTCGCAAGGCGCGGGTGGCAGCCGCGCGCGCACCAGCTCGCATTGCTGGAGAAGGCGAAAGCCAGGCGCTCGGTGCTGCTGATCGCGCCGACCGGCGGCGGCAAGACGCTGGCCGGGTTCCTCCCAACGTTGGTTGAACTGAGTGAGCGGCACCCGTTTCACCTCTCCCCGCTTGCGGGGAGAGGTCGACCGACCCCGGCCCTGAGCCGGGGTCGGTCGGGTGAGGGGGTCTCGCAGTCAACACCAGGCCGCGCCGTCCCCTCATCCGGCTCGGCGCATAGCGCCTCGCCACCTTCTCCCCGCAGGCGGGGAGAAGGAAGAGGCCTTCACACGCTCTATATCTCGCCCTTGAAGGCGCTCGCCGTCGACATCGCGCGCAATCTCGAAATTCCCGTGCAGGAGATGGGTCTGCCGGTGCGGCTGGAAACGCGCACCGGCGACACGCCGGCGTCCAAGCGGCAACGCCAGCGGCGCGATCCGCCTGATATTCTGCTCACCACACCCGAGCAACTTGCTCTTTTGCTGGCAAGCGCCGATGCGCCTTATCTGTTCAGCACGCTCAAGCGCGTTGTGCTCGATGAATTGCATTCGCTGGTCACGTCCAAGCGCGGCGATCTGCTCTCGCTCGGATTGGCGCGGCTGTTTGCGTTGGCGCCGCAGCTGACGACCGTTGGTCTGTCCGCCACCGTCGCCGAGCCGGATGAACTCAGCCGGTTTCTGATGCCGCAACCATCGCACGGGCAAGCGCATGCCGATGTCGTGGTCGCGCAGGCCGGAGCGCAGCCGCGCGTCACGATGCTCGACACCGCGGAACATCTGCCCTGGGCCGGGCATTCGGCGCGCCATGCGCTCGGTGAAATCTACACGCTCATCAAATCGCACAAGACGACGCTGATTTTCGTTAACACGCGCAGCCAGGCGGAATTCCTGTTTCAGGAGCTCTGGCGCACCAACGACGACAATCTCGCCATTGCCCTGCATCACGGCTCGCTCGATGTGGCGCAGCGGCGGCGCGTGGAAGATGCCATGGCGGCCGGGAAATTGCGCGCCGTGGTGTGCACGTCGTCGCTCGATCTGGGTGTCGACTGGGGCGACGTCGATCTGGTGATCAATGTCGGCGCGCCGAAAGGTTCATCGCGGCTGATGCAGCGGATCGGCCGGTCCAATCACCGGCTCGATGAGCCATCCGAAGCGGTGCTGGTGCCGGCCAATCGCTTCGAGGTGCTGGAATGCCGCGCTGCGATCGACGCGGTCGCTGAAAATGCCCAGGACACGCCACCGTTGCGCACCGGCGCGCTTGATGTGCTGGCGCAACATATTCTTGGCCGCGCAGTCGGTGCGCCGTTTCTTGCCGACGAACTTTTTGCCGAGGTGCGAAGCGCGGCGCCTTACGCCGGGCTCGCAAGGGCCGATTTCGATGCCGCGGTCGACTTCGTTGCGACCGGCGGCTACGCGCTCAAGGCCTATGAGCGCTTCGCCAAGATCAGGCAAGGAAAAGACGGCCGTTGGCGCGTCACCCATCCGCGCGTGGCGCAGCGCTACCGCATGAATGTCGGCACCATTGTCGAAGCCGACATGATCAAGGTGCGGCTGGTGCGCTCGCGCCGCAGCGGCGCCGTCGTTCCGCGCGGCGGGCGGATCCTCGGAGAGGTCGAGGAATATTTCATCGAGACATTGGCAGTGGGCGACACGTTCGTGTTTGCCGGCGAGATTCTCAAATATGAAGCGCTGGTCGAAGACGAAGCCTATGTGTCGCGTTCGAACGCCACCGATCCGAAGGTGCCGGCCTATGAGGGCGGCAAGTTTCCGCTGTCGACGTATCTCGCCGCGCGCGTGCGCGCGCTTCTTGCAAAGCCGGAAGCCTGGCGAGCGTTGCCGGATCAAGTGCGTGAATGGCTGGAGATCCAGCAATGGCGCTCGCTGCTGCCGCGCGCCGGTGACCTGCTGGTCGAGACCTTCCCGCGTGCCGCCAAATATTACCTGGTCTGTTATCCCTTCGAAGGTCGGCTCGCGCACCAGACGCTGGGGATGCTGCTCACGCGCCGCCTCGAGCGCGCGCGCATGCGGCCGCTGGGTTTCGTGGCCAATGAATATGCGCTTGCCGTGTGGGGCCTTGGCGACGTCGGCCTGCACATCGCACGCGGCGAACTTTCCCTCGCCAAACTCTTCGACGAGGACATGCTGGGCGATGACCTGGAGGCCTGGCTTGCGGAATCGGCGTTGATGAAGCGCACCTTTCGCAGTTGCGCGATCATCGCCGGCTTGATCGAGAAACGGTTCCCTGGCGAGGAGAAATCACGCCGGCAGCTCACAATTTCCACTGATCTCGTCTACGACGTGCTGCGCAAGCATCAGGCGGATCACATTCTCCTGCGCGCGGCGCGCGCCGATGCCGCTACCGGGCTGCTCGACATCAAGCGGCTCGGCGAAATGCTCTCGCGCATCAAGGGCCGAATCGTCCATAAAGCGCTTGATCACGTCTCGCCGCTCTCGGTTCCGGTGTTGCTGGAGATCGGGCGCGAGACGGTTTATGGCGAGGCCTCGGATAGTTTGCTGGCCGAGGCCGCCGACGAATTGATCAAGGAGGCAATGCGGTGAAAGACACTTCGTCATTCCGGGGCGCCGCGGAGCGGCGAACCCGAAATCCATACTCCCGGGCCGGGGTTATGGATTCCGGCCCGCGCGCTGACGCACGCGACCGGAATGACATCGTGGTGAACGGTATCACCATTCTCGCCGATCCCGAAGGCGCACTCTACTGGCCGGCGCAGGGGCTGCTGGCGGTCGCCGACCTGCATCTCGAAAAAGGCTCAAGCTTTGCGGCGCGCGGCGTGCTGCTGCCGCCTTACGACACCGCCGCGACACTGGCGCGGCTCGCGCGGCTTGTTGCGCATTACGCTCCGCGTTGCGTCATCGCCCTTGGGGACAGCTTTCATGATGGCGGCGGCCCGGCGCGTCTTGCCGGATGATGATCGCGAATCCCTGCGCATCATGCAGCGCGGGCGCGACTGGATATGGATCACCGGCAATCACGACCCCGAGCCGGCCACCGGCATCGGCGGCACGTTTATCAATTCACTGACATTGGGGGCATTGACGTTCCGGCATTTGCCGAGCGGCGCGGCCGGCGAAATCAGCGGGCATCTGCATCCGGTCGCGCGCATTTCTCATCGTGGCCGCGCGGTAAGCCGCCGTTGTTTTGCGGCGGACAAAACGCGCATGGTGATGCCGGCCTTCGGTGCATTCACCGGCGGGCTCAACGTGCGCGATGCTGCGTTTTGCGATTTGTTCGGCACGCTGAAATTCAGCGCGCACCTGCTGGGCGAAGGCCGCCTCTATTCATTCAGCGCCAAACGCTGTCTGCCGGACTAGGCCCGCACGACCTTCATCGCCGTTGTACGCGTCTTGATGCCGGTGCAGAAATCCACCAGCAGATCGGCGAGGCGCCGGACCGCCGGGCTGGCATTATCCGCCGCAATGAGCGCCAGCTCGGTTTTTATGATCGGCCGAAATTCTTCGCTGTTGATGATGCGGTGCTCCGGCAGAATTCCCATGTCGGACAGAATGCTCACGCCGAGGCCGGCCGAAACCGCCGCCTGGATGCCGTGCAGATTGGGACTCGTATAGGCGACATGCCAGGCGCGGCCTGCCGCGTCGAGCGCATGGATGAGCTGGTTGCGATAGAGACATCCTTGCTCGGCGACAGCGAGCGGCACCGGATCCTGATCCAGATCGACCGGATGTTCGCGGCTGGTCACCCATTGCAGCCGTTCCGGCCACGCCGCGACGGCACCGGGCAGCCCGGCCTCACGCTTCACCAAGGCGAGATCGAGTTCGCCGGCATCGAGCGCGCGTTGCAGCGTCGCGCTCAAACCGCAGCGCACATCGAGCCGCAGCGTTGGCCGCGCGCGTTTGAAGTCATAGAGCAACTCTGGCAGCCGGTAGGCGGCGAAATCCTCCGGAATGCCGAGCCGCACCACGCCGTCCACGACCGGGCGCGCAACCACGTCACGCGCCTCCTGCTCGAGCGCAAGAATGCGTCGAGCGTATGAGATCAGCCGCTCACCTTCCTCGGTGAGTGTCGCCTGTTTGCCGTTCCGCTCGAGCAGGGGACGGCCAAGCATGTCTTCGAGCCGCTTGATCTGCTGGCTGACGGTCGACTGTGTCCGGTGCACGCGCTCGCCCGCCCGGGTGAAGCCGCCGGCGTCGACCACGGAGACGAAACTGCGCAGAAGTTCAATATCCATCATGGTTTTCTATCCATTCACAAAACCACTGTAACGTATTCTATCATTTAATTTCCAAATAGGAAGGGGGAGGCTTATTTGTTGCGGTGCGAAAGGAAATTCCCATGCACCCCGCAGCCATCGCTTTACCAGCCCGTCGCCCGCTGTTCGCCGCGCTCTCGCTTCCGCTCATGGTCGCGGTCTTCCTTATGCTTTGGAGCTCGGCGTTTTCGGTCGCCAAATTGGCAATTGCCGATTGCCCGCCGCTGCTTCTTCTCGCGGCACGCTTCCTGATCGCAAGCGTATTGATGTTCGGCATTGCTGGGGTCACCCGCGTGCGGTGGACGCTCAGCCGCCGGGACATTCTTCTGTTCGCCCTGCTCGGCATTGCAAACCAGGCCATCTATCTCGGCGTCGGTTACGTCGCATTGCGTGATATTTCAGCCGGCCTGTCGGTTCTCATCTTCAGCGCCAATCCGATTGTCACTGCCGTCTTCGCAGCTTTGGTCCTTGGCGAACGCATGACCTGGTCCAAGGCGGTCGGTCTCGTGCTGGGCATTGCCGGCGTTGCCTTCATCGTGCAGAGCCGCCTGTCGATCGGCTCCGATCACTTGCGCGGAATCCTGCTCACGGTGGTGTCACTGCTGTCTTTCGTCGGCGGCACGATCCTGTTCAAGCGCTACGCGCCCAAGGACGGCCTGTGGATCGGCAACGGCGTGCAGAGTCTTGCGGCCGGCATCGCGTTGCTGCCCTTTTCGCTCGCCACCGAAAGCATTGGTGACATCGTCCCGACATGGCGGCTGCTGGCGTCCTTCGCCTTTCTCGTCATGCTGGTGTCCGTCTTCGCCTATCTGCTGTGGTTCAAGATCCTGTCGTTGTCGGGCGCCACGGCGGCCAGCAGCTATTACTTCCTGTTGCCGCCGCTCGGCATGCTGTTCGGTTGGCTGCTGCTCGGCGAGCACGTCGCGCTGTCTGACTTGATCGGAATTATTCCGGTCGTGCTCGGCATTTATCTCGTCACACGGCCGGCCCCGGCGCGCATCTGAAATATGGAGAAGCAATCATGAGCACTCCCCGGTTCACCTTGATCGGCGGCCCCACGGTTCTCATCGAGTTCGCCGGTTTTCGTCTCCTCACCGATCCGACCTTCGACGAGCCCGGCGAATACAAATTGCCGCAGGTTACGCTGACCAAGACCACACGTCCGGCTCTTTCGCTTGCGGACGTCGGGCCGGTCGATGCGGTCCTGCTCAGCCATGATCAGCACGCCGACAATCTCGACAACGCCGGCCGCGAATTCCTGGGCAAGGCGCCGCGTGTGTTCACGACGACCATTGGCGCGACAAGACTTGGTGGACGCGCCGAGGGTCTGCGGCCCTGGCAATCAGCGACGTTGAGGAAGCCGGATGGCAGGTCGATCGAGATTACTGCCGCGCCGGCGCGTCACGGCCCTGCCGGCATCGAGTCGCTGGCCGGCGAAGTGATCGGCTTCATGCTGTCGGTCAAAAATCGCGAGACCGGGCCGGTTTACGTCACCGGCGACACTGTCTGGTATGACGGAGTTGCCGAAGTCGCACGCCGTTTCAGGGCGGGCATCGTGGTGCTGTTTGCCGGTTCTGCGCAAACGCGCGGGCCGTTTCACCTCACCATGGACACCAACGACGCCATCGAAACAGCGCAGGCGTTTCCCGACGCAGTGATTGTGCCCGTTCACACCGAAGGCTGGGCGCATTTCAAGCAGAGCGGTGATGACTTGCAGATAGCGTTCAATGCGCTCGGCTTCGGGTCACGCTTGCGCCTGTTGCAGCCCGGCGTCGCCACGCCGGTCGCCCCGCTGCACTAGTCGCGCGCGAAAACCAGGCTGGCAAACCAGCCGATCAGCAGCGCCATCACAGCGGTTGCCAAGCCGTAAAACAGGCCGTAGTCGCGCGCGGCATCGGCGACATATTGCTCAAAACCGGTCTTGATCACTTCCAGCGCCGAATTGGTGCGCGCCACCAGAATGCCGCCAGCGAACAATTGGACGTCAATCGCGTAGTTGCCGGTCGACACGGCCGCAGGCATCGGAATCGCGGCACGAAACACCGTGGGCGTAAGGAATGTCACGGCGGTACCGGACTCGCGGTAGAGTCCTTGCTGGTTTTCCAGCCGCACGAAGGCGCTGCGGAACGGATCGTCGCGGACAGTGTCGGCGAGGTCGGAACCAATGCGCTGCGGCAGCAGAAAATTATCGAGGCCGATCTGCAGCCGCCGCAACGTATCCTCGGGGGCAATTTCGGCGGCCGGACGATTGCTCAGCACGGCAAGGTAAGTCGGCACGCCGACGAATTCGCGCGAGTCGACATTGACCCAGATGCCGGCCATGCGTTGCTTGCGGCGTGTGCGTAGCGTCTGGCGTGGTCCCGACACCGTTACGACGAGATTATAAGGCGGATGCAGCGGCGCCGCGGCGGGGTCGGGTTCGATGGTGCCGAACAGCACCAGTTCCTCGCCGACGAAGCTCGACGTGACGGCGACCCGATGGTTCGACAGAGACACCACAAGCCGTTCGGCGCTTGCCGGTCCGGTGGCGGCGGCCGCCACAATAAACGTGAGCGTGAGCGCGAAGCGGCGCATCATTCTGGCCTCACGTAGCGAAGCGAATAAAGATCATCGGGCCGCACGACCAGTTCGTACGCAAACCGGCAACCGACCGCGAAGACCAGGAGACCGAGGAGCAGGCGCAGCCGTTCGCCGCGCATTTTCTGCCCCATGCGCGCGCCAAATTGCGCGCCGATCACGCCGCCGACCATCAGGATCAGCGCCAACACGGCATCAACCAGATGGTTGGTGGCCGCGTGCATCACCGTTGCGGAGGCCATCGTGACCAGCGTCAGCACCATCGATGTGCCAATAACGGTCGCTGTCGGCACCCGCAGAAAATAGATCAGCATCGGCACCAGCAAGAAGCCGCCGCCGATGCCCATGATCGCGCCGACAAACCCGATAATGAATCCGATCGCCCAGACCGGGATGGCGGAAACGTAGATTTTCGAGCGTTTGAAGCGGAGCTTGAACGGCAAGCCATGAAGCCACGTGTGGCTGCCCGGCCGCCGCAGCGTTGCCGGCTGTCCGTGGCGGGTGCGCATTTCCGCGCGCAGGCTCTCGTAGATCATCATGCCGCCCACGGCGGTGAGCAAAGTCACGTAGGAAAGCCCGATCATCAGGTCGAGCTGGTCGAGCGCGCGCAGCTCGGTAAACAGCCAGACGCCAGTTGCGGTGCCGACGATGCCGGCGCTCAGCAACATCATCGCGAGCGCTATATCGAGCGCGCGCCGTCGCCAATAGCTGAGTGCGCCGGTGAACGAAGACGCCGCAATGTGGCTGGAGACGGTTGCCACCGCTACGGCAGGCGGGATGCCGATAAAAATGAGCAGCGGCGTCATCAGAAAGCCGCCGCCGATACCGAACATTCCGGAGATGTAGCCGACCGCGAGCCCCATCGCGAGCACGAGAAAGACATTCACAGGCAAGTCGGCGATGGGGAGGTAAATCTGCAAGCGCTGCGTCCGAGGTTATGACCGGTGGTCCGGCCGATCATGCCGTGCACCGGAGCCGCTCCAAAGAAGTAAACACCATGCCGCGCCGAAACGTCAGCGGTGTCGATCTTTATGACAGCCTTGAGACGAACTGAATCGAGGCTCAGGCCAACATTAGCGGATGAATGCGCCGGTGATCACGTCCAGATGGGTCTGGGCCGCCGCAGTTCACAGTTTCCCCGAGTTGAACGCGCCGATCGGAAGCGGGCTGCCTGCCCGCGGTTTTTCCGCTGATGGGGGCGTGCGATCCCAGCCGCCTGCCGGCTCGGGGATCGTGATGGCCTCAGCCGGTTGGGCCTGGGCCGCATAGCTTTTGACCGCTTGTTGGATTGTTGCCAGCGTCTGGGCATCCAGCTGCGTGGCGAGCTCGTCGCGTTTGCGGCCCGCGTCCTTGTCGCCTTGGGCAGCCGCCAGCGCGAACCATTTGTAGGATTCGGCAATGTTGCGGTTCATGCCGATGCCGCGCGCAGCCAACACGCCGAGATTGTACTGGCTGTCGGGGACGCCATACTCCGCGGCCTTGCGGAACCATTGCGCGGCGCTGGCATAGTCAGGCTTGCCATCAATGCCTTCGGCATAAAGCACCGCGAGATTGTGCATCGCCTTGGCGTGACCTTTGCCGGCCGCGGCCACGTAAAGCTTGCGGGCGGACTCCAGGTCCTTTTTCACGCCCTGGCCCTTTTCGAGCATGCTGGCGTAACGGAATTGTGCGGGCGTCAGGCCTTTGCTCGCCGCGAGCTCATACCAGTGCGCCGCCTCGTCGAGATTGGCGGGCACGCCGCGGCCCTCGGAGAAGCGCATCGCGACCTCGTAGGCGGCGCCGGCATCGCCGCTAAGAGCCGCGTTGCGCAAGCGTGGTCCGCCAATGGCGGCCGGGAGCCGGTCGGCGGCCATCTGTGTCGCGGGCTGCGGCGGCCGATTGCCGGCCGACGCGCGCGGGAGCGAACCCGTCACATCGGATTTCGATTCAGGAGGCGGCGCGATCAGGAGTGGCGCCCTCAAGGCCGGCATTGCGGTCACCGGCGGTGCATATTGCGCCGCTTGATTGATATTCAGCGGCGGCTGGATCGCGGGCATTCCCGGAACAACGGCCGGATTGGCAGGTGCCGGGGCTGGCAGCGTCGGCGGCGCCAGCAAGGAGGCCGTGATATCCGTGTTGGATGTCGCTGGTGCATTGGCCGGAGCCTGGTCGGATGCCGGCTGATTGTCGGCGCGGGAAGGCGACGTCCCGGTGTCTGCGTCGGCGTCCGGCTCGTCGCCGGTCGGCGCATCGGCGTCGAAATCCTGGGTGAGCTTGGTGCTATTCGAATCGAAAAATCCGAAGTTGAAAATGTTTCCGGCGAACTGAATCGATCCGATCACGATGGCGACAATGCTCGCGGCCAGGAACAGCGATTTGACCCGCGTCATCATCTTGGAGCGCACCGACTTGCCATTGCCTTTGGAGGCATCGGCGCGCGGAGACCGCGCTTTCGGATCCTGTCCGGCCGCCTGGGCGGCGCGCCGGGCGGCGGCGATGAAGCTCGATTTGCCGCCGGAGGTCGCCGCAGCGGGCCGCACGCCACCAAGGGCTGCTTCCGAGGCGACGATGCGTGCGCCCGGATTCATGGTCGCGCGCGGCGGGCCCGAGCCGGGTTCCAGCGGCTGGTCCGGTGGCGAGTCCGTGATGACGGGCGCAAAGGTCGCCGCCGGCTGACGATTGATGACGGGAGCCGGTGCGGGCGGCGCCTCCGCGGCAACAGGTGCCGGCTCAGCCGGGACCATTGCGGGCGCCTGCATGGGAACGTCCGGCGCTGGTTGCGGCACGATCTCCGGAGCGTCGGAGGCTATGACGACCCCGAGGTTGCCGGCGGGCTGCGTCAGCTCGAGGATGTCGTTTTCGGGAACGGCGGGCTGCCGGCGATCGCCGCGAATGTCTTTCTCGATCACGGTCAGGCATTCGACGATGTGGCCGAGCGTGCCGTGCATCGCCTCGACCGTGCTTTGCGTGCGCGCGACATCCTGCTTGAGCGTGTCGATGCTAGAGGTATCTTCCGCCCGCAAGGCTGAGGACTGCTTGTTGGCCCGCAGGTCCTCGATATGCACGAGCAGATCGGTCAAGCCACGCTCGACGGCTTCCAGATGTCCGAGCCGGGCGTCCGAAGCGTCCAGCCGCTGCACCAACTTGACGATGTGGTCCTCGAGATGCCCGAACGCGACAGCTTCGCTGCGCGCCTGCTGCATCTGTTCGATCTTGTCGGACATCGACTGCATCAGCGCCTCAAGGCGCGCGGGCACGCCGTCGCCGGTCTGCGTGCGCTGTTTGAGCACGCGGCTGATCTCGTCGATGCGGTGCTCGAGACTGCTGAATGCCACACTTGTGCCGCTCGTGGAGAGTTGATCAACCTTTGCGCCCAGCGACTGCACGTGGGCCGCGAGGCTGTTCACGGTCTCATTGGATGCGACATGCGCCGCCAGTTCGCGCAAGGTGGCAATCGAGTTCTCGAGCTGCATCATCGTCGCGGGGTCTTTCTGGGCGACGATGAGATCGATCTTGTGTGCGAGCGCGTTAATGGCGTCGGTATAACCGACAAGATTTTCCGCCGGTGTCAAATCGCGCAAGGCGTCGCGAACTTCGGCGAGGCCGCGTTCGATACCCTCGAGCGCACCGCTGTTGACTCCGGCCTGCCGGCCTTCCGCGATGCGCTGATTCAGATCCTGAATTTGTTTTTCAATAGCCTCGAGGGCGCGGCGCGGCATCGCCTCGTTGAGTGTGCGGCCGATCGCGCCAAGCTCGGCACGCAGTGCGTTGATCGCCTCCTCAACGCCCGGACGCCGCAATGTCTCAATCTGGTTGGTGATCCGGCGCAGTTCGGTTTCGAGGCCGGACAGGTCCTGCGTCGGCATGGGCGCGGGCGCGGCCGCGGGCATTGGCGCCGCCTCGCCGTTGAGCGCCCGCCGGCGCGCGCTGATTTCGGCGACCGCGCGGTCGAGACCCGGCGGCACTTGGGTATTCGGCGCGGCCGGCATTGCCGCCGGGCCGGTTGCGGCAAATTGGTCAAACCGTTGCTCGAGGCGGGTGATCAGCTCGGCGACCTGGTCGGCTTCCTCACGGCTGCGCTTTGGCGCGTAAGCCGCCGGCCCGCGGCGCGTCACTTGATCCATGCGCCGCGCGAGATTGTCGAGTCGCAGATGCACTTGGGAATAATTTTGGGAATTTTGGTCGGCGGAGCTGTCGTCGCTGCCGCGCGCAAACGAATTGGCGTTCTGTCCGTTGGCGTGTTGCAGGATAACGGCGTTGAGCCAATCATTCACCGGCAGGCCTGCGCGCCGCGCCGCCTCGCGCGCGGTGTCGCGGGCATCCGGCCGGATATCTTTGACGCTCCACGGGAAGCCAAATTTCATGCTCACACCCACGTCCGAGGTGGAGACGCAAAGAGTCGGATCGACTCTCGGAGAACCAGCGCGCGTTAACAGCGGGTGGATACGGGGCTCGGTCCTTCGTCCACACACCGACTTTTTGCTGGTTGCGGTAAACAAGCCGTTAACGTTTTGCGGATGCCCCGATGTTTCCGGCGAATTCCTGCGTTCGCGGCTCTCGGTCCACGGAATATTCCCGTCGGCGGCTTGTAATTATTTCGAGGCGGACTACCTGAATGCCGCCACCCTTGCAGGTTGCAGGAATAAAATATACTCGATTTGGGATAGCGGGATTTGAGTTGGCGGCCACGGCGAGCGACGACCCCATGCGCACTCACGACGGTATCGATCTACCTGCTGGCAATACGGATTCCGCAGGTGAGCCAGACGTGCGCAGTGGACTCACGATCGGGGAGCTTGCCCGCGAGTCGGGCGTGACGCTTCGGGCGCTGCGATTTTATCAAAGCAAAGGCTTGTTCGACCGCCACGGCGGCGGCGGTGCCGCAAGGGTCTTCAGCCAGGCCGACCGCGACCGACTCGCGCTCATAATTCAGGGCAAGCGGCTCGGTTTTACATTGAGCGAGATCCGCGAATTGCTCGCGGCGCCGGCGAGCCGCTGCGCGAAGGTCCTGCCGATCGGTCGCCGCAAATGTGTTGATCAGATCAACTTGCTGGAGCGCCAGCGCCGCGACATCGAGCAGGCGATCGCCGAATTGCGTCAGATCTATACCGAGATGCTCACGGATTCCGGCCCCTCGGACCTCGCCCACCTGCCCGGAACGCGCTGATACCAGCGTTTCCGCGGCCCTTAACGCAGGTGTAAACCGGCCTCGTCATAATACGAACCGAAGTGGCCGCCAGGTCGCCTTGGCCTGGTCCTCGGCGACTCTGTGACTTGGGGTTTGGGCCAGCGCACTATCGGGGAAGCGGAAACCGTTCGCTTCATATTCTGTTAACACCTCGCGGCGCGTTGCCGGGGAGAGGACCATGCCGACATATAAGGCGCCTGTGGACGATGCGTTGTTCCTGCTCAACGACGTCTTCCATCTCGACCACTACGGCAATTTGCCCGGCTTCTCCGACGCGTCACCCGATGTGGTGGAAGCGGTGCTGCGCGAGGCGGCCAAGTTCAGCGAAGAAGTGCTGACCCCGCTCAATCGCGTCGGCGACAAGGAAGGCTGCAAGCGCGCCGCTGACGGCAGCGTGACGACGCCAACCGGCTTCAAGGATGCCTACAAGCAAATCGTCGAGGGCGGCTGGATCGGCATTTCAGTGCCGCCCGAATTCGGCGGGCAGGGCCTGCCGGCGACCATGACCATCATGGTCAATGAATTTCTCTGCTCCGCGAACATGGCCTTCGCCATGTATCCGGGCCTCACGCAGGGCGCCATCGCGGCTCTGCTCGTGCACGCGTCCGACGAACTCAAGAAAAAATATCTGCCGAAGATGGTCGAAGGCGTGTGGACCGGCACGATGAATCTCACCGAGCCGCATTGCGGCACCGATCTCGGGCTGTTGCGCTCGAAGGCGGTCAAGCAGGCGGACGGCAGTTACAAGATTTCCGGCACCAAGATTTTCATTTCCGCCGGCGAGCACGATCTGTCGCAGAACATCATTCATCTGGTGCTGGCGCGCATCGAAGGTGCGCCCGCCGGCACCAAAGGCATCACGCTGTTCGTGGTGCCGAAATTCATGGTCAAGGATGACGGTTCGCTCGGCGCGCGCAACGCCGTTGCCTGTGGCTCGATCGAAGAAAAGATGGGCATCCACGGCAACTCGACCTGCGTCATGAATTATGACGGCGCCACCGGCTGGCTGGTCGGCGAAGAGAACCGTGGACTCAACGCCATGTTCACGATGATGAACGAAGCGCGCCTCGGCGTCGGCGTGCAGGGGCTCGCGCAATCGGAAGTCGCCTATCAGAATGCCGCGATCTATACGAAAGAACGCCTGCAGGGCCGCGCGATTTCTGGCGCCAAATATCCGGACAAGCCGGCCGATCCGATCATCGTGCACCCCGACGTGCGCCGGACGCTGCTGAGCATTCGCGCGTTCAACGAAGCCGCGCGCGCGCTGGTTTTGTGGACTGCGCTCAAGAGCGACATTGCGCATCGCTCGGAAGATGAAAAGGAACGCCAGAGCGCCGACGATCACATGGGCCTGCTCACGCCGGTCATCAAAGGTGTCCTTACCGATGACGGTTTCGCCAATGCGGTGATGGCGCAGCAGATGTTCGGCGGCCACGGTTACATCGCCGAACACGGCATGGAGCAATTCGTGCGCGATGCGCGCATTGCGCAAATCTACGAAGGTGCCAACGGCATCCAGGCGCTCGATCTGGTCGGCCGCAAGCTCGGCAAGGATGGCGGCCGCGCCATCATGGCCTTCTTTAATGAAGTGCAGACTTATCTCAAGGAACGCGTCAACAATGACGCGATGAATGTCTATCTCAAGCCGTTGGGCGCATCGCTGGCGCACCTCCAGCAGGCATCAATGTGGTTCATGCAGAACGCCATGACCAAGCCCGACAATGCCGGAGCGGGTTCATATGACTTCATGCACCTCTTCGGACTGGTGGCGCTTGGCTACATGTGGTGCCGGATTGCCGAAGCCGCGATCGCCAAGAACGCCAACGGCTCGGCGCAGCGCATGAATGCAAAGCTCGTAACCGCGCGCTTCTTCATGGAGCGCATGTTGCCGGAGACGGCGACACGGCTTGCCCGCATCCAGGCAGGTGCGGCGTCCACCATGGAATTGCCGGACGACGCGTTCTAGATCCGCGAACGTACTCTAGGCCGCCGCTAGCTGGTCGCTCTTGCGCGATCGTTGCATCAGCCAGGTCATGATCGACACGTTCACCAGATTAAAGCCGAGGCCGTTCAGGAACGCCGCCCGGTAGGAGCCGGTGAGGTCGAAAATCCATCCCGACATCCAGCCGCCGAGCGCCATGCCGAGCAGCGTCGCCATCAAGATGATACCGAGGCGCGTGCCAGCCTCGCGCGGCGAAAAATATTCGCGCACGATGATGGCGTAGCTCGGCACAATGCCGCCCTGGAACAGGCCGAATAGCGCCGAGATCACGTACAGCGAAACGAGCCCGTCGAACCAGAGATAGAGGAACAAGGCGGTGCCTTGCAGCACCGAGCCGAGCAGCAGCGTGCGCACGCCGCCGATGCGGTCGGCGATGAAGCCTGACGCAATGCGGCTGAAGATGCCGAAGCCGAGCATCAAAGACAGCATTTCGGCGCCACGCGCGACGCCGTAACCGAGATCACCGCAATAGGCGACGATATGCACTTGTGGCATCGACATCGCTACGCAACAGCCCACACCGGCGATGCACAGGAGTATTTGCAGCGTCAGCGGCGAGAACGGCGCCTCGGCCTGACGCCGCGCGGCCGCCGCGCCGGCGACGTCGCTGTGATGGTGCTCGATGCGCCGTCGCAGCAGGAGCACCAGCGGCAGCGTAGCAACAAGGCAGAACAGGCCAATGCCGGTGTGGGTTGCGCGCCAGCCGTCGGCGGCAATGAAATGCTGCACCACCGGCGGCCAGATCGTGCCGGCGAAATAATTTCCGGAGGCCGCGATTGCGACCGCGATGCCGCGCCGGCGCACGAACCAGTGCGAGATATCGGCCATCACCGGGCCGAATGTCGCCGAGCTGCCCAGCCCGATCAGCCCATGCGCGAGGGCGACCTGCCACAGGCTCGACGACCATCCCGTCGCCAGATAGCCGGCTGTTGTAGCCAGCGTTCCGATGCCCAGGGGCACCGCAATGCCGAAGCGGTCGGCGATCCGGCCCATGAGGATGCCGCCACCAGCAAAACCGATCATCACCATGGTGAAGGGCAGGGAGGCGTCGGCACGGCTGACACCGAAATCGGTCTGGATAGCGGGCAGGGCCACCATGATCGACCACATGCCGACCCCGCCGACGGTGGACAGCACCACAGCAACGGCGAGGCGCAGCCAGGCACTTCTTGAATCGATGGGATCCGGCGTTATCGGCATCATGGATTATTCAATGCGGAACGATTTTGAACGACCCGAAGAAATCGTCCTTCATGCCAATCGCCTTGTTGCGCAGTGCGGTGGGAAATTGGACGACGAGCACATAGCCGGCCGTCTTGCTGCGTATCAAGCGGAAAAAATAATCCTGGTTGGGCTCACTCAGTGCGAACGACAAGATTTCCAGCCCATCCTTTTGCTGATGTTGCACATCGGATGCAACCGCGCCGGGCCGTGATTTCGTCGTCTCCAGAAAGCTATCGATTGGCGGTAACGGCGGGCGGAGTAGCGTTTCGGTCGCGGAGAATCTCAAGCCGTCGGGGTCAATGCCGGACAGCATATGCACGGCCGATGCCGTTTCTTTGCCATCTCCGCCTTTCTGTTCGGTCCCCTGATATTCGACATCCTTATAGGGGATCGGAAAGCGGATCGAGAATGAGCCCGTGGCCGGGTGGGCTTCGCCGGCTGGAGAATCCTTTCCATGCAGGACGACCTGGGCGTGCGCAGAAACGACAAGCGCGAGCGCAAATATGACAACGGCGCCGAGGCGATAGGCAGTCACCGGCAGGCCCCTTCTCTCTGGAGGAAGTATGATGGAGCACCGCGCCGATTGCCGCAATCAGGGTCACGCAGCCAATTACCTCTCGCGTCCGCTGGTACCCCGCCTTATCTTGTCGAAGGATCGATTCGCCCATGGACGCACTCAATCTCCCGCGCCCGGCCTGGATGAGCGAAGACCTTGTCCTGCTCGAAGAGCAGGCGCGGCGCTTCATCGCCGACGAGTTCGTTCCCCATCTCGACCGCTGGCACGAAGCCGGCATGTACGACCGCGATGTCTGGACCAAGGCCGGCGCGGCCGGCCTGCTTTGTGCAGCGATGCCGGAGGAATACGGCGGCGCCGGCGGAAGCTTCGCGCATGAGGCGGTGATCAATCGCGAATTCTCGCTGGCCGGCTTCGACACCTTCGGCGCGCCCCTGCATTCCGGCATTGTCGCGCCCTACATTCTTCACTATGGCACCGAGGATCAGAAGAAGCGCTGGCTGCCGAAGCTCGCGACTGGCGAGATGGTCGGCGCCATTGCCATGACTGAGCCCGGCACCGGCTCCGATCTGCAAGGCGTGCGCGCATCCGCAAAGAAATCCGGCAACGGATACGTGCTCAACGGCTCGAAGACCTTCATCACCAACGGCCAGCACGCCAATCTCATTGTGGTCGTCGCCAAGACCGATCCGAAGGCGGGCGCCAAGGGCGTCTCGCTGTTCGTGGTCGAGGCCGACGACGCGCAGGGCTTCCGGCGCGGCCGCAAGCTCAAGAAGCTCGGCATGGATTCCGCCGACACCTCCGAGCTGTTCTTCGAGGACGTGCAGCTGCCGGCATCGAGCCTGCTCGGCACCGAAGAAGGGCAGGGCTTTTACCAGCTGATGAAGGAATTGCCGCAGGAGCGGCTGATCGTGGCCGTGCACGCGGTCGCTATGATGGAGCGGGCGCTCGCGCTCACCGTCGACTACGTCAAGCAGCGCAAGGCCTTCGGCAAGGCCATTATTGAGTTCCAGAACACCCAGTTCGAGCTCGCCGAATGCAAGACCGACACGACCATCGCCAAGGTTTTCCTCGATCATTGCATCGAGCAGCACGTCAAAGGTGCACTCGACACCGTCACCGCTTCGATGGCGAAATACCGGCTCACTGACACGCAAGGCAAAGTGATCGACCGCTGCCTGCAATTGTTCGGCGGCTATGGCTATATGGACGAATATCCGATCTCGCGGATGTATCGCGATGCGCGCGTTTTGCGCATTTATGCGGGCACCAACGAGATCATGAAGCTGCTCATTGCGAGGAGTTTGTAGTTTTTGCGCGCGAGCATTAGGTGATCTCGCTTCCCTCTCCCCTTGTGGGAGAGGGTGGCTCGCGCGGAGCGATAGCGAGCGCGAGCCGGGTGAGGGGGTCTGCAACTCAATTGAGCGCCGACCCCCTCACCCGGTCCTCGCTTCGCTCGGACCACCCTCTCCCACAAGGGGAGAGGGTAAAGAGGAGAGGCTGCCCCGATGCCCGACGCATTTATCTACGACGCTGTCCGCACGCCGCGCGGACGTGGCAAAGCGGACGGATCGCTGCATGAGGTCACTGCGCTCAATCTCGCGGCCCAGACACTGGCCGCGGTGCGCGACCGCAATAAGCTCGACACCAAACTGATCGACGACGTGGTGCTCGGCTGCGTCGATCCGGTCGGCGAGGCCGGCGGCGACATCGCGCGCGCGGCGGCGCTCGTTGCCGGCTTCGGCGATGAGGTGCCGGGCGTGCAGATCAATCGCTTTTGTGCGTCGGGCCTCGACGCCGTGAATTTTGCGGCGGCGCAAGTGATGTCCGGCCAGCATGAAATGACGATCGGTGGCGGTGCCGAATCCATGAGCCGTATCGGCATCGGCGCATCGGGCGGCGCCTGGCCGGTCGATCCGTCAATTGCGGTGACGACCTATTTCTTGCCGCAGGGCATTTCCGCCGACCTGATCGCGACGAAGTACGGTTTTTCCCGTGATGACGTCGATGCCTATGCGGTCGAAAGCCAGAAGCGCGCGGCCAAGGCCTGGGACGAGGGGCGTTTCAAGAATTCCGTCGTGCCGGTCAAGGATGTCAACGGCCTCACTATTCTGGCCAAGGACGAACACATGCGCCCGGCGACGACGATGCAAACGCTCGCCGCCTTGCAGCCCTCTTTCGTGCAGATGGGTGACATGGCGGGCTTCGACGCGGTCGCGGTGCAACGTTATCCGGAAGTAGAGGCGGTCAACCACGTCCATACGCCGGGCAATTCCTCGGGAATCGTCGACGGCGCTGCCGCGGTGCTGATCGGCAGCAAGGCGGCGGGCAAGGCCGCTGGCCTCAAGCCACGCGCGCGCATCCGCCAGTTCGCCAATATCGGCTCCGAGCCCTCGATCATGCTCACCGGGCCTATTCCGGTCAGCGAAAAAGTCCTGAAAAAAGCCGGCATGACCAAACGGGATATCGACCTGTGGGAGCTCAACGAGGCCTTCGCCTCTGTGGTGCTGCGCTACATGCAGGCGCTCAACGTTTCGCACGACAAGATGAACGTGAACGGCGGCGCCATCGCCATGGGTCATCCGCTCGGTGCGACCGGCGCCATGATCCTTGGCACCGTGCTTGACGAGCTTGAGCGCCGCGACAAGGAAACTGCGTTGATCACGCTTTGCATCGGCGTCGGCATGGGCACGGCGACGATTATCGAACGCGTATAGGTGGGAATGGAAATGCCGAAAATCGATATCGGAAAAATCGCAATTGATACCTCGACCGGTTACCCGTCGCCGTTCAACAAGGCGGTGGAGGGGCGCAGCCGCAAGCGGCTCGCCCGGGCGGCCGGTCTCACGCATTTCGGCGTCAATATCTGCACGCTCAAGCCGGGCGCGGCGTCGTCGCAGCGCCACTGGCACGAGGGTGAGGACGAACTCGTTTACGTGCTCGCAGGCGAAGTGGTGCTGCGCGAGGATGACGGCGAGACTGTGCTCAAGCCGGGCGACGCGGCTGCCTGGAAGGCCGGCGTGCCAAACGGGCACTGCCTGATCAATCGCTCGAATCGCGACACAGTATTCATCGAGGTCGGCACGCGCGCGCCATCCGAGCGTGCGCATTATTCCGATATCGACATGATGGTCGTGCGTGACGAAAAGGGTGCCCGTTACACCAAGAAGAACGGCGAGCCTTACCCGAAATAGGAGCCGACGCTCATGGCCAATTTCAAACTCGATATCGACGCCGACGGCATCGCGCTGGTCACCTGGGACATGGCCGACCGTTCGATGAACGTCATCACGATGGGCGTCATCGAGGAACTCGGCGCGGTTGTCGAGAAAGTCGCGGGCGATGCGGCCATCAAGGGCGCGGTCATCACCTCGGGCAAGGACGCCTTCTGCGGCGGCGCTGATCTCACCATGCTGGAGCGCATGGGCACGATGTTCGCCGACATGATCCGCACGCAAGGCGAGGAGGCGGCCGCTGCCTTCGTGTTCGAGGAAAGCCGCAAGCTGTCGCTGCTTTACCGGCGCATCGAAACCTGCGGCAAGCCGTGGGTTTGCGCGCTCAACGGCACCGCCATGGGCGGCGGCTTCGAGCTTGCGCTCGCCTGCCATCACCGCATCGCAGCCGACGAACCCAGAACGCGGCTCGGCCTGCCCGAAATCAAGATCGGATTGTTTCCCGGGGCCGGCGGGACCCAGCGCGTCGCGCGCATGATCTTGCCTGCCGACGCGCTGCAATTTTTGCTCAAGGGCGATCAGCTCAAGGTCGACCGCGCCAAGACAATGAAGCTGATCGACAATGTCGTGCCGGCGGCCGAACTCATCAAGGCGGCGAAGGACTGGATCAAGGCCGGCGGCAAGGGCGTTGCGCCCTGGGACGTGCAGGGTTTCCGTCTGCCGGGCGGGCCGGTCTATTCCAAGGCGGGCATGATGACCTTCCCCGCCGCCAACGCGATCTACCGGCGCGAGACATACGACAATTATCCGGCGGCGCGCGCCATTCTCCAGGTCGTCTACGAAGGCTTGCAACTACCGTTCGACACCGCGCTGCGTGTGGAGTCGCGCTGGTTCGCCAAGATTTTGCGCTCGCCGGAAGCGGCGGCGATGATCCGTTCGCTGTTCGTTTCGATGCAGGATCTCAACAAGGGCGCGCGCCGCCCGCCGAACGAGCCGCCGACATCCTTGAAAAAAATCGGCGTGGTCGGTGCCGGCTTCATGGGCGCCGGCATCGCGCAGGTCAGCGCCGCCGCGGGATTGCAGGTGGTGCTGATCGATCGCGACCAGGAAACCGCCGACAAGGGCAAGGCCGGCCTGCACAAGGCGCTCAGCGATCGCGTGATGAGGGGACGCATGAAAGGCACCGAGCGCGACGAACTGCTCGGCCGCATCACGCCGACACCCGATTACGTAGCGCTCAGGGATTGCGACCTCGTCATCGAGGCGGTCTACGAGGATCGCAAGATCAAATTCGACGTGATGGCGAAGATCCAGGCGGTGATCGGCGACAAGGCGATCCTGGGCTCCAATACCTCGACGCTGCCGATCAGCTCGCTTGCGTCCGAATTCAAGGATCCCACACGTTTTATCGGCATCCATTTCTTCTCACCGGTCGATCGCATGATGCTGGTCGAACTCATCCTCGGCAAGCAGACCGGCAACACGGCGCTCGCGGTGGCACTCGATTATGTGCGCGCGATCCGCAAGACACCGATCGTGGTCAACGACTCGCGCGGCTTCTACACCTCGCGCGTGGTCGGCACCTATATTCGCGAAGGTCATCTGATGCTGACGGAAGGTGTGCCGGCGGCAATGATCGAGAATGTCGGCCGCATGGCGGGCATGCCGGTCGGCCCGCTTTCGCTCAATGACGAAGTGGCGGTCGATCTTGCGTGGAAAATCCTCAAGGCGACGGAAGCCGATCTTGGCGCCAAGGCGATCGATCCGCGGCAAAAGAAACTGCTGCAGGAAATGGTCGAGAAACGGGGACGCTTCGGACGCAAGAACGGCAAGGGTTTCTACGATTATCCGGCGAGCGGTCCGAAGAAATTGTGGCCCGGCCTCGTTGATTTGCAGCCGAAGAAACTGCTCGTTCCGGAAAAGATCGACATCGAGGAGCTCAAGCTGCGCCTGCTCGGCATCCAGGCGCTCGAAACGTCGCGCTGCTTCGAGGAAAAAGTGCTCACCGACGTGCGCGAGGCCGATGTCGGCTCCATCCTCGGTTTCGGTTTTGCGCCGTTCTCCGGCGGCACGCTGTCGTGGATCGACATGATGGGGACGAAGAAGTTCGTCGCGCTCTGCCGCAAGCTTGAGAAAAAATACGGGCCGCGCTTTGCGCCCAACAAGCTGCTGCTCGACCTCGCCGCGCACGACGAGGGCTTCTACCAGCGCTTCGCGCCGGTGAAGAAGAAAGAAGCGGCGTAATTCCCTCGCCCCGCTTGCGGGGAGAGGGTGGCGAGCGAAGCGAGCCGGGTGAGGGGGCCTTTCGCCGTGCTCAGGCTATCGGCGACGCCCCCTCACCCGACTTTCCTCGCTGGCGCTCGAAAGTCGACCTCTCCCCGCACGCGGGGAGAGGTGAAGGAAGAACCTGCCATGCCCTCGCAACCCCGCTCACTTTTCCGTTGGCGCGAAATTCCCGGCAGCGTCTGGGCGCTCGGGCTGGTGTCGCTGTTCATGGATCTCTCCTCCGAGATGATCCATGCCTTGCTGCCGCTCTATCTGGTCACAGTGCTCGGCGCCTCGACGTTGACCGTCGGCTTCATCGAAGGCATTGCGGAAGCGACCGCCTCGATCACCAAGATCTTTTCCGGCGCGCTCAGCGATTACCTGGGCAAGCGCAAGCTGCTGGCGGCGCTTGGCTATGGCCTTGCCGCATTCACCAAGCCGGTGTTTCCGCTGGCCACGAGCATTGCCGCGCTGACGGCAGCGCGCTTCGTCGACCGGATCGGCAAGGGCATCCGTGGTGCGCCGCGCGATGCGCTCGTCGCCGATCTCACCCCGGCCGATTTGCGCGGCACAGCCTTCGGCCTGCGGCAGTCGCTCGATACCGTGGGCGCGGTGCTCGGCCCGCTGGCGGCGATCATCTTCATGGCGATATTTGCCGATAATTTCACCACCGTGTTCTGGATCGCCGTCGTGCCGGCTTTCGTTTCCCTGGCCATCATCGTTTTTGCCGTGCGCGAACCGGAACGGGCGCCGGGCGCGCGTGCCGTGCGCTCTCCGTTCTCGCGGACCGAGCTCGCGCGGCTCGATGTCCACTACTGGATTATCGTCGGCGTGTCGGCGATCTTCACGCTGGCACGCTTCAGCGAGGCTTTCCTTTTACTTCGAGCACAATCGGTCGGCCTGGATGTCACCATCGTACCGGTCGTGATGGTCGTGATGAATATCGTCTATACGGCTTCGGCCTGGCCGGCCGGTGCGCTGTCGGACAGCATTGGCCGCTTTGGCATTCTCGTCGTCGGGTTCGGACTGCTGATTTTTGCCGATCTCGTGCTGGCGTTTGGCAATAGCGTATCGACCGTGATGATCGGTGTTGCGCTGTGGGGGCTGCATATGGGCCTGACGCAAGGGCTGCTGTCGGCGCTGGTCGCCGATACAGCGCCCGCGGAATTGCGCGGTACGGCCTTCGGGATGTTCAATCTGGTGAGTGGTGTCGCATTGCTGGCGGCCAGCATTATTGCCGGCGCGCTCTGGGACATGATCGGACCGAGTTGGACATTTTTCGCCGGCGCGCTGATCACGGCGATTGCGCTGGTGGTGCTGCCGTTCGCGCATCGGAGGGCGGGAAGGCGTTAGGCCATTCCTTTCTTTCTGTCGTCCTAGCTCGCGGTTGCTGGTCTTCCGTTCGTCCCCGCGGAAGCGGGGACCCAGACTTTGCTAAGGTGTAAGTTCTTCACCTAAATCACACCAATCTGGATTACGGCTCTCAATAAGTTCAAGTTTCCAGGCGCGGCTCCACTTTTTCATCTGACGCTCGCGGAGAATCGCGGACTCTCGTGATTCATGCGTTTCATACCAAACGAGGCTCGTTACGTTGTGGTCACGTGTGAAGCCGGGGACGATGCCATGGCGATGTTGCCATGCTCGCCTTAGCAAATCATCTGTCATTCCAATGTAAAGCGTGCCGTTGCGTTTACTTGCGACAATATAAACAAAGAACGACATAGTCATTTTGCGCTGGGTCCCCGCTTTCGCGGGGACGAACGGATATTTTCGTTTGCCTACACCACCACCGTGAGCTTCTTCGCTGCCCGCGTGACACCGGTGTAGAGCCAGCGCTCACGGCTGTCCGGAAACGCAAAGCTCTCGTCGAACAACACGACGTCGTCCCACTGTGAGCCTTGCGCCTTGTGCACGGTGAGCACGTAGCCGTAGTCGAATTCGTCGTAAGGTTTGCGCCGCTGCCAATCGATCTGCTCGATGCCGCCGGTAAAACATTCCGGGCGCACCGACACCTTCACGCCGCGCGTCGCCGTTTCATCATCGGGCAACAGCCGCATCGTCATGATGCCGGTCTTGCGCGCACCGCGTTCCTTCACTGACCAGAGGCCGCCGTTGAACAGGCCCTTCTTGCGGTTGTTGCGCAGGCACACCAGCTTGTCGCCGGCCGAAGGCATGTCGTCCTCGAAGCCGCGCCGCTCGCGCATGCGCTTGTTGTACGACCGGCGGGTGGCATTGCGCCCGACCAGTACCTGATCGGCGTCGAGCACGCGCTGCGGATCAAGATCGGCTTTGCGGATGACCTCGGTCTCGCCATAGCGGCCAGGCTCAAGATATTCGCCGGCGCGGATGTTCATCGACAGCCGCACGATCGGGTCGTCCTGCGCCTGGCGGTGCACCTCGGTGAGCATCGCGTCGGGCTCGGCCTCGGTGAAGAATCCACCGCCCTGGATCGGCGGCAGCTGCGCGGGATCGCCGAGCACCAGCAGCGGGACGCCGAACGACAGCAAATCGCGGCCAAGCTCGGCGTCGACCATCGAGCATTCGTCGATGATGATCAGTTCGGCCTTGGAGGCGGGCGCCTCGTCCCACAGATCGAAGCTCGGCACTTCCTCGCCGCTCTCGCGCGCGCGGTAGATCAGGCTGTGGATCGTCGAGGCGCCATGGCAGCCCTTGCCGCGCATCACGGAAGCGGCCTTGCCGGTGAAGGCGGCAAACTTCACGTCGCCATCGACGTCATCGGCGATGTGCGTCGCGAGTGTGGTCTTGCCGGTCCCGGCATAGCCGAACAGGCGGAACACTTGCGGCGTACCGTTGGTCCCGGGTTTGGATTTGAGCCAGGCGGCGACGACGCTGAGGGCCTGGTCCTGGTGGGGCGTGAACTGAGGCATGGGGCACGAATCAATAGAGCAAGCCTGCGGCAACACAAAGAACAAAATATGAACAATAATGTTGACTTTATTCCTACTGTAGAATATAGTCCTATCCGTTCTGCTCAAGCGAGGGCGTCAACTAGAGGCGTCTTGGTGACGGAGCAGGATGCGGCGCCCGCGGGCGGGAGACGAACGCTCCTCCCGCACCCGGGCGGCGCCGGGGCTCCGCCCGGCGGCCAATACGGGCTGCCTGCCAGGAGCTTGGCTGACGGCGGCTGTCATGCGCGATAGCCCCCGCAAAGCGCGGCCCGGCGCCGTAAGGAAGACGCTCGCGATGGCGCGCCGGGAGGCGCCCGCATTCTCGAGAGGGGATGCGGCATCACAAGAACAATGGTTGCGCCACCTGGCGCGCCATCTCCCTCGTATTTGCGAGGGACGGAGGAAGGGTTACGGCGTACCCGGCGCCGCGAAGAAATAGGGCGGCGGAGCGTTGTCTTGTCGGGCTGTTTGAAAAGTGAATTTGAATCGGTCATTCCGGGGCGCGAGCGAAAGCTCGCGAACCCGGAATCCAGACCCAGGAACTGTGCATGCATCTGGATTCCGGGTCCGGCGCTGGCGCGCCGTCCCGGAATGACGATAACCGGCTCAAGCCGGCATGACCGTGCAAGCCCCGCAAATTCGCATGGGCTATCTCACATTGCCCTTTGCCGGTTCCCATGTTTAAGGTCGCGACCTTTTTTGCCCGGACGGCTGCATGGCTCGTGACCAGATCGACATGACCCCGATCGAGACCCGCGACGAACTCGTCGCCTGGCTCGAAGCGGGTTGCAAGCCGAAGACACAGTTCCGCGTCGGCACCGAGCACGAGAAGTTCGCATTCACCGTCGCCGACCACCGGCCGGTGCCCTATGCGGGCAAGCGCAGCATCCGTGCGCTGCTCGACGGCATGCGTGATCTGCTCGGCTGGGAGCCGATCATGGAGGGCGACAACATCATCGGCATGTTCGACGTCACCGGCGGCGGCGCGATCTCGCTCGAACCGGGCGGGCAGTTCGAACTTTCGGGCGCGCCGCTCGACAATGTGCACCAGACGGCCGCCGAGCTGATGGCGCATCTGGCGCAGGTGCGCGAAGTCGCAAAGCCGCTGGGCATCGGCTTTCTCGGTCTCGGCATGACGCCGAACTGGACGCGCGCCGACATGCCGAAAATGCCAAAGGGCCGCTACAAGATCATGACGGCCTACATGCCGAAGGTCGGATCGCTCGGCCTCGACATGATGTATCGCACGTGCACGGTGCAAGCGAACCTCGACTTCGCGTCGGAAGCCGACATGGTCAAGAAACTGCGGGTGTCGCTGGCGCTGCAGCCGGTGGCGACCGCATTGTTCGCCAACTCGCCGTTCACCGAGGGCAAGCCGAACGGCTTTCTGTCGTTTCGCTCCGAAATCTGGCGCGACACCGACAACCAGCGGTCCGGCATGCTGCCCTGGGCTTTCGAGGACGGCATGGGTTTCGAGCGATACGTCGACTACGCCATGGACGTGCCGATGTACTTCATCAAGCGTGGCGACAAATATATCGACGTTGCCGGCAAGTCATTCCGCGATTTCTTCGCGGGCAAGCTGGCGGAATTGCCGGGCGAGCGCCCGACCATTTCCGACTGGGCCAATCATCTGAGCACGATCTTTCCCGAAGTGCGGCTCAAGCGTTATCTCGAGATGCGCGGCGCCGACGGCGGCCCGTGGCGGCGCTTGCCTTCGCTGACGGCCTACTGGACCGGGCTGCTCTATGACGACGATGCGCTCAACGCCTGTTGGGACATGGTGAAGGGCTGGAGCGCGGAGGAGCGGCAGAAGCTGCGCGACGACGTGCCGAGGCTCGGCTTCAAGGCGGACATCCGCAAGAGCAACATCTTCACGCTGGCGCAGGAGACGCTGCGGCTATGTTCACGCGGGCTCGCACGCCGTAAGCGGCTTGACCGCAATGGCCGTGACGAGACGCGCTATCTGCGTCCGCTGGAAGAGTCGATCGCGCGCGGCATCACGCCGGCGGAAGAACTGCTGGAGAAATTCCACGGCGAGTGGAACGACTCGGTCGAGCCGATTTTTGAAGACTATGCGTATTAACGCCTGTCATCGCCGGGCTTGTCACCACAAGTCGGGTTCACCGGACTTGTGGCTTTCAAAACTGCGGAAGTCGGGCTTGCCCGACTTCCGATGCGATCCCGCTTAGGAGAGCAGGTGCGTCCCTGAGCGAGATGGCCGGCACAAGGCCGGCCATGACAAATGGCAATGCGGTGCAAGCTACTCCGCCGCTTGCGCTGCTTCCGACAAGTTGTCGAGCGAGGAGACGATGTGTTCGGCCAGCGCATCGGCCAGCGCCGAACTTTCATGCGCGTTGCGCACCAGCCCGATGCGGCAGCTCGGCAAATCCGGAAAGCCGTCGGAGGCGGAGAGCACGCGCATGCCGGGACGCAAGCCGGACTCCGGCAGCACCGAGACCGCGAGCCCGGCGAGTACGGCAGCCGCGACCGCGCCGGCGTTCGAGCTTGAGTAGAGCACGCGGAAGGGTCGGCCAATCGATTCCATCCGGTCGATGGCGATGCGACGCCATGAACAGCTCGGGCGTCCGAGCGCGAGCGGGATGCGTTCTTCCAGATGCGTCGAATGCCGGTTTGACGTCACCCACAGCAAGCGCTCGCGCCGGAACGTTTCCGATGCGCGCTTGCTTTCGCAATTGGTGACGATGGCGAGGTCGATCTCGTTGGCGTCGATGCGCTCGAGCAGGTCGACCGAGGGTTCGCACAGCACCGACAACTCGACGGCCGGATAACCGTGCGAGAAGCGCGCCATGATTTCGGGAAGATAGCGGTCCGCATAATCGTCCGGCACGCCGAGCCGCACGCGACCCGAAAGTTCGGCGTCGGAAAATGCCGCCAGCGTTTCGACGTTGAGTTTGACGATGCGGCGCGCGTAATCGAGCAGGCGCTGGCCATCTTCCGTGAGCTTGGAGGCGCGCCCGTCGCGCGAAAAGATCGGGCGCTCGAGCCGCTCCTCCAGCCGCTTCATCTGCATCGAGACGGCGGACTGCGTTTTGTTCACCACTTCGGCGGCCTTGGTGAAACTGCCGGTCTCCGAGATGGCGATGAAGGTGCGCAACTGATCGATGTCGAGCATGGCGGGCATGGGCGTGGTCCCTGAAATACCGGCCTTTCGGGGCCGGGAGGCCATATCATTATCTCTGATCAGTCAGATTAAAAACATTCGTTTCACTAATCAATCCCCGCAGTGCAATATACGACCACTTCCAGAGGAATCGGGTGGGGATTTCGGGTGGTTCTGGGCCGTGCCAGAGGCGATTTTGGCGCGGTAAGCGAACGGAATGGAGACTGCTATGAGCGCCAATTACCCCATTTTACCCGTCGGCGGCAGCGCCCTGTTGCGGGTTTTTGCCTCGGTGGTGGCCCTGGTCACCCATTGGCTGAAGGACATGCTGCGTGCGCGTCGCCACCGCCGCCAGGCCAATGTGCTGGCCGGCCTCGATCGCCGGATGCTCGCTGATATCGGCATCACCCGCAACGATGTGCGTGATGCTTTTTCGGAGCCCTTCTGGGACGACCCGACCGCACTGCTGCGCGAGCGCGCGCTTGAGCGCCGTCTCAGCCACGCCGTGAGGCGGAGCACAAGTTATGCGGTCGACGATGGTTTCAAGCGGCCGCGAACCGACCGGCCTGCGCGCCAGGCACTGTAACGAATCAAGCAAACGGCCGATCCCTCTCATCGGCCGCTCGATCCGACACCCGCGAATATCCCCTCTCGCGGCCGGATCCAGCGCCCGCCGGCCCCTCCGGCGGGCGCTCAATTTTCACCGAAAAATCTTTTGAGCGTTCTGAATGATTCCTTGTGATCGGCTGCACATTCGCCGACCGGTGCGTTAGCATGCCCGCGGGCGAAGCTTCACCAACTCTCTGGTTTCGAGCGGGCGCGCATGCTGTTTCAGATCCGGTCCTGGATGGCGCTTGCGCTGTCCGTTTTTGCGCTGGCCAATTCGGCGCAAGCCCAGACCGGGTACGATCGTCGTGGTGGCGATTATCTCAGGTTTGAAATTCGCAGCGGAGATCCGGCGGACTGCGCGACGCGTTGTGAGCAGGACGCGCGGTGCCACGCCTGGAGCTTTTCCTATCCGAGAACAGAGAATGCGATTGCGGCTTGCTGGCTGAAAAACCACGTGGCTCCTCGTGTGGAGGACAAATGCTGTATCACCGGCGTTCGTGGCGCAGGTGTGGTCGAGCCGCGCAAGGGGCCGATCGAATATTCCATCGACCGCCTTGGCGGCGACTATCGCAATTTTGAGATTCCGCCCGATCCCGCCGGCGCGCCTTGCATGGCGGCGTGCGGGGCGGAGAACAAATGCCGCGCGTGGACTTATGTGCGGCCGGGTTACATTTCTCCGTCGGCGCGCTGCTATCTCAAGGACAAGATTACGCGGCCGCAGCAAAAGCCGTGCTGCATTTCGGGTGTTGTACGATAGCTGCGCTCAGTGCACGCCGGTAAAAAATCGCGACAGCCGCAATCCGGACGGCCATTCCGTGAGCGGCTTGCGTTTTACGGCGAGATCCCACGAACCGACAACGGCATCAACGCGGCCGACAAGATCCTCGATCGGCAGCAGGCCGACACCGCCTGCGCGAACAGGCACGCGGCTGTCGGCGGAATTATCGCGATTGTCGCCCATCACGAACAAATGGTCCGGTGGCACCACGACGTCAGGCGTGTCATCGAGTTCGCCCCGGTCGACCAGTTTGAAGATGAGGTGCTCGCGTCCGCCCGGCAGCGTCTCGATCAAACGCGCGGCCGCAACGACGCTGCCGTCTTCCACCTCGGATTCGCCGACGCCGGCTGGACGAATGCCGACCGGTGTGCCGTTGATCGATACGCGTCCGTTGCGCAGGCCGACGCGATCGCCCGGCAGCCCGATCACGCGTTTGACCCAGACCTGCGATCGGTCGCCAGGCCAGCGAAAAACCACAACATCACCGCGCTTGGGCAATGCGGACAGGACGCGTGGTGTATGCAGCGGTACGAGGAATGACGGCAGCGAAGCGCCGCTGTAGCCGTAGGGAAATTTTGTCGCCAGCAATTCGTCGCCGATCAGCAAAGTCGGCTCCATCGAGCCCGACGGCACGTAGAATGGTTCGGCGATCGCGGTCTTTGCTGCCAGCACGATCAGCGCGATGACAGCAATATCAACAATGTTCTTGATCCAGCCGCGCAAATTTTCCCGCACGTCAATTCACTCCGTCAAAGTTACGCCGTGCCGCCGACGGTGATCTTGTCCATGCGTAACGTCGGCTGGCCGACACCGACCGGCACGCCCTGGCCATTTTTGCCACAGGTGCCGATACCAGGATCGAGTGCGAAGTCGTTGCCGATCATGCTGATGCGATGCAGGTCGGTCGGGCCATTACCGATGAGCATCGCGCCTTTCACGGGCGCGCCGACTTTGCCGTTCTCGATCTTGTAGGCCTCGGTGCACTGGAACACGTATTTGCCCGACGTGATGTCGACCTGGCCGCCGCCGAAGCTGACCGCGTAGAGCCCGTTTTTCACCGAGGCGATGATCTCTTTCGGGTCGTGTTTTCCGGCCAACATATAGGTGTTGGTCATGCGCGGCATGGGGACGTGGGCATGCGATTCACGCCGTCCATTGCCGGTCGGCTTCATATTCATCAGGCGCGCGTTCTGGCGGTCCTGCATGTAGCCGACGAGAATGCCGTCCTCGATGAGCACGGTGCGATTGGTCGGCGTACCTTCATCGTCGATCGACAACGAACCGCGCCGTGCCTGCATGGTGCCGTCGTCAACGACGGTCACGCCTTTCGCGGCAACCTGTTTGCCCATCAGGCCGGCGAACGCGGAGGTTTTCTTGCGGTTGAAATCGCCCTCGAGACCATGGCCGACGGCTTCGTGCAACATCACGCCTGGCCAGCCAGATCCGAGCACGACATCCATTTCGCCAGCCGGCGCGGGTACGGCATCGAGATTTACGAATGCCTGCCGGATTGCTTCGTCGACCGCACCTTGCCAGGCCTCCGGCGCAATGAAACGTTGAAAGCCTTCGCGGCCGCCAAAGCCGTAGCTGCCGGTTTCCTGCCGATCGCCTTCACCGGCGACAACGGCGACGTTGAGGCGCACTAACGGACGTATATCGCGATAAATTTCGCCGTCCGCGCGCAGGATTTCCACTACTTGCCAGCTCGCGGCAACGCTGGCGGTGACTTGCCGCACGCGCGCATCCTTGCCGCGCGCATAGGCGTCGATCGATTCCAGCAGTTTCACCTTTGCATCGAACGCCGGCGTTCCGAGCGGATTGTCGTCGCCATAAAGTTTGCGATTGGTGCGGCCCGGCGCCTCGGCATAGGTTCCGCTGTGGCCGCCGTTTACGGCGCGCACCGCTTCGGCCGCGCGCGCCAGCGCTCCCTCTGAAAGGTCAGAGGCATGCGCATAACCAACCGCTTCGGCCTTCACGGCACGCAGGCCGAAACCTTGCGCGGTGTCATAAGTCGCTTGCTTGAGCCGGCCATTGTCGAAGGTGAGTGCCTCGGCCTGGCGATATTCCAGGAACAGCTCGCCGTCATCGGCGCCGTCCAGGCCGTGACCGATCAATTGGCGCACTTTTCCGCGGTCGAGCCCGGCGCGGTCGATCAGGGAAGCAATGGCGGGGTCCATTCGTTACTCCGGGATGGGTTCTCTTGCCGTATTAGATAAGGCGACCGTGGCAATTTGGCGAGGGCAGGCACATCCGCACCGGTGGCGCGGTTTCATTGGGGTTTCAAGTGAAATTCAGTTGCCGAACTTCATCGGCAATGTCACATGGCATTACGGTTAGTGAGTCGGCGTCGAATCACGCGATCTGCTCCGTCACCCAACATCCTGCGTAGCTCTCCTGTCTTAATGGGAAATGCAAGGCGCGGATGAACCGCCACCAACGTCGAGCGGAAATGAAGCAGAACAGGTCCGTGACGCCGGCAGCGTCACCGGCCGTTCAAAATATGCTGGCTGACGGCCTTCGCCATCATCAGGGCGGACGATTTGCCGAAGCCGAACGGCTCTATCGCGAGATTCTGGCAATCGACCCCAACCATGCCGACAGCCTGCACCTGTTGGGGATGATCGCCTATCAGATGGGCAGCCACGATACCGCCGTTGATCTGATCGAGAGGGCGATCAAGCGCAACGCCAAGGTGTCCTATTATCATTGCAATTTAGGCTTGGTCCTCAGCGCCCAGGGAAAGCTGGACGCGGCTATTGCTCGTTACCGTCAAGCGCTCGCTCTCCAGCCGGACTATGTCGAGGCCTGCAACAATCTCGGCAACGCGCTGATGGACCAGGGAAAGCTGGAGGAGGCGGTAACCTGCTTGCGGCGGGCGCTCTCCCTCAATCCGAAGGTCGCGGAAACCCACAACAACCTCGGCAATGTGCTCAAGGACCAGGGAAAGTTAGGCGAGGCGGTTGCTTGTTATCGGCAGGCGCTTGCCCTCAGGCCGGATTATGCCGAAGCGCACAGCAATCTCGGCAACGCGCTTACGGTGCAGAAAAGATTGGATGAGGCGGTCGCTTGTTATCGTCAGGCACTTGCCCTGAAGCCGGACATTGCCGAGGTCCACAACAATCTCGGAACTGCGCTGAAGGATCAAGGAAAGCCGGACGAGGCGCTCGCATGCTATCGGAGGGCACTCGCACTCAAGCCGGGCTACGTGGATGCCCTCAACAATCTCGCTTTGCATCTGATGGCAGAAGGCGACGCCGTCGCCGCACTGACCGCAATCAAGCAATCGTTGCAAAACCAGCAATCGACGAAGGCCAAGTGGATTTTTGTCGACTGCATCAAGAATTTGCGCTGCAGCGACTGTGACAGTGAAATCCAAACCGTACTCGTACGCGCGTTGGCGGAGCCTTGGTGCCGGCCAGGCAAATTAGCGCGCATCAGCACCGATTTCGTCAAACGCGACCCGGACATGGGCGCGTGCATTGCACGTGTGGCCAAGGCCTGGCCGCGTCGCCTTTCGACGACCGAGCTATACGGGATGAGCGGGCTTGCCGCGCTTGCAGCCAACGAGCTGATTTAAGCCTTGCTTTGCTCGACCCCTATTGCCGATGTTGAATTGGAGCAATTCCTGACGATGGCACGCCGCCTCATGCTCGATGCGGCAACCTCGGATGACGACGTCGGCGGGGCCCTGAATTTTTACAGTGCATTGGCCACTCAGTGCTTCATCAATGAATATATTTTTTGTTACGCCGACGATGAAATTCAAAAGGCAAATGGGTTGCGCGATTCACTTGCTGCGGCGTTGGCAAGAGGGACTCAAGTGCCGGTTCTTTGGATACTGGCAGTAGCAGCGTATTTCCCGCTCTCCCTTCTCCCGCGCGCCGCTCTGCTACTTGATATGCAGTGGCCTGAGCCTGTGAGATCTGTCCTGATGCAACAGATCCAGGAGGGAATGGAGGAACAGCAACTACGCCTATCCATTCCCCGGCTTACGAGCGTCAAAGACGACGTGTCGAAATTGGTTCAGGATCAATACGAGGAAAATCCATATCCGCGCTGGGTGAAAACCGAGCCTGCTGGAATTCCCCGCACAATCGTGGACTATTTGTCCGAGCAATTTCCCCTGGTTTCCATCAACGATTACAGGATCGATGGGACTGCCGATATCTTGATTGCCGGAAGTGGTACGGGCCAGCAGTCGATTGGCATGGCGCAAATATTCAAGGACGCGCGCGTACTGGCGGTCGATTTGAGTTTGAGCAGCCTGAGTTATGCCAAGCGGAAGACGCAAGAACTTGGATTGACGTCGATCGAGTATGCCCAGGCTGACTTGCTGGAACTCGGCTCACTTGATCGTCAATTCGATGTCGTCGCGTCAGTCGGGGTGCTGCATCACCTGTCTGACCCATTCGCCGGATGGCGGGTGCTGTTGTCCCTGCTTCGTCCCGGCGGGTTCATGAATCTCGGCTTCTATAGTGAAGTCGCAAGACGAGATCTCGTAAAGACGCAGGCTTTTATTGCCGAACATGGCTACCGGGCGGTCGCCAACGATATCCGACGGAGCCGCCAGGATTTGATGGACCCAGGTCAACGCGCAAATTTTGCCATGACGCTGGGCTCGCCGGATTTTTACAGTATGAGCGCCTGCCGCGATCTGCTGTTTCACGCTCAGGAACATCGGATGACACTGACCGGTATTGACACTTTTCTCAGCGACACCGGGCTGGCGTTTCTGGGGTTCGAAATCGATGACGCTGTGCTCCAGGCCTATAAGCGGCGATTTCCCGGTGATCCTGCTGCGACCAATCTTGCTCAATGGCAGACTTTCGAGAACGACAATCCCAATACGTTCGCCGGCATGTATCAATTCTGGATCCGCAAGGTGGACTAAGTCCCGCCGGAGCAATATGCGGCCGCGCAACAACGTTGCCGGGTTGGGCCGTCTTAACGCAAGCAAACTATTCGGTTAGGTTTGAATGAATCCATAGGGCAACCGTTGTTTGGTGCGAGTTATGGGACGATTTGGAAATTTGCTGGCCGGGTTGTGTTGTGCCGCCGTGCTGCTGGTTACGGGCCCCGCGGGTGCCGAAACCGTCAAGATCGTCGTTCCGTTCGCGGCTGGTGGCCCTGTCGATCAACTGGCGCGTATTCTCGCCTCCGAACTAGGCTCCAAGCTCGACGCCACCGTGATTGTCGAAAATCGCGGCGGTGCTGGCGGCGCGATTGCTTCTGAAATGGTGGCGCGGGCAGCGCCCGACGGCAATACGATGTTGCTGGCGAGCCTTGGATCGCAAGTGCTGAGCCCGCTTCTTAAACCGCCGACAACATACGATCCGATAAAAGGGTTTGAGCCGGTCATGTTGGTCGGCCTGGTGCCGTCGCTGCTTGTGATCAGTCCGAAGCTCGACGTGTCGACGCTGAAGGATCTCATCGCAAAGGCAAAACAGCAGAAGCTCGTCTACGGATCGGCTGGGCCGGGGACAACGATGAACATTGCCGTCGAGATGTTCAATTCCGCGGCGGGAATAAAGATCACGCACGTCCCTTATCGCGGCGCTGCGCCGGCGATCAATGATCTTCTCGGCGGTCATGTCGACACGATCAATGCGGATCTGCCGGTGTTGCTGCCGCTGGTGAAGGCGGGCTCGGTCAAGCCGCTTGCGCTTTTTGCGACCGAACGTTCGCCCTTGTTGCCGGATTTGCCGACGACGGCAGAGCTCGGCCTGCCAAGCGTGATCATGGAAAATTGGTATGGCGTCTTTCTTCCGGCCGGAACTCCGCCGCAGGCGCGGGAGAAACTCGAGAAGGCGCTGTTTGCCGTCGTCGAAATCCCTTCAGTGAAGGAGCGGTTTTCCGCCAACGGCATGCACGGCACGCTTGGAAGCAAGGCATTCAAGGTGCGGTTGGCGAAGGAGTTTGCCGACTGGCCCGATACGATCAAGAAGCTGGGCATCACGGCCGAATAGGAATTTGGCCAAAGGCTCGATGCGTTAGCGGCTCTTTGGGAGCAGATCCGGCACCGGCGCGCCGGACGCAATCTTGGCCTGCCGTGTCTTTTCATTTGCCGCGATGCGTTGTGCGCGCTCGAGAACATCAGCGGCGCGTCCGCGCGGGATAAAGCAGACACCCACTTCGTCCGCCAGAACAAGATCGCCAGGATTGACCGTGATGCCGCAAATGGAAACCGGCTGGTTGACCGCAACGGTTTCAATGCGCCACTTCCCGGTGATCGGGCTCACGCTTCGCGACCAGATCGCGTAGCCGATCTCCCGCGAATGATCGATGTCACGTACGGCGCCGTCGACAATGGCACCGAGTTCGCCTTGCCGCCGGCCGATGCTGGCCGAAATACTTCCCATGTTGGAAACCTGATCGACCCCTTGCAGAACCAGGATGTCGCCGGGCTCTGCGAGATTATGCGCTTCGATCTCCGCCAACATTGAAACGCCAGCTTTGACGGCGTCGGTCACCGACATTTTCGCAACGACGTTGCGCACCGTGAGCGCGCGGCCAACAATCCGCGCCTTCGGATCCGTTGGACGAAGCGAGGCGGCCGGCACAACGCCAACGATTTCGAGTTCGTCCATTGCATCGGACGACATGCCTGTCAGGTCGGGTAATGCACGATAACCGTCGAGAATGGCGGACGGCAATACGGGCAGCTCCATCATGTCGATGGCGCCGGCGTGAAGCTTGCCCAGGAGTTTTTTCATTGGCAGTTGCGT